>JAFOLH010000009.1 GCA_017419405.1 Renibacterium sp. | reverse complement strand
GATTACAACGGCGATGCGAGCTCAGACATCGGATCAATTGAGCTTTCCGGGCAACGGTTGTTGTGGCGTGGCGAGCTTGCTCCCGGGGAACGGGTGACCGTGACGTTTTCGGTGACGGTCAAGGCTGTGGTGCCCGGGGACTACCGCTTGGTGAACCGGGTGACCAGCACGGTGCCCGGGGCGGTGCTCCCGCCACCGGTGACCGTCGACATTTCGGGCTTCGTGTTGACCAAAACCGTGGACCGGACAGTTGCAGCGCCCGGCGACCAGGTGAGCTACACCGTGGTCGGCCGGAACGTCGGGCGGACGCCGCTGCGGGCGGGCTTCAGCGATGACCTGAGCCAAGTGCTCGACGACGCCGCGTTCCGCGGTGATGTCGATGCCAACACCGGGCGGGTTTGGAGCTCTGCCGATTCGATCCGTTGGAGCGGTCGGTTACTGCCCGGCCAAGCGGTCACCGTGACGTATCAGGTGGTGGTCCGGGCCGGTGGAGGCGACGGGATTCTGCGCAATTCAGTGACCAGCAGCACCTCCGGCGGGCAGGAAACCACGCCGGTGCAGACCACCGTGCGGGAAGTTCCCGGGACGCCGCAGGCTGACCGTGCCGTCCAGCCGGTCGGCCCCGGGGCGCCGGGTCCGACCACGGAGACGCTGCCGAACACCGGATCGGCCACCGCCGCGTTGATCTTCTCCGGTGCGCTGGCGGCGCTGCTCGGCTTGGTCCTGTTGGCAGCAGCTCGATTCCGTCCTGAGGAGGACCGGTCATGACGAATCCAGTTTCAGTGCGTTCTGACGAGGACCTGATTTCGGCGACCAGGGAAGGCGACGACGATGCTTACGCGGAGCTCTATCTGCGGCACCGTTCAGTGGCCAAAGGGGTCGCGATGCAGATCGGCGCGAGCCATGACGACGCCGATGATTTCGTCGCCGAAGCTTTTGCGGCAACGCTCCGCAAGCTCCGCTCCGGTGGCGGGCCCGAGGTCTTCTTCCGGGGCTACATCCTCGGTGCGGTACGGAATCTGGCGAATCGGAATTTCGGCAAGGCGGCCAAGCTCGAGCTGGTCTCGGAATACACCGGTGATGCCGAACGCTCGGTCGACGACGATCCGGCCGGCCGGTACGAATCCGAGATCGTCCGCGCGGCCTTCGAGTCGTTGCCGGAGCGCGCGAAAATGGTGCTCTGGCTGACCGAGGTCGAAGACAAGAAGCCGCACGAGATCACCGAAATGATGGGGCTGAACGCCAATGCGGTGGCGGCGTTGGCCTATCGCTCCCGGGAGACCCTGCGGCAGGCCTATCTGCAGAGTCATCTGCAGCAGACGCCGGAGCCGGGCTGCCGCAAATACGCGGAGCAACTGGGCGCCTTGATCCGGCAGAAACTGCCGGCCAACCGGTCCCGCCAGGTGCAGGACCACGTACGCGGATGCATCTACTGCACCACCGCCTTGCACGACATTTCGGATGTGAACAGCAGTCTGCGCCGCGTGGTCGGCCCGGGACTCATCGGGACGGCCACCGCCGGGCTGTTCCCGGCCGCGCTCGGTGCGGCTCCCGGTGCGCTGGCCGATCCGACCGGACCGGCCGCTGCCGAAGCCGCGGATCCGGATGCGCCGGGCCCGGCCGAAGAAGCCTCCGGTTCCGGCCGGCGCGCTTGGTGGATTGCCGGGGCTGCTGCACTCTTGCTGCTGTTGTCGGCCGGAATCTGGTTAAGTCTCCGGGCCGATGCCGGATTCAAAGCAGTCGGCCCGGAGCCGAGCCGCAGCCCGAGCAGTTCCAGCCCGACGGCTTCCGGGAGCGCCAGCCCGAGCACCTCGCCATCACCCAGCAGTTCGGCCGCACCGACTCCGAGCCAGTCGCCGCGGACCTCTCCGGTTGCCCCGCCGCCCACCCCTCCAGTGGCTCCGCAGGCGATCAATACGCTCACGCCGTCGGGCAGTTTCAGCAGCGACGAATTCGATCCGGCCAGTTCCACGCTCAAAATCGGGCTGACACCGGCCAACGACGGGCCGCTGCGCGATGTCCGGGTGAACCTGACGCTTCCGGCCGGGATGAGTTTCGACTACGTCGACGCCGGCCCCAACGGCTGGCAGTGTTCCGGGTCCGGGCAATCGGTGAATTGTTCCGGTTCGGTGGACAACACCGGTACGAATTACCTGAGGGTCGGTCTGCAGACTGCGGCCGCCGGAAATTACCCGGTGCGGATCTCCACCTCCGGATCCGGCTGGGGGCCGGTCGCGACTTCGGTATCGCTGAACCGCAATTGATCCGCCGGCGGCTATGCTGCCGGCGGCAGGGTCCGGGCAAGCGCGGAAACCCGGGCAATCAGCTCGTCGAAAAATGCTTCCGGTTCGGTCTGCACGGCGACCCAGGCGTTTTTCGGCCGCTGCCAGAGGCCGTGCCAATCCGCCACGGTAGCGCCGCGGCACAGCGTCCCGCCGAGTTCGACGTCGACCGTGGCGTGCCGCAACCGGGCCAGTTCCGGATTCAGGGCCACCGCGGCGGCGAAGGGATCATGCATGTGGCTGAGGTAGCCCTGGCCCTGCGCGGCATGGAACTCCAGGTAAAACCGGACGGCGTCGACCAGGTGGCGAACCAGGGGGTTCGAAGCCTGGGAGCGGGTTCCCAGCGGCTCCTCGGCCCGCGGGGTCTCCACGGGGCTGCTTCCGGACGCTTCGGCCAGTGCGGCGAGGTGCCGCGGCTCCATGATGACGGTTTCCGTGACGTCGAGCGGGCAGATGATCGGCTGCCGCGCCTCGGGCAGGCCGCTGAAGGCATCGAAAACCAGCTTTGCCGCATCAGGGTCTACGGCGATGTTCCATTCGCTGCTGGGCGTGGTGTTGCCGGGATGGTTGAACGCGCCGCCCATCACCACCAGGCGGTGGAGCAGCCGGGGGAGTTCGGGTTCGAGTTTCACGGCCAGGGCCAGATTGGTCAGCGGACCGGTCACCAAGCCCAGCACTTCGCCGGGGCGGGCGCGGACCGTATCGATCCAGAGTCGGACCGCGTGCCGGTCCGAAATGGCGTGCCGGGGATCCGGCAACTCGGCATAGCCGATGCCCTGCGGACCATGGGTTTCCTCGGTGGTCATCAGCGGTGCCAGCAGCGGCACCTCGGCGCCCAAGGCGACCTCGATGCCGCTGCGCCCGCACAATTCCAGCCAGGCCAAGTTGTTTTTCGCCACTTGTCTGGCCGGCACGTTGCCGGCCGTGCAACTGATGCCGAGCAGCTCGGCGTCAGGGCTGGCCAGCAGGTAGAGCAAGGCAAGCGAATCGTCGATTCCGGTGTCGACGTCGATCAGGACCGGGGTGCGTGCTGAGCTGGGCATGCCTCAGTTCTAACACTGATCCCGGTTGGCGCGCTCAGCCTTGTCCGGCGGCGGCGTAGTCCGGGAGTTCTTGGAGCGCCCAGGAATTGCCGTCCGGGTCCGAGAAGTAGACGAACCGGCCCCAGTCCATGTCGACCACCTCGCTGGTTTCCACGCCGCGGCTGCGCAGTTGCGCGTAGGCTTCATCGGCGCTGTCGATGACCATCATCACGCCCTTCTGGGTGCCGGGCGCCATTTCGACGATGCCTTCGCCGATCACGATCGAGCAGGCGGAGCCGGGCGGCGTGAGCTGGACGAAACGGATCTTCTCGTCGACCCGGTGGTCGTGGTCGGGATTGAACCCGAGCTGGTCCACGTAGAACGCCTTGGCCCGGTCCACATCGGTGACCGGGATCGGAACGACTTCGATTTTCATGGTGAAGCTCATGGCATTTCCTTTCGTCGGGTGATGTCACCAGCCTAAAGACCAATTAGGCCATTTTCTGACCTGATGAAAAATTTTTTTCATCAGGGATCCGGGACTCCGCGGCCGCGGTTCACAGCCTGTACCAGGCATTGTGGCACCTGGCTCGTAGCCCTCCGGATTAGCTTTGACGGTGTGGATTTCAAGAGTGCTGAGGCAAAAAATACCGGACTGCAGAAGTATTCGCGACGCAATGTGCTGAGCTGGAGCGGCTTGGCGGTGCTGGGGGCGACCGGCGCCGCGGGCTTCGGCGGCTACGCGGTGGGCAGCAATCGGGCCACCGGCAGCGCCTCCGCCACGGCCTCAGCGGTGCCCTCGGTGCCAGTGATGGCGGCGCAACCGGGCGAGATCCGGAGTTTTCAAAGCACGCCGTTGACCGTGGCCAAATTCGCCGTCGCCCGCTCCGGCGAGACTGCGCCAGGTTACCTTTTCCTGGCTCCGCAGGACGAAGCGGTGGCCGGTGCGGTGATCATGGACGATGCCGGGGAGCCGGTGTGGATTCAGCCGGCGAGCTCCGCGATCATGGATTTCCGGGTGCAGCAGTACCGAGGGGAACCGGTGCTGACCTATTGGGAAGGCGAAGTGGTCCAGGGGCACGGCATGGCCGGATCGGGGGTCAAGGTGTTGAACCCGGAGTATTCGACGGTCAGCACGGTCGATTTCCCGCAGAGCGGCTTCCCGACCGATCTGCACGAGACCGAAATGGCCGACGGCACTTCGATGCTGCTGCTCAGTTATGTTCCGGTGCCCGCGGACACCAGCGCTTTGGGCGGCCCGGTGGCGGGCTGGGTTCTGGACTGCGTGGTGCAGCAGATCGACATCGCCAGCGGGGCGACGCTTTTCGAGTGGAAGTGCCTCGACCACCTCGACCTGGCGGAAACCTTCGTCACCTCGGGATCGGACGGCGGCCGCGACGGCAGCAGTGCGGAGAAGGCGTTCTGCCCCTTCCACATCAACACCCTGCAGATTTTGGATGGCCGGTTGCTGATCGGAGCCCGGCACACCCACGCGCTGTATTGCGTGGATTTGGCGAACGGGCAGATTCTCTGGCGGTTGAACGGCAAGCGCAGCGATTTCGCGATGGGCCCGGGCGCGCCTTTCGCCTGGCAGCACCACGCTCGCTGGCGGGACGGCCAAACGCTCAGCCTCTTCGACAACGCTTCGCTTTCCGACGACGGAACGGTCTCCCGGGGGGTGCTGCTCACGGTGGACGAAACCGCCAAGACCGCCGAGCTGCAGAAATCGTTCAGCTATGCCGGTCACTGGGGTGCCGCCGAGGGCGGGATGACCCTGCTGCCGAACGGGAATGCCCTGGTCAGCTGGGGGACCGGGGAGGCCGTCACCGAATTCACCCCGGACGGTACGCCGGTGCTGGAGATCTCCGGCGGCGGTGCCACCTATCGTGCCTACCGCGCCGAATGGGTGGGCCGGCCGACGACCCGGCCGGCGGTGGCAGTGCGGCCCGGGCCGGTTGCGGAGGCTGGAGCCGAGCCGGCCATGGAGGTCTTCGCCAGCTGGAACGGCGCAACCGAAGTCACCTCGTGGCGGGTCCTGACCGGTGGCGCTGCGGATTCCTTGGCGTTGGCCGCCTCCTTCCGGCGCAGTGGATTCGAATCCTCGGCGTCGGTGCCGCAGGCCGGCTTCGTCCAACTGGAGGCGCTCGATGCGGCAGGGAAGGTATTGGGCAGCTCCGAGGTCCGGCCCTTCGAGGGTTCCTGACCGCGTCATCTGGATCACGGAAATCGCAACCCGGCCAGTTGCGGCGTTACGGTAGAGACATGTCTTCTGCTACCGATGCCTACGGCGATACCGGCCTGTCCGACCAAGCACATCCGTTGACCTCCCCGTTGCCCCGGATCCGCAATGTGCCGGCTGAAATCGCGCGCTCCTGGCTCCTGGTGCCGGCCACCCAGCCGGAAACCTTCGACGCTGCCGTGGCGTCGCGGGCTGACGCCGTGGTGCTGGACATCGAAGACGCCGTCGATCCTTCGCACAAGTCCTCGGCCCGCAACGACGTGATCCAGTGGCTGCGCAACGGCGGTGAAGCCTGGGTCCGGATCAACGACGCGAGCAGCGATTTCTGGGCGGACGACGTCGCCGGGCTGCGCGGCACTCCCGGGTTGCAGGGCGTGATGCTCGCGAAGACCGAAAGCGCGGCCCAGGTCAAGGAGACCTTCCACCGGCTCGACGGCAAAACCCGGGTGCTCGCCCTGGTCGAGTCCGCGGTCGGCATCGAAGAAGCCAACAACATCGCCCGTGCCGAAGGCGCCTTCCGCTTGGCGTTCGGCTCGGGCGACTTCCGCCGGGACACCGGCATGGCCGCCGATCGCGAAGCGATGGCCTACCCCCGGGCCAAACTGGTGGTAGCCAGCCGGGTCGGCAATTTGCCGGGCCCGATCGACGGTCCGACGGTCGGCACCAACCACCCGATCCTGCGCGAACAATCCGCGATCACGGTCGCCATGGGGATGACCGGCAAACTCTGTCTGCAAGCCGATCAGAGCACGGTGATCAACGAAGTCATTTCGCCGGCCCCTTCGGACGTCGCCTGGGCCACCGACTTCATGGCCGACTTCAATGCCCGCGGCGGCGTGATCCGGGACGGCTCGGACCTGCCCCGTTTGGGCCGGGCCGAGAAGATCATGAAATTGGCCGTGGCCTTCGGCGTGCAGCCAGCCAGCTGACATGCCGGAAGCCCTCGTCCGCGGTGTCGGCTGGAGCGCTTCGGCCTCGGTGGTTCTGAGCGTCATGGCCGACGGCGTGGCTGCAGAGTTGCCGTTGCCGCCGGAGGGGGTTTTCGGATTCCGGGTCCGCGATCCGCGCAAGCATTGCTTGGGCTTCTCCCGGGTGCATGGACGCTCGGCGTCGACGCATCTCCCGTGTCCGGAGGCTTCGCTGGCCGAGCGCGGATACCAATGCGGACCGTGCTTCGGCCGGGACGAGTTCCGGTTCATGCATGATTTCCACCGTGGCGGGGTGGCTCCGGCCGGTTTGCGGGATTATTTGGCGCAGCCGCATTGGCTTTACATCGCGACGTTCGCGCACGGTGCGAGCAAGGTAGGCACCGCCTCGGACTTGCGCAAATGGATTCGGCTCGCCGAGCAAGGCGCGGTTGCCGCGCAGTACGTGGCGCACGCCGACGATGGCCGGATCGTGCGGATCCTCGAAGATTCGGTCAGCTCGGGGCTGGAATTGCCGCAGCAAATCCGTTCCGCGGCGAAGGCCGCGGCCCTGGTCGCCGCAGACGGGCCGTCGCTCGGTGCGGTCGAAGCGGCCAACGCCGAGGTCGCGCACCGAGTGCGGAACCATCTGGCCGGGGTGGGCGTCGCCGGCTTCCGCGTCGTCGACGAGCCCTGGACCTTGCCGGAGGCTGCGCGGAAGCTGCTGGCCGTGCGGCCGCGCGAGGCGTATCCGCTGCCGCTCCTGGAGGGCGCGCACGGTTTGCCGCTCAACGGGGTGCTGGGCAGTTTCGTGCTGAGCAGCCTGGAGGGGCACGATTTCATCGCGGACTTGGCGCAGCTCAAGGGGCGGATCATCGAAGCAGGCGACTTCCGCTCGGAATTGCCCAGTCTGCAAGACTCCCTGTTCTGAGCCAAGGGCTCTGAGCCGGCGGGTAAACTGATGGCGTGCTCAACGAATTTTGGCAGACCTCTGGCCCTGCGTACCGGATCATCGTGTTCTCCGCCATGGGCTTGATCGCGATCGGGCTGATTCTGACCATCATCGGCGGCAGCACCGGCAACAACGGGTTGATGTGGGCAGGCATGCCGTTCCTGGGCCTCGGCGTGGTGCTCAACCTGATCGGCATCGTGGTCCGTGGCCAGGGCGTGCGCCGGATGCTGCGTGAGCGGCGGAACCAGAGCTAACCCCGGCCATGGCGGCTCAGGATGCTTTGGCTTTGCGCAACGTGACGATTGCCAGGGCGGCGGCCGCCAACATCAGTATGAAGCCCACTGTGGAGGTCACCACGGCGCCGCTGTCGAAGGCGCTCATCGCGGACTCGCGCAAGGCTTCGCCGACGCCCGGGCTCTGCTGCCCGGCTACTTCGAGCGCGCCGCCCAAGGTGCCTTCGGCTTTCTGGATCGCCGCGCCGTCGAGCCCGGCCGGCAGTTGCAATTGGGCGCGGTAGACCGCAGCCAGCACCGAACCGAGAATCGCGGTACCCAGTACTGAGCCGAGCTCGTAGGCGGTTTCCGAAATCGCGGAAGCCGCGCCGGCTTTTTCCGCAGGTGCGGAAGCCAGGATCAGATCATTGGAAATGGTCTCCGCAGCGCCGACGCCCATGCCCAGCACCGCGAACGCGATGATCAGCACCGCGATCGGCGGCGGGTTGAGCAATGCCACCACGGCA
The DNA here is from genome assembly GCA_017419405.1 of Renibacterium sp. Lineage (GTDB taxonomy): Bacteria > Actinomycetota > Actinomycetes > Actinomycetales > Micrococcaceae > Renibacterium > Renibacterium russicum. The sequence continues at coordinate 58,827 of JAFOLH010000009.1, read as the reverse complement.
TAGCCGACGGCGTTGAGCAGCAATCCGCCGGTCACCAGCCATACCGGCTTGATGAAGCGCGCCAACGGGACCACCAGCAGCCCGGCGGCGACCGCGACGATCAACCCGGGCAGCAACGCCAGGCCGGCTTGGGTGGGCGCGAGGCCGGCCACCAACTGCAGGTGCTGCGAGATGAAGAACAAGAAGCCGACCAGGGAGAAGACGCTCAGCAGGTTGGCCAGCACGCCGCCGGTGAACACCGGGTTCCGGAACAGGGTCACGTCCAACATCGGCGAGCTTCGCCGCAGCTGGCGTCGGATGAACAGCCAAATGCAGAGCGCTCCGAAGATTGCAGTCACCGCGAACTTGATGCCGAATCCCTCGGTCGCGAAGGTCTTGATGCTGTAGACGAAAGGCACCATTCCGGCGAAGGAAAGCAGGATGCTCATCGGGTCGATCGGGCCCGGGCGCGGATCGCGCGACTCGGTGATGAAGATCGGGCCGAAAATCAGCAACGGGATCAACACCGGAACCGCCAGCAGGAAGACCGACCCCCACCAGAAGTGTTCCAGCAGCAGCCCGCCGACGATCGGGCCCAAGGCCGCGCCGCCGGAGAAGCAGGCCGCCCAGATCGCAATCGCGGTCCGCCGTTGCCGGGTGTCCAGGAAGATGTTGCGGATCAAGGAAAGCGTCGAAGGCATCAGCATTGCGCCGAAGAAGCCCAGCAGGGCACGGGCGGCGATGAGCCAGCCCGCGGTCGGCGCGAAAGCTGCCAGGACCGACACCAAGGTGAATCCGGCGCCGCCGATCAACAGCATCTTCCGCCGGCCGACCCGGTCGGCGAACGAACCCATCGACACCAGCAATCCGGCCAGCACCAGCGGATAGACGTCCACGATCCAGAGCAGGTCCGGGGCGCTCGGCGAGAGCGTGGTGGAAATCTCCGGGATCGCGAACGAAAGCACGGTGTTGTCCACGGCGATCAGCAACACGGGCAGCATGAGCACGGCCAGGGCCAGCCAGTCCCTCGTGCTGGCGCGGGGTGGGGCCTGCCCGATGCTGGAAGCGGGCGCGTTTGCGGACATGATCGGCTCTTTCACTGGGGTTGGCGAACTTCATTACTGTACCGTCTGGACGGTATATAATCAATTCTCCGGCACGATGAAGGGATATATTGACGCCATGGTTCGAACATCTTCTGCCCGGGACCGGATTCTGTCCGCCTTCGAGGATCTATTGGTCAGCGAAGGCGAACGCGGGGCGACGCTGGAATCCGTGGCAGCCGCGGCGGGCGTCTCCAAGGGCGGCCTGCTGTACCACTTCGGCAGCAAGGAGGCGCTCGGCGAAGGACTGATCGAAAAGTTCCGGCAGCTGAGCCGGCAGGACCTGCGCGCGATCCGTGCGGCGCCCGAGGGGGCGGTCAATTACTACCTCCGCACCTCGGGCGAAAGCGATCTTGAGTTCGACCGGGTGCTGATCGCCGCCTTGCGGTTGCCGCAAGCGCAGCAGGAGGCGGCCAAAGCCGCATTCGCCGAATTGCAGCGCGGCTGGTTCGAAGCGATCCATGACGAAGTACAGGATCTGGAAGTAGCCCAGGCGATCATGCTGATGGGCGACGGAATGTATTACAACGCCTCGTTGCACGGGAGTTACCTGGGAATCCCGGGCACCAGCTATGAACAAAACGTCGCGGCATTGCAGAATGTAGTCAATCGACTGAGGAAGTTGGCGGATTGATGTTGCTGGACAGCCGTTCGGGTCCCTGGAAATGGGCCGTCATCGTAGTGGCGCTTTTGGTGGTTCTGGGCCTGGTGGTGGCATTTTTCCTGGGCGGGGCGCTGGCCACCGGCCGGCCGGCCTCGCCCTCGACCGCGAGCAGCGACTCAGTGGGTCCGCCGTCGCAAGCGCAACCGAATCCGAGCCTGAACCCGGATCTGGCGGCGTTGCTTCCGGCGAAGCCGCTGCCCGGCGGTTTGACCATGACCAATCCAGGAGTGCTCAGCACTGCGGAACAAGCCAGTGCGGTCGCCCTGTACCAGGCACTCAGCGCCGATCCGGTCGCTTGCCTGCCCTTGCTGCCCACTGATCCGGGATACTTTTTGATCCCGGATGCGCCGGGCCAAGCCAGCTACCGGCTCAGCGGGCCGGGGTTGGACAACACCAACCAGCGCATCGCCTCCGGGACGCTTTCCGAGTACACCAGCGTTGCGGCCGCTACGGCCCAGTTGCAGAAAGTTGCCGGTGCAGTGCCGCAATGCGGGCAGAATGTCACGGTGGGCGGCAGTCAGAATTACCGCGCCGTGGCTTCGGTGGAACCGCTCACGGTGGATACCTCGGGCGTGGAGGCTTCCTGCTACAACATCCGCTCCACGGTCAGTTCCGGCGGTGCTTCGAACAACGTGTTGGCCTGCCACCTGCGGCGGCAGAACATCGTGATCACCGTGATGGAACTCAGCAGCGGAGTGTCTCCGAGCGCGGAAGTCCTGGCCCAATGGACGTCGATCGTGCAGGCGCAATCCGCGGCCTTGGCAAAGCTCCCGGCCTGAGCCGATAGGCTTGAGCCGAGTATTTCTACCTTCAAGGAGTGACATGCCAGTCAATCCCGACTTGCCCGGCCGGATCTATCCGGCGGCCGGGATCTACGACGTCGGCCGGGAAAAGATCCGCGAGTTCGCCCAGGCGGTGAAAGCGGAGAATCCGGCGCATTTCGATGTTGCAGCCGCCCAGGCACTCGGCTACCCGGATCTGGTGGCGCCGCCGACCTTCGCGATCATCGTGGCGCAACGGGCGGACGCCCAATTGATCAACGACCCGGATTCGGGCATCGATTTCTCCCGGGTGGTGCACGGCGAGCAACGGTTCAGTCTGCATCGTCCGATCGTGGCCGGAGATGCCCTTCAAGCCGAGTTGCACGTCGATTCGGTCCGGGCCATGGGCGGCGGGATCATGATCGCCACCCGGGCCGAAATCAGCACGGTGTCCGGCGAAGCAGTAGCCACCACGGTGTCCAAAATCGTAGTCAGAGGAGACGAACAATGAGGGCACCGGTATTGGCCGAGCTGGCAGTCGGCGATGCAGTGGGCAGCCGCGAGATCAGCTTCAGCCGGGCCGATCTGATCCGCTATGCCGGGGCATCCGGCGACTTCAACCCGATCCATTGGAATGAGCGCTTTGCCCGGGAGGTCGAATTGCCCGGGGTGATCGCACACGGCATGCTGACCATGGGCGCGGCAGTGGAATTGGTCTCCGATTGGCTGGGCGACCCGGGCGCGATCCTGGATTACCAGACGCGGTTCACCAAACCGGTGCCGGTGCCGGACCTGGCCGAAGGGGCTGTCATCGAGGTCTCCGGCGCAGTGGGCGCCGTCGACCCGGTGGCCAAGACCGCGCGCATCGACTTGACCGTGCTCTTCGGCGGGGAGAAAGTCCTGGTCAAAGCGCAGGCCCTGGTGCGGCTGGCCTGAATGCTGCTTTCGGAACTCACCACCTTGCAGGTCGGCGGCCCGGCAGCCGGATTCGTCCGGGCGGAAACCGAAGCCGAGGTGATCGATGCGGTGCGCAGCGCCGATGCCGCCGGGACGCCGTTGCTGGTGATCGGCGGCGGCTCAAATCTGCTGGTCTCGGATTCCGGGTTCCCGGGCACCGTGCTGCAGATCGCTTCGACCGGATTCGAAGCTTCGTCGCAGGACAGCTGCGGTGGGGCCGCAGTGCGGGTCCAGGCCGGGCAGAACTGGGATGACTTCGTGCACCAATCGGTGCTGCACGCCTGGAGCGGTTTGGCGGCCCTGTCCGGCATCCCCGGGCTTGCCGGAGCGACCCCGGTGCAGAACGTGGGCGCTTATGGATCCGACGTTGCGCAGACCATAGCGATGATCCGGACCTGGGACCGGGAAACCTCGGCCGTGCGCAGCTTCAGCAATTCCGAACTGCAGTTCGGCTATCGGGATTCGCTGCTCAAACGCAGTTCGGTCAACGGTTCGCCGCGCTACGTGGTGCTGAGCGTGGAGTTCCAATTGGCTCTGGGCCGGATGAGCCCCCCGGTGCAATACGCCCAATTGGCCGCTGCACTCGGCGTCCAGGTCGGCGACCGGGCACCGGCCCTGGACGTCCGCGAGGCGGTGCTGGAACTCAGGTCGGCCAAGGGCATGGTCAGCGACGCGGCAGATCGGGACAGCTATTCGACCGGTTCGTTCTTCACGAATCCGATCGTGCCGGCCGCGCTCGCCGAATCACTGCCGGCCGCGGCGCCGCGGTTCCCAGTGGCCGGCAGCGGCGCGGTCAAACTCAGTGCCGCCTGGCTGATCTCGCAAGCCGGCTTCGACCGTGGCTTCGGTGCCGAGCTCACCGGAGGCCGTTCGACGCTCTCCACCAAGCATTCTCTGGCAATCACGAACCGGGGCGGCGCCAGTGCCGAAGACGTGTTGCGGATCGCACGCGTGGTGCGAGCGGGAGTGCAGCAACGGTTCGGCGTCGAATTGGAACCCGAGCCCTTGCTCATCGGCTGCAGTTTGTGAGCTACAGCTATACCGCGTTCTGGACCGCCGCGGCCCGGGCCCGGGAAAGCGAACGGGCGGACGCGTTGTTCGTCGATCCGTTTGCCGGTCGGCTGGCCGGGCCGCGCGGTCAGGCGGCCTTGGCGGCGAGCGAGGCGGCCTCCGGGATGCCCAATCCGTTCCTGCCGATCCGCACCCGATGGTTCGACGACCGGGTGTCTGCCTCGGATGCGAAACAGCTGGTGGTCTTGGGTGCCGGAATGGATGCCAGAGCATTCCGGATCCGCACTCCGGAGGCGGTTTTCGAACTGGACCTGGCCGAATCCTTCGACCACAAGGAGCGGGTCCTGGCCGGCGAGCTGCCGCTGGCCCGCCGGACCGTGGTGCGGACCGATGTCACCGGCGAATGGGCGGTGGACTTGCTGGCGGCCGGCTTCGACCGCCGGTTGCCCACGCAGTGGGTCGCCGAAGGCTTGTTGTTCTATTTGGACGGCCCCGCGGTCGGGCGGATGCTGCGGGCTGCAGCCGGGCTTTCGGCACCCGGGTCCGAGTTCCTGGCGGATGTCTTCGGCAGCGGACTGCTCGGGACGCCGGGCATGGCGGAATTCATCGCGGCGCGGGCCAAGGCTGCGCTGCCGCCACCGTTTTGCACGGACCAACCCGAAGCGCTTTTCCGCGCCGCCGGGTGGCAGGCGCACTGCACGCTGGCGGGCTCAGCCGAAGCGAATTTCGGCCGATTGCCGATGCTCCAACCGGACCTGCCAAGCACGGAAAGCTCAGTGCCGGGGATGCGGACGTATCTGGTCCGAGCCGGCATCCACGCCGGGGTTTGACCGGCGACGGACCTCAGCGGTAAACGGTTTGCTGGACCCGGCGATAGCCGAGCACCGCGATCGCGGAACACAGCAGCAGGTAGCCGACGAGGATGAGCAGCGCCGGATTCGCCAGCGTTCCATGCAGTGCTGCCGCGATCAGATCCGACCAGGCGCCGGTCGGACTCCAGGTGTGCAGGGGCTGCCATGGTCCGAAGTCCACCGGTCCGAACAGCGCGCCCAGGAAGGAAAGCGGGAAGTAGATCAAATTGGCAATCGGCAAGGCACCCCGGGAAGGCAGCCAGTAGCCCAGGGCCAAGCCCAGACAGCCGTGCACCAGAGCTCCAGTCACCAGCGCTGCGGATGCCAGCCCCAGCGCGGTCGACGGAATCCCTTGGAACCCGCCGAAAAGCATTCCGATGACGGCAAACGGCGAGGCGAAAAGCACTGCGAAAACCACTCCGGCGAGCAGCTGGGCGAAGATTCGTTGCCGGGGGCTGGCCGGCAGCGAAAGCAAATAGAGATTCCAGGGGTCGTTCCGGGTGGCGGCAATGCCCACGCCGAATTGAAACATCGCTGCACCGAGCATCGCGAAGGCGGCGTAGTTGAACAGCGTCTGCCCTGGTGGCCCTCCGGAGCGCAGTCCGACGGTCAGGTAGAACAACACCGGAAAGGTGGCCATGGGGATCAGGAAAGACGGCAACCTGAGCAGCTCGAGCAGTTGCAATCTGACGTAGGCAAGCAGATACTTCATCGCTGCGGCTCCAGCAGCAATTCGCCGACGGCCTCTTCCAAGGACGACGGGTTGATCTGCAGCCGGGGACGGTCCAAGGCCTGGAGCAGGATCCTGGCGGCTTGGTCCGGGTGCCGCGTGGTCAACCGGAAGCGGCCGTCGTCGAGGCGTTGCAGCGCGCCCAGGGGAGTCACCCCGGCCGGCGCCTCCGGAGCGTTGAAAACCACGTGGCTCAAGGCCAGGGTGCCGCGGACCGAATCGGTGCTGCCCGAGGCCAGCCGGATGCCGTCCTTGACCAGCGTGACGGTGTCCGCAGTGGATTCGACTTCGGCATAATCGTGCGAGGCCATGATGATGCAGCGGCCGGCTGAGCGCTGTGCCAGGATCAAGTGCCGCACCGCGGCCCTGCCCTCGATGTCGAGTCCGGCGAGCGGTTCGTCGAGAATCAACACGGGGGCATTGGCGATCACCGCGCAGGCGATGCCGAGCCGGCGTCGTTGACCGCCGGAAAGGCCGCCGCAGTGCTTTTCCAGGAAAGCCTGCAGACCCAATTCGGTGACGATCCGGCCGAGCGGAACCGGATCCGGATAATGCATCGCCACGAAACCGAGTACCTCGCGCGCGGTGAGCGTGGCCGGAAACGACAAAGATTGCGGAACGCTGCCGAGCCAACGGGTTTGTGGTCCGCCGCGCACCACGGTCTTGCCGAGCACCTGGACGGTGCCCCGGCTGGCGGCGCGGACTCCGGTCAAAATGCCCAGCGCAGTGGATTTACCGGCGCCGTTGGGCCCGAGCAGGCAATGCACGCCCGGCCCCAGGGCGAGCGAAAATTCGGTCAGCGCAGGAACTCCGCGGTATTTCTTGCTGACGGATTCCCAGCTGGCCATCGGTTCTCGGCTCATGCGGCATCGCGGCGCCGCGCGGTGCCGAAGGCGACGCTGTAGACCACGGATTGTTCGACGCCGTCCAAGCAGAGCAAATCGTCGACCTCCTGATCGATGAACCCGCCGACCGGGCAGCTGGCGATCCCGGATTCCTGTGCGGACATGATCATGGCTTGAGCCAGGTGCCCGGCCTCGAGCAAGGTGAACCGGTAGGACCGTTGGCCGTATTTGATTCGTTGCCGGGCGAACGAGGCGATGAAGAAGACGTGGAATGCGGAACTCTCGGCGAGGTCCTGGAACAGCAAGGTCTCGCTGAGGAAAGTCCGGGGATCCTTGCCGATCCGCAGCCGGTTCAGCTCGGCCGCGAACGGATCCAGGGAGTAGATTCCGGAGGCGAGCCCCCGGACCCCGCAGACGAAGAGGTAGACATCGAGCGGGTAGAGCGCTCCGGCCGAGGGCGCACCTCGACGGCCGGCAGGGGAGGTGCACGCGGTGTCCAACAGGATCCGGCTCAATTGGCCGAAGTCCACCTGCGATGGCCCGAAACCGGTGGCCGAGTGCCGATCGCGCAGCACCGTGCCGACCGGCGTCGGCTCGGTGGCCGGGACCAAAGGATGACGTTCGGCGGAATCCACGATCGAGCTCGGCACCCCGAAGCCGGCCAAGGCTTCGGGGTCGTTGGCGAGCTCGAAGGCGTAGGGTCCGGAAAACGATTCGCTGACCCAGGGGCTGAGTTTCGCGGCGGCGTGGTAATTCTCGGCCGGATCATCTGCGGGAATCCAGGGCAGTGACTTCAGCAGGCTATCTTCCATACGGGTCTCCTCGGTCAAGGGAAAGGGTGCGGGGTCGGGTTGCGGATCTCGCCGTGCTGACGCAGATGCGGGAACTCGACGTCGAGCGTCGCCGCTTGCGGGCTCAAGGCCCGGACGACGTGCCAGCCGCTTCTGGCGACGTCCGGCGAGCGCAGATCGGCCAACCAGACGTCCCAGCCCTGGTCGCGGGTCCGGGCGATCACATCGCCCAGCGGCTGGTCGCCGTTGGCGGTGAAATCCGCTTCCGCGGATTCCGGCCCGCGGTCCAGAAAAGCGTTGTGCTTCCGGTTCTCCGGCGCGGCATGGAAGGCGATGTGGTCTTCGAGCTCGGCCACCGCGTCGATTTCGGGTGTTCCGCCGAGCATCCGCAGGCTCCAGTTGTACGTGTGCACCGACTCCAGGAAAGCGGCGGTCATCGCCGAGCGCACCTCCGATTTGGCGGCGCAGCCGACGGCGAGCCCCACCTTCGCCGAGCGCGCGCAGGCCAGGATCACCGGTACACCGCCGGCGCCTTCGAAGCGGACCAAGGTGACCGTGATGCCGAGCAGTTCGAGTTGCCGGCAGATCCGGCGCAGCGGCCCGGTGAAATGCATCGGCACCCGCTCCGGGATGCGGAAGCACTGACCGGTTTCGGCTCGGTACCAGGCACGCATGAAGGCATCGCGTTCGATCAATTCGAAGACCGCGCCGCGAGCGGCCATGCCGAAATTTCGCCCCGCGGCAAGCCCGTTGGAGGTGATGGCGCACCACTGCCGGGAGCCGGTGGGATGCAGAAAAGCGAGATCGGCCGGCACCGCCCCGAGCCGGCCGTCCGAAGCGCGAATTGCCCGGTGGAACCGGATGTCCCCGGCCTCGTCGGGATGCGTGAACGGAAAGCCCGGGCTGGCGTACTGCGCGTCGGTGAACTGTTGGAACTCGCGGACCGGGATCTGCTCCGCAGCCGGATACGCTTCGAACCGGCGCGGAATGACATTCGCGGAATACCGTTCCACGAACTCGCCGCAGGCGGAGCCGAAGAGCTGCCCGGCAGTCAGGCCGAAACCCATGCTGGACCTACGCGAGATGGCAGTCCCGGTGCAGGCCGGGAGATTGGGTGCCTGCACTGCGAACGCCGGTACCTGGACCGAACCCGGAGCCAATCTGACCTCGCGCAGGGCGGGGATGAGCCCGACGTCGGCCCCGACGAGCCCTTCACTCAGGACCGGGAACGGAGCCAGGGATAGTTGGTCGAGAATATCCCGCTCTTTGAACAGGTAGGGCATCGGGGAACACTCCAAACTCGGGAGCAGTAGGCGGTCAGAGAATCCGGAGTGAACACGAGGCAGGCGCCGATCGACTCGCCGCGCTGCTGGTAAAACGCGGAGTCGGCGAGGCGCCGGGCCAGATTGAGCCCGAGCAGGAGATCGGCCCGGTCGAATTCCCGGACCGCATCCGCTGAGTTCAGCAAGAGGTATTCGTCAGGCCATTCGGTCAAAGCCGCCCGGCGGACGAGCAGGCATTCGAAACATGCCGTGATGCCGGGCACCACGGCCGGGCCGATGACGATCTTTTCGCCGTCGGAAGGGAGCAGCGGAACATGGCAGAGCCCGGAATCCCAGTACCGCTTGGCGGCTTGCAGCATGCCCGAAACGGATTCGCGGACGAGCACGGCCGGCAGCGTCGGCGAATTGCCGGTCCGGGCGAATCCGGAGCAGGTCTGCTGGTCCAACAGCTGCTCCGGCGCGTCCAGGCAGAGTTCCCGTGCGGCGCGCCCGGAGCCGAAGTCCAATTGCCGGATCTGTCCGATCAGCGGCGAGGACGCGGTGACCACGCCAGTGTTGGCGAGCGACCGCAAGAGGCGTTCCGGGTCCTGCAAACCCGGAACGCCTCCCGCAACCTGCGCCACGGTTCGGGGCTCCGCGAGGAATTCGAACAACCGCCTGGCCAGTTCCTGGTTGTCCCGGAAACGCACCAGTGAACTGCCCAGCACCAAGGCGAAACAGTCGGTGAAATCGGCCTTCCTGGTTCCTGCGGCCGTGACGTAGGTGACCGGCATGGTGCTCAGGGCTGGCTGGGCTTGGTGGTGCTGGAGCAGGAACACGAAGTGGAGCTGCACAGCGAGACGCCGTCCTGCATGGTCGCGGTGCGCGCCGTGGAACCGGTGAACTCGAACTCGAGCTCCTTGAGCAGTTCCGGCATCACGGTTCCCGGTCGGGTCTCCGCGGGGTCGGAGGTGATCGCCGGAAGCGCTGGAGGCAGATCGATGGCGGGTTGCGGGGTAGCGATCCGATTCATGGTTCTCCTATCTCGGGATTTGCCGGCGAGCGGTGAAGCGTCCGGCATGCCTCCGGGGTCAGAGGCATGGCAGCGACTTTATTTCATCGATTGACGAATCGTCAACCGATACTTGACGGGCTTGTGGATATCCCCACCGCCGCTCCGGCCTGCCGCGGCGCACTGATGATTTGATAGGGGAGTGGAGTTCACGGCGAAGGCGATGACCCGGCAGCGGCTGCATTCGCAACTGCTGCTGGCCGAGAAGGCAGCGGATCCGGTGGCGGCAGCCGGCTGGATGACGGCGCTGCAGGGGCAGGACCTTCCCGGCGTGCTCTATTCGCTGGGCCTGCGAACGTTGCGACCGTCGCGGACCGCGGTGCGGCAGGCGTTCGATTCCGGAGATCTGGTGCGGACCTGGTTGATGCGCGGCACGCTGCATGTCTGCCGCGCATCGGACCTGGTCTGGATCCTTTCGCTGACGGCCGGGCGGATGGCGGCTGCGTTGGCCCCCCGGCTCGATGCGGCGGGTATCGCCGAATCGGACCTCGCTGCGGCCCAGGACATCGCCTTGGGCCGGCTGGGCGGCGGCGCAGCGAGCCGCGAGGAACTGTTCGAGGCTTTCGAGGCGGCTGGGCAATCGACCGGCGCCCAGCGCGGCGGGTATCTGCTCAATGCGCTCAGTATCCGGGGCCAGCTGGTCCAGGGCCCGCTCCGCGGCGAGCGGCAACTGTTCGCCGCGGCGGCCGATTGGCTGCCGGCGCCGCGCGAACTCGAACGTGATGCGGCTCTGGCGGAGCTGGCCTCCCGGTACTTCGGTTCGCATGCTCCGGCGACGCTGCGTGATTTCAGCTGGTGGTGCCAACTGACCTTGACCGACTGCCGGCGCGCGGTGGCCGCGCTCGGCGATGCGCTGTCGACCGTGGAGTTCGCCGGCCGGGAGTACCTGGTCCCGACGACGGCGGTGCACTCGGCGGAGCCGCTCGGCAACGCGGCCGCGGCGCACCTGTTGCCCGGGTTCGACGAGTACCTGCTGGGTTACGCGGATCGCAGCCTGGCGCTCGCTGTGGAAGATGCCGGGCGCATCGTCCCGGGGAACAACGGGGTGTTCCTGCCCACGATGCTCCGTTCCGGGCGGGTCGTCGGCACCTGGCGGAAATCCGGGACCGGTCCGGACGTCGACGAGGTCGAGTTTTCTGCTTTCGGCGAGCTGTCGGCGACCGGATTGCGGTCGGTGCGGACCGCAGCGCGGAAGCGGCGGGATTACCTGGGCCGGTGACCCTACCCCGGTAGGGGGTGCAGTCGGTTCTCCAGGGTGATGTGCCGATCGGAATGGGCCTCGTAGCTTGGGAGCCTGGAAGCCGTAGCCCATCGAAAGGCCGAGCCGTGACCCTGGCACCGACCGAGAACCGCCCCCGCCCCGCCACCAACCGGCAGACGGCGGACTTCATCGAGCTCGCCGAAAAGGTCCGGGCCACCGGACTGATGGAACGCGACGTCGGCTGGTACATCTGGCGGATGATCCGGATCGGGCTGGGCTTTGCCGCAGTCGGTGTGATGTTCGTGCTGCTCGGGCAATCTTGGTGGCAACTGCTCACCGCAGTCGCTTTCAGCGTGATGTGCGGAATGGCCGGGTTCCTGGCCCACGATGCGGCGCACCGGCAGATTTTCGCCAGCTCCAAGGCCAATGAATGGACCGGCCGGATCGTCGGCAATCTGTTCGTGGGCCTGAGTTATGGCTGGTGGATGAACAAGCATGGCAAGCACCACGCGAATCCCAATAAAATCGGCTCCGACCTGGATATCGCCGCCGGCGTCGTGGTCTTCGACCCGGACAGTGCCCTGGAACGCCGCGGCCTGGCCCGATGGTTCGCCGCGCACCAAGGGTGGTTCTTTTTCCCGCTGTTGACCCTGGTCACCCTGGACCTGCACATCAATGCGACCAAGCGGGTGCTCAACCGCAAGGAGATCGTGCCGAAACGCGGTTGGGAGGCCGCACTGCTGGCGGTACGACTGATCGGAGTCCCAGTGGCCGTCTTCGCGGTGGCCGGCTGGGGCATCGGTGCTGCGGTGCTGGCTGTGCACATCGCGACGTTCGGACTCTACTTCGGCGGTGCTTTCGCACCGAACCACAAGGGCATGCCGTTGGTCCCCAAAGACCTGAAAATCGACTTCCTGCGCCGCCAGGTGCTGATGAGCCGCAACATCTCCGGCGGCAAACTCGTGGACATCGGAATGGGCGGCTTGAACTATCAGATCGAACACCACTTGTTCCCCACGATGTCCTCACGGAACCTGGGCAAGGTCCAGCCGATGGTGCGCGAATTCTGCGCCGAAAAAGGCATCACCTACACCGAGACCACATTGCCCGAGTCGTACGGGATCGTGGTCCGCTACCTGAACCGGGTGGGGCTGGGCCAGCGGGATCCCTTCGATTGCCCGCTCACCGCACAGTTCCGCACCCGTTAGCCGGCTCCGGCTGCTTGGCCTTTGCCCCGAGGGGGCGTCCGCGAATCGTCGCGGACGCCCCCTTCGGGGTTTTCGTCGTCGACGGCCGGGGCGTTCCGGCCGGGTTGCCGTCTCGGCTGGTTGACAATCCATGATCAAAGTATAAAGATATTTAAATAATTAAATATCTTTATACTTTGATCATGGATTGAATTCAGGAGGCTCGGATGGCGAAATACGACGTCGGGATATTGGGAGCGGGTCGGATGGGTGCAGCGTTCGTCCGGCACTTCGCCGCGCAAGGGCTTGACGTGGCGGTATGGAACCGGAGCCCCGACAAGGCCGAAGCGCTTGTTTCGCCGAAGGTGACTGCGTTGTCGGCGGCCGATGAATTGCTGGACCAGGCTGATCTGGTGATCAACCTGGTCTCCGGTTATGAAAATCTCGAAAGGATCCTGCGCGGACGGCAAAGCCGATCCCCGATCGACCTGCTGAATTTGTCGACGGGAACTCCGGGCGAAGCACTTGCCATGCTTTCGGCTTTGCCGGAAGGCTCCCGTTATTTGGACGGCGCCAACCTGAATTTCCCGCAGGACATCGGCAGCGAGCGCGGTTTCATCGGGTTCGCCGGTTCGGCGCAGCTTTGGCACGAGCATCGGGAACTCTTCGCCTCGTTGAGCGGCGATACGGCTTATTTGTCGGACGATGCGTCGTCGGCCAACGTCCTGGACGCCGGTTATGTCGGGATCTTCGAGATTCCTAGCATCGTCGCCTTCCTCGAATCGGCAGACTACTTGGCCGGCAACGGCATCTCCGATGACGTGGTGCAAAAGTTGATCGACGTCCAGGCCCGGAACCTGGGCGGGGTCCTGCGAGAGGTCTTCGCCGAACGCAGTACAGGTGTTTCGCCAGGCTCCGCGGCGCTCGGCACGTATGGACTCGCTGCGCAGCTGTATCGGGAGACGGTCGGCAAGGCGGGGCATTTCCCGAAACAACTGGAAGCTGCCCGGACCGCCCTGGACGGAGCGATCGCTGCTGGGCTGGGCGAGTCGAGCATCGCGGCGCTAGTCGGCCGAACGGACTCTGTGCGGAACTGCTGAAGATCCCGGTGCCGGGCCGGTTCCGCCGACCGGTGCCGGTCGCGGAGGACGGCTCAGAGTGCGCCGATCGCGATATTGACCATCCGGCGCAGCGGTTCGGCGGCGCCCCAGAGCAACTGGTCGCCGACGGTGAACGCGCTGATATAACCGGGGCCCATTTCCAGCGTGCGGATCCGGCCCACCGGAATTTCCAGCGTGCCGGAAGTGGCTACCGGGGTGAGCGCTTTCATCGAGGCGTCTTTGGTATTGGGCACCACGGTGGCCCACTCATTGTCCGCGTCGAGGATCCGTTCGATCTCCGGGACTGAAAGGTCTTCGCGCAATTTGATGGTCAGCGCCTGGGAATGCGTCCGCATGGCGCCGATCCGGACACAGAGGCCGTCCATGATGATCCGGTCGGTGCCGCTGCGGCCCAGGATCTTATTGGTCTCCGCGCCGTTCTTCCACTCTTCTTTCGACTGGCCGTTGCCCAGATCGGCATCGATCCAAGGAATCAGCGAACCGGCCAAGGTCACGCCGAACTGGCTGGCATCGACGTTTTGCTGCGCGGCCAGGACGCCTCGGTCGATGGCCAAGATCGCCGACGCCGGATCGGCCAGGTCGGCAGCGACCGCACCGTGGATCGCACCGAATTGGCTGAGCAGCTCACGCATGTGTTTGGCCCCGCCACCGGAGGCGGCCTGGTACGTCATCGAGGTGGCCCACTCGACGAGTCCGTTGCGGAACAGGCCGCCCAGGCCCATCAGCATGCAGGAGACCGTGCAGTTGCCGCCGATGAAGTCTTTGACGCCGGAGGCCAGGCCGGCATCGATGACCGCCCGGTTGACCGGGTCGAGCACGATGATCGAATCATCGTTCATCCGGAGCGTGGAAGCGGCATCGATCCATAGTCCGTCCCAGCCGCGGGCACGCAGCTGCGGGTGTACCGCCGAGGTGTAGTCGCCGCCTTGGGCGGTGACGATGATCGGCAAGGCTTCGAGCGCATCGAGGTCGTAGGCGTCCTGGAGGATTCCGGCGTCTCCTTCCGCGAAAGAAGGCGCGGCACCGCCGTGGTTCGAGGTCGAAAAGAAAGTCGGTTCGATCCGGCTGAAATCGCCTTCCTGCTGCATCCGCTGCATCAGGACCGAACCCACCATGCCACGCCACCCGACGTAGCCAACACGTTGACTCATCCCTCAATGGTACGGGCGTTCCCCGGCCGTCGCGAAGCTCATGACGTGCGCTGCCGGAAGTTCAGCGGCGCCATCTGGTGAAGCGGTATCGCTCGCCCCGGGAGGATTCGTGCCAACCGGAGGCCGGGTCCATCCGGTCCATGGTCCAACTGGCATCCAAAGCCGGCGCGAAGGTGTCTCCGGTGGCCTCGGAATCGATGATCGTGACGACGGCGAGATCGGCCAGCTCCATGGCCTGTGCATAAACCTGCCCGCCGCCAATGATCCAGATCTGTTCGCTGCCGGGGGCGTTTCGCGCCAGTTCGATGGCCTTTTCGAGGGCGCGACCGTGTTTTCCGTCGGTGACCAGTACTGAACCATCGGGAAAACCTTTGGAATCGCGGGCTCCGGTCGCGGTCAGTACAAAGTTCGTTCTTCCTGGCAAGGGACGGAATTGTTCCGGAAAGGACTCCCAAGTGCGCCGGCCCATGATCACCGGATGCCCGGAGGTCAGTGTGCGGAAATGGACCATGTCCTCTGGGACGTTCCAGGGCATCGTGCCGCCCGAACCGATCACTCCGCTCGGCGTCTGCGCCCAGATCATGCCGATCGACGGCCGCGAACCGGAATCCATGCTACGCAGGCTCATACCGCGATCGGCGCTTTGATCGTCGGGTGGTGCTGGTAATCGAGCAGCTCGAAGTCTTCGAAGGCGTAGTCGAAAATCGACTCGGGTTTCCGGGTGATCCGCAGCTTCGGGTAGGCATAAGGCTCACGGCCCAGCTGCTCGTTGACCTGATCCAGATGGTCGTCGTAGATGTGCGTATCGCCGCCGGTCCAGATGAATTCGCCGGGCGCCAGACCGACCTGCTGCGCGACCATCAGGGTCAAGAGCGCATAGGAGGCGATGTTGAACGGAACGCCCAGGAACATGTCGGCGCTGCGCTGGTACAGCTGGCAGGAGAGCTTGCCGTCCGCCACATAGAACTGGAAGAAGGCGTGGCACGGCGGCAGCGCCATCTTGGACAGTTCCGAGACGTTCCAGGCCGAGACGATGTGCCGGCGGGAATCGGGGTTGGCCTTGAGGCCCTCGACCACGGCTGCGATCTGGTCGATGTGCTCGCCGTCCGGAGTGGGCCAGGAGCGCCACTGGACGCCGTACACCGGGCCGAGCTCGCCGTCGTCGTCGGCCCATTCGTTCCAGATCTTGACGCCGTTCTCCTGCAGCCAACGGACATTGGAATCGCCGCGGAGGAACCAGAGCAACTCCATCGCGACGGATTTGAAGTGCACCCGTTTGGTGGTGATCAGGGGGAACGATTCCGCCAGGTCGAAGCGGATCTGCCGCCCGAACACGCTGCGGGTGCCGGTGCCGGTGCGGTCCGATCTCGCCGTGCCATTGGCCAGCACATCGCGCAGCAGGTCCTCGTACGGAGTCTGAATCGTCATGCTTGGAATCTTATCCGCTGCGGCCGGCAAAGTGCGTTCAGCGCGGCATGGCCGCCCAGAGTGCGATCCCGACCGCGACCACCGGGATCGCGAGTACGCCGAGGAGCAGGGCCTTGCCGCCGGGACGGCCCCAATTCACGGTGTAACCGAGTCCGGAACGCTTGGGCACGATGACCGAACGGTCATCCGGATTGTGGTACACGAATCCGGCGGCCCAGAAGCGTTCGTCCTCGCGCGGACCGGGTGCCGGCTCAGCCGGATCACGGGGTGGCAGCTTTCCGAGCTCGGCCCGGTACCGGCGGTTGGCGAAGATCGCCGCGATGGCCAGGCCCACGGCGATCAGCAGCACCAGGAGCAGCGGATTCGTGGTCTTTTCGGAAACCGCCCAGACCTGCTGATTGACCAGCCAGAAAACCAGGGCCAGCACGATCGAGAGCACACCGAGGAAGCGTTGCGTGGCCGCGAGATGGGGAATCGAGCGGATCCCCTGGCGCTGGGCCGCCCGGCCGAGGAGCCACGCGATCACCAGGAAGAGCAACAGGACTCCGAGCCCGATGAAGACCCCGAAAAATGCCGTCCCGATGCTTTTGCCGGCATAGCCGTCGGCGAACCCGGCGGCGTTCCAATGGATCGGGAACCGTTCTGGCAGGTTCGGATAGCGCAGCGCGCCGTAGCCCGCCGACGCCGCCAGGATCAGGAAGGCGACGGCGTACAGCAGCCAATCTGGCCGGGGGAGGCGGATCGAGGTCTCAGGCATGTCTTCAACCTAGCGGATGCCAGGCTGCCGGAGCCATGGGTTCAGTCTTCGAAGGGTTTGTACCGCTCCACCGAGACGATGTGCTCGCCGACTACTTGGCAGACCAAGACCTCGCCGGGGCTCAAATACGGGTCTTCGCGCGGCAAGGCGCTGCGCAGACCGGGATCCATGTGTTTCGCCAACTGGCCGAAAACCGTCGGCAGGGCCGGTCGATGGGTGCACAGGACCACGTCCCGGCGCTTGTCGAACAAGGCCTCCAGGGCGAGCCCGGTTTTGGCCGGTTTACGGTGGTGGTTGGCTTCGGTGAGTGCGTCCACGAGCTTCACCTTGGCGTTGCTGGCTTTGGCGTACGGCGAGATCGTGGCCACGCACCGCGCCCAAGGGCTGCTCACCACCCGGCTGGGCCACCAGGCCATCAGCAACCGCTTCACCGCAGCCGCCTGGCGTTGCCCGGTGGCGGCCAGCGGCCGGTCGCCCTCCGCACGGCTCCAGGAGGAACGCGGTTTCGCCTTGGCATGGCGCAGCACCAAGAGCGACCAGGTGCGCAGCGCCTTCTCCTGATGCGCCCGCACCAGCGCGTCGAGCGGTTCGATGTCGGTCGCATTGCTGAGCAGTTCGCGGGCCCGGTCCGGCGTGCACCAGAGCACATCGTCGACTTCCTTGCCGTCCGGCAACGGTTTTTGCTCGGCCACCTCGCAAGCCCAGTAATAGACCCGTTTCAAACCGGCGGATACCTGGTAATCGGTGTGCGGCAGCGGAATGCCCAACGTCGCTTGGACGCCGATTTCTTCGTCGACTTCGCGGACCGCGGTTTCCGGAAGGGTTTCGCCTTCGTCGTGTTTGCCCTTCGGCCAGGACCAATCGTTGTACCGGGGGCGGTGGATCAGCAGAACCCAGAGTTGTTTCTGCTGGATCCGCCAGCAGATCGCGCCGGCGGCCAGAACTGCGGGAACCTGCTCCGGAGCCGGGGGAATGACCGGATTGCCCATTACCGCCGGGACGCCGATCGTTGCCGGGCGCGGCTGGCCAAAAGCCAGGACTGCACATCGGTCAAAGCGGCGCCTTCGGCATCCAGGTGGTGCCGGGTCCAGATCCCTTGGTTGTCCAGATGCCAGCTCGACGTGCCCTCGTCCACGTAACGGTTGAGCAGGGCGACCATGTCGCTGATGTCTTCCTGGTTGGAAAGTTGCACCAGGGCTTCGACCCGGCGGTCCAGGTTGCGGTGCATCATGTCGGCCGAGCCGATGAACACCACCGGCTGGCCGCCATTGGCGAAGGCGAAAACCCGGGAGTGTTCCAGGAACCGGCCCAGTACCGAGCGCACCGTGATGTTCTCGCTCAGCCCGGGTACCCCGGGGCGCAACGAACAGATGCCACGGACGATCACGTCGACCCGGACGCCGGCCTGCGAGGCCCGGTACAGGGAATCGATGATCGCTTCGTCGACCATCGAGTTGACCTTGATCTGCACCCGGGCGACCAGACCTGCCCGGGCATTGACGATTTCGCGTTCGATCCGGTCGATCAGTCCGGAGCGCACCGACCGCGGTGCCACCAGGAGGCGTTTGAAGGTCGACTTCGGCGCGTAGCCGGAGAGCTGGTTGAACAACCGGGTCAAATCTTCGCCGACCTGTTCATCGGCGGTGAGCAGGCCCAGATCCTCGTAGTAACGGGCGGTTCGCGGGTGATAGTTCCCCGTGCCGATATGGCAGTAGCGGCGCAAACCGTCCTGCTCCTGCCGGACCACCAGGGAAAGCTTGCAGTGCGTCTTCAGCCCGACGATGCCGTAAACCACGTGCACGCCGGCCTGTTCGAGTTTGCGCGCCCAGGAGATGTTCGCCTGCTCGTCGAACCGGGCCTTGATCTCGACCAGGGCCAGCACTTGTTTGCCGGCTTCGGCGGCATCGACCAGGGCATCGACGATCGGCGAATCACCGCTGGTGCGGTAAAGCGTCTGCTTGATCGCCTGCACTTTGGGGTCCGCTGCAGCCTGTTCCAGGAACGCCTGCACCGAGGTGGAGAAGGAATCGTAGGGGTGGTGCAGCAGAATGTCCCTGCGGCGCATCGCGGCGAAGACGTTGGCCGCTTTCGAGGTCTCCGATTCGTTCAAATACCGCGAGGTGTGCGGAACCTGCTTCGGATAGCGCAGATCCGGCCGGTCGATATTGGCGATCACGCTCAGCCCGCGCAAGTCCAGCGGCGCCGGGAGGGCATAGACCTCGGACTCTTCGACGTCCAGCTCGCGCACCAGCAGCGCCCTGATGTTCGGATTGATATCGGTGGTGACTTCCAGACGCACCGGCGGGCCGAAGCGGCGCCGCAGCAGCTCCTTCTCCAGAGCCTGCAGCAGGTTCTCGGCGTCGTCTTCTTCGACTTCCAGGTCTTCGTTGCGGGTCACCCGGAAGGTGTGGTGCTCCAAGACCTCCATGCCCGGGAACAACTGGTCCAGGTGGACTGCGATGACTTCTTCGAGCGGAATGAAGCGGGCCACCCGGCCGGGCACGGTGCCGGCCCGGGGACCGTCGACGGCGACCATCCGGGGCAGCTGGTCCGGAACCTTCACCCGGGCGAAGAGTTCTTTGTCGCTGACCGGATTGCGCACCACCACGGCGAGATTGAGCGAAAGGCCCGAAATATAGGGGAACGGGTGCGCCGGATCGACGGCCAGCGGAGTCAGGATCGGGAAGACTTTTTCCGCGAACATGTTGCTCAACCGGGTTTTCGCGGCATCGTCGAGTTCATCCCAGCGCACCAGGTGGAAATGCTCATAGGCCAAGGCGGGCCGGATCTGGTCCGCGAAGACATGTGCGTGCCGGGCTTGCAACCGGTGCGCCTCCTCGCTGATCTGCTCCAGGACTTCGATCGGGCTGAGCCCGGCCGGCGAGGGCACCGCAAGACCGGTGGCGATGCGCCGCTTCAGCCCGGCCACCCGGACCATGAAGAACTCGTCCAGGTTGGAGGCGAAGATGGACAGGAAGTTGATCCGTTCGAGCAGCTGCAAGTCCGGGTCTTCAGCCAGCTCCAATACCCTGGCGTTGAAGGCCAGCCAGCTCAATTCGCGGTCCAGAAACCGGTCCGCGCTGATTTCGCCGTCCGGGATCAGACTCGGGGCGAATTCCGGAATGTCGATGCGGTCCTGGGTGGCGCGGGCAGCGGGCACCTCGGAACTGCCGAATCGCTCGGATCCGGTCCGTAAAGTGATTGCTGTTCCGGTGGGTTCGGCCTGCATGGTTCCTCTGCTTTCGTTGCTCAGTACCAAGCCTACAAGCGGCGGGCCGCAACTACTCCACTGTTGCGCCGGCAGCGGCGTCCGGAAGCCCGTACATGACATCGGCGTCCCATGGACTGAAGCCCAATTTCCGGTACAACGCCACCGCTGCGGTGTTGTCCGCGTCGACGTACAGCATGATCGCGGCCAGACCACGGCGGTGCAGGTAATCGATGCCGGCCAAGGTCAGCGCTTTGCCCAGGCCTGTTCCCTGGGCCTGGGGGGCGATGCCGACGACGTAGACCTCGCCCAGATCGGCGTGGCCGTTGGCCCCGGCGTGGATTTTGGTCCAATGGAAGCCCAGGACCTGGTCCGCGTCGTCCACGGCCAGCAGGAAGCCGTCCGGATCGAACCAATCCTCAGTCATCCGGGCCTGCAGATCGCCCAGGGTCATGGCTCCTTGTTCCGGGTGGTGGGCGAAGGCTGCGGCGTTGACCGCCAGCCAAGCCTGCTCGTCCTGGCCCGGCACGAAGCTCCGCAGCCGTACTCCGTCCGGCCAGACCGGTGCCTGGTCGGTCGCGGCGCCGGTGGCCAGGCGGAGACGTAGCAGCTCGCGGACCGGTTGGAAGCCGAAGCGTCCGGCGAGCCGCTCGGCCGCGGCGTGGTTGCCGTGCGACCACGCGCGGAGGCCGGCGAATCCGCGCTCCTCGCGGAGCTGTTCCAGCAGAGCGGTTCCGATCCCCTGGTTGCGGAACACCGGATGGACGGTGAGTTCCAAGGTTGCGCCAACCCCGTCGGCGTCGGCGAGCAGCACGGCGACGCCGGCCAACGGGCCCGGAGTTTCGACCGGCACCGACTGGGGTTCGTCCGGCACGAAGCCGAGCAGCAGCCGCGGTCGGACCTGATCGGCGGTCGGCTGCTGGCGCAGCCGGACCAAGGTCTGTTCCGAAAACGGTGGATGGCCGTCGGTTTCCTCGGCGGCGTCGGCCAGAGCGCGGAACTCCGCGAACCCGCCGGGCTCCGGAAGGCCGTCGGCAGAATTGATCCTGGCAGCGGGACGGTTCGGTGGGATGGCTTGTGCACTCTGGGCTGGCCCATTCGTCATGCCGCAAGCCTAGTGCCCGGACGAATCAGGCGACCAGCGGAATCCGGCAACGAGGATTTCGGGTATAGTAGTCGGACGGCCGCAAGCGGCTGCCAGGGGGATGCGTCACTGGGACGCCTTCGATACGTTCGACCCGTATGTCCTCCACCAAAGCGATCCGGGCGTTCAGGCCTCGGACAACTCTTCCTCCGGAATCCGTTGCAGGGTCAACCGATAACCGACATTGCGCACGGTGCTGATCAGGTTTTCGTGGTCCGAACCCAGTTTCGCCCGGAGCCGCCGCACGTGCACATCGACGGTCCGGGTGCCGCCATAATAGTCGTAGCCCCACACTTCGTGCAGCAATTGGGCCCGGGTGAAGACCCGGCCGGGGTGTTGCGCCAAGTACTTCAACAGCTCGAATTCCTTATAGGTCAAATTCAAGGCTGCACCGTTCACCCTTGCCGTGTAAGAGGTCTCGTCGATCACCACGCCGGCGGCCCGGATCTCATGCCCGGTGTCCTCGGTCTCCTCGTGGGTCCGCGCGATGGCCAGTCGGAACCGGGCTTCGACTTCCGCGGGTCCAGCGGATTCCAAAACGATGTCGTCGGCGGCCCAGGTCGCGGAAATCGCGGCCATTCCGCCTTCGGTGAGAACCAGCAGCAGCGGTGCGCCCGGACCGGTGGCGCGGAGCAATTGGGTCAGCGAGCGGGCGCCGACCAGGTCCTTGCGCGCATCCAGCAAAATGATGTCCGCCGGCTCCGCATCAAGCAAAGCCGAAGGCTCGGCAGGAAGGATGTGCACCCGGTGATTGAGCAATTCCAGCGCAGGCAGGATGTCCACCGAAGAGCCGGTGCTATTGGTCAGTATCAGGATGTGGGACATGCTTTCCTCCAATGTGCTCAGGCGCGCATCTTCGGGCGTCTTCGGCTTCTGCGTGGCGCTTGCAGCGCTTGACCGACGAAACCGATTGCCTTCGAGTATAGCCACAGCGCTCGCGGCCGCCGGGTCGGTTACGAGCGTCGGGGAGGACACACCGGGCGCGGATAAGGCAGGATGAGTATGTGAAAACTTGGAGTGTGGGCATGGCCGGGCTGCTCGGCTTGGTCACCATCGTCGCCGCCTCCTATGGGCCTTCCGGATTGTCCGTGTTCGTCGGCGTGCTCTTCTCCGTGTTGTTCGGTTACGGCTGGCCGCACTATTTGGGCGTTCCGGCGAAGAAGACCTTGGGCGTAGTGATCGCACTCTGCGGTTCATTGTCGGTGCTCGTGGCCAGATTCGCCCCGGGGCCGGACATCCTGTCCGGGTTGCCGGTGATCATGGCTTTGGGGATCATCGCGGTTTTCGTGATCCAGCTGATCCGCGGCACCGGGCAGAGCCACCGGCTCGAATCGACGTTCGGCTGCGTAGTGGGGGTGTTCATCGCCTCGGTGGGTTCAGGTTGGATCGCCGCCCACCGGTTCACCCAAGAGAGCGCGATGACCTGGATCGCCGGGATCTGCGCCGTCGTGGTGTTGTTGCTGAGCATGATCCCCTGGCCGGACCGGATCATTGCGCCGCTGGGCTTGCTGCTCGGCGCACTGGCCGGCCCGCTCGCCGCATTGCTGTTCTCCGATCTGCACATCCTGCCCGCTGCGGTGATCGGTGCCGTGATTGCCGCGGTACTGCTCAGTTTCCGCAGGCTGGCCAATATCGCAACCCCTTTGGGCCATGTCGCCGGTGCCGTGGCGATGGGTTTGGCACCGGTGCTTTCGCTCGGTGCGATGGTTTATTTCATCGACAAACTGCTGGTGACTTGAGCGTCATCCGACCGCGATAAGATGAAGCCATGTCGATACTCGCTCTGGAAATCTTCTTCATTGTTCTGCTGGTGATTGCCGGTCTGACAATTGCCTGGTTCGCGGGTCTGGTCGTCTGGCGGTTGTTCAAAGGTCAGAAGTAGCCACTATGCCGATTGAGATTCCCACGGATCTGACCCCGGAACTGGTTCCGCTTTCCTGGCTCATCGGCCAGTGGGAAGGCCGCGGCAGATTGGGCAGCGGTGAAGCGGACTCGGAACACTTCTTCCAACGCGTGAGCTTCCGGTCCAACGGGTTGCCTTACCTCGAATACGTCGCGGAAAGCTGGCTGACCGACGAGGACGGCATGACGCTGCGACCGTTGAGCGTGGAGATGGGGTTCTGGGCGCTGGACCGCAAGCTCGGCGACGCCGATGGCGGCCCCGGGCTGATCCCGGCGGACATCGTCCCCGCGCTGACCACGGCAGACGACGTCGAAGCGCTGCGCAACGATTCCGGCGGTTTCGACATCACCGCCACGATCGTGCATCCCGGCGGCATTTCCGAGTTGTACTACGGCACCATCACCGGCCCGCAGATCCAATTGGCCACCGACGCGGTGATGCGCCGGGAGGGAGCCAAGGACTACACTGCGGCAACCCGGATCTTCGGCCTGGTCAATGGGGATCTGTTCTGGCGGTGGGACGTCGCGGCAGAAGGCAATTCGCTCGAAGCCCACGCCTCGGCGATTCTGAAGAAGCTTCCGGCCCCCGACGCGGCGGAATAGTGCGCCAGACGGTGGGGTTGGCACTGGTATGAGTTATCAGAGCGCGTTCTTGTCCCGGCCCGGTGCGGTTGAAGCTGCCGGCCTGGATGCCGGTGTTGCCGCCCACTACGGCGACCCGATGCGCGAGCAACGAGCGTTGGCCGAAGGCCGCGCGGTCGTGGACCTTTCGCAGCGCGGCGTGGTCACGGTCGGTGGCGCGGACCGGCTGAGTTGGTTGACCACGCTTTCCTCGCAGGACGTTTCCCGACTGGCTCCGGGCGATTCCGCCGAACTGTTGTTGCTGAGCGTGCAGGGCAGGATCGAATTCGACGCCCGGATCATCGACGACGGCGCGACTGCCTGGTTGTTGGTCGAGGCACCGGAGGCGGCCGGGCTGGCTGCGTGGTTGACCTCGATGAAGTTCATGCTGCGTGTGGAGGTCGCGGACGTTTCGGCGGATTGGGGCGTGTTGGCGGCAACGGCCCCCTTGCTCCAGGGCGTCGAGCCGGCGCTGCTGGTTTGGCGGGATCCTTGGCCGGAAGTCGCGGTCGGAGGTTATTCGTATTCGATTGAGGCGGGTCATCCCGGTGCGGACCGGCCGTGGTTCGAATACTTGGTGCCGTTGCCCTTGCTGGATGCTGTGGCCGCAGATCTGCCCTTGGCTGGAAGCCTGGCTGCGGAAGCGCTGCGGATTGCCGCCTGGCGGCCGCGCTGGGGCGCCGAGACCGATGAAAAAACGATCCCGCACGAGCTCGATTTGCTGCGTACCGCGGTGCATCTGGCCAAAGGCTGCTACAAGGGGCAGGAGACCGTCGCCCGGGTGCACAACCTGGGCCACCCCCCGCGCCGTCTGGTCTTCTTGCAACTCGACGGGTCGCAGCACACGATGCCGGTAGCGGGGTCCCCGGTGCAACTCGGTGAACGCCAAGTCGGAACACTCACTTCAGTGGCACAGCATCATGAAATGGGGCCGATCGGCCTGGCCGTGGTGAAACGAAATGTCGACCCGGCCGCGGAGCTGACCGTGCTCGACGGCACCGAGGCCTACGTTGCCGCGCAGGAACTGATCGTGACGACCGATGCCGGCCAAGTGGTCGGCCGGCAGAAGGGCTTCCTGAAGCCGGTGCGCTAACCGCGCCCCGGAGTTTGGCCGGTGCCGGAGTTCGGAGCTGTTTCTGCTTTGCGGGCGCGGCGCCGGTTCAGGGGTTGAACAAGACCGTAGTTTGGCTGCCCGCGCATTCGAAGCCCAGCTTCCGGGCCAGTCTTTGCGAGGCTTGGTTCCCGGTGGCGGCCCGCCATTGCGGAATCAAGCCCGTGGCGAGAGCTTCGTGTGCGGCGATGCCCGCCACGATGCGGCCGAGGCCCCGGCGCCGCATGCCGGGTGCGACCAGGACGCTCAGCTGCGCCAGCAGCCCCTGCCATTCCTGATATCCGGAACCGGCCAGGGGAGTCTCCCCGGCCAGCACCGTGAAGACCTCGCCGGCCTCGGCCAGGCCGGATTCGTTCACGTCGTCCGGCGGGCAGGCGGCACAGAGCAGCTGGGATTCCCAGGCCCCGAGCGAAACCGTGACCTCCTGCTCCGGTTCCACCGGGGCGAGGTCGTCGGCGAAGAACAACTCGGCGGCGCCCAAGCCGGATCCGCCGTGATCGGCACTGAGCGCGAGCATGCTGGCATGCCGGGCGAGTTCGTCGTCGGGCAGTTCGGCGGCGCGGTCCAGAAACCATTGCGGGGCAACCAGAGCACTGCTGCCGAAAAGCCGCACGAACGTCGCAGACCCGGCGGATTCGGTTGCCCGGGTGAGCCGGGCAGTCCGGCGATCGCTCAGCGCGCCATCGTCGAATCCGAGCAGCCGTTCCCAGGCCAGTTGCACGATCGCGGCGGAAGCAGGTTCGAAGCTCATGGGATCCTTGTCCGGAGGATTCGGGGTGCTGGACTCAGCCGAACAGGATCGCCGCTTCGTCGTACCGGCTCTGCGGCACGGTTTTGAGGTTGCCCAGGGCGGCTTCGAAACCGACGTGCTTGATTTCGGTGCCGCTCAAGGACACCATGGTGCCCCATCGGCCGTCCACGACGGAATCGATCGCGGCCATGCCCAACCGGGTGGCCAGCACCCGGTCGAAAGCACTCGGCACCCCGCCGCGTTGGATGTGGCCCAAGATCGTGGCCCGGGTCTCGATGCCGGTCCGCGCTTCGAGCTCCGGAGCCAGCTGGTCCGCGATGCCGCCGAGCCGGGGCCGGCCGAAGGTGTCCAAGCCGCGGACCGAATGCGGCGTCTCCAGATGGTCCGGCACGAAGCCCTCCGCCACCACGACCAGGGGTGCCCGGCCGCGTTCGTGGGCTTCATTGACCCAGTCGGCAATCTGCTCGATGCTGACCTTCTGTTCCGGGATCAGAATCGCATGCGCTCCGGATGCCATGCCCGCGTGCAGTGCGATCCAGCCGACATGCCGGCCCATCACCTCGGCGATCATGCAGCGGTGGTGCGATTCCCCGGTGGTGCGCAGCCGGTCGATGGCTTCGGTGGCGATCTGCACCGCGGTGTCGAAACCGAAGGTGTAGTCGGTGGCGTCCAAATCGTTGTCGACGGTTTTGGGCACGCCGACGATTTTCAGCCCGACGTCGGTCAATCGTTTTGCCGCGGCCAGGGTGCCTTCGCCGCCGATCGCGATGATCGCATCGATGCCCAGCCGCTCCAGGTGCGCTTTGATGACTTCCGGTCCGCCCTCGTCGAAGGGGTTGGTCCGGGAAGTGCCCAGGATCGTGCCGCCTTGTTTCGAGATTCCGCGCACGTTGTGCCGGGGCAAATCCATGATGTCGCCCTCGACGACGCCGCGCCAGCCGTCGCGGAAGCCCACGAATTCCTGGCCGTGGACTTTGATGCCTTTGAGCACCGCGCCGCGGATCACTGCGTTGAGTCCGGGGCAGTCGCCGCCGCTGGTCAGGATTCCGATCTTCATTAAGGCTCAATCCTCGAGTGGAGTGTGGTCAGGAGCGGAGCGCTCCATTGAGCTCTGTGAAGATTCTAGACAATTCTCCGGCAGGATGTGATCTGGGCAACTTTTGTTGCGCAATCGCGGCCTGAAATGCCTGGGAATACAGGGGATTTCGGTTATCTTCGAGACTGGGGGGATTTGCAGAGATCCCTAAAAAGAGAACGGAGACTTCAATGGCTAAGCACGAAGAAGTCGAAATTGCAGTAGCGAGTCCGAGCGCCACCGTGGAAAGCACGCTGGGCGCACGTTGGGGTGCCGAAGTCTTCGGCACTTTCCTCCTGGTCTTCGGTGGTGCCGGTACCGCGATTTTCGCGGCGAAATTCGGCGGTGACGGGAATCCGCTCGGGGTCGGCTTCCTGGGCGTCGCGCTGGCCTTCGGCCTGACCGTGCTGGCTGGGGCCTATGCGGTCGGTTCGATCTCCGGCGGCCACTTCAACCCGGCGGTGACCTTGGGCCTTGCGGCCTCCGGCCGGTTCGCGTGGAAAGACGTGTTGGGCTACATCGTGGCGCAGCTGGTCGGCGGTGTCATCGCCTCGGCGTTGCTTGCCGCGATCGTCGCCGGAGCCCCGGGTGGATTCCAGTCCTCGGTATTCGCCGGCGCTTCCAACGGCTACGGCGAAGGTTCGCCCAACGGATTCAATCTGGTTTCGGTGCTCTTGATCGAAATCATCCTGACCGCGGTCTTCGTCTATGTGATCCTCGGTGTCACCAGTGCCCGGGCGCCGTCCGGATTCGCACCGTTGACGATCGGCCTGACCTTGACCTTGATCCACCTGATCAGCATCCCGGTGGACAACACCTCGGTGAACCCGGCGCGTTCGATCGCGACCGCGATTTTCGGTGGCAGCGTGCCGATCTCCCAAGTCTGGGTTTTCATTGTGGCTCCGATCGCCGGTGCCTTGCTGGCCGGGTTCACCTTCAAGCTGTTCTTCGATTCGGTCAAGAAATAACCGTCGTCCCGCAGCTTCGGCTCAGGCCCGTTTCCGGGCCAAGAGCTTCGCGATGACGATTCCGCCATCCTGGTCCGGCACGATTGCCCACGCCGCAAGGTAGAGCAAGAAGGCCGGGCCAGGAAGCAGGCAGAAGAGCAAGAAGCCGATGCGCACCCAGGCGACATCGATGTTCATCGCCGCGGCCAGTCCGCCCAGCACCCCGCCGAGCAGCCGTTTGGGGCCGCGGCGCAGTCGTTGGGATCGCATCGTCCGGTAAAAGGATTCCATGCCGCCAGCCTAGCTTTCTTCGCTGGGCAGGGTCAGCGGTTCCGCGGACGGTTCTGCGTTCCGGCTGCGTTCCCGGGATTTGGCGGCTCCGCTGAGCACCCCGCCGACGAGCAGGGCGAGCCCGGCCAGCAGCAGCAGGGCGATCAGCACCAGGCGCGGATCAAGCTCGACGGCGGTGTAGCGGCCGACCATGATCAGGGTGGCGACGGCGATCAAAACCACCCCCCAGACCAGGGTCCCCACCCGCACCGATCGGCGCTGCCCGCTCAGGGGGTCGGAATTCAACTCGGTGCTCATCTGAATCATCTCTTTCATCTCGGGTTCGTGGTGGTGACGCTGACATCGCCCACCGTGCCGCGCACTTGCAAGGTGACGGTGCCGCCGGTGGCGGCCGGATTGACGACCGTGTTCTGGACTGAGTTGTTCAGCTTCTGGCCGTTCACGTAGAGCGAGCGGATCCACATCTGTTCATTGATCACGACCCGGAGGTCGCTGGGCACGCTGATCTTGGCGCTGCCGGCGTTGACGTAGACCGGGATGTTGACATCGCCGCCCGGGTTGCCCAGGTCTGCCAAGTCCAGACTGCCGGTCGCGGCAGCCATGCTGTAACCCTGCTCGGCCTGTTCGGCCGACGTCGGGCTCCAGGTCGCGGAACGGGCGAAGACCCAGCTGCCGCTGGAAGGCAGTACCGCGAAAGCTGCGGAGACCGCGATGGCCAGTACCGCGAAGAATCCCAGGACTCCGGAGCTGCGTCCGCGGACCGCGCAGACCACGATGCCCAAGGCGCAGACCACTGCGGCCGTGCCCCAAGCCAAAGTCGCCACCGATCCATTGGAATCCGGGAACCAGCCGGCAACGTCTGCCAGGAAGATGGCGCCGGCCAGCAGGATCGCCGCCCCGGAGGTGATGCCGATCGTGGCGGCACCCGGACCGGGCACCCGCGGCACCATGCGCTCCGGGCGGAAGACCGGCGCAGTATGCTGCGGCACCGGTTGAAACGTCTGATAGGGCTGAGTCGGCGGAGCATAGGCGGCCCCTGGATCCGCCGGCCGGTAGGGCTGTGCCGGCGCGGTCATCGGAGCAGCCCCGCTCGCGGCCGCCGGCGCCGGCGTCGGGGACCCTGTTTGGCCGGAACGGTTCTTCCGGCCCGAGTTGACCGCCCAGACGATGACGCCGACGATGCCGGCGACCCAGAGCAGCGGCCAAGGGAACCACCAGTCCCGGGCACCGAAGACCACGGACAGCGCACCGCGCCAGAGCGGGGTCATGCCGAGCACCGTGAAAATCACGGCCCCGGTCATGCCCGAACTCCATCGTCCGTAACTGACTTCTTGGGCATGGATCCGGCCATCCGGTTCGGGCAGCAAGGCCCAGGCCACGCCATAGGCGAAGATGCCGAGGCCGAAGAAGAGGGTCAAGACGACCAGCAGCCCTCTGACGATGATCGGGTCGATGCCGAGCCGGTGCGCCAGGCCGCTGGCCACCCCGCCGATCCAACGGTCCTGGCCGCGAGTGATCTGCAGACCGCGAATCCAGTCGAAGAACCGGTTGGCCTGTTCCCTGGCCTGGCCGCCGGACGGAACTCCGGGGCGCGGGCCGGCGGGCGGAGTGCTGCCGAGCGGTTCCGTGGGCTGGCCCGGGCCGGAATCGGCAGGACGGTAATTCGTCGAAGGGGGGCCGTAGTGGCCCGGTTGCTGTTCGCTCATGCTTCAATCCTGCTCGGCACCGGTGTCCGGGGGTATCCGGGGATCCCCTGATTCAACCCTGAAGACATCCCCAGAGACAGCTCCTCGGGGCCCTGAACGTGCTTGAATCGAACTATGGAAGCCAGGATGTACCGCAGCAAGGACCGCATCCTTGCGGGCGTTTGCGCGGGGCTGGCCCAGCATCTCGGCTGGCGCGTCGGGTTGATCCGGGCCGCGTTCGTCCTGAGTACGCTGTTTTTCGGCGCCGGAGCGCTCTTTTACGCCTGGTTGTGGGCGTTGGTCCCGGAGCGCTCCGCAGCGGATCAGGCCGGTCCGGAAGCTGCGCCGGCTCCGCAGCCGGCCGGGGCCGAGTTCTTCCAACGGCTGAGCACGGATCCTGGATCCTGGTGGCGCCGGCGTGGTGTGAAAGAAATCCTGACCGGGGCCGGGCTGTTGTTCGTCGCCGGGTTGATCGTGGCGCAAATCGCCGGTTTCGATCTGCAGCTCGGCGTGGTCTTGCCGGTGTTCGTGATCGTGGTGGGTGCCGTCCTGGTCTGGTTGCAGCTGGATGCGTCACGACGTTCGCTGCTCTTGGACCGGGCGCAGGCGAACAATTCCTTGGGATTGCTGCGCTTGGCCGCCGGGCTGCTGCTCCTGGTGCTGGGGTTGCTGGTTCTGGTGGTCGGCGGCGGAGGTTGGGACCGGGTGGTGCCGGCCGTGGCCGCGGCCTTCGCGGTGCTGGCCGGCGTCGGGCTCGTGCTGGCTCCTTGGGGGCTGCGGATCTGGCGCGATCTGCAAGATGAACGGGCGGCCCGGGTCCGGGAGACCGAACGGGCCGAGATCGCCGCGCATCTGCATGATTCGGTATTGCAGACCCTGGCATTGATCCAGCGGCGGGCCGGCTCGGAGCAGGATGTCACCTCGCTGGCGCGGTCCCAGGAGCGGGAGTTGCGCGAGTGGATCTACCAGGACGCCAGCCGGAATCCGGACAATCTGGTGGCCCGGATGCGGGCCGTCGCAGCCGAATTGGAGGACGCCCACGGCGTGGGCATCGAACTCATCGCGGTCGGCGATGCGACGGTGGACAGCCGGGTCGATGCCCTGGTCCAGGCGAGCCGGGAAGCCATGCTCAATGCGGTGCGGCATGCCGGGACCAGCGTCTCGGTCTATGTCGAGGCGAGCAAGGAACTCGTTGAGGTTTTCGTCCGGGACCGGGGTCCCGGATTCGATCTGGATCAGGTACCGGAGGACCGTCTGGGGTTGCGCGAATCGATTCTCGGCCGGATGGGCCGGCACGGCGGATCGGCCAAAATATCCTCCTCCGGCTCCGGCACCGAGATCCAATTGCACTTGCCCTTGTTGGAGACCAATCAGAAAGACGAAACATGATCCCGGTACTGGTGGTCGACGACCACGCGATTTTCCGCTCCGGCCTGCGCGCCGATTTGGCCGCCGATCTGGAAGTCCTGGCGGAAGCGGCTTCGGTGGATGAAGCCGTGTCGCTGATCGCCAAGCACAAGCCTGCGGTGGTGCTCCTCGACGTGCATCTGCCTGGCGGGAACGGCGGCGGTGGGCGGGAAGTCATCGAACGGTCCAATGCGTTGCTCGGCGAAGTGAAGTTCTTGGCGCTGAGTGTTTCGGATGCGGCGGAGGACGTGGTGTCCGTGATCCGGGCCGGCGCCCGGGGTTATGTCACCAAGGCCAGCTCGGGCGCTGAAATTTCGGCTGCGGTGCGGACCGTGGCCGGCGGCGATGCGGTCTTCTCCCCGCGGTTGGCCGGATTCGTCTTGGACGCCTTCGGCGGCAGCGGTCCCGTGGAAGACGAGTTGGACCGGCTGTCCGCGAGGGAGCGGGAGGTGATGCGGTTGATCGCCCGGGGCTACAGCTACAAGGAGACCGCCAAGGAACTCTTCATCTCGGTCAAAACCGTGGAAACCCATGTTTCGGCGGTGCTCAGGAAGTTGCAACTGTCCAACCGGCACGAACTCACCCGCTGGGCGGCCAGCCGCAGACTGCTCTAGTTTCCATCCAGCACATTTTGTGTGGTTAATGGTGTTGGAGTGGCAGGTGTAACGCTAAGTCGAGGATTGAGGTTGTCATATATCCCGACCCTCGTCAGTAGCGCAGGGTTGCAACATACGTGGTTTGGATCAACGACTCAGATAAGCCCGGCATCATGTCGACGGCTTCGCCATTGGCTCCGGTTGATTCCGGCACTTGTTCCTGTGAATGCTTAATTTCTCGTTGAGTAATTGTGGAACACATGCTATTGTAAGTTTGTATTTTTCATTTATATAAATAACTATTTCAAATATATCCAGGAGTATTTATGAGATTGAAGAGTAGGTTTTCTGCTGGACTCCTCGGTTTTTCTTTTGTGTTAGGGGCGCCGTTCCTTGCAGCCGCCCCGGCTCAGGCCTCGACTTCTCTTGAGGCTCAGTCACTGACGCCGGCGGCCGTGGCGGCTGCCACGCCTTGTGGCTACTTGGGAAACACTGGGACTAATGCGGGAAATCTGAATGCAAACTACAATCACTGTGGAAGCGGTAATGTTAGGGTGCAAATTGATTACCAGGTGGGTAACGATTTTCGTTGTGTCTCGCCTGGCATTACATGGATCCGCTATCAGATCTGGAACCCGGTAACGAACATCTTCGCTGTTGGTGGGTGTTGACGCGGATTTACTGCTCGAAGGGAATTCTTAGAGCCGAAGTGCTGCCTTCACTCGATGTTTTGGCGTAGATTCTCGACCTCGTGGGTTGCTTTACCGCTGTGTCGGAGTGGCCCACGAGGTTGAAAATCCATTGAAGTAGTAGTTGAACATTCGAAGGATTCGGCATTAAAAGAATTGTTGTTGAACTGTGCCTAGCCCAGGAACTCCTGCAATCGCCGTACACCCTCGGCTAGGTCCTCGTCGCCCAGGGCGTAAGACAGGCGCAAATACCCGCTGGGCCCGAAGGCTTCTCCGGGGACTACGGCAACCTCAGTCTTTTCCAGGATCAAATTTGCCAATTCGGCCGAGGTGGCGACGTTGAGGCGGGCCAACAGCCCGCGCACATCGGCATAGACGTAGAACGCCCCGTGCGGAGTGGGGCATTCCAGCCCCGGGATCTGGTTCAACCCGGCCACGATGGCTTTCCGGCGCCGGTCGAAAGCCACCCCCATCTCGTGCACCGCGTCCAAGGGTCCGGAAACCGCGGCCAAAGCAGCGCGCTGCGAGACGTTGGAAACATTCGACGTCGCATGGGACTGCAGATTGGTCGCCGCCTTGATCACGTCTTTCGGTCCGATCATCCAGCCCACTCGCCAACCGGTCATCGCATAGGTTTTGGCCACGCCGTTCACCAATACCACTTTGTCGCCCAACTCCGGGGCCGCCGTGGCGATCGAAGTGAACGGCACGCCGTCGTAGGTCAGGTGCTGGTAGATTTCGTCGCTGACCACCCAGAGCCCCTTGGCCGCAGCCCACTGGCCGATTTCCCGAGTCTGTTCCGGAGAATACACGGCACCGGTCGGGTTGGACGGTGAAACAAAAAGCAGCACCTTGGTTTTGGGCGTCAGAGCCGCTTCTAACTGTTCCACGGTCACCAGGTAACCCTGATCGGCTCCGGCGAAAACGTCCACCGGAACGCCGCCCGCAAGCCGTATGGCTTCGGGGTAAGTAGTCCAGAAGGGGCTTGGAACGAGCACTTCGTCGCCTGGATCGAGCAGCGTGGCGAAGGCCTGATACACGGCTTGTTTTCCGCCGTTGGTCACCAGCACCTGTGCGGCGTCAACGGGGTAACCGGAATCCCGCAGGGTCTGCGCGGCAATCGCCTCGCGCAGTTCCGGCAGCCCGCCGGCGGGGGAGTAGCGGTGGTTTTTGGGATCCCGCGCCGCCTCGACTGCCGCTTCCACGATGTAGCCCGGAGTGGGGAAGTCGGGCTCGCCCGCGCCGAAGCTGATCACCGGCCGGCCGGCCGCCTTGAGCGCCTTGGCCTTGGCGTCGACGGCCAGGGTTGCGGATTCGGCGATCGCGGCAATGCGCTGCGAGATACGGCTGGAAGTCATGGCATTCCTTCGAGTGTGCGGGCGATACAGCCCACTTTAGGCCCAAAACAACCGGGGTTTAAAGCGAGTTCGACGTCGGCGCGCAGATTGCGTAGACTTGTACCTCGGTGTTGAAATCACCATGATGGTTTGCGCCTTCATGGCGGTCTGAAAAGGCCTTTCAACGCACCAACCTAGGGTAGTGGCGCAATTGGTAGCGCAGCGGTCTCCAAAACCGCAGGTTGCAGGTTCGAGTCCTGTCTGCCCTGCGCAATATGCAATCCGCAGAGTCAAGTCGAATTTCAAATCGAGTGAGGCACAGTTGACCGAAACAGCTGCCAGTAGCTCCCAGGACCGTCCTGCCAAGAAGTCTGGCAATGACGCCAAGGGTGCCAAGTCCGGCAAGCCGGGATTCTTTGGGCGCATTGCGCTCTTCGTTCGCCAGGTCATCGGCGAATTGCGCAAAGTGGTCACTCCCACCCGTAAAGAGCTGATCCGCTTCACCATTGTGGTGCTGATTTTTGTCATCATCATGATGGCGATCACCTGGATTCTTGATTTGGCGTTCGGGCTTGGCGTCGGCTGGGTCTTCGGCGGCACCGGATCGGTTGAACGATAGCCGTCCCGGACGCGGGCCCAGCTGGGCCCGGCGCAACAGGTTTACCGCACTAAGAAAGCAGGAAATACGTGTCTGAGCAGGAGCTCGATATGACGGAACAGAGCGAAGAGCCCGGTGCCGAGCAGGATGCTGCCCAGGACGAACTCGTCGATACTGCAGTGCCGGCCGAGGAAGTCGCCGAGACTGAAGCCGAGGCGGAAGCCGCCGAATCCGAAGACGCTGATTCCGCCGACGATTCCGAGGCCGCTGCTGGCGAGGAGCCGGCAGACGCCGTCCCCGCAGTGGATCCGGTGGAAGAATTCAAAGCCAAACTCCGCCGCCAAGAAGGCGATTGGTACGTCATCCACTCCTACGCCGGTTACGAAAACCGGGTGAAGGCGAACCTGGAGACTCGAAGCCAGTCGCTCAATATGGAAGAGCACATCTTCGAAATCCAGGTCCCGATGGAAGAAGTCGTCGAGATCAAGAACGCGCAGCGCAAGGTGGTCAACCGTGTGCGCATCCCCGGCTACGTGCTGGTGCGGATGGAACTGACCGATGCCTCCTGGGGCGTCGTCCGGCACACTCCCGGCGTCACCGGATTCGTGGGCAATGCGCACAACCCGGTGCCCTTGCGCCTGGACGAAGTTTTCTCGATGCTCGCCCCGGTCTTCGAAGAAGAGCAGGCCGCCGAGAACGGCAAGGGTTCGGCGACCAAGGCCGCGCAGGCGCCGATCGCAGTCGACTTCGAAATCGGCGAATCCGTGATCGTCAAGGAAGGCCCGTTCGAGACCCTCCCGGCCACGATCTCGGAGATCAAACCCGAGTCGCAGACCCTGGTGGTTCTGGTCTCCCTGTTCGAGCGCGAGACCCCGGTGACGCTCTCGTTCGGCCAAGTCACCAAGATCTAGTAGACTTAATAGGTTCCAAAAGACTTAGTCGTCTCCTGCCATGCTTTAGGCGGGGGGCGACGTCGGTCGTCTTGCCATGACGACCACCGCCTCGGATGCGCTCCGGCAGCCGAGGAAACATGTACAAGAGAAGGACCTGAAGTGGCTCCCAAAAAGAAAGTCACCGGCCTCATCAAGTTGCAGATCCAGGCAGGCGCCGCCAACCCGGCACCGCCTATCGGTCCTGCACTTGGTCAGCACGGTGTCAACATCATGGAATTCTGCAAGGCGTACAACGCTGCGACCGAATCCCAGCGTGGAAACGTCATCCCGGTGGAAATCACGGTTTACGAAGACCGTTCCTTCACCTTCATCACCAAGACCCCGCCGGCTGCAGAGCTGATCAAAAAGGCTGCCGGCGTCGCCAAGGGTTCGGCTACCCCGCACACCGTCAAGGTTGCCAAGCTGACCCAGGCCCAGGTGAATGAAATCGCAACCCAGAAGCTCGTGGACTTGAACGCCAACGACGTCGAGGCTGCGGCCAAGATCATCGCCGGCACCGCCCGCTCGATGGGCATCACCGTAGAGGGCTGACCCCTTCACGGAACACAATCATTAGCGTCTTCCGAGCGAAGACAGTGGCAGGGCCCAGCGCGGTCCGACAGACCACAACTGCACAAGGAGAAACAGCAGCATGGCAAAGCGCAGCAAAGCATATGAGGCAGCAGTAGCCAAGATCGAAGAGGGCAAGCAGTACGCCCCCGTCGACGCGGTCAAGCTGGCCAAAGACACCAACCCGTCCAAGTTCGACGCCACCGTCGAGGTCGCGTTCCGTTTGGGCGTCGACCCGCGCAAGGCGGACCAGATGGTCCGCGGCACGGTCATCCTGCCGCACGGCACCGGCAAGACCGCCCGCGTCCTGGTTTTCGCAACCGGCGACCGGGCTGAGGCCGCAATCGCAGCCGGCGCCGACTTCGTCGGTTCGGACGATCTGATCGAAAAGATCGCCGGCGGTTGGACCGATTTCGACGCCGCTGTGGCGACCCCGGACCTGATGGGCAAGGTCGGCCGTTTGGGCAAGGTCCTCGGACCGCGCAACCTGATGCCGAACCCGAAGACCGGCACGGTGACCGTTGACGTCGCGAAGGCCGTCAACGAAATCAAGGGCGGCAAGATCGACTTCCGCGTCGACAAGCACTCCAACCTGCACTTCATCATCGGCAAGGTGTCCTTCGACGCCAAGCAGCTCGCGGAGAACTACGCAGCCGCGCTCGACGAAGTGCTCCGTTTGAAGCCGTCCACGTCCAAAGGCCGCTACTTGCAGAAGGCAACCGTGACCACCACCTTCGGCCCGGGCATCTCGGTCGACCCGAACGTCACCAAGGTCCTCACCGAGGCCTAAAACGCACTGAACCAACCGAAAAGCGGGTCGGGAAGCCATGGCTTCCCGACCCGCTTTTCTGGCTTTTGACTACAATCGGTTGCATGCCCGTTTTCCGCCCTGCAGAACCCGCCGACCTCGACGCCGTCGTCGAACTCGCCGCAGCGACTTTCCCCTATTCCGCGCCGGCCGGTGCCGACCCGGAGAACATCGCAGCGCACATTGACCGGTATCTCAGCGGCGAGGTTTTCACCGGGTACCTGAACAATCCGGCGGCCCGGCTCTTGCTCGCCGAGGGCCCGGGCGGACTGCAGGGCTACAGTTTGCTGCTGGTCGAAGCACCCTCGGACCCGGAGGTCGCGGCGGCGGTCCAGGGGCGGCCCACCGCGGAACTGAGCAAATGCTACGTCCGGTCGGAATGCTTCGGCTCCGGCTTGGCCGCCGAACTGATGCGGGAAACCTTGGACCGGGCCAGGGAAACTGGCCTCGCCTCAGTCTGGCTCGGCGTGAGCAATGTCAACGAACGGGCTAAAAAATTCTATCGGAAACACGGTTTCGAAGCCGTGGGCGCAAAGCATTTCATGTTCGGCGGAGTTGCCGAACGCGATGATGTGCTGGAACTCGGGCTGTGACCGGTCCGGCGGAAGCAAAGGCGACGGCCGAGCGGACGGTGCTGCTGCGGCCCAGAACCGATGCCGATCTGCCAGGGCTTTTGGCGATCCTGGCGGCCTGCGCTGAGGATTCCGGATATTTCGCCGACGATTCCGGTGGGCTGGTGCCGCATGCGCTCGAATCGCTGGCCGATCCGCGGTTCAGCGCATCGTGGGTCGCTGAAGACCAGCACGGACTGCTCGGCCAGGTTTCGATCATGCCCTTGCCGGCGAGCGAGGACCTGGCCTATCTGCCGTTCTGGTTGGCCGCGACCGGTGCGCCGATCGAACGGCATTGCCTGATCAAACGGCTCTTCGTCGATCCGCAGCAGCAAGGGCGCGGTGTGGCCCGTTCCTTGATGTCCGCCGCAATGGCCGAGATCTCGGCGAACGGAATGATCGGCGTGCTGGATACGGCGTCGGTGGCCGAGTCGGCGATGGCGCTGTACCGCAGGTCCGGCTGGCGCGAAGTGGCGCGCTGCAAGCCGACCTGGAGCGATGGGGCTTTCGACGCAGTGCTCTTCGTGCAGCCCGGAAGCTGAGCGGTTTTCCGGACCGGCAGGCAGATCATCGATTTAATGGCCAATTGCGGCAAATGAGACATGTTGTCAACAACGTCCGGCCAGTAGGCTGGTTTCATGAGCAACGACTTGGTGATCACTGCGCTGCGTTTGCCGGCGACGCTGGACGCCCCGGATGCGGCCGACTTCCATTCGCTCAGTGCGGCCGTCGATCAGATCAAGCGGGACATCTGGCACAACGATGACCGGCTTGCCACGCCCTTGGCACGATTGGTTTCCTCCCGTTCGGACGAATACCGCGAGCGGCTGATCTTCCTGGGCCAGGTGGCCGGGGAGACTGTCGGGTATTGCTGGGCGATGCGGTACTTGAAGGACAACCCGAATTCGGCGTACCTGTTCGCCGCAGTGCTGCCGCAGTTCCGGCGTCGCGGCTACGGCCGGGCGATGCTCGAACACGTCGAGCGACTCGCCCTGCACAACGGCCGCACGGTTTTCCAGAGCAGCACGGAGCACCCCGCCGACTTCGATCTGCAGGGGACCGGCGTCCTGGTTCCGAAATCCGGCAGCGGCGCGGTGCCCCTGGACTCGGCAGCGGTGCAATTCGCCAGGCAAGCCGGCTACGAGTTGGAACTGGTCGAGCGGTTCAGCGAATTGCCGCTGCCGCTGCCGCCGGAGAAGTTGCGAGCCTTCGTGACGGCTGCCCGGGCGAAATCCGGCGACGGCTACCGATTGGTCTTCTGGAAAGACCGGGTTCCCGAGGAAGTCGTGGAAAGCTTCACCACCGCGTTGACCCAGATGAGCATCGACATCCCCACTGCGGGGCTGGATTACGAGGCCGAATATTGGGACGTGGCACGGCTTCGGAAGGACGAAGCCGATCGCGTGGCGGCCGGCCAGGGCAATTACGGCTGCGCTGCGGTGGACCGGGCATCCGGGGAAGTGGCAGCATACAGCTACTTCGGTTACCACCCGGAGAAGCCCGGAGTGCTCAGCCAGGAAGACACTTTCGTCAGCGGGGCGCACCGCGGGAAGCGGCTCGGCATGTTGATCAAGGCGGCCAATTTGCAACGCATGGCCGAGCTCGTGCCGCAGGCCGAAAAAGTGATCACCTGGAATGCCGCGGAAAACGAGCACATGCTGGCGATCAATGTCGACTTGGGCTTCACCCCGGCCGGCTACGACGGCGAATGGCAGAAGATCAGCAGCGAAACACAGAACGGATCAGCGCAGTGACCCAAGCAGCATCGTTGGAGATCGAAGAACTCCGGCTCCCGGAGAGCCTGGACAGCCCGGCGGCCACCGACTTCCTGGCCGCGGTGGAGGTCGTCCGGCAGGAGCGGCTGCACACCTGGGGCAACGACGACCTCGCCTACACCCCGGACGAGGTCCTGGTGATGGCTTCGGACCCCTACGAGCGGCATGTCTACCTGATCGCCAAGCTCGACGGCGTGGTCCGCGGGCAGAGCGAGATCATCCTGCCGCTCGAAGACAACCAGCACCTTGCCTGGGTGTGGCTCTCCACCGATCCGGGAACCCGGGGCGAAGGCATCGGCAAGGCCCTGCTGCTGGCTTCCGAGGCGTACATCAAGGCGCAAGGCCGAACCACTGTGGTGGTGGAGACGTCGCACCCGGCAGACACCGTGGCCGAAGCCGGTGCGGCCACGCTCAAGCCAGCGACCGGGGTGGGGGAGCTGCCGGTGAGCAGCCGCGAAGTCCGGTTCGCCCAGAACGCCGGGTACACCTTGGAGCAGGTCGAACGGTTTTCCGGCTGCGACCTCCCGGTGGATCCGGAGGCGTTGTCCAGCCAATTGCGGATCGCCGAGTCAGCAGCCGCTGCTGACTACCGCTTGCACACCTGGACGGACCGCTGCCCGGAGGAGTGGGTCGACGACTTCGCCTGGCTGGAGTCCCGGATGTCCACCGACGCGCCGCATGCCGGAGTGGACCTCGACGAGGAACCCTGGGACGCGGACCGGGTGCGCGAAGGCGAGTCGATCGCGTTGGCACAGGGACGGACTACGCTGGTCACCGCCGTCGAACATCTGGCTACCGGGAAGTTGGCCGGATTCACCGTGATCACCGTTCTGGGGCACCGTTCCGATGTGGTTTTCCAGGATGACACATTGGTCATCCGCGAGCACCGCGGGCACAAACTCGGCCTATGGGTGAAGGTCGCGAATCTGGCCCGGATCGCCGCGGAGCAACCGGCTGCGCGGCGGATCTATACCTGGAACGCTGCGGAAAACGAGCACATGCTCGCGGTCAATGTGTCGTTGGGCTTCGTACCCACCGGGTTCACCGGGCAATGGCAGAAGGTGCTGGATTGAGCTTTTTCGGACTCGACGGCGACTCGTCGGCCGAATCGCTGGCGGCTTGGCTCGAACTCGGCAATTCCGCGGTCGCCGAGATTTCCGGCAACCATGACGAAGACCGGGTCTCGAACAACCCGGCGGCCTTCTTCGAGGCGAATGTCTTCCGTGCGATCGAAGTCTTCGGCGTCGGGCAGCCGAGCCGGCCGGTAGGCATTGCGGAGATCGCCTACTCGCTCAAGGAAGACCTCGCAATGGCGAGCTTCCAGATTTTCCTGCCTCGGGGCAGCGGGCACGGCCCGCGGCTGTTCGAGGAGGTACGGCGCCGGGCCGGCCAGGCGGGCCGGCAGCGGCTGCGGACCTTCGTCGACGAGCGCGACGCCGGATTGCTCGACCTGTACCGACGCCGCGGATTCGTCGAGACCCAGCGGGCCAAGGTCAGCGTGCTGCCCGTGGAACCGGCCCGGCAGGTCGAGGCACCGGCCGATCCGGACTATGAACTGCGCAGCTGGCAGGATCATTGCCCGGAGGAATTGGTCGCGGCGTTCGCTGCGCTCCGATCGATGATGAGCACCGATGCACCGCAAGGCGAAGCGAAAATGGACGAACAGGTGTGGGACGCTGCCCGCGTCCGCAGGATCGAAGCATTCCGGGCCGGCCAAGGGGCTTCGGTCCAAGTGACCGCAGCCCGCCACCGGGGCACCGGCGAGTTGGTCGGCTACACCGAGCTCAGCTGGCACCCCGGACGCCCGGTGTCGGCACTGCAGAGCGACACCCTGGTGGTCCGGGCGCATCGCGGCCATGGCCTCGGGATCTGGATCAAAACCGCGAATCTGCGGGCCGCTTGCCAGCGTTGGCCTTCGGTCGAACGGATCTATACCGGCAATGCCGAAGAGAACGCGCCGATGCTCCGGATCAACCAAGCCATGGGCTTCGTCCCGGACAAGACGTTCCTGACCCTCGACCTGGACATTTGAACCATTGCACATCTGAACCATTGCACATTTGAACTATTCGACGAAGGAGGAGCGACCGTGTTGGAAGACCAGCGGTGGGCAGCGAAGATCTTCAGTTCCGGCTGGCAGCCGGGCAGCGGAACGCTCGACGTCGTCGAGCCGGCTACCGGGGCACTGCTGGGCTGCACCGGCCTGGCCGACGCCGCGGACGTGGCTGCGGCGTCGGCCGCAGCTGCCGCCGCGCAGCCGGCCTGGGCGGCGGCGTCGATCCTGGAACGCGCCGCGGTACTGCGCCGGGCTGCCGGGATCCTGGAGCAGCATCTCGCGGAAATCACCGAGCAGCTGATCCGGGAAACCGGTTCGGTGCCGGGCAAGGCGGCCTTCGAACTCGGCTTGGCCCTGCGCACTTTACTGGATGCCGCCGGGCTGCCCGGCCTCGCGCAGGGTGAAGTGCTGCCCACGGCCGGTGACCGATGGTCGTTCGCCCGCCGGATTCCGATCGGGGTGG
This sequence comes from Renibacterium sp., assembly GCA_017419405.1. Taxonomy (GTDB): domain Bacteria; phylum Actinomycetota; class Actinomycetes; order Actinomycetales; family Micrococcaceae; genus Renibacterium; species Renibacterium russicum. The sequence goes on along the minus strand of JAFOLH010000009.1, from coordinate 17,379 downwards.
TCGGGGTCATTTCGCCGTTCAATTCGCCGATCGTGCTCGGCTTGCGGTCGGTGGCGCCGGCGTTGGCCCTGGGCAACGCCGTGCTGCTCAAACCCGACCCGCGCACCCCGATTGCGGGTGGCGTCATTCTGGCTCGCCTGTTCGAAGAGGCCGGATTGCCGGAGGGCCTGTTGCACGTGTTGCCGGGCGGGGCGGAAACCGGACGGGCCGTCGTGCGGGCGGCCGAGGTGCAGATGATTTCCTTCACCGGTTCGGCGGCCACTGGTCGGCAGGTCGGCGAACTGGCCGCAGCCCAGTTGAAAAAGACCCATCTGGAACTCGGCGGCAAGAACTCGGTGCTGGTGCTGCCCGGGGCGGATTTGGCCAAAGCGGCTTCGGCAGCTGCTTTCGCGAGCTTTTTCCACCAGGGCCAGGTATGCATGTCGGCCGGCCGGATTCTGGTTCCGGAAGCGCAGCACGACGAGTTCGTGGAACTGCTCTGCGCGGCGGCCGATCGGCTCAAGGCCGGTGACCCGAGGTTGGCCGATTCTGATCTCGGCCCCTTGATCGATGCCCGGCAACTGGCCAGGATCGAATCCATCGTGGCGGATTCGGTGGCCGATGGCGCCCGGATCCGGACCGGTGGCGAGACCGCCGGTTTGTTCATGCAGCCTCTGGTGCTCAGCGGATTGCGTCCGGAGCACCGCGCCTGGCAGGCGGAAATCTTCGGACCGGTGGCGCCGGTCATGGGGTACCGCGACCTCGATCAGGTGGTGGAGTTGGTGAATGCGACCGAGTACGGGCTGAGCACGTCGATCCTGGGCGACGTCGGTACCGCCATGCGGCTCGCGGACCGGATCCGTTCCGGCATCGTGCACATCAATGAGCAGACCATCGACGACGAACCGAATGTGCCCTTCGGTGGCACCGGGGCATCCGGGAACGGCACCCGGTTCGGCGGAGCAGCAGCCAATCTCGAGGCTTATACCGAAACCCAATGGCTTACCGTGCGGTCGGAGATCGCAGACTATCCGTTCTGAGCCCCGGTTCCCCGGCGGCATTGCCCGGTCGGCCGGATTTGGTCTGCCTCGCCCCGATGCCGTAAGCTTGAACTACCAAAGACCGCCGGTCGATCACCTGTGTGCGCTGAATCCTCAGTAATCGCGATGATCCGAAAGTCCTCTGACGAGAACGGCCTGCGCAGGTGAACGAAGCAACGCTCTCCGGCATGCTGTGTGCAGACCGGATCGAGCCAAGCCCCGTGCATCTGCGCGGGGCATTGTTGTTGCTGGGCCCGATCCACCGGCATTGAAATCCCGGAAGGAGGGTTATGGCAACGCCGAACAAGGTGGCCGCCGTGGATGAGATCACCACTGATTTCAAAGAATCCACCGCAGCAGTCCTGACCGAATACCGTGGGCTCACCGTTGCGAAGCTCAAAGAGCTGCGCGTATCCCTGGGCACCGAGACCAAGTTCTCGGTCGTCAAGAATACGTTGACCGCAATTGCCGCGAAGGAAGCTGGTGTTGACGCTTTCGAAGGTCAGCTCGCCGGCCCGACCGCAATCGCGTTCATCAAGGGCGACGCAGTCGCCGCAGCGAAGAGCCTGACGGATTTTGCCAAGACCAACAAGGAACTGGTCATCAAGACCGGTATCTTCGAGGGCAAGGCATTGAACGCCGCTGAGGTTGCCGCACTGGCAGCACTCGAATCCCGTGAACTGCAGCTCACCAAGGTTGCCAGTATCCTCAAGGCTCCGATTGCCGCAGCCGCGCGTTCCATCGACGCGCTGCGCATCAAGCTTGCCGAGGGCGCTCCGGCTGCCCCCGCTGAAGAGGCTGCTCCCGCAGAGGCCCCGGCCGCTGAGGAAGCTCCGGCTGAAGCAGCTCCCGTAGCTGAAGAAGCCGCGGCCGAGGCTCCGGCCGAAGCTGCTGCCGAGACTGAGACTCCTGCCGAGGCTTAGTCACGCGGGCGCAAGCCCTGGAACCAACCTGGTCCGCAACGGAATCAGGATTCAGACCCGGCCCTCGTGGCCAAAGAAGAAAAGAAGGAGCGCCAACCATGGCAAAGCTCACCAACGACGAGCTCATTGAAGCTTTCAAGGAACTGACCATCATCGAACTCTCCGAGTTCGTGAAGCAGTTCGAGGAGACCTTCGAGGTCACCGCTGCTGCGGTTGCAGTTGCCGGCCCCGCCGGTGGCGGCGGCGAAGCTGCTGCTGAGGAAGAGAAGGATTCCTTCGACGTCATCCTCGAATCCGCTGGCGACAAGAAGATCGCAGTCATCAAGGAGGTGCGCGCGCTGACCTCCTTGGGCCTGAAAGAAGCCAAGGACGTTGTCGACGCTGCTCCGAAGGCTGTCCTCGAAGGCGCCACCAAGGAAGCTGCCGAGAAGGCCAAGGCTCAGCTCGAAGAAGCCGGCGCTACCGTTACCCTCAAGTAACCCAACGTCGCTTCAGAAGGGCCCCGACTCGCACCGCGAGTCGGGGCCCTTCCGTTTAATTGCACGCTGAGCGTTGATATATGGCGGGTATGCGGCTGCGAAACCAGCTATACGTCAATGCTCAGCTAGAGCAGCAGCGATGCCTTTGCCGGGGCGGAACGAGTGCCATCGGGGGAAATCGCAACCAGTTCGAAGTTCATCGTCTTATTGGCCGGAATCGCGACGTTCTCCGCGAAGAAGCAATCCCGGTGGCAACGGCCCAGCCAGGTCTTGGCCCCCGCGGTGTCGACGTTGAAAACGTCGTAGGCATAGGCGTCGGCCGCCTTGGTCCAATCGAGGAAGACGTTCTCGCCATTGCTGCCCGCGGTGCCGGCGGTGACGCTGAATCCGTTCGGTTTGGCCGGCGTCGTGCCGTTTCCGGCAATCCGGACGCTGCCCAGATTGAGGTCGAAACTACCCGCCGCCGCGACCTTGAGGCTGATCTTGGCGATCTGGCCGGTGGTCGGTGCGAGATTCGCGGTATAGGCGGTCCAGCCGTTGACGGCCGCTCCGCTCGGCGTCAGGGCCACGGTGCTGACCGAGGTCGGGGCGGCTTTCGGGGCGAGGACCAAGGACAAGGCCGGCGCCGAGGAGGTCTTCACCATGACCGTTGCGGTGACCGAGCTGCCGATCGTGAGGTCGGTCTTGAACAGATGCACCGTGCTCTCCGGATTGGCGCCGGCGCTGCTCTTGATCCGCAACGAATGCGAACCTTCCCACGCGGTGGATTCGTCCAAGGTCACGCTGCTCTGCGTGCCGGCCGCATTGCTGACCCAGAACTGCCAGCTGAGCACCGGATCGGCGATGCCGGCGTTGTTCCAGGCCTTCGTGCCGGCCGTGGCGCCTTGCAGATTGAAATAGGAGCCGACGCCGATCGTGAAGTTGGTATTGATCGGCAGCGCCGAATAGGGCGACTTTTCCACCACGGAATGCGCGACGCCGTCGAACCCGCTGGTGTTCCAGATGTTCTGCCGGTAGGGCTGGGTGGGCTCGGTGACCCGCCCGCTCTGCGAGGGGTCGCCCTTGGGCCCGGACCAGAACTTCTGCTCCAGATCCCGGAAGATCGACCGACCCAGCACCGTACGGGTGGTGCCGTCGCTGCAGCCGCGGTTCCAGAATTCGCTCGGCACGAACATGCCCCAGCTGACCGGGGGATTCTTGCCGGGCGCGGCCAGGCCGCCGAAGATCTCCGAGGGGTTGAAACCGCCTTGTTGGAACTCGGTGGTGCCGTAGGCGACGTTCTTCGGGTTGAAACCCAGGTCCGAGACAGTTTTCGCGCTCTTGGTCAGATCCGGGTCGGGCCCGCCGGTGCCGCTCACGCCCCAGCCGCGGAGCCAGCCGTAGTTCATGAAGATCGAGTCCATCAGCGGCTTCTGCGCGGTGCCCAACCAGCCGACGTTCTTCGAGTTGATCATGTTCTGATAGGACAGCGATCCGCTCTCCAGCATCGCGTCGTAGTACTGCAGGTAGCACTCGGGGTCGCGTGATTTCAGGTACGTGACCATGGCCTTGAAGGCTTTGGCGTCGGTCGCCGAGACTTGGGCCTCCTGGTTCAGGAAGTAGCCGTCGAAGCCGAAGTATTTGCGGATCTCGATCATCTTGTCGGCAACCGGGTAACTGCCGTCGGGGTTCTTTTTGACGAAGTCGCTGAAGCTCGCACCATTCCGGGGCCAGAACCAGCAGCCGATCGACATGGCGCCGTTCTTGTGCGCGGCTTCGGTCCAGCCGGCATTGGGCACCTCGAGCACGCCATAGGTTCGCCCGGAGGCATTTTTGTCCGCGACTTTGTCCGCTGGCACATTCGGGGTCAATTGGCCGTGCCAGCTGGAAAAGACGTCCAGGTACTGCCAGTAGCGGAAGGTGTAGACATAGGACTCGTCGCCGATCGCCCGGGCTCGTTCGTCGTAGATGCTGCCGCGGTAGTCGCCGTCGATGGTCAGCACTTGGGTGCTCGGATCCAGGCTGGGCCGGGCTTGGGTCGCCGCGAACGGCGCGATCCGGGCGGCCCGCGGGATATGGCAGACGAAGTGCTTGGCGTTCGGGTCGAGCCCGGGGCTCCAGCCAGTGATGTCGCTCGCCCAGAACCCGTACGACGCCGGTCCCGCCGGGATCCCGCCGCCTTGGTTGCTCGGCAGCACGGGTCCCGGGGCGTTGGGGTCTTTGGGCTGAGGGACGTCTGCGGCGAAGGCGGCGGTGGCTCCGGCACTGAGCAGGCTCGGTGCCGCGACTGCGGCAGCGGCGCCGAGGGTTCCGTAGCGGATGAACATCGCCCGGCTCAGACCGGTTTTCTCCGGAACGGGAGGACTTTGCTTTTTCTTTCGCATGACACTCTCCTTGCTGGTAGATGCTAAACCCCGACGCTGGGACTCAGCAGTGTAGTTGCTCAACCTTTGACGGCGCCCTCACCGACTCCGCGGAAGAACCAGCGCTGGGCGAGGATGAAGACGATCGCAATCGGGATGAAGGCGATCATCGCCCCGGCAGCGATCAACCGCGGATCGTTGCTGAACGTGCCCTTGAGATACTGCAAGCCCATGGTGAGCGTGAAATTGTCCGGATTGGTCAACACGATCAACGGCCAGAGGAAATCGTCCCAGGCGCCGATGAAGGCGAAGATCAGCACGATCGCGAGGGTGCCCTTCACCGCGGGGAAACCGATGTAGCGAATCCGCTGCCAGACGTTGGCGCCGTCCACGATCGCGGCCTGGTCGATTTCCTCCGGGATGCCGCGGAAAGCGTTCCACATCAACAACACGTTGATCATGCCGAGCATGCCGGGCAGGGCGACGCCGAGCAGGGTGTCTGCCAGGCCCAAGTCTTTGACCGTGACGAATTGCGCGATGATCGTCGCTTCGCCGGGCAGCACCATGGTGACCAGGATCAAGCCGATCACCAGGTTCCGGCCGCGGAAGGTGAGCCGGGCCAGCGCGAAGCCGGCCATGGTGCAGCCGATGACATTGCCGGCCACCACCAGGAAGGCCACGATGACCGAGTTGCCGATGTATTTGAAGACCGGGATGGCGTCATTGACATTGGCGAAATTCTGCCCGGTGGGGTTTTGCGGGATCAATCCGCTCGCTGCGCCGTAGATGTCCTCCGACGGCGACTTCAGCGCAGTGGAGAGCTGCCAGAGGAATGGGCCGATGCTGATGGCCAGGACCAGCAGCAGCAGAATGTACCGGATCGCCAATTCGCGCGGCGAGGAGCTGTTGAAGCCCCTGCTGCGTGCTCGTTTCGGGGTTTTTCCGGCCGGCTTTGCGGTCGGGAGGGAGCTGCGGGACTCCGCTGCCGGAAGCGCGGTCATGTCAACTTTCCTTACGGTTCTGCCGGGCCAGGATCAGCATCGGGATGAGGCAAATGAAGAACAGCACCACGGAGAGCGCGGAGGCGTAACCGAGGTTGCCGAGCAGGCCGCGGGCGTATTGCTGGATGATCATCACGAAGCTGGAGGCGAAGCCGCCGGGGCCGCCCGTGGTGCCGGTGAGGAAGTAGGGTTCGGTGAAGATCCGCAGTGCGGAAACGCAGATCATGATCGCCACCAGGATCATCGCGCCGCGCACGCCGGGCACGGTGACCGACCAGAAACGCCGCCAGGCGCCCGCGCCGTCCAGTGCGGCGGCCTCGTGCAGGTCATTGGAGACGTTGCCGAGCGCGGCGATGTAAATCACCATGTAGTAGCCGAGGCCTTTCCACACGGTGAGGCTGATCGAACTGAACACCACGAGCCACCGGTCGGTCAGGAACGGGATCGGCCCCTGCACCCATTTCAGCGATTGGGCGATGTTGTTGACCACGCCGCCGTCGTCCAGGACCAGGTTCCAAAGCAGGGCCACGACCACCGCACTGGCGATCACCGGAAGGTAGAACGAGGTGCGGAAGAAGGTGATGCCGGGGATCTTCTTTTCCACCAGGATCGCGATGCCGAGCGGGAGCAAGGTCAGCAGGGGCAGGCAGACGGCCATGTAGACCACCGAGTTCAGCAGCGCATTGCCCACTTGGGGGTCGCTGAACAGGTTCGTGTAGTTTTGCAGGCCGACCCAGCGTTCGGTTCCGCCCAACGGCTTGGCATTGGTGAAGGACATCCGGACCGTGTTGATGGCCGGCCAAAAACTGAAGGCACCCAACCACAGCAGGGCCGGTGCCACCAATAGCCAGGGCGTGAACCAACGATGTGAACGCATGGATTTGTTTCCTCGTGCTTGCTCTCGGGCGGATCAGCGGATCAATAGTGCTGCGAAATGGGCAGTGCGGGCGATCGGATCAGGATCGCCCGCACCGGGCCTATTGGCTCGCCAAGAGCTTGTCGATTTGCGAAGCGGCGTCGTCGAGCGCCTTTTTCGGTGCCACATCACCCTTCATCGCGAGCGAGATCTGCTGGTTGAGGATTTTCTTCATGGCGTCGTCCAGCTGTACCGGACTGAGCACCTTCGCCTTCTGCAGCGAATTGAAGGCGAGCACCTTCGCTTCGCCGGCCGGGGTGCCGTCGCTCTTGCTGAGCGACGGGTCGTTGGCCGAGGCCAGGGTGCTGGGGAAGGTGTTGGTCAGGTTCGCGAACTCGAGTTGGTTCTCCGGGTTGAGGATGAACTTGGTGAAGGCCAGCGCCGTCGCCTGGTTCTTGCTCTGCTTGGAGATCGCGAAGCCTTGTACGTACAGCGGCGGCTGGTCGTTCAGCGCCGGTCCCATCACGATCGAACTCGCCAGGCTGGGATTGTCCTTGACGAAGCTGGCGTAGGCCGGGCCGCCACCGGTGCTGAAGGCGACTTGGCCTTTGGTGAAGAGCTGCGAATTGCCCAGGTAGTCGTCATTGAGCACCGACGAGGGGTAGTACCCGGCTTTGTAGGCATCGACGTATTTCTGCACCAGCTGCGCGGCGGCATCGGTGTTGAAAGCCGCCTTGGTGCCGTCGTCGCTGAGCACCTTGATGCCGGCGCGCAGGAAATCGTCAGTCGTCGGCTTGGAACTCATCAAGAAGTACTTGCCGCCGGAGGCGTCGTGCATGATCTTGGCCTGCGCCAATTGCTCGTCCAGGGTGGTGGGCAGCTTCTTCGGGTCCAAGCCGGATTCGGACATCTGGCTGGCATTCCAGTAGCTGATATCCGTGTTCAGGTACCAGGGGAAGCCGAAGGTCCCGTCGACGCCGGAGTACTTGAAGGCATCCAGAGCGCCTTTGACATAGGTCTTGTCGAGGTCCTTCTCCACACTGGCGATGTCCAGCAGGGCGCCGGATTTGGCCAAGGCGACGCCGAAGTCCGGTGGGATGTTGACCACGTCGGGCAGCGTGTTGGTGCTGGCCTGCGAGACGATCTTGTTGGAATAACCGTCCCCGGGCTGATCGAGCAACTTCACCGTGGTGCCCGGGTTCTTGTCTTCGAAACTCTTGATCACTTTGTCGAGATAGGGCTGGAACTTGGGCGTCAACGCCCAGGTCTGCACGGTGATCTCGCCTTTGATTTCACCGCTCGCGGAACCGTCCGAGCTTGCACCGCCTGAGCAGCCGGTCAGCACGAGGCCGGCGACGGCGATTGCCGCGGCGGCAGGGATGAGCTTTCGCATTTACTCTCCTAGAGGCCCAACGGGTCTGCGCACTCGGCAAACTCCGTTGATAAACCGTTATAGTAATTTTCAAGGAAACACCCAGTTGCGCCGGTTGTCAAGGTAGTTTTGTGATGCCGGTCACGAAACCGGTTTTGCTCGATAGGCTGGGTGCGGAGTTCCCGCAGCGGTGCAGAGGCCTGCCGGGACCGAAAGAGAGGCGGCAATGCCGAAGAAGAGCAGCAGCGGCGCTCCCCGCGCCCGGATCGAAGACATCGCCCAGCGCGTCGGGGTGTCCAAGGGTGCGGTCTCGTTCGCGCTCAACGGCAAGCCGGGGGTCAGCGAGGCCACGCGGCAGCGGGTGCTGGCGGTCGCCGAAGAGCTCGACTGGGGTCCCAACAGTGCTGCCCGGGCGCTGAGCGGTGCCGGGACGTCGGTGATCGGCCTGGTGATCGCGCGTCCGGCGAAAACCCTGGGTATCGAGCCGTTCTTCGCCGAATTGACCTCCGGAATCCAGGCGGCGTTGTCCGAACGCGGCTTCGCGGTGCAGATGCAGATCGTGGAGAATCTGGAAGCGGAAATCGAAATCTACCGCCGTTGGTGGCGGGAACACCGAGTCGACGGCGTGATCCTGGTGGATCGGCGCGACGTCGATCCGAGGATCGAGGTGATCAATTCGCTCGGCATGCCGGCGGTCATGGTGGGCGGGCCCGGTGCGCCCGGCGAAATCCCCACGGCCTGGGCGGACGACTGGGAGGCGATGACTTCGATCGTGGACTACCTGGCCGCACTCGGGCACCGGCGGATCGCGCACGTCGGCGGCGTGCCGGAGTTCCTGCACAGCAAGCGGCGCACCGAAGCCCTCGATGCCGCCCGGCAGCGCTTGGGGCTCGACGAGCTCCTTTCGGTGGTGACCGACTTCAGCGATCAGCAAGGGGCCTCGGCCACCCGCAGGTTGCTGGCGGCTGCGCAGCGGCCGACGGCGATCATTTTCGACAACGATGTGATGGCGCTCGCCGGGCTGTCGGTGGCCATGGAAATGAACATTTCGGTGCCCGCGGAACTCTCCGTGGTCTCCTTCGACGACTCGTTGTTGACCAGCCTGACCCACCCGGCGATCACGGCATTGAGCCGGGACACCTTCGATTTCGGCCACCGGGTGGCCCGCTTGCTGCTCGAATCGTTGCAAGAGCCGATGCCGGCCGGAGCCGCGCGGAATCTGCAATTGCCGACGCCGGTGCTGCAAGTGCGCGCGAGCACCGGGGCAGTACCGCGCTAGCCGCCGGATCCGGGTTCGGACGGGGCCGTAACGTTGCGGAACCGGGGCGGTGCCCGCGCCGTCGGCGGGCCGGCAACTTGCCCAGGGGATGTGGCGCGGCTCACGATCGTGTGCTAAAACGGATTAGTTCGATTTTCCGACCGTAAAAATCCAGCCCGGCAAAACCGTCCAATCAAAAAAATCTGCTCCGTTCGGGGCTCAGTACAGAGGAGGGCCGCATGCAGGCTCCGGTCAGCCCCCGGGCTGTTGCGAGACCGCGGTTCGGGGTCAACTACACACCCACGCAGGGCTGGTTCCACCACTGGCTCGACTTCGACCTTGACGAAGTGCGTCGGGATTTCGACGCGCTCGCGGAGCTCGGCCTGGACCACGTGCGGCTTTTCGCGGTGTGGCCCTATTTCCAACCGAACCGCGGCCTGATCCGCCCGCGTGCGGTGGCGCAGCTGCTTGCCATGATCCAGGCTGCCGGGGAACGCGGTCTGGATTGCTCAGTGGATGCGCTGCAGGGACACCTGTCCAGCTTCGACTTCCTGCCCGCCTGGGTGAAGACCTGGCATGGCCGGAACCTTTTCACCGATCCTGACGTCATCGAGGGGCAGAGCCGCTATCTGCGTGAATTGGCGAGCGCGATTTCGGCGGAACCCAATGTGCTGGGCATGAGCTTGGGCAACGAGTTCAGCCAATTCGCTTCCGCCATCCATCCGGAGCGCAACCCGGCGACGGTGCCGGAAGCGGACCACTGGCTGCGGACCATGCTCGAGGCGTGCGAGGCAGGTGCACCTGGCCTGGCGCACTGCCACTCGGAGTACGACAGCGCGTTCTTCGACGGCAGGCACCCGTTCACCCCTGCCGGAACTGCCCGGAACGGCGCCATGAGCACCGTGCATTCATGGATCTTCAACGGCACCGCGCAACGTTACGGCGGAATGAGCCAACAGAGCTTCCGGCTGGCCGAATACCTGATCGAGGTGGCCCGGGGCTGGGCGGTCGACCCGGGACGCGCCATCTGGCTGCAGGAAATCGGTGCTCCGGCACCGCACGTCGGGGCCCAGGACGCGGCCGAGTTCAGCACTCGTGCGCTCGAATACGCGCTGGACTGCGAAGGCCTGTGGGGCGTCACCTGGTGGTGTTCGCACGATGTTTCGGGCGAACTGCTGGACTTCCCCTCGCTCGAATACACCTTGGGCCTCCTGGGCAACGACCAGCGGCTGAAACCCGAAGGCTCGGCATTCGCCGCGGCCATCCAACGGAGTGCCACGGCGCCGGCCCCGGCGCCGCGCCGCACCGCCCTGTTGCTCGACGTCGGCCCGGAGCCGGAAGCCCCGGGACGCGGCACCTGCGCGCCCGGCGGCGAGTTCTTCGACGCTTGGATGTCCTTGGCGATCGCCGGGGAACGGCCGACCGTACTGCTGGCTTCGCAAGCCCACGACCAAAGCCAGCTGGAGGCACGCGGCATCACCGCCGTCGTGCAGCCCAGCGACGTCAGCTCGGCGCACCTGCCGATCCGTTGATCCGTCACCGACGAACCTGAAACCCCTTGAGGACGCGCCATGCACAGCGACCAGAAACTGATTGAAGACCGGGTCTCCCGGGCCCTGCGGGAACGGCTGCGCCGGGAAATCCATACCCCTGCGGTGCCCTTGGAGATCGCGGTGTGGCACGTCGACGGCGGCCTGATCGACGGGGAGCACGGCGAGCCGGTGGCGCCCGCGGAGGCCTTGGCGCAGGTGTACCAGCCGACCGCGCTCGGCGAGTCCTGGGGGCCGGCCTGGGCCACCAGCTGGTTCCGTTTGCGGGCCGAGATTCCGGCCGAGCTGCAGGACCAAGCCCTGGAGGCGATCTTCAACCTCGGCTTCGGCGACATCGACCCCGGGTTCCACGCCGAAGGCATGGTCTACTTGCCGGATGGCACGGTGCTGAAAGGGCTGAACCCGAAAAACCAGTGGATTCCGGTGGACGACAGGACAGCCCCGGGCGGCCGGTTCGAAGTGTACGTCGAAGCCGCGGCGAACCCCCGGATCGCGGGTCCGGACGGGTACATGCCGACCTTCATCGGTGACAAGCTGACCTCCAGCCGGGAACCCCTGTACCGGCTGAGCCGGGCCGACATCAACCGCTTCGACGCCGAGCTCTGGGAACTCTGCCAGGATTTGGAGACGCTCAACGAACTGAGCCGCGAACTCGCCGAATCCGACGCCCGGCGGTTCCGGATCCTGCGCGCGATCGAACGTTCGCTCGATGCCGTCGACCTGCAGGATGTGCACCGCACGGCTGCTGCGGCACGCGCCGAATTGCGCGAGGTGCTGGCGAGCCCGGCCTCGGCCAGCGCGCACCGGATCGCGGCGATCGGCCACGCGCACATCGATTCCGCCTGGCTCTGGCCGTTGCGCGAGACCGTCCGCAAAGTGGGCCGGACCACGGCCAACGTGGTCAACCTGATGGACCAGTACCCGGACTTCCTCTTCGCGATGAGCCAGGCGCAGCAGTTGGCCTGGCTCAAAGACCACCGGCCGGACGTGTTCGACCGGGTCCGCGAATACGTCCGGCAAGGCCGGTTCATCCCGGTGGGCGGCATGTGGGTGGAATCGGACACCAATATGCCCGGCAGCGAAGCAATGGCCCGGCAGTTCCTCTACGGCAAGCGGTTCTTCCTGGAAGAGTTCGGCGTGGAGACCGAAGAAGCCTGGCTGCCGGACACCTTCGGCTATTCGGCATCGCTGCCGCAGATCGTCAAAGCGGCCGGGATCAAATGGTTCCTGACCCAGAAGATCTCCTGGAACACGGTGAACAAGTTCCCGCACCACACCTTCGATTGGGAAGGCATCGACGGCAGCCGGGTATTCACGCATTTCCCTTCAGTGGACACTTACAGTTCGGACCTCTCCGGCGGGCAACTGGCGCACGCGGCGCGGAACTTCCAGGAAAAGGGCGCAGCCAGCATGTCCTTGGCGCCCTTCGGCTGGGGCGATGGCGGTGGCGGGCCCACCCGGGAGATGCTGGCCCGGGTCTCCCGGAATGCGGATCTCGAAGGCGCTCCGAGGCTTTCCATGCAGCGTCCGGCGGATTTCTTCCGGGCCGCCGAGGCCGAATACCCCGAGCGTCCGGTCTGGGCGGGGGAGCTCTACCTGGAGTTCCACCGGGGGACCTTCACCACGCAGGCGAAGAACAAGCAGGGCAACCGGCGCAGCGAGCATTTGCTGCACGAAGCCGAACTGTGGAGTGCGACGGCTGCGGTGCGCCTGGGCACGGCATATCCCTACGCGGATTTGGAGCGGATCTGGAAAGAGGTCCTGCTGCTGCAATTCCACGACATCCTGCCCGGCACCTCGATCGCCTGGGTGCACCGCGAGGCCGCAGAGCGCTACGCGGTGCTCGCAGCGGAGTTGGCAGCGATCATCGCCGAGGCGCAGCAGGCACTCGTCGGCGCCGGTGACACCGAGATCAGGTTCAATGCCGCGCCGCACCGGCGCAGCGGTGTGCCCGCCTTCGGGGCGTTGGCCGCCGGGGAGGTGGCCGCCGTCGAACCCGCCGGGCGGACCGTGCTCAGCCGGCTGGCCGAATCGTCCGAGGACGGCGATGGCTGGCTGCTGGAGAACGACCGGCTCCGGGTGGTCATCGGGGCCGATGGCTTGTTCGAATCCGTCTACGACGTTCGGCAGAACCGCGAAGTGCTGGCCGGTCCGGGAAACCTGTTCCAGCTGCACCCGGACTTCCCGAACGATTGGGATGCCTGGGACGTGGATTCGTTCTACCGGAACACCGCGGTCGACCTGAGCGCAGCTGATTCGATCGAGCAGGTCGACGCCGAGACCTTGTTGATCAAACGCAGCTTCGGCGACTCGACGCTCGAAGAACTGGTCAGCTTGCGTTCCGGGGCCGGGCAAGTGGATTTGAAGGTCAGTGTCGACTGGCACGAGAAGGAGAAGTTCCTGAAACTTTCCTTCCCTTTGGACGTCCAGGCCGAGCGCAGTTCGGCGGAGATCCAGTTCGGCCATGTGCATCGCCCGACGCACGCCAATACGTCCTGGGACGCCGCGAAGTTCGAGATCTGCGCGCACCGCTGGGTTCAGGTGGAAGAACCGGGCTACGGCGTGGCGGTGGTGAACAGCGCGACTTACGGCCACGATGTCTCCAGTTCGGCCCGGTCCAGCGCGGACGCAGCAGCCGGCACCACGGTGCGGCTCTCGGTGTTGCGGGCGCCGCGGTTCCCGGACCCGGGAACCGACCAGGGCCGGCACGTGCTCGATTACGCCTTGGTCCCGGGTGCCTCCGTGGTGGATGCGGTGGCGGCCGGTTATGCGATCAACCTGCCGGAACGGGTCCTGCACGGAGCGCAGGGGGTCGGACCGCTGCTCGCAGTGGACCACGACGCCGTCGTGATCGCCTCGGTGAAACTCGCCGAAGACCGCAGCGGCGACCTGGTGGCCCGGATCTATGAGGCCGGCGGCGGACGGGCTGCGGCAACACTGCGTGCGGACTTCGAATACCTCGAGGTCCAGGAGACCGATTTGCTGGAGCGCCCGATCCAGCCGAAGGCGGTACGTGGCACGGCGGACGGAGTCCGGCTCGAACTGCGCCCCTTCCAGCTGCTGACCCTGAGGTTCCGCAGGAGTTGAGCTGCCGGGTTCCGCGGACTGTCAGGGAAAATCCAGTTTCAGCTTGATAGCGTTAGCTCGTCGTCGTCGCAGAGTGGAGTTTCCGTGTTTGGTTTTGACCGTGGTTCCAGAGTTTCCCGATTTGCCTGGGCCGGAATCGCCGTCGCCGGCGCGGTGGCGCTGAGCGGATGCGGCGGCCAAGCGCCGCCTGCGGAGTCGTCGGCGGGCAGCTCTCCGGCGCCGGCCGACGGCGGCCAAGCGACGTTGAGTTTGCCCCCGGGCGGGACCGCGGCCGGTACCGCCCCGCCGCTGGACGCGAAAGCTGCTTGCCAGGCGTTCAACGCAGGCTTCGTCGAATACCGGGACGGGCTCAAAACCGCGGCGAATACGAACTGGTTGTTGCTCGGCGCCAAGATGATCGATCAGGGCGGGCGCTCGCCTGCCGAGGTGGCCGGGCCGCTGAACGCATTGTCGGACTTGGCCTATGCCCGGGCAGACGCCGGCGGTGAGTCGGCGCCCAGCGACAAGGAAAAGGCGGTCACCGACGCGGTGCTCAAAGCGATGGGCGCCTGCACTGCGGCCGGTGTGACGCTGGAGCTCTGAGCTCAGCCGAGCGGTTCGCTGATATCCGCCACGGTGGCCCGGTAGGCCGCGATCAGCGAGTCGGCATCCAGGAACGCGCTGCGGCCGTGCGCCCCGGCGCCCATGGAGATCCGTTTGCCGCGGATCGATTCGTCCGCATACACCGGCCAGTCGCCGTCGGCCCCGACCGGCGTGATCGTGCCGCGTTCGTATCCGGTGGCCGCCAAGGCCGCCTCTGCCGAAGGCATGGAGAGCTTGTTCACGCCGATCAACTCGCGCAACTTGGGCCAGGAAATCTGCCGGTCGCCCGGGATCAAGGCAAACAAGAACGTGCCGTCTTTGTGTTTGACTACCAGCGATTTCACGATGTCCGCAGCTTGGATGCCCAAGATCTGCGCAGCTTCCGCCAGGCTGCCGGCGGCCGCCCGTTCCACGACCTGCACCTCGAGGCCGCGGTTGCGCGCGCCCTCGAGGAAACGTTCCGCGCTCATCAGTCGGTGTACAGCAGCAGGGCCTCGCCCTGGCCGCCGCCGCCGCAGAGCGAAACCGCGGCTTTGCCGCCGCCGCGCCGGTTCAGCTCCAGCGCTGCGTGCAGCGCCAGCCGGGCGCCGGAAGCCCCGATCGGGTGCCCGACGGCGATCGCGCCGCCGTGGATGTTGGTCTTTTCCAGCGGGTAATCGAGGTCCTTGAGCGATTGCACCGCCACCGAACCGAACGCCTCGTTGATCTCGATGAAGTCGAGGTCCGCCGCGGTCCAGCCGGCACGGCCCAGCGCTTGCTTGATCGCGTTGGACGGCTGGGAGTGCAGTGAAGTGTCCGGACCGGCGACTTGACCGGGTTTGCCGACGATCGCGATCCAGGACAGGCCGAGTTCTTCGGCTTTGGCCCGGGTGGTCAGCACCAGCGCCGCCGCTCCGTCGGACAACGGGGAGGAGTTGCCCGCGGTGATCGTGCCGTCTTTGGCGAAAGCCGGGCGCAGGCCGCTGAGCGTTTCGACCGTGGTGTTGGCCCGGACGCCTTCGTCCTGGCTGACCAGGAGCGGATCGCCTTTGCGCTGGGGTACGCTGACCGGCACGATTTCTTCGTCGAAGACGCCGGCTTCCTGCGCTTTGGCGGCGCGTTGGTGCGAGGCGGCCGCCACTTCGTCCTGCTCGGTGCGGCCGATGCCGAGTTCGGTGTTCTTGCGTTCCGTCGAAGCGCCCATCGATTCGCCGTCGAACGCGTCGGTCAGCCCGTCGTGCGCCACCGAGTCGATCGCGGTGAAGTTGCCGTAGTTCCAGCCGTTGCGCGAGCCGGGCAGGATGTGCGGGGCGTTGGTCATCGATTCCTGGCCGCCGGCGACCACGATGGACGCTTCGCCGCTGCGCAGCAGCCGGGCCGCATCGGTGACCGCGGCCAGGCCGGAAAGGCAGACTTTGTTGATCGTGACCGTCGGGGTGTTCCAGCCGATGCCCGCCTTGATTGCGGACTGCCGGGCCGGGTTCTGGCCGCAACCGGCCTGGACCACATGGCCCATGATCACGGCGTCGACGTCGTCCGGGCTGACTTTGGCATTGTCCAGGGCGCCTTTGATCGCGAAGCCGCCCAGGTCCACGGCCTGGAAGCCGGCCAAGGCTCCCTTCAATTTGCCGAGCGGGGTGCGTGCTCCGCCGAGGATGACCACGTCGTCGGGGTTGCTCATGCTGGATTCCTTCGCCTCGGTTAACCGGATTCGGTTAACGTCCAGTAACTCAAAGTGTTAAACCGAGTGTAGTGCGTGGTTGTTCCCGTGGGTATTTGTTGCGGGGCTAGCGGGGACGACTGTGGGGCCCGGCAGAAGCCGGGCCCCACAGTTGGTTATTCAGTGTTGTTGCGTGTGCCGGTTGTTAGGGGGCCGGAGTTGCCAGCGGATCGCGAAGTTTCCACGCTGTGTCTTCGGTGATCCGGTATTCATCGTCGGCCTTCGGGATGCCGGCGGGGAAGAGCGCGCCTTGGTAGAGTTCGTTGCCGTTCATGCGCAGGACGCGGAAGCGGTCGGAGTATTTGGCGAAGGTAATGGTCTGGTTGCCGGCTTTGGCTTCTTCGGCGCACCAAGTGAAGTCTTTGGTGTCCTTTCCGGCGATTGCGGCGAGGCCGGTTCGCGCGCTGCTTCCGCCCGAGTACAGATAGTTTCCGGGAAAGTTAATCGATTCGAAGCTGTAGCACCGGTCATTGGCCAGTCCGGGGATGATTTTCCAGGTGGCGTCTTGGCGGGTTTGGAGGGGGGAATTTCCGTTGACGAGATGAGACCAACCCAACCAATCGGCGTGTCGGATGACTCGCCCCGGAGTGCCTGGATTTTCGATTGAAACGTAGGTGTTCGCCGGAGCGATGTTGTAGAGGGCTTTGCCGACTGCGTTGAAGGCCCAGCGTTGTTTCAGCCCGGCAGTGTTTTTGGCCACGGTGACTGCTTGTTTGTCGCCGTTGTTGGTCAAGAACAAGCCGTTGGCGACGCTGCGTACTTGGAGTTGATTGTTTTCAACGGCGAAGAACTGCCATTGGTTGCTCGCGTTGCTCAGCTGGCAATCCTGCTGGCCCATGGGCTGGCCTTCTCCGCCGGCTACCAGGCACTTGTCGGAGATGAAGTTCCGAAGCGCGAAGATATTGCTGTTCGGAGCGGTTTCAACGAGTTCCCACTTTTTGGCCAGCCAGGCGTCTTTGCCGGCTTTCGATGCCGGATCGCCGCATTGCTCGGTTTGCGTGCTGGCCCCGGCGGTTCCGGAGCGGTCTTTCACCGTGACGCAGACGCTGTTGGTGTTGAATTCTTTGAGTTCGATGAAGGCGTTGTTGTCGAGGCCGGTGATTTTGCGGCCTTGGTTGATGGTGTTTTGGATCCAGGGGTTGATGTCGTCGAGGCGGGTGGCGTAGGCGCCGTCTTTGGTTTGTTCGGATCCGAGGCAGTTTTTTTGCCAG
>JAFOLH010000008.1 GCA_017419405.1 Renibacterium sp. | reverse complement strand
GCCCGCGTTCATCCTGAGCCAGAATCAAACTCTCCGTAAAATTCATTACAAAAAACTCTTTCCCAGCATCAACCCACAACTTGCCACACGGGGTGTGACAACCATGAGCAAATACCAAAAAACAAAACAATTGGTATCAACAAAAAACAAAACACACTATTGAGTTCTCAAACAACAGGCGCATCCAAGTAATTCTCTGAATAATTCGAAAGTTATTCAAACTTTCTTTTCTTCAGTTTTCCTTGCTGCGTTGTTACTAGCTTATTTCATTCATTTCTTTCTTGTCAAATCCGCGATTTTCATCGGAATTTACCAGAAATTCATAAATGAACCCACCAAAAATTGAAGCTCATCTGCTCTTGGCCGCAATGGCGCACACAGAATCGCAACTAGATTTGGAAGGGGTTTGGCCTCCGCTCCGGCAGGTTACCCGGTCATGTTCCAGACCGTCGTATCCGTGCCCCTCAGCGGGCGACTCAGAAAACTTTACACACTCTCCGACGCTCGTGCAAATCGAGCTCCGGACCCGCCGAAAATCCGCGGAATCTCGGGGTTTTGGATAGTGTTTCGCTCTTGCGATAGCCGCTTGTCAGTCAGCGCGCTATCGCAAGAGCGGGACACTATCTGAAACGCTGCTGCTCTCGAGTGCGGACGTTCAGCCGCCAAGCACTTCGACGATCGCCATGGTGCGCTTGCCGCGCCGCACCAACAAGTAGCGTCCGTGCAGCAAAGCCGTCGGCTCGATCACGGCGTCGGCGTCGGTGACTTTTCGGTTGTTCACGTACGCTCCGCCCTCGGCAATCGTCCGGCGGGCCGCCGAGTTGCTGTCCACCAAAGCGGAAGCCACCAATAGCTCCACGATGCCCAAACCGGACTGTGCTACCTCGGTGTGCGGCAATTCCGCCGTCGCGGCCCGGAGCGTGCTCTCGTCCAAGTCGGACAACTCGCCGTTGCCGAAGATCGCAGCCGAGGCAGCGATGACCTTCTCCGTCGCCTCGACCCCGTGCACCAAGCTGTTCACATCCCAGGCCAACGCTTTCTGCGCGGCGCGCTCATGCGGCCGCTCCTCGGTGGCCCGGGCCAGCTCCTCGATCTCCTGCCGGGAACGGAAGGTGAAGATCCGCAGCCGCTCGGCGACGTCGGCGTCGGCGGTGTTGAGCCAGAATTGGTAGAACTCGTACGGGCTGGTCATTTTCGGATTGAGCCAGATCGCGTTGCCTTCGCTCTTGCCGAATTTGGTGCCGTCCGAATTCGTGATCAGCGGCGTCCCGATGGCATGCACGGATCCGCCCGCTGCCTTGCGGATCAGTTCGGTGCCGGAGGTCAGATTCCCCCACTGGTCCGATCCCCCGGTCTGCAGGGTGCATCCGTACTGCCGGAACAGTTCCAGGAAATCCAGGCCTTGCAGGATCTGGTAACTGAATTCGGCATAGGAAATGCCTTCGTCCGAGTTCAGCCGGGAGGCCACGATGTCTTTTTTGATCATGGTGCCCACCCGGTAGTGCTTGCCGACTTCCCGCAGGAAGTCGATCGCGCTCATCGGAGCAGTCCAATCCAGGTTGTTGACCATCCGGGCGGCGTTTTCCCCTTCGAAGGAGAGGAAAGGCTGCACCTGGGCCTGGATGTCGGCTACCCATTCCGCGACTTGTTCCTTGGTCTGCATGGAACGTTCCGTAGTGGGCCGAGGGTCGCCGATCATCCCGGTGGAGCCGCCGACCAGGGCCAACGGCTTGTGTCCGGCCAACTGCAGCCGGCGCATCAGCAGCAACTGGACGAGATGCCCCAGGTGCAGGCTCGCCGCAGTCGGATCGAAACCGCAATAGTAGGTCACCGATTCGGTGCTCAAAGTCTTTTCCAGCTCGGCCTGATCGGTGGAGACCTGGATCAGGCCACGCCAGAGGAGTTCCTGCCAGATATTGTCGAAACTGGCATCGTTCTGCTGTGCAGTGAATTCGGTTGCTTGTGACACAAGACAACCGTAGCAGCGCACTGCAGCAGCTGCCGACTGCGCGCTACGGGAAGCTTCAGGACTCGATGCCGGCCGGCAGCGCGGTGCTGCTGAGCAAGCGCAACCGCTGCGTGGGCCTGGTCATCGCGACGTAGAGATCGCCGACCCGGCCCGCCGAAACCAGTTCAGCCGGTTCCACGATCACCACACCGTCGAACTCGAGTCCTTTGGCTTCGTGCGGATCGATCACCACGATGTCCTGTTCCAGGGAACCGGCCCCATGGCCCACCCGTTTGCCGAATTCGGCGCGCAGGGCCTTGGCCAAACCGGCGACCCGGTGCGGCGCGGCGATCACCGCGAGCAGTCCGCCGTCGACTGCGGCCAGTTCCTCCGGCATCGCGGTCAACAATGCTTGCTGCAGATCGGCGACCCGATCGATGATCGGCGGCCACACGCCGTCGCGCACGGCCTTCGGTGCGGAAACCACTTGCCCGGCCGCATTGGCCATCCGCGCGGCGGCCTCGGCGATCTGGGCCGGCGTGCGGTAATTCACGGTGAGCTCTTCGAGCTGCCACCGATCGCCGAAATGCGGCGACAGGGCCTGCTGCCAGGACGAAGCCCCGGCTGCGGCCGAGGTCTGCGCAATGTCGCCGACGATGGTGAAGGATTTCATCGGGCAACGCCGGACCAACAACCGCCACTGCATCGCGGAGAGTTCCTGCGCCTCATCGACCACCACGTGCCCGAAGGCCCAGTTCCGGTCCAGCACGGCACGCTCGGCAGCGGTAAACTGCTCGGCCTGGACCGCGTTGTGCTCCGCCAGGTCCTCCGCGCTGAGCACGCCGTCCACCCCCACGTCTTCGAGCGATTGCTGGACGTTTTCCAGCGTCCGCTCGGCATTGGCGATGTCCCGTTTGCGCTCGGCTTCCCGGGCTGCCGCATCCCGGCCGCCGGAGGCATCCAATTCACCGAGCAGTTCCGCAGCTTCGTCGAGCAGCGGGACATCCGCCTCGGTCCATGGCCGGCCCGGTTCCCGGTACAGCGCTTCGCGTTCTGCCGCACCCAATTCCGGCGCCGCGGCCTCGAGCAGGGCCGGTTTGGCGAACAGCTCGGTCACCAGCTTCTCCGGCGACATCGGCATCCACGCCAAGTTCAAAGCAATCCGCACATCCCGGGATGCCCGCACGTCTTCGGCCAGATACGAACGGTCAGCACTGTTGCCGATCGACTTGCCTTCGACGATCTCGGTCAGCTGTTCGGTCAGCTCACGCAACAGGATCTTCACGAAAGTCAGCCGGGCTTCGTTGTGCGGTTTCCCGGTGGCCCGCGCCTTGTCCCGGGCCCGGCGCACCTGTTTCGGGGTCAGCACGATCTTCTGCCCCTCCACGTCCAGCACCCGGTCTTCAGCCGGGATCCGCTGCCGGTTCCCGACCGCTCGGCCGATCACCGTGGCCATCAGCGCCCGGCCCTTGATCTCCGCGATTTCCGGGGCTTCGGTGCCGACGGCGTTGATGCCCGGCATCAAGCGGCCCAGGTTCGCCATCACCACACCGGTCTCGCCGAGCGAAGGCAGCACTCTTTCGATATAGGTCATGAACGAGGAGGACGGACCCACCAGGAGCACCCCGGCGGACTTCAGCCGATCCCGGTGGGTGTACAGCAAATACGCCGCCCGGTGCAGCGCGACTGCAGTCTTCCCGGTCCCCGGGCCGCCTTGCACCACGAGGGCTCCGGCCAAAGGCGATCGGATCACCCGGTCCTGTTCGGCCTGGATGGTGCCGACGATGTCGCTCATCCGCCCGGTCCGTTTGGAATTGAGCGCCGCGAGCAGCGCCCCCTCACCCTGCAGGGCTTCGGAATCGCTGAGCATTTGCGGATCGAGCACATCGTCTTCGATGGCTTTGACCTGCCGGTTCTGCAAGATCAGATGCCGACGACGGCGGACGCCTTGCCGCTCGAAGGCGGTCGCCTGGTAAAACGTGCCGGCTTCCGGCGCCCGCCAATCCACCATGAGCTGTTTGAGGTCTTCGGTGGACAAACCGATCCGGCCGATGTACCGCTGTTCACCCGAATCGAGGTCCAGCCGTCCGAAGACCAACCGGTCGTCGACCGCGTTCAACTGCGCCAACCGGTCTTCGTACAACGACGCGAAGGCATCCCGCTCCGACCGGTTCTGATGCGAACCCACCGCGGTGTTGCGGCGCACCTCCCCCAGTTGCTCGAGTTTCTCCTCGCGCAACTCATCCAGCCTTGCATACAGCCCGGCAACGTACTCGCGCTCATGCGCCAGCTCTTCACGGGCTTTGCCGGTGTGGTGATGTGTTGGTTCAGCCTCAAGCATTGGGGCATCCTTTCAGCCAGCAGACCGTCCATTCTACAGCTATTTCAATGAACTGAAATGAAACAGGCGCGAAACGGAGGCCGCTCATGGGACTACAAACGGACCAGCGAACGCACCCGGTGCCCGGCCAATGCGGCGCGGCCGTGCAGTTCGCCCAATTCGAGCACTACTCCATAGCCGGCCACGTTCACCTCTGCCCTGGCGAAAAGCCGGGATGCCGCCGCCAGGGTTCCACCGGTGGCCAGCACATCGTCCAGGATCAGCACCCGGCAACCCGCCGGAATATCGTCTTGGTGCAACTCCAAAGCCGCCTTGCCGTATTCCAAGTCGTAGCTTTCGGTGTACACGGCCCGGGGCAGCTTCCCGGCCTTGCGCACCGTGATCACGCCGGTGCCGCTGGCGTACGCCGCGGCCGCCGCCAGCAGGAAACCCCGTGCTTCGACGCCGGCAACCGCATCGAATTGCCCCTCGAACGGCTCGATCAGCGCATCCACGACGGCGCGCAGAGTGGCCCCGTCGGCGAACACCGGAGTGAGGTCACGGAAGGTAATACCGGGTTTCGGGTAGTCGGGGACCGTCGCGCACAACCGGTTGATCCGCGCTTCGACTGTTTCGTCCGTCTTGGAATCGTGCTGCATGCCAACCCTGTTTCCCACTCATCATGCTCGTCTGTCCGGGTGCCGGATCCGGGGTCTGCCCCGGAAAAGCCCTACTGCCGGAAACCAACAATGCCATACCGGGCTCCGCTCCGGCTGATCCCGGATACAAAGTGACCCTGGTCATATCCCCACCGCTGGGCTACCCTGTTGCTCAAGCTGATGCCGGCGAATGCCGCACGGCGTTTTCGAGAGGATATTCCATGAAGCTGCTCAAGAGGTCGGCCGCGCTCGGGTCTGTGGTTTGTTTGGCCGGCATGGCGCTGTTCGTCGCCACCCCGGCCAATGCCACGTCCTGGACCTGCGGATCCGAGCCCCTTTCCGCAGGGCAGACCCTGAACGACTCGACCCCGGCTGAAGCGCAGCCGAACTGCGCGGCGGGAGACCCGGCACCGAAGCCGTGGATCTGCGCGCCGGAGCCCCGGGTCATCGTGACGGTTTACTGCCCGTAACCCCCGAAAACTGGTTCTGCCGGGCCGGTTTTCCGGCCCGGACGGATCAGCGCAATCAAGCACCAGACTGCGGTGCCCCGGATCTCTTCCGGGGCACCGCAGCTTTGTATTTGGAAACGCTCGGATTCCCCGAGATCCAAAACCGCCAAGGAAACTGCTCGGTGCCGCCGGCCCCGCTGACCCCGACCCGGAGCCCGCTGCTGATCGTCTCCGCAGCCGCCAGGGCGTTCCGCCGGAGCCCGAGCCCGGGCGCCGCAGCCGCCTCGACGGAACTCGGGTCCGCGGCCAAGTCGTGGATTCGGACCCCGTCCGCGGCACGGGCCAAACCCAGCGCCGCAGCCAACCTGGCCGGGCCGGAGGCCAAGTCGGCGTCCCGTTTCGCGGCGGGCCGCCGGGAGCGGGCCAGTTCGACGCCGCGGATGATCTCCCCGGCCCGTAAGAGCACCGCGGACGCCGTGCCCGCCGGCGAGCAGATGATGTTCCCGCTCCAATACCTGCCATATACGAAATAGCAGTAAAAATATCCGGCCGGGCCGAACATCACCTGGGTCCGGGGCGTCGGCCCGCGGAAAGCATGCGAACCCGGATCTTCTTCGCCCAAATAGGCTTCGACTTCGGTGATCCGGACGGTCACCGGGGCGCTCCGGCCGGATCCGCCGTCGAAACTGCTGGTCAGCTCGGCCCCGAGCAGCAACGGCGCCACGGTGAGCGCGTCCTGCACCAGGAATTCGGCCAGCGGCAACCCTGCCGGGCCGCTCACGCGGTGAGCGCGCCGACTGCCTCGGCAATCGGGGTGTCGCCGGAAATCAGTTCCACCACCTGCCCGACGCCGGCTCCGGCCAAGAGCAATTCGGCCACCACCGACGCCACATCGGCCCGTGGCACGGAGCCCCGGCCGGTCTGCTCGGCGAGCAGCACACGGCCGGTGCCGGCGTCGTCCACCAGCCGGCCCGGGCGGAGGATCGTCCAGTCCAGTCCGGACCGGGCAACCAGATCTTCTTCGGCTCCGAGTTTGGCCACCAGATACGCGTAGAACTCATCGTCGATGCCGTCTGGCCGGGAGCCGGCACGCACCGAGTCGGCACCCATCGATGAGATTTGGACGAATCGCCGGACGCCGGCTTGTTCGGCGGCATCGGCCAGGAGCACTGAACCGGCACGGTCGACGCTGTCCTTGCGGGCTGCTCCGCTGTTCGGCCCGGCCCCGGCCGCGAAAACCACCGCCTCGGCGCCGATCAGCGCCTGGGCGAGCTGGTCCACCGAAGAGTTTTCGATGTCCAACAGCACCGGGGCGATCCCCCGGGACCGCAGCTCGTCCTGTTGCCCGGGTTTCCGGATCAGCCCCACCGGTTGGTGCCCCGCAGCGGCAAGCTGCTGACCCAGGAAAAGCGCTATCTGGCCGTGTCCGCCGGCAATCACAATCTTCATGCTGCCATCCTGCCACGCGGCGCCGGATGCCGGAATGCCCCAGGCTCCGACCCCGCACCGCTATGTCCGATTTCCGCTAGCATAGGTCCGGTCGAGCTGTCAGGATGGACTCATGGACTTCGAACAACGCTACCGGGCCATCGATGCGCGGGACCCCCGATTCGACGGTCAGTTCTACACCGCGGTCCGGTCCACCGGAATCTACTGCCGGCCATCCTGTCCGGCCCGCACCCCGCGCCGGGAAAATGTGCACTTCTACCCGACCAGCGCGGCAGCGCACGAGGCCGGCTACCGGGCGTGCAAACGCTGCCTGCCCGAGGCGGTTCCCGGAACGCCGGAATGGAATCTGCGTTCCGACGTCGCGGCCCGGGCGATGCGGTTGATTGCCGACGGCGTGGTCAACCGGGGCGGCGTGGAACTGCTCGCGGCGCAGCTGGGCTATTCGGTGCGCCAGCTGAACCGGATCCTGCTCGCCGAACTCGGGGCCGGCCCGTTGTCCCTGGCCCGCGCAGCCCGTGCCCAGACCGCACGGGCGCTGCTGACCTCGACCGGCATGAAGTTCGCGGATGCCGCCTTCGCCTCGGGTTTTTCCTCGGTGCGGCAGTTCAACGACACCGTGCAACAGGTCTTCGACCTGACTCCCGGCCAGTTGCGCGCCACGGCGACGAAGCGCGGCAACCTGCCGGCTGCCGCCGGGGCCGGCTCCGGCCTGCGCGGAACCACCCTGAACCTGAAACTTCCGCTGCGCCCGCCCTACGACCACGGCATCTTCGATTTCCTGGCCGCCCGCGCGGTGCACGGCGTCGAACTGGCGGATGCGGAAAGCTATTCCCGCACCCTGGCACTGCCCTTGGGCCACGCCAGCATCACGGTGCAATTGCCCGAGCTGCCTGCCGGTATGGATTCCGGGCAACGGGCCTGGGCCACCGACCACTTGCTGCTGCAGGCGAGTCTGCAAGACCTGAAAGACTTGCCGACGCTGCTCAGCCGGGTCCGCCGGCTCTTCGACCTGGATGCCGATCCGATCGCCATCGACAACGGCCTGCGCAACAGCTTGCCGGAACGCCTTGCCGCAGTGCCCGGCATCCGGTTGCCCGGAGCGCTGGAAGCGTCAGAAATGCTGCTGCGCGCGATGGTCGGCCAGCAGATCACGGTGCAAGCCGCCCGCGGGCAATTGCACCGGCTCGCCGCCCTGGGCGGCAGCGTGGACAGCCCAGTCGCCGGCCTGGACCGGCTCTTCCCGAGCCCGGCCCAGATCGCCGAGCACGGGGCCGACATCCTGCGCGGACCGAAGCGGCGCACCGATTCGATCCTCGCCGCGATGGCCCGTCTGGCCGGATCCGACGAATCCGGCCGGGGACTCAGCCTGGGCGTGGCCGACGACGTCCAGTCGCTGCGCGAAAAGCTCCTTCCGCTGCCCGGGATCGGGCCCTGGACGGTGAATTACCTCGCCATGCGGTTGCTCGGCGCCCCGGATATCTTCTTGGACAACGACGTGGCAGTCCGCAAGGGCCTCGCCGCGGTGGGGCTCGATGCTGCGGACACCGCGGCACTGAGCCCCTGGCGCTCCTATGCGACAGTCCATTTCTGGCGGGCCGCCGCGGCCCGGCCAACCGATCGGGCAATCGGACCCGGCACACCGGCCTCGGCGCCGCGCACCGCAAGGCTTCGAACCTCAGTCAGCAACGAGCAAAAGGACCCCAACGCATGAATGCCAATTTCTTCACGCTAACCACCCCGGACGGACCGTTCGGTGTCATCACGTCGTCCGAAACCCCGGAACGGCCAGGGACCGCGGTGGTCCTGGCCTCCGGATGGACCGACTCGGTCGCCGAGCTCTCCGGCCAGATCCACCGCAGCCTGCGCCCCGAGCAGATCACCGAATCGGCCCCGGACGCGAAAATCGAAGCAGCAGTCCGGGCTTTCTATGCCGGCGATTTCGCCGCAGTCGGGCAGATCGAAGTGCTGCAGAAATCCGGGCCGTTCCGCAGCCATGCCTGGGAGGTGCTGCGTACCGTGCAGCCCGGGAAGCCGGTGACCTACAGCGACTACGCCGAACTCTCCGGGAATCCGCAGGCAGTCCGCGCGGCGGCGAGCGCCTGTGCCTTCAACGCCGCCGCACTTTTCGTCCCCTGCCACCGGGTGGTGCGCTTGGACGGCAGCATGGGCGGGTTCCGCTGGGGCGTGCAGATCAAGGAAAGCCTGCTGGCCCGCGAGTCCGCTGCCTGATTCCGGCGCGGCCCGCTTCGCAGCCGGAGGCCGCAGACCGGGCCGCAACCGATGACCAGTCCGGTTCACCGGACCCGAATCCCCGCCGAGCCGGTACTATCTGAGGAATGAGCGCATCTGATCCCGGACTGCCGCAACTGCGGTTGTTGGGGCCGGTCGAGGTCGCGCTCGGCCCGGATCGGGTCGCGGCGCCGCCGGGCCCCCGGGCGAAAGCCTTGTTGATCGCGTTGTCACTGGCGCCTGGCCGGATCTCGAGCGCGGAACAGCTCATCGACGATGTTTGGGGATTGGACGCCCCGGCTTCGGCGAAAACCGCGTTGCACACCTTGATTTCCAGGACCCGTTCGTTCTGTCCGGCATTGCTGGAAAGCAGCAGCGGCGGCTACCGGCTCGGCGTCACCGCGGCGCACATCGACCTCTGGCATGCCGAGCAGTCGTACCGGGATGCGGTGGCCGCCTTGCCGGACGCCCCGTTGACCGCGAATTCGATCGCTGAGGCGGCCCTCGGGCTCTGGACCGGGGATCCGGGCGGAGACGCCTCGCCGTCGCCCGCGCTGGACGAACTCCGGCGGCAGGCCGAAAGGCTGTTCGGCGACCTGCAGCAGATCCGCGGCGAAGCCTTGCTCGCGGCCGGAAACGCCCCCGCGGCAGTGCCGGCTCTGTCCCGCCGGGCCGAACTCGAACCGTTGAACGAAGCAGCCAATCTGCGTTTCGTCCGGGCTTTGCACGAGGCCGACCGCACTCCGGAGGCGATTGAGCATTTCGAGCTGTTCCGGCGCAGGCTCCGCGACGAGCTGGGCAGCTCGCCCAGTCCGGCGGCCGCAGCCCTGCAGGCCAGATTGCTGGCCCCCGGAAGCCCCGAGCGGGCACCCGGCAACCCGCCGGTTCCAGCCCGACGCCAGTTCGTCTCGGGGGTGCGCGCCGCGCCGAATGAGCTGCTCGGCCGGGATGCGGATCTGGCCGGCGTCGAAGCGCTGTTGGATTCCGGCCGGGTGACCACCGTGCTCGGGCCGGGCGGACTGGGCAAAACGCGTTTGGCCATGGAAGTCGCCCAGCGCGCCGCGGCCGCGGGCCTGCCCGGCGTCGTGGTGGTGGAATTGGCGAGCGTGCGCGACGGCGCCGATATCTGGCTGGCTCTGGCTTCGGCTCTGGGCATCGCCGAGCCGGGGCAAAAGGCCGCGCGGGTCGCCGTCGATGTCCGGCAGCGGATCATCGCGAACCTCGCCGAACGCAGAACCCTGCTGTTCTTGGACAATTGCGAACACGTGATCGCCGACGTGGCTGCGATCGTGGCGGATTTGATCGCCTCGGTGGCCGTGTTGAAGGTGCTCACCACCAGCAGGTCCCCCCTGGACATCGCCGGCGAACGGATCTACCCGTTGCAGGCGCTGGCCGTGGTTTCCGCTGAAGGGACGCCGCCGGCCGTGTCGCTTTTCCTGGAACGGGCCAACGCGGCGCGGCCAGCCGCCGCCCTGCCGATGCCGGCGGTGAGCAGCCTCTGCGCCCGGCTGGAGGGGCTGCCCCTGGCGATCGAATTGGCCGCAGCCCGGGTCCGGACGATGAGCGTCGAGGAGATCCAGAACCGGATCACCGAAAAATTCGCCATGCTCACGGTGTTGCGCGCCTCGGACCGGGCTGCCCCGGAGCGGCACCGCACCCTGCGCGCGGTGATCGAGTGGAGTTGGAGCCTGCTCCAAACCGACGAACAAGCCACCCTGCGCCGGCTGTGCAGTTTTCCGGATGGATTTTCGCTCGATGCCGCGGTCGCCGTGGCCGGCTGGGACCGCACGGATTCCAGTTCGGTGGAGGACGACCTGGAAGCCCTGCTGAACCAATCGTTGCTCCGGATCCAGGAGCATCCGCTCAATGGGCAGCTGCGTTACCGGATGTTGGAAACCGTCCGGGAGTTCGGCAGCCTGGAACAGGACGCCGCCGCCGAGCAACGGACCGTGGCGGGACGGATGGCGGATTGGGCCCGGAATTGGTGCCTGGGCCGCATGGACCGCTGCTACGGGCCGCAACAAGTCGAAACCATCCGGGACATCACGGTGGAGCAGGACAACCTGGTCTTCCTGCTGCGCCGGGCGTTGACCGAAAAAGACAGCCCGACGGTGTTCTGGATCTTCGGCTTGCTCGGCAACTACTGGTCGATCCGCTCCATGCACCAGGATGTGATCAGTTTCGCCCCGGCAGTCTGGGACGCCGTCGTCGGCCAGGAGATCGACGACCGCGAAGTGCCTGCCGCGCTGCTGAGCTTCACCGTGCTGTCCGGCAACGTCGGCATGGTCGATCTGCGGCTTGCCTCCCGGGCCCGGACCATGATCCGGCGGATGCTGGCCCGGGAGGTCGAAACGGACGAGCATTTGCGGACCATGGCCGCTATCTGGCTGAATCTGGGCTCGGCACACCGGCTGCAGGCCAGCATTGCCACCGCCCGATCCAGCGGAAATGCGCTCACCCAGGCGTCCGCATACATGGCCGAAGCATTTTTGCTGGAGAATTCTGGGCAAACCGTCAAGGCGATCACCGCCGCGCAGGAGGCCTTCCGACTGGCCAAGAAATACGGCGACCCGTGGACCATGGGCACTGTGTCGGTGTCGCTTTCGCAGCTTTTCTCGCAGCGCGCGAACCACGCGCAGTCCCTGATCTGGGCCACCCGGGCGCTCGGCCAGCTCCAGGCTTTGGACGCGGTCGGCGACTTGCGCCAGCTGCACGCGATGATGGCGGCGAGCCAAGTCTCGATCGGACAGCTGGGCGCGGCCCGGGAAACCCTGGCAACCGCGCTGGCCAGCGTGCCGGGCGACGATCCGGAGCAAGCTGTGCTGGCCGGGAGCACGATTGCGCTCCAGGCCGAGATCGCACTGCATTCGGGCCAGCTCGCCGAAGGCTTGGAGATCTACCGGACGCTCTTGGATTCGCCGGTCTACCGGCAGATGCCGCCTGGTCCCTACGGTCCGTTGCTGTATTCCGCGGCGATCGGCGCCCATCTGTTGTTCGGGCTCGACGGCAGTACGCCGCGGCCCGGGCAGGACGGCGTACTGCCGCCCTTGGACCACTGGATCGCCCGGCTCCGAGTGCGCACTTTGGTCTGGCGGCGGATCGGCGGCGACGCCTTCACCGACCGGCCGGTCCTGGGTTCATCGCTGCTGGTCATCGGTTCCTGGGCGGTGCTGACCAGTCCGCCGGAGAGCCCGCGGAGCCGCATCGGACTCGAATTGGTCTCGATGGCCGACGGCCGCCAGGACATGCCTTCGCTGCTCCGCGAGCCGCATCTGCGCGCGGCACGGAATCGGCTGGGCGATGCCGCCGTGGCCCGGGCGCTGCGCGCGGCTCCCGGCTTCGAAACCGAAACGGCGCTGGACCGCGCGTACCTTCTGCTCCGCGACCCAGCGCTGCGTTAACTGAATTTGCCGCCGGTTTTGGCTGACGCCGCGGAAATTTCCCCGGCGTCAGCCAAAACCGACGGCGTCTACCGGCTCAAGCCTTGCGCATGTACGCCCGGACCGTGAGCGGCGCGAAGACCAGCACAATTGCCGCCGCGCCGATCAGCGCGAACCAGGCATTCGAGCTGAATACTCCGTCGTTGGTCAGATCCCGCAGGCCGCTGATCAGGAATGACAGCGGATTCACGTTGACGAATGCTTCCAAGAACGGCGGCATCGACTCCGGTCGCACGTAGGCGTTCGACAGGAAAGTCAGCGGAAACAGCACCAGGAAGGAAATGCCCTGGACGCTGGCCGCGGTACGGGCGATCACGCCGAAGAAGGCGAAAATCCAGCTCACCGCCCAGGAACAGACGACGACCAGGAGTCCGGCGAGAATCACATTGCCGACCCCGCCTGCGGCCCGGTACCCCATCACGAAACCCGTGGCGAAGGTCAATGTGGTGCCGATCGCATAACGGAGCGTATCTGCGAGCAGGGCTCCGGCCAGCGGCGCGATCCGGGCGATCGGCAGTGACTTGAATCGGTCGAAGACGCCCTTGTCCATGTCTTCGCGCAATTGCACGCCGGTGACCACGGACGTGGTGATCACGGTCTGCACCAGAATGCCGGGCAGCATGTACGGCAAATACTGCTCGACGCTGCCCGCGATCGCACCGCCGAAGATCGCGGAGAACATCACCGTGAACAGGATCGGCTGCAGCGTGACGTCGAGCAACTGCTCCGGGGTCCGTTTGATCTTGAGCAGCCCGCGCCAAGCCATGGTGAACGAGTTCCGGATCGTCTGCTGCAAACTGACGTGGTTCTTCAACCGCGCGGTGGCCGGATTGATGGCCTGGGTCAAAGTGCTCATCGGGTGCCTGCTTTCTGCGCTTTGGCATTCTGCCCGGGGACGGCGCCGAGTTCGCTGGCGTCGTCGGGGATTTCTTCTTCGGTGGCGGCATGGCCGGTGAGCGCCAGGAAGACCTCGTCCAGGCTCGGCTTCTGCACGGAAATCTCAGCGACCTGGATCGCGGCGTTGCGCAGTTCGATCAGCAGGTCGGTCACCGCATCGGGACTCTGCATCGGGGCAGTGAGCCGGCCCGCTTCCGGGGAAACCGTGGCGCTGGCGCCCAGCGTCCGTTCGATCAGCAGCTTGGCCGCAGCCATGTCCGCTTTATCGGCCAGGCGCAGCAGCAACGCCGAGTTGCCCACTGAGGCTTTGAGCTCGTCGGCGGTGCCTTCGGCCGCGACCTTGCCTTTGTCGATCACCGCGATCCGGTCCGCCAACTGGTCCGCCTCGTCCAAGTACTGCGTGGTCAGCAGGACCGTGGATCCGCTGGAGACCAGCCGTCGGATGGTGTCCCACATCTGCGCCCGGGTCCGCGGGTCCAACCCGGTGGTCGGTTCGTCGAGGAAGATCAGCGGCGGTTGCGCGATCAAGCTGGCCGCCAGATCCAGGCGCCGGCGCATGCCACCGGAGAACTTCTTCAACGGGCGCTTTGCGGCCTCGGCCAGGCCGAACTCTTCGAGCAGTTCGGCACTCTTGATCCGGGCCTGCTTGCCACTGAGCCCGAGCAGCTTCGAGAACAGGCGAAGGTTCTCCGTGGCACTGAGGTTTTCATCCACCGAAGCGGATTGCCCGGTGACGCCGATGAGCTGGCGGACGATCTGCGCCTCTTTGGCCACGTCGTGGCCGAAGATCCGGGCTTCTCCCCCGTCCGCGCGCAGCAGCGTCGCCAGGATGTTGATCGTGGTGGACTTGCCGGCCCCGTTGGGGCCGAGCACACCGTATATGGTGCCGGCTTGGACTTTCAGGTCCACGCCGTCGACGGCGCGGTTGTCACCGAACACCTTGACCAGCCCATAGGCCTCGACGGCCAGATCCGGGGAGTTCATGGAGGGCTCCTTTTCGAATGGTTCTAGGATTCGCGATTGCGTTCGAAGACCATCCTGCCAAGGAGCCCTTACCGACTGCTTACATCCGGCTTACCGGGCGGGACATGCCCCGCCGGTGTTCCTTGCCCGGCAGGTGCACCGGGAATCCGTCGTCGCTGTCCTTGCCGGTCACCGCCATTTTGACCGTGGGCCAAATTGCCCGGCGGTGCGCCACCAACAGGACCACAGCCAGTACCGTGTACCCGGCAGCCACCAGGTAGCGCGCTTCGGTGCTGGTGAAGATGAAGGTCGTGGTGAAAAGCAGGAACAGCACGGTGGCCCAACGGCCGGAGAATTTCATGCAGAGCAGGATCGAAATGCCCAACAGGGTTTGGGCCGCAGTCAACGTGAACTCCTCCACCTGGCGGGGGTCCATCGGCATCGCCCAGCCGCCGCCACCGGCCATGTAGGCGACCGGGAGCGAGCCGACCAGCGCGGTCCACTGGTTGACCTTGCTGGCGATCAGCAGACCCAGTGCCATGCCGGCTTTGCCGCGCATCGCGAACAGGATCGCAATGACGAATTCCGGCGCTTCCGAGGCCAACGGCGCGAGCCACTGGACCAGGAGGAAGTCACTGATCCCGAGTTGCCGGCCCGCGGCGATGAGGCTTTGCGCAAACGGCTCGGCCAACATCAGGATCACGGCCGCGGTGCCGACGAAGAGCACCACGAGCATGATCCGGCGCGGCACCGTGCTCAGCGCACCGATGCTTTCCGAGACGCCCATCAATTCCGGCTCTTCGGTTTCCGATTTGGACGCCCGGTAGAGGTAGAAGACGAACAGCCCCAGCATC
Source organism: Renibacterium sp. (assembly GCA_017419405.1). Lineage (GTDB taxonomy): Bacteria > Actinomycetota > Actinomycetes > Actinomycetales > Micrococcaceae > Renibacterium > Renibacterium russicum. Next base: position 479,282 of record JAFOLH010000008.1, on the reverse strand, counting down.
GCGACGCCGAGCAGGATGTTGATCTGCCCGGTCAGCGGAATCAGCAACGCCAAGACCGTGGCGATGATCAGCAGCCCGAGCTCCAGACGGTAACCGCGCCGGACCACGACGGCGAACGGTTTGGTCTCGATGTCCGGATCCACCGCAGCCTTCTTCCGCTTCACCGAACGGTAGACCAGCCAGGCCACCAGCACCATGAGCGGCCAGGCCACGCCGAGCAGGAGCCGGTTGGCGCCGGTCATGTTCGCGGCCGCGTATTGGGTCAGGGAGGGATCCGAACCGGCGCTGAACGCGAAATACAGATCGACCGCGTATTCCGGCAGGATTGCGGTGATCGCCAGCAGGCCCACCATGAGCCCGCCGGAAATGTCCTTCTCCGCGGCTTCTCCGGTCCAGGCCAAAGCGAACGAGGCCGCGATCACGGCGATGCCGTAAATCAGCAGCGATGCCAGCGGCGCGATCTCGGCGCCGGAAAACTTCAGGATCAGTCCTGGCGTTATCAAGACTGCGACGATGCACAGGGCCACGATCAAGCGTCGGGCCAATCGCGCGGAGATCTTCATGCTGCTCCAATCAGTTATTTATTTAAATATCATGATATCTAAATATTTATTGAATGCAAGACAGCATCCTGATCACCGCTTGGCCGGGACTCCGGACGGCCAAGCGAGCAATTCCGGAAGCTCGATCGCGTCCGCCGCGGCGAACGCATCGACCTGGCCGATCGGTTCCCGGCCGGCCAACCAGGCGGCGATGTCGTTGAGCTGGCCGGTGATCACGTAGCTTTTGCCGGAAGTGTTGCCATTGCTCAAAGTCACCGGCTGGGCGCCGAGCGGTTGCAGCACCAACCGGGTCTTTTCCGGAACCCGCGCCTCCAGGAAACTGAAAAGGTGCCGGCAAAATGCCGGACTCCAATCCTGGCTGCTCGCGCCGATCCGCAGATCCGCGTGGTGGATGACCAATTCCCGCCAGCCGGCGTTGACCACGTCGGTGACGTTGCCGTCCCGGTAAGCGGTCTTCGTGGTCAGATCCGCATCATCGAGCGCATCCAGCGCGGCGGAAAGCCGGCCGAGCGCCGATTCCAATTCGGCGAGCAATTCCGGCTGCTCCAGCGCGGCGTGCTTGGCGATGTCCGCATTCCGGCCATCTATGCCGCCGTCGTACATCTCGACGAGTTCCTGCCGCTTCGCGTACTCGAGCTGCCGGGCCAGGCCCAGGCCGACCCCGCGCAAATGCGCGAACAACTGCGCCCGGCTCCAACCCGGCAGTGCCGAGGGCTCCCGGATGTCGTCGTCGCCGTGGTCTGCCAGCCATTGCCGGAACTGGCACGCCGCTTGCTGCATTTCCGCGATGGCGGGCAGGAGCGCAGCTCCCTCGCTGAGTGTCATGTGACAAAGGTATCGGATTCCGGCGGGTTCTACTGCGCGCTCAACCCAGGCTTTTCGACCATCCGGCATCCGGGCGTTCCCGCCGGTAGAAAAGCCGTTGGTGTTTCCGGTCGAGCCTGGCTTGCCAGAACTCGATTTCATCCGGCTGCAGGGTCCACAGCTGCCACTGCGGATTCGACCGGCCGTCGGACCTCGGACGCTCCTGCCAGTCCCGCTCCGATTCCGCTTCGGGCAAGGCCAGCACCGGCCCGGTCAACCGCACTTGCCGGCCCAATTCGAGCCAGGAGAAGTTCATCGCGGCCTGCGGATTGGCGGCCAGCTCGACCCCCTTGCGCGATGTCGCCATGCTGGCGAAGTGCCAGCCCCTGCGGTCCAACCCCTTGAGGATCAGAATCCGCGACGAGGGCCTGCCGTCGCTGGCCGCAGTGGCCAGCGAAAACGCATGCGGCTGCGCCAGGCCTCCGGCCAACGCAGCCTCGAGCCAGGCCAGGAAAAGCTGCTCCGGCTCCGGCGGCGTCGCCTCGACGTCGAATTCCGGCAGGGCCGCCACGAAGTCCGGCAGCGCCCGCAGGCTGCGCCTCAAGTCATCGCTCATGTTTCCAGCCTAAGCCAGGTCGTTTTCGTCCTTAGCGGGCGAAATCGCGCAGCGGCGCCAACTGGGCTTCCAAAGCGGCCCGCTGTTCCAGAACCGCAGACGGCGCGGTTCCGCCTTGGGCGTTCCGGCTCGCCAAAGAACCCTCGGTGGACAGCACCGCGCGCACCTCGGGGGTCAGCTTCGGCGAAATCGCGGCGTATTCCGCATCGCTCAGATCCCACAGCTCGACGCCGCGCGATTCGGCTTGTTTGACCGCGGCCCCGGAGAGTTCGTGCGCGTCCCGGAAGGGCACGCCTTGGCGGACCAGCCAATCCGCGACATCGGTGGCCAGGGCGAAGCCCAAGGGTGCCAGTTCCTGCATCCGCCCGGTGTTGAATTCCAGCGTCGCGATCATCCCGGAGACGGCCGGCAGCAGCAGCTCCAGGGTATCCGCAGCGTCGAACACCGGCTCCTTGTCCTCTTGCAGGTCCCGGTTGTAGGCCAAAGGCAAACCCTTCAACGTGGCCAGCAACCCGGTGAGATCGCCGATCAGCCGGCCGGCCTTGCCACGGGCGAGTTCCGCGACATCGGGGTTCTTCTTCTGCGGCATGATCGACGAGCCGGTGGAAAAAGCGTCGTCGAGGGTCACGAAGGAGAATTCCTTGGTCGCCCAGAGAATGACTTCCTCGCTGATCCGGGACAAGTCCACCCCGATCATCGCGCAGATCCAGGAGAACTCGGCGAAGACATCGCGTGCTGCGGTGCCGTCGATCGAGTTCCAGGCCGCGGAATCGAAGCCCAGTTCGTCGGCGACCGCGTTCGGGTCCAGGCCCAGCGAAGAACCGGCCAGCGCCCCGGAGCCGTAGGGCGACACCGCAGCCCGCCGGTCCCAGTCCTGCAACCGCTGCACGTCTCGCAGCAATGCCCAGGCGTGCGCCATCAGGTGATGGCTCAACAACACCGGTTGCGCGTGCTGCAGATGCGTCCGGCCCGGCATCGCCACGCCATGGTGGGCGGTGGCCTGCGCTAGCAGGGCGTCTACCGTGCCGAGCACGCCCCGGGCGATCAGCCGCGCGTGGTCGCGCAGGAACATCCGGCCCAAGGTGGCGATCTGGTCGTTCCGGGAGCGCCCGGCGCGCAGTTTGCCGCCGAGTTCCGGCCCGGCGATCTCGATCAGCCCGCGCTCCAGCGCCCCGTGCACGTCCTCATCGGATTCCGCCGCGACGAAGGCTCCGGAAGCCACGTCGGCGTCGAGCCGGTCCAAAGCCGCGAGCATGCCGTCGAGCTCGACGCCGGTCAGCAAGCCAGCGCGCCCCAACACCCGGGCGTGCGCCCGCGATCCGGCCAAATCGTAACGCGCCAACCGCCAGTCGAAATGCGTCGACTTGCTCAGCGCGGCGAGCGCATCCGCCGGAGCACCCGCAAACCGGGCACCCCACAGCGTCCCCGGACGCCCCCCGTTTTCGCTTCGCTCAATCGGGGACCCCTGCGTCCGTGGTCCCACCTCGTTCGTGGCGTTGCTCATGCCCCGGCTACCCGCTCGTCCCGGCTGGACGCGGTCTTCGCGGACATGCCCCAGAGTTCGATGAAGCCCTTGGCCTGCGACTGGTCGAACGTGTCGCCGGTGTCGTAGGTGGCCAAGTTGAAGTCGTACAGGCCGGTCTCGGTGCGCCGTCCGTTGACTGCGGCCACGCCCGCGTGCAGCACCACCCGGATGTCCCCGGAGACGTACTTCTGCGTGTCCTCGATGAAGACGTCGAGCGAACGCTTGAGCGGGGAGAACCACTGGCCGTCGTAGACCAGCTCGGACCAGCGCTGGCCGACCGTCGCCTTGAACCGGGCTTGTTCCCGCTCGATGGTGACGTCTTCCAGGTGCTTGTGCGCGGTGATCAGAGTCATCGCGCCGGGAGCTTCGTAGATTTCGCGGCTCTTGATGCCCACCAAGCGGTCTTCGACAACGTCGATCCGGCCGACCCCCTGGGCACCTGCCCGGCGGTTCAGTTCCTGGATGATCTGCAACGGAGAGAGTTGCACGCCGTCGAGCGCCACCGGCACGCCGGCTTGGAACGAGATCACGACTTCGTCCGGGGCCGGCGGGAATTCCGGCGTCGCGGTGTAGTCGTAGATGTCCTTCGTGGGGGCATTCCAGATGTCTTCGAGGTATCCGGTTTCCACCGCGCGGCCCCAGACGTTCTGGTCGATCGAGTAGGGGTTCTTCTTGGTGGTTTCGATCGGCAGGTTGTTCCGCTCGGCGTAATCGATCGCCTTGTCCCGGGTCAGTGCCAAGTCGCGGACCGGCGCAATGCACTTCAGGTCCGGGCCGAGGGTTTGGATGCCGACCTCGAAGCGCACCTGGTCGTTGCCCTTTCCGGTGCAGCCGTGCGCCACCGTGGTCGCGCCGAACTCGCGGGCCGCCTTGACCAGGTGTTTGACGATCACCGGGCGCGAAATCGCGGAAACCAGCGGGTAGTGACCCTGGTAGAGCGCGTTCGCTTTCAGGGTGGGCATGCAGTATTCGTCGGCGAACTCGTCCCGGGCGTCGGCCACATAGGCTTCCACCGCGCCGCAGCCGAGCGCACGCTGCCGAACGGTCTCCAGCGACTCGCCGCCCTGGCCGACGTCGACCGCCACCGCGATCACTTCGGCGCCGGTGGCCTCACCGATCCAGCCGATGGCCACGGAGGTGTCGAGGCCGCCCGAGTAGGCGAGCACGATGCGATCAGTCATGGAAACTCCTTAAGAACGTTGAACTTGGAACAGTAAATTGCGGCGTAATCATTTTGCAGATGCATCTTCAGCCTATGGATACACTTTCGACCGCATAATCACCATCGGAATGTTGCAGATGCATCTTCGGTGGTTAAGCGCCGGGGTCCTGCGCGAACTGCAGAAATCTTTCGGCCACCGCTGCCCCGCCCAACGGGTCGCGGCTGATCAGTAACACCGTATCGTCCCCGGCGATGGTGCCCAACACTTCGGGCAGCACCGAGTGGTCGATCGCCATGGCGAGGAAATTCGCCGCGCCGGGCGGGGTGCGCAGCACCACGAGATTCGCCGAAGCTTCCGCGGTCACCAGAAGTTCCGCGCAGAGCCGGGTCAGCCTGGCGTCCAAGTACTCTTTGGACACCGCGGCGTGCGGGGTGCGGTCGACTCCGGCCTGCGGCACCGCATACACCAAACCGCCCTCGGCCCGGACCCGGACGGCGCCCAACTCGACCAGATCGCGGGAAAGCGTCGCCTGGGTGACTTGCACGCCGTCGTCGGCCAACAACGCGGCCAACTCGGCCTGCGAGCGCACCGGCTGCGCGGTCAACAGGGCCGAAATCCGCGCCTGCCGGGCCGTTTTGGTCGCCGGAATCAGCGGAATCGACTGGGTCGTGGGCGCCGTATCGTGCGCCGCGCTCATGATCGTTCCACCAGCCAGGCCATCAGGGCCTTCTGCGCGTGCAGCCGGTTCTCCGCTTCATCCCAGACCACGGACTGCGGCCCGTCGATCACCTCGGCAGAGATCTCGTACCCCCGGTAGGCCGGCAGGCAATGCAGGACGATGGCGTCCGGTGCGGCCAGGGCCAGGGCTGCCGAGTCGAGCGCATACGGCCGGAAGACCTCGGCCCGGGCCGCTTTCTCGCTCTCCTTGCCCATGGAGACCCAGGTGTCGGTGGCGAGCACATCGGCGCCGGACAGCGCCTCCAGCGGATCCGCGACGAAGCGCACCGATCCCCCGGTCTCGCCGGCCCGCACCCGTGCCGCATTCAGCACCGCCGGATCCGAGTGGAACCCCGGCGGGGCCGCGATCCGCACGTGCATCCCCGCGGTGGCCCCGGCCAACAGGTAGGAATGCGCCATATTGTTCGAACCGTCGCCCAAGTAGGCCAGGCTCAGTCCTTGCAACTCGCCCTTGTGCTCCCGGATGGTCAGCAGATCCGCCAGCAACTGGCAGGGGTGGTAGTCGTCGGAGAGCGCGTTGATCACCGGGACCTTGGAGTTCGCGGCCATTTCCTCGAGTCCGGACTGGGCGAAGGTCCGCCAGACGATGGTCGAGACCATCCGTTCCAGGACTTTGGCGGTATCCGCGATGGACTCTTTGTGCCCCAATTGCGATTCGCCGCTGCCGATGATCAGCGCGGTCCCGCCCATCTCCGAGATGCCCGTGGCGAACGAGACCCGGGTCCGGGTGGAGGTCTTGTCGAAAATCACCGCCACGGTCTTGCGTCCGGCCCCTTCACCGGCGAACGGCTGGCGCAGAAACGGGCTGCGCTTGAGCTGCAACGCCAAATCGAGCACCTCGCTCTGCTCTGCTTGGGTCAAATCCGTGTCGACGAGGAAATGCCTGGTCACGATGCCGCTCCTTTGGCTGTGTGGTTGGCTGATGCGATCAACTCGGGCAGGGCGGCCAAGAAGTGTTCGGCCTGGGCCCGGCTCAGGATCAGCGGCGGTGCCAAACGGATCGTGGCCGGCGCCGGGCTGTTCACGATGAAGCCCGCAGCCAGTCCGGCCTGAACCAGGGCGGCGGCCACCGGGGCGTCCAGATCGAAACCGATCAACAACCCGCTGCCGCGCACCTCGGCGACTCCGGCGGTCCCGGCCAGCGCCTCGCGCAGCGCGGCGCCGAGGGAACGGACCGCGCCGAGCAAACCGGTCGACTCGATGGTGTGCAGCGTGGCCAGGGCCGCCGCCGTGGCGACCGGATTGCCGCCGAAGGTGCTGCCGTGCGCGCCGGCGCCGAGCAGTCCGGAGACCTCTGCGCCGATGCCGACCAGGGCACCGATCGGGAATCCGCTGCCCAGCCCCTTGGCCAGCGTGATCGCGTCCGGCAGGTCCGCAGGTTTGAAACCCGCGCCGAAGATTTCCGGATAGGCCAGCCAGTTGCCGGTCCGGCCGATTCCGGTCTGGACTTCGTCCACGATCAGCAAGGCGCCGGCTTTCCGGGTCAATTCCCGGGCGGCCCGCAGGTAGCCCGGGGGCAGTGGCCGCACCCCGATTTCGCCTTGGATCGGTTCCAGGAACAGGGCGGCCACATCCCGGTCCGCCAGGGCGGATTCCAACGCCGTCAGATCGCCGAAGGGCAAGTGTTCGACGCCGGCCGGAAGCGGCTCGAAAGGCTTCCGGTAGGCTTCCTTCGCGGTCAGCGCGAGCGCCCCCATGGTCCGCCCGTGGAACGCGCCCTCGAGGGCCAGGATTCGCGGTTTGCCCTGGCTGTTGCCGTGCGCCCGGGCCAATTTGAAAGCTGCCTCATTGGCCTCGGCGCCGGAGTTCGCGAAGAACACCGTGGAACCGCCCGGTGCTTGCACCAGCTCCAGGAGCTTTTCGGCGAGCGCGACCTGGGTGGGGCTGGTGAAGAAATTCGAGACGTGGCCCAACGTGGCCAGCTGGCTCGAGATCACCGAGGTCACGAAGGGGTGCGCGTGGCCGAGCGCATTGACCGCGATGCCGCCCAGCAGGTCGAGGTACTCCTTGCCGTCGGCGTCCCAGACCAAGGCTCCGGCGCCGCGGACCAGAACCCGCTGCGGTGTGCCGAAGACCCCCATCAACGACTTCTGGTAGCGCTCCAGCCATTGCGGACCGGAAAATTCATGGACCAAATCGGAGACGTCCGGTCCGACCAAGGCTTGCTGCGCTATGGCATTGGTGACAGTCGCGTTCATGCTTGCCTTTCCGGCAGCGGGTCCTGCTCCGCTGCAAAGATCTGCGTGCCGTTCCCGGCCGCAGTGAATATTTCCAACAACATCGAGTGCGGGCTCCGCCCGTCGACCACCGAAGCGCTCTGCACCCCGCCTTCGACCGCTTTGAGGCAGGCCTGCATCTTGGGGATCATCCCGGAGGCCAAACCCGGCAACAGCTCGCCGAGCTCGGCCACGCTGAGCGCGCTGATCAGGGAATCCTTGTCCGGCCAGTTCCGGTACAGGCCCTCGACGTCGGTCAGGATCACCAGTCGGGAGGCCTGCAGTGCCACCGCGAGTTCGGCCGCTGCGGTATCGGCATTGACGTTGAGCACGCTGGAGGCAACGCCGATCTCCGGCGCGATCGTGGAGATCACCGGGATCCGGCCGGCGTCGAGCAGATCCAGGATCGACCCCGGATTGACCCCCACCACTTCGCCGACCTGGCCCAAGTCGACCGGCTGCCCGTCCACCACGGTGCCGGTGCGCACCGCTTGCAGCAATGCCCCGTCTTCACCGGAAAGCCCGACGGCGTACGGGCCGTGGGCGTTGATCAGGCCGACCAGCTCGCGGCCCACCTGCCCGGTGAGCACCATCCGGACCACCTCCATCGCCTCCGGGGTGGTCACTCGCAGCCCGCCCTTGAACTCGGACTCGATGCCGAGTTTGCCGAGCATCGCGTTGATCTGCGGGCCGCCGCCGTGCACTACTACCGGACGGATTCCGACATGGTGCAAAAACACCATGTCCTCGGCGAAAGCCCGCTGCAGTTCCTCGGAGAGCATGGCATTGCCGCCGTACTTGACCACCACCACGGTTCCGGCGAAACGTTGGATCCAGGGCAGCGCCTCGATCAGGATCCCGGCTTTGTCCCGGGCTTGTTCCTGTTGTTCCGAATGCTGATCGCTCATGATGAATAGGCGCTGTTCTCGTGGACGTAGTCATGGGTGAGGTCATTGGTCCAGATCGTGGCCTCGGCGCTTCCGGCGTTCAGATCGATGTCCACGGCCACCTCGCGCGGACTCAGGTCGACCAGGTCCCGGGAATCGCCGATCCCGCCGTTCCGGCAGATCTGCACCCCGTTGATCGAAACATTGAGCTGGTCCGGGTGGAAAGCCGCCTGGCTTTCCGGCACCGTGCCGACCGCGGAAAGCACCCGGCCCCAGTTCGGATCATTGCCGAAGATCGCGGTCTTGAACAGATTCGACCGGGCCACCGCCTTGGCGACCGCTACCGCCTCGGTTTCGGAAGCCGCGTTGAAAACGCGGATCGCGATGTCATGGCTGGCGCCTTCGGCATCCCGGATCAGTGCTTGCGCCAACGATTGGCAGGCGCTGGTCAATTGGGTTTGGAAGTCCGCCGGATCCGGGCGCACCCCGCTGGCCCCGGAGGCGAGCAGGATCACCGTGTCGTTGGTCGACATGCAGCCGTCCGAATCGGCCCGGTCGAAGCTGAGCCGGCAGGCTTCGCGCAACGCGGCGTCGAGCTCGGCGGCGGTCAGTTCGGCATCGGTGGTCAGCACCACGAGCATCGTGGCCAGCGCCGGGGCCAGCATGCCGGCGCCTTTGGCCATGCCGCCCACCTGCCAACCGGCCTCGGACCGATGGGCCACTTCTTTGCGCACCGTGTCGGTGGTCATGATGGCTTGGGCCGCCTCCGGACCGCCGTCGGCCGCCAACCGGCCGAAGGCCGCTTCGAGCCCGGGCAGGAGCTTGTCCATCGGCAGTTGCTCGCCGATCAACCCGGTGGAGCAGACCAGCACGTCGGCCGCGGAAACCCCCAACAATCCCGCGGCCAGTTCCGCGGTGGCGTGGGTGTTCTGGAAACCCAGCGCCCCGGTGCAGGCATTTGCTCCGCCGGAGTTGAGCACCACGGCGTCCGCTCGGCCGTCGCCGATCACCTGCCTCGACCAGTAGACCGGCGCCGCGGCGACCCGGTTGCTGGTGAAGACCGCTGCCGCGTTTTTCAACGGCCCGTCATTCACCACCAAAGCGACGTCCGGCTTTCCGGTGCTTTTCAACCCGGCGGCGACTCCGGCGGCCCGGAAGCCTTTCGGCGAGGTAACGCTCACGGTGCCACTCCTTGTTGTGCCAAGCCCAGGGTTTCGGTCAGGCCCAGGGCGATGTTCATCGACTGCACGGCACCGCCCGCGGTGCCTTTGGTCAGGTTGTCGATCACCGAGCAGACCACCACTCGGCCGGTCCGGGCGTCGAAAGCGACTTGGAGCGCGGCGTAATTCGAGCCGAGCACGGACTTGGTGCTGGGCCATTGCCCGGGCGGGAGCACCCGGACGAACTCTTCATGCTCATAGGCGTCGACCCAGATCTGCCGGATCTCCTCCGCCGAAGCGGTTTTCACCAGCTGCGGGGCGAGCTTCGCGGTCGCGGTGGTCAGGATGCCGCGGCTCATCGGGGCCAGCGTCGGTGTGAAGGAGACCGTGACCGGCTCGCCCGCAGCCAGGCTCAGGCCCTGTTCGATCTCCGGCGTGTGCCGGTGCCCGCCGCCCACGCCGTACGGGCTCATCGAGCCAATCACTTCGGAACCGAGCAAATGCGGCTTCGCGGCTTTTCCGGCGCCGGAGGTTCCGGAGGCGGAGATGATCACCACGTCCTCGGGCAACAATGCCCCGGCGGCGAACCCCGGGGCCAGCGCCAGCAATGCACTGGTCGGGTAGCAACCGGGCACCGCGATCCGTTTGCTCCCGACGAGCTTCGCGCGCTGCCGGCTCCCGTCACCCAGCGGAAGTTCCGGCAGGCCGTAAGGCCAGGATCCGGCGTGCGCCGACTGGTAGAACTCCTGCCAGGCCGCCGGGTCGTCCAGCCGGTGGTCCGCACCGGCGTCGATCACCAAGGTTTCGGCGGGCAACTGCGCCGCAATTTCCGCGGAGGCCCCGTGCGGCAAGGCCAGGAAGACCACGTCGTGGCCGGCCAGGTTTTCCACCGACGTCTCTTCGAGCAGCCGGTCCTCCAACCGGTACAAATGCGGTTGCAACTCGCCTAGTCTGGAACCGGCATTGCGGTTCGCGGTGATTGCACCGATCTGGACTTCGGGGTGGTTCGCCAGCAGCCGCAACACCTCGCCGCCGGCGTAGCCGCTCGCACCGGAGACGGCAACTGAAATCGTCATGGCCCTAGCTTAGCTGCAAATATACATAGGTGTAAATATTTATGCAGAAGTATTCGTTCCACACCGTGTGGACCCTGCCGGCGAGCCCCGAACGCTGCTGGCATGAGCTCGTGGCATTGCGCAGCTGGCAGCTCTGGTGGCCGGCCTTCCAGCCGGAGCAGCCGGCCGGGTCCGGCCCGGCCAGACCCGGCGACCAGATCGCACTCCGGGTGCGCAGCCCACTCGGTTACCGGCTCCGGCTGCGGCTGGAAATCACCGGCGTCGTCCCGATGCGCCGGCTCGACGTCGCCGGCAGCGGTGATCTGGCCGGCGTGGGGCGCGCTGATTTCGAAGCGGCCGGCAGCATCGGGCAGCCGAGTACCGTGCTCCGCATCGATTGGACCGTGGCGACCACCAAGGCCTGGATGAACGCCTTGGCCCCGGTTGCCGCTCCGGCATTCGCCTGGGCGCACGGCAAGGTCATGGCCGACGGCGAACGGCGGTTCCGCAGGCATCTGGACCGAACCGGCTGACCCGGCGCGTCCAGCCAAATCCGGGCTCCGGCAGTGTTCACCGGAATGTCACCGGAAACGCCTACGATGGGATCCGAAGCACATTCGATAGAGGAGTCCCGCCATGAAAGCCATCGTCGCCGCAGCCAACGGGGGCCCCGAGGTTCTGGAAATCGCCGAGGTCGAAACCCCGCAACCAGGGCCGGGCCAGTTGCTCGTCGAGGTCGCCGCAGTCGGCGTCAACTACATCGAGACCTACCAACGCGAAGGCATCTATCCCACGGTGCTCCCGTTCACGCCGGGTGCTGAATCTTCGGGGACCGTGGTTGCGCTCGGTGCCGGCGTCACCGAATTCGCCGTCGGCGACCGGGTGGCATCCGCGGAAGGCTCGCAGTCCTACGCCGAGTTCACGCTGATCGATGCGGACAAGGCCTTGCGTGTGCCGGACGGCCTCGATGCGGCGACTGCGGCGGCGCTGCCGCTGCAAGGCATCACCGCGCACTACCTGGTCAACTCGACGTTCCCGGTCCAATCCGGCCAAACGGTTCTGGTGCACGCCGGAGCCGGCGGCGTCGGGCTGCTGATCATCCAAATGCTCAAAGCCAAAGGCGCCACCGTGATCACCACGGTATCCACCGATGAAAAGGCCGCTTTGGCCAGCGAAGCGGGCGCCGACCACGTGCTGCGTTATCCGGGATTCGCGGCGGCCGTGCGCGAACTCACCGCCGGCCGCGGCGTCGATGTGGTGTTCGACGGCGTCGGCAAGGACACCTTCGACGGCTCACTGGATTCGCTCAAAGTCCGCGGCACCTTGGTGCTCTACGGGGCCGCTTCCGGGCCGGTTCCGCCGTTCGACATCCAACGGCTCAATCGCGGCGGGTCGCTTTTCCTCACCCGGCCCACCATGGCGGCCTATTTGCTCGACGCCGATGAGCGCCGCTGGCGCGCCGCGGAGGTTTTCGACGCGGTGGCCGATGGCTCGCTTTCAGTCCGGATCGGTGCCAGCTACCCGCTCGCGGATGCTGCGCAAGCCCATCGTGATCTGCAGGGACGGAAAACTACCGGCAAGGTGCTGCTGAAACCATGAACGTCTATGCCCCTCAGCTGCCCGGTTCCGCAGCAACCCCGCCGGAACGGACGCTGATCGACATCCTCAACTCGACCGCGGCGGCTTTCCCTGACGCTTCCGCACTCGACGACGGCGAGCGCTCGCTGAGCTACGCCGAGTTGCTGCGCGAGGTCAAAGGCTACGCCAAAACGCTGCACCTGGCGGGCTTGGGCGCCGGCGACAAAGTCGGCGTGCGGATACCGTCCGGCACCGCCGAACTGTACATCGCGATCCTTTCGGTCTTGATGATCGGCGCCGCCTACGTCCCAGTCGATGCCGACGATCCGGACGAACGCGCCAAGCTGGTGTTCAGCGAAGCCAAGGTCGCCGGGGTGCTGCACGCCGGCGAAATCGTGGTCGGCAAGGATCGCCCGACGCCGTTTCCGGCTCCGCGGACGCCCTCGCCCGACGACGACTCCTGGATCATCTTCACGTCCGGCTCCACCGGGACGCCGAAAGGCGTCGCGGTCAGCCACCGGTCGGCAGCAGCCTTCGTCGACGCCGAGGCCCGGCTTTTCCTGCAAGCCGAACCGATCGGCAGCAACGACCGGGTGCTGGCCGGCCTTTCCGTGGCGTTCGACGCCTCCTGCGAAGAGATGTGGCTCGCCTGGCGGCACGGCGCGTGCCTGGTGCCGGCGCCCCGTTCCCTGGTGCGCACCGGCATGGACTTGGGGCCGTGGTTGATCTCGCACGGCATCACGGTGGTCTCCACGGTTCCCACGCTGGCTGCGCTCTGGCCCGCCGAAGCTTTGGAAAACGTCCGGCTGCTGATTTTCGGCGGCGAGGCCTGCCCGCCCGAGCTGGCCGATCGGTTGGCGGTGGAAGACCGTGAAGTCTGGAACACCTACGGCCCCACCGAGGCCACCGTGGTGGCCTGCGCCGCCTTGATGGGCGGCCATAGCGGCCCGGAAGGCAACCCGGTGCGCATCGGCTTGCCCCTGGACGGTTGGGACCTGGCCGTCGTCGATGCCGCCGGGCTGCCGGTCGCGGAAGGCGAGATCGGCGAGCTGATCATCGGCGGCGTCGGCCTGGCCCGTTATCTGGACCCGGCCAAGGACGCGGAAAAGTATGCGCCGATGCCCGCCTTCGGCTGGCCGCGCGCCTATCGCAGCGGTGACTTGGTCCGCTTCGAATCCGCCGGCCTGATCTTCATGGGCCGGGCCGACGAGCAGGTGAAACTGGGCGGCCGGCGGATCGAGCTCGGCGAAATCGATGCCGCCTTGCAAGGGCTGCCGGGCGTCGCCGGGGCAGCTGCCGCGGTGAAGACCACCGGGGCCGGAAACCAGATCCTGGTCGGATACCTGGTGCTGGAACCGGACGCGGCGAGTGAGCTCGCCGAGTTCCGCCGCCTGCTCGGCGCCGAGCTGCCGGCCCCGCTGATCCCGATGCTGACCGTGGCCGAAACCCTGCCGACCAAAACCAGCGGCAAAGTCGACCGGAACGCACTGCCCTGGCCGTTGCCCAGCAGCGGCAGCGGCGAGGAAGTCGTCGACTTGGAGCTCGAACCGGACGCGCAGTGGATCCTGGACCGTTGGAATTCGGTGCTGGGCGGATCCGCGGTGAATTTGGATGCCGACTTCTTCGCGCAAGGCGGCGGTTCGCTGGCCGCCGCGCAGCTGGTGTCCGCACTGCGGGTCCGCTACCCCACGATCACCGTGGCGAACATCTACGCGCATCCCAGGATCGGCGCCCTGGTCGACCTGGCCCGGCAATCCGTGCCGGACTACGAGCACGCCGCGCCCGCCGTGGTCCGGGAAGTCCGCCGCACGGCACGGAAGTCCCAGGTCTTCCAGACCCTGATGGGCATCCCGCTGCACATTCTGGTCGGCATGCGGTGGCTGACCTACCTGATGATCTTCAACAACCTGATCGCCGTGCTGAACGGGACCGAAGGCTCCGGAGCCTGGCACATCCCCACGGTCAGCTGGTGGTGGGTGCTGGCCTGCTGGGCGGTTTTCGTCAGCCCTTGGGGCCGGATGTCGATTTCGGTGCTGGCTGCCCGGATCTTGCTCCGCGACGTGGAACCGGGCGTTTACCCGCGCAGCGGCCGGGTGCATCTGCGGCTCTGGCTCGCGGAACAGATCGCCGATCTGGCCCAGGCGGTTTCACTGGCCAGCGCACCCTGGGTGACCCATTACGCCAGAGCCCTGGGCGCGAAGATCGGCAAGGACGTGAGCTTGCACTCGGTGCCGCCGGTCACCGGCTTCCTCAGCTTGGGCGAAGGCGCCTCGATCGAGCCCGAAGTGGACCTCTCCGGCTGGTGGATCGACGGCGACAATGTGCATATCGGAACCATTTCGGTCGGAGCCGATGCCACGGTCGGCGCGCGAAGCACCTTGATGCCCGGAACCCGGATCGGCAAAGGCGCCCAGATTGCCGCCGGCTCCGCGGTCTTGGGCAAAGTCCGCGCGGGCCAGCAGTATTCCGGCTCGCCGGCGCAACGCGTCGGCAAAGCCCGGCCGGACTGGCCCGTGGCACCGCAACGCAGCAACCGGTTGTGGTTGGCCATTTACGCTTCCGCTTCGACGGTCCTGGCGATGATCCCGTTCCTGGCCGCTGCGGTCGCCGGATACTGCGGACTGGCCCTGGCCGCCGCGCTGTGGGACTCGCCCGCCGGCGTGGATGTGCCGGCAATTCCTTCGTTGGAGCACCTTTATTGGCAGGCGCTGATCTCGGTGCCGCTGATGACCTTGATCTGGTTCGTGCTGCTGATGGCTCTGGTCCTCGGCACCGTGCGGCTGCTCAGCCTGGGCCTGCGTGCGGGTTTCCATCCGGTGCGCAGCCGGATCGGTTGGCAGGTCTGGGCCACCGAACGGGTGCTCGACCTGGCCCGGGACCTGCTCTTCCCGATCTACGCTTCGCTGTTCACCCCGGTCTGGCTGAGGTTGCTCGGCGCCAAAATCGGCAAGAATGTGGAAGCCTCCACGGTCCTCCTGCTGCCCTCGATGACCACGGTCGGCGATGGCGCCTTCCTGGCCGACGACACCATGGTCGCCTCCTATGAACTGGGCGGCGGCTTCGTGCACATCGCCCCGGCGAAAATCGGCAAACGCGCTTTCCTGGGCAATTCCGGGATGACCGCGGCCGGCCGTTCGGTGCCCAAGAATTCCCTGGTTGCAGTGCTGTCCGCAACCCCGGCGAAAGCCAAGGCCGGCACGTCCTGGCTGGGCTCGCCACCGGTCCGCTTGCGCCGGGTGGCGCAGAGTTCCGATGCCTCACGCACCTTCGAACCGCCGCGGAAACTCAAAATCGCCAGAGCCCTCTGGGAAGTCTGCCGCTTCGTGCCGGCCATGTTGACCGTCGCGATCGCGGTCAGCGTACTCGCGGTGTTCTCCTGGTTGGCCGGGCACACCGGCTATTTCGTCGCGGCGCTGCTCAGCGGAGTCGTGGTGATGCTTGCCGGTGCGGTCGCCGCCGGCAGCGCCGTCATCGCGAAATGGCTCCTGGTCGGCCGGATCAGGGTGGGCGAGCACCCGCTCTGGAGCTCCTTCATCTGGCGGAACGAAGTGGTGGACACCTTCATCGAGCTGGTTGCTGCGCCGTGGTTCGCCAGGGCGGCCAGCGGCACCCCCGCCTTGGTCTGGTGGCTGCGTGCGCTCGGCGCGAAAATCGGCCACGGCGCCTGGTGCGAGTCCTATTGGTTGCCGGAAGCCGATCTGGTCACCCTGGGCGAAAGCGCCACGGTCAACCGCGGTTGCGTAGTGCAGACTCACCTGTTCCACGACCGGATCATGGCGCTGGACACGGTTACCCTGGAAGACGGGGCGACCATGGGCCCGCACGGAGTCATCCTCCCGGCGGCCCGGATTGCCCGCGGTGGCACCGTGGGGCCGGCGTCCTTGGTGATGCGCGGGGAAACTGTTCCGGCAGGCAGCTACTGGATCGGCAACCCGGTCAGCCCCTGGAAAGGGCCGGCAGCGCAGCGGCCGGCCGCGCATTCGACGATCAACGAACCGAGTTCATGAGCATTAGCAGCGAAAACAACGTCTTGGATCCGTACACTCCGGGCCACGGCACCGATGATTACCGGGTGCAGCATTACGATTTGGACTTGGACTGCCGACTGGCCAGCAACCGGTTGATCGGCAAAGCCGGCATCGAGGCCGTCGCGCAAACGAAACTGAAGTCGATCATGCTCAACCTGGAGGGTTTGCGCGCCGGGAAGATCGCGGTGAAGTCCGGCGGCAAAAACCTCCGGGTGGCCAAATACGCGCAACGCCAAGGCCAGTTGTTGATCAGCCTGGCCGAGCCGCTGGCGAAGGACCGCGCGTTCCACGTCGAGGTCCGTTACGAAGGAAACCCCACACCCTCGATGGGGCTCTGGGGCGATGTCGGTTGGGAGGAGCTCGCGGACGGCGTGCTGGTCGCCGGCCAGCCCACCGGTGCCCCCACCTGGTTCCCGTGCAATGACCATCCGAGCCAAAAAGCCAGTTTCCGGATCTCGGTGAGCACCGATGCGAACTACCGTCCGGTGTGCAACGGCACGCTGATCGCGCACAGCAGCAAATCGAGCCGGGAAACCTGGGTCTACGACCAGCCGGAACCGATGGCGAGCTATTTGGCCACCGTGCAGATCGGCCGCTATCAGCTGTTCCCCTTGGCCGAGCTGCCCCGGGGCACGCACCGCGCGCAGACCGGCCTGGTCCCGCTCTCCGTCGCCGCTCCGGCAGCACTCGCCGCACGCGCCGCCGCCGGGCTGGCCCAGCAACGCGCCATGATGGACACCTTCGAATTCTGCTTCGGCAGCTATCCGTTCCGCGGCTACACCGTGGTAGTCACCGACGACGAGTTGGACATCCCTTTGGAAGCCCAATCGGTGTCGATCATCGGGAGCAACCATTTGGCGCCCGGTTGGGAGTCGCAGCGGCTGATTGCACACGAACTCTCGCACCAGTGGTTCGGCAACTCCCTGACGCTGCTCAGCTGGCAGGACATCTGGCTGCACGAAGGCTTCGCCTGTTATGCGGAATGGATCTGGTCCGAGGCCTCCGGCGCCGCCGATGCGCGCAGCCGCGCCGAGGCCGCGCACCGGAAACTTTCCGGCGAGGCCCAGGACCTGCTGATCGGCCGGCCCGGGCCCGCGGACATGTTCGACGACCGGGTCTACAAACGCGGCGCCTTGGCGGTGCACGCACTGCGGATCGCGCTCGGCGACGCGGCGTTCTTCGCCCTGCTCCGGGAATGGACCGGGAGGTTTGCCCACGGCTCGGTGTGCACCGCGGACTTCTTCGCCTTGGTTGAGGAGCTGAACCCGGGATTTTCGGCCGCCGGATTGCTGGACCCGTGGTTGTACCGGAGCGAGTTGCCGGCAATGCCCTGAGCCGGCGCGCCCGAAACCGGCCTGCGGCGCCTAACCGGACTGCACGGCTTGCGCCGCGACAAAGCCTTCGGGCAGGCCGATCAGCTGGTTCGGGATGTCCACGATGCCCGCGGCCGCTGAGTCGATTCCGCTGATTCGGCCCTGCAGGCCGCTGCCTTCGGCTTTCGACCAGGCTTCCTTGCGGGACCAGATCCGGGCCCGCCTGGGCAGGCTTTCGGCTTCCGGCAAAGCTGCCAAATCCTGCCGCTCCGCAGCGCTGAGCACCAGTTCGTCGAAGCCCTCGAAGCCGACTGACGCGATCCATTCCAGATCCACCCCGAGCCGGCTTCCGGGCGCTGCGGCGGCACCCAGCAACAACCAGCCGCGACGGCTGGAGCTGCTCAAGGAGATCGGCAACGCTTCGCCCTGAACCGCGAAGCCGGGCCGGCCGTGGTCCAGCTCCGGGCCGGTGCCGTGTTCCGGGCAGCTGTACCGCGGCGCCAATCCGGCCGGGTCCAGGTCGAGCAGCGCGGCCGCGAAAATCCGCACGGCGGTCCGCCGTGCGATGAAGTCGCGGCGCAGTTCCGCGGTGGCGAAGCGCTCGGCCCGGACCGTTTCGGGGCCGTTGAGCCAGGCCGGCTCCGGTGTCACGCCGGCTAGTTGCACGGCTTGCAGGGCCACGCCGTCGAACCTCACCGGTTCACCGGTCATTAATCGGTGGTTCACTCCCCCACTCTATGGTCGGGACATGGTCGAAATGAAGCTCGCGCTGCCCGGATTCAGTGTTTTGGACGCCGACGACGACGATCCGGTGTTGATCGGCCCGGACGGCGTGGCGGTGGACACCTGGCGCGAAGGCTATCCCTACGACACCCGGCTGTCCCGTGAAGTCTACGAAATGGACAAGCGTCTGCTGCAGATCGAACTGTTGAAATTGCAGAATTGGGTCAAGGACACCGGACGGCGCATCGTGCTGCTCTTCGAAGGCCGGGACGCCGCCGGCAAGGGCGGCACGATCAAGCGGTTCACCGAACATCTGAACCCGCGCGGCGCGCGGGTGGTCGCGCTGGAAAAGCCCACCGAACGGGAACAGAGCCAGTGGTATTTCCAACGTTACGTCTACCACCTGCCGGCAGCCGGGGAAATGGTGTTGTTCGACCGTTCCTGGTACACCCGCGCCGGGGTGGAGCGGGTGATGGGCTTCTGCTCCGAGGCGCAATACGCCGAGTTCCTCCGCCAGGCTCCGGCTTTCGAGAAAATGCTGGTCAACGACGGCATCGACGTGGTGAAATTCTGGTTCTCCGTGTCCCGGGCCGAGCAGTTCACCCGGTTCACGATCCGGCAGGTCGATCCGGTCCGGCAATGGAAACTTTCGCCGATGGACTTGGCGTCCCTGGACAAATGGGATGCCTACACTGCGGCCAAGGAAGCGATGTTCCGGAAGACCGATACCCGGCATTCCCCGTGGACCGTGGTGAAGAGCAACGACAAGAAGCGCGCCAGGCTGGAGGCCATGCGCCATGTCCTGGCCCGGTTCGATTACCCGGGCAAGGACCACGACGTGGTGGGCACCCCGGACCGGTTGATCGTGGGTCGGGCCGCCGAACTTTTCACTCCGGGCGATATCGATTCATTCTGATTTTTGTCTGAATTTTTCCTGGATTTATTCTGAACGAATTCATTGGCCAGCAAATGGATTCTGTCAAAAATTCGGGTTAACGATTCGCGAAGGAAACATAAAGATTCCATAAAGAGGTCAGACGTTTGATGAGCCTGTGCTTAGGATGTGATTGCCGCTCGGGGATGGCGTCAATCTTTCTTTCCGGAGAGATCATTTCATTCTTCCCGGGCGTGCTTTTGGAAACAATAAGTCACCAAAACTACCCTGAGGAAAAATTACACCATGAGACGAATTGGGCTTCTCATCACGACCGCAACCCTGGCCGTCGGCCTGCTGGCCGGTACCGCTCCGGCCGCGAGTGCCGCCGGCGGAATCAGCTCGGACACCAAACACACCCTGGCCGATCTGCCGTGCGACGGAGTGCAGTATCCGGTGCTGACGTCGAAGAATGCATACACCACAGCGGCGGGCACCACGGTCCGGTTGCCGAAGGGCGTGAAGAGCACACTGACCACGACCGACACCACCACAACGATCGACCAGGTCCAAGATTCGTACACGCAGTCGGTCAAATTGACCATCGGGCTGTCGCCTGAATTCACGAAGTCGCTCAAGGGCAGTGCTGGAGCCGATTACACCTACACCCGGAGCACGACCTACACCAACGGCACCACGGTGGCCTTTTCGCAGAGCAATCAGATTTCGTTGACCGCCCAAGTCGACGGCCTGACCGCCACACCGACGTTCTACAAACTCCAAGGTTGGGGGGCCTACTGGAAGTGCGATGTCAACACCACCGCGAAAGTCAAGATGAGCGCGGATGACGCGGTGCGGATCGACATCGTAGAAGCCAGTGGCTGGGTTTTGGAGAAGAACGGGCAGCCGGCCAGCAAGAATGATTTCACCAGCAATTGATTGATACTCGAGCACAGCAAAGGAGCTCCATGAAAAAGCGAATATTCGCCGTAGTGTCAATTGTTTTCGTAATGTTCTTCGCGATTGTTCCGACGGCTTCCGCAGCCGGCAACATCGTCTTCAAGGAATACACCGATGACGGAAAATACACCTTCTACCACCCCGAGGTTTGTTCGGTTTCCTGGAATTCAGTGCCAAGTTATGACGGCAGCACTGTGAGCGTGGCTTGCCCAGCAGGATATGGATTCAAGAGTTTCGAGGTCATTTACGGTTCCGGAGCTCCGGACGGGACCGTCGCCGACAACAAGTCAATGACGTACGACGCCAACGGACAGAACCAAACCTTCGCCGTGACCGTCGCACCGCATGCTGTGCCTATTCCACCCGCGTTGGTCAACTCCTATTGGACCAACCTCAAGGTAATCCCGAAATTCTAGACGCTTGAGTCTAGGCCTTAGCTGAAAATCAGCGCAGTGGGCGCTCCCGATTCGTCATGAGTCGGGAGCGCCCCGGCAGCATGCCACCGGACGACCCGACTCAGCCCGGCCAATGATTCGGCTCAGCCCAGTGATTCAGTTCAGCCCAGTGATTCGGCGAGTGAACGCAGTTCTTCGATTCCCCGGGCCGCTTCCAAGGCCCGCGCCAGCGCGGCGTCATGGTCCGGCCCGGCCGCTTGCAGAGCGGCCAAACCGGCCTCGGTGACTTCGGTATAGATACCGCGCCGGTCGTCGGCGCAAAGATAGCGGGATAAGAAGCCGCGCATCTCCAGCCGGTTGACCAGCCGTGTGGTCGCGCTGCTGGACAAGGCCGCAGCTCTGGCCAGTTGCTGCATCCGCATATGCCACCCGTCTTGCCGGGACAACGCGTCCAGTACCGTGTATTCGACCACCGAGAGCCCGTGCCCGGCTTGCAGTTCCTTCTCCAACGAAGCCTCGATCAGCCCGTGCAGCGCAGCGAGCCGGCGCCAGCCTTGGGCCCGGATCTCCACCGCGTCATCAGCAATCCCCATGCCGCCATTCTACACGGCTTGCGCATTTATAGCGCGTATGCAACTATTGCATACGCGGCTATTCTGCCGCGACAAAATCCAATTCCCCTCAAGGAGTCCCGCCATGCCGCTCGGCCTCTTAGCCTTGGCCATCGGCGGATTCGGCATCGGTTTGACCGAATTCGTCATCATGGGGCTGCTCCCCGAAGTAGCCCGGACGTTCAACGTGGACGAGCCGACCGCGGGCTGGCTGATTTCCGGCTACGCGCTTTCCGTCGCGATCGGCGGAATCCTGCTGACCGCAGCAGTCACCCGGCTGCCGCGCAAGGCCGTGCTCATTTCGCTGATGGTGCTGTTCATCGCCGGCAATCTGCTCTCTGCCGTAGCGCCGAGTTTCTCGCTGATGTTGACCGGCCGGATCCTCGCCGCACTCACGCACGGCGCGTTCTTCGGGATCGGTGCCGTGGTGGCCGCGAACATGGTGCCGCCGGAGCGCAAGGGGGCCGCGATTTCGATGATGTTCGCGGGGCTGACCATGGCCACCGTACTGGGGGTTCCTTTCGGGACCCTGCTCGGCCAGAATTTCGGTTGGCGTTCCACCTTCGCGGTGATTTCCGTGCTCGGCCTGGTGGCGATGGCCGGAATCGCCCTGCTGGTCCCGAAACAGCATTCCGACGGCGCGCCGGCCAGGCTCCGGGACGAACTCAAGGCCTTCGGCAAGGGGCAGGTCTGGTTGTCGATCACGGTGACCGTGCTCGGCTTCGGCGGCATGTTCGGCGCCTTCAGCTACATCGCCTATACGCTGACCGAGGTGACCGGCTTCGCCAACGCCCTGGTGCCTTGGTTGCTGATCCTCTTCGGAATCGGTTCCTTCGCCGGCAATTTGATCGGCGGAAAGGCCGCAGACCGGGCCCGCGACCAGACCTTGGCGATCAGCCTGGCAGTGCTGACCGCAGTGCTCGTGGTCTTCGCGATCTTCGCCGCCAACCCGGTAGTCACGGTATCCGCGCTGGTTCTGATGGCCGGTTTCGGCTTCGGCACGGTACCCGGCCTGCAAATGCGGATCATGCACTTCGCGCAGGAGGCGCCCACGCTCGCTTCCGGCAGCAACATCGCCGCCTTCAACGTCGGCAATGCGCTCGGCGCCTGGCTCGGCGGTGTCGGCATCGGCGCCGGTTTGGGCTTCACCTCGCCAATCTGGATCGGCGCGATCCTCTCCGGCGCGGGACTGCTGGTGATCCTGGTGGCGGCCAAAGCTGCGGCACAGCGGCCGGCTCCGATTGCCGAAGCCGCTGCCCCGGCCCCGCTGCCGGCGCCCTGACCCGGTCCGAACCTCCGCCCGGATCATCCTGCACCCGGTCCCACTGAGTCAGTGCATTCGGTGGGACCGACCGGTTCTGTCCCACCGAGCAGACGCACTCAGTGGGACAGAACCGCGATAGTGCCGGTCAAGAGTGCCGGTCAAGCTCAGCGTTGCACCGCTCCGAAGGCCTCGGCCGCAGCGGCAACGGCTGCAGCTTTGGCCGCGGTCGCCTCCTCCGCGGTCAGGGTTCGGTCCGCGGCCCGGAAGCGCAGACCGAAGGCCAGCGACTTCTTGCCTTCGGCGACATTCGGTCCGCGGTAATCGTCGAACAGCGCGACGTCCTCGAGCAACTCCCCGGCCCCGGAACGCAGCACTTCGAGCACCTCGCCGGCGGGCAGCCCGGCGTCGACCACCAGGGCTACGTCTTGGGTCGCCACTGGGAAAGTCGACAGCGGCTTGGCCACGATCACCTCCGCAGCAGCTTCGATGAGCGCCTCGGCGTCGAACTCCACGGCGACGGTCCGCGCCGGAAGATCGGATCCGGCCAGGAGCTTCGGATGCAGCTCGCCGGCGTAGCCGAGCAATCCGCCGTCGCGCAGTTCCAAACGCGCCGTCCGGCCGGGGTGGAAGGCCTGGTGCTGGCCCTGGACCGCCACCAGGTCCACACCGAGCACTTCGGCGGCCAACCTGGCCACGTCGATCGCGTCCGCGTAGTCCCAGACACGCGGCGTGTGCCCTGGCGCCTCGGGCGAATCATGCCCGGTGAGCACCGCGGCCACATGCAACGGCTGCTCCGGAATCCCGTCGTACAAGGCGTCGAGGACTTCGTCCGAAGGCTTCACGCCGAGCGGCGGAATCGACGCCGTGCCCATGGTCGAACCGGGCCGGAACACCGCGCCGGCTTCGAACAACGCCAGGTCCCGGAAACCCCGGGAGACATTGCGTTTGGCCACCTCGAGCAACCCAGGCAGCACCGAGGTCCGGAGGAAGCCGAATTCCTCGCTGATCGGATTCGCGAGTTTCACCGCCGGCACTTCGGCACCGGCCTCGGCCGTGCCGAAGGTCTCGTTCATCGCCTTCGAAACGAACGGGTAGGCAAGCACTTCGGTCAGCCCGGAATCGGCGAGCGACTGGAGCATCAGACGGCGCTGTTGCTGCAGCCGGCTCAGACCACGGCCGGGCGGGGCAACAGGAAGTGTGGAGGGAATCTTGTCGTAGCCGACCAGCCGGGCGATTTCCTCGGCCAGGTCGTCCGGGGTCTCCAGATCAGGGCGCCAGGACGGCACGGTCACGCCGTAGATGCCGTCGGAAACCGCAACCGTCGCGCCGAGGTCCCGGAGCGTGCCTTCGATCTGTTCCGCGGTGAATTGGATGCCGACCCGGCGGGCCGGGTAGCCGGCTTCGAAGCCGATCGTGCTGGCCTGGAATTCCGGGAAGACATCGGTCCCGTGCGGGTCTGCGCTGCCGCCGGCCAAATCGACCAGCAAATCGACCGCACGCTGGGCGGCCACATCGGCGACCAACGGGTCCACCCCGCGTTCGAAGCGTTTGGACGCCTCGGAAGGCAACTTGTGCCGCCGCCGGCTGCGCGCAATGGACACCGCCTCGAAGTGCGCGGCTTCGATCAGCACATCCGTCGTGCTCGCGGAGACCTCGGTCGCCGCGCCGCCCATCACGCCGGCGATGCCGATCACGCCGGAATCGTCGGTGATCACCAGATCTTCGGCGTCGAGCGTGCGGTCCTTGCCGTCCAGGGTGCGCAACGACTCCCCCGCAACCGCCCGACGGACCACGATCGGTCCGGAGAGCTGGTCCAGATCGTAGAAGTGCAGCGGTTGGCCGAGCTCCCACATCACGTAATTGGAAATGTCCACGGGCAGCGAAATCGAGCGGATTCCGGCCAGCCGCAACCGGGAGACCATCCACTGCGGAGTCGGGATCGACCTGTCGATGCCCCGGACCACCCGGGCCACGAACCGGTCCGCCCCCGGTTTGCCGTAGACCGGAGTACCGTCTTCGAGCCGCACCGGGTAGCCCTGTCCGTCCGCCGGCGCCACCGCCGGCAAGGATGCAGGATCGGTGAACTCGGTGCCGGTGGCATGCGCATACTCCCGGGCGATGCCGCGGATCGAAAACGCATAGCCGCGGTCCGGGGTCACATTGACCTCGGCGGCCTGGTCGTCCAGACCGAGCAAGCCGAAGACATCGGTACCGGGTTCAGGATCCAAACCCCAGCTGGAAAGCACCACGATGCCGTCGTGGTCTTGGCCGATGCCGAGCTCCCGGGACGAGGCGATCATGCCGGCCGAGGTGTGGCCGTAGGTTTTTCGCGGCGAAATTCGGAAGTCGCCTGGCAGCACGGCACCCGGCAAAGTCACGATGACTTTGTCGCCTTCGACGAAATTGTGCGCACCGCAGACGATGCCCTGCACGCCGTCGGGCGAGATCCCTTCGGCTTGGAGCGTTTGGGCCTGGCCCTCGGGCACGACCCGCACCTGGCACCAGTTGATGGTCTTGCCGTTGCTCTGCGGTTCTTTCACGATCGAGATCACTTGGCCGACCACGATCGGTCCGGAAAGCGAGTCGGTGGGCCGGTGCACGGCCTCTTCCTCCAACCCGACGCGGACCAGATCGGCCATCACGTCCTCGGCACTGGCCTCGGCGGGGACGGCGGCGAACTCACGCAGCCATGACAAAGGTATACGCATGATTAGACAACTCTCTCTTTCAAATCTGCATCCCGAAGTGCTGGCTGAAGCGGATGTCGCCTTCGATCATTTCGCGCATGTCGGAGACTTCGTTGCGGAACATCAGGGTCCGTTCGATGCCCATGCCGAAGGCGAAGCCCGAATATTCTTCCGGGTCGATGCCGGCGGCGCGGAGCACGTTCCGGTTCACCATGCCGCAACCGCCCCATTCGATCCAGCGCGGACCGCCCTTCGCGCCCGGGTGCCAGATGTCCAGCTCGGCGGAGGGTTCGGTGAACGGGAAGTAGTTCGGCCGCAACCGGATCTGCGCATCGTCGCCGAACATCTGCCGGGCGAAGTGCTCCAGGGTGCCACGCAGATCCGCCATGGTCAGGTTCTTGTCGATCGCCAAGCCCTCGAACTGGTGGAACACCGGAGTGTGCGTGGCATCGAGTTCGTCGGTACGGAAGGTCTTGCCCGGGCACAGCACGTAGATCGGCAGCTCGCGTTCGAGCATCGAACGGACCTGCACCGGCGAGGTGTGCGTGCGGAGCAGCAGATGCGCTTCCGGCGGCTCCACGAAGAAGGTGTCCTGCAATTCCCGGGCCGGGTGGTCCGGCTTGAAGTTCAGCGCGTCGAAGTTGAACCACTCGGATTCGAGTTCCGGGCCTTCGGCGATTTCCCAGCCCATCCCGACGAAGATGTCGCTGACCCGTTCCTGCAAGGTGGACAACGGGTGCCGGGCACCGGCCCGGCGGCGGCGTGGAGCAGCCGTGACGTCGACGGCTTCTTCGACCAGGATCCGTTCGGCAGCTTCGGCTTCCAGGATTTCGGTTCGCGCGGCGAGTGCCTGGTTGACCTGCCCGCGGGCCGTGCCCATGAGTTTGCCGGCGGTCGCCTTGAGTTCCTTGGCGAGGTCCTTGATGCCGCGGTTGGCCAGGCTCAGCGGTGATTTTTCACCGGTGTGCGCCAACCGGGCAGCCTTGAGCTGCGCCAAATCGCCGGCCTCGGCGATCGCGGCGAGCGCGTTGCCGACGGCGAGCGCCAGGCCCGCCTCGTCGGTCGGTTCGGGGACGGCGGGGTCCGCCGGGAGTTGTTCGGTCATAGGAGAACGCACCTTGGTCGTGGGAATGCCGCCATTAGTCTATTCATTCCGACCGCCCAGCCGTGAATCTGCCGTGCGGATCTGCCCGCCCGGGCAGCCGCCGCGGGCGGGCGGGTCGGCTTCGCGCTGAGCGGAAGCCGTCGCGGAGCACTGGGAAAGCCCAGCTCCGACGGTTAGCGTGGGAGTCATCAGCCCCACTGACAGGAGTTCCGATGGACCAGAACAACCCAATGGATCAGTACCGCCCGAACAACACCGTCACCGTGACCGGCCACGGACGGGCCAGCCAGGCCCCCGACGTGCTGACGCTCAATATCAGCGTGGAAGTCAGCCGCCGCACTTTGGTGGGCGCCTACCAGGATGCAGCCCGTTCGATGCAGGCGGTGCAGCAGGCTTTGGCCGCAGCCGACGTCGAACGCAAAGACAGCGCCACCAGCGGCCTTTCGCTGCGCTCCGAAACCGTATGGCAGGAGGACAAGGGCAATGTGGTCACCGGCTACACCTGCTCCAGCACCTTGACCGTCCGGATGGGCTTCAAGGACGGAGCCTCGGACAGCGTGCAGCAGGTGATTGCGAAAATCGTCGAAGCCGGCGGCAACGACGTCCGGCTCAACGGCTTGCAGCCGGAAATCTCCGATCCCGGCGAGGTCGCCGAACAGGCCCGGACCTTGGCCTGGGCCGATGCGGCCCGCAATGCCAACCATTTTGCCGAGTTGGCCGGCCGGAAACTGGGCCGGGTGCTGGCCATCTCGGAGGGTCAGGACACCGGCTCCGGACCGGTGCCGATGCGCCGGATGTCCTATGCCGCAGAGGTCGCGATGCCGATCGAAGCCGGCGAAAGCAGTGTCGGCGCGAGTGTCACCGCAACCTGGGAACTGGTCTGAACTGAGCCGCCGGAGCAGTCCACTGGGCCCGGCTAGGCCTTGATCTCCCGTTTGAGGATCTTGCCGGTCGGGCCCTTTGGCAGCGCTTCGACGATCCGGACCTCCCTCGGGTACTTGTAAGCGGCGATCCGGTCCTTGACGAAATCCCGGATTTCCTCCGCCAGCTGCTCCGGCGGTGCCGCGCCGGGAGCATCGGCCTTGAGTGCCACCACGGCAATGATCTCTTCGCCGTGGTCCGGGTCGGGACGGCCGATCACCGCGGCTTCGGCCACCGCCGGATGCTGGTAGAGCACCTCTTCGACCTCGCGCGGGTAGACGTTGTAGCCGCCGCGCAGGATCATGTCCTTTTTGCGGTCCACGATGAAGTACACGCCGTCTTCGTCCTGCCTGGCCAGGTCTCCGGTGTAGAACCAGCCGTCCCGGATCGCGGCCGCCGTGGCCTCCGGGTTCCGCCAATACCCCTTCATCACATACGGCCCGGCCACCGCCATTTCGCCGACCTCCCCGGCCGCCACCGGCTCGCCGTCGTCGTTCATGATGCGCAGTTGCGCACCGCGCACTGCGGTGCCGATCGAGCCCGCTTTGCGGATGCCGTCCCGCTGGTTGAAGCTGACCACCGGAGACGTTTCGGACAAACCATAGCCTTCCAGGATCGGTGCCCCGAAAGCCGATTCGAACTCCCGGAGCACTTCGAGCGGCAGCGCCGCGCCGCCGGAGACGGCGACTTTCAAACTGGAAAGGTCGAACCGTTCCCGGTCCGGGACTCGCAGCAAACCGATGTACATCGTCGGCACGCCTTCGAAGATCGTGACCTGGTCCCGCTGGATGATGTCCAAGGCCTTGGCCGGATCGAAGCGCGGCAGCAAAGTGACCGTGGCTCCGGACATGATCGCCTCGTTCAACGCGCAGGTCTGGCCGAAGATGTGGAAGAACGGCAGCCCGCCGAAAATCACGTCGCCCACGCCGACATCATGCAGGCTCCGGGAGACCTCGGCATTGCCGAGCAGATTCGAATGCGTCAGCTCGGCCCCTTTGGGCCGCCCGGTGGTACCCGAGGTGTAGAGGATCACCGCGGTGTCGTCCCCCGCTGCCTCGGCGATCGGGCTGAGCGCTTCATGCCCGGACAAGGTCGGGATCAGCAAGGCGTCGATGCTGATCAGATCGGCTCCGGCCGCTTCCGCGCCCGGAGCCACCTCGGCCAGCACGCCTTCCCAAGCGAACACCAAAGAGGTCTGCGAGTCCTGCAGGTGGTACGCCACCTCGCGGGATTTGAGCAGCGGGTTGAGCGGTACCACCACCGCACCGTAGCGCAGGATGCCGTAGTAGACCACCGGCATTTGCGGGATGTTCGGGCTCACGATGGCTACCCGGTCGCCCTTGGCGATCCCTTTGGCCGCCAGCATTCCGGCGAGCTTCGCGCTCAACTGGTCCAGCGCCGCGTAACTGAGCTCGATGTCGTCCAGCTTGATCGCAATGGCGTCCGGGTGGGCCGCCGCGGAATTGCGCAGAATGCTTGCCACGTTCGGCATGGTGGTCTCCTTTGTCCACGGGACGTCCGGCGTCGACCGCCGCAAGCCCCAACCGGTGCGAATAATGTGCCCCTCATCACACAGCGTAACGACCTGGCCTGGCCGGCAGTTCCCTTCCCCGACTCGGCCGAGGGCCGGCCGGACACGGTTCGGCGAGCTTCCATGATTAGAACCTATTTTCTACTTTGCTTGAAATTGAATAGCATTTATGTTCGAATAACAGCATGCGATGGCAATCCCAGGACGTCTCCCGCCAAATGGCTCTGGACCTGCCGGGAGGCCAATCCGGTGCGGCAGCAGCAGAGCACGCTGCCGCACCGCTCGGCCAAGCTGCGCTGTTGCCGATGCAAGGGTTTCTGCGCACGGTGCGGACTCCGGAGTTCGCCGGCGTGACCTTCCACGAAGTCGCCGCGAAATCCGTGTTGAACAAAGTCCCCGAGTCTTCCACGATGCCGTTCAGTTGGACGATCAACCCCTACCGCGGTTGCTCCCATGCCTGCGTTTACTGCTTCGCCCGGAAGTCGCACACCTACTTGGACTTCGACCCGGGGCTCGACTTCGATTCCCAGGTGGTGGTGAAGGTCAATGCGGTGGAGGTGCTGCGCAGCGAATTGGCCAAACCCGGTTGGGGACGGCATCACGTGGCGCTCGGCACGAATACCGATCCCTACCAACGCGCGGAAGGGCGTTACGCCTTGATGCCTGGAATCATCTCCGCGCTGGCGGACTCCGGCACTCCACTGTCGATCCTGACCAAAGGCACCCTGCTGGGCCGGGACATCCCGGCGCTCAAAGCCGCATCGCGGCAGATACCCATCGGCATGGGCATTTCGCTGGCGCTGACCGATGAGGCTCTCGGCAAGGTCATCGAACCGGGCACCCCCACGCCCAAGGCCCGGCTGGCGTTGATTTCAAAGCTGCGCGAAGCCGGACTCCCCTGCGGTGTGATGGCCATGCCGATCCTGCCCTGGCTCACGGACAGCGAAGAAGCTTTGGATTCGCTCTTCGGCGCATTGGCTGCCGCCGGGGCCACCGGCGTCACGGCCGGCGCAGTGTACCTGCGCAGCGGCACCCGGGATTGGTTCATGTCCTGGCTCGGCAAGAACTATCCGCAGTTGGTGCCCAAGTACCGCGGGCTCTTCGGCTCCGGCTCATACGCGCCGAAGGAGTACCGGCAGTGGTTGGCGCACCGGGTCAACGCTGCCAAAGCCCGGCACGGCTTCGCCGGGACCCAGGCGTACATGCACCGAACGGTGCTCGATGCGCGGGTCGAAGAAGCCCAGTATCCGGAGGGCAGCTTGCCGGAAACCGTGGAATCCGGGCGCTGGCCGGTGCGGGCTCCCCGGAGCCGCCAGGACTCCGGCAGCCGGCCAACCGCCGGCACCGGACAACGGCCTGGTCGGCGGCCCGGAAACGGGGCACCCGGCCAGACCGCCGAACCGATGCTTTTCTGAAAGATCTGCCGGCCGGGAAGGCCCGTCGGCTAGCCGCTCTTGCGGCGGAACTCACGCTTCGTCGCGGCTGAAGCGTGTGCGGTGCTGATTTTGGTGTTCTGCGAGGCTTCTACGGTTGCGTGGTGCTTCGCGTTCTTCTTCTCCAGTGCTTCCCGAAACTTGCGCTTCGTGTCTTCACTGGCCGATTGCTCGCTGGCCGATTGGTCCTCCGTGGAAGCGTTCTGATCCTGCCCCGATGCTGACATCTGGCTCTCCTTGCTTGAAACTGCCGGCTTCCGACCACTGCCGAAAAGACAAGTCTGGCACAGTTCGGGTCCGGGCACATATGCTGGCAATCCTGGTCGGGCGCGGGATAGGCTCGGCACATGGTCAATAGCGTCGCCTTCGAACAAATTGCTCCGGTCTTCCCCGTGCTCGACGTCGAGCGGTCGATCAGGCATTACGCCGCCTTGGGCTTCGAGGTCGCCAAATACGACGGCGATGAAGATTATGCCTACGCTAAACTCGGCAACATCCGGATCCACTTGTGGCAAGCTCCGGGCATCGACCCGGAAACCAACTTTTCCTCGGCCTTCATCGAAGTCGACGATGCGGATGCGCTGGCAGCCCAGTGGAAAGCGGTATCGGATGCTGCCGAGATCCGCTGCCCCACGAGCCTGCCGGTGGATACCGAGTACGGATTGCGCGAAGGAGCCCACGTGGACCCGGACGGGAATCTGATGCGGTTCGCGCACAAAATCGCTTGATCCCGGGTTCGGGCTTCAGCCCCGGGTGAGCCGGACGAGTTCGGCCACAATCGGACCATCCGCCGGAATCCACGGCAGCGCACGCAACGGCTCCGGGTCGGCCAAATCCAGCCAACGCAGCTCGTCGTGGTCTTCCAGCGCGGTCGGAACTCCGGATTCGATCTGCACGAACCAGACCCGCATGACCGCAGTGCCCGCGAGCGGCCACGCCGGGAGGCCCGGTGCGGCCAATTCGGCACCGGCCCGAACCGTGATTCCGAGTTCCTCGAGGAGCTCCCGATGCAGCGCAGCAAGCGCTTCCTCGCCGGGCTCGACCTTTCCCCCGGGGAACTCCCACATCCCGGCCAGAGCCTCCGGAGCGCTTCGCCGGCCGACCAGAATCCGGTTCGGCGCAGCGAGGTCATCCACGATCGCGGCACCGACGATCAGCTTGGCCGCGGTATTGCCAGCACTGGCCGAGTTCACCGGCCACCATGTTTCGTCGTCACGACACCAGTTTACGGTCCGCGGCGTGATGGAATAGAGGCGCACTCACCACCTCGGAAAGATCCCTCCCCCATGCAACAGCATCCGCAGCACGGATATTCACCCCGTCACGTCGCCCTGGCCATCGCTTCGCTCGCCATGGGCGGATTCGGCATCGGCACCATCGAGTTCGCCATGATGGGCCTGCTGCCCAATGTCGCCGAAGGCGTCGGGGTGAGCATTCCGGACGCCGGACACTTGATTTCCGCCTACGCCCTCGGCGTGGTGATCGGGGCTCCGGTCTTGGCCGCGGTCGCCGCCAAGCTGCCGCGCAAAAGTGTGCTCCTGGCCCTGATGGGCCTGTTCACGCTGGGGAACTTCTCGTCCTTCTTCGCGAACGACTTCTGGTCGCTTTTCATCACCCGGTTCATCTCCGGCTTGCCGCATGGCGCCTTTTTCGGGGTCGCGGCCGTGGTTGCGGCTTCACTGGTCGCGCCCAGCAAACGCGGCCGGGCCATCTCCATGGTGATGCTCGGCCTGTCCATCGCCAATGTCATCGGCGTCCCCGCGGCGACCTTCCTCGGCCAGCAATTCGGCTGGCGCCTGCTCTTCATCCTGGTCGCCCTGATCGGGGCACTGACCGTGCTCTGCATCTGGATCTCCGTGCCGGCCCAGCCCGCCGCCGTCGGCGCGTCGATTCGCGGCGAGCTCGGCGCACTCAAACGGGTGCAAGTCTGGTTGGCGCTGCTGATCGGGATCGTCGGCTTCGGCGGATTTTTCGCGGTGTACGCGTACATCGCCCCGACCATGACCGAAGTCACCGGGCTGGCCGCCGAATGGCTGCCGCTGGTGGTCGCACTGTACGGCATCGGGATGGTGCTGGGCAATATCGTGGGCGGGCGGTTGGCGGACCGTTCGGTGATGGGCAGCATCTACCTCATGATGGGTGTGATCGCCGTCGTCCTGTTGGTGTTCAGCGTCGCGGTCCACCAGGTCTGGTCCGCGCTCCCGCTGGTGCTGCTGATCGGCGCCTCCGGCTCGATGCTGGTCCCGGCCTTGCAGACCCGGTTGCTCGACGTTTCGCCCGGGGCGCCGTCGTTGGCCTCCTCGATGAACCACTCCGCACTGAACATCGCCAACGCGCTGGGGGCGTTCCTCGGCGGCCTGGTCATCGCCTGGGGGTGGGGCTATGTGGCGCCCGCGCTGGTCGGTGCCGGGCTGGCGGTGCTCGGCCTGGGCATAGCCCTGCTGAGCGGCCGGGTCGATCGGGCCGGCCGCTCAGCAGTGGAATCTGGCGGTCAGCTCAGCCAATCGAGCTCGCGTTAAGGCTGGCCACCACCGTGAACGCACCGGAAACGCCCGCCGCGAAAATCACATCGACCTTCTCCTCGCCCCGGGTAAAGCTGATTCCGGTGGCGTCGGCGAGCGGCCGGTCATTGGCCGGAGTGAAACCGGCGGCGGTCAGCGAGGCGGTGTAGAAATCGAACACTGCCGCCTGGTCCAAGCCGGTATCCACATTCATGGTCGCCGCATACATCGGCTCGATCAGTTCCAAGGACCGCTTGGTCACGGTGCTCTGCGGCGGTGTCTGAAGCTGTGCGGACGGAAAGTTCTGTGTCGCCGACGGCGTCGCCGGGCTCGTTGCACTGCTCGGAGGCACCGTAGAAGCGGCGCCTCCACTGGATGCATTGTTGCCGCAAGAGCTCAACACCAAAACCGCCGCAGCCGCAGCTGCCAGCAGCGTGGCCTTGCCGAAAATCGAATTTTGCACAGTCTTCCCCCATTAGAGCTTCGATGCCGATTCGGAACGGCCGGTTACCTTGGCTCAACCGGCAAACCGCACGAATGGTTCCGCTTGCGGTCGCTTCGTTACCCGGCAGAAACCGGGTGCCCAGGGCGCTGCTCAGGATGCAGGCCGATCGGGACCGGTGCCGATTGGCTCCGCGGCCTCGGTTGCGCTGAAGATATCCGGTTCCAAATAGATGACTTTGGCAATCGGCACGGCTTGGCGGACCCGACGTTCGGCATCGTTGATCGCCTGGGCGATGGCGGCCCCGGTATCCGAATCCGGCACCGCGATCTTGGCCGCCACGAGCAATTCCTCCGGACCCAAATGCAGGGTTTTGAGGTGGATGATCCGGCTGACTCCCGGGCCCAGCAAAGCGGCCTCGATGGCAGCCACATGCTCCGCGGTGGCGGACTCGCCCAGCAGCAGGGACTTCGTCTCGATCGCGAGCACTACCGCAACCAGGACCAGGAGCAGGCCGATCAAGGCGGTGCCGACCGCATCCCAGATGCCGTCGCCGGTCAGCAACGTCATCGAGACGCCGAACAGCGCGAAGAGCAAGCCGAGCAACGCCGCCGAATCCTCCAACAGGACCACCGGCAGTTCGGGGGCCTTGGCGGTCCGGACGAACGAGAACCAGGATCGCCGCCCGCGGCTGCGATTCGATTCCCGGATTGCGGTGCGGAAGGAAAAGCCTTCCAAGACGATTGCCCCGACCAGCACGGCCAAGGGCACCCACCACCAAGGTCCTTCGAAACCATGCGGGTCGTGGAACTTCTCCCAGGCTTCGTAGAGCGCGAACAGCCCGCCGACGCTGAACAGCACGATGGAAACAATGAAGGCATAGAGATAGCGTTCCCGGCCGTAGCCGAAGGGGTGTTCCGGGCTGGCCTGGCGTTTGGCGCGTTTGCCGCCCAGCAGGAGCAGCAGCTGGTTCCCCGAATCCGCCACGGAGTGGATGGATTCGGCCAGCATCGACGACGATCTGGTCAACAGGAAGGCCAGGAACTTCAGCACTGCAATGGCCAGATTCGCCGAAAGCGCCGCAATGATGGCTTTGTTTCCGCCTTCGGTGGACATCTGGGTTCTCCTCGGTGATCCTGCGGCCGCAGCAGCATCCGCAATGTTTTTGTGACTTTCGGCCCGGTCGCCACCCCCGACACGCCCCAAATCGTTACTCGCAGCAAGCATACGCAAAGCAACCGGACAGGCGTAGCGTTGAATCCGTCAGCTCGCTATGAAGGAGGAGTCATGGGTTTCATTAGTTGGATCATTCTTGGCCTCATTGTTGGCGCGATCGTCAAAGCAGTCATGCCCGGCAAAGTGACCGGTGGCTGGATCACCAGCCTGGTGCTGGGCATCGTCGGCGCAATCGTCGGCGGCTGGATCTCCGGTCTGGTCTTCGGCGGCAATGCGATTTCCGGATTCTTCCATCTCGGCACCTGGATTTTCGCGATCATCGGCGGCCTCGTGGTCGCCGGCATCTGGGGCGCCATCACTGGACGGAAATCCCACGCCTGACCCGATTTTCCGCTAGCAACACCCACCTACGCCCGTCCAATTCACTGGTTCAGTGGGCACCGACGTCCTGGCCCCTGAACCGTCGAATCGGACGGGCGTGGCTTACGGGTGGGGTGCAGACGTTTTAGCGGGCTACCGGCCGGGAATCGTCAGCCGCGCTGTTGTGCCCGGGCGCTGGCGTAGAGGCACACGGTGGCCGCGGTGCCGACATTGAGGCTTTCCGCCGCACCGTAGACCGGGACCGCAACCCGGTAGTCCGATGATTCCAATTCCGCCGTGGACAGGCCTTGGGCTTCGTTGCCGAACAGCCACAGGCTCGGCTTCTCCAACCAGTATCCGGACTCCGGGGTTTCCTGGTCGAAGCTGCGCGCG
The DNA here is from genome assembly GCA_017419405.1 of Renibacterium sp. Classification (GTDB taxonomy): domain Bacteria; phylum Actinomycetota; class Actinomycetes; order Actinomycetales; family Micrococcaceae; genus Renibacterium; species Renibacterium russicum. The sequence continues at coordinate 444,260 of JAFOLH010000008.1, read as the reverse complement.
GCCGATTCGTCTTGCAGCTGATCGAGGTTGAGCGCTCCGTAGCCGTCCGCGGCCAGCACTCCGATGCCCGCGGCCCGGCATTGCGCGGCCACCTCGGCCACCTCGGCACCGAGCACCACTGGAAGGTGGAACAACGAGCCCACCGTGCTGCGGACCGCTTTCGGGTTGTAGACATCCACGCTCGAAGCGCTGAAGATCACCGCGTCCGCCCCGGCGGCGTCCGCAGCGCGGAGCACGGTACCGGCATTGCCCGGATCCTGGATCCGGCAGAGCATCGCGATCAGTTTGGGCTTGCGGCTCAGCACCTCGGCCAGCGGCACATCCACGAATCGGCAGACAGCCACAATGCCCTGCGGGTGGACGGTGTCGGTCATCGCGGCCAGAACGAGTTCGCTGGCGATCCGGATGCTCAGCAGGCCCTCGGCGAGCTCTTCGAATTCCGGGTACCGGTCCAGGCATTCCCGGCTCGCGTAGACCTCGTCCACCACTGCGGTGCCGCCGGCGGCCAGGCATTCCCGGTGCGCTTTCAGCGCTTCGCGCACCGCCTGCGGCCCCTCGGCCAGGAATTGCTTCCGCCGGGTACGCGAAGGGCGCCCTGCCAGCTTGGCCACGTCCTTCACCCGGTCTGCACCGGGGTTGGTCATGGGGATTGCTGGCGGGCGCCCGTCGTCGTTAGTCACTCGAAAACCATAGCGCACCTAAGCTGCGCCGTAGTCTGCAGACTAGCTGGCCACCGGTGCGGAAGTGTCCGCGGGCAACGCGTCTTTGGCCAATTTGACCAGGCCGGCGAAAGCAGCGGCGTCGTTCACGGCCAATTCGGCGAGCATCCGGCGGTCGACCTCGATCGAAGCGGCCTTCAGGCCCTGGATCAGGCGGTTGTAGGTGAGGCCGTTGGCGCGGGAGGCAGCGTTGATGCGCTGGATCCAGAGCCGACGGAAATCGCCCTTGCGCTTGCGGCGGTCAGCATAGCTGTACACGAACGAGTGCAGCAACTGCTCTTTTGCCTTGCGGTACAGGCGCGAACGCTGTCCACGGTAACCTTTTGCGCGTTCGAGGATGACCCGACGCTTCTTGTGGGCGTTTACTGCCCGCTTCACACGTGCCACGTGCGTACTCCTTTTGGTAATGCTCTCAAGCTCTGATCAACTGCACTTCAACCGAAGACTTGCCTGAGAAGGCGTTTGGGGATGGCCGTCGGAACGGCCGGGTTGAATGAGTTAGATGCCCAGCATCTTCTTGATGTTCTTGGCATCGGCCGGGGCAACCGTCTTGTCTGCGGCAAGACGACGGGTCAGCGTCGAAGGCTTGTGCTCCAAGTAGTGACGGCGGTTCGCCTGCTGGCGCTTCAGCTTGCCGCTGCCGGTCAGCTTGAAGCGCTTCTTGGCGCCGCTGTGGGTCTTCATCTTCGGCATGGGAACCGATCTCCTTACATCTCCACCGGCATCAGCCAGTAGTTCTCAGGCAGCAACCCGGCGGGCTGCTGGCGATTGTTTTGTTGACGCGCTCCGTTGCCGGAACGGTCAGCTCTTCGGTGAGTCTTTGGGTTCTGCTTTCGCCGCCCGGCTGGTTGCCGGCTTGGGCGTGGCAGGTTTCGCCGCAGCGGCCGGCTTGGCCGCTGCAGGCTTCGGCACAGCCGGCTTTGCCGGAGGCTTCGGCATTGCCGGTTTGGCCGCGGCAGCGGGCTTGGCCGCGGCAGCCGGCTTCGCCGCCACCGGTTTGGCCGTCGCTGCGGGCTTGGCCGCGGCAGCCGGCTTGGCGGCCGCCGGGCTCTTCGCTGCGGCAGGCTTGCTCGCCGGCTTTTCCGCAACCGGTTCAGCTGCAGCCTCGGCTGCGGCTTCGTCCTTTTTGCGATCCTGCTTCGGCTCGGCTTCTGCCACGTCTTCGGCGATCTCCGCAGCCTGCGCGGCAGCGGCATCGGCCGCAATCGCCGGATCGGCGGCAACCGACTCGACGACCTCTTCGGCAGCCGGGCTGCCCAGGTTCAGACCGTCCGGCAGCAGATCCGCAAGGCTCTGCGTCATCGGACCGGCGCCGTTCTTGACATCCAGCTTCGCGGATCCGTCCCGCACTGACCCGTCTTTGCCTGCCGCGTTCTGCGCTTTCGCTTCGGCTCGCTGGGCTTCCCGGCGTGCCTCGGCCTTGGCTTCCGCTTTGTTCTTCAACGGCCCGATCACCATGACCATGTTGCGGCCGTCGATCCGCGGAGTGGACTCCACGGCGCCGACTTCGGCGACATCCTCGGCGAACCGGTTGAGCAGGCGGATGCCCATTTCGGGGCGCTGCTGCTCACGGCCGCGGAACTGGATCATGGCCTTGACCTTGTCGCCGGCACCGAGGAAGCGCAGCGCGTGGCCGGTCTTGGTCTCGTAGTCGTGCTTGTCGATCTTGAGCCGGAAGCGGATTTCCTTCAGAACCGTATTGGTCTGGTTCTTCCGGGCCTCACGCGCCTTGACCGCGGCTTCGTACTTGTACTTGCCAAAATCCATGAGTTTGCACACCGGCGGCTTGGCCATCGGTGCTACCTCAACCAGATCCAGGTCCGACTCAGCGGCCAGGCGCAGGGCATCCTCAATACGGACAATGCCAACTTGCTCGCCTGCTGGTCCTACCAACCGCACCTCGGGGACGCGGATCCGATCATTGATTCGTGGCTCGCTAATGTGTGACTCCTGTAAGTTCTACGTAGGTATCAGACACCGGGCATAAGAGAAGGCCTCCGACTGCCGGTGCAATCGAAGGCCTCGTAGATACGGCTCGCCTCCGGGGTGTTCCCGGAGGGCCGACCTGTTACCCGGCAACTCCGCTGCGCGAAAATCGCGTCCGGGTCGATAGGTGGGAGAGTGCTCCGCTTGCAAGCTGAAACCCCGCATCCGGTCGCGGTTTTACCCACGATTGAATAACGACTTCCAGCCGGTCTATGACAAGCTTAGCAGTATGAGCAGCTTCGACAGTAATCCAGAGTCCGCCTCCGCGCCCACCGAACCGGCTTCCGCCATCCGGGACATCGCCGAAGTGCCCGCCGTCGAAGTGATTACGACGGCGGCGGTCCACTTGATGAGCGCGGCGGCGGTCAAGGTCGGGCTGGCCGAAGGGCCGGACGCCGAATCGCTCAAAGATCTCGACGAAGCACGCAAACTGATCACCGCCCTGGCCGGATTCGTCACCGCGGCCGCGCCCGAAATCGGCAGCCAACACGCCGGACCGTTGCGCGACGGGCTCCGTTCGCTGCAATTGGCCTTCCGCGAGGCTTCGATCATCCCGGACGCTCCCGGCCAGGGACCCGGCGAGAAGTTCACCGGCGCAGTCAACTGACCGGCGGACGCGCCGCGCCATTCCGCCCGGCCGCTCATTCGAGGCCCGTGCGTCCGGGGCCAGTTCATTCGAGGCCCAGCTGCGCAGCCCAGTTGCGCATCACGGCTTCGAAGTACACCCGATTGTCCGTGACCGATCCGACGAAATGGCCGAACAGTTCGAAACTGATCAGGCCGAAGAGATGGCTCCAGGCGGCAACGCCCACGCTGATCTGATCGGCGTCCAAAACTCCGCCGAAGAATTCGCCCAGCCTGGCAGCCAGCAGATCCCGCTCCTGCGGCCAGCCGTCCGGCGGAAGCCGCAGCCCGGCGCCTTCGGCACCGGCGACGCTGGTCAGCATCAGCCAGCCCACCCGGCCGGCCGGCTCGACCGTCTCCTGAGGCGCCTGGTATCCGGGCACCGGAGAACCGTAGATCAACGCATAACGATGCGGGTTGGCCAAAGCCCAGTCCCGGCTGCCGTGGCACACGGCGAGGAAACGCGCCAGCCGGTCGCCGCCGTCCGCGGCGTCGAAATGCTGCTGGGCAGCCTCGGCAAGCTCGTTGTAGGAACGGATGATCAGCGCGGTGAGCAACGCCTCGGCGCTGGGGAAATAGCGGTAAATCGCCGACGAAACCATGCCCAGCTCCCGGGCAATCGCCCGCAAGGACAGCTCGGAAGCGCCTTTGGCCTGCAACTGCGCGTCGGCCAGGGTCAAGATTTCGGCCAAGACTTGTTCCCGGGCGCGGGCCCGGACGCCACGCGCCGTCGGCTGGGCCGTTTTCTGCTCTACCATGCCTTCATTCTGACATTTGAGATCACATGAGACAAATGTGAGCAGTGATCTTGCATTTTCGCAGACCGTCCATTATCGTCACTTCAGAGAGCACCGCTCACACAAACTGGGAACTTCTCGCTAGGAGACATCATGGCCAAACAATTCATCCTCGGAGCCGGCCTGATCGGCGCCGAACTCACCCGTCAGCTGCTGGCATCCGGCGACGAAGTGACGGTCGGAACCCGACGCGGCACGGTTTTGCCCGGCGCTGCCGCGACGGCACTGGACGCAAGCGATGCCGATGCGGTCCGAAACGCAGCGACCGGTGCGGAGACGATTTTCGTCTGCACGAATCCGCCGTACCCGAACTGGGCCGAGGAATGGCCGCCGATCGGCGAGTCGGTCATGGCTGCCGCCCGGGAGACCGGAGCCCGGTTGGTCTTGATGGGCAACCTCTACGCGCACGGGATCCCCGACGGCCCGATGACCGCGAGCACGCCGTTCCGGCCGGCCGATCGCAAGGGCCAGATCCGGGCGGAGCTTTCGGACGCGATCTTCGCGGCACACCGGCGGGGCGACATCCAGGCGACCGAGATCCGGGCCAGCGACTACTTCGGGCCGGGCGCGGGCGGCGGCACCGCGCATTTGGGCACCGAGTTCTTCGCCCCTTTGCTCGCCGGCAAGACCGCCTGGGTCGTCGGCAATCCCCGGCTCCGGCACAGCTGGGCCTTCCTCCCGGACATCGCGGCGACGCTGGTGGCGGCAGCCCGGACCGAATCCGCCTTCGGCCGGGCCTGGATCACACCGCATTCCACTGATCTGGACCGCAAGAGCATTGCCGGTCTGCTCGCCCGGCGCACCGGCACGACCGGCCGGGTGGTCGGCATTCCCAGCTGGGCGTTGCGCGGGATCGGCGCCTTCAGTGCCCAACTGCGTGAGGTCGCGGCGAGCAGCTACCAGTTCACGCACGAATTCATCGCCGACTCGAGCGAGACTGAAGAGCTCCTCGGCCTGCGGGCCACTCCTTTGGACGCCGCCTTGGAGGTCACCCTGGCTTCGCTCAAGCAGTAGCCGCCGGGCCGGCCGGGCAACGCTCAGTCGGCGCGCTCGGCCGCCGCTCCGGCCGAGCGCAAGCGCACGCCTCGGGCAATCAGCCCGCTCACCGCCAACACCGCCGAAATCACGCCCACCGTGCCGAAACCGGCCCACGGGCCGACCATGTCGATCGCCGCTCCGGCCAGCGGCGCACCCATCGCATTGCCGAGCGTGATCGAGGAGCCGAACCAGCCCATCGCCTCGCCGCGGCGTTGCTCCGGCACCAGATCGGCGATCCATTCCGACGTCGAGGAGAGAGTGGGCGCGGTCAGCAGTCCCGGTGGAATGCTCAGCAGCGCCACCGCCCAGGTTTCACTGGCGAAACCCATCGGGACGGTCAGCACGGCCATCGCGGCAAGCAGCCAGAGCGGATTCACCTTCCGGTGCAACGACCCGTAGACCAGTCCCCCGACCAGCGAAGCCCCGGCCCAGACCAGGAAGACGATGCCGATCTGGTTCTGCTGCCCGTGTTCCCGAAGCACTCCGACGATGCCGACGTCGGTGCCGCTGAGCGTGATCCCGGTGCCCACCGCGGCGGCCAGAACCGACAGGATCGCGATGTTCATCCAGGACAGGCTGTCCAACATCCGGTCGGCCATGCGCCGGAACCGTCCGCCGTCCGGCAAGGGCACACCGGCAGCCGCTTCCGCCGGAGCCAGCTCCTCGAAGGACTCGGTGGTTTCGGCAGCGTACTCGGCCGCATCCAGATATGCCCCGGGTTGGCCGCTGCGGGTAGGCGGATTGAACCAGAAGAGGAACAACCCGGCCAAGGAACCGGCAATCCCGATCGCGATCAGGGCCGCATACGTGTTCACGGTGGCCAAGGCGACACCTGCAGCCGGGCCCACCATGAAGGTGAGCTCGGTGCCGATCGAATCCAAGGCGTATCCGGTCCGCCGCTGCTGGGCCGAGACCATCACCCCCATGGCCTGACGGACCAGGGTGAAAATCGGGACCGCCAAGGCACCGCCGATCATGGCGGCGACGATCAGGAGCCAATACGGCAGGAACGGCGCAATCGACCACACTACGACTTCCGCGATGATCGAAGCCACCAGCGTCCGGCGCAAGCCGTTCTTGTCCAAGAGCCTGCCCCGCCACGGACCGCCGAAGGCAATCCCGATGGTCACCGCGGCGGTGACTCCGCCGGCGGCGACATATCCCAGCCCCAGCGTATTGACCACGTGCAGCGTCAGCACCATACCGGCCGCAGCGTGCGGGACCCGGGCCAGCATCGCGACGATCAAAAGCCGCCGAATCGCCGGAACGCTCAAAAGCGCGCGGTACTGGCCGAAATCCACTGCGGTCCACCTTCACTGTGCTCGGGCGGCGATCGGCTGCCCCGCAGTGCCGTCGACGCTAACTTCCGTAATGCGGACCTTCGGGGTCCATTGCTGTTTCGCTGCTTGCGCTTTGCACGCTGACTTCCAAAGAATCAACCCGCTCGGCAAAGATCTCATTCCCGGCCAAGGCTTCCTGGGCCAGGGAAACGAATCCGTTGAGGAATTCCGATCTCAGCCCTGGACGAAGCAGTAATACCACGCGCAACTCCGGGCCGGTGCCACCGCCCGAATACACCGTTCCGTCGACCCCCGTCGAGCGGATTCCGGTGCCGGGCAGCAAGTCCATGCCGAGCAAAAAACCGGGTTCTGCAGCAGTTGCTGCCAGGCCACCCAGTCTATCGCCGCGCGCCGACATTTCCAGTGCCGCTTCGGCCAGCAACCGGCGCACTTCGGCGTGCAGCTGCGCGTCTGCGTAGCTCGGCGTCCACGGACGTTGCTGGGCCAGCGCCCACAGGGCCGGGCGGCGCACCACGAAGGTGGTTGCCGCACCCGGGTCCAGCACCATCAGCTGGGCCGCCTCGGCGACCGCGGAGAGCGCGGCCCGCGGGGAGAATACCGCCACCGGCCGGGCTTGCGGGTGCCAGGCAGCGAGATTCTCCGTCGTGCTGAACACCGGTAGCGCGCGTCTGCCATCCGGGGCGAGCACGGTCACCAGTGCCATTTCGGACTCTTTGTCGCCGTGCAGATGCCCGCTGTCCGCTGCCTCCGGAACCGGTTCCGCACCGCTTCCGGCCAGCTCGGTCGCAGTAGCGACGATCGGCACGAAGACCCGGGCGGCAGCCAGGCTCGCCACGACGTCGGCCTCGGTCCCGGTTCCGGCCCGCAGCGCCGCATGGGCCAGCCGGAAACCCTCGTCCTGGCTGCCGTCGTCGGCGTCGAAGCGGTGATAGGTCCGGGCCCCGTCGGGTTGCGCCAGATCCCGGCCGGACCAGGGTTGGCCTGCGGTATCGGCAGTACCGCCGGCGCCGCGCAGGGCTGCCGCGATATGCGGCGGCAGCGCCGGCTGCCCGGTGCTCATCGGCGTCCGGCGACGTCCAAGGCCTGGGGCAGGGTGAACGCCCCGGCGTAGAGGGCTTTGCCCACGATCGCCCCCTCCAGGCCGAGCGGCACCAGCTCTCTGAGCTGCGCCACATCGTCCAGGCTGGAGATGCCGCCCGAAGCCACCACGGGCTTGTCGGTCCGCTCCAGCATTTCGCGGAGCAGTTCGAGGTTGGGTCCGCGGAGGGTGCCGTCCTTGGTCACATCGGTGACCACATACCGGGCGCATCCGGCATCTTCCAAGCGGGCGAGCACTTCCCAGAGGTCCCCGCCATCCCGGGTCCAGCCCCGGGCGGCAAGCGTGGTCCCCCGGACGTCCAAACCGACCGCGATCTTGTCGCCGAAGCGGGCGATCGCCCGGGCGGTCCATTCCGGGTCCTCCAACGCGGCAGTGCCCAGGTTGATCCGTGCGGCGCCCAGGGCCAAAGCGCCTTCCAGCGAAGCGTCATCGCGGATGCCGCCGGAGAGTTCGACTTTGACGTCGAGCTGGGCGACTACTTCACGGAGCAATTCGAGGTTCGAACCCCGACCGAATGCCGCGTCCAAGTCGACCAGATGGACCCACTCCGCGCCATCGTGCTGCCAGGCGAGGGCGGCGTCGAGCGGCGCGCCGTAGCTCGTTTCACTGCCGGCTTCGCCTTGCACCAGGCGCACAGCCTGGCCATCGGCGACGTCGACGGCAGGCAGGAGTTCGAGAATGTGCTCGGTCATGGTTCCTCGGGTTCTTTCTTCGGGGTCCGGCTATTGGGGGTTGATCGTGAACAGATATGCGGCGACGAAGGCCAAAACCGCGACCAAGGCGAAGCAGACCGGCACCCAGCGCGGCACCTTCTGCTGCCAGAAAGCGATCACCCCGCCGATCATCAAACCGCCCAAGCCCATCAAGAGGAGCGAGATCATCCAGTTACCTGCTTCCGTTCGGAAATCTTCAGTGAGCCGACCCAATTGCGCAGCAATCGGGCACCGGCGTCGCCGGATTTCTCCGGATGGAATTGGGTGGCGCACAGCGGACCGTTCTCCACCGCTGCAATGAACTTGGCGCCGTGCTCGCTCCAGGTGACTTTGGGTGGACGCATTTTCGGCTGGGTCACGTCGAAGTCCCATTTCTGCACGCCATAGGAGTGCACGAAGTAGAACCGCTCATCCCGGATGCCATCGAACAGCATGCTGTCTTCGGGCGCTTCGACGGTGTTCCAGCCCATGTGCGGAACCACCTCGGCCGGCAGCAGTTCCACCGTGCCCGGCCATTCGCCCATGCCGGGTTCCGAGTTGCCGTGCTCCACCCCGTTCTCGAAAAGCACTTGCAGGCCGACGCAGATCGCCAGCACCGGCCGGCCGCCGGCGACCCGTCGCCCGATCATCCGGAGCGCGTCGACCTGGCGCAGCTCCTTCATCACGGTGGCGAAGGCGCCGACGCCGGGCACGACCAGTCCATCGGCTTCCAGGACGTCGTGCGGAGCAGCACTCAACGTCACCTCGGCGCCGGCACGTTCCAGGGCGCGGACCGCGGAACGAACATTTCCGGAGCCGTAGTCGAGGACCGTTACCGTGGGTTTCACAACAAGCCCTTGGTGGACGGGATTCCGTCGACCCGGGGATCCGATTCGATCGCGGCCCGCAACGCGCGGGCGAAAGCCTTGAACTGCGCCTCCACGATGTGGTGCGGATCGCGTCCAGCCAGAACCCGCATGTGCAAGCAGATCTGGGCGTGCAGGGTGATCGCTTCGAAGACGTGGCGGGTCAAGGAACCGGTGAAATGACCGCCGATCAGGTGGTATTCCTGGCCCGCCGGTTCACCGCCGTGCACCAGGTAGGGCCGGCCGGAGACATCGACCACAGCGTGTGCCAAAGCCTCATCGAGCGGCACGCTCGCTTCGCCGAAACGACGGATGCCGGCTTTGTCGCCCAAGGCCGTCCGCAGGGCTTCGCCGAAGCTGATCGCCACGTCTTCGACCGTGTGGTGCACATCGATGTCCGTATCGCCGCTGGCCCGCACGGTGAGGTCGATCAGCGAGTGCTTCGACAACGCCGTGAGCATGTGGTTGTAGAACGGCACCGTGGTTTCGATCTCGGACTGGCCGGTGCCGTCCAAATTCAGTTCCACCAAGACGGAAGACTCGGAGGTGCTCCGTTCCAGCCGGGCAATGCGCGAGCTCATGGCAATCCTTTGTCGTTGCGGGTATGGGTCTAGTCTACGGAATCCGCGGCCGGGCCAGTGCCCAGCAGACCTGCGAGCACGCTGAGGAACTTGCTGGTCTCCGCCTCAGTTCCCGCAGTGACCCGCAGGCTGCCCGGGATCCCGACGTCGCGGATCAGCACTCCGGCAGCCAACAGGCCCTGCCAGACCGCATGAGGATCCGGCACCGAGCCGAAGAAGACGAAGTTCGCATCGGACCGTGCCGGGGTCAGTCCCAGATCCTGCAGACCAACCACGATCCGATCACGCTGCAGCTTGATGTCCGCCACGTTCGCCTGCAACGAAGCCGAGTGCTGCAGTGCGGCAACCGCGGTCGCCTGAGTCAGCGCCGAGAGGTGGTAAGGCAGCCGGACCAGGCGCAACGCGTCCGCGACTTCCGGCGCGGCAGCGAGATAACCCAGCCGGGCACCGGCCAGGGCGAAGGCCTTGCTCATGGTCCGCGAGACGATCAAGCGGTTCCGGCCCGGCAGCAGTTCCAAAGCGCTGGGCGTCCCTTGTTGCGCGAACTCGGCATACGCCTCATCCACCACCACCATGGTCTGCGAGGCTTCGCCGGCTGCGTACACCGCTTCCACCACGTCCAAGCCCAATGCCGTTCCGGTGGGGTTGTTCGGCGAACAAAGCAGCACCAGATTCGGCCGGTGTTCCGCTACCTGGGCCGCAGCCGAATCCGCACTCAGCGAGAAGTCCGGGGCCCGGCGCCCGGCGAGGTATTCGGTTCCGGTGCCGCTGGCCAGCAAAGGATACATCGAATAGGTCGGCGGGAAGCTCAACAAGCTTCGCCCCGGACCGCCGAAAGCCTGCAGGATTTGCTGCAGAACCTCATTGGACCCATTGGCGGCCCAAATGTTCTCGGCGGCCAACCCGTGTCCGAGGTAATCGGCCAGAGCCCCGCGCAACCGGGTGAACTCGCGGTCCGGGTAGCGGTTCAACCCGGCCAGCGCAGCTTCCACCGCAGCGAGAATCGCTTTCCGGGCATCATCTGGCACACCATGGGTGTTTTCGTTGACATTGAGCAGAATCGGTACGTCCAGCTGCGGGGCGCCATAAGGCACCAATCCGCGCAGGTCGTCTCTGATCGGCAAGGCGCCCAACCGGTCGAGCCGGTCTTCAGATGCTTGTTCACTCACCGATCCAGTCTAGGCGAGCCGTTATCGAGCCGCGAAAAGCATCGAAACAAGGTGAAGCGCCATCGTCACGGTTCAACCACCGTGCCGGTATTGCCGCTTGGAAAGGCAGCGCTTGACGGCGATGGGCCCCCGACGTCCCAACGTCGGGGGCCCATCTGGTGACGGCGGCATGAAGTTGTAAATAGTGCGGTTGGCGTCAGGCCATCTGACCAGGCCTTGGCCGGGCCGACCGTTCGACCGCTATTTGGTCGGAACGAAAATCTGCTGGCCGGGCGAGAGGACGGAACTGCCCAATTCGTTCAATTGAACGATTTCGGCGACGACGTCCCGAAGGTCCCGGTTGACCCCGCTATCGGCCGCGATCGACCAGATCGACTCGCCTGAGCCAACGGTCACTTTCGATGTCGCGGATCCGGCCCCGACATCGACTCCGGCTTTCAAAGGGGCAGTCAAGAAGCCCGACAAGACCAGCGCGGCCACCGCGAGCAGGAGCATCGGCAAACCGATGAACACCAACCTCCCGCGTCGAGTCAATCGAAGCGAACGTTGGCCTCCTCGGGCCGGAACTCCGGTGGAGACCCTGGATACCGAATGAATACTGATTGCCGACATTGCTGTCACCTTCCTGTCATCGATTCGAATACCTAGTCCAGTGATCTAAGGCCGGATTCTCCGCCGATAGAACATGTTTTCGAATCGTCTGATATATTTTTAGCACACATCATCGAATCTTGCCAAGACTCGCTAGAACATATGTTTGAATTCTTGCCCGCGGTGACTTACCGTGAAGTCAGCGGATCCGAGGATCCGGGCCACAGCAGGGCTGCTGAGTCCGGGAACCCTTGGATCGGTGCGGTTTTCGTTCATGGAGACAGTCCATCAGCGAGCACCGACAGTTTTGCCCCGGCAGGTCTCCGGCTTCCGCCGGAGCAATGTTCGGCGGCGTTTTGGACAGACCGTTAGACAAGCAGCTCAGGGCTCTGAAAGGGCGGATCGGCATGGCAGCACAGGAGAGTTCGAACGGTGCACTTCCCCGGCGCTCCGGGTTGAAGGGGCTTACGATGCGGCAGAAGAAGATCCTCGAATGCATCCAGCGCTCGATCAGTTCCAACGGATACCCGCCCTCGATGCGCGAGATCGGCGACGTCGTCGGCCTGGCCAGCCTGTCCAGCGTGACGCACCAACTGTCGCAATTGGAGAAACAGGGCTACTTGCGCCGCGACCCGAAACGCCCCCGGGCCATGGAAGTGCTGATTCCGCTGACCCTCGAGGACGGTTCGGTGGACATCGAGGGTGTCGCCGACACCACGAGTCTGCGCAGCACTGCCAAAGGCTTGAACGTGGCGGAACTGGGCAGCGCCCAGGACACCGCGATGGTTCCCTTGGTCGGCCGGATCGCCGCCGGCGGGCCGATCCTGGCGGACCAGGTGGTCGAAGACGTGATGCCTTTGCCGCGGCAGTTGGTCGGCCACGGCGAGCTGTTCATGCTCAAGGTCGCCGGTGATTCGATGATCGATGCGGCGATCTGCGACGGCGACTGGGTAGTCGTCCGACGGCAGAACGATGTGATCAACGGCGATATCGTAGCGGCGCTGCTCGACGACGAGGCCACGGTGAAGACTTTCCGGCAACGCGACGGTCACACCTGGCTGCTCCCGCAGAACACCCAGTACGAGCCCATTCTGGGTGATTTCGCCACGATCATGGGCAAAGTCGTTTCAGTTCTGCGTGCGCTCTGACTAACCCGCTCTAGTCCCGGTCGGGCGTGGAGTTTTACCCCTTATCGAAGCCGTTTCAAGGGGTGGAGCTCCACGCCTGAGCTCATTTCGCCGGCGTTTTCGGGGCAAGCCGTTCGAGTGCGGCCAAGGCGATTTTGCGGTCCGTGGTCGCCCAGAACGGCGGCAGCGCCGCGCGGAGGAACCCGCCGTAGCGTGCGGTTGCCAAACGGGAATCCAAAATGGCGACCACTCCCCGATCGCTCGACGAGCGGATCAACCGGCCGGCGCCTTGGGCGAGCCGGATCGCCGCGTGGGTGGCGGATATCGACATGAAGCCGTTCCCTCCGGAACGGGCCACCGCCCTGGTCCGGGCGGTCATCAAGGGATCATCCGGCCTCGGAAACGGAATCCGGTCGATGGTGACCAGGCGGCAGGAAGCGCCTTGCACATCGACCCCCTGCCACAGCGACATGGTGCCGAAGAGGCAGGTGTCCGGTTCGGCTTCGAACTGCCGCACCAGAGCTGCCATCGACGTTTCGCCTTGGCAGAGGATCCGAAGATCCAACCGGCTGCCCAGCTCCGCGGCCGCATCCTCGGCGGCTTTCCGCGACGAGAATAGGCACAGCGCTCCGCCGGCCGAAGCCCGGATCAAGGCCTCGAGTTCGTCGAGCTGCTCCGGCGAATTGCCCCGGCCCGGTTTCGCCAAATGCGCCGCGACGTAGAGCATGCCCTGTTTCGGATAGTCGAAGGGGCTGCCCACATCCGCTCCGGTCCAGCTCGGTGCGCCTTCGCCCAGCAGCCCCAAGCCGCCCGCCGTCGGCTCGAACGCCGCGCCGATGGCCAAGGTGGCCGAGGTGAGAATTGCGGTGTGTTCGCCGAACAACCCGTCCCGGAGTTTCATGGCGACACTCAACGGAGCGATGTTGATGGTTCCCGGCTCGGACTCGTCGGCCGGGGAGTAGCCGCGTTTCGGATCGAATACGCCCTGCCGGGACAACCAGACCACCTCGCCCGAATCGGCCGCCGCGATCAGTCGTTCGCAAAGCTCCAAAATGAGCAGCAGCCGGGAGCGGGCCATCTGGCGCCCACCGTCGGCCACTTGCGAAGATTCGCCCTTGGAATCGGACAGGGCCACCCGGGAAGCCTCCCGGAGCATCCCGACCACATCGATCTGGCGCGCATCCAGGCCATCCGGGAGCCAGCCGCTGGGCACCCCGGAAAAGACTTCCTCCAGTGCCACCGCGGCGGCATTGAGTCCGTCGACGTTGATCGCGGTGTGCTTCCGTGCCGCACTGGCCGCAACCGTGACCATGTTCGCGGACAGCTGGCCGGCGATGGTGCTGGTCACCCGGTCCACCAGCTCATGCGCCTCGTCGACCACCACCACGTCGTATTCCGGCAACACGGCCAAGCCCTCGAAGGCGCTGATCGCCAGCATCGCATGATTGGTGACCACGACATCGGCCTCGGCGCCGCGGGCCCGCGCCAGCTCGCTGAAGCAGTCCGATGCCATCGGGCATTTCTGCGAGCCGAGGCATTCCATCGAAGTCACCGAGACCTGCCGCCAAGCTTTGTCGCTGACCCCCGGGTTGAGCTCGTCGCGATCACCGGTCGTGGTGTCTTCGGCCCATTCCCGCAGCCGGACCACCTCTTTGCCCAAAGCGGTCGCCGGCCCCGCACCCGGCAAATGCACCACCGAGGTGTCTTCGCCCAACGCGAAAAGCTGGCCGTCTTCCGGTTCGTCGGTGGGGAAGCCTCCGGAGACCTTGTGCCGACACAGGTAATTGCTCCGGCCCTTGACCAACGCCACGTCGATTTTGCGGCCGATTTCCGGTTCGATCGCAGCGAGCAGCTTGGGCAGATCACGGCCCACGATCTGGGCTTGCAAGGCAAGCGTCGCAGTGGCCACCAGCGACGGCTTGTCATTGTTGAGCGCATGCACGATCAACGGGATCAGATAAGCCAACGACTTTCCGGTGCCGGTCCCGGCCTGGACCAGCAGGTGGTCGCCCGATTCGATCGAACGCACCACCTGCCGGACCATTTCGTGCTGCCCCGGACGCTGTTGCCCGCCCATGGCGTTCACCGCCGCGTCCAGCAGGGCCAGCGATAGCTGCTCCGGGTTTTTCTTTCCGGCCTTCGCGACCGTGTCCGGGTCGACGCCGGTCATCGTTGGGTCAACCATCAGATGCTCACGCCTCGACGGCGAACGCCGCCAATTCCGCGGCCAGGCCCTCGCGCACTTTGACGCTGAGCCGGGTTCCGGTTTCCTGGTGTTCCTGAGCCACGATCTCGGCATCCGATTGGTGCAGTTTGCTCACCAGATCGCCGCGGTCGTAGGGAATCAACAGTTCCAGTTCCACATTCGGGCGGGGAATCGACTGGCTGACCAGCTCCAGGAGTTCCTCGATCCCCTGTCCGGTCCGGGCCGAGACGAGCACGGAATGCGGCTCGCGCTGGATCAGGCGTTGCACCACGATCGGATCCGCGGCATCGGCTTTGTTCAGCACGATGATTTCCGGGATCTTCCGCGCATCGACTTCGGCCAGCACTTGCCGGACCGCGGCGATCTGCCCTTCCGGGTCCGGGTGCGCCACATCCACCACGTGCAGGATCAAATCGGCATCCGCCACTTCCTCCAGCGTCGACCGGAAGGCCTCCACCAGCTGGGTCGGCAGCGAACGGACGAAGCCGACCGTGTCGGCCAGTGTGAAGCCGAACCCATCCGCGGTTTCCGCCTTGCGCACCGTGGGATCCAAGGTCGCGAAGAGCGCGTTCTGCACCAATACTCCGGCATGCGTCAAGCGGTTCAGGATCGACGATTTGCCGGCGTTGGTGTATCCGGCAATCGCCACTGAAGGAATTTCGGAACGGCGGCGATTGGCCCGTTTGGTTTCCCGGGCGGGCTTCATCGCGGCGATTTCCCGGCGCAGCTTGGCCATCCGGCTCCGGATCCGTCGCCGGTCCAGCTCGATCTTGGTTTCACCAGGCCCTCGGGATCCCATGCCGGCGCCGGCGCCGCCCACCTGGCCACCGGCCTGGCGAGACATCGATTCGCCCCAACCGCGCAACCGCGGCAGGAGATATTCGAGCTGGGCCAATTCGACTTGGGCTTTGCCTTCCCGCGACTTCGCGTGCTGCGCGAAGATGTCCAGGATCAGGGCGGTCCGATCGATCACCTTGACCTTGACGATGTCCTCCAAGGCGCGGCGTTGGGACGGCGCCAATTCGGCGTCGACCACCACGGTGTCCGCTCCGGTCGCCGAAACCACGTCCTTGAGTTCGAGGGCTTTTCCAGAGCCGAGGAAAGTCCCCGGATCCGGTTTCGAGCGGCGTTGCACCAGGCCGTCCAGGACTTCCGAACCCGCCGTTTCCGCGAGCGCCGCCAATTCGCGGAGGGAATTCTCGGCGTCGGCCAGAGTCCCCTCACTCCACAACCCGGCAAGCACCACACGTTCCAGCCGGAGCTGCCGGTATTCGACCTCGGTGACATCGTCGAGTTCGGTCGACAACCCGGCGACCCGGCCGAGCGCCCGCCGTTCCTGCAGATCTTCCTGATCGCCGTCGTAATCGCCGTGTTCGCGCGCCAAGCGGCTCAACGCCTGGGCCCGGCCAGCCAGGACACCCGCGTCCGCAGCCGATTCGGGAAGTTCGCCTCCGGTGTCTTTGGCGAGGATCCGGTCGATGACGGCTTGGATCTCCGCCGGACTCATATCCTGCCCGGCGTCCTGGTTGCCGGATTCCGGCTGCACGGCTGACGGTTCGGCATTTTCCTGCGTGGTCATATTCTCCTTTGAAGAGCTGAGGGTTCCATCGTAGTCCGGCGCACTGACAACACCGGCAGTTCGGTCTTCGGTGTTGCCGGTACCGGCAAGGGGTTTGAGTTCGGTCATGGGGACCTCCTGAGATATCGGCGGCAACGGCAAACGCGTCCGCAACCGCGGCGGAGTTCGGTTTCCTGGTCCAATGGCGCGTATTTGAGCGCGATCAGGGATTGGCCGGCGGCAGGCGAAAAGCGTCGTCGGACCGTTCACAGTGGAATGCGCAACAGCGCAACGAGAAAGGGGGTGGCATGTATTCCTCGGATTTCCAGCGGCGAATCTGCGTGCAACGCGATTCAGCAGGCCAACGTCGCCGCACAGACAGCGGCAGAGAACGTTTGGTGGATCAGAGGAAAATCAACATGCTCCAAGTATATCAGGCCATGACCGCCATCCGGAGCCGGCCGGCGATGCCGAGACCAGGCGCAATCCAGTGCGGTAATCTTGCCATGATGTCCGATCATTACTTCAGCGCCCAGCCCGGCAGCAGCCACAAACGCCGCGAACTCCGGGTCGTCCTGGCCGGCCAGGAGCGCCTCCTGCAAACGGATTCCGGGATCTTCTCGCCCGACGGGGTCGACAAAGGCACCGCCGTCCTGCTCGCCGGGGCACCCGCTCCGGCGGAAGCCGGCAACCTGCTGGACATCGGTTGCGGATGGGGGCCGATCGCGCTGAGCCTGGCCCTGCACTCCCCGAACGCCACGGTCTACGCAGTGGACGTCAACGAACGGTCACTCGGCTTGACCGCGGACAACGCCGCGGCCCTCGGTCTGGCCAATCTCCGGACCGGGCTGCCGGAACAGATCGACGCCACCCTGCAGTTCCAAACCATCTGGTCCAACCCGCCGATCCGGGTCGGCAAGGAAGTGCTGCACGGGATCCTGCACACCTGGCTCCCCCGGCTGGCTCCTGATGGCAGCGCCTACTTGGTGGTGCAGAAGAACCTGGGCTCGGACTCGCTGCAGCGCTGGCTCGCCGAGACTTTCCCGGAGCTGGAGGTGGCCCGGCACAGCACCGCGAAATCCTTCCGGATCCTGCAGGTGCACCGGCCGGCCTGAACCGGGAACAGCTTATTTCTCCGGCTTCGGGGGCCGGTTCGCGACGATCGGGTACGCCCCGGTGAACCCTTCCCGTTCCCGGGCGAGTTCTGCGATCCGGCCGCGGAAGAAGAACCAGCCGGCGATCAGCAACGGGATGATCAGCACCAGCGAAGACACCGTGAACGTCCCGACCGGGTAGTCGAAGGCCATCAGGACCAGTACCGCGAAGAGGAAGAACAGCGTCAAATACCCGGTGTACGGCGATCCGAAGAGCCGGAAGGCCGGCCGCACCAGCAGCCCTTTCCCGGCCCAGGCCACCAATCGCATTTGGCAGAGCACGATCATGCCCCAGGCCGAGATGATGCCCAGCGATGCGATGTTGAGCACGATTTCGAACGCCTGCGACGGGAAGACCGCATTGAGGATCACCCCGAGCAGTCCGATGAAGGCGGTCAGCGCGATGCCGCCGTACGGCACGCCGGCTTTGTTCATCCGGGCGGCGAACCGTGGCGCGGATCCGGCCATCGCCATCGAACGGAGCACCCGGCCGGTCGAATAGAGGCCGGCGTTCAGCGAGGAAAGGGCCGCGGTGAGCACCACCAGGTTCATGATCGCATCGATGCCCTGCACCCCGATCGAACCGAAGAAGGTCACGAACGGGCTTTCACCTTCCTTGTAGGCGCTGAACGGCAGCAACAGGGACAACAACACGATCGAACCGACGTAGAAGACCGCAATCCGGAAAATCACGGTATTGATCGCCTTGGGGATGACCTTGCCCGGGTTCTCCGTCTCGCCGGCCGCGGTGCCGACCAGTTCCACCGAGGCGTAGGCGAAGACCACGCCCTGCATCACCACGACCGCGGGCAGGATCCCGTTCGGGAAGATGCCGCCGTTGTCCGCGATCAGGCTGAATCCGACCTCGTGCCCCGGAACCGGGGTACCGAAGATCACGAAATAGATCCCGACCAGCAAAAAGGCGACCAGGGCCACCACCTTGATCAAGGCGAACCAGAATTCGAGTTCGCCGAAGACCTTCACCGAGACCAGGTTCAGGGCAAGCACGATGACCAGGGCGGCCAGCGCGTAGACCCACTGCGGCACCTCGCCGAGCGGCTGCCAGTATTTGCCGAAGAAGTTCATGTAGAGCGCGACGGCGGTCGAATCGACGATCGAAGTCATCGCCCAGTTGAGCCAGTACATCCAGCCGGTGACGAAAGCGGCCTTTTCGCCGAAGAATTCGCGCGCGTAGGAGACGAACGAGCCCGACGACGGCCGGTGCAGCACCAGTTCGCCCAGCGCCCGGAGGATGATGAAGGCGAAGAACCCGCAGATCGCGTAGCTGAGCACCAATGACGGGCCGGCATTGGCCAGGCGTCCGCCGGAACCCATGAACAGACCGGTGCCGATCGCACCGCCGATGGCGATCATCTGGATCTGCCGGTTTTTCAGGCCCTTGTGATAGCCCTCGTCCTCGGCCCGGACCTCGGCCGCCAGTGCCCGGGCACGCTGCTCGGTTCCGGCCCGGCTCTCGCTCGCCATGCTGTTGCTCCTTCTGCCTGATGCCTCGGCAGCATCATCGCCAAGCAGAAAGGGTACTCCATCTTTTTGGCAGCGATTTCCAGGAAGAGCTCCGGCGCCGGGAACCGCTCAGCCGAAGACGCCCTGCGCCACGATCACGGCCGGCCCGGAAAGTTCCACGTGCTCCTCGCCGTCGGCCGCGGTGAAGAAGCGCACACCCAGCACCCCGCCGGGCACATTGACCCGCCAGAGGTCGGGTGCCCCGGCGCCGGCCCAGAACCGGGTGGCCGCCGCTGCGGCACAGGCTCCGGTGCCGCAGGACAGTGTCTCGCCGACCCCCCGCTCGAATACCCGCATGCTGATCTCCGCAATGCCGTCCAGCACCAGCGGGTCGTGCGGCAGGGCGAACTCCACATTCGAACCGTTTTCCGGCGCCGGTTCGACCACCGGGGCGCGATGCAGCGCCAGCTCGTCGAGTTCACTGCGCTGCGCCAGGGCCACCACGGTGTGCGCATTCCCGGTGCTGATCGACAAACCTGGTCGAGTCACGTCGAGGGAATCGGCGGTGACCAGGGAATCCACGCCGCGTTCCAAGGCAGTCTCCGGATGGCTGAAGCTCCACGGCCCCAGGTCTACCGCAAAACCCTGATCGGTGCGGCTGACCCATTTGATTCCGGCCCGGGTACCGATGCCCAACACGTCACCGGGTGCCAATGCGACCAGACCCGAATCGAGCAGGAACTGCACGAATACCCGCACCCCGTTGCCGCACATCTCGGAAATCGAGCCATCGGCATTGCGGTAGTCCATGAACCATTCGGCGTCCGGATGCCGGGCCAGCAACTCCCGCGCCTCAGGCAATGCCTGCGACCGCACCGCCCGGATCAGACCGTCCGCTCCGATCCCGCGGTGCCGGTCGCAGGCCGCGGCCACCGCTGCGGCGCTGATCTGCTGCTCCCCCTCGGGATCCGCGATCAGGATGAAGTCGTTGCCGGTTCCGTGCCCCTTGCTGAAGGCCACCCCGGTCAGGCTCGTCAGGTCCGCCGCAACAGCCGATGAATTCATGCTTCCAGTTTAGCCATCGCTCAGCCCGGTCGGATCCGGGCCAGCGCGGAACGCAACAAATCCGGGTCGGCGAAGTCGAACCAACTGATCCGCGGGTCGGCATTGAACCAGGTGCTCTGCCGCCGGGCGAACTGCCGGGTCGCCACCACGGTATCCGCGGCAGCGTCGGCAGTGGAATAGCCGGCTTCGTCGAGGACGCGCAGGAATTGCTGGTAGCCCAGGGCCCGGGAGGCGGTGCGCCCGTCCCGCAAGCCGGCCCCGGCCAGGGTCCGGACCTCGGCGAGCAGACCCTGCTCGACCATCGTGTCAACGCGTCGGGCCAGCCGGTCGTGCAGCACTCCGCGGTCGCCGTTCAAACCGATTTGACGAGCCGGTTGGAAATATTGCCGCTTGGGCATGAAGGAAGAGAACGGCCGCCCGGTCAGCTCGTACACCTCCAAAGCCCGGACCAGACGTTTGTCGTCGCCGATCCGCTGCTCGGATTCCGGATCGACGGCGCGCAAGCGGGCTCGGAAAGCGCCGGCCCCGTCCTGTTGCAGTTCGGCGTCGAGCCGACGCCGCAGCTTCGGGTCGGTGCCGGGGAACTCCAGCACGTCCAGCACGGCCCGCACATACAGCCCGGAGCCGCCCAGCAGGATCGGGTGCAGTCCCCGGGCTCGGATATCGGCGATGGCCTGGCGCGCCTCGGCTTGGAACCGGGCGACGCTGGCCTCTTCCGTGATTTCCAAGGTGTCCATCAGGTGGTGCGGTACACCGCGCCGCTCGGCCAGGGGAAGTTTCGCGGTGCCGATGTCCATGCCACGGTAGAACTGCATCGAATCGGCGTTGATGATCTCCCCGCCGAGCTCCTCGGCGAGTTGCAGACCGAGCTCCGACTTTCCGGTCCCGGTGGGCCCGACCACCGCGATCAGGCCAGGCTCCCCGCCCGACGGTCCCGTCACGTGCGGCGGCTCATGCTCCGGCACGAACCGGAATCACCGGCATGCCGAGCGAAACCGAACGTTTGCCTTCCGGCGAATCCCCCGCCGGCGCCGGAACTCCGCAGGATTCCGCTTGCGAACGGTCCCAAGCATCGCCGGCCCGGGATTTGCGCAGCCGGTAAACGCTGCCCGGCAGCGGGTCCGCCACCAGGTGGAAGGTCGAAGCCCCGGTGATCGTCACGGTGACCAGGTCTCCGGGACGGGGCGCCTCGGCGCCGTCCGGAACCGCGAAATGCACCAGCCGGCTGTCCTTTGCCCGGCCGGACAGACGGTTCGTCTCGGCGGACTTCTTGCCGCTGCCGGCGGTGACCATGAGTTCCACCTCGCGGCCGATCTGTCGGGCATTTTCCTCGGCACAGATCCGATCCTGCAGCGCGGTCAGCCGTTCGAACCTCTCCTGCACCACGGCTTTGGGCAGCTGATCCGGCAGATCCGCCGCCGGGGTGCCCGGGCGCTTCGAATACTGGAAGGTGAAGGCCGTGGCGAACCGCGACTGTGCCACGACATCCAGCGTGGCCTGGAAGTCCGCCTCGGTCTCGCCGGGGAAGCCGACGATGATGTCCGTGGAGATCGCGGCGTCCGGGATCTGCGCCCGGACTTTTTCCAGGATGCCCAGGAACTTCGTGGACCGGTAGGAACGGCGCATGTCCTTGAGCACCTTGTCCGAACCGGACTGCAGCGGCATGTGCAATTGTGGCATCACGTTCGGTGTCTGCGCCATGGCTTCGATGACGTCATCGGTGAAGGCCGCCGGGTGCGGACTGGTGAAGCGGACCCGCTCCAAGCCCGGAATCTCGCCGCAGGCCCGGAGCAGCTTGGAGAAAGCCTGCCGGTCGCCGAATTCGACGCCGTACGAATTGACGTTCTGGCCGAGCAGGGTCACCTCGATGGCGCCGTCGTCGACCAAGGCCTGGATCTCGGCCAGGATGTCCCCGGGCCGGCGGTCCCGCTCTTTGCCGCGAAGCGAAGGGACGATGCAGAAGGTGCAGGTATTGTTGCAGCCGACCGAGATCGATACCCATCCGGAATACACCGCGTCGCGCTTCGTCGGCAAGGTCGACGGAAAAACGTCCAGGGATTCGAGGATCTCCAGTTGCGCGTCCTCATTGTGCCTGGCCCGCTCGAGCAGAGTCGGCAGCGAACC
The DNA here is from genome assembly GCA_017419405.1 of Renibacterium sp. Lineage (GTDB taxonomy): Bacteria > Actinomycetota > Actinomycetes > Actinomycetales > Micrococcaceae > Renibacterium > Renibacterium russicum. The sequence continues at coordinate 422,099 of JAFOLH010000008.1, read as the reverse complement.
GACATTGTGCGTGCCGAAAACCACGTCCACCCACGGCGCGCGTTTGAGGATGGTGTCCCGGTCTTTTTGCGCCAAGCAGCCGCCGACCGCGATCTGCATTCCCGGGTTGGCTTCTTTGACCGGGGCCAGCTGACCCAGATTCCCATACAGCTTGTTGTCCGCGTTCTCACGTACCGCGCAGGTGTTGAAGACCACGACGTCGGCGAGCTCACCGTCGGCGCGGACCAGCCCGGAGCTCTCCAGCAATCCGGCCATCCGCTCGGAATCGTGGACGTTCATCTGGCAGCCGAAAGTACGCACCTGGTAGGTGCGCCGGGTCGATTCCCCGGCGGGCAGGCCCGGGGTTCCGATGGGCGATGCTGTGGTCTCGGGCTGGTCGGCGGTCAAAGTCACTCACCAATCTTAAGCCCCGGGCCGCGGAACCGGGGAATCAGTACCAGCCCACGGACTGCGAATGGGCCCAGGCCCCGCACGGCGAACCATAGCGGCCCTTGATGTAATTGAGCCCCCAGATCACCTGGGTCTGGTAATTGGTCAGCCAGTCGGCACCGATCGAGGCCATCTTCCCAGCCGGCAGCGACTGCGGGATCCCATACGCCCCGCTGCTCGGATTGGTCGCCGTGGTCAACCAGTTCGATTCCCGGTTCCACAGTTGCAGCAAGCAGCCGAATTGATCCTGTCCCCAGCCGAAGGTGCCCAAATTCGCCGAAGCGAACGCTTGGGCCCCCGCCGGGTTGTTCACCGCGCCACCCGGATTCGTCGGCGGGGTCACCGGCGGATTGGTCGGCGGATTAACCGGCGGCGGAGTCCCACCCCCGGTTCCGGGCTGCGGCTTGGCGGCGTCACGGGCTGCCTGTGCCGCACGCGCATCCGCTTCGGCCTGCGCTTTCGCGGCAGCGGCCGCCTTCGCCTGCTGAGCTTGCTCGTATTCCCGTTGGGCTTCGACGCCCTGCTGGTATTTCTGCGTGGTGTCCAGCACCGTGTTGTTCAGCGACGCCAACTGGGCATTGAGCGTATCGCTTTGCGTCTTGGTCCCGGCTACCTGGTCCTCGACGGCCTTCTGCGCTGCCGCCGCGGCATCCGAGGACCGTTGGGCGGCATCGCTGAGCCGGCTGCGCTCCGCCTCGGCCTGTTTCTGCTGCGCCTGCAATGAGGCGGTGGCTTTCCGCGCGGATTCAGCCTTCGCGTACAGATCGGCCGCGTTCTGCGTGACGATGTTCACCAGATCCAGCCGCCGCAGACTGTCGGTTGACTGAATCGCGTCGATCGCGGAGAAAATCCCGAGGCTGCTGCTGCCGGCTTTGTACGACTGGGCAGCCAGCGCTCCGGCTTCTTTTTTGAGCTGCTGCGATGCCGCGTCCGCCTGCTGCAATTGGCCGTTGAGCACCTCGACCCGGGTACTTGCCGCCGCCAATTCGGCTTTGGCCGCGGAATACTCGCTCAAGGCCTGGATCGCGGCATTGCCCAAGCTGACCGCGGAATCCTGCAAGTTCGCCAAGAGTGCATTGATCTTGTCCACCTCGGCAGCGGTTGCGGAAGCGTTTTGCTTCGCGTTCTCCACATCCTGCCAGCTCGGATACCCGCTCGGCGGCGCGTCATCAGCTTGCGCGGGCGAGACAGCGAATCCGGACACCACAAGCAAGCCGGCAAGCAGAAAAGCCGGCGCCGCACGCTTCAATCTCAGGCTGAACTTGAACATATGTAGTTCAGACTAACCCGATTAGCCGCATGATGCAGCCCATCGGAAGCTCTCACAGCGTGTCCCAAGCATCGGAACTCGGCTCGAGCTCGCCGAGTTCCCGATTCACTACCTCGAAAGCCAGCCCCGAGGAATAGCCCTTCCGAGCCAGCATCGACACCAGGCGCCGCCGGTGTTTGTCGAGCTCTTCACGATCGCGCGCCGGACGTGCTGAGCGCAATTTGCGCCTTACCAACTCTGCCGCCGAGCTTCGCTCGTCCGTCTCGCTGAGCTGTTCCAATGCGGCTTCGGCCAGCTCCTTGGCGATTCCCTTTTCGGACAGTTCCCGCCGGAGTGCACCCCGGGCCAGCGATTTGTTGCGAGCCCGGGAGCGCACCCACATCTGGGCAAACTCGGCGTCATCGATCAACCGGACCTCTTCGAACCGGTCCAGGACCGCTTTCGCGGCCTCGGCCGGAACCTCGCGCTCGGCGAGCTTGGCAGCCAATTGATGCCGGCTCTTCGGCGCCATCGTGAGCTGCCGGAGCACAATCGCCCTGGCTTCGGCCTCCGGGCTGAGACTTTTGCCGGCAGCGCCGGAGCCTCTGCCTGCAGCCGCATCGGCGCCCGGCCCTGCGGCATCGACAGTCGAACCGGCTCCCGGGCGCCGCCGACCCGCGGCCCGGGACTTATCGGCTCGGGATCCGGAGCGGCCCGCCATCACTCGGCCCCTGCCCGGTGGACGCTACTTCCGTGAAACCGCATCACGATTCTCCTGCCTCGCTCCGGCCATTCGACCACCCGACCAGCTACGCATCGGACCAGTTGCTTTTTGAACCAGTGGCGCATCGAACCGGTTGTTCAGTCAACCAGTTCAGGCTCCGTCTACCGAGCGCAACTGCGGCGCGGTTCCGGCATCGCCCTCGCTGACCGCTTTGATGCCGACGCCGAGTTTCTCTTTGATCAAACGTTCCAGCTCTTCGGCCAACTCGGGGTTGTCCCGAAGGAAGCGGCGGGAATTTTCCATGCCTTGACCGAGCTGGTCCCCATCGTAGGTGAACCAAGAGCCCGACTTCTTGATGATTCCGTGTTCCACGCCCATATCGATGATGCCGCCCTCGCGGGAAATGCCCTGGCCGTAGATGATGTCGAATTCAGCCACCTTGAAGGGCGGAGCCATCTTGTTCTTGACGATCTTCGCTTTGGTCCGGTTGCCGACCGAATCCGCGCCTTCCTTGAGCGTCTGGATCCGGCGGACATCGATGCGCACCGAGGCGTAGAACTTCAGCGCCTTTCCACCACTGGTGGTTTCCGGGCTGCCGAAGAAGACGCCGATCTTTTCGCGGAGCTGATTGATGAAAATCGCGGTGGTCTTGGTCTGGCTCAAGCGGCCGGTGATCTTGCGGAGCGCTTGGCTCATCAACCGGGCTTGCAGGCCGACGTGACTGTCGCCCATTTCGCCTTCGATTTCAGCGCGCGGGACCAGGGCCGCCACCGAGTCGATCACCACGATGTCGATGGAGCCCGATCCGATGAGCATGTCCATGATTTCCAGCGCCTGCTCACCGGTGTCCGGTTGGGAGACCAACAAAGCGTCCACGTCGACGCCGAGCTTCGCGGCATAGTCCGGGTCCAAGGCGTGCTCCGCATCGATGAACGCGGCGATCCCGCCGTTGCGCTGGGCGTTGGCCACGGCATGCAGTGCGACGGTGGTCTTTCCGGAGGACTCCGGGCCGTAGATTTCCACCACTCGGCCGCGCGGCAAACCACCGATGCCCAAAGCGACGTCCAGAGCGATCGAGCCGGTGGGAATCGTCTCGATCGGGGCCCGGACTTCATCGCCCAACCGCATGATCGAGCCTTTGCCGTACTGCTTGTCGATTTGCGCGAGTGCGGCTTCCAAGGCCTTTTCGCGGTCTGGCGATGCTGCCATTGTGACACCTCGATGCTTTCTTTTCCGATACCGCGTCGGTACCTGGCCTGCGATCCGGGGGTTCCCGCATCCGTTATCCAAGACGCTACGGGGAGCCACCGACAATATCCCTCGGTACTCCGCGAAGCGCAGTCAATGTGGATAACTTTCACCAAGCGTCCGACGATGCAGACGATTCATTTCTGCTCCAGAGCCTACCGCTATCCGAACAGATATTCGAATGCCGTTCCGGCGTGTCGCACCGATCCCGGTACTGCCCGCTCAGCGTTTGGGCTTGCGGTCTTTTCCGAGCCGGCGTTGCAGCGGCACGTCTTTGGCATCGCAGACCGCGAGCCAGACCGCTTTCGGGTCGATCCCGGCCTCGAGCGCTTCCAGCGCGGAACGGCCGCCGACGTCGGTGAGCACCAGGTCCCGGCCGAGCGAACGGGCGTAACCGGCGCCGAACTCGTCGTCCATCAGGCTCCAAAACTCACTCACGCGCATAACTGTGATCCTCCCATGGACTGGGTGTTTTCCGGCAAATCGCTGAGAATACTACCCTTCCAGCGACTAGTATGGTTTGATGACGACCCAAAGAAACGGCCGCCGAGATAGTCCCCCGTCCACGGACGCTGGTTCCGAAAGCCCCGATGAAGCGGCCATCGAATCTGCAGAAGCGCAACTGAGCCTGCTCTGGCGCCGGTCCCGGGCGGTTTCCTACCAACTTGCCCGAGAGGTGCATCCCGATTTGGAACCGGCTGCTTACGGGCTGTTGGCGATCCTGGACCGCGAAGGGCCCATGCGCCTGACCGACCTGGCCGCCAACATCGGCGTCGGAAAGCCTTCCGTCAGCCGCCAGATCGCCTTTCTGGAAAAGATCGACATGATCCACAAATTGGACGACCCGCTGGACGGCCGGGCCCAATTGATCAATCTGACCGGCAAGGGCACGCATCGGATCCGCACCAGCCAATCCGCGCGGAAGAAGGCCATGGACGACCGTTTGGCGGCATGGTCGCCGGCCGACGTCCGGCAATTCGCCAGACTGCTCGGGAAATTCAACGAGGACTTCGAGAACACCGCCAAGGACGACGAGGCGACTCCCCCGGCACCCGGCGCCTGAACCCGAATACCAGAAACGAGTGGACCGGCTGATCGAATCAGCCGGTCCACTCATTATTTTGTCCAAGCCGACGGCCTCGCCGTCGGGAGTGCGTCTAGTTGAAGGCCGGGGCCGGGAACTCCGCGGAGAACTCATCGTCGAGCGTACGCCCGTAACGGGCGGAGAATTCCTGCGGGACGGTGTCCGGAATCGACACTCCCTCGGCAACCGCGAGGCGGTCGCTCACCTCGCGCAGCATCAGCGAGAGCGGGACGTCCAAAGCCGAACAAATCGAGGAAAGCAGCTCGGAGGACGCTTCCTTCTGGCCGCGCTCCACTTCGCTCAAATAGCCGAGCGAAACGCGCGCGTTGTGTGATACCTCGCGAAGAGTCCGCCCTTGGCGCTGACGCAAGTCTCGCAAAACGTCCCCAATTTCGTGGCGAAGCACCACCAGCTTTTTATGCGCTCCGGGAGCCACCTTGGCGTCGTCTGCCAAACCCACATCCCGCCAGCGAACTACGCCGTTTACGGATACGGGTTGTTTCACCATCTGTATCGTTGCTCCTTGTCAGTTCCCCAGGATGGGGATCGTTGGTTTAATCCTAGGCGGCTTGTCCAGCCGCTGCAGACATAATCAATAACTAACCATCGATTTGTTTTGTTCCCGCTTGCTTCCCGAGAGAATCCTGTGAAGCCGCGCTTCCGGTATCCGCGGCCAGTACCGCGGCCAACAGGGCGAGCGCGGACTGTTCCGCGAGCCTGCGGATCTGCGCCCGTCCGCCGTCGAAATGGTGCTCCGCGACCTCGAGCACGCCGTCGAAGGCCACCGCCACGAAAACTGTGCCGACCGGCTTGCCGTCGTGCGGATCAGGGCCGGCGGCACCGGTGGTCGCCAGCCCGATCCGCGCCCCGGTCGCGGCACAGGCGCCCAGCGCCATCTGCCCCGCGACGCCGGCATCCACCGAACCGCGCTCCTGGAGCAGGCGCTCCGAGACCCCGAGCAGAGCCGCCTTCACCTCGTTCTGGTATGCGACCACACCACCGCGGAAAACTGCGGAGACCCCGGGGACTGCAACCAGATCCGCGGCCAGCTGTCCGCCGGTCAGCGATTCCGCCGTAGCCAGGGTCAACCCGCGTCGGGCCAGGAGGCCGACGAGTTCCGGCAGATCGACCTGGGCCCCGGTCAACCCCGGTCGCCTTCCCGGGCCTCCGCCGGCTGGTTCCCGGAGCGCCGCAGCCTGGCGGCCTGCACGAGGTAGTCGACGCCGGTCAACAACGTCACCGCGAACGCGGCCAGCATGACCAGGAAGGCGATCATCCCGAGCCAGGGCCATTGCGGGGTGAGGGGAAGCAAATACAGGAAAATCGCAACCGTCTGCAAAACCGTTTTGATTTTCCCGCCGCGGGAAGCCGGGATCACCCCGTGCCGGATCACCACGAACCGCAGCACCGTGATGCCGACTTCGCGCAACAGGATCAACACCGTGATCCACCAGGGCAACTCGCCGAATGCGGAGAGCAGGATCAACGCGGCGCCGATCAACATTTTGTCCGCGATCGGATCGGCGATCTTGCCGAAATCGGTGACCAAGCCGTGTTTCCGGGCCAAATCGCCGTCCAGCTTGTCGGTGTAGATCGCCACCGTGAACACCAGGACCGCGACCCAGCGCCACCAGGAGTACTGTTGCCCGTCGGCTAGCAGGAACCAGACGAAGAACGGCACCATGACAATGCGCAGCACGGTGAGCACATTGGCGATGTTCAACGGCGGAACCCGGTCCGGGGGCGCCGCGGAGGCATTTGCTCGTTCGTCCGTCACATGCTCTACCTTAGCCGGAGCCGGCCAACGCCCCTGGCCCGAATCCTTCGTCCGGCCCGGGCGAACCGCGCTGGGCCAACCATTGGTTCGCGGCGTCCAGGACCTCCCCGGCTCGTTCCGTGGCGGCAGCGGCGAGTTCCGGCACGAAAGCCAGCCGGCTGCGCCGCGCCAGCAAGTCCGGAACGCTGCTGGCACCCTCGGCCACCACGCCGAAGAACAATTCGGCGCCGGTGACCCCGGAACCCGTGGCGACTTCTTCGGCAAGCATCGGCTCGATCCGGGACAAGGACTCGACCAGCCGGGCTTCGCTGCCATATCGGTGCACCAGCCGGAGCGGGGCTCCGAGCGCTGCAAGCTCTGCCGCCGGCGCCGCGCCGACCAGGGCGAGCTTGCGGGTGACGCAGGTAGCTTCCCGGCCCAGGCGGCGCAACACCGAATCCACCGCGTCTTCGGCCATTTTCCGGTAGGTGGTGAGCTTGCCCCCGGCGATGGTGATCGGACGGCCGGGCAGATCCAGCAGCACGTGCCGCCGGGAAACGTCCGCACTCTGCCCAGGAGCGCCGTCCCCGGACTTGCTGATCAACGGCCGGAGACCGGCGAAGCGGCCCAGGACGTCCGTTGGCAGCAGCGGCTCGGCGAGCGTCCGGTTGACGGTTTCCAGCAAAAACTCGACATCGGATTCCGGCACCGCGGTGGCATGCCCGTCAGCACCCCGGTCGAGTTCGTCGGTCAGACCCAAATACACCTGCCCGTTCGATTGCGGCAGGGCGAAGACGTAACGGCCGAAGTGCCCGGGTACCGGAGCGGTCCAGGCAGCTCGCGGATTGCCCAGGCGCTCCGCGGCGACCACCAGATGGCTCCCCCGGCTCGGCAGCACGTCGAGCGAACCTTCCAATTGGCCGGCCCAAACCCCGGTGGCGTTGACCACGGAGCCAGCCCGCAGGTTCAGCAGCCCGCCGGTGCGCTCGTCCAGCGCGGTGACCGTGCGGTCGGTGGCGGCGATCGCCTTGAGCCCGGTGAGCACGTGCGCTCCGTGTTTCACGGCGGTGCGCGCCACGGCGATCACCAACCGAGCATCGTCTTCGAGCTGCCCGTCCCAGTACAGCAGCGCACTGCGCATCCGGTCCGGATCCGCCTCCGGGGCCAGTCGATGCGCCGCAGCCGCGGTGAGCCGTTGCGGCGGCGGCAGGTATTGCCCGGACAGTCCGCTGAGCCGGCGCATCCCGTCGGCCAGCAGCACGCCGAACCCGGCAGCCCAGAACTCCCAGCGCGGCGAGGCTTTCGCTTCGGCGACCAGATAACCCAACGGCCGCACCAGATGCGGCGCGATGAACTCCATCAACCAGCGGCGCTCCAGCGCGGACTCCCAGGCGACGCCGACGTCCGCTTTCGCCAGGTAGCGCAGCCCGCCGTGGATCAGCTTGGAACTGAACCCACTGGTTCCGGACGCCAGGTCCTGGCTTTCCAGCAATGCCACGCTGAGCCCCCGGCTCGCCGCATCCAGGGCGACGCCGGCACCGGTGATTCCGCCGCCGATCACCAGCAGGTCCACCTCCTGCTCCTGGATCGAGGCCAGCGAGGCGGCCCGGGACCGCTCATTGATCCAACTCATCGGGTGGCCTCCGGAGCCAAGTAGCGGTGCAACATCAGTTCCAACTCCTCGAGTACCTGCCGGTACTCGGCACGGGCTTCCAAGATCCGGGCCGGCAGGGCCACCGCTTGCATGATCAGCAACACCATGGTGCCGGTAGCGGACCGCGCAGCGATCGAACCGTCGGCCACCCCGGCCGCGAGCAATGGCGCCAGTGCCGCCAGAATGAGCTCCTGACTCGCCCCGAACCGATCGGAGAGGTAAGGGATCAGCAGCTCCGGATCCCGTTCCAGAATCGACGCGACCATCTCGTCCGCGGCATAGAGCCGGACTCCTTCGAGGACGAAGCTGACCAGCCGGTCCCGTCCGGTGCCCCCGGTCGCGTGGCCGGTGGCCGCGGCGACCGCATTGCGGAATTCCCGGGTCAGCGTCTGCAGCACCGCATGGTCGACCGATCCCAGTTGCCGGTAGAACGTCATCCGGGAAATCCCGGCCCGGGCCGCGATGTCCTGGACCGTGGTGCGCCGCACGCCGTGCAAGATGACCGCCGCCCGGGTCGCGTCGAGAATCCGGTCCACGGCGCTACTGCGGTTGCCTGATGAAACACTGGTACTTTGTGACTCCATGTGTAACACTGTAGCGGTGGGAGCAGATATTACGGAAGACGTTGGCAGATCCGTTTGGTACGGATGGGGAAATCCGGCCCGGGCCGCTGAGTTGCCGGGGCACGCCACGGCGTTCCTGCGTACGGCGCTGGAACTCGACTCGGTCGCCCGCGATCACCTCCCGGTGCGGCTGGACCAGGTGAGCCTGCCGGAAAGTTCGCTGGACGAGTCCCGGCTGGCTCTGTTCCGGGACGCTTTGGGCGCGGAGCACGTGTCAACCGCCGCTGCGGACCGGGTGCTGCATGCCGGCGGCAAAAGCACCCCGGACCTCTATCGACGGCGCACCGGAAACGCGCAGGCGGCCCCCGATGCGGTGCTCAGCCCCGGTTCGGACCAGGAGATCCGGAAAATCCTGGAGATCTGCGTCCGGGAGCACATCGCGGTCACCCCCTTCGGCGGCGGCACCAGCGTCGTCGGCGGCGTGGAGCCGATCAGGAGCGCGCCGAACGGCCAAACCTTCACTGCCGCCGTCGCCCTGGATCTGGGCCGGATGGCGCAATTGCTCGAGCTGGATCCGGTCAACCGGCTGGCCACTTTCCAAACCGGAATCCGCGGCCCGGCAATCGAGGCGGCGCTCGCGGCGCACGGATTCACCCTCGGCCACCTGCCGCAAAGCCACCAACAGGCCACTCTCGGCGGATACCTGGCCACCCGCTCGGCCGGTCAAGCCTCCACCGGCTACGGGCGTTCCGACGCGCTGGTCCGCCGGCTGAGCTTGGAATCGCCGCGCGGCACCCTGGATTTGGGCGGCTTCGCCCCGGCGACCGCTGCCGGTCCGGACCTGCGCAGCATCGTCGTCGGCTCCGAAGGCACTCTGGGCGTGATCACCAAGGCCACGATGGCGATCGTGCCGCAACCGGAACACAAACGCCATGGTGCGTGGGCCTTCGCCGATTTCGAATCCGGCACCGAGGCGCTGCGCGCGCTCGTGCAGGCCGGAATCCCACTGCCGGCAGTCGCCCGGCTCAGCGACCGCGAGGAAACCGAATCCACCTTGCGGCTGGCCGGCGGAGCCAAAATCGCCGCGCTGCGCAAATACTTGGCCCTGCGCGGCATGCCCCAGCCGGCTTTGGCCCTTTTCGTCTGGGAAGGCGGAAAAGCCGCGACCGCGGCGGCTCGCCGACAGTGTGCGAAGCTGCTGCGCGCCGCCGGCGCGGTGTACCTCAGCTCGGCCCCGGCGACCTCCTGGGAACACGGCCGCTTCAGCGCGCCCTACCTCCGGGACCGGCTGCTGGACATCGGCGTGCTCGTGGAGACCTTGGAGACCGCCACGTCCTGGGACCGACTGCCGGCCCTGCACGAGGCGGTGAACCAGGCGATCCTGGGGGCGATTTCCGACGGCGGGAAATCCGGCTGGTCGCAAGCCCATGTCTCGCACGTGTATCCTGGCGGCGCGTCGTTGTATTTCACTTTCCTGGCCGGCCAGGAAAGTGATCCGCTGCAGCAATTGCAGCGGATCAAGGCGGCGGCGAGCGAAGCCATCGTGAAGGAACGGGCCACCATCACCCACCATCACGCCATCGGGACCGACCACGCGCCCTACCTGGCGGCGGAAATCGGGCCTCTGGGGGTGGACGTTTTGCGGAGTATCAAAGCCGCACTCGATCCGACCGGCATCATGAACCCGGGAAAGTTGATTCCTGCAATGGAGGAGGATCAGAAATGAGCAAAATCGATCTGCGCGGAAAAACCGTCTTGATCACCGGTGCGGCGATGGGAATGGGCCGGCTCTATGCCGATCTCGCTGCCCAGGACGGGGCGGCCCACGTCGTTCTTTGGGACATCAATGAAGATCTGCTGGCCAAGGCCGACGCCGAACTCCCGGACTGCGATGTGCATTGCTACACCGTCGACGTCAGCTCGCTCGAGGCGATTCGGGACGCGGCCGGGAAAGTGCTGGCCGACGTCGGGGTTCCGGATGTCTTGATCAACAACGCCGGGATCGTGCGCGGCAAGTACTTCTGGGAACACGATCACGAGGTGGACATCGAACTCGTGATGCGGATCAACGCGCTGGCCCCGATGCACATCACCAGGGCATTCCTGCCGGCCATGATGGAAGGCGGCACCGAACGCCGGATCGTGAACATCGCCTCCGCCGGCGGTCTGGTCTCCAACCCCAAAATGAGCGTCTATTCCGCCTCGAAATGGGCCGCGGTGGGCTGGAGCGATTCACTGCGGCTGGAATTGCTGAAAACCGGGCACGGCAATATCAAAGTCACGACGGTTTGCCCCACCTACATCGCCACCGGAATGTTCGAAGGCGTCAAAACAATCCTGATGACCCCGATCCTCACCCCAGAAGCAGTGGTGACAAAAGTCTGGCGCTACATGAAGCCGGGGAAACCCTTCGTGATCATGCCCTGGACCACCCAACTGGGCAAAATCCTCAAAGGCACCCTGCCCACCCGGGCTTGGGACCTGATGGCGGACCGGGTCTTCGGCATCTACGGCACCATGGACAGCTTCGTCGGCAGGGAAGGCCGGCAGCAGCCCACTACGGGCAAACGCTGACCGTGTAGCAGAGGCGTCCGGTCCAATCTCCCGGAGGCCTCTGCTACGGCATGAGCGCTGATCAGCGCCCGGTCAGCTGCCAGGCGTCTTCGCCGCTTTCGTCGTCGCCGCCGTCGTGGTAGTCGATCGCCTGCGTCCGGTTGTCCAGATCCTGGGCGACCAGATCCACCGGCTCGGCGAATCCCTGATTCACATTCGCATTGGCCGCCAGTGCCGCGACCGTCGGGTCCACCGCCGAACCGGCCGGCGGCCCGTCGCCGCGGATCGCGGCCAAGGTCGCCGCCAAATCGTCCGGCTTGACCAATACATCGCGCGCCTTCGAGCCCTCGGAGGGCCCCACCACGCCGCGGGACTCCAGCAGGTCCATGAGCCGGCCCGCCTTGGCGAAGCCGACGCGCAGTTTGCGCTGCAGCATCGACGTCGAGCCGAACTGCGTCGTGATTACCAGCTCGGTCGCCTGCAGCAGTACATCCAGGTCGTCGCCGATCTCCTCGTCGATCTGCTTCTTCGGGGCTTCCACCGCGACGTCCTCGCGGTACACCGCCTGCAACTGCCCCTTGACATGCTCCACCACCTGGTGGATTTCCGATTCGGTCACCCAAGCGCCCTGCACGCGGATCGCTTTGGAAGCACCCATCGGCAAGAACAACGCGTCGCCTTGGCCGATGAGCTTCTCGGCGCCGGGCTGGTCCAGGACCACCCGCGAGTCGGTGACCGACGACGTCGCGAAGGCCATCCGGGAAGGAACGTTCGCCTTGATCAAACCGGTGACCACGTCGACCGAAGGCCGTTGCGTGGCCAGCACCAAGTGGATGCCGGCGGCCCGGGCCAGCTGGGTGATCCGGACAATCGAATCTTCCACGTCGCGCGGTGCCACCATCATCAGATCGGCAAGCTCGTCCACGATCACCAGCAGGTACGGGTACGGCTTGAGGATCCGCTTGGAATCCGGCGGCAGCTTCACCTTGCCGGCCCGCACCGCCTTGTTGAAGTCGTCGATGTGCTTGAAGCCGAAGTTGGAAAGGTCGTCGTACCGGGTGTCCATTTCGCGGACCACCCACTGCAGCGCCTCGGCGGCCTTCTTCGGGTTGGTGATGATCGGGGTGATCAGGTGCGGCACGCCTTCGTAGGCGGTGAGCTCCACGCGCTTCGGGTCCACCATGACCATCCGCACCTCGTCCGGGGTGGAACGCATCAGGATCGAGGTGATCATCGAGTTCACGAAGGACGACTTGCCGGCACCGGTGGCGCCGGCCACCAGCAAGTGCGGCATCTTGGCGAGGTTCGCGACCACGAAGCCGCCCTCGACGTCTTTGCCCACGCCCATCACCATCGGGTGATCGGTGCGCCGCGCGTTCTGGCTTCGCAGCACATCGCCCAGGGAGACCGTCTCGCGGTCGGTGTTCGGGATTTCGATGCCGATCGCAGACTTGCCCGGGATTGGCGAAAGGATCCGCACATCGGCGCTGGCCACGGCGTAGGAGATGTTCTTGGACAGCGCGGTGACCCGCTCCACCTTGGTTCCGGCGCCGAGCTCGATCTCATACCTGGTCACGGTCGGGCCGCGGGAGAACCCGGTGACCTGGGCGTCCACGCCGAATTGGGTGAGCACATTGGTCAGGGCGGCAACCACCGCGTCGTTGGCCTCGGTACGTTCCTTGGGCAGCGTGCCCGGGGCCAGAAACTCCGAATCCGGCAGCGTGTAGGTGACGTCGCCGGCCAGGCTCAACTGCTCGGAACGTTGCGGAATCGGGGTATTGGGAACCTGCGGCACGAGTTTGTTGACCGCGACCGTGGGGTTGACCGTGGGGACCGGAGGCAAGGTGGCCAAGGCTTCGGTCACCGGCTCGGCGGCCAAACCCTGGGAAGCCTTGAGCTTCTCCGTGGCGATTTCCGCCTTGGTGGGTCGCCGGACTCCCGGGGGCACCAACGGCGTGGTCGGCGCAGTGTCCACCGGATCGGCATCGACCAGGGCGTGTTCGAAGGCTTCATCGCCGTTGAACCGGTCCAACACCGAGGTTTCTTCAGCGTCGGATTTCTTCCGCCCGAACAACGGCTTCTTCTCGCGCTTCGGCTTCGGCTCGGCCCCGTCGCGGTCGTAGAGGTAGCTCTGGTCATGGCCGTTGTCCGAGGTCTTTTCGTGCGGGTCCTGGCCCATCAAGTGCTCGTAAAGCTGGCCGAGCCGGGACGGGATCGCCCGGAACGGCGTCGCCGTGACAATCAGGACACTGACGAACGCGAACAAGGCGTAGATCAGCACAGCGAGCCACACGTTCAACGCCGAAAACGGCGCAGCGGCCAGGAAGCCGATGGTTCCGCCGGCTTGGCTGACCCCGTCGAAGCCGCTGGCCAACGAAGGCTGCCCACCGACGATGTGCGCGATCGCGGCCCCGGCGACGGTCATCACGGTGAAGCCGATCGCCACCCGGTTGTTCGACCGCACGTTCTGCGGGTACCGGAACTGCCGGATCGCGCCGATGAACAGCATCAGGGGCAGCAGCAAGCCCATCCAACCGATGCTGCCAGCAACCACGCCGTGCACGCCGTCCGCGAACCAGCCTTTCAAGCCCCACCATTCGAACGTGGCGATGCCCACGGCCAAGAGCAGGAGCAGCAAGGCACTGCCGTCGCGCCGGCTTTCCGGCTCCAGGTCCGAAACATCGTGGCCGATCCGGCGCACGCCGCCGCCGACCAGGTGCCCCAGCCCTTGCCAGAGCCCGACGGCGGCGCGTACCGGCCAGACGGGTTTGATCTCGGGTTCGGGTGCTTGGGACCGCGCGCGGGTGCCGCCAGCCGGTGTTTTCGCCTTGCTCGGGGCACGACCAGTTGACGGGCGCACGGGGGAAGTTCGAGTCGCCATATCTTCACGGTACTGCTATTGCTAGCACTATCCCGGGATTTACGGGCCAAAAGCTTGCCGGAATCCAGCCACCACCGGCCTAAACCGATTCCGAAATCAGCACGGCCGAGGTTCCCGGCACCAAGGCTTGGAAGACGTGCGGTGCATCCCCCGGGTAGGAAATGTAGTCCCCGGGGTGCAATTCCACCGGGGCCCCGGCCGGGCCGACCAGCGCCGAGCCCGAGCTGATCACCACATGCTCCACGGTTCCGGCCGGGTGCAGGTCCGAAGCCTTGGCGCTGCCGGGTTCGGCGACGATCAGGAAAATATCCCGTCGGGCGTGCGGCGGGCAGACCGCGAGCAATGTCGCCACGTAGTCTGCGCCTTCGGCCGCGAACCGCGCCCCTTGCCCCGCCCGGACCACCTGGCTGCGCACCTGCGGCGGATCGACCAGACGGGAAAACGGGATCTCCAAGGCAGTGCAGATCGCCCACAGCGTTTCGACGCCGGGATTGCCTTCGCCGGATTCGAGCTGGGAAAGCGTCGACTTGGCGATGCCAGCCCGCCGGGCCGTCTCGGAAAGGCTCAAGCCAGCTTTGGCCCGCTCCCGCTTCAACCCGGAGGCCACCAGCTCTCTTGGCGTGTTCAGCGACAAACGTTCTCCTTTTCGTATGATCGTTCGCCTTGACGAACAACGACTCCCTCCTCCACAGTAGAACACATGCGTTCGATATGGAGAACACTCGATCGTTCTACGATACGGTCGATAGCGCTCATTTCTTTGTCCGTCGGGATAGTCGGCGTGTCTTATGGCGTGACCGCCACGGCTGCCGGCTTTCCGCTCTGGCAGATTCTGGCCCTGGCCATTCTGGTCCTGGGCTCATCGTCGGAGTTCCTCTTCGTCGGCATTGCGGCAGCCAGCGGAAATCTGCTGGCCGCCGTCGTCGCCGGCTTGCTGGTGAATCTGCGGAACTTCGTCTACGGCGTGAGCGCCGGCGAGTTCCTGCGGCCGGGCTGGCGGAAATTTTTCGGCGCGCATCTGGTCAACGACGAATCCGTGGCGGTGGCCAAAAGCCAAATCGGGCTGCGCCGCAAACGTGCAGCTTTCTGGCTTTGCGGCTTGGGCATCCTGCTGTGTTGGCCGCTCGGCGCGCTGCTCGGGGCGAGTCTGGGCCAGATCGTGCAGCGACCCGAATCGCTCGGCCTGGATGCCGTGTTTCCAGCCGTGCTGCTTGCTTTGGTCCTGCCCGCGATGCGCGAACGGCGGACCATCCTGGCCGCCGCCGCGGGCGCCGCGCTCAGCTTGGCGGCGACGCCGTTCCTGCCCGCCGGACTGGCTCCGCTGCTCGCCCTGAGCGCCTTGCTGCTGGTACTGCCGAGACGGAGCATAGCGTGAATCCCAATGCTGTCTTCATCGCCATCGTGAGCTTCGGCCTGGCGAATTACGCTTTGCGCAGCGGCGGGGTGTTCCTCCGTGCCAGCCTGGACTTCTCCCCCGGTGTCCAGTCACTCGTGGAGCGCGGCACCGTCGTGTTGCTGGCCGCCGTCGCGGTCAGCAGCGCACTGTTCTCCGGAACGCATTTCGCCGGTTTCGCACTGCCCGTTGGTGTACTGGCGGGCGGCCTGGCGAGCTGGTTCAAAGTTCCGCTGATCCTGTCCGTGCTGCTGGCGGCGATCACGACGGCGCTGCTGCGGGCGGCCGGATTGCGGTAGGCCTTTGTCGTCACGGCCTCTTTGGTTAGACTCCTTTTGAATCTAAATCAGGAGGATTAATGGAGCGGGCATCGTTCTGGCGCTATTTCAGGTACCTGCTCTTCGGCGTCCTCTTTACCCTCGGTGTCATCAATCTGGCGAATTTCATCTGGCAGCTTGGATTCACTCCGACGCGAAGGCTTGCCCAAGACGGCGATTGGCTATTGATCGTGCTGCTCGGCATCGGGGTCTTCGTGCTGTTTCTCGGAGTCGTACTGATCCTGTTCCGGCTATGGCGTATCGAGGCGCACAAAAATACGGCGAAGACCATCCAAGTCGCCTTGGACCAGGGATACCGAGAACAGAACATCATTCCGCTGTCCTACGCATTTTCCGCACGCTCGCCGAGCTCGGAACGATTCCAAGCCCGTACCGCCGGCGCACCGGTCTTGGCCTGGGATGCAGACAGAGTTGAACTCTTCGTCAATCCGCCAGGGGCAAAGGCTCCCTACCGGGCGCTCTCCGGCGTCCGTTCCGGCAGCAGCATCGAACTGCGCCGAATCGCTCTGGTCCATCCGATCGGCGGCGAACACTGGGGCATTCAGATCACGTTCCGCCGGGCCGTCCCCACTCAGGATGGGACTACTCAGACCTGGAAGTTCGTCCCTTTTCCGCGCGGCCCCTGGTCGATGATGCGGAAAGCCGCGGTCGCGGAACTCTTCGCCGAGCTGACGGGTTCCGGCACCGATGGCCTGGCAACTGAGCTTCGCCAAAATGCCGACCAGGAGAATCGATGAAACACTTGCGGTTCTGGCGGTTTTTCAGGATTTTTCTGTACATCCTGCTCATGGGGAGCCTCGTCTGGCAGCTCTACGTCACCGCCACGACCAATCCGCTCTGGGCAGACAATTGGCTGCCGCTGGCCGCAATGATCACCCCCATTCTGCTCGTTCTTGCGGCTATTGTGGCGCTCGTGGTCAAACGGCTCAATGCCAAGGCCAGTGTGGAGACCGAAAAAATCATCGCCCTCGCCGTGGCCAAGGGATACCAGGAACAGGATCTGACGCCTCTGGTCTACGCGATCTCGCCCTTCGGCGAAAAGTACAAAACCGGTATGGCCGGCGCCCCGATCCTGGCCTGGGACGACGAACGGCTGGAGCTTTTCGTCAAGCTGCCTGGCGCACCGGGCCCGCAAAGCCTGCGATCCGGGAGCCGCGCCAATGCCGAGATTTCGCTCGAACGAGTCCTTACCGGCAATCCGTTCTGGGGCAAGTCGCAGCATCCGTTCTGGGGCGAGCAGTGGGGATTCCGGATCAGCTTCCGCCGTGTCGAACCTGGCGGCGAAGCGACCATCGTGAGCTGGAAGTTCATACCGTTCACCCGCAACTACCGGCGGATGCGAAAAGCCGCGGTGGCCGAACTCGTCGCCGGACTGGCCAAGGACCTCGCCGCCGCCTGAGCGAACCCGAAGCAAAAACGGAAGGTGCCCCGGACCCGGAGGTCCGGCGCACCTTCCGGTACTCGGTCGGGCTAGGAGTCTAAGCCTCCAGCACCACCGGGATGATCATCGGGCGGCGGCGCAGTTTCCGGTTGACCCAGGTCCCCACGACGCGGCGCACCACTTGCTGCAACTGATAGGCGGTGTGGTCCTTGGAAGCCATCACGGCTTCCTCGAGCGCGGCGTTGATCTTCGGGATGATCTCGTCGAACACCGAATCCTCTTCGGCCACGCCCCGGGCGTGGATTTCCGGCCCGGAGACGATTTTTCCAGTGGTCCGGTTCACCACGGTGACAATCGAGATGAAACCCTCGTCGCCCAGGATCCGCCGGTCCTTCAAATCGGTTTCGGTGACTTCGCCGACGCTGGATCCATCCACGTAGACGAAGCCGCATTCCACCTGGCCGACGATCCGCGCCACGTGGTCTTTGAGGTCCACCACGGTTCCGCCGTCGGTCAGCAGGACGTTCTCGGCCGGCACGCCGGCGGACTGCGCGATTTTGCCGTTGGCGATCAAATGCCGGGTCTCGCCGTGCACCGGCATCGCGTTGCGCGGCTTGATGATGTTGTAGCAGTACAGCAGCTCCCCCGCCGCAGCGTGGCCGGAGACGTGCACCTTCGCACTGCCTTTGTGGATCACGTCCGCGCCGAGCTTGAGCAGTCCGTTGATCACCCGGAACACCGCGTTCTCATTCCCCGGGATCAGCGAGGAAGCCAGGATCACGGTATCGCCCTGGCCCACTTGGATCCGGTGGTCCCCGTTCGCCATCCGGGACAGCGCGGCCATCGGCTCGCCCTGCGAGCCGGTGCTCATCAACACGACCTTGGAGTCCGGCATGTTGTCGATGTTCTTCATGTCGACCAGGATGTTGTCCGGCACATTGAGGTAACCCAATTGCGCGGCGATGCCCATGTTCCGCACCATGGACCGGCCGACGAAGGCGACTTTCCGGCCGTGCAGCGCCGCCGCATTGAGCACTTGCTGTACCCGGTGCACATGCGAGGAGAAGGACGCCACGATGATCCGCTTCTCGGCCTGGCCGAAGAGCGAATCCAGCACTGGGCCGATCTCGCGCTCCGCAGTGGTGAACCCGGGCACATCGGCATTGGTCGAATCGGCCATGAACAAGTCCACGCCTTCTTCGCCCAATCGGGCGAAGGCGCGCAGGTCGGTGATCCGGCCGTCCAAGGGCAACTGGTCCATCTTGAAGTCGCCGGTGTGCAGGACGTTCCCGCCGGCAGTACGGATGAATACCGCGAGCGCGTCCGGAATCGAGTGGTTCACCGCGACGAATTCGCATTCGAAGGGGCCGAATTGCTCCACCTGGCCCTCAGTCACCGCCATGGTGTACGGCTTGATCCGATGCTCCTGCAGCTTCGCCTCGATCAAGGCCAAGGTCAGCTGCGAACCGATCAGCGGGATGTCGTTGCGCAACCGCAGCAAGTACGGCACCGCCCCGATGTGGTCCTCGTGGCCGTGCGTGAGCACCACCGCCACGACGTCGTCCAACCGGTCCTCGATGTAAGAGAAATCCGGCAGGATCAGATCGACTCCAGGCTGCGTCTCCTCCGGGAAGAGCACCCCGCAGTCGACGATGAGCAGTTTCCCGTTGATTTCGAAGACGGCCATGTTCCGGCCGATCTCGCCGAGCCCGCCCAGCGGTACGATCCGCAAGGTTCCTTCTTTGAGCGCGGGCGGCGTACGCAGTCCTGGTTGGGCTACT
Organism: Renibacterium sp.; assembly: GCA_017419405.1. Classification (GTDB taxonomy): domain Bacteria; phylum Actinomycetota; class Actinomycetes; order Actinomycetales; family Micrococcaceae; genus Renibacterium; species Renibacterium russicum. The sequence goes on along the minus strand of JAFOLH010000008.1, from coordinate 403,065 downwards.
TGGGTCATACTGTGCTGTCCAAAATATTGATGTCGAATTCCATTCCGGCCTCCCGTAGGTCGGCCACGATAGGAGCGAGTTCAGACCCGCTCGGTTGCACCAACGGCAATCGCACCGCTGGGTTGGGCAGTACTCCCTGCCACGTCAGAACTTGTTTGGCCGCGACCGCGCCCTGGACATGCGTCATCACCGCGCGGATCACCGGATCCAATTCGAAATGCAGCGCGCGCGCCGTGCCGAAATCGCCGGCCAGGGCAGCATCGACCAGTGCCCGGAATTTTCGGGTCGCCACATGCGCCGTCACGCTGACCACGCCGACGGCGCCGGCGGCCATCCATGGCAAGGTCAGCCCGTCATCGCCGGAATACACGTCGAGGTCGCTGCCGGCGAGCACCCGGGTGACCGCGCCGAAGTCCGCTTTGGCGTCCTTGAGCGCGGTGATCCGGGGGTGCTCCGCCAACTGGAGGATGGTCTCAGTGGCGATCGGGATCCCGGTGCGACCGGGAATGTCGTAAACCATGATCGGCAGTTCGGTGGCATCGGCGATCGCTTCGAAGTGCGCCCGGACGCCGGCCTGGCTCGGTTTGTTGTAGTAGGGGGTCACGATCAGCAACCCGTCCACACCGAGCGCCTGCGCCTTCTGCGACAGCGCAATCGAGTGCGCCGTGTCGTTGGTTCCGGTGCCGGCCAGGATCGCGGCCCGGTCGCCCACAGCGTCCTTGACCGCTTGGAACATCGCGAGGTTTTCCGCATCGGTCAGCGTCGAAGTCTCACCTGTGGTGCCGGTGACCACCAGGCCGTCGCAGCCGTCGTCGACCAGCTTCACCGCGAGCGCCGCCGCCTGGTCCAAGTCCACCTGGCCATCGGCGGTGAACGGAGTCACCATCGCGGTGAGGAGGGTGCCGAACGGGTAATTGCGGGACTGGTCTGCCATAAGTAAAACGTTACCCGCTCGAACTGGAATTCGTTCAATGATGGCGGTACTGGCTTTGGTTCAGGAGGTAGCCGACGACGGCGCCGGGAGACCCTGATCGGCACCCGGGTTGGATTTCGGCACACTGGGTTCCGGGCCCGGCTGCCCGGTCGCCGGAGGGGTCGACGGCGTGCTCGGCGGGGTTGTCGGCGGCTCGGTGGTCGGCGGGGTCGTCGGCGGAGTAACCGGCGGCGTCGTCGGCGAGGTCGTCGGCGGAGTAACCGGCGACGTCGTCGGCGGAGTAACCGGCGGCGTCGTCGGCTGCTCCGGCTTCGGATCGGGTTGCTTCGCGTCTTTGTCGCGGCCCTGGTCCTGCTTGTCCTGATCGCTCAACGGCGGTTCCGTCGGGATCGGATCGGCGCCGGTCGCCGCCGCATAACCGTCGGCCGCGGCCCGGACGCTGCGCGTGTAATCGACCGAGTGGTTGTAGGAGAGGATCGCCCGCATCCAACCTTCCGGGCTGGCCAACGACCCGCCGCTGGCGCACAGGTAACGCGCCGCGCTCATCGCGGCATCGTCGATGTTCGACGGATCCGCCTTGCCGTCGCCGTTGGCATCGGTGCCCCACCGGGCCCAGGTGGACGGGATGAACTGCATCGGCCCCACTGCACGGTCCCATTGTTTGTCGCCGTCGTAGAGCCCGCCGTCGGTATCCGGAATCCCGGCGAACCCGTTGCCGTCGAGCACCGGCCCCAGGATCGCGCCGCTGACATTGCCGTCCGGCCCGATGCTGGCTCCGGAATACCGGCCGTGGTTGGATTCGACGCTGCCGACCCCGGCCAACGTCACCCAGCCCAGTTGGCAGCCGGGGTTGCTCCGGGCCATGGACAAGGCCGCGCCCTGATAGGCCTGCAACGCCCGGCTGGGGATCCCGGTCTGCTGCGCGGTACGGGCCAGCCATTCCGGATCGACCGGCAACAACGGCTGACTGTGCTCGGTGACCACGAAACTCGCCACCACGGTCATCGCCGCGGTCAGCGGCTGGGCATTCGCCGCGACCAGATCGGCGAGCTGACGCGCCGTCTGCCGTTCTTGGCGCCACTGCCGGACGTCGTCCAAATCGTCGTACCCGGCAGGAAGCGACCCGGCCGGACCGGTTCCGGAAGCGAGCGCGGCGACCGGGGCAGGAGCCGGCTGTGCGGGCGCGCTGAGCGCCATCATGGCCGGGGTACCCAATCCGAGGCAGACCAGAACGCCCACTGCGGCGGTGTTCGCCGGCCAAATTCGCTTCGGCACAGGCGCTTCTCCTTGCTCATCACGGTGAAACAGCAATACCTCAAGATGTACTCCGCTGCCCGGCCCGGCGCAAGGGGTGGCCGGCAATTGCCAGCTGCCGTCCAGAAACCGCCGGGGCCAGTCGCACCGGTCCCCGGCACTGCGCGCACAACGCCACCTATTAGCCCCACCCGGTAACACAGCCGCTCCCGTTACACTGGCAGCGTGAGCCCACTCCAGCCACAGACCCCGGCGCAGCCGAACCCCGCCGGGGCGCCGAAACGATGGCCCCGGCTCGTGCGCACCGTGGGCATCGGCGCGGCCGCAACGGCAGGCACCGCCACGGCGGCCGGCGCCGCAGCCTTCTACCTGTTCAAAGCGCAAGGCCGAATGGCCCGACGCCGGATCGGCAAGCCGCTCGGTGAAATCGCGCTCAATGCGGACAAGACCTACAAGAAGAAGCTCGGAAACCCGGTACGGCTGCTGATCCTGGGCGACTCGATCGCGGCCGGGCTGGGTGCGGAACGGCCGAAGGACACCTTGGGGGCCCGGATCGCGCGGGAGTTGGCGAAAAAGACCGGCCGTGCGGTGAACCTGCGCACCGCGGCGGTGGTCGGCAGCGAATCAAGTGCCTTGGAAAACCAGATCGACGGGCTTCCGGAAGGCTACCGGCCGGATCTGGCGGTGATCGTCGTCGGCGGGAACGACGTCACGCACCGGATCAGCCCGGCCCAGGCGGTCCCGCATCTGAGCGAGGCGATCGTCCGGCTGCAGGCCTTGGGTGCGCGGGTAGTCGTCGGCACCTGCCCGGATCTGGGCACGCTGCGGCCGGTGCCCCAGCCCCTGCGCTCCGTGGTCCGGGTCGCTTCCAAACGAATGGCCGCCGCGCAAGCCCAGGCGGCCGAATCGGCCGGCGTCAAATACGTGCTGCTGGGGCGATTGGCCGGCCCGCTGTTCCGGGACCATCCGGAAGAAATGTTCTCCGTGGACCGGTTCCACCCGTCCGGGACCGGATACCGGCGCACCGCGAAGTTCTTGGTGCCGGTCCTGCTCAAGGAGCTGGCAGTCCGGGAGTCGGCGGCTCCGGACGCACCGGATGGGCCGCAATGAAGGGCAGTATTTCGGCGAGCACCGGCGCCGCCGGGACCAGGGTGTCGCCGTGGTTCCGGCCGGGAAGTTCCACCAGCCGCGCGTGCGGCATCAGTTCGGCGGCCCGGCGGGAATCGGCCAACCTCCGGGTGTCCCGGGTACCGGCCAGCAGCAACGCCGGCACCGGGAATTCGCGCAACGTCGACTCCGGAACTCCTTCCCCGGCTTCGGTCTGCGCGAAATAGGCACGCAAGGCGAGCGGATCATTGGCTTTGAACGCCATCCGGGTCACCGGATCCACCGGACGCCCGGTGCGGCCTTCCCAGCCGGCGATGAACCCGTCCATGCCACCGGAGGCCAAGGCCGCGTCGTAACCCGGGAAGAACAATTCGGCGATCGATCCGGGGGTGATCCGGTAGCTTCCGGCCAGTGAAACGAAGGAGGCCATCCGCTCCGGCGCCACGCTGCCGAGGCCGAAGCCCAGCCGGGCGCCGAAGGAATAGCCGAGATAGTGCGCCTGCCGCACGCCTGCGGCGTCCAAAACCGCCAGCACGTCCGCGAGCACCCGGTCGAGCCGGTAATCGGCACGATCATGCGGCTTGCCGCTGCGCCCGTGCCCGCGCAGGTCCATGCTGACCACGCGGTACTGTTCCGTGAGCGCCGCGACATAGCCCATGCCCCGCCAAATCGCCTTGGAGAGCGCGCTGCCGTGCACCAGCAGCACGGTCTCCCGATCGGTCGCGCCCACCGAATCCCAGGCGATCGGCACGCCGTCCTGGGGGTTCGTGGCTTCAGCGCGGAACGGGATCACTGCGGAACTGGGCTGCTGCGGAACATCGCGATCGCGTCGCGCATCGAGGAGCGCGCACGTTTCCGATCGCCGGCGGCATCGTAGGCGCAGGAAAGCCGGAACCAGGACCGCCAGTCGTCCGGGGCGGCTTCGGCCTCACGCTGGTATTTCACGAACTCCGCATCGGCTGCCTCGCGGACGATGCGGCCGCCCGGCGTCCGGGGCAGATCGTCCACCGGGAGTCCGCCTTCGGCCTCCAGGATCTTGGCCAGCTTCTGCATCCGGGAGCCGAACAACAATTCCCGGACCAGGGCCCAGGCACCGATCGGCGGAAGCAGGATCAGCGCCACGCCGAGCACCTTGGCAATCCAGTTGTCGTCCACGATGAGCAGCACCGCACGCTGCAGCAGCACCACCATGTAGCCGATCAGCAACAGGCAGATCAGGCCTACCCAAATCTTGGTTTTCACGAATCCAACTCCAAATAGCCGTCCAGCCCGTAGGTCAATCCGGGAACCGAAGCGACCTTGCGCACGCCCAACAGCACTCCGGGCATGAAGGAATCCTGGCCGAATGAATCATGCCGGATGCTCAACTGCTCGCCGGCGGAGCCCAACAGTACTTCTTGATGCGCGGTCAGCCCGGCCAAGCGGACCGAATGCACCGGCACCTCGTCGACGACGGCGCCGCGGGCGCCGGGCATCGCCTGCTCGGTCGCATCCGGAGCCGGTGGCAGACCTGCCCGGGCCTGTGCGATCAGCTGTGCGGTGCGGATCGCGGTCCCCGAGGGGGCATCGACTTTGTGCGGATGGTGCAGTTCGATGATCTCGACCGAATCGAAATAGCGTGCGGCCTGTGCCGCGAACCGGGTGGCCAGCACCGAGCCGAGGGCGAAATTCGGCGCGATCAGCACACCCACTCCCGGATTCTGGGCGAGCAGCCCGGCCAGAGCGGACCGTTTCCCGGCGTCCCAACCGGTGGTGCCCACCACCGCGTGCAATCCGTGCTGCACCGCGAACCGGACGTTCTGCTCCGAGGAGTCCGGCACGGTCAGTTCGACGACCACCTGCGCCCGGGTCTCCAGCAGACGCTCGAGCGGATCGGAGCGGCCCAAGGCCGCCACCAATTCCAAGCCATCGGCCCGGCCGATCGCGGCCACCGCAGCCGCGCCCATCCGGCCATTGGCCCCGATCACCGCAACGCGCAAATTTTCCGTCATGCTTCCTGCCTCCCCCGACCAGCCTACTGGGACGGCTCCGGCGGAACAGAATCCGCGGCCGAGCCGGCGCCGACCCATTCCGCCCCGCCGTCGGCGAAGAACTGTTCTTTCCAGATCGGCACCTCGGCTTTGATCCGGTCCACCAAGGCGCTGCAGGCCGCGAAGGCCAGGCCCCGGTGCGCAGCCGCGACTGCGCAGACCAAGGCCGGATCACCGATCTGCAGCTCGCCGACCCGGTGCTGGGCCCACAACCTGGTCCCCGGGAACTCCTGCGCCACCCGGGCCAGCACCGCACCGAAAACCTGCTCCGCACTGGGATGCGCACTGTAGCTCAAGGCGCTGACCGTCCGTCCGCCGTCGTGATCGCGCACCACGCCGGAAAAGCCCACCACAGCACCGCACTGCGGGGATTCGACCGCGAGCAAGGCTTCCGGCAGGCCGATCGGGCCGGCGGACAAAGCGGCGAAAACCACGTGGCCGGCGGGGTCGGCCGGCACCGCGGGCCGATCGCCGGTCTCCGGAAGTCCGGATCGATCAGTGTTCATGGCTGCCTCCCAGTTGTGCCAGCAAATGGTCCAGGATCGGATCCAGAACGGCTAGTCCGTCCTGGATCCCGCCGGCCGATCCGGGCAAGTTCAGCAATAACGCCCCCTGCGCGATCCCGGCATAGCCCCGGCTGAGTGCCGCCATCGGCGTGTTCCGCAGGCCCGCGGCACGGATCGCCTCCATCAACCCCGGGATCTCCAGTTGCAACAGCGGCTTGGTCATCTCCGGGGTCCGGTCGTCCGGCGTCAGCCCGGTCCCGCCCGTGGTCAGCAGCAGGTCCACCCCCTGCCCGAGCAGTTGCAGCATCGCGGCCCGGGTCGGTTCGCCGTCCGCGGCAATCGCCGGCGGCAACACCGTGAAGCCGCGGTCCGCCAGCCAATTCTGCAGCAACGGCGCGCTCGCGTCCGCGCGTTCCCCGCGCGCGGCACGGGTGGATGCCACCACGATTCCGGCCCGCCTGGACTCCGCGGTCATGCTTCCGCCGCCCGGTAGTCCCCGCTTTTGCCACCGGATTTGGCGAGCAGCTTGATCTCCCCGAGCACGGCCGCTTTGTCCACCGCTTTGATCATGTCGTAGAGCGTCAAAGCGGCCACACTGGCCGCGGTCAGCGCCTCCATTTCGACCCCGGTGACGCCCCGGGTGCGCACTGTGGCCAGGATCCGCACCCGGTCGCCATCGAGTTCGAAGCCGATCGTCACCTTGCTCAACGGCAACGGATGGCATAGCGGAATCAACTCCGGGGTCTTCTTCGCGGCCATGATCCCGGCCACCCTCGCCACCGCCATCGCGTCGCCTTTCGGCAGCCCTCCGTCGCTGATCAGTGCGACCACCTGTTCGGTGCTGCGGAGCACCGCCTGCGCGGTGGCCTCCCGGGTGGTCTCGGGTTTCCCGGAGACGTCGACCATCTGCGCTTCGCCGGCGGCATTCAGATGCGAAAGTTTCATAACAGCCATACTTCCACTTCTTCGCCGGCGGCCAGCTCCGCCACCCCCAGCGGCAAATGCACCAATGCATTGGCTTGCGCCATGGCATGCAGCAAATGCGAGCCCGGGCCGCCCAGCAACTGCACGGTTCCCTGGGCGAACAGGCCGCGCCGGATCTGGTGTTTGCCCGGCGGGCTCGCGGCATCGGCGCTGAGCCGGGCACGGAGCCGGTTCCGCGGTCCGGCCAACAGCGGGCGCAGGAACATTTCGAAGGAGACCAAAGTGCTCACCGGGTTGCCGGGGAAGCCCAGGAACGGGATCGTCCGTTCTTCGCCCGGCGGTCCGATCCGTACCGAGCCGATCGCCTGCGGGCCGCCGGGCTGCATCGCCACCTGGTGGAATTCCACCATCCCGGCCAAACCTTGTTTGACCACTTCGAAGGCCCCCTGGCTGATCCCGCCGGTGCTGATCAGCAGGTCGACGCCGGTCAATCCGTCCAGCACGGCGTCGAGGCCGGCCGGGTCGTCCGGTAGCGTCGGCAGCAGCACCGCGGTTGCCCCGGCTTCGCTCAGCGCAGACCCGAGCAAGGTGCTGTTGGCGTCGTAGATCCGGCCCGGCAGCAGCGGCTCCCCCGGCGCGGCCAGTTCGTCGCCGGTGCTGAGCACGGCCACTGTGATCCGGCGCAGCACCGGCACGCTGCCCAGCCCGAGCGCACCCAGGAGCCCCAACTGCGCCGGGCCCAATCTGGTTCCGGCAGCCACGGCGAGCGCACCGATGGCGATGTCGCTGCCGGCGCGGCGCACGAATTGCCCCGCCGGAGCCTCCGGCAGCAGTACGGATTCCCCGGCCGCGACGAATCGGGCCGGCTGCGCCGCTTCCACTGGCACCACCGCGTCCGCTCCGGCCGGCAGCATCGCGCCGGTCATGATCGGCACGGTCCGGCCCGGCGGCAGCGGAGCCGCCTGCTGCCCGGCGGCTATCGCAGCCAGTGCTGGCAACCGGGCACCGGACTCCGCGGAGCGGACGGCGTATCCGTCCATCTGCGAATTGTCGAACGGCGGCAGTGCGACCGGTGCCCGGAGGTCTTCCTCGAGCAAACGGTGCAGTGCCTGCGGCAACGGAACCGACTCGGCTCCGCGCTTTTCGAAGCGGGGCCGGAGGAGTTCGGCCACAGCCGTTTGGTGTTCGGTTACCGTCCGCATACCGACCATTCTCGCAGCCGCTCGCGGATCAGCCCGGCGGTGCGCCGCCTCGTCATCAATCCGTAAGCCCTCCGCTCCGGATCCACCGGTTCCGCTTGGCACAATGGGGGAATGGACACGCAACTCGGCGGCACCGCCGACCACGGAGCCCGGCCCCTGGTCGGCATCATCGGCGGCAGCGGCATGTACCAGCTGCCCGGCAGCCGGACCCTGCGCACGCAATGGGTGGACACGCCGTTCGGGGCCACTTCGGCGCCGGTGACGGTTGCCGAGCTCAACGGCCGGGTGGTGGCCTTCCTGCCCCGGCACGGCGGTGGGCACAAAGTGCCGCCGCAGCAGATCAACTACCGCGCGAACATCTGGGCCTTGGCTTCACTGGGCGTGCGTGCTGTGATTTCCTCGGCCGCAGTCGGCTCGCTCGCGGCGACCCAGCCCCGGGACAGCTTTTCCGTGGTCAGCGATTTCTTCGACCGCACGTGGGGCCGGGCGGACAGTTTCTACGATGGCAGCACCGCGGCCGGGGTGCAGCACCTTCCGGCCGCCGAGGCGTATTGCGAAAACCTGCGCGGAGCGCTCCTGGCTAGCCTCCGCGATTTGGCCGAACCGCACCAGGACGGCGGTGTGGTCGCCGTGATCAACGGACCGCGCTTCACCAGCCCGGCCGAATCCGATTGGCTCGCCTCGGCCGGTGCGGAATTGGTCAGCATGACCCAGTACCCGGAGCCGGTGCTCGCCGCCGAGTTGAATCTGGGCTTCGCCACCCTGGCGTACATCACCGATTCGGACACCGGGCACGACGGTTCCGAACCGGTCACTGCGGAATTGGTGTTCCACCGCCTGCGCGCCGCCCAATCCCGGGTCGCCGCGGTTCTGGCCCAGGTCCTGGACAAGCTCGACGACGGCTACCGCCCGGAGCCGCGGATCGACCCGGAAGCGGTCCAGGCGGTGCTAGCGGCACCGGTCGTGGTTTCCGGCCGGTCGGCGCCGGAGGCGGATTGATGCGGCTGCTGGTCACCGGCGGCGCCGGATTCATCGGTTCCCGCGTGGTGGCCGCGGCCTTGGCCCAAGGCTGGCAGGTCCGGGTGTTGGACTCGCTGGACCCGGCAGTGCACCGGAATGCCCCGGCGCTGCCCGACGGCGTCGAACTGGTCTCCGGGTCGGTGGCCGATCCGGACACCGCGGCCCGGGCGTTGCAGGGCATCGATGCGGTGTCCCACCAAGCAGCCAAGGTAGGTCTGGGCGTTGATTTCCAGGATGCTCCGGACTACGTCGCCGCCAATGTGCAAGGGACTGCGGTGCTGTTGGCCGCGATGGACCGGGCCGGTGTGGCCAGCCTGGTCCTGGCCTCGTCGATGGTGGTTTACGGCGAGGGCGCCTACCGGGACGGTTCCGGGAACCTGGTCCGCCCCGGCCCGCGGTCGCTGCAGGATCTGCGCGACGGGGTCTTCGATCCGCGGCACCCGGAAACCGGCGAACTGCTGGCCCCGGATCTGGTGGCCGAGGACGCCGTGCTGGATCCCCGGAACGTCTACGCCACCTCCAAGCTCGCCCAGGAACATCTGGCCGCCAACTGGGCCCGGGAATCCGGCGGCCGGGCGATCGCACTGCGTTATCACAATGTGTACGGACCGGGCATGCCGCGGAACACCCCGTACGCCGGGGTGGCGAGCATCTTCCGTTCGGCACTGTCCCGGGGCGAAGCCCCGAAGCTGTTCGAAGACGGTGCGCAGCGGCGCAGCTTCATCCATGTGGACGACATCGCCAGCGCGAACCTCGCTGCGCTGCGCGAAACCCAACGGGGCAGCGCGGTGCTGCCGGACACCGCCTTCCGGGCTTACAACGTCGGCTCGGCACAAGTCCATACGGTCGGTGATCTGGCTGCCGCGCTGGCCGCGGCCTGCGCCGGCCCAGCGCCGGTGCGCACCGGTGAATTCCGGCTCGGCGACGTCCGGCACATCACGGCCAGCTCCGCGCGGATCAGAGCCGAGCTAGGTTGGCGGGAACGTTGGAACTTCGAGTCCGGGATGGCCGAATTCGCGCAAGCGCCGCTGCGCGACTGACCGACGCCGAGCAGCGCCACTACCGCTATTGCGCGTTGATCCGGATCGCGTGGTAACCGCTGGAGCCGTCCGGAGCCGGCGCCGCATACTCAGCGCGCTGCGGCTGCCCGACGGCGTCGACCGATCGGACCTGCACCCGGTGCTGTCCCGGGGCGACCTCCACGGCGGCGCTCCACTGCACCCAGGTGTCCTTGGAAATCCCGGCCGCGAGCGTGGCACTCTGCCATTGGCCGTCGTCGACCTGCACCTGGACCTCGGAAATCCCGGTGGTCTGCGCCCAGGCACTGCCCGCCAGGACGAGCTTCCCGGAGGACACCGCGGCTCCGGAACGCGGCGTGTCGATCCGGGATGACTGCTTGATCGGCCCCCGTTCCGACCAGCCCCGGGTCGACCAGTAGGCCAGATCTGCTTGGAAGGTGGTCACCTTCAGCTCGGTGAGCCATTTGGTCGCCGAGACGTAGCCGTACAGCCCGGGCACGATCAGCCGGGCGGGGAAGCCGTGTTCCAGAGGCAGCAACTGCCCGTTCATGCCCACCGCGATGATCGAGTCCCGGTCGTCGGTGAGCGCCTCGATCGGCGTGCTCGCGGTGAATCCGTCCTGGGAACGCGAAAGCACCATGTCCGCCCCCGGCTGCACGCCGGCCCGGGCCAGGAATTCGCGGACCGGCCAGCCAAGCCAACGGGCGTTGCCGATCAGATCGCCGCCGACCTCGTTGGACACGCAGGCGATCGTCACATAGCGCTCGATCATTGGCTGCGCCAACAGCTCGGCCATGGTGATGCTGACCTCCCGATCCACCATCCCGGTGATTTTGAGCTGCCAGTCGTCCGGATTGATCACCGGCACCGCGAGCGCGGTGTCGATCCGGTAGAACTGGTCGTTCGGGATCACCAGGGGACGCAAACCGGGCACCTCGAGCTGGGCCGCAGCCGGGATCGGCACGGCCGGCTCAGCCGGTGCCGGGAGCTTCAATTTGTCCCGGGCCGCCTGGTAGCTGGCCACCGAGCCGCGCACCACGCCGGTTGCCAGACCGGTGAGCAGCGCCCCGGCCGCGCTTGCTCCGAGGACTTGGAAGAAACGCCGTCGGCCGGTCTCGAGCGAAACCGTCGGATCAGCCTGAGCCGTCCGCCAATCGCGCAAGCGGGCGATCGCGATCCGCAGCAGGGCCACGGACAGCAGCGCTGCCACAACCGGCGGCGCCAGCGCGACCGTGCTCCCCTGCGCGCGGGCGAAGACCGCAGCCGCGCCGAGCAGGCCGAACCCCGCGACCAGCAGCCAACCGGCATTCTTCCGGTGCGCTTCGAGCACCCCGGCCAGTCCGGCGGCAACCCCGATGACCACGGCCATGACCAGCAGGAAGACGACTTTGTCCGCAGTGCCGAAGAGCGAGATCGCCAGGTCTTTGACCCCCGGCGGCAATCCGTCGATCACCATCGACCCGACTGCGCTCACCGGGGAAACCGAGGGGCTCAGCCAGCCGGCCAGCAGTTCGCCGGCCAGGACCCCGAAAGCCACCGCGAGCACCCCGGACAGGAACGCCCAACCGTCGAGCACCCGCCGGCTCACTCCGGCATCGCTTTCGGGATCCGCACGGTGAACCGGCAGCCATGGCCGGTGTTCTGCACCGAGACGCTTCCGGAATGCGCGGCCAGAATTCCGGCCACCGTGCTCAAACCGACGCCGGCTCCGCTGAACGCCGAGCTGGACCGCTCGGTGCTCTTGCGCCAACCCATCTCGAAAAGCCGGTCCAGATCCGCTTCGTCGATGCCGCCGCATTCGTCGCTGACCTGGATCAGCGCATCCCCGGCGTCGCTGGACGCGGCCAGCCGGACGGTGCTGCGTTCCGGCGAGTAGCTGATCGCATTGACGATCAGGTTCCGGATCACCCGGGAGATCAAGGCGCTGTCCGCATCGACCACGGTGGAGCCGACGTCGTCGCCTTGGACCGTGATGCCTTTGGCCGCGGCGAGCGGCGCCAGATCGGCGATCGCATCGGAAACCAGGTCGTAGAGGTCGATCGGCCCGGTGTGCAGCACCAGCGAACCCGACTGGATCTTGGACAGTTCCAACAGATCGTTGACCAGGACCGCCATCTGGTCGGCCTGCGCGATGATCTTCCGGTGGTAATCGGAAACATCGGTGACCACGCCGTCTTCCAGGGCTTCGGTCATCGCTTTCATGCTGGCCAGCGGAGTGCGCAGATCGTGCGACACCCAGGAGACCAGCTCGCGCCGGGCCTCCTCCATCGCGGCTTCCCGCTGCCGGGAGGCCTCCAGTTTCTCGCTGGTGGCTTGCAGCTCCTGGGCCAGCCTGCTGAATTCGGAACTCATGTTCTGCTCCGGCGAAACCGTTTGGCCCAGCCCGATCCGATGCGCCGCATTGGTCAACCCCGTCGTGTAACGCGCCAGGCCGAGTCCCAACACCGAGGCCACCGCGACCGCGACGATCGAGGCGGTGCCGACGATGTACCAGATGATTTCCAGGTTCTGCGCGGAAATGTACATCGCGTTGGACGCACTGACCATCCCGGCCACCAGGACCGCCACTGTGGCGACGACCACCAGGCACACTTGCAGCACGATCGAGGCCCGGCGCAAAAGCCGCAGCAACAGCAGCGTGATCGCACCGATCGCCAGCGCCCAGCCCAGGACCCAGCCGAAGATCGTCAAAAACTGGCTCAGTGCCACAGCGCTCCCCCGGTCCTCACTGGCTGCCGCCACCCGGGGCGTCGAACCGGTACCCGACACCCCAAACCGTGTGCAGGAAGACCGGCTTGGTCGGGTTCTTCTCGATTTTTTCGCGCAATCGGCGCACGTGCACGGTCACCGTGGACAGATCGCCGAAGTCCCAGCCCCAGACGGCGCGGATCAAATCCTCCCGGCTGAAAACCTGGTTCGGCCGGCGCAGGAAAAAGGCCAGCAAATCGAATTCCCGCGCGGTCAACGCCAGTTCGACGCCGTCCAGACTGACCACCCGGGAGGCCGGGTTGAGGGAAAATCCGGCCAGCTCGACGATCGGTTCCGGGGTGAATTCCTTGACGCTGCGGCGCAGCACCGAATTGACCCGGAGCACCAACTCGCGCGGTGAGAAAGGTTTGGTCACATAGTCGTCGGCGCCCATCTCCAAACCGAGGATCCGATCGTCTTCCGTGCCCAAGGCGGTCAGCAGGATGATCGGCATACTCATGGTCTGCCGGATCCGGCGGCAAACCTCGGCGCCGTCCAGGCCGGGCAGCATCCGGTCCAGGATGATCAGGTCCGGATGTGTGGAACCGGCCAAGTGCAATGCGGTGAAACCATCACTGGCCTGTTCCACCTGGTAGCCGGCCTTGACCAGGTAATCGCGCACCACTTGGGCGATCACTTCTTCGTCCTCGACGAGAAGGATCTTGCGATTGCCGGCCTCCGGTGTGGCCGGCCCCTGCGTAGTGTTCACCTTCCAAGCATAAGATTCCCGGCAGCGCAGAACCGGTGTTGCCGCCAAGCGTCCCGGTTACGTAATGATTTAGGGCAGCGGACACGCAGGTTCGGAATCTACCGTCGAAGAGTGAACCAGATCGATATCGTGCTCCCTTGCCTCAACGAGGCGGCGGCCCTGCCCACCGTCCTGGCCGGGCTGCCCCCTGGTTCCAGGGCGATCGTGGTGGACAACGGGAGCACCGACGGTTCCGCGGAGATCGCCGCCGCGGCCGGCGCCCTGGTGGTCACCGAAAACCGCCGCGGCTTCGGCAGCGCGGCGCACGCCGGTTTGCTCGCCGCGACCGCCCCGCTGGTGGCCTTCTGCGACGCCGATGCCTCGCTCGACCCGGGTCTGCTGCACGGGTTCCGCAGCCTGATCGACGCCGGCGAAGCCGATTTGGTGCTCGGCGCCAGGCAAGCCGAGCCCGGTGCCTGGCCATTGCACGCCCGGCTCGCGAACCGGTTCCTGGCTCGCCGGATCCGCCGGGCGACCGGCTATCCGCTGACCGATCTGGGCCCGCTCCGCCTGGCCCGGCGCGAAGCCCTGCTCGGCTTGGACCTGCAGGACCGGCGCAGCGGCTATCCGCTGGAAATGGTGCTCGCCGGGCACCGTGCGGGCTGGCGGGTGATCGAACGGCCGGTCCCCTACCGGCTCCGGGACGGCAGGTCGAAAGTCACCGGCACGCTCCGCGGCACGCTGACCGCGGTCGCCGACATGTCCCGGCAGTTGCAGGCGCATGCCGCGGACCGGGTCGCAGCCCCGGATCGGGCCCGGCCATGAGCCGCGCGGCCGAACTCACCGTGGCGGTGATCGCCAAGGAGTGCCTGCCCGGGAAAGCGAAAACCCGGTTGACCCCGCCGTTGCGTCCGGCCCAGGCCGCGGCCTTGGCGCAAAGCAGCTTGAGCCAAACCCTGGACACGGTCCGTTTCCTGCCGGCCGGCCGCCGCTTGCTGGTCTTCCAAGGCACCGCCCGGGAATCCGATGCGGCAGGCTTCGAACTGGTCCCGCAGGCCGCCGGCGGTCTGGACGAGCGGCTGGCCGCGATCTGCACCGCCAGCGCTGGCCCCTTGCTGATCCTGGGCATGGATACCCCGCAGTTCGCCGCTGCGGACCTGCAATCGATGTTCGACGACTGGTCCGCGGAGCAACCCGGGCACGATGCCTGGTTGGGCTTGGCCGACGACGGCGGCTTCTGGGCCCTGGCCCTCGCCGAGCCGGACCCGGAGTTGATCCGGGGCGTGCCGATGTCCACCGGATTCACCGGGCAGGCCCAGCGCGACCGGCTGACTGGCGCCGGCCTGGCCGTGGGGTTGCTGCCGCAGTTGCGCGACGTCGACTATTTCGAGGACGCGCAACATGTGGCGCGGCTCTGCCCGGACAGCCGCTTCGCGGCACACGTGGCCTCGTTCGCAGCCGGCCCCGCGGCCTTCGCAGGCCCGGCCGAAGCCGCCGTCCAGCGGGAAGATCTCGGAGCGCTCCGATGAGCGCCGAATTGGTGTCCAGCAGACTGTCGCCGGGCTCGCGGCACACTTTCGGCCGGGGTTCGGCGGAACCGTATGCCCGCGCGCTCGCGGTGGGCCAGGGGAAACTCAGCGTGCTCGATGTCTCCGGGGCGGTCCCCGCGGTGCATTACCGGGTCCAGGACTGGTTGGTCCGGGCGAACGACTTCGAACGTTCCCTGTTGCGCGGCGCACGCGGTCCGGTGTTGGACATCGGATGCGGACCTGGTCGGATGCTGGTCGCCGCCGAAGACCTCGGCCTGGCCGCTTACGGGGTGGATTCGAACCCGCTGGCCGCCGCCCAGGCCAGAAGCCAAGGCGCCACGGTGTTCGAACAATCGATTTTCGACCCGTTGCCCGGGGACTTCCAGACCTTGCTCCTCTTGGACGGCAATATCGGCATCGGCGGCGACCCGCAGGCACTGCTGGGCCATCTGCTCAGCATCGCGGCGCCCGGTGCCCGGCTGATCGTGGAAACCGATCCGCTGACGCGGTTGGAAGCACGCTACCAAGCGATCCTGGTCGATTCGGCCGGTCGGAGCAGCGAGACCTTCGATTGGGCCCGGCTGGGCTCCGAGCCGTTGCACCGCCATGCCGCCGATGCCGGTTGGACCCTGCTGGGCAGCGTCGAACGCGGCGGTCGCCGGGTCAGTCTGCTCGGCAACTGAGTCCACCGAGCCGGTTCGCCGAGCCGAGCCGGTTGGCTGGGCCAAGCCGTCAAGCCCGGTCCCGGCGCGCCCGCCGGGCCCGGCGTTCCAGCAGCAGCACGGTGACCGCTGCGGCCAAGACCAGGCCGGCCCAGAACAAGACCAGGCTGAGCAGATAGTCGTCCTGCAGCACGGAGACGTTTTTAGCCACCTGCTGGGCCTTGAGCAGCGGCAAGCCAACCAGGGTCAACACCGCGCCGATCAGCAGCGCGGTGCGGACCACCGCCGCGGATTCCGGCTGCAGGCCATAGCTGAGCCGGCGCAGGCCGAAGCCGAAGAGATGGCTCAACGGGACCAGGATGCCGTCGTGCAGGACCAAGGACGCGGCCAGCCAGCCGGCCAATCCGATCAGCTGGGACACCTCGAGCTGTGTGGGCAGACCGAAAATCCCCACGCCGATCCCGAGCAGGCCCAGGGCGCCCAGCGCCAGCCGGGGCAGCTGCTTCCGGGACAACCGCGGCAGCCGGAAGAATTCCCTGAGTCCGGATCGCAAGGTTGCGCGCCTCATCCGAGTACCTCCACGCTCTTGAGCCATTTGGTCTGCAGCACTCCGGGCCGGCCCGGAGCGATGATCCGGGCCGGGTAGCCGTGGTCCAGATCCAGGACTTCGCCGTTGAGCTCCAAGGCCACCATGGTTTGCGCATCCTGGGTATAGGCGGCCGGCATGGTCATGATCCGATAGCCGCCGTTGGGCTCCAAGGAGGTGATCCGCAGCAGCGAATCCGCCGGGGCGCCGACCGTGGCGATCAGATCCCGGATCGGCACGCCGCGCCAGTTCGCATACTGGCTCCAGCCTTCCACGCAGGCGATCGGCAATTGGTGCTCGCTCAGCGGCATGGCACCGAGTTCCGCCAAGCTGTAGGCAGCCGAGCGGCCCCGGAAGGTCACCTGCAGCGCCCAGCCCGGATCGTTGGCCAAGGCCAGCACTTTCGCCTCGGCCGCGGTCCGGTTCACCGGCACCGCTTGCGGCCCGGTGCCCATCCGGCGCGGCGCGAACAGGTTGAACGGGGCCAGCCAGCCGAAAGACTGCCCGGCGGTGGTCAACACCAGGGTGAACGAGCTCAGCCCGACGGCGGCCAGGAATCCCCGGCGCGGCCAACGGCCGGCGGGCCGGCTGGCGCCGTCGGGTTCCCGCCGTTTGCGCCAGTGTCCGGCGATGATCGGCAACTTCACCGCGATGTGCAACGCCAAGGAACCGACAATGACCCAAGCCAGCCAATAATGGGTCTGCCGGAACGGAAACGGCCAGGGGTACCACTTGTAGGTGTTGATCAAGCCGATGGTCAGTTCCACCAGTGAGGCGGACACGAAAAGCGCGATTGAGGCGCGTTCCAGACCGTGCCAGACGTTTTTGATCGGCGGCCACTTGAGCAGTTCGGGGAAAACCGACCATAGCTTGGCGAAAAGCAACGGGATCGAAGCAATCCCCACGGTGATATGGATGCCCTGGGTCACCTGGTAGATCCAGACCGGCCGGGTTAGGAAAAAGGTGATGTCCCCCGGGTCTTGCAGATAATGCGAGAAGAGGCCGGTGCCGAAACAGATCAAGAACGCCGGCCCGAGCAACCGGCCGAGCACCACGGTGAGCCGGGTGGAGCGGACCGGTGAATGCAACCGCGTGGCAACCCCCTCCATGCGTGCTTGAAGAAATCGGGTCAACCGGTCCATGCTCCCATCAGACCACCGATCAGCGCGGAAAGGCCCTGCCCAGTCCTTACGAATACCGAACGGTTGGCCCGCCCTGAGCCGGGTTCCCGGCTCGATGCGGCACTCTGGAAACATGCACACACCAAAAACCCGTTGGCTGGTCGCAACCGGTTTGCTCGTCCTACTGCTCAGTGCCATGGTCTGGTCCTTGATGGATCTGCCCCGGCTTGCCTGGTTGATCCCCGGCGTGGCCCGGGAATCGGCGCAGAGCGGCCGGGTCAATTTCTTCATGACCTTGGCCTGTTGGCTGGTTTTCGGACTGGCGGTGTTCTGCCTGCGCCGCGCGCAGCCGGCGGGAAGCGACATCCGGCGGCTGCGCCCCTTGGCCGGCCTCGTCCTCGTGGGGTCCTTGCTGCTGGGCGCTGCGGCGTTGAGCGCCCCGCCCTCCACCAGCAACGATTCTGCCCGCTATGCCTGGGACGGCATCGTGCAGAAGGCCGGCATCTCGCCCTACGACCATGTGCCCGCCGATCCGGCCCTGCAAAGCCTGCGGCCGGAGTGGTTGTTCCAAGCCCCGCTGCCGGACGGCAGTTGCGACAAGGCGAACTTCCCGGCGATCCCGGACAAGTCGAATGGCGTCTGTTTTGCGGTGAACCGGCCCAACGTGCCCACGATCTACCCGCCGACGTCGGAGATCTATTTCTTCCTGGTCCGGCTGCCCTTGCCCGCGGAAGTGGGCTTCATCGGGTTCCAAGCAGCCGGTCTGCTGCTCGCCCTGGGCGTCACGCTCGGGTTGCTCCGGCTCAGCCGCAAGTTCGCGTTGCCGCTGGATCGCGTGGCCTGGTGGGCCTGGAGCCCGTTGGTGGTGATCGAGGGCATCAACAACGCGCATGTGGACCTGCTCGGCGCCGGGTTGCTGCTGCTCGCGGTGATCTTGCTGGCCAGGGGGCGGGTCACCGGATCCGCAATCGCCTTCGGCGCCGCAGTCGCCACGAAACTGGTCCCGGTGATCGCCGCTCCGGGAATGCTCTACCGCAAACCCTGGCGCTTCATCGTGGTCTCGATCGGCACGTTCCTGGTCTTGTACCTGCCGTATCTGCTGCTTTCCGGGATCGGGGTGTTGGGTTTCCTGCCCGGCTACCTCAGTGAAGAAGGCTACGATTCGACCCAGCAGACATCCCGATTCGCGTTGTTGACGCTTTTCCTGCCGCCTCAGGCGGCGGTGCTCGTGGGCGCGCTGGTCATTCTGGGCACCGGGATCCTGCTCTGGCGGAGGACCGATCCGGACCGGCCCTGGGACAGCCAGGTGCTCTTCGTCTCAGTGGTGTTGCTGGTGGTCAGCCCCACCTACGTCTGGTACGCCTTGCTGCTGCTGCCCTTGATCGTACTCAGCGGCCGTTATGAATATTTCAGCGTGGTGGTGGCGCTCACCATGCTCTACCTGAGCACCCCGCTGCCGGAGTCGATGGTCACGGCCAGGTCCGCTTTGGCCGGCGCAGTCCTGGTGTTGTTGGCGGCGTGGATCTGGCGCCGTCAGCGCCCCGGAGCCCTGGAACCGGGGAGCCTGTTGGTGCCCAGCCTGGCCAGCAGCAGGACCACCACGTAAATCCCGATCAGCATGAGCGAAATCCCCAGCGCCGCTTGCGGTTGGTTCGAATTGAGGCTCAATTCGATCTGCAACGGCAAGGTCCTGGTCCGGCCCGCGATCGAGCCCGCGAAGGTGATCGTGGCTCCGTATTCGCCCAGCGATCTGGCGAAGGCGAGCAAGGCGCCCACCAGGATTCCGGGCATTGCCAACGGCGTCGTGATGTAGCGCAGGATCTGCCCGGCACCGGCGCCGCTGGTCGCAGCCACCATTTCCAATTCCGGATCCACCGCGTTGAGGCTGGTCAACGTGGAGATCACGAAAAATGGCAGGGAAACGAAGACCTGGACCAGCACCACCGCCCAAGGCGTGAAACCGACGTCGATCCCGATTTGGCCGAGCAGACTGCCGAACAAGCCATTGCGTCCCCAGAAGTACAGCAGTGCGATGCCGGAGACCACGGGTGACAGCACCAACGGGATCAGCAGCAGGCCGCGCATCGGACCGATCCACCAGCCGGTCAGCTTGCTCAACAGCACCGCCAACGGAACCCCCAATACTGCGCAGACCAAGGTCGACGCGAAAGAGGTCAGCAGGGAGAGCCACAGCGATTGCAACGCATCAGGGCTGCTCAACAGCTCCGGCAACTGCGTCCAAGGCGCCTTCACGACGAGCGCGATCAGCGGACCGGCGAGCAGGAAAAGCGCAATTCCGGCGGGAACCCAGAGCCATCGCGGCACGGTGGATGGGACGAACTGACGCATCGAGGACCGGGATTACTTCCCGGAAGGCGAGGCGCTGGCGGAGTTGCCGGCAGCGCCGGGGCCGAATCCCGCAGCCGCCAGGATTCCGGCGGCTTCCTGGCCGGCCAGCCAGGTTTTGAACCCGAGCACCTCCGGCTTGTCCGCGGCCGCCTTGGTGATCGCCAGCGGGTATTTGTTCGGCGACGGGTCATCGAGTTTGACACTGGTGACGCCCTGCCCGGCGGTCGCTTTGGCATCCGTGCTGTAGACGAACCCGGCGTCGACCTGTCCGGTGGAAACCTTGGTCCGCACCGCGCTGACATCGTTTTCCTGGCTGGCCCCGCTCAGCGTCAGTTTCGCGGCGTCCAGCACCCGCTGTGCGGCCCGTCCGCACGGCACTGCCGGAGCGCAGACTGCGATCTTGCTGTCCTTGGTGGCATCTTGCAGGGTGCTGATCTTGCCCGGATTGCCCGGGGCGATCGCCAGCACGATTTCATTGCTCGCAATGATCGTGGTGCCCGGTGCCAGGATCGTGTCCTGCGGGATCGAGGCGATGGAGGCTTCATCCGCGGTCACCAGGACGTCCGCGGCCGCACCGGCGGTCAGTTGCTGCACCAGAGCCGAGCTCGCCGCATAGCTGAGCGTGAATTGGATGCCGGGATTTTCCTGCCGGTACTTGTCGGTGAGCGTTTTCATCACGTCGGTCAGCGAAGCGGCAGCGAACACCGTGATCTGCCCGGTGGCTCCGGAGGCGGTGCCCGGGCTGCTGTTCGCGTCACCCGGCGCAGCAGCGGATCCGCCGCACGCGGCGATGGCGGGCAGCACGGCTGCAGCCAGGACGAAAGCGGCCGCGGGGCGGGCACGGAGAAGTTTCATACCCCGACCTTATGCGGTTCGGGCCGGATCTGGACAGCTTCGACCGAGATGTTTTCGACTCGTAAGTTTTGCCCAGGACGCCCGAGTACGCCGGGACCGCTCCGGTGGCGTAGCGTTGATGTATGGAATCCGGCTCCGGACGCGTCGCTTTGGGGATGCCCGCTACAGGCAACCCGGGCAATACTGCGCCCCGGTCCGGTGCCGGGCTGCTGGACCGCTTCGGACGGCAGGCCACCGACCTCAGGATCTCGCTCACCGACAAATGCAATTTGCGCTGCACCTACTGCATGCCCGCGGAAGGGCTGAGCTGGCTGGCCAAGAACCAGGTGCTGACCGCCGCGGAAATCACCAGATTGGTCCGGATCGGGGTATCCCGCTTGGGTGTCCGCGAATTGCGGCTCACCGGGGGCGAGCCGTTGGTGCGCGCGGACCTGGTGGAAATCATCTCCGCGATCCGCAGCGAACATCCCGGGCTGCCGGTATCGATGACCACCAATGCCGTGGGTTTGGCGAAAAAGGCCGCCGCGCTCAAGACCGCGGGCCTGACCCGGATCAATGTTTCGTTGGATTCCCTGCACCCCGGGACCTTCGCCCAGCTGACCCGGCGACCGTTCTTGGACCAGGTCTTGGCCGGCATCGATGCGGCGTTGGCCGCCGGCCTGGCCCCGGTCAAGGTCAATGCGGTGTTGATGCGCGGCATCAATGACGCCGAAGCACCGGATTTGCTGGAATGGGCCCTGTCCCGGCAGATCGAGCTGCGCTTCATCGAACAAATGCCTTTGGACGCCGATCACGGCTGGACCCGGGACGGCATGGTCACCGCGGCCCAGACCAAAGCCCTGCTGTCCACCAGGTTCGAGCTCGCCCCGGATCCGCGGCGACGCGACGGCGCCCCGGCCGAACGGTTCGAAGTCCGTCGCCCGGGCGACGCCGGGCTGCTCGGCACCGTGGGCATCATCGCCTCGGTCACCGAACCGTTCTGCGCGGATTGCCGGCGGACTCGGATCACCGCCGAGGGAAAGGTGATGAGTTGCCTGTTCTCCCGCGAAGAGACCGATCTGCTCGGCTTGCTGCGGGCAACCGCGGACGACGCCGAGGTGGCCGACCGTTGGCGTGCGGCCATGTGGTCCAAGCCGAAAGCGCACGGCATGGACCATACCGGCTTGGATTCGGCGGATTACGTGCAGCCGGACCGCTCGATGAGCGCCATCGGAGGATAAGTGCAGGTACGATACTTCGCCGCCGCGAAGGCCGCAACCGGGGTGGAGGCAGAGCAGCTTCCGGCACCGGGAACGCTCGGTGCGCTGCTCCGGCTGCTCGGTGCCCGGCATCCGGCCTCGGCATCCGATTCCGCACCGGCACTGCCGGATCTGCTGCCGAATTGTTCGTTCCTGCGCAACGGGGTGGCCGTGCGCCGCGGCGAAACCCCGTTGTCGGATTCGGACACCGTCGATGTGCTTCCGCCCTTTGCCGGCGGCTGACTCTAGCGGCCGCACTCCGCGAGCCAGGTCCCAGCGAGTTGGGAAACCCAGTGGGATTAAACGGCTTTCTCCCACTGAGTCCTGAGACTCAGTGGGAGAAAGCCGTTCAGTGATTTCCGAAGCGAGCCGGGAACCTACTTGGTGTTGACGATGATCTTGGCAACGCCGACCAGCATGTCGGTCTTCACGGCGTCGGTGTTGAACGTCTTGTTCAACAGCCCCGCGGCGACGTCGGAGATCAGCACCCGGGTGCCTTCCAGGATCGCGGTGTCGCCGTCTTTCTGCAACGGCTTCAGGGTGGAGCCGTCGAGGTTGAAGATGTAGGCCTGCTTGGCAGCCACGGCGCCGTTGACCGCGACGTCGCCGTAGAGCTTCGAGGTGCCCGGATCAATGGTGAAGTTGGTCAGGTCGACTTTGGTCTCCCCGGCGGTGAGCGAGAATCCGGAACCTGCGTGGCTGATCAGACCTTGCACGTAGGGGCGGTAGCTGGCTGCCGGGTCGTAGTAATCGACCTTTCCGCCGGTGATCGGGAAGATCAAAGAACCATCGGTCAGGGCTGCGGTGCCGATCACGCCCGGGGTCAGGCCCAAGGTGGTCAAAGCAGCTCCGAAGGAGGCATCGAGCTTCACTGCGGTGGAGACGCCGCTCAGCGACGGAATCGAAGCAACCGGCTTCGGCGCCGCTGCCGAGCTGGAGCTGCTCGCGGAGCTGGAGTTCGAGCTGCTGGAGCTGCCCGAGCAGGCGGCCAAGGAGAAGACGAGTGCTCCGGAAGCGGCGATGGCTCCGACGGTGGTGAAAATGGACTTGCGCATGATGATCATTCCTTTACCCGTAGCTTGTACTGTCACAAGTCCTTCGAGGTAAAGCCGTCCAGCGATGGGTCCGAATATTTAGCGTTATGTTTTCGTTATAAAACGCCGGCCACTCCGCGCCCGACGTCGAACTCCGGATCGCCGCCGATTCGCCGAACGCCGCAGCCTCGGTTGACTTAAGTACACAGTGTAACGAAACTATAAATAGACACAGTGTAAGGAAACTGTAAGCGGGTTGTAAGCGATCCGACATCCCTGCGGCGTTGACTGTGAAGCGTCATCCATGAAGCACTTTCCGAGAGGCGAAGCCATGAACCAGATCCCATCTCCCACCAGTTCCCGCACCACCGTGCTGGTCTCCGGCGGCAGCATCGCCGGCCCGGCCGTCGCCTATTGGCTGAACCGCTACGGATTCCACGTCACTCTGGTCGAACGAAATGACGGCACCCGCAACGGCGGGCAGGCCATCGACATCCGGGCGGTGGCCATCGACGTGGTCGAGAAAATGGGCCTGCTCGAAGCAATCCGGGAGCAGCGGACCGATATGCGCGGAGCCAGCTCGCTCGACGCTGCGGGAGTAGAAATTTCCAGCAGCAGCGAATTCACCTTCAGCGGCGGCGTGATCGACAACGACGACGTCGAAATCCTGCGCGACGATTTGGGCCAGATCCTCTACGAAGCCACCAGCGACGACGTCGAGTACCTCTTCGGTGATTCAGTCACCGAGCTGAGCGAAACCGCCCACGGCGTCGAGGTCGCCTTCGAGAAAAACCCGCGCCGCAGCTTCGACCTGGTGATCGGCGCCGACGGGCTGCATTCCCGGGTGCGCAAACTGGCCTTCGGTCCCGAGGCCGATTATGTGCACCCGGTCAATATCCGAGAAGGCGTCACGAACTATGCCGCGATCTTCAGCGTGCCGAACTACCTCGGCCTCGACCGCTGGCAAGTCGCCCGGTTGACCGACGAATCGCTGACCCTGCTCTACGTCGCCAAGCAGAACACGGTGTCCCGGGCGATGCTCCGGGTACTGGCGACCGACCTCGACTACGACTACCGCGACAAGGCGCAGCAAAAGCAGATCGTGGCCGACTACTTCGCCGCGGATCGGCAATGGATCATGCCGCAGTTGATCGAGAGCATGTGGCAAGCCGAGGACTTCTACTTCGATTCGATGAGCCAGACCCGGATGGACCGCTGGTCCAACGGCCGGGTGGCCTTGGTCGGCGACGCCGCCTTCTGCCCGAGCGCGATGTCCGGGCAGGGAACCTCCGTCGCGCTGGTCGGCGCCTATGTCCTCGCCGGCGAACTCGCCGCCGCGGACGGCGAGTTCGCGGCGGCCTTCGAAAACTACGAGCTCGAAATCCGGCACTTCGTGGAGAACAACCAGCAGTTGCCCTTCCTGGTCCGGAATTACAACTTCGGCTCCGCCGAGTCCATGGATCCGGCCGCGATCGCCACGCAGAGCCCGCTTTTCCTGGACATCGTCAACGGCTATCCGCTCAAGGACTACTCGGCGCAGGACCGGCAACCTGCTTCGGCCTGAACCGGGCACCGACGCGCGAAGGGGCGGGTGCCGTTGATCGGGATCAACGGCACCCGCCCCTTCGCCCGGGACCGTTATTTGTCGAAGGCCAGGATTTCGTCGTGGTGCCGCGGCGTATACGGCTTGGGCCCCTTGCCTTGCGCCCGGGCCTCGCGGAACGCCGCGAACTGCTCGATCGGCGACGTGGTGTGGCCGAACTTCTCCCGCGCCTCGGCAATGCCGTAGACCTTGTCCACCAAGGGGGGCTCACCGCGGAAAATCGGCTCGATAATCGATACTGCTTGCGGTGCCAGAGTCTCGACCACCTTGATCGCGAACTCGGGATGATCAGCCAGGTACTTGTGCGAAAAACGCACCGCACGGTTGCCGACGAGCTTCATGAAGATCGCATCCACCGGGCGGTAGCGCATGCCGCCCATGGCATTGGCCCAGGCCGGCAGTGAGGCGAGGATTGCCCGCGAAGTGATCACGTTCAGCGCGCGGCCGGCAATCTTGATCTTCCAGTCCGAACTCTGCCTGGCGAACTGGCCGACTCCGTTGACCAGGAAGTCATAGTGCTGCTGGCCGCCTTCGGTCGCGGTGTTGCGCGGCCGCCAATCTGCGAAGTAGGCCAGCACCGCCTCCCGGGACCGCGGCACGGTCTCCGGATCGATGGTCTGGAACTCCGCGGCCTTGGCGCAATCCGCCCAGTACTCGAGTTCCCGCTCCCGGCTCAGCTTGCCCGGACCGAACATTTCGTACATCTTCAGAATCGAGTGCCATGCGGTCATATGGATCCAGAGCTGCGAATCCGGATTGTTGGCATCGAATTCCTTGCCGGTCACCGGGTCCGTCCCGTGCGCCCGGGAATGGATCTTCATCAGCATGTCCGAGTACTTCAGCATGGTTTCCGCATCCGAATACAGAATCGCCGCGAAGTACTGCAGCGTGCGGTCGTAGCGCAGTTGGGTCCGCTGCCGCACCTGATCGGTGGCCAGCACCGATGCGGTCAAATGCGGATCCAGGAACTCCACCGACACGGCACGCAGGAAGCCGAGCAGGGCCGACGTCGGATAGAGCCAAACCTGATAGCCGACGGACTCGGGGCCGAAGAACCCCCAGTCCGGCCGC
Organism: Renibacterium sp.; assembly: GCA_017419405.1. Taxonomy (GTDB): domain Bacteria; phylum Actinomycetota; class Actinomycetes; order Actinomycetales; family Micrococcaceae; genus Renibacterium; species Renibacterium russicum. The sequence goes on along the minus strand of JAFOLH010000008.1, from coordinate 377,585 downwards.
GGCCCGACCGGCTCGGCGCGCTTGGCGGCCAATCTGGCTTCCCGATTGCCGTGGTTCTTGATCGTCTCAGTCATCTCCAGCACCTCTTTGAGCTTAGAAATTGTTGCGAAGGGAATGTGGTGCGCTATTCAGATCTTTGCTTGGCAGTAAAACTAGACAACCGGAGATACATTTGTCAATAGTTTGTATCTCTGAATTCCAGCCAATCAACTGGGCTGGTCGAAGGCCAGGATTTCGTCGTGGTGCCGGGGCGTATACGGCTTGGGCCCCTTGCCTTGCGCCCGAGCCTCGCGGAATGCCGCGAACTGCTCGATCGGCGACGTGGTGTGGCCGAACTTCTCCCGCGCCTCGGCGATCTCGTAAACCTTGTCCGCCAGCGGAAGTTTGTCGTTGAGCACCGGATCCAGAATCGGCGTGGACAGCGGGGTGATCGTGTCCAGCAATTTCAAAAACGCCTTGGGGTGGGTGGCCAAGTATTTGTGGAAGGCCTTCACCGCCGGCGTGCCCACGGTAGCCATGATCAAGGCGTCCAGCTTGGTGTAGCGCATACCGCCCATGGTGTTCGCCCAGCGCGGCAAGGTGGAGAGGATCGCCCGCGAAGTCAGCACATTGAGCACCTTGCCGGCCAGCGCAGCACTGCGCCCCAGGCCGTCGCCGAGCACCTTTTCCACGCCATTGACCAAAAAGTCGTAATGCGCCTGGCCGCCCTCGGTGGCGGTGTTGCTCGGCCGCCAGTCTTCGAAGTAGGCGCGCACGGCCTCCCGGGAACGAGGGACCTTGGCCGGATCGATGGTTTGGAACTCCGCAGCCTTGGCGCAATCCGCCCAGTACTCGGTTTCCCGCTCCCGGCTGAGTTTTCCCGGGCCGAACTTCTCGTACATCTTGATGATCGAATGCCAAGCCGTGATGTGGATCCAAAGCTGGGAATCCGGATTGTTCGCGTCGAATTCCTTGCCGGTCACCGGATCGTGCCCATTGGCGCGGGAGTGGATCTTCATCAGCATGTCGGAGAACTTGAGCACCGTCTCGGCATCGGCGTACAAAACCGCGGTGAAGTATTGCATGGTGCGGTCGTAGCGCAATTGCGTGCGCTGCATCACCTGATCCGTGGCCACCACCGAGGCAGTCAAATGCGGGTCCAGGAATTCCACGGACACCGCCCGGGAAAATCCCAACGCGATCGAGGTCGGGTAGCTCCAGACTTGGTAGGCCACCGAGTCCGGGCCGAAGAACCCCCAGTCCGGCCTGGCCGGCGCCTCGCCGGCCCGCTTCGCGGCCAACCTGGTTCCACGGTTGCCGGCATTCTTAGTCGCCTGTGACATTGATGCACCCCTTCGAGCTTAGAAATCGGACGAGCCGTTCGGTAAGTTACTCTTCAGTAAGTTGCCTTTCAGTAAAGTTAGACACTGTGAGATACATTTGTCAATGATTCGTATCATTTAAGTTTCACGGTGTCTGCCGGGCCATCCGGCAAACGGCGAGGGGGCTGTCCCGACCGCCACGCGTGCAACGCGACGACCAGGACAGCCCCCCTCGGGAAACCGCCGCTGATCCAGCGAGAAGTCAGAGCCCGAAGCGTTCCGTTTCATCGAACGGCCCGACGACGGTCATGGTCCGGGGTGCGGCCGCCAGCTCGCCGGCGAGCGCGTTCACTTGTGCCACGGTCACCGAATGGATCCGCGCCAAAGTTTCGTCGATGTCCAGGAATTCGCCGGAGACCAGTTCGGCCCGGCCCAAGCGGGACATCCGCGATCCGGTGTCCTCCAGCGCCAAGACGATGCCGCCGGAAAGCTGCCCGATCGCCTTGCCCAGCTCCTCGGCGGTCACCCCGTCGGCTGCCAGCTTGTCCAACTCCGCACCCAGCAGCGCGAGCACCTGCGGCACCTTCTGCGGTGCGCAACCGGCATACATGCCGAAGTACCCGGCGTCGGCATACGACGAGGCGAACGAGTAGGTCGAATACACCAAACCGCGTTTTTCCCGGATTTCCTGGAACAACCGGGAAGACATGCCGCCGCCCAGAATCGCGTTGAGCACGCTCATCACGAACCGGCGCTCGTCGGTCGCGGTGATCGACGGGCAGCCCACGATGATGTTCGCCTGTTCCACTTGGCGCTTGATCACCTGGAGGCCGGGCGCTCCGGAGATCGGCGCCGGCTGCACCGAACGCCGGGGCACCGGGGCGGCCTCGGGATCGAGCTCCCAGCCCGCGGACTCCAAGGCGGTCAGCACCTGGTCGCACACCGCATCGTGGTCCAGTCCCCCGGCCGCGGTGACCACCAGTTCATCCGGCCGGTAGAACCTCCGGTAATGCGCCAGCACGGATTCCCGGGAAACGCCGCGGATCGCCTCCGGGGTCCCGCCGATCGGCCGGCCCAGCGAATGCTGCCCCAGCACCGAGGCGACGAACTTTTCATGCGCCACGTCGGTGGGGTCATCGCCGTCCATCGCGATCTCTTCCAAAATCACGTCCCGCTCGGCTTCGAGTTCCTCGGCATCCAATACCGCCGAGGTCACCATATCGGCGATCACGTCGATCGCCATCGGCAAATCCGCGTCGAGCACTCTTGCGTAGTAGCAGGTGCTTTCTTTTGCCGTCGCCGCATTCGACTCGCCGCCGACCTCGTCGAAAGCCGAGGCGATCTCGAGCGCGGTGCGCCGGGAAGTGCCTTTGAACAGCAGATGCTCCAAGAAATGCGTCGAGCCGTGTTGCCCTTCGGCTTCGTCCCGGGACCCGACGCCGACCCAAAACCCGATCGTTGCGCTGCGCTGGCCGGGCATCGATTCGGTGAGTACCCGGACTCCGCCGGGTAGTACGGAACGACGGACTGTGGAGCCGCCTGGCGAACCGGCCAAAAGAGTGGACTCTGCTGCGGCATTCCCACCGGCAGCTGAGTGGTGCGCAGTGAGCAATAGCTGAATGGAAGGCATAGGCCTCCAGTTTATGGCAGTCTGGGAGAATTCCATGCATCTGGCGGCAAAGCCCCGATCCGGCATCCCGGCGGCGATTGCCGTGAGAGCATGATCGTTATGCCAGACCGCAGCAACGGCACTTCCTCGCGCCTCGCCGGCGTCGACGCAGCCCGTGGACTCGCGTTGATCGGGATGATCGCCGCACATGTCCTCCCGCTCTACGACGGGCAGACCGCCGAGCCGACCCTGGTGGGTTTGGTTTTTTCCGGGCGCTCCTCGGCCTTGTTCGCAGTACTCGCCGGGCTGAGCCTGGGCCTGATGACCGGCGGCTCGCAGCGCCATCGCGGAAAGCTCTTCAGCGCTGACCTGCGCGGCATCACGGCCCGGGCCGTGGTGCTCTTCGGCATCGGTCTCACGATGGGGCTCTGGGACGTCAACGTGGCAATCATCCTCTGCCAGTACGCGTTGCTTTTCCTCCTGCTGCTGCCCTTCACGACCTTGGGCCCGCGAGTGCTCTTCCCGTTGGCCTTCGGCTGGCTGGCCTTGAGCCCGGTCCTGGCCTTTCCGCTCAGGGCCGGGCTGTGGCAGAGCATGGGCACCGAAGCGGTGACGGACGGAAATCCCTGTTGGCTGAACCTGTTCACGCCGTCCTTCCTGCCGGACCTGCTGCTGACCGGCACCTATCCGGCACTCCAATGGCTCGGCTACCTGCTGCTCGGTTTGGCGCTGGCCAGATCGGATCTGGGCAAACTCCGGTTGGCCTGGACGATGCTGGTCGGCGGCGTCCTGTTGGCCGTGGCCAGCCGGCTGATCAGCGATCTGCTGCTTTACTCCGGCGGCGGTCTGGCCGCCTTGCGCCGCACCGCCGAGGGCTCGGAGTTCTATCTCGAGCCGTTGCTCTACGTCCGATCCCTGGCCGAGCGCCAGGATGAGAGTTGGTGGTGGTTGGCGGTGTCCACGCCGCACTCCGGTTCGCCCTTCGATTTGCTCGGCACCGCCGGAACCGCGCTGGCGGTGATCGGTGGATTCCTCTTGCTTGCCCGCCGGCTGCGCCCGCTCGTACTGCCGTTCGCGGTCATCGGCCGGATCCCGCTGACGCTCTACGTCGGGCATGTCGGGGTTTTGGCCCTGCTGACCTTCGCCGCGGTCGAGTATCTGCCCGAGGAGCTGTTCTGGCTGATCCTGGTCGGGTCCTTGCTGCTCGGCATCGGCTATTACCTCTGGGGTCGGCGCGGCCCATTGGAGTCCCTGCTCGGCACGGTCGCGGCGTTTGCCCGCGGAAACGAGAAAGCGCCCCGTGCCAGTAGGCACAGGGCGCTCCGGTGAGCTTGGGACGAGTCCCGAACAGCTGACCGTTACTCGGCGGCCACCGATTCGGCAGCTTCCGCAACGGCGTCCTCGGAGTCTTCCGAATCAGCCACCACCGGGGAGAGCGAAAGCTTTCCACGGTCGTCGATCTTGGTGATTTCCACCTGGATCTTCTGGCCGACCGAGACCACGTCGTCGACATTGTCCACGCGCTTGTTGTCGTTGATCTTGCGCAGCTCGGTGACGTGCAACAGACCGTCCTTGCCCGGCGTGAGCGAAACGAACGCGCCGAACGTGGTGGTCTTGACCACGGTACCCAGGTAACGCTCGCCGATCTCCGGGACCTGCGGGTTGGCGATTGCGTTGATCGCCGATCGGGCGGCATCGGCCGAAGGGCCGTTGGTCGCACCGATGTACACCGTGCCGTCGTCTTCGATCGAGATGTCCGCGCCGGTGTCTTCCTGGATCTGGTTGATCATCTTGCCCTTGGGCCCGATGACCTCGCCGATCTTGTCGACCGGGATCTTGACCGCGATGACCCGCGGCGCGAACTCGGAGAGCTCGTCCGGCACGTCGATCGCGGCGTTGAGCACACCCAGGATGTGCAAGCGGGCTTCGCGGGCCTGCTTGAGCGCCGCGGCCAGGACCGAAGCCGGGATGCCGTCGAGCTTGGTGTCGAGCTGGATCGCGGTGACGAACTCGGAAGTACCGGCCACCTTGAAGTCCATGTCGCCGAAGGCGTCTTCAGCACCCAGGATGTCGGTGAGTGCCGCGTAGCGGGTCTGACCGTCGACCTGATCGGAAACCAGGCCCATCGCGATGCCGGCCACCGGAGCCTTCAGCGGCACACCGGCGTTGAGCAGCGACAGCGTCGAAGCGCAGACCGAGCCCATCGAGGTGGAGCCGTTGGAACCGAGCGCCTCGGAGACCTGGCGGATCGCGTAGGGGAACTCTTCACGCGAAGGCAGCACCGGCACGATGGCGCGCTCGGCGAGTGCGCCGTGGCCGATTTCGCGGCGCTTGGGCGAACCCACCCGGCCGGTTTCACCGGTGGAGTAGGGCGGGAAGTTGTAGTTGTGCATGTAGCGCTTGCGGGTGACCGGGGACAGCGAATCGATCTGCTGTTCCATCTTGAGCATGTTCAAGGTGGTCACGCCCATGATCTGGGTTTCGCCGCGTTCGAAGATCGCCGAACCGTGCACCCGGGGCAGCACCTCGACCTCGGCGGTGAGCTGGCGGATGTCCGTCAGGCCACGGCCGTCGATCCGGATCTGGTCCTTCAGGATGCGCTGGCGCACGACCTGCTTGGTAACCGAACGGAATGCTGCGGAGAGTTCCTTCTCGCGGCCTTCGAACTGGCCGGCCAAGCTGGAAACGACCTCGTCCTTGAGCAGATCCGAAGCCGCGTCGCGCTCCTGCTTGTCCGCGATCTGGAAGACCTCGGTGAGCTTTGCGGAGGCAGCAGCCTCGACGGCCGCGTAGACGTCGTCCTGGTAATCCAGGAAGATCGGGAATTCGACGGTCGGCTTGGCTGCGCGGGCAGCCAAATCGGCTTGCGCCTCGCACAGCGCCTTGATGAACGGCTTGGCAGCTTCCAGACCCTCGGAGACGATCTCTTCGGTCGGCGCGGTGGCGCCTTCTTCTTTGATCAGGTTCCAGGAGTTGTCGGTCGCTTCGGCCTCGACCATCATGATCGCGACGTCATCGCCGGCAACCCGTCCGGCCACGACCATGTTGAACACGGCTTTTTCCATTTCGGAGTGCCGCGGGAACGCCACCCACTGGTCTTCGATCAGTGCGACGCGGACGCCGCCGATCGGACCGGAGAAGGGCAAGCCGGAGAGCTGGGTGGACATCGAGGAAGCGTTGATCGCGACCACGTCGTACAGCTCGTCGGGATTGATCGCCAGCACGGTGACCACGATCTGGACCTCGTTGCGCAGGCCCTTGACGAACGCCGGGCGCAGCGGGCGGTCCATCAGGCGGCAAGCCAGGATCGCCTCGGTGGACGGACGGCCTTCGCGGCGGAAGAACGAGCCCGGGATCCGGCCGGCGGCGTACATCCGCTCTTCCACGTCCACGGTGAGTGGGAAGAAGTCGAAGCCTTCGCGCGGCTGCTTGCCGGCGGTCGTTGCGGAGAGCAACGCGGTGTCGTCGTCGATGTAGACCATCGCGGCACCGGCGGCTTGCTGGGCAAGGCGGCCGGTTTCAAAACGAATGGTGCGTTTGCCGAAGCGACCGTTGTCGATCACTGCTTCGGCGAATTGGATTTCGGGACCCTCCATAGAGAGTCACCTCCGTTTCTGTTGTTGGGAGGTGACCTTCCGCCAGACCGCACCCGGTCTTCGATCGAGGCCCACGGGGCTTCCGGACAGAGCCGGCATCCCGTAAACCACTACCGAGGACCGCGAATGCTCAGCATCCGGTCACTCCCGTTGATTCAGTTGAAACCTGCTGAGGCCGCGCTTCGCAAGGAAGGCACGGCCTCAACGGGGGTGTTATCGACGCAGGCCGAGGCGCTCGATGAGCGTACGGTAACGCGTGATATCAGTGTCTTTCAAGTACGTGAGCAAACGCTTACGACGACCGACCAGGGCCATCAGGCCACGGCGGGTGTGGTGATCGTGCTTGTGCACCTTGAGGTGTTCGGTCAGATCCAGGATGCGCTTGGAGAGCATCGCGATCTGCACCTCGGGCGAACCGGTATCAGCTTCCCCGGTCGCGTATTCCTTCATGATTTCTTGCTTGACAGCGGCTTCAAGTGCCACAGGTAACTCCTTGAGGTGTGCCGTGCGTCCCGACAGACGGTGCGCCTGCGGGTACGTGCTGCGCCCAGGAAATACTCGGCCTCGGGCAACACGGAATCCAGCCGCCACGGACTGCAGCCGGATTCACCGTTCCAGTTTACGCTGCAGGGGTGGAGTCTGTCGAAACCGGAGCATTGCCGGAACGCCGTTTCAGCTGCCGCCACTCCCGCCAAACCAGCCAGATGATCGCAACGTCCAGCACGGTCAGCAGCAGCATGCCGAGGGTGGGCTGCTTGATCAGCACGTACAACTGGTACCCCGTGAACAGGGCGAGCACCGCCAAAGCATAGGGGTACACCCAGTGGTATTCCTTGAACAGGCAGTACACGAGCACCAGTTTGACGATGCCGTGCGCCAGCAAAAAGAAGATCACGAAGCCGTGCGGACCGCTGCTGAGCTCATGGTCCATCCGCCCGGCCCAGTAGCCGATGAAGTTGCGGATCGGGTGGTGTCCGTCGACCGGGTCCGCGATCGGCCGGAGCAAACCGGAGAGCAGCTGCGGGGAAAGCCACAGCACCAGGCCGGCGATCAGCTCGATCGCACCGTCGATCCCCTTGACCGCGATGCCGATCCGGTAGACCGCTTCCAGCCGGGCCTGCAGCCCACGGGTCTTCTTCGCAGCTGGACTCATCGGGCCCAGCCTAGTCCGCTGGTTCCGGGATCCCAAAGTTGCCTGGGGAAATCGAACCGCGGTGGCCGCCGGCTCGGCGGCCACCGCAGTTCGGTTGCGGAATCGATGGCTTATTCGCTGGCTGCCCGACGCCGGGTGCCGGCCGCCACGGCGAAGGCCAAGCCGGCGAAGACCAGGGCTGCGCCACCGGCCAGCCACGGCAACACGGCCGCGCCGGTCTCCGGCAACGGCTCCTGGGTCACCGGACCGACCGGAGGCTCCGGGGTGACCGGCGGCTTCGGATCCGGAGGCACGATCACCGTGGTGACCGTCGTCGTGGTCTCGCACTCGCCGGGCCGGCAGAGTCCGTTGCCGCCCGGAACCACGGTGTTCTTCACCGCACCCGGGGTGGCGACGTCCGCATTGATTTTCATCTGATAGGTCACCGTGGCGCTGGCCCCTTTGGCCAGCGTTCCGGACCAGTTCACGGCACCGGTCACGGTACCTTGGTCCGCTCTGGCCGAACCGGCCAGATACGTCGCCCCGGCAACCTTCGAGAGATCATCGGCGAACGAGGCGGCCACCGGAGTGTCGCCGGTCTGCGTCACGGTGACCGTGAAGCTCAGCACGTCGCCGGGTTTGGCTTCAGTGGAATTGACCTTCTTGCTGAGCACGAAACCGCCGTCCCGGATCACCTCGGTGGTCGTGACGCAGCCGTCCGGTTGGCAACCACCGCGCTCCCCCGGGATCACGGTGTTCTTCAACTCGGCCGGCGTAACCAGATCCGGCTTGACCTTCATTTGGTAGCGCACCGTGGCAACCTGGTTTTTGGCCAAGGTCCCCGACCAGTTGAGCGCCCCGGTCACGGTGCCGGCATCAGCCGTCGCGGAACCGGGCAGATACTCGGCTCCGAGCACCTTTGAAAGGTCGTCCGCAAAGGACGCAGCGACCTCGGTATCGCCGCGTTGGGACACCGTCACGGTGTAGCTCAGCAGGTCTCCGGGCCTGGCGTTGTCCCGGTCCACCGACTTCTTCACCGTGAAGCTGCCCGGGGTCAATACCTCGGTAGTGGTCTCGCAACTGCCCTCGGCGCACGTGCCTTTGTCACCGGGAACCACGGTGTTCTTCACGGAACCCGGGGTCGCGACGTCCGCATTGACTTTCATCTGGTAAGTCACGGTGGCGGTTTGGCCATTTTCGAGTCTGCCGGACCAATTGAGCGCGCCGCTCACCGTGCCGCGGTCTGCCTTCGCGGACCCGGCGACGTAGCTGGCACCGGTCACTTGGGAAAGCTCATCGGCGAACGAGGCATCCACTGCGGTTTCGCCGCGATGCGAGACGGTCACGGTATAGCTGATCACCTCGCCCGGGGCCGCGGTTTTGCGGTCTGCGGATTTGATGACCATGAAGGTACCGGGCGTCGGGATCGCGGTCGTGGTCTCGCACTTGCCCGGCTCACACGTCCCCTTGCCGCCCGGAACCACCAGGTTCTTCACCTGGGCCGGGGTGGCGACGTCGGCATTGACCCGCATCTGGTAGGTCACCGTGGCACCGGCGCCCTTAGCCAACGTGCCGGACCAGTTCAGCGCACCGGTCACCGCGCCGACGTCGGCCGTCGCCGAACCGGCCACATACGCCGCCCCGGCCACCTGCGCCAGATCATCGGCGAACGACGCGTCCACCGGAAGATCACCCTGCTGCGTGATCTTCACCGTGTAGGTCAACAGCTCACCCGGAGCGGCGTTGGTTTTGTCCACGCTCTTGGCCACGGTGAAGCTGCCCGGAGTCAGCACCTCGGTCGTGGTCTCGCACTTGCCCGGCTCACACGTCCCCTTGCCGCCCGGAACCACAGTGTTCTTCACCTCGGCCGGAGTGGCGACGTCGGCATTGACCTTCATCCGGTAGGTGATCGTCGCGGTTTCGCCCTTGTTCAGCGTCCCGGACCAATCCACCGCACCGGTCACTGCTCCCTTGTCCGCGGTCGCCGAACCGGCTACATACGCCGCCCCGGCAACCTGCGCCAGATCGTCCGCGAACGACGCCGCAGCTGCAGTGTCGCCGTTTTGCGTGACCACGACTTGGTAGGTGATCTCGTCACCGGGTTGCACCGAACCCGGCGTCGCGGTCTTCGCCACCGTGAAATTGCCCGGAGTCAGCACCTCGGTCGTGGTCTCGCACTTGCCCGGCTCACACGTCCCCTTGCCGCCCGGAACCACGGTGTTCTTCACCTGGGCCGGAGTGGCGACGTCGGCATTGACCCGCATCTGGTAGGTCACCGTGGCGCTGGCACCCTTCGCCAAGGTGCCGGACCAGTTCAGCGCACCGGTCACCGCGCCCTGGTCGGCTCTGGCCGAATCGGCCACATATGCCGCCCCGGCAACCTGCGCCAGATCATCGGCGAACGACGCGTCCACCGGAAGATCGCCCTGCTGCGTGATCTTCACCGTGTAGGTGATGACTTCGCCCGGAACCGTCGAGGATTTGTCCGCAGACTTCAGCACTGTGAAGCTGCCCGGAGTCAGCACCTCGGTCGTGGTCTCGCACTTGCCCGGCTCACACGTCCCCTTGCCGCCCGGAACCACAGTGTTCTTCACCTCGGCCGGAGTGACCACATCGGCATTGACCTTCATCCGGTAGGTGATCGTCGCGGTTTCGCCCTTGTTCAGCGTCCCGGACCAATCCACTGCACCGGTAACTGCTCCCTTATCCGCGGTCGCCGAACCGGCCACGTACGCCGCCCCGACCACCTTGGACAGATCATCCGCGAACGACGCGTCCACCGGGACATCGCCGAGTTGGCTGACCTTGACGGTGTAGCTGATCTCGTCACCGGGTTGCACCGAACCCGGCGTCGCGGTCTTCGCCACCGTGAAACTGCCCGGAGTCAGCACCTCGGTCGTGGTCTCGCACTTGCCCGGTTCACAGGTCCCCTTGCCGCCCGGAACCACCAGGTTCTTCACCTGGGAGCCGGCAGCATCGGCGGCGACCTTCACCTGGTAGCTGATCGTCGCGACGCTTCCTTTTGCCAGGGTGCCGGACCAGTTCAGCGCGCCGGTCACCGCGCCGACGTCGGCCGTCGCAGATCCGGTGACGTAGGAAGCCTTTCCGATGGCGGAGAGGTCGTCCGCGAACGACGCGTCCACCGGGAGATCGCCCCGCTGCGTGACCTTCACCGTGTAGGTGACCAGGTCGCCGGGCAAAGCCGCAGATTTGTCCGCAGTTTTCTCCACGGCGAACGTCCCCGGAGCCAGAACATCCGTCGTGGTCTCGCATTTGCCGGGCTCGCAACGCCCGTCCTGCCCTGGGACCACGGCGTTCTTCAGCTGGCTGCCGGGAGCCGCGTCCGCGTTGACCTTCATCTGATAACTGATCGTCGCGACATCGCCTTTCAGCATGGTGCCGTCCCAGCCGAGCTCGCCGCGAATCGTCCCCGCGCCTTCGAGCGTCGCCGACCCCGGAACATAGCTGGCACCGACGACCTTGGCGAGGTCGTCTTGGAAGGAGGCCGAAGCCGGGGTGTCGCCTTGTTGGGTCACCTTGATCGTGTAGCTGACCAGATCACCCGGAACCGTGGAGGCCGGCGTGGCGGTCTTTTCCACGGTGAAGGTCCCCGGGGTCAATACCCTGGTCACGGTATCGCAGCCAGCCGGTGCGCAGACGCCGTTCAAGCCCGGCACGGCCTGGTTCAACACGGCTCCCGGAGTACTGATGTCCGCGTTGACCTTCATCAGGAACATCACCGTGGCAACTTCGCCCTTGGCCAGAGTTCCGGACCATTTGATCGGGTTGTCGGCAGCTACTGTGCCCTGGTTCACGGTGATCGATCCGGGGACCAATTGCGCTCCGGCCACTGCGGAAAGGTCGTCGGTGAAGGCCGCGTCCACGGCTCCGTCGCCGGTTTGCGCAACCGTGATCTGGAACATGATGGTATCGCCCGGGGCAGCCGTCTCGAGGTCGACGAGCTTTTGCACTTGGAATCCGCTCGGCGTGGAAACCGTCGTCGTGGTTTCGCATTTGCCGGGCTGGCAACTTCCTTCGGCGCCCGGGACCACCAGGTTCTTGGCCTCGGCCGGCGTCTGCACGTCGGTTTTGATCTTCATCTGGTAGCTGATCGTGGCGACCTCGCCCTTGGCCAAAGTTCCGGACCAGTTCAGGGCGCCGCTCAGGCTCCCCTTGTCGGCGGTGGCGGAGCCGGCCACGTAATCGGCGGAGCTGATCTTGGCCAGGTCGTCGGAGAAGGAAGCATCCGTGGCGAGCTCCCCGGTCTGGCTGACCTTCACCGTGTACGTGATCACATCTCCGGGCGCAGCAGTCGTTTTGTCCACGGACTTCTCGACGAAGTAGCCCAAGGGGACCTGGGTTTCGGTGCCGCAGTCGCCCGGTTCGCAGGTGCCTTTGTCGCCGGGCAGCACGGTGTTCCTGATGCTCGCCGGTTTTTCGATCTGCGGATCGATCCGCATTTTGTAGCTGATCGTGGCGACCTCGCCTTTGGCCAGAGTGCCCGACCAGTTCACCGGGTTGTCGGCGGCGATCCGGCCTTTGTCCGCAGTCGCGGAGCCCGCCACATAGGATGCGCCGGCGACCTTGGCGAGATCGTCGGCGAAGGAGGCGTCGATCGCCGCATCGCCCCGTTGGGTGACCTTCACGGTGTACGTCAGCACGTCACCGGGTGCGGCTTTGCTGCGGTCCACCGACTTGACGATGCCGAAGCTGCTCGGCGTGCTGATTTCGGTGGTGACTTCGCACTTGCCCGGCTGGCAGACGCCCCGGTCTCCGGCGACCACTGCGTTCTTGACCGCGGCCGGAGTGGCGATGTCGTCTTGCACCTTCATCTGATAGGTCACCGTCGCCACTTCGCCCTTGGCCAGGGTCGCGGACCAGTTCACCGGGTTGTCCGCAGCGACCGTGCCCTTGTCCGCAGTTGCCGAACCAGCCACATAACCGGCGCCGGCCACCTTGGACAGGTCGTCGACGAACGAGGTGTTGACCGGCGCGTCGCCGGATTGGGTGACCTTGACGGTATAGGTGATGATCTCACCGGGTTTGGCGGTCTTCTTGTCCGCGGTCTTTTCCAAGGAGTACGTGCCAGCTTCCGGCACCGTGGTCACCGTGGTGCACTTGCCGGTCTCGCAGACACCCCGGTCCCCGGGCAACACTGCGTTCCGGATTTCGCCCGGCGTCGCGAGGTCTGCCTTGACCTTCAGTTTGTAGGAGATCACCGCAGTTTCGCCGACGCCCAGATTGCCGGACCAACTCAGCAGGTTGTCTGGGGCGATGGTGCCCTTGTCCGCGGTCGCCGAGCCCACTTCGTAGTCGGTGCCCGCGACCGCGCTCAGGTCGTCCTTGAATGAAGCGGCCACGGCTTGCTCGCCGGATTGTTTGACCGTCACCGTGTAGGTGATCGTGTCGCCCGGGTTGGCCACCGCCCGATCGGCTTGTTTGGCGACCGTGAAGCCCAAGGGGACCTTGGTTTTGGTGGTGCAGGTGCCCGGCTCGCAAGTGCCCTTGTCACCGGGGACCACGGTATTGGAAACCTCGCCCGGGATCGCGATGTCCGGCTTGATCTTCATCTGATAGCTCACCGTGGCGGTTTGCCCGGGTTGCAGCGTGCCGCTCCATTGCAAGGGGGCGCCGCTGCCGATGCTGCCCAGATCCGCGGTTGCGGAACCCGCTACGTACTCGGCACCGGCGACCGCGGCCAGGTCATCGCCGAAGGAGGCGTCCACCGCGGTACCGCCGGCTTGCTTCACGGTGACCGTATAGGTCAGCACGTCGCCGGGATTCGCGGTCGTCTGGTCCACGCTCTTGGCCACCGTGAAGCTGCCCGGAACCGGCCGCGCCACCTCGACAGCCGCGCTGCCGCTGTTGCCGAGCGAGAGGTTCGATTTGACCCCGGTCAAGGTGAATCTCGCCTCATTGCTGATCGTCTGGCCGGCTTGGTCGGCATTGACCTTGACCCGGAATTTCAAGGTCTGCGGACCGTCCGCGTTGCTCTCGTCGAGCGAGTAATCGGCTCGCCCGTCGGGTTGCTTGACCCATTCCTGCGGGCCGGTGTTGTTCGGATCGGTGTAGACGTCGTTCGGGTTGCCGGGCCGCCAGAGCACGGTGCCGCCGACGAAGCTTGCCGAGTCGGCATCCGAATCATCGGTTTTGGCGCCCTGGTCGAACCCCTGGGTGACCCGCATCGAGTTCGGCACATAGCTCACCCCGGCCGGGAGCGTATCGGTCAGGAACCCGGCGACGCCGACGTCCTTGCCTTCGTTCTGCGCGGAAATCGTGTATTCGAGCTCGTCACCGGGCAGGACCGGCCCGGTTCCATCGACCTTCTGGACCGTTTTGGTCACCGTGGGGTCCACCGACGGCAGGTCGATCGAGATGCCCGCCATGCCGAAGTCCAGCCACTCGCCATTGCCCTTCATGCTGAGCTTGGCCTGCGTGGTGCCCGGCGGAATCGCGGCGTCCGGGATCCGGATGACGTCGGCGTCGTAGCCGACGCTGTTGGACGGCTTGCCGGTCGGCTGGCCGGCGCCGTTGAACGTGGCGTCCGAGGCGAAGTAGCCCATTCCGGGCCGCTTCTGGTAGCCGCTGCCGGCGATCGGTTGATCGGTGACGTAGTTGCCCAGATAACAGATCGTCTCGTTCTGCACGTCGGTCGTCGAATTGCATTGGGCCTGATTGCCCAAACTCACGCCGGGCGGCGGGGCGGAATTGCCCGCCGCATTGTTGTTGCCCAACGCCACTCCGTTGAGCGTTGCGCTATCGGTCCAATCCACATTCGCGTGCGCCGCCTGGTGGAAGGTCTTGCCGAACCGGGCCTTGCCGGCGTCGGGCACCACGATGTTGTTCGCGGTGGTTTCCAGCACCCCGGAAGGGCTGTAGAGATTTCCGTCGGTCCAGGCAATCGACCGTGGGATGAAGCGGTACTGCTGCTCCGGAGTCAGGGTTTTGAAATCCGTGCCGGAGTTCGAGTCCCACTCGTAGACCGCGGTGATCGCCCAGGTCGCCCAGGGCGTCCAGGTGGAGAACGGCTCCGACGGGATGTCCGCAATTTTGTATTCGCCGCCACCGAGCTGGTTGACCAGATCGGTCACGTCCCAGACGGATTGGCGCATGATCGCCTGGGCGTAGTTGCCGCCGTTGTCCCCGACTTTGCCGGTGCTGGATTCGGACAGCTTCGGCGCGGAGGGCGTGTTTTCGCCCATGATCCGGTAATTGAACCCCTCGCTGGGCCCGGCCAAGCGGACTTCGGTCGCGGGACGTTTTTCCTGCAGCGTGTTCATCACATAGAGCCGGGCGGAGACCACCTTGGCATTCGCCGGAATGTCCAGCACCGCGGCGCTGGAGTTGTTACATGCGGCTTTCACGTCCTCCCGGGTGGCCGGGTAGTACACGTCAGTCCATGAGCACAGGTCATCCGTGGAACCGTCGATCTGCGCGGGTTTGATGTTCCCCTTCGTCGCGGATGCCGATTTGCTGCCGACCGTGAGGTTGCTGTTCGTCGCCATCACCATATCGCCGCGGTAGATGCCATTGAGCACATCGGTGAACGGCCGGGAAGCCGCCGAGGCGCTGGCGGCACTGAAGCTGATCAGCGACGCGAACGCCAAAGCGAGCACGACGACGGCGGCAGCGAAGCGGCGGGCGGGATGGGGACGATGCATGGCGGTGACTCTCCTGGCATTTCGCCCCGGGGCAGCCGAGGCATGAAAAGATCAAGGTTAATCAACTCTACGTTACGTATTGTTACTTAATATCCTCAGCGAACAATTTATGGTTTTTCTCACAAATGCCTCCGGCCACCGGCAATTGCCGTCCGGCGGGGCGCGACCGTTGCGTCCGGAGCCGTCGCCGGCCCCGACTCAGGATCGTAGCGGAACCTCGGCGGCCGCGGAAAGCACGGTCCGCGCCTGCACCACGTCCTTGCACATCTGTTCGATCAGCGCTTCCGGCCCGGTGTAGGCGACCATGCCGCGCAGGCGCTCGATGAATTCCACCGTGACGGATTGGCCGTAGAGGTCGAAATCCTCAACCGCTTCCTCCGGGCGGTCGATCACATGCGCCTCCACTTGCCGGCTCACACCCTCGAAGGTGGGGTTCGAACCCACTGAAATCGCCGCGGGCCAGCGGTTTCCGACCGCGTCGACCAACCAACCGGCATAAATTCCGTCGGCCGGAATGTACCCGGATGCTTCCGGCGCCAAGTTCGCGGTCGGGAAGCCGAGCTCGCGACCGCGGGCTGCACCGTGCACCACGGTGCCGCGCATATGGTGCGCCCGGCCCAGGACTTCGGCCGCAGTCCGCACATCGCCGCGGTCGAGCGCCTCCCGAACCCAGGTCGAAGAACACCGGCGATCCGCACCGAATTCGCCGATCACCTGCACTTGGAATCCGAACCGCCCGCCGAGTTCTTGCATCGTGCCCAGATCTCCGGCGTTCGCCTTGCCGAAGCGGACGTCGTGCCCGATCACCACGGCGGCGGCGTGCAGCGCCTCGACGAAGGTGGCTCGGACGAACTCTTCCGGACTCTGCTGGGCGAATTCCAGGGTGTAGTGCAGCACCAAGACTGCATCGAGGCCGGTCTGCGACATGGTGTCCACCCGGTCGGCAAGACTCATGATCTGCCCCGGGGCGCTTTCCGGCCGGTGCACTTGGGCCGGATGCGGATCGAAGGTGATCGCTACGGCTTTGGCGCCCCGGCTCCGCGCCAGGCCGACCAGCTTGCGGAGGACTTCTTGATGTCCGCGGTGCACGCCGTCGAAATTTCCCAGAGTCACCACTGAAGGACCGAAGTCGGCAGGGACCTCGGAGATGCCATTGAAGTACTGCACTAGATTTCGCTGTTCTTTCGTTCGTCGTCCGTTCGGTCCGGTTCAGCCCTGCGGCACAACCGGGGATTGACGGTAGCTGGCCCGCAGTTTCTGGGTCCGGTTGATCCACAGGTACCAGACCACCACGACCGGGGGGAACACCAACTCGGCGATCATCTGGAAAATCGCGATCGGCGTCGGGGTGCCGGAGAGCGCCCAGGAGAGCACCCGGGAGAGTCCGCCGAGGAAAATCATGCCGCACACGAAGAACAGCACCTGCGCCCACTGGAACTTGATCGCAATGGCGATGAAAGCCGCTCCGGCACCGAGGAAGACCCCGGCCAAGAACCGGTAGCTGGACTCCAAGCTGGCGTCCGAAGTCCCGGTGAACCCGGGCACGCCTTTGGCTCCGGTGATCACTTCGTAAAGCCCGATGGCGAGCAGCACCAGCCCGATCACCGCCACCACGATCCGGAACACTTTCCAATCGGCGAGCTTCTCGGCCTGGGCCAACTCCTCGGGATCTGCTTCGATCCCGGCCGAAAGGTCCCCGGGGGTTTCTTCCGGGACTGCATTTTCCGTCATGGCTTTTCTCCTTCTGTTCGGAGCGTGCTTGCCTCGCTAGTGTCTTCACAGCAATGTTCTCACGGCTCCGGACAGAATCCGGTGCCGGGAACGGGAAAGGCCCCGGAGCAGCCGGTGGGTTGCTCACCCGGCTGCCCCGGAGCCTTCCGTCGTGGAAAGTGCCCCGGCCGTTCGGTTACGGCTGGATGCCTTGCTGCAACAAGTCCCAATCCGCTTTGGTCAGCTCCGGCTCCTGGTTTTCGACCTGCAGGGAACGGGCTTTCATCCCGGCTCCACTGCCGATGTTCCCGCCCCGGAAGCTGATGTTCGCCCAGTTGTTCTGGGCGCTCAGCGTGCCCTTCGAACCGTCCTTGTTGATGTCCGCGCTCACCGTTCCACCGGCGGTGCCGTTGCAATTCCAGTCGATCGGCTGGCTCGCCGCACCGCTGGTGGTGCGCTTGGTCTTGTCCGGGCAGAACCAGCTGGTCTTCCAGGCCGAAGCGCTGCTGCCCAGCCCATTGGCTTCGTTCAACGAGGACTCGTTCAGGGACGCGGGATTGACGTTCGAGTAGCTGAAGCTGAAGCTGCCATCGGTTTTCGGCACCCCGCTGAATTGGAAGGTGTAGTTCATCACGGACAAGTAGTTCGGCTTGTAATTGGTGTGGTCGGAGCCGCCGTGCTTGAGCCCGAGGGTGTGGCCGAGTTCGTGGATGAAGGTGCCGACCTGCATGTCTTCGGTGGTCGTCCAACCGCAACGCGGACCCATGGTCACGATGAACGTGTCCCCGGGGATGCCGAAGGCCACGCCGCTGCTGCAGCTGCTGTTGTAGTCGTCGGCCCAGATCATGTAGCGGAAGATCTTGGCCCGCGCGGAATCGAAGTTGTTGTCCTTGATCGCGTTCGTCTGGCTCGCGTAAGGATTCAGGTCCGAGTCGTAGGGAACCTGGTTTCCGCCGCCCAGGTTGTAGTTGCTGCCGCCTGCGCTGCCGGCGTCCAAGTGGATGTTGATTCCGGTGCTGCCGTCCGGATTGCTGACCGGAGCAGCCGCGAAGGACGCTTTGATCCGATCGAACGCCGCGGTTCCCGGCAACCGGCCTTGCATGTAGTCCATTTCGACGAAGAGGTCTTTTTTGTTCGGATCGGCACCCATGGCCGGCAGGTCCACATCGATCTGGCCGTCGCCGTCGGCATCGTAGCCGCTGGTCTCCCAAACGTCGGGCAAGCCGTCCCCGTCGGTATCGGTCAACGCCGCTTGGCTCACCGGCGCGGCTGATGCCGGCGCGGAAACGAGTGCGGCGCCGATGCCGGTAACCCCGATGGCCAGGGCCGCTGCTCCAGCGAAAACACGGAAACGCAAAGCGCTGTTTGTCACGTGCAGTACCTTTCATGACGGAACCGGGCGCCCGCATCGACATTGACGCGGTTCAGCCAGTTCCAAGCCTTCGCCCAGAAACCCCGGGCACAGTCCCAATGAACCGTCCGAAACTGAAAGCTTCCTGAAAATTCGGCATTAACTTCACAGCCAAATATCAGCTGGGTCTCACCAGAAGCATAAGAATGATTCTCAGGTGACCACTGGGCCTGGCCAGGGCTCCGGCTCGGCGCCTGGTGCGCCGGCGGCCCAAGACAGCAGCCAAACATCGGTGCTGACCCCGCGGGCCGCAGCGAATCCGCGCAGTTCGGCTTCGAATCGGAAGCCGGCTTTCCACGCGAGTTTCCGGCTCGGCCAGTTCGGCACGTAGGCCTGCCAATAGAGGTATTCCAACGACAGTCCGTGGCAGGCATAGTCCTGGATCAGCCGCACGGCGCGCAATGCCGCGCCGCTCCCCCGGGCCGCCGGCCCGACGTTGATGCCCAGTTCCGCGGTGGCCGCCCGGAACTGGTGCAGGTCGATGGTGCCCAGCAGCCGGTCCGAACCGGCATCCGCGATCGCGAAAGTCTGGGTGCTGCCGTCGCGCCATCCCTGCGGACAGATCTCGGTGATGAACTGCTGCGCATCATCGGCCGAGTAGTCCAGGGGCACCGTGGTCCAGCGGACCGCTTCCGGGTCCCGGCAATTGGCGATCAGCTCCGGGGCGTCGCGCAGCTCGATGCCGCGCAAGCGTACCGTCTGGTCCGAGAGCACCGGGACCGCCGGAAGCGGCACGGCCGGCTGCTGGCTCATTCCGCGGCGGCAGGATCCGGGCGGCCGGCTTGCGCGGCCGGACGCTTGCGGTAAAGCCAGACCAGGCCGAGCAGCGGCAGCAGCAGGGGCACGAAGCCGTAGCCGCGGCCGAAGCCGCTCCAGACGGTGTCATGCGGGAATGCCGCACTGTCCAGAATGCTCAGGCCGCCCACCACGAGCACGCCCAGCAACTCCACCAGCACTGCGGCTACGGAGACCCAATACCAACGCGGACCGCGCATCGACAAGGACACCGTTGCCACGATGTAGACCAGCGCCGCAAAGGCGGAAAGCAGATAGGCCAGCGGGGCCTCGGAGAATTTGGTGGCGATCTGGAACGCCGCCCGCGCCGTGGCCGCGAGCGCGAAAACCCCGTAGACCGCGATCAGCAGCCGCCCCGGACCGGTGGCGCGCGTGAGTTGTTGGCTCATGTCCTGTTGTTCCTCAGTTCCCTATCGGCGCTGCGGCGCCGTACCAAATCTGCATCATCCGGAACATCATCACGATGACGACCAGCCCGACGGTGCCCAAGACCAGATTGCTCCAGCGGCTGCGTTCCAGCAAAGACCAGTACACGCCGCCGATCGGCAAAGCCAGAGCCGTGATCAGATAACCCCAGAACTCCCAGCCGGCACCGGCGATCTGTTCGCCATTGGCTTGCCGGACGATGCTGGCCACCAGGTACACCAAGAGGAAAAGCTCAACTGCGGCCACCGAAAGGATGGTCACGTCGTTCGGCCCTTTTTTGGCCAATGCGGCGACCACGCAGATCACGGTGGAAATCAGGCAAACCACCAGGGCGACATAGAACCATCCGTCAGGCTGCACCTGAACCCCCTTCATCCGGTGCGAACACCAAAACCGCTTTTGCGCTCTTGCCGGCCGGGCCCGGGTCGTCGAGCAAAGCCACCAGGCTGCGGTCCGGCGCGAAGGCCGCGACCGGATCGGCGGCCGGGTGCGCCTGCGGCCCGGACGGGATCCGGCGGCCGAAGGAAAGTTCCACGACTTCATCGGCGGTCAGCTCCCGCACCGGCATCAGCGCCCGGGCGGCTTCGGACATCTCCAGCATCCGGAATTCCGCCGCGAGCTGGTCCATGGTGCGCGCTTCCGCCAGGGAGTACGGTCCGACCGCGGTGCGGCGCAGCGCGGTCAGGTGGCCGCCGCTGCCCAGGTTCGCGCCGAGGTCCCGGGCCAGCGCCCGGATATAGGTTCCGGATGAGCACTCGACCGTGACTTCGAGGTCGATCAGATCGCCGGGCAGCCGGTGGAAGCTGTGCAGTTCGAAGCGCAGGATCCGCACCGGCCGGGCCGCGAGTTGGACGTCCTTGCCGGCCCGGACCCGGGCGTAAGAACGCTCTCCGTCGACCTTGATCGCGCTGACGCTGCTGGGCACTTGGGAAATTTCGCCGGTGAGCCCGGCGATCCCGTCCCGGACCGCGGCTTCGGTGATCTGCGCCGTCGGGCTGGTTTCGGTCACCTCGCCTTCGGCATCGTCGGTGACCGTGGCCTGGCCCAACCGAATCGTCGCGGTATAGGTCTTCGTGGTCCCCACGATGTAGGTCAGCAGCTTGGTGGCCTTGTTGACACCGAGCACCAGCACCCCGGTGGCCATCGGGTCCAAGGTGCCGGCGTGGCCGACTTTGCGGGTGCCGGCGAACCGGCGCATTTTCGCCACGACGTCGTGGCTGGTCCACCCCTGGGGTTTGTCCACGATCACAAGTCCGGAAAGCACGTGTTTCAGTATATGGTGCCGTAGCATTCGGCTATGCCTTCGCTCGCCGCGCACGTCACCGCCTTGCAGCCGAATCTGATCCGGGAGATCACCGAAGCCGCCTGGGCCAGAGCCGCCTCCGGGCAGCGCACCCTGATCTTGAGCATCGGCGAGCCGGCCTTCGAAGTGCCGGCCCACATCCGGCAAGCCGGGATCGACTGCCTGCTCCGGGATGAGACCGATTACACGCCGAACGGCGGCCTCTCGGCGCTGCAGGAGGCATTCGCGGCCCGTTTGGCCCGGGACCAGGGCGTCGACGCGGATCCCGGCCGGATCGTGGTGACCGCGGGCGCGCAACAGGGCTTGCACCTGGCCATGACGCTGCTGCTCGCCCCCGGGGACGAGATCCTGATCCCGAATCCGGGTTACCCGACGTTCGGCATGACCGCGGAGCTCCTCGGCGCCGTGCCGGTCGGCTACCCGTTGCGCGCCGAACACGGCTTCCAGCCGCAGACTGCCGATCTGGCCGCGCTGATCACCCCGCGCACCCGGGTGCTGTTGCTCAACTCGCCGTCGAACCCCTTGGGCGCGGTGCTCTCCGCGGAACTGACCCGGGAGCTTGTCGAGTTGGCGCGCGAGCACGACCTGTGGGTGATCTCGGACGAATGCTACGAGGCCTTCAGCTTCGACCTGCCGCACGTCTCACCGGTGCAGTTCGATTCCGACGGCCGGGTGCTGGTCTGTTGGACTGCTTCGAAAACCTACTCGATGACCGGACTCCGGATCGGCGCGGTGCTCACCCCGCCCGGCGTCGGCAAACCGGTTTCCATGGCGGTCGAATCGACCTTCTCCTGCGTCAGCACCCCGGCGCAGTACGCCGCCCTGGCCGCCTTGACCGGACCGCAGGATTCGGTGGCGACGGCCCGATCGCACTATCGCGCCAACCGCGACGCCGCCGAGGCATTGCTGCGGGCCCGGGGTCTGCGGTTCTTGGACGCGCAGGGCGCGTTCTACCTCTGGGTCGAGGTGTCGCATGTTTCCGCCGGCGACGTCCAGGCCTGGGTGCACGGCTTCCTGGCGTCCGACGGCGTGGCACTGGCTCCGGGCACGGCTTTCGGCTCGCAGGGCGAGGGTTGGGTGCGGATCGCGCTGTGCGGGGACACCGCCGAGCTGCTCGAAGGCGTCGCCCGGATCCCCGCGCCCTGATCGCCCTGGCTGCCCTGGCGCAGCCAAAAACAGGTGCAAGCGGTGTCGACAGGTCCAATGAACAACCTGTCGACACCGCTTGCACCTGTCAGCCAGAAAGCTGGGAGCTAGGCTTCGTCGTCCTCGGGCTTCTTGTACGGATCCGCATCGCCGGCGAACTCTGCCCGGGCTGCCTGCGCGGCCAGTTCGGCGTCGCGCTCCTTGGCCTGCCGGATCAGCTCTTCGACATGGCTGGCCGTTTCCGGGACCTCATCGGAGATGAACTCCAGGGTGGGCGTGAGCCGGATGGTCAGGTTCCGGCCCACTTCGCGGCGCAGGATGCCCCGGGACTTTTCCAGCGACTCCTCGGCCTCTTTCCGGGCCTCGGCATCGCCGAAGATCGTGTAATAGATCGTCGCGTGCTGCAAATCATTGGTGACGCGGGTTTCGGTGATCGTGATGTTCTCCACGCCGGGCTGCTTGACCTGCTTGCGCAGCGCCTCGGCGACGATCACTTTGATTCGTTGGGCCAGTCGTGCAGCCCGAGCCGGATCGGCCATGATTCCTCCTTCAATCGCATCGAGTGGGCAGATCTGCAGGTCAAACCGGAGTTGCAACCTGCAGATCTGCCCACTCAGCGAGTGGTTACTGACTAGACCCGCGGCTTCTCACGCATTTCGAAGGTCTCGATGATGTCTTCGAGCTGCAGGTTGTTGAACGAGCCGAGGCCGATGCCGCACTCGAAGCCTTCGCGGACCTCGGTGGCATCGTCCTTGAACCGCTTGAGCGAGTCCACCGTGAGGTTGTCCCCGATGACTTCGCCGTTGCGGAGCACGCGTGCCTTCGCATTGCGTCGGATCAAGCCGCTGCGCACAATCGAACCGGCGATGTTGCCGAACTTGGACGACCGGAAGATCTCGCGGATTTCCGCGGTGCCCAACTGGACTTCCTCGTATTCCGGCTTGAGCATGCCCTTGAGCGCCAGCTCGATGTCGTCGATCGCCGCGTAGATGACCGAGTAGAAGCGCATGTCGACGCCTTCGCGGTCGGCCAGTTCGGCCACCCGCTCGGCCGGCTTGACGTTGAAGCCGATGATGATCGCGCTGTCCACGGTCGCCAGGTTGACGTCGTTCTGCGTGATCGCACCGACACCGCGGTGGATGACGCGCAGCTGCACGCCTTCGCCGACGTCGATCTTGAGCAAGGAATCTTCGAGTGCTTCAACCGCACCGGAGACGTCGCCCTTGAGGATCAGGTTGAGGGTATCGACCTTGCCATCGGCGACCGCCTGGTCGAAGTCTTCCAGGCTGATCCGCTTGCGACGCTTGGCCAGGGCCGCATTGCGGTCCGCGGCTTCGCGCTTCTCGGCGATCTGACGCGCCGTGCGCTCGTCACCGGTCACGAAGAAGGTGTCACCGGCACGGGGCACCGACGACAGGCCGAGCACCTGGACCGGACGCGAAGGTCCGGCTTCGGTGACCGCGGAACCGTCGTCGTCGAACATCGCCCGGACCCGGCCGTGCGCGGTACCGGCGACGATCGTGTCGCCGACCGCCAAGGTGCCGGACTGCACCAGCACGGTGGCGACCGAACCGCGGCCCTTGTCCAAGTTCGCTTCGATCGCGATGCCGCGAGCGTCCTTGTTCGGGTTGGCCCGCAGGTCCAGCGCGGCGTCTGCGGTCAGCATGACGGCTTCGAGCAAGGCATCGATGTTCTGGTTCTGCCGGGCCGAAACGTCGACGAACATGGTCTCGCCGCCGTACTCTTCCGGCACCAGACCGTACTCGGTGAGCTGGCCGCGGATCTTCTCCGGGTTCGCGCCTTCCTTGTCGATCTTGTTCACCGCGACCACGATCGGCACGCCGGCCGCCTGCGCGTGGTTGAGTGCTTCAACGGTCTGCGGCATCACACCGTCGTCCGCGGCGACCACCAGGATCGCGATGTCGGTGACCTTGGCACCACGGGCACGCATGGCGGTGAACGCCTCGTGGCCCGGGGTGTCGATGAAGGTGATCTTGCGGATCTCGCCTTCGTGCACGTGGTTCACCTGGTAAGCACCGATGTGCTGGGTGATGCCACCGTGTTCGCCGGCGACGACGTCCGAGTTGCGGATCGCGTCGAGCAAACGGGTCTTACCGTGGTCGACGTGGCCCATCACGGTGACTACCGGCGGACGTGCCTCGAGGTCTTCGTCGCCTTCGGCGTCGAGTTCGGCATCGAAGTCGATGTCGAAGGTGCTGAGCAGCTCGCGCTCCTCGTCCTCCGGCGAAACGACCTGCAGTTTGTAGCCGAGTTCCTCACCGAGCAGGGCGAAGGTCTCTTCGTCCAGGGACTGCGTGGCGGTCGCCATTTCGCCCAAGTGGAAGAGCACGGTGACCAACGCTGCCGGGTTGGCCTCGATCTTGTCCGCGAAATCGGTGATCGAAGAGCCACGACGGAGCCGGACCACGGTATTGCCGTCGCCGCGGGGTACGCTCACGCCACCCAGCGACGGAGCACTCATCTGCTCCAGTTCCTGCCGCTTCGCCCGCTTCGACTTGCGCTGCTTGCCACGACCGGCGCCGCCCTTGCCGAAGGCACCCTGGGTGCCGCCGCGACCGCGACCGCCCTTGCCGAAGCCACCACCGGCCGGCGCGCCGCCACCGGGACGGGCTGCACCGCCGGGGCCACCACGGCCACCGCCGGCACCGCCCGGACCGCCACGACCGGCCGGAGCCGGACGTTCGGTGCGGTTGGGCATCATGCCCGGAGTGGGACGGTTTCCACCGGCACCACCTGGGCGCGGAGCGCCGCCGGGACGCGGGGCGCCCGGACGGGGACCGCCAGCGCCGGCTGCCGGGCGCGGACCACCCGGACGTTCGCCATCGCCCCGGGCGCCGGCGCGCGGCATGCCCTGGGATGAGGCGAAGGGGTTGTTCCCCGGGCGCGGGGCCCCGGGACGCGGACCGCCGGGACGGGGCCCGCCGGAGCCGGCTGCCGGAGCGGCCGGGGTACGTTCGCCATCGCCCCGGGCGCCGGCGCGCGGCATGCCCTGCGAGGTGGCGAACGGGTTGTTGCCCGGTCGCGGACCAGCGGCACCGGGACGGGCTGCGCCCGGACGCGCCGTGCTGCTGGAATCCGGCTTTGCCGCCGGTGCCTTTGCGGTTTCGGCGGCCGGGGCTTCAGCTGCCTTGGCGGCCGGAGCAGCGGGTGCCGCAGGTGCGGCGGGAGCCGGCGCGGCAGCTTCTGCAGCCGGTGCCGATTCGGCTTTGGCCGGAGCCTTGGGGGCTGGACGCGCCGCCGACTTGGGCGCAGCGGACTCTGCCGGTGTTCCCGCGTTCGGGAACGCATCGCGAAGTTTCTTCACCACCGGAGCTTCGATGGTCGATGACGCCGAGCGAACGAATTCGCCCAGTTCCTGCAGTTTTGCAACTGCATCTTTGGAAGTGATTCCGAGCTCTTTGGCGAGCTCATGTACACGGGCCTTAGCCACGCTTTCTCCTGTCTCGGCTCGCACCGAGTCAGGCACGAACCGTCTAATTCTTCAGTCGGGATTCCAGGGTGGAATGTCCGACGCTAGAGCGCACTGGGACACTCATTACCGGGCACTCATCGCTGGGCACTCATCGGGTTTCCATCAGTTTTCTGACCCGCTTTCAGGTTGGACAGTTCTTAGTTCTGCTGCGAAGTAGCGTTCCAGGGCACCGGGATCGCATTCGCCCTTGAAGGCGCGCGCGAAACCATGCCGCTTGACCGCCAAGGCGAAACAGGCCTGATCGGGATGCAGCCAAGCACCCCGGCCTGCCGACCGGCGGCGCGGATCCGCTTCCAAAAGACCGGAAACGTTCTTCACCACTCGCAACAGATTCGGCTGGGCGTCCCGACGTCGGCATCCGATGCAGGTGCGCAGAGGCATTCTGGACGCAGGAACCTGCGTTGAATCCACTGCACTGCCTTCGATGGGATGCGTTGGTCGATAGACCCGGCCTCCACTATTCTAGCGCCCCGGCACCCCTGCCGCCCAAATGCCGCGGCGGATCAGGCTTCCGGCGTCTCGGCGGCGACCGCATCGGAGACGATGTCGATCCGCCAACCGGTGAGTTTCGCGGCCAAACGGGCATTTTGCCCCTCTTTGCCGATCGCCAAAGAGAGCTGGTAATCCGGCACGACCACCCGGGCCGAGCGGGTGGCCTCGTCCACGATGGTCACCGAATTCACCCGCGACGGGGACAGCGAACTCGCGATGAAGGTCGCCGGATCATCGCTGTAGTCCACGATGTCGATCTTCTCGTCGTTGAGTTCGTTCATCACGGCCCGCACCCGGGCGCCCATTTCGCCGATGCAGGCGCCCTTGGCGTTGATTCCGGGACGGTGCGCCTTGACCGCGATTTTGGTCCGGTGGCCGGCTTCCCGGGCCAGCGCCACGATCTCCACGGACTTGTCCGCGATTTCCGGTACTTCGAGTTCGAAAAGCTTGCGGACCAGTCCCGGATGGGACCGGGAGAGCGTGATCGAGGGACCCTTGGGCCCACGGTGCACGTCGATCACGAAGGCCCGGATCCGGCTGCCGTGCGGGTACGATTCGCCCGGTGCCTGCTCGGTGGGCGGCAAAACCGCCTCGACCGAACCGAGGTTGACCTGGACCATGTGCGGATTGTGGCCTTGCTGGATCTGGCCTGCGACGAGCTCGCCTTCTTTGCCGCGGAATTCGCCGAGCACATTGTCGTCTTCCACATCGCGCAAACGCTGCAGGATGATTTGCCGGGCGGTGCTCGCGGCGATTCGGCCGAAATCCGCCGGGGTATCGTCGAACTCGCCGACAACGACGCCGTCGTCGTCGACTTCGGCGGCCCAGATCGTCACGTGACCGCTCTTGCGGTCCAATTCGGCACGCGCCTGATCGATCGCTCCCGGCGACTTGTGATAAGCCACCAGCAGTGCCTGCTCAATGGTCGGGATGAGCTTTTCGAGCGGAATTTCACGCTCGCGCTCCAGCAAACGCAGCGCGCTCATGTCAATATCCATCTCAATCCTGACCTTTCTGGTCGGCAACTGTCCCGACCTCTTCTGCTTCGTCCAGGCGAGTGAACTCGACCTCGACAGTGCCCTTGCGAATCCGCACGAACTCAATGAACTCCGGGTCGCCCTGCTTGGGCTTCATTCCCTTTTTTACCGGCAACTCCGGCCGGACCGTGACTCCGGATTCCGCCACCTCGACCAACCGGCCGGTGATCAGTTCGCCCAGATCGCTCTGGCTGCCCTTGACCAGCTTGAGCGTCACCAAGTGGCCGGTGGCCCGGCGCCAATGCCGCGGTTCGGTCAGCGGGCGGCTCACTCCCGGGGAGGAGACTTCCAAATCATAAGGGCGTCCGTCGTCCGCCGGATCGGCGTCCAGCACCGCAGAAAGCAGCTGCGAAATCGCCGCGATCGCGTCCAGGCTCACGCTGCCGAGCTGGTCTTCAGGCAGATCGACGGCGACGTGGACGGTCCGATGGGTTCCCGCGACATGGATGCTGACATCCTCGAGGAACAACGCGTTCTCCTCAACCGTGGGTTGCAGGAGTTCGCGGAGCCGCTGTGCTTCTGCGGCAGTGCTCGATACTGGTTTCTGCGGCCGATCCGGCTTGGACATGCGCGAAGCCTTCCTGTGCCCCTTCGGGCTCCCACGTGATGATGTTGTAGACATAGCCTACCGATTACCGGGCCGGTTTTGCGACGGCGGGCGGTTTCCGGGCCGGGCCGACCAGGCGTCCGCGTCCAGCGAAGCCGGGCCAAACATGGCATGATCGAGGTTTGTGACTGACCCAGAGACCGCGCAGAACCGGCCCGACGGCGGCAGCAAGCCGGGCGCCGCCGAGGATTCGGTCGCCCAGCAGCCGATGCAGCAGCAAGATCCGGCGCAAATAGGGCAGGCCTCGACCGCGCCGAAAAAGAAGAAAACCCGCCGGGCCAGCGCGCCTGCCGGTCCCCCCGTGATTTCAGTCACCCCGGCCGCCCCGGAGCCGGCTGAAACCGCCGAACCGGTAGCCGAACCGGAGCCGGTTGTCCCGGCCGAACCGGCCCCGCAACCAGTTGAAACTGCCAAACCGGCGGCCAAGACCTCCCCCGCCGAAGCGACCTCGCCCGCCGAACCCGCACCGCCCGCCGACGCGACCCCGGAGACGGACTCGGAAACCCCCACCGGCGATTCCGCACCGGAAACCGCTGACTTTCCGTCAGACCTGCCCACCGAAACCGCCACCGAGCCGGAGCCACAACCGGTTAAACCCGCCGAGCCCGCCGAGCCGGCGTCGGCTGAACCCGCCGAGCCGGCCGAGCCGGCGTCGGTTGACCCGGCCGAGCCGGCCACCGACCCGGCGTCGCAATCAGTTGAAACTGTCCCACCGGCGGCCAGGGCCGCCCCCGTCGAAGCAACCTCGCCCGCCGAACCCGCACCGCCCGCCGACGCGACCCCGGAGACGGACTCGGAAACCCCCACCGGCGATTCCGCACCGGAAACCGCTGACCTTCCGTCGGATCTGCCCACCGAAACCGCCACCGAGCCGGAGCTGCAACCGGCTGAAACAGCCGGAACGGTAGCCGAGCCAGAGCCAGAGCCAGTCGAACCAGAACCGGCCGAGCCAGAACCGACCGAGCCAGAACCGACCGAGCCGGTCGAACCAGAACCGGTCGAACCAGAACCGGTCGAGCCGGTCGAACTGGCCGAACCGGCCGAACCGGCCGAGGCGGAGCCTGCCGACCCTGAGTTGCCGGCGACCGAGTTCCTGGCGGATCCCGAGCCGTCAACTGCACCGCCGGCCCCGGATCCTGGGCCGGTGGCCCCCGCAGCGGCAACCCGGCAAGCGCTCCGTTCCGAAGAAAAAGCCCGCGGCCGGGCCAAGGCCGCCGTACGGCCGGGCCGCTCCCTGGGCAGACGCCTGGCAACCTGGCTCCGCCGGGTCGCGATGCTCTTGCTGGTCGGAATCCTGGTCGTCGCCCTCGGATCCAGCATTTCCGTCCGGCCAGTGGAGCCAATCGGCCCGGACCAGGGCGAACTGGCTCGGATTGCCGCCGAGAAGGACAGCAACACGCTGCTGGCGCAGGCCAAACAGCTCAGCGCTGCGCCGCCCCCGGCAGCCGATCCGGCACTGAAATACGCGATCAACACGCTGACTGCGGCAACGGCCGCCTTGGCCCGGCCGGAATCGAGCGGAGCCGCGGCAGCTTCCGGACCGGGCCAGGCGGCATCCGGCCCAGCCAGTCCGGGAACCGGCCCGGAAGCAACTCCGGCAGCGGACGGCGTCCCGCCCACCGACCTGCCGGGATTGATCGCCGGATTGGCCCGGGCCGCGGCCGGAAACCTCGGCGCAGCACGTTCCGTCGAGCCGGGCATCGCCAGATTGCTTGCCGCAGCAGGTACCGGCCAAGCGCTGGCCAGCCAATACCTGGCCCAGGTCACCGGGCTTCCAGCCGCAAGCATCGCCAACCCGGCGACAGCAAGCGCGCCGGCAACCGCTTGCGCCGGCACCTTGGCACCGTTGGCTCCGGAGGCCACGACAGCGCCCAGCACCCAAAGTGCTTTGGCCGCCGTCGCTTTGGCCGAGCAGAAATCCGCGTATGCCTACCAACTGGTGGCCGCCCGGATCCCCTCGGCGGACAGCTCCCGGCTCGCGATGAAACTGCTCACCAGCCATCGCGCCGCTTTGGATGCAGCGGAGGAGCAGTTGCGTTCGCACTGCACGCAACCGCCGATACGTGAACCCGCCTTCGTCCTGGACCCGGCGTTCAGCACTCAGCCGGCTGCCGCCCTGGCCATGGTCGAGGACCAGTTGTCGCTCGCCTACGGGGATTTGATCGGCCTGAGCGATGGCCCGCTCCGCGACTGGGCGATCAATCAGTTGCTCGGTACCGGCCAGAACCTGATGCTCTGGTCGCCGCCGTCGCGCGCGTTGCCCGGGATGCCGGAATGACCGTCCCGCTGCCAGCCGATCTGGTCCGCCGGTACAGCGATTCCGCCGAGCG
Source organism: Renibacterium sp. (assembly GCA_017419405.1). Classification (GTDB taxonomy): domain Bacteria; phylum Actinomycetota; class Actinomycetes; order Actinomycetales; family Micrococcaceae; genus Renibacterium; species Renibacterium russicum. The sequence continues at coordinate 347,536 of JAFOLH010000008.1, read as the reverse complement.
GCGGGCCTGGCTCGCCCGGCTGCCACAACTGATCCAGGACGCCCTGGAACGCTGGCAGCTGCGCGTGGATCTGCGCCCCGGCCAAGAGCCTTGGAACGGTTTCAGCGGCATCGCAATACCGGTGCGCACCGGCGATGGCACGGCCGCGGTGCTGAAGATAACTTTTCCCTACGAAGACATCGCGCACGAAGCAGCGACCCTGAGGCTGTGGAACGGGGTCGGCGCGGTCCGGCTTCTGGACCATGATGAAGCCGACTTCGCCTTGCTGCTCGAGCGGCTCGACGCCGCGCGCTGGCTGCAGGCCGCGCCCCCGGATGAAGCGGTTCGGGTCTGGGGCGCCTTGCTCCGCGATTTGTCGATCCGGCCCGATGAGCGCCCCGGTTGGGCCAGTCTGCCGTCGTTGGCGGAACGCGCCGAGCACTGGAGCGATGAGCTGCCGGCCGAATGGGACCGGCTGGGCGAACCGTTTCCGCGCTGGCTGCTCGAGGCCGCCCTGGAAGTCTGTCAGACCCGGGGTTCGGTCGGGCGGCGGGAGGCCAACGATGTTCTGGTGCACGGCGACATGCACGGGATGAACATCCTGGCCAAGCCGGGCACCACGGGATGGGAACCCGAAGATTTCCTGGTGATCGATCCGCAAGGGATCCTGGGCGAAGCCGAATACGCGGTAGGACCGATGCTCAGCAACCGACTGCGTGATTATGCGGCACAGAACCCGGAACTCGCCCTGCTGGACCGGTTGCACCGGCTCTGCGCGGCCGCTGGGCTGGACCCGGAGATCGCCCGGGAGTGGACGATCTTGCGCGAAGTCGAAGACGCGCTCTGGTTCGCCGCCAAGCCGAACCACGAGAAGGACCTGCACCGCACGTTGTGGATTGCCAGTACCCTCGCCGGCTCGACCCTGCCCGGGCTGCCGCATCCGCATGGCTTGGAAATCCTCTGAGCGCCCACTCCGGCTTCCTCGCCCCTCCAAAGATGCATCTTCAGCCTGTAGATAGTCTTTGGGTCGCGGAAATCGCATCGTTAAGCTGAAGATGCATCTTGGCAAAAATCAGCGGGCCTGCAGGACGTTTTCCTGCCAGACGTCCCAGCCGAGCTTGACGATCAACACCGCCACCACGGCCAGGAACACCAGCCGGATGAACTTGCTCCCCTTCGCCACCGCCATCCGCGCGCCGAGGTAGCCGCCGGCCATATTGGACAGTCCCAGCACCAGCCCGACGCCCCACAGCAACGAGCCGTGCGGCAGGAAGAACAGCAGCGCGCCGGCGTTGGTGGCCAAATTGACGATTTTCGCCTTGGCACTGGCTTCCAAAAACGCGTACCCCATGGCGGTGACCAAAGCGATGATCAAGAAGGAACCGGTTCCCGGGCCGATCAATCCGTCGTAAAAACCGATCACCGCACCGATCAGGCAGGCCACCAGGTAATGCCGCCGCCCGCTGTGCCGCAGTGCGGTCAGTTCGCCGACATTGGGCTTGACCGCAGTGAAGACCGCCACCGCGATCAGCGCCACGACGATGATCGGTTTGAACACCGATTGCGGCAGATTCGCGGCCAACAGGGCCCCGCCGAAGCTGCCGGCCAAGGCGATCAGCGCCATCGGGATCGCGGTCCGCAGATCCGGCTTGACCCTTCGGTAATAGGTCACGGAGCTGGTCGCGGTGCCGAAAATGGAGCCCATTTTATTGGTCGCCAAAGCTTGGATCGGCGTGATCCCGGGCAACAGCAGCATGGCCGGCAACTGGATCAGCCCGCCGCCGCCCACCACGGCGTCGATCCAGCCCGCGGCGAATCCGGCGACGATGATCAGCAGGACGGTCAGAACCGAAATGTCCTCGAATCCGGAAAGCATTCCGACGACGGGCAGGCTCAGACCAGGGTCTCGCGCAAGGCGAGTACCTGGGCCACCGCCGCATCGACCGGGATGTTCGCCGGCTCGCCCGTGCGTCGGTTTTTGAGTTCGACGAGGCCTTCGGCCAAGCCGCGGCCCACCGCGAGGATGATCGGCACGCCGACGAGTTCCGCATCGCCGAACTTGACGCCGGGCGAGACCTTCTGCCGATCGTCCAGGATCACTTCGAGGCCAGCGGACTCCAGATCCGCGGCCAGCTTCTCAGCGGCGTCGAAGACCTCCTGGTCCCGTCCGACCGCTACTACGTGCACGTCGGCCGGGGCGACGGCTTTGGGCCAGACCAGACCACGATCGTCATTGTTGCCCTCGGCGATCGCAGCCACCGCGCGGGTCACCCCGACGCCGTAGGAACCCATGGTCACCACGACCTGCTTGCCGTTCTGGTCGAGTACCTTGAGGTCGAAGATCTCCGCGTACCGGCGGCCCAGCTGGAAGACATGGCCCATTTCGACGCCACGGGCGAGTTCCAACGGACCCGAGCCGTCCGGAGCCGCGTCGCCGGGCCGGATCTCCACGGCTTCGATCACCCCGTCCCAGCCGAAGTCGCGGCCCGCGACCAGCCCGAAGACGTGTTTGCCAGCTTGGTTCGCCCCGGTGATCCAGCGGGTGCCGGAGACGACGCGCGGGTCGACCAGGTAAAGCAGCTTGCTGCTGCCCTCGGAACCCAACACCGGTGCCGCCAAGGAGAGGCCGGGGCCGATGTAGCCCTTGACCAGGAGCGGGTTCTGCTTGAGGTCCGCTTCCGTGGCAGGCTCGACCTCGACTTCGCCGCCGAAGCCGAGGTGCCCGGCGAGGTTCGCTTCGATTCGTTTCAAGTCGACCCCCCGGTCGCCGGGCACGCCGATCACCAGGAGCCGCCGTTCGGCCTTCTTCTCGCCCACTGCGGGCAGATCCACCGCGAGCACCACGTTCTTGAGCGTGTCTGCCGCGGTCCACGGCGTGCCTTCCCGCGGCTGGCTCGCATTGGCCGCCGCGACCAAGGTTTCGATGGTTGGCGTATCCGGGGTGTCGTGCACTTCCGCGGCAGCGAAATCGCTGAAGTCGAGTTCCGCCGGAACCGCCGTGGTCACGGCTTCGACGTTGGCCGCATAACCACCGGCAGAGCGGACGTAAGTGTCTTCGCCCACCGGTGTCGGGTGCAGGAATTCCTCGCTCTTGGAGCCGCCCATCGCGCCCGCGGTGGCCTTGACCGCGACGACTTCCAAGCCCAGCCGCTCGAAGATCCTGAAGTAAGCGGCCCGGTGGGCTTCGTAGCTCAGCGCCAGGCCGGCGTCGTCGATGTCGAAGGAGTAGGAATCCTTCATGATGAACTCGCGGCCGCGCATCAGCCCGGCCCGCGGACGGGCCTCGTCGCGGTACTTGGTCTGGATCTGGAAAAGGCTCACCGGCAAGTCTTTGTAGGAACTGTAAAGGTCCTTCACCAACAAGGTGAACATCTCCTCGTGCGTCGGCGCGAGCAGGTAATCATTGTCCTTGCGGTCTTTGAGCCGGAAAATCCCGTCCCCGTACTCGGTCCAGCGGTTGGTCGCCTCATAGGGTTCCCGCGGCAGCAACGCCGGGAAGTGGACTTCCTGCGAACCGATCGCAGCCATTTCTTCCCGGATGATGGTCTCGACCTTGGCCAGGACCCGCAAACCCAACGGCAACCAGGAGTAGATTCCCGGCGCGGCCCGGCGGATATAGCCGGCGCGGACCATGAGTTTGTGGCTGGCGATCTCGGCGTCGACCGGATCTTCCCGCAAGGTGCGCAGGAACAGGGTGGAAAGTCGAAGAACCACGCGGGTGGCTCCCTTCTGGAAGTCCGAAAGAAGAGGGTCGAAAAGTCAGTACTAATCTACCCGCAAAGAGTCCGCACAGGGACCGTGTCCTAAACTCGAGGCATGACCCCGTACGCCACGCGATTGCTCGTGCTCGGCGTGGTGCGCATTTTCGAGCCGGCCCACGGCTATTTGCTGCTGCAGGAACTGAACTCCTGGCGCGTGGATCAGTGGGCCAATGTGAAGCCGGGGTCGATCTACTCGACGCTGCGCACGCTCAGCAAGGACGGCCTGCTGCACGTCGTCTCGGCGACCGAAGCTGCCGGCTCCGCCGCGAAAACTTCCTATCGGACGACGCCGGCCGGAATCGCTGAATTCGAACGGCTGGTGAAACGCTCGATCACCGACGTCGGGTCCCCGTCGATCGCCACCACGATGTCCGGAATCGGATTCCTGCCCTTTTTGGAGCGGGCGGAAGTCATCGAGCTCTTCGAGCAGCGGCAGGCGGCTTTGGCCGCCGAGTCGGATTCCCTGCACGCCGCAGTCCGCGACTTCGCCGAGACCGGACCGGTAGCCCCGCCGCACGTCGTGGAGCAGTTCCATTTTCTGGCGTCGCAGGTCCGCGGCAATCTGGACTGGACCACCGGAATCCTCGGCAGGCTCCGGTCAGGCGCGTATTCTTTCCGCGGCGAGCCGCCGGTTTGGACCCCGCCGGAACACGATCCGATTTGGGGCAACCGCACGTTCTGAAGTACGCCGGGTACCGGCCGGCACACTTGCTGGACAGCCTGCGAGGCGACCGCCTATCTTTATTTCACCAACTGATGAATTAGGGAGGCCTCGATGACCGGTGATTCCAACGGCCTCCGGCCGCGGCGTGGCCGGCGATCAGGCGGCACGGACACCAAGGATCTGATTCTGGAAGCCGCCAGAATCCGTTTTGCGCAGGAGGGTTTCGACGCCGTGAGCCTGCGCCAGATCGCCCGCGACGCCGGCGTGGACGCCGCCTTGGTCCACCATTATTTCGGTTCCAAAGACGAATTGTTCGCGGCTTGCGTGGCCTTGCCGATGGACCCGGCCAAAGTTCTGGGGCATCTGGCCGGAACTCCGGTGGAGCAACGCGCCGAAGTCATCCTGCGGACCATCCTGGACCTGTGGGATTCCCCGGCCCGGACCGCGATGCTCGCAATGGTCCGCTCCGCGTTGAACTCGGACGCCCAGGCCGCGCTGCTGCGCCAAGTGCTGACCCGGTTGATTCTGCCCCGGGCACTGGCCGGCCTGGACTACCCCGAGGATGAGCGGGAGCTCCGCGGTTCGCTGCTGGTGAGCCAGGTGCTCGGCTTGCTGCACGCCCGGCACCTGCTGCGCATCGAGCCGCTGGCTTCCGTCGGGAGCGAGCAGATCATCCGCTGGGTCGCCCCGACGCTGCAACGGTATCTGACCGGAGATGTCGATGGGCAGAACTCCCCATCGACATCTCCGGATGCTTGACTATTCTGGGAATACCGGCTCGGGGTCCACCGGCCGGGCGAGCACAGAGGGGCGCAGATGGAAGGTGGTTTCCTGGGCGCCGATCCGGTCGATTTGGCCCGGCTCGCCAAGGAAATGGAAGAACACGCCGAACTGATCCGGCAGACCCGTTCGACGCTGGGCGCCGTGGTCAATGGCGATTTGCCCTGGCGCGGCCCGGATGCATTCTTCTTCCGGCATGCCTGGAACTCGTCGCACGCGCCCACCCTGGCCTCCGGCGCCGAGTTGCTCAGCGCCGCTTCCCGGAAACTGCGGGAACAAGCCGCCGCGCAACAACAGACCAGCAACCGCTGAACCGACTTCGGCGGACTCGGCATCAGCCACCGGGAAGCTCAGAAAAGCACTGTCGCGTAGCTGCCGATTTGTTCGAATCCGACCCGCTCGTAACTCGCCCGGGCCCGGGCGTTGTAATCGTTGACATAGAGACTCACCACCGGCGCCTGCTTCCTGGCCAACTGCACCACCGCGGCCATGTAGCCGGCACTCAATCCCCGGCCGCGGTCCTCCGGCCGCAGCCAAACCCCTTGCACCTGGCTCGCCTGCCGGCTGAGCACGCCGAGGTCGGCTTTGAAAATCACTTCGCCGTATTCGTCCAGGCTACTGAGCGAATGCCCGTTCCGAATCAAGCTGGCAACCCTGCGCCGGTAAAACTCCTCGCCACCGCTGTACGGCGAATACCCGACTTCTTCTTCGAACATCGCGACCGCGGCCGGCAGGATCTGGTCGAACTCGGACATCCGGCTGGGTCGGAGGCGGCGGTCCGGTTCGATCAACGGCTCCGAGCTGATCGCCAGCAGCGGCTGGTTGGCCCGGACTTCCTTCGCCGGCACTCCGCGGCGCTCCATTTCGGCGAAGATGCCCAGTACTGCTGCGGCAGACCCGTAAATGCTGGCGTGCCGTCGGCCGCTCGCTGCCAGATATTCGCCGAAGGCCGGTGCGGTGGCTTCGTCGACGCCGGCCGGGATCACATTGGCGCCGACCCAGCAGGCCGCCCGGAGTCCGCCGTCGTCATAACCGAGGATCTGGGTACCGAGGATCACCGGAGCGGCGGTGCCGTGCTGTTCCAAATGGGCAGCCAAGTAGATGTTGGCAATCGGATCCCGGGCCACCAAACGTTGCAGTTCGGCGGTGTCCTCGTGCGCCAGTACCCTCAGCGGCCCGCTGCTCGCACGGGCCGGCTCAGGAGACGCTGACCACGGGGCTGCCTTTGCTGCCGTTCTGGCCATCGGCGCCCCCCATTTCTTCTATCTCCTCGGCGATCCGCATCGCTTCTTCGATCAGGGTCTCCACGATCTGGTCTTCCGGCACGGTTTTGATCACTTCGCCCTTGACGAAAATCTGGCCCTTGCCGTTGCCTGAGGCTACACCCAAATCTGCTTCCCGGGCCTCCCCCGGACCATTCACGACACATCCCATGACGGCGACCCGCAGCGGGATTTCCATGCCTTCCAATCCGGCGGTGACCTGCTCGGCGAGGGTGTAGACGTCGACTTGGGCGCGGCCGCAGGAGGGGCAGGAGACAATCTCCAACTTGCGCGGACGGAGGTTCAACGACTGCAGGATCTGATTGCCGACCTTGATTTCCTCCACCGGCGGTGCGGACAGCGAAACCCGGATCGTGTCCCCGATGCCCTTCGACAGCAATGCGCCGAAAGCCGTCGCGGACTTGATCGTGCCCTGGAACGCCGGCCCGGCTTCGGTGACGCCCAGGTGCAGCGGCCAATCGCCGCGTTCGGCGAGCAACTCATAGGCCCGGACCATGACTACCGGGTCATTGTGCTTGACCGAGATCTTGAAGTCGTGGAAGTCGTGCTCTTCGAACAACGAAGCTTCCCACACGGCGGATTCCACCAGCGCCTCCGGCGTGGCTTTGCCGTATTTCTCCATCAGCCGGGGATCCAGGGAACCGGCGTTGACCCCGATCCGGATCGAGGTGCCGTGGTCCTTGGCGGCCTGGGCGATCTCTTTGACCTGGTCGTCGAACTTGCGGATGTTCCCGGGATTCACCCGGACTGCGGCACAGCCGGCTTCGATCGCGGCGTAGACGTACTTCGGCTGGAAGTGGATGTCCGCGATCACCGGGATCTGCGATTTCTTCGCGATGATCGGCAGTGCTTCGGCGTCGTCCGCCGAGGGGCAGGCGACCCGGACGATGTCGCAGCCCGAGGCGGTCAGTTCGGCGATCTGCTGCAGTGTGGCATTGATATCGGTGGTCGGCGTAGTGGTCATCGATTGGACGCTGATCGGCGAATCCGAGCCGACGCCCACGGATCCGACTTTGATCTGCCGGGTCTTCCGACGGGGTGCCAGAACTGGCGGTGGTGCTGCGGGCATTCCGAGGCTGACCGAGGTCACGATGAACTCCTTGTTACTGGGTGCGCAGCTTGCCCGGCGGTTGCCGGCCGGCACACCTCACCATTCTAAGCTTCAAGCACCCTGCGCGTATTCCTTGAGCAACCCGGTGACCGGATTCCATCCGGTGGTCCGGGTCCCGGCAACACAGCCGTGCAGCGCGAAGGGGTCTTGGGCGAGCACTTTGTGCAACGCCGCTTCATCGGCAGCGACAAAAGCGAAAAGGCCGCCACTGCCGTCCAGATACGGTCCGGAAGCCAACAGCACACCGGCTTCGACCAGCTCGCCGAGCCACTGCCGGTGCGCAGGGCGGTATTCGTCCCGCCGCTCGGCGAGATCCGGATCGTAAACATATTCCACCGCAAATACAGTCATGCCCTCACCCTACTCAGCCAGGCTGAGCTTGTCCTATTGGGCCGGGTGGCGTCAGCCGGCCAGCCCGATCAGCCAACGGCCCAAGATGCCGACCAGTGCGGCCCAGATCAGCGAGGCCAAGGTTCCGATGATGAACCGCTCGCTCGCGGCCGGCGATTCTTTCAGCTCCGGGTACCGGCCCAGGCCTTTGATGGCCACGACATAGGCGATGGCGACCGGTTGGTCGAAGACGATGCAGAAAACCACCGCGATCCGCTCGAGGATCCCGATGGTCAGCCCACCGCGCAACACGGTTGCCGGCGTCCCGGTTGCCGGCTCCCGGTGCCGGGGTGCCGCGGCTTCGCGCGGGGCCTCCGCTGCGGGAGCGTCCTCGGGCAATGCGCTATCCGCGGCCTCGGTTACCGGAACGGTCGCGGGCAAGGTTCCGGCCGCAGCGGATTCTCGGGCCAGCCGGAGCACCAGCGCGGTGACCGGCCAACCCAGCAGTGCCGCGAGCAGGACGGCGGCGGCGATGATGAGCGCGGTCATGTCACCAGCCTATGGCTTCCGCGCCGGTCAGCAGCCGATCGGCGCGCTCGAGCAGCGCTGCAGCTGCAGGGCGTGCTGCCTCTTCCTCGTACCAGTGGGAGCGTTGGACCAAACCGCCGACGGCTTGATGGCTGGTCGAAAGCCGCTTGGCGATCCCGGTCAGCGGCAGATCCGGTTCCTGCTGCGACAAGTCCAACACGGCCCATTGCGCCGCGCTCCGGGTGTCGACCAGTTGCGCGAGCAGCACCAGCACGGCTTCCGCGTCAGCGGCTGCCGCAGCCACGACCGGATCCGCCGCCGCCCCGGTCGGCACGGCGCGAAGCGCGAGCGGCTTCCGCGGCCCCCTCCGCTTGGCTTCCTCCACCGCATCCCGCGCGGCGAGAAAAGCCGTGCCGGCAGCTTCGCGGCTCGACGCCGGGAGCGGCGTGCGGACTTCGCCGAGCCCGACTCCGATCGACCAGGCCTTGGCTCGCACCGCGCGCAGTACCGCATCGACCACGGCTTCCGGCCGGTCGAGCAGAGCCTGCACTTCGTCGCCCACGGTGCGTTCGAAGCCCAGGAGCGTCGGCACCGGGCGCAGGGCTTGCAACAGCTCCGGCACCCGGTCGGCGCTGCGCCGGCTGTTCCGCTGATCGATCGTAATGACGTACATATTGCAATGATATTTCATTGCATAGTTAAAGTGCAATGTTTTTTAGTTGCATATACGGCAAGCATGCTTTTGCCGTTCCCTACCTCAACTCCACTCGTCCACCGCTTGCCGTGCCGCCCCCAGAAGCAAGGCCGCCGCCCGGCGGCCATCCCGTTCCTCCGCCCAGCCGGCCCGGCCCACCGCCTTGCTGACCGCCTGCGAGGTGATGCCCAGGACTTCGGCAGCAGCTCCCTGGCTGCCGCGCGCGCCCGGAGCGAGCTGGTCCAACACCCGCCATTCGGCCTCGCTCCGACCGGTCACCAACCGGCCCAGCAGACGGAGCACCGACTGCGCCGCATCGGCATACTGGCTCGGCACCGCGCCGCGCACCAGCACCGGCAGCGTCCGCCCCGGCTTTTTCCGCGCCGCCTCATTGGCGGCCGCAAGCGCCAAGCGGACCCCGGAGCCGGTGAGCGAACCGGCCGAAGGCGGGCCGGCCGGAAGCCCGACCCGGCCGATTCCGACGCCGAGGCAGCAGCCGCCTTCGCGCAGCGCCGAGAGCACCGCGGCCACCACTGATTCCGGATCCTCGAGCAACAGGAAAACGTCGACGGCGGCCGCAGCGGCGGTCCCGCCGAATGCCTCGTCAGCAGCCGGTCGCAGCAGCACCGCAGGACTCAGCTCCTCGAGCCGATGGCACAACCGGTCCAGTCGGGCCGCAGCCTCCGCCGGTCGATCGGCATCCAGAAGGTCTGCGGGCGGCGGGCCGGCAGTCGGCCGCAAGGGGGCAGCGATGGCGATGGCGAACATGGATCAACCGTAATCGGTTGCAATCCAAAGCAACAATCCCCGTTCACCCGGGCTTTGCCCAACCGGACAACTACGCCTTGCCCAAGTGAAGCTCAACCGAACAAATTGACCGGTTTGACGATATCCGCATAGATCAGCAAAGCACCCATCACCAAAAGCACCGAAGCGACCACATAGGTCAACGGCAAGAGCTTCGCGATGTCGAACGGCCCGGGGTCCTTGCGCCCGAACCATTTGGCGATCCGGCGCCGCGCACCCTCGTAAAGCGCGCCGGCCACGTGCCCGCCGTCCAACGGCAACAGGGGAATCAAGTTGAAAACGCCCAGCGCGATGTTCACTCCGGCGATCAGGCTGATCAAGGCGGCAATCCGGGCGCTCAGCGGCACCTGCTCGGTCGCCGCCAGCTCCCCCGCCACCCGGCCCACGCCCACCACGGACACCGGGCCGTTCGGATCGCGCGGCGCCGAGCTGAAGGCGGCCTGCGCCACGGCGACCATGCGCTGCGGCAAGTTCACCACCACCCCGGCCACCGCGGCGATGTTGTCGCCTACTGCGGGCAGCACTGCGGTGACCGGCTGCGGTACATTCGCGCTCGCCGGGCTGATCCCGGCGAAACCGACTTCCTGGGTGAGCACCGCACCGTTCGCGTCCTTTTCCGCGACGCCCGCGGCATTGACCACCGGCCGGGCGGTCAGCACCGGAGTGATCGAAAGGCTTACCGACTGGCCTCCGCGCTCCACCGTGATCGGCACGTTCCGACCGGCGTCGGCTTTGATCCAGGCGCTCAGTTCATCCCAGCTGGCCGGCTGTTTGCCGTCGAAACTGACGATCTTGTCCCCGGGCTTGAGGCCGGCCGCAGCGGCCGGCGTCGGCGTGCAATTGCTCAAATCCGCGGGCGGCTGTTCGCCGTACTTCACCTGGCAGGCATTGACCTCGGCCAACGTCGTCGTCGGCTGGGCGATGCCGAAGCCCATCAGCACCACGGCCATCAGCACGATCGCGATCACGAAGTTCATCGCGGGCCCGCCGAGCATGATGATGATCTTCTTCCAGACCGGGAGCTTGTAGAACACCCGGTTCTCGTCCTCGGGCCCGACTTCCTCATGCGCCATGTCCCGCGCGTCGGCGGCGAGTTTCTCCAACCGGCCGGCCTTCCGGGGTTCGGCCCGGGATTCGGCGAGCGTCTGCAACAGTCCGGTGCTGGACGGACGGACGCTGCCGTCGGTCTTGTTCGGCGGGTACATGCCGATCATGGCGACGAATCCACCGGCCGGAATGGCTTTGATCCCGTATTCGGTGTCGCCCTTTTTAGTGGACCACAACGTCCGCCCGAAGCCGACCATGTATTGGGTGACCCGGACTTTGAACAACTTCGCGGGCACCAGGTGTCCCACTTCGTGCAACGCGATCGACACGATGATGCCGATCGCCACGAAGAGCACACCCAGAATGAAAAGCAATACCGTCACAGTTGTCCGTCCCTGTCTTCCCTGCTCGACTTCACAGCCCTACTCCGCCACCCAGTTGGGCTAAACGTTCGCGGGTGCGGGTTCGTGCCCAGTTTTCAGCATCCAGCACCGCCTCAAGGCTCAGCGTTGCATTGGCTGAATGTTCGCTGAGCACCCGCTGCACGGTGTCCACGATGTCCAGGAAGCCGATCCGGCCTTCGTGGAAAGCCAACACCGCCTCCTCGTTGGCCGCATTGAACACCGCCGGGTGCGTGCCACCCTGCTTTGCCGCGTCCTTGGCCAGGTCCACCGCGGGGAACGCGATCGCGTCGAGCGGTTCGAAGGTCCATTCGGCCGCCTTCGACCAATCGCAGGGTTGGACCGCGTGCTCCACGCGCTCCGGCCAGGCCAGACCTAGCGCGATCGGCAGCCGCATGTCCGGCGGCGACACTTGGGCGATCGTGGAGCCGTCCACGAACTGGACCATCGAATGCACCACCGATTGCGGGTGCACCACGACGTCGATCTTGTCCAGCGGGATGTCGAAGAGCAGGTGCGCCTCGATCGCTTCCAAGCCCTTGTTGACCAGAGTCGCGGAATTCGTGGTGACCATCAGGCCCATATCCCAGGTCGGGTGCTTGAGCGCCTCGGCCGGCGTGACTCCGAACAGTTCGTGCCGCTTGCGGCCGCGGAACGGACCACCGGAGGCCGTGAGGATCAACTTGTCCACATCGAGTTTGTTCCCGGCGCGCAGGCATTGCGCGATCGCCGAGTGCTCGGAGTCCACCGGCACCAGCTGGCCTTCGCGCGCGGCGTCTTTGACCAGCTGCCCGCCGACGATCAGCGATTCCTTATTGGCCAACGCCAGGGTGCTCCCGGCCTGCAGCGCGGCGAGCGTGGGCGCCAGGCCGATCGAGCCGGTGATCCCGTTGAGCACCACGTCGGCATCGAGCGCGGCGATCGTGCTCGCCGCCTGCACCCCGACGTCGATCTGCGGCGCATAGCTCGGAGCCAATGCCGCGATCCGCCCGGCCAACTCGGCCGCGTCCCCCGCGGCGATGCCGATGGCCGCCGGACGGGTCTGCGCGGCCTGTTCGGCCAGCAGGCCGAGATTGGCCCCGCCGGCGCTGAGGCCCACGACGTCGAACCGGGCCCGGCCGTCGTCGGTGAAACTGCGGCCGATGACGTCTAACGCCTGGGTGCCGATCGAACCGGTGGAGCCGAGAATGACCACCCGGCGCGGGGCGTGGTTGCTTGCGGACATGGTTCCAGTATCTCGCAACCAGGAGAATTCGGTTTTCCACAGCGCTTCGGCAATCATTGAAGTAGAACTTTCTTTCTAATATCGTTGATGCATGGGAACAGATGTTCTGGTCAGGTCGCCCCTCGAAGCTCTCCACCAGGCGGAGAGTTCGATTTCCGCAGCGTTGGCCTCGGCGTCCGCGGACTTCGCTCTGATCAGTTCCGCGGCGTTGCTGGCGAGCCTGGACACCCTGGAACGGATTTCCCGGGCCCTGTCCATGGTCCAGGCCGCGGCGGCGGTGGCCGTCCAGGAAAGAAATCTGGCCGCGGATCCGGAGCGGCATTTCGCCGTAGCGTCCGGGGACGAACCCACCGGCAGCCCTCGTTCGGAGTTCCGCAATGCGGCGGAGTTCCTGCAGCGCAGACTGCGGATCAGCAAGGCCGAGGCGCGACGCCGGATCCGCCTGGGTGAATGCTTGCTGCCCCGGCGGTCGCTGGGCGGGGAGGCTTTGCCCCCGCGCTACGAAAAGCTGGCCGCGGCCGCGCAGTCCGCAGCGGCGGGCAGCGAAGCGCTCACGCTTTCGGTCCGGGCACTGGACGAGGTCGCCGGCCGCGCCGATGAGCCGACCAGGCTCGCCATGGAGACCAGCCTCAGCGAGCTGGCCAGCACGCAGGATCCGGACTTTCTACGGCCGGTGGTCCAGCGCTGGAACACGATCATCGACCAAGACGGTACGGCGCCCAGCGAGGCCGAACTCAAGCAGCGGCAGGGCATCTGGCGGATGCGCACGCATCGCGGGCTGAACCAGTTCCAGATCTGGGCCGATCAAACCCAGGCCGAGGTGTTGTTGACGGTCATGAATGCCGGCACGAATCCACGCACCGAAACCGCCGACGCCCGGGGTCTGGACCAACGCTCCTTGCCGCAAAAACATCTCGATGCGCTCGTCACGGCGGTGAAGGCAGCGTTGCAGACGGAGCTCTTTCCGCGCACCGGCGGCAGCCGGCCGCAACTTCTGGCCACCGTGGGCTTCAAAGAACTGCTCGCCGACTTCAGCGACGCGGAGACCCCGGCGGCAACCACCGCCAGGCTGGCCTTCACCGGGCCGATCAACGCCAAAAACCTCCGCGCGCTCGCCTGCGACGCGGAGATCATCCCAGTGGTTTTCGGCGGGCAGGGCCAAGTGCTCGACGTCGGTGCCGGCCGCCGGTTTTTCAACCGTACGCAGCGTCTGGCCCTGATCGCCCGCGATCGGGGATGCAGCTTCCCGGATTGCACCATTCCGGCGAGCTGGTGCGAAGCCCATCACGTCGATTGGTGGTCCAGGAACCCCTGGACTGCAGTCGACAATGGAGCTTTGCTCTGTTCGCACCACCATCATCTGATCCACCAGGGGCAGTGGGAGATGCAGATTCGCAGCGGCATCCCCTGGTTCATTCCGCCACCGTGGCTCGACCCGCTCCGCGATCCGCGGCGCAACCGCTTCCATCAGATCTGAGGCCGCTCACGGAAGTGATTCCCTGCGGGTCAATGCGACTTCCCTGCGGGGCAATGCGACTTCGTGCGAACCGGGGATGGCCACCCGCCGGGCACCCGGCGTAGCGTGAAGCCATGACTACCGCGAATGCATCAGAACCCGACCACACAGAACCCGACCACGCAGAACTCAACCGCAAAGGCCTGCGGCTCATCGAGCTGCACCACGCACCCGACATCCTGCAGGTGATCAACGTCTGGGATGTCATCTCGGCCAAAGTCATCGCAGATCTGGAAGGCAGCACCGCACTGGCGACGGCCAGCCATTCGATTGCCGCGTCCTACGGCTACCCGGACGGTGAAAAAATCCCCCGGGAGCTGATGCTCGAGGCGGTTGGCCGGATCGCCGCGGCAACCTCGCTGCCAGTCAGCGCCGATCTTGAAGCCGGGTACGGCGATGCCGGAGAGACCATCCGGCGCGCCATCGGTGTCGGAGTGGTCGGCGCGAACCTGGAGGACCAGCTCAAGCCCTTCGACGAGGCGGTCGCCGCGGTGCGCGCTGCAATCAAAGCCGCCGAGGCCGAAGGAGTGGCCTTTGCACTCAACGCCCGGACCGATGTGTTCGCCAAGGCTGCGCCGGACGCAGACCCTGCCGAACAGCTCGCCGAGGCCATCAAGCGTGGTCGGGCGTTTCTGGATGAAGGCGCTACCAGCATCTTCGTGCCCGGGCTCTTCGACGAGGCGACGGTTGCCGCTCTGGTCCAAGGAATCGGGCACAACAAGATTTCCGTGGTCGGGGTACCCGGCTCGCTCGATCCACGGACGTTGCAGAATCTGGGCGTCTCCCGGATCTCCTATGGCCCGCTGACCCAACGGCTGGCCTTGACCGCACTCCAGGCCGCAGCGCAAGAGCTGTTGGCCGGCGGGGTTCTTCCGGACGGGATCAAAGCCTTGAATTGAGCTGACCGGCGAACCATGACCCGGCTGAGTTCCGGAACTCAGCCGGGTCCAATCCTCCGGCCCCGGCCGGGATCGCGGCCAGCAACGGCTCCCGGCCGGCCGCCAAGGTCCGGAGATTGCTCGACTCGACCAAGCCAGGCAATCCCGGCAGGCTGCCGACCACCAAACCGACCCTCGCCACCCCGCGGCTGGCCAATGCCGCCACAGTCAGTGCGGTGTGGTTGAGCGTGCCCAAGCCCGCCCGAGAAACGACGACGGCGCCGCAATCCGCGGCGAGCACCGCCGGCAGATCGGCGAGCGTGCCTCCCGCGTCGTCCAGATGGACCAGCACGCCCCCGGAGCCCTCCACCAACACCCAGTCGAATCTCGAACCGAGCGCTTCGATCCGTTGCGCATGCTCGGCTATCCCCGGCAGCTTCCGCTGTTCGCGCTCGGCCGCAGCGACCGGAGCCATCGGGTCCCGGAACCTGATTCCCTCGACGGCGTCACGGATCCCGGACAGCCGGGCGACCTCCGCAGCATCGCCGGGTTCGGAACCGGAAACCCCGGTTTGCACCGGCTTGTACACGGCCACGCTGCCGACTCCCGACAGCACCGCCGCGAGCGCCGCCGTGCTGATCGTCTTGCCGACCTCGGTGTCGGTTCCGGTGATCAGCAAAACGCCCGGCAAGTCCGCCGGCTCCGGCAAGCCGGACAGCAAGGGCACGTCCGACGGCTCCGGCAGGCCTGGTTCGACGGCCATCAGGCAGCACCTTCCTGCCGCGCCCACCGGGCCGCCATGGCTGCGGCAGCTGCAGCAGCTTCCGGCTGCACGGTGGCCCGCGCGGTGAACCGGAGCCGGGAAATCCCGTCCGGAACGCTGGGCGGCCGGAAACACCCCACCAGCACCGCGGCCGCGCGCAGCCGTTCGGCCAGAATTTGGGCTTGTTCCGCCGAAGCCACCGGCAACGACTGCACTGCCCCGGCGGATTGCGGCACGCCTGCGGCGGCGGCCAGGGCGCTGGCAACCTGGAACAACTGCTGGACCCGCTCCGGCTCGGCCAGGATGATCCGGCAGGCTTCCGCGGCCGCTGCAGCTGCGGCCGGAGCCAGCGCGGTATCGAAGATGAAACTCCGCGCCTGGTTGAGCAGATGATCGCGTATCTGCGCCGATGCCAGCACTGCGCCGCCTTGTGCGCCGAGCGACTTGGACAAGGTCACGGTGCTCACCACGTGGCGGGCGGCGGCGAGTCCGGCGGCCGCCACGCTGCCCCGGCCCAGACCGGTGACGCCGAGCCCGTGCGCCTCGTCCACCAGCAAGGTCGCGTCGTACGCCTGGCACAACTGTGAAAGCTCGGCCAGTGGTGCCGCGTCGCCAAGCACCGAATACACCGACTCGACCACCACAACGGCCCGGACCTCACTCCGTTGGCGCAGGCGGCTTTCCAGTTCGGCCAGATCCGAATGCCGGAAAACCTGCACCCTGGCCCGGGACAACCTCGCTGCATCGATCAACGAAGCGTGCACATGCGCGTCGGACAACACCAGCGACCCCGGGCCGGAAAGCGCGGTCAACGCGCCAAGATTGGCCAGATAACCGCTGGAGAAAACCAAAGCGGACTGCCGGCCGGTCAAAATGCAGAGCCCGGCTTCCAAGGCCCGGTGGACCGGCAAGGTGCCCACCACCACCGGAGATGCCCGGGCACTGCACCCGTACTCCTCGATCGCCGCGACGGCAGCGGCTTTGAGCCGCGGGTCGACGGCCAGGCCCAGGTAGTCGTTCGAGGCCAGGTCCACAGCAGCGGCCCGGAGTTCCGCGGACAGCGGAACCGCCGAACGCTGCGTAGCACCGGCAACCCGATCCCGCTTCGCCGCGCGGAGCCAATCGTCCAGACTGTTCACGGTCCGCCTCCCCGGCCCGCGGCTGCGACCATGCCGGCCGCAATCTCAACGGTGTCCCCGACGGAGCAGAGGTATGGCGGCATCGCGTAGACCAGGTTGCGGAACGGTCGCAGCCAGACTCCCTGAGCCAGGCCGGCTTCCGTGGCGGCCGGGACGTCGACCGGTTGCTGCAGCTCGACGACGCCGACCGCGCCCAGGCTCCGGACGGTCCGGACCCCGGGGAGCGAGGCTGCCGCCTGCAAGCCTTCGGTGAGACCGCTTTGGATCCCGGCAACCCGGCTGGCCCAGTCCCCCGATTCCAGCAATTCCAAGGATGCGTTCGCCGCCGCACAGGCCAGCGGGTTCGCCATGAACGTCGGACCGTGCATGAGCGCGCCGAAGCGGGATCCGGAGATCACCCCGGCCACCTCGGCCGAACACAGCATCGCCGCCAAGCTGAGGTAGCCGCCGGTCAAGGCCTTGCCCACGCAGAGCACGTCCGGGACTACCGCCGCAGCTGCCGGGCCGGCGGCGACCCCGGAGACAGTGGAATCCGGCACCGGCTCGCTGCTCCATTCCGCCGCGAACAGTTTCCCGGTGCGGCCGAACCCGGTGGCGATCTCATCGAACATCAACAGCAGGCCCTCGGCGTCGGCGAGTTCCCGGAGCACGCGCAGGCAGCGCGGATCGTAGATGTGCATTCCACCGGCCCCTTGCAGTACCGGCTCCACGATGATGCCCGCCAGCCGCGAAGCATTCCGCGCCACCAAGACCGCTACTTCTTCGGCCCAATCAGCCAACGCCGCGTCGTCGCCGACCAGCCGCCCGGCAGTCAGCACCGCGGCCGGCGGCCGAGGTGCAAAAACATTCCCGGCCAATTGGCCCGGGAACTCCGCATGCATGCCGCCCACCGGATCGCTGACCCCCATCGCAGCGAAAGTATCGCCGTGGTAGCCGCCGCGGAAGGCGAGGAAGTTCTGCCGCTCCGGCAAACCCCGGGCGCTTTGGTATTGGATCGCGACTTTGAGCGCTACTTCCACCGAGATCGACCCGGAATCTGCCAAGAAGACATGCTGCAGCGGCTCCGGTGTGATGCGGCGCAAACGCTCGGCCAACTGCACCGCCGGCTCATGGGTCAACCCGCCGAACATCACATGGCTGAACCTCGTCATCTGGTCGAAAACCGCGCGGTCCAAGGCCGGATTGCGGTATCCGTGCACCATGCACCACCAGGAACTCATCGCATCGATCGCCTCGAAGCCCCGGCCGTCCGGAGCGCGCAGCGCCAATCGGATGCCGTTTGCCGCTTCCACCGCATAGGGGGCAGGGCCGGCCAGCGGCGCGTAGGGATGCCACAACAAACCCCGGTCCCGCTCCGGCAGGGACCGGCGATCATCTGGCAACGGGCCAAGCTCAGGCATTGGGTTGACGAGCGGTCCCGGCACCGCGCCGGCGCAGCACCGGCTCCTGACCAGGGCCGGCAACCGGCTCCGCTACCGGCCCAGCCTCCGCCCGGGTCTGCGGTTCATTCGCCGTCCGGTCCGGTCGGCTTTCAGCGGCGTCCAAGACCACGAACCCGGCGTCTTGGATCATCGCCAGGTCCTCGGCCGCGGATTGGCCCTCGCTGGTCAAATAGTCGCCGAGGAAGATCGAGTTCGCCACATGCAGGGCCATCGCTTGCAGCGAGCGCAGATGCATCTCCCGACCGCCGGCGATCCGCAATTCGCTCTGCGGTGCCACGAAACGGGCGACGCAGAGGATCTGCAGGCATTTCACCGGATCGAGCAACCAGGTGTCCGCCAAGGGGGTTCCTTCGAAAGGCATCAGGAAGTTCACCGGAACGGATTCGCTGCCGAGCTCGCGCAAGGCGAAAAGCGCCTCCACGATCTCTTCGTCGGATTCGCCCATCCCCACGATCAACCCGGAACACGGCGACAAACCGGCCGCTTTGGCCGCTTCGACGGTCCTGGTCCGATCGCTGAATTCGTGGCTCGTGCAGATCTGCGAATACTTGCTTTCACTGGTGTTCAGATTGTGGTTGTAGGCATCCACCCCGCAGGCCTTCAGCCGTTCCGCCTGACCGTCCTTCAAAATCCCCAAGCACGCGCAGACTTCGGCCTGCGGGTTCCGGGTCTTGAAGTCCCCCACCAATCCGGCCACCCGGTCCACGTCCCGGTCGGCCGGACCACGCCCGCTGGCCACGAAGCAGACTCTGGAAGCGCCGCCGGCCAACCCCTGCTCGGCTTGGCTGATCGCTTCTTCCGAGGTGAGCCAGGTGTATTTGAGGATTTGCGCCGCTGAACCGAGCCGCTGCGAACAGTAGCTGCAGTCTTCGGGGCACAGACCGGATTTCAGGTTCACCAGATAGTTCAATTTCACCCGGTTCCCGAAGTACCGACGACGCAGCGCGGCCGCCGCCGCCAGCAGGTCGAGGTAGTCGGCGGGGTCTGAGCGCAGGAGCGCCAAGGCCGCGTCCGGACCGATAACTTCGCCTTGCAGCAAGCGCTCGGCGAGATCGCGGAACGTCCCGGTCGAAACGGGAGTGGCCGCCGAATTATTGAACACTGTTTTATTGAACACCGTTCAAGTGTTTTGGACCGCCGCCTGAAAGTCAAGCAGACGGCGCGATGGCCTAAGGTTTTGGCAGGAGGTTTTCACCCGTGCTCTCACGCGAACGAATCGTGGATGCCGCTTTCTCAGTATTGCGGGATTACGGACTGGCCGATCTGTCGATGCGCAGACTTGCCAAAGAACTCGGCGTCCAGGCCGGAGCCCTGTACTGGCATGTGCCCAGCAAACAGGATCTGCTCTACGGACTCGCCGAGGTGCTGCTCGCCGACCTGCCGATCGCCGAACAGGTTCCGCCGGCCGACGCCGCACGGCAGCTCGCTCTGGACTTGCGGCACAGATTGCTCGCCGTCCAGGACAGCGCCGAAGTAGTCTCCCTGGCGCAGGCCTTGGCCCCTTACCGTTTGGCCCCGTTCGCCGAGCTGCGCCGGATCTTGGATCAGGACGCGGTCGAAGGCCGCGGCTCCCGAGTGCTGATCCACTTCATGCTGGGCGCGCTCGCCGAAGAGCAGACCCGGTCCAGCTTGATCAGCAGCGGGGCGGTGCCCGCTGCGGACAGCCCGACGGCGGTCGCGGAGCACGCGGCCGAGGATTTCGCCTTCGGCGTGGATGCGATCCTCAGCGGGCTCGCCGCAATACCTGCTCCGCGTGCCTGAGCACCGGGCCGTCCACCATCGCGCCCTGGAAACGGAAAACCCCGTTCCCTGCGGCTGCGGCAGCCGCCAGCAGCTCCCGGGCTTGGCCGAGCTGCGCTTCGCTCGGCGAATACCCGTCCCGGATCACCGGCACCTGGGACGGGTGGATGCAGGCCGTCGCAGTGAATCCGGAGGCCACCGCATCGCGCACCTCCAGCGTCAAACCCGCGGTGTCCGGGATGTCCAGGTACACCGCGTCGATCGCCGCTTTGCCGAAGGCGCCCGCGGCCAACAGCACCTGCGCGCGGGCCTGCCGCGCAACCGCCCGGTAGTGCCCCGCCTCGTCGCGCGAGGCGGTGCCGCCCAGGGAAGCCACCAGATCTTCGGCACCCCACATCAATCCGACCACATTGGGTTCTTGCGCAAGCTCCGCGGCACGCAGCACCCCGAGCGCGGTTTCGCACAGCGCGATCACCCGGATCGAAGCCCGCGGCTGCACACCGCCGTCGGCGATCGCACGCAGCTGCTCCGCCGATTCCGCTTTGGCGAGCATCACGGTCCGGTAGGCGGTCTGGGCCACCGCGTCCAGGTCGAGCGCGAAATCCGGGGTGCCGGCAGCGTTGATCCGCACGATGGTCCGTTCCGGGTCCAGTGGCTGCTCGATCAGGTTCTTCCGCGCCTGCTCCTTGGCGTCCGGAGCCACCGCGTCTTCCAAGTCCAGAATCACCGCATCGGCGCGCTCGGCCGCCTTCGCGTAGCGCTCCGGCCGGTCGGCAGGGCAGAACAGCACCGCCGGGCCCATCGTGAAGTGCTCCGCAACGTGCTGCGTCCGCTGGATTCCCGCCATGTTCAGACCTCCGTCGGCTCGATCGCCATGGCCGCAGCCTGATTCGCCCAGATCAGGCAGCTCCGGGTGGCTTCGGCGACGACCACCCCGTTCTGGTTTTTGCCCAGCAACTTCATGGTGGCAATGCCCTGGCCCGGACGCGAGGCGGAAAGCCGTTTCTCGGTCACCACGGTTTCCGCGTACAGCGTATCGCCGTGGAACACCGGGTGCGGGAACCGCACGTCGTCGAGTCCGAGCTGACCGATGATGGTCCCTTGGGTCAGCTGGGCCACGGAGAGGCCGATGACCGTGGAAAGCGTGAACATCGAGTTCACCAAGCGTTGGCCGAACGGCTGGCTGGCGCTCCAGGCGGCGTCCAGGTGCAAAGCCTGGCTGTTCATGGTCAGCGTGGTGAACAGCACGTTGTCCGCCTCGGTCACGGTGCGGCCGGGCCGGTGGGCGTAGACCACATCGGTCTGCAGTTCGTCCAGGTACAGCCCGCGTTGTTCGATGCGCCGCGGTGCCGGGGCCTCGGCTGCCGCGCCCCCGGCGTCAGTCATGCAGCACCACCTCGAGCGGCGCCCCGGTCGCTTCGATGACCTGCTCGACGGAAATCCCGGGTGCAGTTTCGCGCAGCTCCAAGTGTTTCTTGCCGTCCGCGCCCAGCACCACGTCGATCACGGCCAGATCCGTGATGATCCGGTCCACGCAGCCTTTGCCGGTCAACGGCAAGGTGCACTCGGCCAGGATTTTCGGATTGCCGTTCTTGTCCACATGCTCCATCATCACGATGAGCCGCTTCGCGCCGAACACCAGATCCATCGCGCCGCCCATGCCTTTGACCATCTTGCCCGGGATCATCCAGTTGGCCAGGTCGCCGTTCTGCGCCACTTCCATGGCACCGAGCACCGCGACGTCGACGTGGCCGCCGCGGACCATGCCGAAGGACGCCGCCGAGTCGAAGAACGCCGCGCCCTTGTTGACCGTCACGGTCTCCTTGCCGGCGTTGATCAGGTCCGGATCCACGGCATCTTCAGCCGGGTACGGGCCCGTGCCCAGGATCCCGTTCTCCGAGTGCAGCACGACTTCGACGTCGGCCGGGATGTAGTTCGGGATCAGCGTCGGCATGCCGATGCCGAGGTTGACGTATTGGCCGTTTTCCAGTTCCTGGGCGACCCGCGCCGCGAGTTCGTTCCGCGACAGCCCCTTGGTTTCCGATGTCATGGCGTTAGCCTCCCACTACTTGGTTCTGGGTTGCCGCAATCGCTTCGGTGTCCGCCGGCGAGGCCGAAACCGTCCGCTTCTCGATCCGCTTCTCGGCATGTTCCGAACCGGCCGGAACGTGCACCACCCGTTGCACGAAGATCCCGGGCAGGTGGATGTGTTCCGGATCCAACTCCCCGGGTTCGACCAGCTCTTCCACCTCGGCGATGGTGATCTTGCCGGCCATCGCACAGAGCGGGTTGAAGTTCATCGCGGTGGCGTGGAACACCAGGTTCCCGTGCCGGTCGCCCTTGGCCGCGTGCACCAGCGCGAAATCCGGCGTCAGCGAATCTTCCAGCACGTACTCGGCCCCGTTGAATTCGCGGACCTCTTTGGCTGCCGAGGCGATCGCGACATTCCCCTCGGCGTCGTACTTCTGCGGCAGGCCGCCTTCGGCGACTTGGGTACCCACACCGGCCGTGGTGAAAAACGCCGGAATCCCGGCGCCGCCGGCCCGCAGTTTCTCGGCGAGGGTGCCTTGCGGGGTGAGCACGACTTCGAGCTCTCCGGCAAGGTACTGCCGGGCGAACTCCTTGTTCTCCCCCACGTAGGAAGACACGGTGCGCCGGATCCGGCGGTCGTTGAGCAGAATGCCCAGGCCCCAGCCGTCGACGCCGCAGTTGTTGCTGACGGTCTCCAGGTCGGTGCTGCCTTGCCGGTGCAGCGCGTCGATCAACGCCACCGGAATACCGCACAATCCGAAGCCGCCGACCGCAAGCGAGGCGCCATCCGGAATATCAGCGACCGCCTCGGCGGCCGTCGGCACAGTTTTGTCGATCATCGTCACTCCATCTTCTCAACGGCGCTGCTCAGAGACCCAAGTCGCGGGCGATCAGCATCAGCTGGACTTCAGTGGTGCCTTCGCCTACTTCCAGTATCTTCGAGTCCCGGTAGTGGCGCGCAACCCGGAACTCGTTCATGAAGCCGTAGCCGCCGAAAACCTGAGTGGCGTCGCGGGCGTTGTCCATGGCAGCCTCGCCGGCCACCATTTTGGCGATCGCGGCTTCGGTCTTGAACGGTTTTCCGGCCAGCATCCGGGCTGCCGCGTCGTAGTAGGCCAGCCTCGCGGTGTGCGCCCGGGCGGCCATCCGGGCGATTTTGAACTGGATCGCCTGATACTTGCCGATGTTGTTGCCGAAGGCCATCCGCTCCTTGGCGTAACGCACCGATTCATCGACGCAGCCCTGCGCGGCACCGGTGGCCAATGCGGCGATCGCGATCCGGCCCTCATCCAGGATCGACAGGAAATTCGCGTAGCCCCGCCCTTCCACACCGAGCAGGTTGGCTTCCGGAACCCGTACGTCGGCGAGCGTCAACGGATGCGTGTCCGAGGCATTCCAGCCGACTTTGTTGTAGGCCTTCTCCGCAGTGAAGCCTTCGGTATCAGTGGGCACCAGAATCGTGGAGATTTCCTTTTTGACACTTCCGTCCGCACGAGTCGACTCACCGGTCACCGCAGTGACCGTGACCAGCCGGGTGATATCGGTTCCGGAGTTGGTGATGAACTCTTTATTGCCGTCGATCACCCAGTGGCCGGCTTCGCGCCGGGCCTTGGTCTTGGTGCCGCCGGCATCCGAGCCGGCTTCCGGCTCGGTCAGCCCGAAGCCGGCCAGCGCCTGGCCCGAGGCGAGCATCGGCAGCCAGGCTTCTTTTTGCTCCTGGGTGCCGAACCGGTGGATCGGCATTGCGCCGAGCGAGACCCCGGCCTCCAGGGTGATCGCCACCGACTGGTCCACCCGGCCCAACTGCTCCAGGGCCAGCGCGAGCGCGAAGTAGTCCCCGTCCATGCCGCCGAACTCTTCCGGGAACGGCAGGCCGAACAAGCCCATCTCGCCCATTTGCTTCACCACTTCGTAGGGGAAGCTGTGTTCCTCATCGTGCTTGGCGGAGACCGGAGCCACCACCTCATCGGCGAATTCGCGCACCGTGTCGCTGAGGTCCTGGTATTCCTCGCTCAGTCCGTAGCTGTCGGGATCGGTCATGATTGCTCCTGGTTCTGGGCGGGATCTGCTGCAGCGGATTGCTGGGGGCGAGCTGATTCAAAAGGATGGATGGTGGCCAAGATCTGATTGGCTTTGACCAGATTTCCGGTGGCCGCGGCGAGCTTGACGACGCCGGCCACCGCAGCGACGAGTTGGTGCTCCATCTTCATGGCCTCGACCGCGAGCAGGGTTTGCCCCTCGGCTACCTCATCGCCATCGGACACCGAAACCGACACCACGGTGCCCGGCATCGGCGAGCGCACTTCAGGGTCGGCGCTGCCGGCAACCCGGCCCATGGAGGCGTTCTTGGCTTCGACAATTTCCTGGCGGCTGCGCTTGCGCAAAGCGAAACTGACGCCGTTCCGGCCGAGCCAGAGGGTGTCGGTCTCCGGGTCGAAAGCGTAGTCCCACTGCTGCCGAACGCCGTCGACGGTCAGCGCAAGCTTGCCGTCGTCAAGCTCCAACTCGCCGTCCGCAACCACGACCTGGTGATTTTCCACACCGTTCGCAATCGAGAACGCCAACGGGCGGTGCGCGCCGATCCGCCAGCCGTTCGCCGATCCCCAGGCTGAATCCCCGATCGCCGTCCGACCGATCAGTTGCGCGGCAAAGAACTGGGCCGCAGCTTGCAACTCCGACTCGCCTGGAGCGGCAAAAACGAATTCCGGCAGCTTGCGTTCGATCATGGTGGTGTCGAGCCGTCCGGCACGGACGTCGTCGTCGTTGATCAGCAGGCGCAAGTACTCGGTGTTGGTTTTCACGCCCAGAACCGACGTTTCGGCGAGCGCGGCATCGAGCGTGCTGAGCGCCTTGTCCCGGTCTTCCGCCCAGACGATGACCTTGGCCAGCATCGGATCGTAATTCGAGCCGATCTCCAGCCCTGGCAAAAGTGCCGAGTCATTGCGCGCAAGCGCTGATTCGGCGAGCGACAACACGCTTCCGGTCTCCGGCAGGAATCCCTGTTCCGGGTTTTCCGCGTACAGCCGGGCTTCGACCGCGTGGCCGTTCAAGACGATGTCATCCTGGTTGAGCGTTAGCTTCTCCCCCGCAGCAATCCGGATCTGCCACTCGACCAGATCGACGCCGGTCACCAATTCGGTCACCGGGTGCTCCACCTGCAGGCGGGTGTTCATCTCCATGAAGAAAAACTCGTCCGGTGCATCGTCGGAGACCAGGAACTCGACCGTGCCGGCCCCGGTGTAATTCACACTGCGTGCGGCGTTGCAGGCGGCTGCACCGATCCGGGCGCGGGTTGCCTCATCCAGCAACGCCGACGGCGCTTCTTCGATCACCTTTTGATGCCGGCGCTGCAGCGAGCATTCCCGCTCGCCCAGGTGGATCACCTGGCCGAAATTGTCACCGAGCACTTGGACTTCGATATGCCGCGGCGTTGCGACCAGTCGCTCCAGGAAAAGCGTGTCGTCGCCGAAGGCGGAAGCAGCAACCCGGCGCGCAGTCTTCAACGTCGCCGGCAACTCAGCCGGCTCGAACACCGAGTGCATGCCTTTGCCGCCACCGCCGGCCGAGGGCTTGATCAGAATCGGATAGCCGATCTCGGTTGCCGCAGCAATCAGGGCGTCATCAGACAGCCCCGGCTCAGCGATCCCCGGCACCACCGGCACCTGGGCTGCCTGCACGTGGTTTTTGGAGCGGATCTTGTCCCCCATGACATTGAGCGCTTCCAAATTGGGGCCGATGAAGCTGATTCCAGCCTGGTCCAAGGCCTGCGCGAAGGCCAAGTTCTCGCTCAAAAAACCGTAGCCCGGGTGCACCGCTTGCGCCCCGGTTTTCCGGCAAGCTTCCAGAACCGCGTCGATGTTGAGATAGCTCTCCGAAGCTGCTGCCGGGCCGATCCGCACCGCGACGTCGGCTTCGCGCATGTGCCGGGCACCGGCGTCGGCATCGCTGTACACGGCAACCGAACGGATGCCCATGGCACGCAGGGTACGGATCACTCGGCAGGCGATTTCGCCACGGTTGGCGACTAAGACGGTACCGAACATTTCGTTATTTGGCATCGCACTCACATCCGGAACAGGCCGAAGGAGGTCTCCGGCAGCGGGGTCTGCGAACATACTCCGAGCGCGAGCCCTACGATGTCCCTGGTATCGGCCGGGTCGATGATGCCGTCGTCCCACAGCCTGGCGGTCGAATAGTACGGGCTGCCCTGATCTTCGTACTGCTGCTTGATCGGCGCTTTGAACTCCGCTTCGGCCTCGGCCGACCACGCCTCGCCTCGACCTTCGAGTTGCTCCCGGCGCACCGTGGCCAGCACCGAAGATGCCTGCGCGCCGCCCATCACCGAGATCCGGGCGTTCGGCCACATCCACAGGAAGCGCGGGCTGTAGGCCCGGCCGCACATCGAGTAATTGCCGGCACCGAAGGAACCACCGACGACGACGGTCAGCTTGGGCACCCGGGTGGAAGCCACCGCGGTGACCATTTTCGCGCCGTTCTTGGCGATGCCGCCGGCCTCGTAGTCCTTGCCGACCATGAAACCGTTGATGTTCTGCAGGAAGAGCAGCGGAATCCCGCGCTGGTCGCAGAGTTCGATGAAGTGCGCGCCCTTGAGCGCCGATTCGCTGAACAGCACGCCGTTGTTGGCGATGATCCCCACCGGGTGGCCGTGGATATGCGCAAACCCAGTGACCAAGGTGGTGCCGTAGTTCTTCTTGAACTCGTGGAACTCACTCGCATCGACGATCCGTGCGATGATCTCGCGGGCGTCGTAGGGCGCTTGCACGTCGACCGGGACCGCGCCGTAGAGCTCGGCCGGGTCGACCGCCGGGTCCCGGCTTTCCACGGTGTCCCAGGCCGGGGCCTCCGGAAGCGGCAGGGTCGCCACGATGTCCCGGACGATCTGCAGCGCGTGTTCGTCGTTCTCCGCCAGATGGTCGGTGACCCCGGAAACCCGGGAGTGCACATCTCCGCCGCCGAGTTCTTCGGCGGTGACGATTTCGCCGATCGCGGCCTTCACCAAGGGCGGCCCGCCCAGGAAGATCGTGCCCTGGTTGCGCACGATCACGGTTTCGTCGCTCATTGCCGGAACGTAGGCGCCGCCGGCGGTGCACGAGCCCATCACCGAGGCGATCTGCGGGATTTTCGCGGCAGACATCTTGGCCTGGTTGTAGAAGATCCGGCCGAAGTGCTCCTTGTCCGGGAACACCTCGTCCTGTTTGGGCAGGAACGCCCCGCCGGAATCGACCAGGTAAATGCAGGGCAGCCGGTTTTCCAGCGCCACTTCCTGGGCCCGCAGGTGCTTCTTCACGGTCATCGGGT
Source organism: Renibacterium sp. (assembly GCA_017419405.1). Taxonomy (GTDB): domain Bacteria; phylum Actinomycetota; class Actinomycetes; order Actinomycetales; family Micrococcaceae; genus Renibacterium; species Renibacterium russicum. Next base: position 320,098 of record JAFOLH010000008.1, on the reverse strand, counting down.
AGTACGTGCCGCCTTTGACCGTGGCGTCGTTGGAAATCACCACCACCTGCCGGCCGTGGACCAGCCCGATGCCGGCAATCACGCCGGCGCCGGGGCATTCGTCGTCGTACAGCCCGTCGGCAGCCAACGGGGCGATCTCCAGGAACGGGCTGCCGTCGTCGAGCAGTTGGTCGATCCGTTCCCGCGGCAGTAGTTTGCCGCGGTCCAGGTGCCGTTGCCGGGATCGTTCCGGGCCGCCGAGCGCCGCAGTCGCCAATTTTTCCCGCAGCTGCCGCAGCAGCACGCGGTGCTCCGCGTCATTGGCGGCAAAGCTTTCGCTGCCCGGGGCAACCGACGTCGCCAAAGTCTCCATCGACTCGCCTCTCAACCGGACCACTCCGGGACTTGGGTTAGTGTTCGTTAACTGAGATTTAGGTTAGTCTCTATTAACTGTGATGTCCACCACGGAAGGAGCTGGCGTGGAACCGCTCGACGACGAACCCGCCCGGGGCGCCCTGGCGAGCCACGACGCCGAGCCCACCCAGCGCAGCCAGGCCAAGGCAAGCCGTCGCGAAGCCCTGCTCGCTGCCGCCGCCGAGCTGTTCGCGCAACGTGGCTTCAACGGGGTCTCGATCGAAGAACTGGGCGCTGCTGCCGGCGTGAGCGGGCCCGCGGTCTACCGGCATTTCAGCGGCAAACAATCGGTCCTGGCCGCTTTGCTGCTGGACGTCAGCGAAGAATTGCTGGCCGGCGGCCGGGCCGTGGTCCGCGACGGCGGCACCGCGGCAGCGACCATCCGCCGGTTGGTCGCTTTCCACGTCGAATTCGCGCTCGGCAACGCCGACATCATCCGGGTCCAGGACCGCGACTTGGCCAGCATGAACGAGGTGGACCGGAACTCGGTGCGGACCTTGCAGCGCGACTACGTGCAACTGTGGGTCGACGTCTTGGGCCGGTTGCACCCGGAAGCGGAAACCGTCGAGCTCCGGGTGCAGGCCCACGCCGCATTCGGTCTGATCAATTCGACCCCGCACTCGCTGCGTTCGCACAGCCGTTCCGGCAGGGCCACCCCGGCGAAAATCGCCCGGCCGGTACTGGAACGGATGGCGCTCGCCGCGCTGCTGCCCTGAAGCCCTCGGGCGCTCAGTCCGCCCTGCGGTAACGGTGCTCCGGGCGGCCGGCTTGGCCGTACCTCGAGCGCACCAGGATCTCGCCGGAACGTGCCAAATAGGACAGATAGCGCCGTGCACTGACCCGGGACATGCCGGAACGCTCGCTGACCTGCGCCGAACTGAGTTCCTCGGAACCCACGGCGAATACCGTCCGGACCAGGTCCAAACTGGATTCGCTCATCCCCTTGGGCAAGCGCTCCGGCGAGCTGGGCCGGCCGAGCTTCGAATCGATGTCCCGCTGGCTCATGCCCGCGGCTCCGGCCTCCGGTCCGAACCCCGCCCCGGCGGCACGCTGCCGCCGCTCCCGGGCGTAGCGGCGCATCCGCTGCTGGAATTCGGTCCGCAGGAACGGCTTCACCAGGTAGTCCGAGACGCTGTGCAGCATCGCCCGGTCCACCACCGCCGCGTCGTTGGCCGCGGTGATCATGATGACGTCCAAGCCGGTTCCGCCGCTGGCCCGCAACTCATTCAGCACCCGCAGTCCGCTGCCGTCCGGGAGCTCCACATCGAGCAGCAGGAGGTCCGCTTCCACCGACCGCAGCAGGGCCGAGCCGGAGGCCTCGTCGGCCGCCGCGCCGACCACCCGGAAGCCGCCCAGCTCGTCCAGGAACGCCCGGTGCAGGGCGAGCGCGCCGGGGTCGTCGTCCACCAGGAGCACCCGGATCATCGTGCCGGCCATCACTGGACCCCCGCCCCGACGAGCGGAAGCCGCACCGTGATCAAGGCCCCGCCCATCGGTCCGTCGGCGACCTCCATGCTGCCATTGCGCCGGGTGACGATCCCCTGCACCAGGCACAATCCCACTCCCCGGGATTCCTCCGGCGAGCCGGCCGGTTTGCTGCTGACGCCGTAGTCGAAGATTCCCCGGCGCTGCTGCGGCAGGATTCCGGGCCCGTCGTCCGAGACCTGCCACACCAAGTCGCCGCCGGCATCCGACACCGCGACTTCGACGGTGCCTCCCTCGCCGGCCGCTTCGACCGCATTGGTGATCAGGTTCGCCAGGACCGTCATCGACTCGTCGTCGACGTCGACGGAAACGCTGCTGTCCGGGGCGATCAGCACCAGCACGCCCAACCGGTCCGCGATCGCGCTTTTGACCCGGAGCAAAGCGGTCAGCGCCGGTGCCTGCACGGCATCCGGCACCTCGGCCTCGATCCCGCGCGGCCCGATCAGCCCGTCGAGGTATTCGGCAGCGCGCGGCACTTGGCCCAAGTCCAAGAGCCCGGCAATGACGTGCAGGCGGTTGGCGAACTCATGGGTCCGCGACCGCAAAGCCTGGGACAGCTCCCGCTGCTCTTCCAGCTCGCCGAGCGCATCGCGCAATTCGGTGCGGTCCTGCAAGGTCAACAACCGGCCCGCCGGGCGGCCCTGCAGCAAAGTCCCGTCCGTGCCGGCCAACAAAGTCCGCCGGCCCACCCGCAGCAACGACTGCTTGCGCTCGCCGGCCGATGCCGCGATGAATGCGTTCAGCTCGGCGGGCAGCACTTCCCCGGCCACCCGGCCTTCCAAGGCCTGCGGAGCGGTCAGGCCGAGCAGCCGTCGGGCCTCGCGGTTCGCCAGCACGATCCGCATCCCGTCGTCGACCGCGATCACCCCTTCGTGCACATCGGTCATCATCGCGTCATGGCTGCGCAGCAGGCGCAGGATCTCGGCCGGCTCCTGACCGTAGGTGCGCCGCCAGACCAATCTGGTCACCAAGACCGCGGCCAAAGTGCCGAATCCCACCGCGAAGGCCACCCAGATCAGGACCACGGACAGCCCGGGCTGCAACTGCTCACGCAGCTCCGATTCCAGGATGCCCACGGACACCGATCCCACGATCTCGGTTCCGTCGTAGACCGGGACCTTGGCCCGGAAGGTCAGTCCGCGGCTGCCTTCTTCCACTCCGATGAACTCCTGGCCCTGCTGGACTGCGGTGTGGTCGCTCGACGCCGGAAGGCCGAGTTTGCCGTCCTCGGGATGGCTGACCCGGATTCCGGCCAAGTCCACCAGCACCACGAAATCGAGCTTCGCCGCATTTTCGATCAGCCGGGCCATCTCCACAACCTGGCCGGCATCGGCGCCCGGACGCAATCCGGCGATCACAATCGGCATGCCGGCCACCGCCCGCGCGATGCCGGCGATCCGGTTCTCCTCCGCAGCCCGCTTGCCGGAGGCCGCGATCCCGGAGGCCACCACCGCGGCCACCAGGACCAGGGAAAAGACCACCGCGAGTTGCAGGCCGGCAAGTTGAAAACGCAATGACTGAAGAGATCGTTGGAGCTTCCCCAAAAGCTGTGCACCGCCGTCGTGATTTTTATGACCGAAAAGATTCTTAAGCGAGTAAAAGCAATTTCTTACGTGATCTGGATCATAGTGGATGCCGGGGGCAGACAGGGCAAGCATTACCGGCAGCAGCGCCGCTGCACACCGGGTCCGGTCTGGAATGACGAGAACGGAACCATGCAATGACGCAGATTCTGAAGCGGGCCGCATTCATCATCGCCTTGGTTTCGGTCACCGCCGTGGCCGGCGTGAACGCGGCCAGCAGCGGCGGCATCGCCGCAGCGCGCAGCAAGCTCACGATCATCGCCCCGGCCGCACCGGGCGGCGGTTTCGACAGCTTCTCCCGGGAGCTGCAGAACATCATGAAGAGCAACGCGATTTCGAACAACGTCCAAGTGGTGAACATCCCGGGCGCCGGCGGCACCATCGGCTTGAGCAAATTCCTCACCATGACGGACCGGGAAGACTTGCTGTTGACCACCGGCTCCGCGATGGTCGGCGCGATTTCGCTCACCGGCGCGGAGCGCAATCCGATGCTGGACACCGTGCCAATCGCCAAACTTTCCAATGACTATTCTTCGCTGTCAGTACCGTCCGATTCGCCGTTCCAAACTCTCGCGGATTTCATCACCGCTTTCACCGCCAATCCCAAAGGCACCTCGATCGCCGGCGGTTCGCTCGGCAGCATCGGGCACTTGATGATGGCCGAATTGGCGATCGCCTCCGGAGTCGCCGCGACAGAACTCAACTTCATCGCCTACCCCGGCGGCGGCCGGGCGCTCAACGCGCTACTGTCCAAGACCACCGACGTCCTGGTCAGCAACGTCACCGACATCCGGGATCAGGTCGAGGCCGGTAACCTGCGCATCCTCGCCGTCTCTTCGGCCAACCGGCTCAGCGAAGTCGACGCACCGACTTTCACCGAGCAGGGGATCCCAGTGGTGATGTCCAACTGGCGCGGGCTGCTGGCACCGCCCGGGACTTCGGAAACGACCCGGGCGGAGCTGCTGAAAATGATCGAAGAATCACTGAAGACCGAGCAATGGCAAAGCGCGCTCAGCCGCTACGAATGGGACGAGGACTTTCTGTCCGGAGCCGCATTCGAAGCGTTTATCACCGAAGAATTCGCCAGAACCGACCTGCTGGTGCGCGAACTCGGGCTCCGGTAACCGAGACGGCGCACCGACCTCCCGAAAGGAACTTTCGACGTGAATCAAAAAACCAGTACGATCGAGCGCCGCGGCAGGTCGGCGTTGTCCGGCCTGAGCGAGTTGATCATCGCAGCGTTCGCCCTCGCTACCGCGATTTTCTTGACCGTTGGCACGGCAACGATGCAGGTCACCGGATCGGCGGCGATCGGCCCGCAGTTCTTCCCCAGCATCGTGGCCGGGCTGCTCTATGCAGTCGCTGTGATGCTCGCCTTCCAGATCATTCGGCGCTCAGTCTCCTCGGTGCCGGCGCCGCGGGTTACCGGCGGTGAGCCGGCGGCGGCCTCACCGGATTTCTCGGCCGATATGCTCGAAGATCTGGCCGACGTCGAACACGGCACTTTGGCCGAGGCTCCTGCCCAGAGCCCTGTTGCGGAAAACCGGACGCATACCGATTGGCGGACTGTCGGCATGGTGCTGGCTTCGCTCGCCGTTTTCGCGGTGCTTCTGATCCCGGTCGGTTGGCTGCTCTCTGCTGCGTTGCTTTTCTGGGGCATCTGCTGCGCCCTGGGCAGCAAACGTCCGCTTTTCGACGCCGGAGTCGCCTTGTTGTTCTCCGGACTCACCCAAATCGTGTTCAGCGCGTTACTCGGTTTGGCCTTGCCACCAGGGCTGCTGGGCGGGCTGCTCTGATGGATCAGTTCAGTCTCCTGGCCGACGGCCTCGCCAACGCGCTCACCCCGATCAACCTGCTCTGGGTCCTCATTGGCGCAGTGCTGGGCACCGCCGTCGGTGTGCTGCCCGGGCTGGGCTCCTCCATGGCTGTGGCCTTGCTGCTGCCGATCACCTTTTCAATCGATCCGACCGGAGCCCTCATTATGTTCGCCGGAGTCTACTTCGGTGGGCTCTTCGGCGACTCCACTGCCGGAATCCTGCTCAACACCCCCGGCAACTCCTCGGCCATCGCGACCACCTTCGAGGGCCATCGGATGGCGCTCAGCGGCCAGGCGGCCAAAGCCTTGGCGGCAGCAGCGATCGGCGCGTTCATCGGCGGGTTGATCGCCACCTGCACCGTGATCTTCTTCTCCCCGTACCTGATCAAGTTGGCGACCCTTTTCGGCCCGGCCGAGTACCTTGCGTTGGCGGTGTTCGCATTCATCGCGATTTCTTCGGTGGTCTCCAACTCGGTCCTCAAGGGCCTGTTCGCCCTGGGCATCGGGCTCACGCTGGCAATGGTCGGTATCGACGGGCAGAGTGGCACCTCGCGCTTCACCCTGGAGATCCCGCAACTGTTCGATGGCCTTTCGGTGGTCATCATTACGGTCGGCCTGCTGGCTCTGGGCGAGGTCTTCAAAGTGGCCTCCCGAATCCACCGCGATCCGGTCAGCGCACAGATCAAACCCAGCGGCCGGGGCTGGCTGAATCGGCAGGACATCCGCAAAGCGTTTCCCGCATGGTTGCGTGGCACCTCCTTCGGCTTGCCTTTCGGAATCATCCCGGCCGGCGGCGCGGAGGTTCCGACCTTCCTGGCGTATGGCACTGAGCGGCGGTTGGCCGCAAGACGCAAGGACCCGGAGTTCGGCACCACCGGCTCGATCCGCGGCGTGGCCGCCCCGGAGGCCGCGGGCAACGCTACTGCGGGCACCGCGATGGGCGCGCTCCTGGCTTTGGGCCTGCCCGTCTCCGCCACTGCGGCGATCATGTTGGTCGCCTTGCAACAGTTCGGAATTCAGCCGGGGCCTCTGCTTTTCGAGCGCAATTCCCAGTTCGTGTGGACGCTGCTGGCATCGCTGCTGATCGGTCTGGTCGTACTGCTGATCATCAACTTGCCCTTCGCCCCCCTCTGGGCCAAACTGCTCTCCGTTCCACGGCACTACCTGTACGCCGGGATCACGGTGTTCTCAGTCTTGGGCGTCTTCGCCATGAGCTCTTCGATCATCGACCTCTGGTTCCTGATCGCGATCGGCCTGGTCGGCTTCATGATGCGCCGATACGAAGTGCCAATCGCCCCGGTGATGATCGCAGTGGTGCTCGGCCCGCTAGCCGAAACCTCGTTGCGCCGCGCTTTGGCACTCTCCGAAGGCGACGCTGCCACCTTGGTATCCTCGCCCTTCACGATCACGATCTATTTGCTGCTGGCCGTCGCTGTGGTCTTCAGCCTCGTCCAGCATCTGCGCCACCGGCGCCGTGTCGCAGCAAGCCTGCTCAGCTGAATCCGCATCGAGTGGCCAGCTCTGCACGCCAAACCGGGTTCAGAACATGCAGAGCAGGCCACTCGATGGAAAATCAGACCATCGTGATCAGCATGCCCGGATCGGACAGGATCGTGCCGACGTCCGCCAGGAACTTCGAGCCTTGCTCACCGTCCACCAGCCGGTGGTCGAAGGACAGGCTCAGGGTCAGCACCTGGCGCAGTGCGACCTCGCCCTGATACTCCCAAGGCATGCGGCGCACCGAACCGAGCGCCAGGATCCCGGCCTCGCCCGGATTCAGGATCGGAGTTCCGGCATCGATGCCGAACACGCCGATATTGGTGATCGAGATGGTGCCGCCGGAGAGGTCCTCCGGGGTGGTTTTCCCCGCCCGGGCGGTCTCGGTCAGTTCGCCGAGCGCCTGCGCCAGCTCCAGCAAGGATTTCGACTCGGCGTCCTTGATGTTCGGCACCGTCAAGCCGCGCGGCGTCGCTGCCGCGATGCCCAAGTTGATGTAGTTCATCGTGACGATTTCCTGGTTCGCGTCGTCCCAGCGGGAATTGAGCGATGGATTGCGGCCGACCGCGATGCACAACGCTTTGGCCACGATGGTCAACGGGGTGAGCTTCAACCCGGCGAATGCCCGGCCGGCCTTCAGTTTGGCCAGAAGCTCCATGGTCGGCGTGACGTCGATGGTCAGGAACTCGGTGACATGCGGCGCGGTGAAGGCACTGGCCACCATCGCGGCCGCGGTGTACTTCCGCACGCCTTTGATCGGGCTGCGGACTTCACGGGGTTTGCTCAGGTCGAAGGGCACCTGACCCGCGACATAGGCGAAGTCGACGCCTCCGGCAGCACCCGGAACCGAGCTCGCGGACTGCACGTCCTCCCGGGTGATCAAGCCGCCGGTCCCGGTGCCGGCGACCGTGCTCAGGTCGATGCCCAGATCCCGGGCCAGCTTGCGTACCGGCGGGGTCGAACGCGGACGTTCCCGGACCGGATCCGGCGCCACCGGGGCAGGCGCTGCTGCCGCCGGCGCGGCGGCTCCGCCCGACTCGGGCGAATCGGCCGGCACCTGGTTGAGCCGCGCCCGCCGGGCCGGCCGACCGCCGGTCTCCGGTTCCGCGCCGTAACCGACCAGCGTGGGCACCCGCTGGGGTTCGCCGGCCGGCGCCCCGGCTGCGGCCTCCTCGGAGTCGTCCGATTCCGCATCGATGACCTCGAAGGAGACGATCGGTTTGCCGACCTCCACCACGGTCCCGGGTTGTTCGTGCAGCTGCGAAATGACCCCGTCGTACGGGGAAGGCAATTCCACCACCGCTTTGGCGGTCTCCACCTCGGCGATCACCTGGTTCAGCGCCACGGCGTCGCCCACCGCGACTTTCCAAGCGACGATTTCCGATTCGGTGAGGCCTTCGCCCAGGTCCGGAAGCGTGAAAACTCTGATCATTGCCGGTTACGCACCTTCCAGGCCGCTGAGTGAATTGCGCCGCCCCATGGCCCGGTCGATGCCGTCCAGGATCCGGTCCAGGTCCGGCACATGGTGTTTTTCCAGTTTCGACGGCGGGTAGGGCACGTCGAAACCGGTGACCCGCACCGGTGCCGACTCCAGGTAGTTGAAACAGCGCTCCGTGATCGACGCGGCGATCTCCGCGCCGAGGCCGCCGGTCTGCCCGGCTTCATGGGTGATCACCAGCCGCCCGGTTTTGCGCACCGAAGCTTCCAGCGGAGCGAAATCGATCGGGGCGAGGGAACGCAGATCGATCACCTCGACCGAGATCCCCTCGTCCGCGGCAGCCAGGGCCACGTCGTTCGCGGTGGCCACCAGCGGACCGTAAGCCACCAGGGTCACATCGGTGCCGGCGCTCACCACCCGGGCGCTGCCCATGGCCGGCGCCGCCTCGAGCCCGATGCTCTCGTCGACTTCGCCTTTGCTGTGGTAGCGGCGCTTCGGCTCGAAGTAGAGCACCGGATCGTTGCTCGCGATCGCCTGCTGGATCATCAGATAGGCGTCTTGCGGATTGGACACGCTGATCACGCGCAGACCCGAGGTATGCGTGAAATAGGCTTCCGGAGACTCCGAATGGTGCTCCGGCGAACCGATGCCGCCGCCGAACGGGACCCGGATCGTGATCGGCATCATGACCTTGCCCTGGGTGCGGTAATGCAACTTCGCCACCTGGGCGACGATCTGGTCGAAGGCCGGGTAGATGAAGCCGTCGAATTGGATCTCCACCACCGGCCGGTAACCGCGGAAGGCCAGCCCGACGGCGGTGCCCATGATTCCGGACTCGGCCAGCGGAGTGTCGATCACCCGGTGCGCGCCGAAATCTTTTTGCAGCCCGTCGGTGATCCGGAAGACCCCGCCGAGTTTGCCGATGTCTTCCCCCATCAGCACGACCTTGGAATCGCGCTCCATTGCTTTGCGCAGGCCCGCGTTGATCGCGCGGCCGAAAGTCATCTGCGTCATCAGTTCGCTCCGAAGCTGGACAAGTAGCGTTGGTAGTGGTCTTTTTGCCGTTCGAGTGCCGAATTCGGCTCGCTGTAGACGTGCTCGAAAACGTCCAGCGCTTCCGGATCGGCCAGCTTGATCGTATTGGCCCGCAGGTCTTTCGCCACCGAATCGGACTTCGCGGCGACCGCCGCTTTCACCTCTTCGGTCAGCAGCCCCTTGGCGTCCAACAACGCGCCGAGCCGGGAAATCGGATCCTTCGCCGCCCAGTCTTCCAACTCGTTGGCGTCGCGGTAGCGGGTCGGGTCGTCGGCGGTGGTGTGCGGGCCCATCCGGTAGGTCACGGCCTCGATGAAGCTCGGGCCGCCACCGTTGCGGGCCCGGTCCAGTGCAGCCCGGGTCACGGCCAGGACCGCGAGCACGTCGTTCCCGTCCACCCGCATCGAGGGGATGCCGAAGCCAGGAGCCCGGTCGGCGATCGCCTGGTGCGCCTGCAAGCCCACCGGCTCCGAAATCGCCCAGTGGTTGTTCTGGCAGAAGAAGACCACGGGAGCCTGGAACGATGCCGCGAACACCATCGCCTCGTTCACATCGCCCTGGCTGGTGGCGCCGTCGCCGAAGTAGGTGATCACAGCGGAATCGGCGCCGTCGTTGACGATGCCCATCGCGTAGCCGGTCGCGTGCAGGGTCTGCGCACCGATGATGATCTGCGGCGTGGCCATGTTGAACTCGTACGGATCCCAGGTGCCGTGCGCATTGCCGCGCCAGATCTTCAAGGAGTTGACCAGGTCCAGGCCGCGGACATAAGCCACGCCGTTCTCCCGGTAGCTGGGGAATACGAAATCTTCCGCATCGAGGGCGCGGGCCGAGCCGATCTGCGCGGCTTCCTGGCCCAGCAACGGCGCCCAGAGCGCCAATTGGCCTTGCCGCTGCAAAGCAGTGGCCTCGGTGTCGATCCGGCGGATCACCACCATGTCCTCGTAGTAGGCGATCAGTTCCTGGTCGGTCACGTCCGCGACCCAACGGTCGTAGTCGGGATTGGCTACCCGGGTTCCGTCTGCGGTGATCAGTTGGATGAAATTCTCGTCCGCGGGTACGCTGCCGCCGGCCAAGCCGGTGAGGCCCGCCTGCTGCGTTGAAGCTTCAGCTTCGGATGGCATGCTGCCTTCTTTCCTCATCGGACCGGGATCAGGTCCGCCAGATCGATGTCGACGCCGCGGGTCAGGTGAACCCCCGGTGATCTGCTGCCGCCACGGCCGTTTTTCGGTCGCGGCAGCGTTCCGGTCCCCCTTGACCGCCTGTACTGTGACGATACTCACACAGCTCAACCAGCACAACCGACTCGCCGATCATTGAGCATTATGCTTCATTCGACAAAGCAGCACCGTGCTAATGTTGCGCACTATGCAAGCCCTGGATGGAACCGATTTGCGTCTTCTGCTGGCCATGGCCGCGAACCCGCGGCGCACCGTCGTGGCACTGGCCCAAAAACTCGGCCTGTCCCGCAACACCGTGCAGGCCAGAATGGCCAGTCTGGAGAAGCGGCATGCCTTCTTGCCGTTCGGCCGGCGGATCAATCCGAGCGTCCTGGGCTATCCCCTGATGGCCTTCATCTCGGTCCATGTGCAGCAGCAGAAATTGCAGGCGCTCGGGGTCGCGCTGGCCCAGATCCCCGAGGTCATCGAAGCGCACGGATTGACCGGCCAGGCCGATCTGCTGGTCCGGGTGGTCTCCAAAGACGCCGAGGACTTGTTCCGGATCAACGGCAAGATCCTGGCCTGCGACGGCGTGGAACGAACCGACACCTCGTTGGCGATGCGCGAGATGGTGCCGTTCCGGGTGGAACCGCTGTTGGAACGCGGCGCCGCCGAAATCTGAGCCGGACCGCCGGGCACAAAAACCTGCCGCCCGGCCATCCATTCCGGCCGAGGCCCCGAATGCCTTCTGGGAACGCCAAACGGCACTCCCGACAGTCAAAGGCCACGGGCAGTGTGGGGGCAGCCCGCCTGATGGAAGGCACTTCTCATGCGAACCTCACCAAACCGGCTCCTCGCCACCGGCTTCGGCGCCGTCTACCTGCTCGTCGGCATCTTGGGCTTCTTCGTCACGTCCGGACTGGGCTTTGCCGGAACCCAGGGGAACAACCTGATCATCTTCGCGGTGAACCCGCTGCACAATGTGATCCACTTGGCCATCGGCGCCGCGCTGCTGATCGCCGGACTCAGCTCCACCGCTGCGGCCAAAGGGGTCAATACCGCGGTCGGCGCGGTCTACCTGCTAGTCGGCATCCTGGGCCTGTTCCTGCTGGGCAGTTCGCTGAACATCATCGCGCTCAACGGTGCGGACAACGTGCTGCACCTGGCCAGTGCCGTGGTGCTGCTCGGCGTCGGCCTCAGCCAGGACAAGACCGTCCGCCGCAACGCCGTCGCCTGATGCCCGCCACGGCAGCACCGCTGGCCCCGGCCGCGGTCCGGATGCTGGCTGCGTTCGCGGGCCTCGGTGCGGCCGTGACCAGTTATGGCCTGGCCTCGAACCTGCTCGCCACGGCAACCGTGCAGCAGAATGCACCGGCCTGGCTGGCCTGGCCTGCCGCCGCACTGGCGGCCGGTTGGGCGAGCGCGGTGCTGTACTGGTCGATCGTTTCGTTCCGGGCGCAACGCCCGCTCCGGCCAGGACTCGCATTGCGTGCCATGGCTGCGGCAGTCGCCCTCGAAGTGCTGGTGCTCTTCACCGAGCTCGGCCAACGCCGCCTGGACGGCACCTTGGCCGCCACGATCTTGCTCGAGCTGGTCCTGCTCGGCTCGGTCGGCTGGTTGCAACGAAGGCATCCGGCGGCGTCCGGCCCGGCAAGCGCGCCAGGCGCGGCTGCCGCACCGCCGGCCGGCCGGTTGCTGTTGAGCATGTTCGCCGCGGCGATCCTGGTCGCCACGGTGTCCACTGCCGGCCTGGCCGCCGGAGTGGCCGGCGGGTATGCGGTGGACCACAGCACCGGGCACCACCACTGATCGAGACGCACCGCGTCCCGGGTGCCGGCTGCTGATCCTGCAGCTGCCGGCACCCGGGACGCGGTGGTTTCCGATTCGACGGAATGAGGGTCAGTGCGAGGTCGCCTTTTCCGCGCCCACTCCGGTCAACGACCGGACTTCCATCTCCGCCTGTTTGGCCGGATCCTCTTTCTTCTTGTCCAGAACAGTGCCCAACCAGCCGAGCAGGAACGCCAGCGGAATCGAAACGATGCCCGGATTGGACAGCGGGAACCAGGCGAAATTCGCTCCGGCGAACATCGCCTTGGCATTGCCCGAAACCACCGGGGAGAACACGATCAGCAGGATCGCCGAGGCCAGTCCCCCGTAGATGCTCCAGAGCGCACCCTGGGTGGTGAACCGCCGCCAGAACAGCGAGTACAGGATGGTCGGCAGATTCGCGCTGGCGGCCACCGCGAAGGCGAGAGCCACCAGGAACGCGACGTTTTGGCCGTTGGTGCCGATTCCGCCGACGATCGCCACGATGCCGATCACCACCACCGTGATCCTGGCGACCTTGACCTCGCTGCCCGGAGCCGGCTTGCCCTTCTTGATCACCGAGGAATAGATGTCGTGCGAGAACGACGCCGCCGCGGTGATGGTCAGGCCGGCCACCACGGCCAGAATCGTCGCGAAGGCGACCGCGGCGATGAACCCGAGCAATACCGGTCCGCCCAGCGCGAAGGCCAGGAGCGGAGCCGCTGAATTCACCCCGCCGGGCGCCGCCGCGATCTCCTTCGGGCCGATCAGCGCCGCGGCACCGTAACCGAGCACCAAGGTGAACAGGTAGAAGATGCCGATCAGCCAAATCGACCAGACCACCGACTTCCTGGCCTCTTTCGCGGTCGGCACGGTGTAGAAGCGCATCAAAACGTGCGGCAGGGCCGCAGTCCCGAGCACCAGGGCCAGGCCGAGCGAGACGAAGTCCAGCCGGCTCGTCGCGGTGGCGCCGTATTGCTTGCCCGGATTGAGCAGCGCTTCACCGCCGGCACCGGCTTTGGCCACTGCCGCGTCCATCAGCCCGGAGAGGTTGAACCCGTGCAAGGACAACACCCAGACGGTCATCACGGCGGCACCGGCGATCAGCAGGACCGCTTTGATGATCTGCACCCAGGTGGTGCCTTTCATCCCGCCGATCAGCACGTAGACGATCATCAACGCGCCGACGACCGTGATCACCACCGCCTGGCCGGTCTTGTCGCCGATGCCCAGCAACAGCGAGACCAACGCCCCGGCGCCGTTCATCTGGGCGAGCAGGTAGAAGAAGCAGACCGCCAAGGTGGAGATTGCGGCCGCGATCCGCACCGGACGTTGTTTCAGCCGGAAGGAAAGCACGTCCGCCATGGTGAACTTTCCGGTGTTCCGCAGCAACTCCGCAACCAGCAGCAAGGCCACCAGCCAGGCGACCAGGAACCCGATCGAGTACAGGAAGCCGTCATAGCCGTTCACCGCGATCGCCCCGGTGATGCCCAGGAACGACGCTGCGGAGAGGTAGTCCCCGGCAATCGCGGTTCCATTCTGCCCGCCGGTGAAGGAACGGCCGGCGGCGTAGTAGTCCGCGGCGGTCTTGTTGTTCCGGCTGGCCCGGAAGACGATCACCATGGTGATCGCGACGAAGATCCCGAAGACCAGGATGTTGATCCACGAGGTGTCCTGCATCGAGGCGATCATGAGGCCTCCCCTTTCGTTGCGCCGCCTTCGATTTCGGCTCTGATCTCAGTGGCGATCGGATCGAGCTTGCGATTGGCGTAGCTCACGTACCAGGTCGTGATGCCGAAGGTGGTGACGAATTGGAGCAGGCCGAAGAGCAAACCGATGTTGATCGACCCCCAGACCCGGATCGACATGAATTCGTGCGCATAATCGGCGAGCAGCACGTACAGGAAGTACCAGAGCAGGAAGATCACCGCGAGCGGGAAGACGAAACTGCGGTGCCGCTTCCGGAGCTCCTGGAACCGCGGCTCGCGCTGGATTCCGACGAAGTCCGTGTCCGGTACCGGATCGGCTGGCTGGACGGGTTGGCCCATCATGTCTCCTTTGACATCGCTGGATGGAATCGGCAGGAACAACAAACCGCGCAGAAGCGGCCGCTGTGACTCACATCACTGTGCCGGACCGGCCGGGCTTGCGCACCGGGCGACGCGGTGCGCTGCGCCGAATGGTGCCCGATCTGCGCCCAATGGCACGGCGGCTCCCGGCTGTGCCGACGCATTACGCTTGGCAGCATGCAGGATTCGACCTTTCCCCTGATCGCCGTCTTCGTCGGCTTCGCCGCCCTGGTCGCGCTCATCGGATATCTGGGTTTCCGGCTTTCGAAATCGCACCGCGAGCTGGGCACGCCGGCGGAACACGCCAGCTACGCCACGCTGCATCTGGCCGCCCTGGCCGGCGAACACCTGCGCAACGGCCTGCACCCGGCCGGCGCCGGGAAAGCCGTGCGGCACCTGCAAGCACTGCTGGGCTGCGACGCCCTGGCCTTGACCGATGCGCAGAGCGTGCTCGCTTGGCAGGGGCCGCCGGATCCCGGCGGCGCCCAGCAGCGGGCCCTGCTCGAACTGAGCGAACGGACGTTGCAGAACGGCCGCAGCCAGGTCTACCGGCTCAGCCCAGGAAATGCCCTGCACGAGGTGCAATTGGTGGCCGCGGTGGTAGCGCCGATCCGGGTAGAGGACCGGATCGTAGGCTGTCTGATCGCGCTGAGTTCGCCTTCGAACACGGTCAATTCGAGTTCCTCGGCCGGTTTGCTCCGAGCGGCCAACGAAGTCGCGGATTGGGTCGCTGCGCAGGTCCAGTTGGCCGAATTGGCGGCCTCCCGCACGCTGCTCATCGAGGCCGAGGTACGCGCGCTGCGTGCGCAGATCAGCCCGCATTTCATCTACAACTCGCTCAATGCGATCGCTTCCTACGTGATCTCCGATCCGCAGCGGGCCCGGGAACTGCTGATCGAGTTCGCCGACTTCACCCGGTATTCCTTCCGCCGGCACGGGGATTTCACCACGGTGGCCGAAGAGCTCCGGTCCATCGACCGCTACCTGCTGCTGGAGCGGGCCCGGTTCGGCGAGCGCCTCCAGGTCAGCCTGCAGATCGGCCCCGAAGTGCTCAGCACGGTGATTCCGTTCCTGAGCCTGCAACCGTTGGTGGAAAACGCCGTCCGGCACGGCATCGAGGCCAAAGCCGGCGTCGGCCACATCAAACTGACCGCCCAGGACGCCGGAGCGTATGCGCAGATCACCGTCGAGGACGACGGCGTCGGCATGGACCCGGCCCACTTGGCCGAGGTGCTGGCCGGCCACGACGACGGCGACCACGTGGGACTGCGCAATGTGGACGCCCGGCTGCGCCAGGTGTACGGCGACGAGCACGGCCTGGTGGTCGACACCGGCCCCGGAGCCGGCACCTTGATCACCCTGCGGGTGCCGAAGTTCCAACCCGAGCACCGCGCCGACTGATCCGCGCACTGGGCCAGCCGCGATGTGGTTATGCTGTTGCACATGGTCAGCGTCGACGGTCCCCGGCATCCGCGTGCGGAACTGCTCGATGTCATCATCGCCGACGACGAGGCGCCGGCGATCGCCGAATTGCGTTATCTGCTCGGCCAGGACGCCCGGATCGGCGAGGTGCATGCAGCCGCCGACGGCGCCGAAGTGCTGCGCCTGATCGAGGCGCATCCGGTGGACGCGCTCTTCCTGGACATCCACATGCCGGGGTTGGACGGCCTGGACATCGCCCGCGTGGTCGGCAGATTCGCCCGGGATGCGCAACCCGCAGTGGTCTTCGTCACCGCGGACGAAGACCAGGCACTGCAGGCCTTCGAGCTGGCCGCGGTCGATTATCTGCTCAAGCCGGTGCGCGCCGCCCGGTTGGCGGAAACCATCCGGCGGATCGCGGAGCAAGTGCAGGCGCCGCAGCCGGAAACCGGCGAGCTGATCACCGTCGACCAGGGCGGGGTGACCAAGCTGATCCGGCGCAGCGACGTCCGCTACGTCCAGGCGCAGGGCGACTACGCGCGGTTGCACACCACGGAAGGCAGTTTCCTGATCCGGGTGCCGCTGAGCGAGTTGGAAGAACAGTGGGCGGCGCACGGTTTCCTGCGGATCCACCGCTCCTATTTGATCGCGCTGCACCACCTGGCCCAGGTCCGGCTCGGCAAAGGCGGCCCCTCGGTGGACATCAACGGCGCCCAGCTGCCGGTGAGCCGGAGGCACCTCCCGATCCTGCGCGAACGGATGTCCGCCAACCGGGTCCGGGCCCGGGGATGAGCCCGGAACTGCCGCCGCCCGCACCCGGGCGGTCCCGGGTGCGCGCGCAGCGGGGCAATGCGGCATCAGCGCGGAACTTCCCGGTCGCGCGGGAAATCGCCGAACAATCCGGCGTCGGCAGGCTGCTCGTGGACTCCCTGATCCGCAGCCAACTCAGGCTCGGCATCGTGGTGGGCAGCGGATTCCTCCTGCTGCTGTGCGCAGTTCCGCTGCTCCTGGTGCTCTTCCCGGAGCTGAATTCGATGCTGCTCTTCGGCATCCCGGTGCCCTGGATCTTCCTCGGCATCGGCATCCATCCGGTGATCTTCGTTTCTGCTTGGCTGTATTCCCGCGCCGCCGATCGGAACGAGGAAGCCTTCCAGGATCTGGTGGCGGACAAATGAACCCCTTCGGCCTGCCGGCGATCGGACTCGTGGTCGCCGCGACCGTGGTCGTCGGGTTCTTCGGGCTGCAACTGTCCCGGACCACGAGCGATTTCTATGTCGCCTCCCGGACCGTGCGGCCTTGGTGGAACGCTTCGGCGATCGGCGGCGAATACCTCTCTGCCGCCAGCTACCTGGGCGTAGCCGGGCTGATTCTGCTCTCCGGCGCCGATGCGCTCTGGTTCCCGATCGGCTACACCGCGGGATACCTCATGCTGCTGCTTTTCGTCGCGGCCCCGTTGCGCCGTTCCCGGGCATACACGATTCCGGATTTCGCGGAGTTCCGGCTGGCGTCCAAAGCGGTGCGCAAGGTGACTTCGATCTGCGTGATCCTGGTCTGCTGGCTCTACATCGTGCCGCAGTTGCAGGGTGCGGCGCTCACCGTCTCGATCACGGCCGGGCTGCCGGGTTGGGTGGGCCCGGTCCTGGTGATCGCGGTGGTCTGCGTCGTGGTGATGACCGGCGGGATGCGGTCGATCACCTTTGTCCAGGCGTTCCAGTTCTGGCTCAAATTCACCGCCCTGGCGGTGCCCGCGGTCTTCCTGCTGATCCTCGTCGCCGGGCTCCCGGAGACTCCGCAGGCGGCGGCCCAGGCTTTCGGCGCGGACTCCGGAAGCGCTGATTCCGCGGCACCGGTGCGGACCATTTCGCTGATCGTGGGCTTGCTCTTCGGCACCCTGGGCCTGCCGCACGTCCTGGTCCGTTTCTACACCAACCCGGACGGCCGCTCGGCCCGGCGCACCACGCTGATCGTGCTGCCGTTGCTCGGCGCCTTCTACTTGCTGCCCACGGTCTTGGGCGTGCTGGGCCGGATGTTCCCGGTCGATTCGGGCAAGGCCGACGCGACCGTGCTGCTGCTTCCCGCGGCGCTGCTGCCCGGACCCGGCGGACAGTTCCTGTCCGCCCTGGTCATCGCCGGCGCCTTCGCCGCATTCCTTTCCAGCACCTCCGGGCTGTTGGTCTCCCTTGCCGGGGTGGTTTCGCAGGAACTCTTCGGCGGCAGCGTCCGCGGCTTCCGTTGGGCCGCGGTACTGGGCTCCTTGCTGCCGCTCGCGGTCGCGCTCTTTTCGGACGCCACGGCCTTGGCCGGCAGCATCGGCGCGGTGTTCGCCTTCACCGCCTCGACCTTGTGCCCCTTGCTGCTCTTGGGCATCTGGTGGCGCGGTCTGACCGACGTCGGCGCCATCGCCGGGATGATCGCCGGCGCGGTGCTCTGCGGCGGGGCGTCCTTGGCGGCGCCTTGGGCCGCAGCGGCCGGAATCGGCCCCGGGCTGCTCACCGATCTGCTCAATCAACCCGCGATCGTCACCGTGCCGCTGGCTTTCGCCGTGATGATTCTGGGTTCGCTGCTGAGCGCAGACCGGGTCCCGCGGGCCACGTCGTCGATCCTGGCCCGCTTGCACACCCCCGAGGACCCCGCCCGGCAAGGCTTCGGCGTGCGCTGAACCGGAGCGCGGCTCAGTCGATGGCGGCCATCAGTTCAACCACCCGGTCCAGGAAAGCATCGACTTGCTGCTCCTCATAGCCGTCTTTGCCTTGCGCCGGACTGAACACCGCCCGGCGCACCAGGTCGACGCTCAACGGCTTGTCGTGTTCGAAGTAGTCGAGCAGCTCGGCGCACAGCGCGTCGACGTCGGCCACGGAATAACTGCGCACATTCCGTTTGGGCCGGCGGAACCGCTCGCCTTCCGCGCGGTGCAGCCGGGCCCGCAGCACGCTGGAGAGCCGGCCGATCTGCGCCATCCAGGCTTCTTCGCCTTTGCCCGCGATCAACGCGTCCCGTTCGCGCTGGGCGAAGACGTCTTCCAAACGGTCCAGCGCGGCGTCAACGGCTTGCGGTTCATAGCCGCCGCGGACCGCGTCGAAGGTCATCTCCCGCACGTCGTGGCTGGTCAGCGGCTTCTCCGCAGAATCCGCTCCGGTATAGATCGCACGGGCCGAGGCGAGGAACTGGTCCACCTGTCTGACGTTGTATCCGTAAGCCTTGCGATCCACGCGCGCAAAAGGAGCGCCCTGCGCCCGACCTTGAATTGTCTCTGCCACGCGAGTTCTTCCCCGTTCGTCTCTTCCATCGGCCGCACCGTAGCCGGCCGCAGTCATCTCAACATCCATCTTAAGCATGCTCCGTGCGGCTTGCCGCGACCCGGAGCGCGTTTCACAGGCCCTGCAACCAGTCGAGCAGACTGAAAAGCATGAAAGCAGCCGGCGCCGCGAACAGGATCGAGTCCAGCCGGTCCATCAGGCCACCGTGGCCGGGCAGGATGCTGGACATGTCTTTGACCCCGAGTTCGCGCTTGATCATGGATTCCGCCAAGTCGCCGGTGGTGCCGGCGAGCACGATGCCCACGGCCAGGACCACGCCGACCCACCAGGCTTCGCGCAGCAGGAAAACCGAGGCCAGAACGCCGATCAGACTGGCTCCGAGCACCGAACCGATGAATCCTTCCCAGGACTTCTTCGGGCTGATCTTCGGCGCCATCGGGTGTTTGCCGAACAGTGCCCCGAAGAGGTAGCCGAAGGTGTCGCTGGCCACTACGAGCAGCAACACCGTGACCACTTTGAGCGCACCGAGTTCCGGCCAGCCGCCGCGGAAGGCCAAGGCACTGGCCGGCCCGTCCGATGCCCGGATCAGCAACAGCACGAAGGAAATCAGGAACGGGATCCAGGCGATCAGGAAAACCCCGGCGAAGATGCTCTGCCCGGTTCCCGGAGTTTCGTCGAGCGAGCGCCAGATCATCACGGCGAGCGCACAGGCGACCAACGCGAACAGCAACCCTTCGGCCCCGACGTAGTACCCCACGACCGGCATCGCCACCACGGAGAACATGATCGGCACGATCGGTACGACCACGCCGCGTTGCAGCAGCGCCCGGCTGACTTCCCAGACCCCCAACGCCGAGGCCAAAATCACCATCACCGCGAAAGCCGGGGGGTAAAAAAGCAGTCCGATCAGCACCACGACCAGCAAGGCCAAGCCGACGCCGATCGCGGCGGGCAAATTCCGGCCCGCCCTGGAAGGCTTTTCGCTCGGCGCGGTGATCTGTTCCGGCAATTGCAAGACGGCGGCGGCCTTGGAAGGCTGCACCGCGGGGTTCGCGAGCAGTGCCGCCGGGCTCGGTCTTCCCGGGGCGGTCGGCGCTGAATTCGCCGAGGCCGGCCTGGTCGGGATCGGCGGCACGGCTGCTGCCGGGCGCGCTTGCACGGCCTGCGCCGGCACCGCCGGAATCGCTCCGGTGATCGGGGTGCGCCGTCCGTCCAGCGAAGCCGGCCGGGCGGATTGCGGCGACGCCCGGTGCGCCGCGTTTTTGGCGTGCTTCTTTTCCGCCTCGCGTTCCGCGGCGCGCAACGCCCGCCGGCTGGGCAACGGCCGGTAGGCCGACGAGGTGTCAGTACGCGGGTCCGCGGCCTCGGCTGGACCGCCTGCTGCGCCGGGCGACTGGCTCATCAGACCTCGAGCAGCTCGGCTTCTTTGCGCTTGAGCAACTCGTCGATGGCCTCGGTGTGCGATTTGGTCAGACCGTCGAGTTCCTTCTCCGCGCGCGAGCCTTCGTCTTCGCCGGCGTCGCCGTCTTTGACGATCTTGTCCAGGCCTTCCTTGGCCTTGCGCCGGATGTTCCGGATCGAGACCTTGGCGTCTTCGCCTTTGGTCCGGACGATCTTGACGTAGTCGCGACGGCGTTCCTCGGTGAGTTCCGGAATGACCACCCGGATCACGTTGCCGTCATTGGACGGGTTGGCGCCGATTTCCGAATTGCTCAACGCCTTCTCGATGTCCGCCAGTGCATTGCGGTCGTACGGGCTGATCATCAGCACCCGGGCTTCCGGCACGGCGAAAGAGGCCAGCTGCTGCAACGGTGTGGGAGTTCCGTAGTAATCGACCATGACCTTCGAGTACATGGCCGGATTGGCCCGGCCGGTACGCACCGAGCTGAAATCCTCTTTGGCCACCTCGACGGCCTTGTCCATCTTCTCTTCGGCTTCGAGCAGCGTTTCTTCGATCACGGTCTCTCCTGGGTTACAGCAGTTTCGAAAAAGGGAATCTCAAGAGTCAATACTACGGGGTTACCAAGGTGCCCAGGCTCTCGCCGCGGATGGCCCGGGTGACATTCCCTTCGCCTTCCATGCCGAAGACCAACATCGAAAGATTGTTGTCTTTGCAGAGGCTGAACGCGGTCTGGTCCAAAACCCGGATATCGCGCTGCAACGCTTCGTTGTAGGTGAGGTGGTCGAGCTTCTGGGCGTTCGGATCCTTCCTCGGGTCCGCCGTGTACACGCCGTCCACGCCGTTCTTCGCCATCAGCACGATATCGGCGTGCACTTCCAACGCCCGCTGCGCAGCCACGGTATCGGTGGAGAAATAGGGCAACCCGGCGCCCGCGCCGAAAATCACCACGCGGCCTTTTTCCAAGTGCCGGATCGCGCGGCGCGGAATATAGGCTTCGGCGACCTGGCCCATCGTGATCGCACTCTGCACCCTGGTCTCCACGCCGGCCTGTTCCAGGAAGTCCTGCAGCGCCAAACAGTTCATCACGGTGCCCAGCATGCCCATGTAGTCGGCACGCGAACGGTCCATCCCGGATTGGGACAGTTCCGCGCCGCGGAAGAAGTTGCCGCCGCCCACCACGATCGCCACCTCGACTTCGCCCTCGGTCGCCGCGATCTGCCGGGCGATGCCCTGCACCGTCGCCGGGTCCAGACCCACTTCGCCGCCGCCGAACACTTCGCCGGAAAGCTTCAACAGGACCCGCCGCTTGGTCTTCGCCGGAATGTTGATGGCATCGTTGTCTTGTGTGTTTTCCATGGGCCATCCCTCGTATCAATGCGGTTGGGGGTTTCGCGAACGCTTGAGCTAGATTATCCTGCGCGGCTGCCGGGGAGCGAATATCCACGCGTGACGCTGGTCTCCAGCGCTCCCGGTGCTGCCCGCTGCCGGGGATCGCGATCAGGCATCCGACGGCAAGCGGCCGCAGCCCGGCCCCGGATCCGATCAGGTCCGGGGCCGGGCTGCGGCCGCTTGCAGGTGGTCGACCGGCCCGGGCGGGTTTCAGGCCAGCAGTTCCGCCAACCGCTCATAGCCTTCGCTGACCCCGACCTCCATGCCGCTCTGCAGCATCTGCTCCCGGGTCTCGGTCGAGGGGTAAGTGGCGGTGGAGACGATCCGGGTCCGCCCCGGCCCGGCTTCTTCGAACGTCATCACTTCGATCGAGACGCTGCCCGGGAAACCCAGGTATTCGAAGGTCTGGATGATCTGCTCATTGGGCCGCACGGTGTGGAACATGCCGCGGAAACCGAATTCCGCGCCGTCCTGATCGATGTGCGCATAGGCATAACCGCCACCGCTGACTACTTGCCACTGTTCGATTTTCATGGTGAGCCGGCGCGGCCCCAGCCACTGCACCACCAGTTCCGGATCGGCATAGGCTTGGAATACCCGGTCGACCGGTGCGTCGATTTCCCGGATCAGGGTGATGTTCTGGCTGCCGGAATCGGCAATGATTTCGAGTTTGTTCTGCGTTGCCATCTCACTTCTCCTTTTCAGATGCGACCCGCTTCAGCAGGGCCGGCGTCGAGGACTTCCTCCAACCTGTGGAACTTCTCCCCGACCGATGAGCTGTATTCGTTGATCCAGCCGGTCAGCTGGGCCAAGTTGTCCTTGATCAAATGGCAGGGGCGCTTTTGTGCATCCCGGCTGCGGCTGATCAAGCCGGCAGCTTCCAAAACCTGCAGGTGTTTGGAAATTGCTTGGATGGACACGTCGAAGGGCGCGGCCAGCTCCTTCACCGTGGCGTCGGAAATCGACAGCCTGGCGATGATCCGGCGCCGGATCGGATCGCCCAAAGCCGCGAACGCCCGATCCAGACGGTCTTCGTCGAATTCCATTATTCAACCCTTTCTTTGATCAACCAATAGGTTGATAAGAACAAGTCAACCACAGTCCGGCCAAGTATTCAACCAGTTGATTGAATACTCTTTTCCAGATCGATCCGGTCCGCTGAGACCCGCCGCACCATGACGCGGCATCCCGGGTACGCAAAAGGCCCGCCCCGGGAAACCCGGAACAGGCCTTTTGCTGGAACGTGCAGCTGGAACCCGGTGAATCAGGCTCCGACGCGGAACCGGGCGAACCCGCCGGCTTTGGCGCCAGCGGCTTCCAGAACCTGCGCCACGCTCTGCTTGGCGTCCTTGGCGAACGGCTGGTCGAGCAGCACGTTTTCCTTGAAGAAGCCGGTCAACCGGCCTTCGACGATCTTGGTCAACGCGGCTTCCGGCTTGCCTTCGGCACGCGCGGTCTCGTCGGCGATCCGACGCTCGCTGTCAACCAGTTCGGCCGGAACATCTTCGCGGACCAAGTAGTTGGGTGAATAAGCTGCGATGTGCACCGCAACATCGTGCACCGCGGTGGTCGCGGCCTCGCCGGAACCCTCCGCAGCGAACAGGACGCCGACCTGGGCCGGCAAATCCTTCGAGGTCTTGTGCAAGTACGCATCGACCACGGCGCCGGTGACCCGGGCCAGACGGCGGATCGCGACCTTTTCGCCCAGCAGTGCGCCGGCTTCGATGACCAATTCGGACAACGGCTTGCCGTCCACGTCGGCAGCCAGAAGCGCGTCGACGTCCGCTGCGCCGGAAGCCACAGCAGCAGCCAGGGCCTTGTTGGCGAACTCGATGAACGGGGCGGACTTGGCCACGAAGTCGGTCTCGCAATTGACCTCGACCATGACCCCGACGCCGTTCTCGACGGTTGCGGCAACCAGGCCTTCAGCAGTAGAACGGCCTTCGCGCTTGGTGGCACCCTTGAGACCCTTGATCCGGATCAGTTCGAGCGCCTTCTCGGCATTGCCGTCAGCCTCGTCCAGGGCCTTCTTCACGTCCATCATGCCAGCGCCGGTGCGCTCGCGGAGTGCCTTGATATCAGCGGCGGTGTAGTTCGCCATGTGAACTCCTGTTATGTCGTTGATTTGACCCGACTCAAACGTGTGGTGCGCCACGTGAGCGCACCACACGTCATCGTTCGGAAGTTACTTGGTGTCGTCGGCTTCGGTGGTCTCCGCCTCGGCAACCGGAGCAGCCGCTTCGGCCGGGGCCTCGGCAGCTGCTTCAGCCGGAGCTTCCGCAGCGGCTTCGGCGACCGGGGCTTCGGCAGCTTCGGTGTTCGAGGTCTCGAGCAATTCGCGCTCCCACTCGGCCAGCGGCTCTGCAGCGGCGGCCTCGTCGGTACCGGTCGCCTTGGCGTTGCGGGCGATCAAGCCCTCGGCAACGGCGTCGGCGATCACGCGGGTCAGGATGTTCACAGAACGGATCGCGTCGTCGTTGCCCGGGATCGGGAAATCGACTTCGTCGGGATCGCAGTTGGTGTCCAGGATGGCAACCACCGGGATGTTGAGCTTCTTCGCTTCGTCGATCGCGAGGTGCTCTTTCTTGGTGTCGACAATCCAGATGACCGAGGGCACCTTGTTCAGGTTGCGGATGCCGCCGAGGTTGCCTTCGAGCTTGGTCAGCTCGCGCTTGAGCAGCAGCAGTTCCTTCTTGGTGTGCCCGGAAGCCGCGACGTCCTCGAAGTTGATCTCTTCGAGTTCTTTCATGCGCTGGATCCGCTTGGCCACGGTCTGGAAGTTGGTCATCATGCCACCGAGCCAGCGGTGGTTGACGTACGGCTGGCCGACCCGGGTGGCCTGCTCGGAAATGGCTTCCTGAGCCTGCTTCTTGGTGCCGACGAAGAGCACGGTTCCGCCGTGGGCCACAGTGGCCTTGACGAATTCGTAGGCGCGGTCGATGTAGGACAACGACTGCTGCAAGTCGATGATGTAGATGCCGTTGCGCTCGGTGAGGATGAATCGCTTCATCTTCGGGTTCCAACGGCGGGTCTGGTGACCGAAATGTACGCCGCTGTTCAACAGCTGGCGCATGGTTACGACGGGCATGCCGGCGCTCCTTTGTGTTTGGATGTTTACGGTTGTTCCTGGTGCCCAGTCTGCGCTCCTTCCCTCAGCTCCGCCGGAGCGGATTCGAAGGACCGAAAGGAGCGCAACCCTGCCGTCGGATCGAGCTCGACGACGTTGGATTTGGACACGCGTAGTCAGCGCACATACGCGCGCTGCAATTACCAGTGTACAGCACCCGTTCCAGGGGACTCACCCGGCACAACCGCAAGAAATCACCGGTTTCCACACATCACCGGGGTCGCGGTTGAGCCGGCCGGGCCACGACGGCAGAGTTGCCGGATGAGGATTCTTTCCGCAGCCCGCCCGGCCGGCTGGCTACTGGCCTTGCTGCTCGCGGCCTGGCCGGCGGTCCCCACCGAACATCCTGACCCCGACCGGAGCGGCGCCTGGGAGTGGCCGCTTGCGCCGCAACCGGAAATCCGCAGACCCTTCGACCCGCCGGAACGCGATTGGCTGCCCGGGCACCGCGGCGTCGACCTCGCCGCAGTGCCCGGGCAAGACGTGCTCTCGCCGGCGGCCGGCACCGTGAGCTTCTCCGGCTGGCTGGTCGACCGCTACGTGCTGGCCATCGAGCACGGTGGCTTGCGCAGCAGTTTCGAACCGGTGCGCTCCAGCCTCGCGCCGGGCCAGGCAGTGCAGCGGAGCCAGCCCATCGGCAGGATCGAGACCGAGCCGCCCGGCCGCGCCGGACCGCCAGTGCCGGCCGAATCGGAACCGGACTCCCCTACCGAGGCTACCGGGCCCACCGAGGCTACCGGGCCGTCCGGGCATTGCTCGGCTGAAGCCGCCGGCTGCCTGCATTGGGGCGTTCGGCGTGGTCAGGTCTATCTCGACCCGCTGGGCTTCCTCCGTGACCGCCGGCCGTCGGTCCTGCTGTCGTTCGCAGAACCGATTGCGGCAGTCCAGACCAGCCTCGGAAAGATCAGACGATGGCCGAAATCCCGGTGATCGCCCGAGCGGTGACCAAGGAGTTGATTTCGTAGGTGCCCTCGTAGGAGTAAATCGCCTCGGCATCGGCGAAGATCTTGGCCATCTCGTAATCGGTCACGATGCCGTTGCCGCCCAGGATGCTGCGGCCCAGCGCCACCGATTCGCGCATCCGGGCCGTGGTGAAGGCTTTGGCGAGCGCCGATTGTTCGTCTTTTGCCTCGCCGAGGTCTTCGAGTTGGGAAAGCCGCACCATCATGCCCATGGAAGCCACAGCATTGCCCAGGATCTGCACCAGCTGGTCCTGGATCAGCTGGAAGGAAGCCAGCGGCCGGCCGAATTGGAGCCGCTCCACCGCGTAGCGCCGGGCCACGTCGAAGGTCGCCAATTGCTGGCCGACGGCCTGCCAGGCCACGGCCAGGCGGGTGACCTTGAGCACCTTGTTGGTGTCCCGGAAGGAGTTCCCGTGCACCAGCTTGAAATCATCCGAAATCACCACGTTCTCCAGCGTGATATCGGCGTTCTGCACCGTGCGCAGGGCGATCTTGTTCTCGATCTTGGTCGCGGTGTACCCCGGCGTCGAGGTGTCCACCATGAAGGCTTTCACCTGGTTGTCGTCGACGTCGCGGGCGAAAATGACGACCCAATCGGAAAACGTCGCATTGCCGATCCAGCGCTTGGCGCCGTTGAGGATCCAGTTGTCCCCGTCGCGCTTGGCCGTGGTCCGGGTGCCGCCAGCCACATCGGATCCACCGAGCGGCTCGGTCAGCCCGAAAGCGCCGATTTTTTTGAGCGCGTAGATGTCCGGGAGCCAGCGTGCCTTTTGCTCCTCCGAGGCCATCACTTCGATCGAGCCGGTGAACAGACCGTCATGGACGCCCATGAAAGTGGCGATCGAAGCATCGGCGCGGGTGAACTCAGCATGCACGATGCCGGCGAAAAGGTTGCTGTAGCCCTGCCTGCGGACCGGGCTCATCACGTCCAATTCGGCGATCTTCGGGATGAGGTCCATCGGGAACTCGGCCCGATTCCAGTGATCGACAGCCACCGGCTTGACCTCTTTGGCCAAGAAGTCGCGGATCTGCTGCAAACGCTCGCGTTCGGCGTCGCTGAGCAACTGCTCGAACGCATAGAAGTCGCCGTCGGCATACGGCAGATTGTTCACGTCAACGTCGAATTTGGACATCATCATCCTTCTCAAAGTTATGTTACTCGTGAGTAACATACCTCATTTCGCCCGGGTCCGTAAAGCAGTCCGGGTCCGTCTCATTTGTCCAAGATATGCTGCCGGGCCCGTTCCGTGTAGATCTTGTTGATCTCCGGCTCGGCCTGCCGAATCTCGACCGGACCGTATTTCCGCTCGATCGCCGTGCTGATCAGGAAATCCGCGATCGCGGGGTTTTTGGGCAAAACCGGCCCGTGGAAATACGTGCCGACCACGTTGCGGTGCAGGGCGCCTTCGGTCCGGTCGTCACCGTTGTTGCCGAAGCCGGTCCGCACTTTGCCCAGCGCGGCGGAGCCGGGACCGAGCGTAGTCTTGCCGCTGTGGTTCTCGAAGCCCACCACCGGGCCGAACCGCTCGCTGTCGATCACGGCATTCCCGGTCAGCCGCTTGCTGGCACCGAAGGTCTCCGCGTCGAAGACGCCGATCCCGGTGAGCACCTCCCCGGTGACCGTGGTGAACGAACGGCCGAACAGTTGGTAGAGACCGCACACCATGAGCATCGGCATGCCGTCCTCGGCGAAGCCGCGCAGCCGGTCGGCAATCTGCTGCAGGTCGTCGTGGATCTTGATCTGCCCACTGTCTTGGCCGCCGCCGCCGATGATGATATCGACGTCGTCCGGAAAGCTCTCGCCCTGGTGGTACTCCGACATGACCGCCTGGTAGCCGCACCATTCCAGCCGGCGCTTCAAGACCAAAGCGTTGCCCCAGTCTCCGTAGAGGTTCATATCCCTCGGGTAGAGCTGCAGGACCGAAATGCTCGGGCGGCTCATCGGATCACCTCCACGGCGACGACTTTGCCGAGTTTCCGGCGGATGGCACGCATTGCAGTGTAGGTGCAGAAAATGCGTTTGGGCTGGTCCCGGTGCTCGGCGAGAAGCTGCTTGAGCGCTTCCCCGAGATCCGGCGTCACGGTGCCGACCGGCAAGTCTTCATAGTTCAGGCGCAGCGCCATGTCGAAAGCCCGGCTGCCCGCGGAACGGATCGAAGCAGCGCTGGCCAAGGAATCGAAATCAACGTCCCAGAGCCAGGAGACGTCTTGGCCGTCGGCGTAGTCGTCGTTGATCGCGATCATGGTCGCCCAGCCATCCGAGTCGAACGATTGCAGCGCCGAGCGGAATCCGCTGGGGTTTTTCACCAGCACCAATTCCAAAGGCTGCCCGTCGATCTGGAAAGTCTCGCCCCGGCCGAAGGCCGGCGTCACCTCGGACAGCGACTGCAGCAACGCGGCCCGGTCGACAGCCTCACCCAGCACGGCGCGGACCAGGGCCAAGGCGGCTGCGGCGTTGAGGTAGTTGTAGACGCCGCGCACCATGAGCGCGGTTTCGACCGGCTGGTCCCCCACCAGGAATCCGGCCGAGCTTCCAGACACCTCGGTCAGCACCACGTCTGCGGCCAGCAGATCCGGCGCCGGCGCTTCCGATGCCTCGGCGCCCGCAGGCGCAGACCGGTGGTCCGGATGCCGTTGTTCACCGAGTTCGTCGTCACTGGGGAACAAACTCTGCAAGGATCCCTGGTAGCCGAAGAACCGCACGGCCTTGCCGGACTCACCCGCAGCGATCCCGATCCGGGCCAGCCTCGGATCATCCCGATTGGTCACCACCGTCCCAGTGGTCGCCGAAGCGATGATTTCCAGCAACTTGGCCGTGGTGTCGATTTCACCGAACCGGTCCAACTGGTCCCGCATGACGTTGAGCAGCAGGCTGGACCGGGGCGGGATGCGCCGGACGAATTCCGCGGCGTGGGCTTCATCGAGCTCCAGGACCGCGACGTCGGCCGCCAGCCGGCCGCGCAGATCGACGGCACCGATCAGGGCCGCAGCCACGCCGCGGCTGAAATTGCTCCCGGTCGGGTTGGTGAAGACCTTCAGCCCTTGCTTTTCCAGCATGCTGGTCACCATTTTGGTCGTGGTGGTCTTGCCGTTCGTGCCGCTGATCACGACCACTCCGTACGGCAACGAACCGAGCGCGCGTTGCACGAATCCGGGATCCAGCCGTTCGATTGCCAAGCCGGGCAGCGCGGAGCCGCCGCCGCGCAGCCGGCCGAGGAATTTCAGCGTTTTGCCGACCAGCAATGGGGCCAGTCTGGACTTAGTTTCCAACAGATCCACCCCCGGGAACATGCGTTGCGAGCGCGCAAAAGAGAGCACCGATCATCTAAGGAACACTATTACAGGATGGCCGAATCGGGTAAATACCGACCGCTGTGCGCAGAGCCCGGAAAATTAAGATACGATACGAAACGTGCCGTATATAAATACTTCGAACCGAACCCCGCACCCGCCCCGAGGCCGGCCACGGGATGAACAGCTGATGCAGCGAATCCTGGCCGCAGTCAGCGCTGTTCTGGCCGAATCCGGTTACGAAGGCGTCTCCTTCGAAGAAGTCGCCCGCCGCTCCGGAGCCGCCAAAGCCAGCTTGTACCGCCGCTGGAGTTCGAAACAGGAGATGGTCGTCGCCGCGCTCAAGGCCGGGCCCGCGCAACCCACGGCGTCGGCCGAGATCGATACCGGGAGCTTGCGCGGGGATCTGCTGGAGCTGGCCCGCCGGCTCGACCGGACGATGCGGGCCAGCGACAGCAAAACCGCGATGCTGCTGCTCCAAGCCGGGCTCGAGGACCCCGACCTCTGCCAGGCGATCGAGGCGTCGGTCGGCCCGACCGGAGCACGCTTGCCCCGCAGCGTGCTCGACGCCGCAATCGGCCGCGGCGAGTTGCCGCCGGACGCCGACCCGTTCCCGTTCGAAGAAGTACTCGGCTCGACCCTGCTGCTCCGGCGGGTCAACGGGGTACCGGTCGACGAGGCCTATCTCGAGACCCTGGTCGACGTGGTCCTCCTGCCGGCCCTGCGCGCTACCACCGGACGGCAGCGCCCGCTGCCCAGCGGTATTTTTTCTGGAAACCCACGTCACACTATGGAGGGCAAATGAACACCTTGGCCATCGAAGGCTTCGACTACCGGACGATTCCGGGCGCCGGCGGGATCGGGATCAATGTCGCCGTCGCCGGCTCCGGCCCGGCCTTGGTCCTGCTGCACGGCTTCCCGCAGACCCACTACATGTGGCGCCACGTGGCGCGGCGGCTGACCGATGCGCACACCGTGATCGTGCCGGATCTGCGCGGCTACGGAAACAGCGGCAAACCGATCGCGACCGGGCCGGAGACCTACTCGAAGCGCACCATGGCCGAGGACGTCGTGCAAATCGCCCGGGACCTCGGGTTCAGCCGATTCGGCGTCGTCGGCCACGACCGCGGCGCTTTGGTCGGCGTCCGGGCCGGCCTCGACCACCCGGAAGCCGTCGCCTATCTGGGCATCCTGGATGTCTTGCCGACGCTCGACACCTGGGAGGTGCTGCACGGCGTGGACGCGAAGATCGCCTGGCACCTCTTCCTGATGGCGCAGCCGGCCGGACTGCCGGAACGGATGATCGCCGCCGTCGGGCCGGATTTCTTCGCTTCGTTCCTGGACGGCTGGGATACCGACGGTGCCAGCTTCACTCCGGCCGAACGCGACTACTACGTGGCCAGCTCGGTCGCCGCCGTCGACTCGATCGTCGCGGACTACCGGGCCACCGCCGGGATCGACCTCGAACTGGACCGGGCTGACCGCGCCAACGGCGTCCAGCTGGCCATGCCGGTCGGGGTGATTTCGCAGGACTGGGGCTCGCAACTCGGCTTCGACGCTGCTGCCCTCTGGCGGGCTTGGGCTCCGGATCTGGACTACCA
Organism: Renibacterium sp.; assembly: GCA_017419405.1. Lineage (GTDB taxonomy): Bacteria > Actinomycetota > Actinomycetes > Actinomycetales > Micrococcaceae > Renibacterium > Renibacterium russicum. The sequence continues at coordinate 289,371 of JAFOLH010000008.1, read as the reverse complement.
GGCGATCGACGCCGGGCACTTCATGGCCGAGGCGAAACCCGATCAGATCGCGGCTTTCATCACCGCGCTGGCGGCCCGCTGAACCCGTTGCCATCGGCTGGACCGCGAAGACAACAGCGGCCGGGCTCCGTACGGAGCCCGGCCGCTGTTTCCGTTCGTTCCGGGGTAGGGCCACTGGGACTTGAACCCAGGACCAAGGGATTATGAGTCCCCTGCTCTAACCAGCTGAGCTATGGCCCCTTGCGGGCGGCACGGAGGCGATCCGCGAAAACCCAACCCGTCCAGCTTAGTGGACGCTCGGCTCAGTTGCTGTGCCGGGCCAGCACGTCTGCATAGCCGGCGCCGTAGTAGAGGTCCTCGAAAGTGCTCAGCGTCGCGGCCAGGCTGTGCCGCTCGGCCACGGCTTTGCTCGCGGCCCCCATGGCCGCCCGTTCGGCTTCCGGCAACTCCAGGATCGTGCGGATCTTGGCCGCCAGATCGTCGCTGTCGCCGGGCCGGAACAAGAAGCCGTTCTTGTCGCCGTCGATCAGGTGCGGCAAGGCCATCGCGTCGGCCAACACCAGCGGTGTGGAGGCGCTGGCTGCTTCCAGCGAAACCAGCGACTGCAACTCCGCGGTACCGGGCATCGCGAACACCGAAGCGCGGATATAGGCTTCGCGCAATTCCTCGTCCGAGATCAGTCCCAGGAAGCGCACCCGGTCCGCCAAGCCCAGCTTCGCGACCAGATCTTCCAACGCCGGCCGGACTTCGCCGCCGCCGACGATCTCCAGATGCGCGTTCAGTTCCTCCGGCAGCTTGCCGATCGCCCGGATCAGCACATCGACGTGCTTTTCCTCGGCGAGCCGGCCGGCGAAGAGCACCGTCGGATAGTCGGGCCGGTCGATTTCTTCGCCGGGCTGCAACTCGTAGGCCGCCGAATCGATGCCGTTGGAGACCGCCAACACCTTGTCGAGTTTGGCCAGCTTCTTCATCGCATCGGCGGCCAACTGCGTCGGGGTGGTGACCACGGCGCCTTTGCGCATGATCTTGCCCATGTCCCGCCAAGAGTTCCGGGCGATGATCTTCAGGAACCACTCCGGGAACGGCAAGAACGGATTCAGGTTCTCCGGCATGAAGTGGTTGGTGGAAATCACCCGGATGCCGCGCCGGACGCATTCCTCCATGGTGGCCTTGCCGATCATGTAGTGGCACTGGATGTGCACCACATCGGGTTTGATCCGATCGAAGAGCTGCGAGATTTCGCGCTTGATCTCCCAGGGGAAGCAAATCCGGAAGTCCGGATTCGTGAACATCGCGTGCGAACGCAGCCGGTGCACCTCGGCCTCGGGCCGGATCTCGGTGTAGCTGGGCCCGACCTCCGGCTGCGGCGCCAAAACGTGCATTTCGTGCCCGCGGGCGCCCATTCCCTTGGCCAGGCGGTAGCAGAACTGCGCCGCACCGTTCATGGTCGGCGGGTAGGTTTCCGCCGCGATCAAAATCACCAGGGGCTTGCGTGGCTCGGCGGCTTCACGAGTCGGGGTCACAGTCGTCCAATCTTGAGGTGCCTGACGCCATTGCAGCCGGCACGGCCGACGGCGTCAAGCTGGCTTCCGGCGGGTGCGCCGTCGTTCGCTATTTCCGCTGCGCCCGCTTGGCCGCATCCCGGGCGTCCCGTTTGCGTTTCACCACGTCCGGGTGGTGCCTCGAGAGCGCAACGACACCCACGATAGCAAGCAATGCGGACGCACCCATGGCAATTGCGATCACGGCGGGCACATTGGGTTGAAGTTCATTCAAAATGATGATCCCGATCGCGATCCCGATCATCGGGTCCACCACGGTGAGGCCGGCGATCACCAAATCCGGCGGTCCGGAGGCGTAGGCGCTCTGCACGAACCAGGAGCCCAACCCCCCGGCGGCGGCGATCGCGACGATCGAATACCACTGCACATTCAGCAGGAACAAGCCGTTCGGGTCCAGCAGCTGTTTCGAAATGATCCGGGTGAGCACGGCCACGAAGCCGAACAGCACCCCGGCTCCGATGATGTAGAAAAACGCCTTCAGCCGATGCCGCCACAGCAGCACCGAACCGCCGAAGACTGCGATCACGATCACCAGCAGCAGCGCGATGGTCAGTTCTTCTTCGGCTGTGACGTGAGTATTCTCACGCACCACGTTGACCGCGAGCAGCACGAAAATCGCGCTCCCGGCGACGCAGGCGGTGATCGCCACGATGGTGGCCCGGTTCAGCCGGATCCCCTGGTCTTTCGAATTGACCACCGTGGTGATCACCAGCGCGATCGCGCCGATCGGCTGGATCACGGTCAAGGTCCCCATGCTGAGCGCGACGACGTTGAGCAGCATCCCGGCGCCCAGCAGCAACAATCCGAAAACCCAGCGCGGATTGCGCAACAAGCGCATGAACCCGTTGCCGCCCAAGGCCAGACCACCGGTGTTCGCCTGTACCGCGCTGCCCTGCCGTTGCGCACCGAAAGCCAGGAAGAACGCGCCGGCGACCGCGCAGGCGACCGCGATCCAGATCATGCTTTGCCGCGTTCCGTCGGCTCGGCGGAACCGGCCTCGGGCAAGGGGAAATGCAGCTCCCGGTGCTTGCGCACGATTGCCCAGAAATAGTTGTAGGCGGCGATCAGGTGCCCGATGATGCCGAGCACCAGAAAGGTCCAAGCGATATAGGTCAGGGCATTCGGTTCGGCACCGATCGCCCGGGCCAGCAGCAGCATCGGCGTACCGAGCAACAGTGCTGCAGTGCGCAGCTTTCCGATGATGCTGACCGGCAGATCCGGGTGCCAGCGGAAGAACAGCAGCGAGGTCGTGGTCAGCACTGCGTCCGGAAGCACGATGACGGCGAGCAGCCACAACGGCGCGATCCCCGCGATCACCAAGGTGATCGCGACGGTGATCAGGGCGATCCGGTCCGCCACCGGATCGAGGATCCGGCCCAGCTTCGACGCCTGGTCGAAGCGCCGGGCGATGTAGCCGTCGACCCAGTCGGTGCTGCCCATGACCGCGAGCACGAGCACCGCCCAGCCGTACTCGTCCTTGGCCAAGACCAACCAGACGAACAGCGGAACCCCGAGAAAGCGGACCACGGTGAGCACGTTCGGGATGGTGAAGATCCGGTCGTGGTCCACGATCGGCCGCCCGGGACGCGAGCCAGCGCCGATCAGTCTCATCCACGCCCCCTCACACCTTGCTCGTCATTCCCGGACACCTACATAAACCTGTCTACAGGGTGAGCCGGTCAAGCCAGCGTCTCCCGCGCGGTAAACCGGCTATCTTTTGAGCAACTTTCGCAGCAGCACGAAGAAGGTCGCCGTGGAAACCGCGGCAATGCTCCACGGCAGCCAACGCTCCCGCGCCTGGTTCAGCGCCGAATCCGGATCGTCGATCAGCTGTTTGGCCTGCTTCTTGACGTCCATCCGTTCGATCAGGCTTTCCCGGACCCGGAGCAAGTGCTTGCGACGGGTCTCGATGCGTTCGCGCAACTCGGCTTCGGACGGCACCGGATCGGCTTCGGCGGCTTTCGCTTCCTGCTCGGCCTTGGCTTCAGCGGCTTTGGCCGCCTTTTCTTCTTTGAGTGCTTGCTTCTCGGCCTTGCTCAACTCGGGTTTGACCAAGGTCTGCGGATCGAAGTCGGCACCTTGGCTGAGCACGCCGATATCGTGCTTGATCCCGCGGATTGCCTCTTCCGGCAGCAGCGGAAGCGCTTGTTTGACCTTTTTCAGCCCCCAGAGCACCGCAATCGCAATCAGCACCAGGAAGAAGAAGGCCACCACCAAGGCTGCCAGCCACGGCCACATGACCGTGGCCAGGCCCATGATCGCGGCGACCACCAGGGCGATCACGAGCAGCCCGAGCACCACCAGGGCCGCACCGAACATTCCGGCGCCGAAGCCGAGCAGCCCGGCTTTGCTTTTGAGCTCGGCCTTGGCCAGGCTGATCTCGTCGCTGAACTGCCGGGGCGCCAAGCGGAAAAGGGTCTGGGCATTGCCGAGCAGCGAGTTGTCGCCGGGTGCACCGGCTGAATCGGTTCGGGGACTACTCATCGGTGCTGCCTCCATGGCTGTGGCCGGTCTACCCGTCAAAATTACCATTCGGCTGCCGAACCGTGCTGCCACGGCTTCGCCACGGGTCGCCGCCGCGGGCACCGGACAAGCTGGCTGCCCGGATTGCCAGCGCCTAGAATGAGCAGATCGGAACCGTCAGCGCCGCACCAGTTGCCTGAAAACCCCTAAGGAACCATCGTGAGCACCCTGACGCACCCCGGCGATGCCCTGAGCAAACGGCAGAAACTCGTCTACATCGTCGTTTTGGGGCTGCTCACTGCTTTAGCGCCGTTCACCATCGACTTGTATCTTCCGGCATTCCCGATCCTGCAGGCGGATCTCCGAGTCAGTGCGGCGGCGGTGCAACTGACCCTGACCGCGACGACCATCGGTTTCGCGGCCGGCCAGCTGGTGGTCGGGCCGCTGAGCGACAAATTGGGCCGCCGGCTCCCGCTCATCGTGGCCACCGCGATCCATGTGCTCGCCTCGATCGGCGCCGCGCTGTCCACCGATGTGACCATGCTGGGCGTCTTCCGGGTGTTGCAGGGCATCGGCGCCGCCGGAGGCGGCGTGGTGGCCATGGCGATGGTGCGGGACCTGTTTTCCGGTTACCCCTTGGTGCGGATGATGTCCCGGTTGGCGCTGGTGAATGGCATGGCCCCGATCGTGGCGCCGCTGATCGGCTCCCAGCTGCTCTCCTTCATGTCCTGGCCCGGGATCTTCTGGTTGCTCAGCGGCTACGGCCTATTGGTACTGGTCGCGGCAGTTTTCCTGATCGTGGAGACCTTGCCCCCGGAGCTGCGCAAATCGCAGACCAGCATGCTGAGCCGCTACCGGGTGCTGTTCTCCGACCGGATCTTCGTCGGGATGCTGCTCCTGGGCGGGCTGAACTTCGCCGGGCTGTTCAGTTACCTCTCCGCATCGCCGTTCGTTTTCCAAGGGATCTACGGCTTGAGTCCGCAGCAGTACGGACTGCTCTTCGCACTGAACTCGATTGCCGTGGTGATCGGTGTCCAGGTCAGCGCCCGGGTGGTCCGCCGGGTCGGCCCGCAATGGGTGATCGCGGTCGCCACCGCAGTGCAATTCAGCATGGCCGTGCTGATCGTGGTCTTCGACCGGATCGGCCTCGGCTTCTTCGGCACCCTGATTCCGCTCTGGTTCTACATCTTGGCCACCGGATTCATCTTCCCCTGCGTGCAGGTGATCGCCTTGGCCAACCACGGTGCCAGAGCCGGTACCGCCGCGTCCCTGCTGGGCGCCGCGACTTTCGGCCTGGCCGGCGTGATCTCTCCACTGGTCGGCGCCTGGGGAACCAGTACCGCGACTCCCATGGGCGCTATCATGGCAGCATGCATCGGCCTGGGCATCCTCACGCTCTGGCTCGTCGTCCAGCCGAAGAAAGTGCCGCCCCTGTGACCAGCCCCGCCGAGCCGGTGATTGCCGAACCCGACCGGAGGCGGCGATCCTGGCGGAGTCCTGCGGTGTGGTCCATGCCGGCCGCGGTCACCTTGCTTTTCCTGCTGACCGGCCTGCTCACCGGCGCCCTGGTTTCCGGACCGTCGTCCGAACTGCTCGAAGTGGTCGGGCTGGACTTCAGCACGCCGTACAGCCGCCCCTGGGCGCTGCTGACCTCGGGCTTCTTCGCGGGCAACCTGGTCGAATACCTGGTGGCGGCCGTTCTGCTGTTCCTCGGCCTCTGCCTGGCCACCCGCTTCGCCGGAATCTGGCGTACCGTGCTGGCCTTCGTGGTCAGTGCCGTGCTCAGCGCCTTCCTGCTCAGTCTGCTGCTGGAGTGGGGGCTCAACAACGACATCGGATGGTTCGGTTACCTCGCCGGCGACCTGCAGATCGGCAGCTTCGGCGGATTGTGCGGTGCCTTGGGCATGTCCACTGCGGCCATGGATTCGTTGTGGCGGCGTCGGGTGCGCAGTTGGCTGCTCGCGGTGACCATCATGTTCGTGCTGTACTTGGGCACCGGGCAGACCATCATCGCCTTGGTCGGCACCGTCGTCGGCATCGGCCTCGGAGCACTGCTGCTGCGGCGTTCGACCGACCACCATCTCCGCCACTCTAGCCTGCGCGAGACCCGGGTGCTGGTCTCCACCGGGGTGGCAGTCTTCGCCGTCGGCCCGCTGCTGAGCCAGCTCAGTGCCGGCTTCGCGATCGGACCGCTCTCCCTGGCCAATCAGTTGATGCTGCAATCGATTCCGGACAAACAGACGCTCAGCGACATCTGCGGCAGCGATCCGGCCTGCATCACCTTGCAGGACACCGTGGGCATTTCCAGCCCCGGCGCAGTGCTGCTGACCTTGATCCCGGTACTGCTGCTGCTGGTCTGCGCGGACGGGCTGCGGCGCGGACGACGGCTTTCCTGGTGGATCACCCTCGGCGTGCAAAGCTACGTGCTCGCCTTCACGGTGTTCATGCTGCTGATCTTCTACGGCTCTTCGCTGACCGATTTCAGCAGCGAAAACCTCGGCGTGCTGTTCGCCTACATCGTGCCCACCCTGTTGGCCCCGGCGCTGATCCTGGCGGTGCTTTGGAGCACCAAGGCAGCGTTCGGCGTCCGGTCCAGCGCTGCGGGCCGGCGGGCTTTGGCCCGGACCGCATTCGGACTCGCCGCCTCATTGCTCGTGGTCTATGCGCTGGCCTGGTTCGCCGAAGACAATCTCGCCAACTCCAGTATCGAAGACCTGCTCGCCCAGCTGCCGCATTTGCTGATCCCGTTCCCGCTCCCGTTCGACATCTTCCTCCCGCAGGGGCTGGTTTCGACGCTGCTCTACAACTTCGGCGCCACGGCGATCTGGGCGGTGATCCTCTACCTCCTGGTGCGGGACTACCGCCGCTTCGGCGGCTTGAGCAAGGACCAAGCGGCCGACGCGCGGCAGGCCAGGTTGCTGATCCGGCGCGGCGGCGGTTCGCTGTCCCATATGGCGCTGTGGGAAGGCAACCATTTCTGGTTCACCCCGGACGGTCAGGCCGGCGTCGCCTACCAGGTGCACCACGGGGTGGCGCTCACCGTCGCCGAGCCCTTCGGCGATCCGCGCTGGATCGGCGATGCCGCACGCGGCTTCGTTTCGCATTGCATCGAACTCGGTCTGGTGCCTTGCTTCTACTCCGCGCCCGCCGAGTTGGGCACCGCCTTGGCCGAGCTGGGGTTCCATCCCTTGGAGGTCGCCGAAGAAACCCGTCTGGACGTGACCGCGCAGACGTTCAAGGGCAAAGAGTGGCAAAACGTCAGAACCGCGCTGAACAAAGCCCGGAAACTCGAGATCACCGACCACTGGGGCAGCTTCTCCTCGTTCTCCCCGGCACTCCGCGCCCAGATCGCGCAACTGAGCGAAGAATGGGTGGCCGAAAAGGCGCTGCCGCAATTGGGCTTCACCTTGGGCGGGCTGGACGAACTCAAAGACGAATCGGTGGTCTGCTGCCTGGCCGTCGACGAAACCGGAGCGGTGCTGGCGGTCACCAGTTGGCTGCCGGTCTATGCCAAAGGCGAGATCGTCTCCTGGACCCTGGACTTCATGCGCCGGCACCCGGATTCGTTCAACGGGGTGATGGAATTCATGATCGCCTGCGCCGTGAAGCGTTTCCAGAACTCGGTGGACAGCATTTCGCTCTCCGGGTCCCCGCTCGCCGGGACCGCGAACCCGGAAGCCGGAGAGGAACCGCAGGACGGCATGGAACGTCTGCTCTCTTCTTTGGCGGCGGCCCTGGAGCCGTTTTACGGATTCCGTTCCCTGGCCGCCTTCAAGTCGCGGTTCCAGCCTTCGTACCGGACGCTGTACATGTACTACCAGGATTCGCTCGCACTGCCCTCGATCGCGCTGGCGGTCTCCGAAGCCTATTTGCCGGGGCTCTCCGGCCGGCAGCGCACCCAGATGCTGCGCCAGTTGATCTCGCGCTGAGCTCATACCGTGGTCTGAACGATTGCCGGGAACAATCATTCCGGACGGCGATCCCCGGGAGATGGCCGTTGCGGCATCGTGGAAGCAAGAAGAAATCCAGCTTTCCCCGAAGGACAGATCATGGGCATCATTTTGGCTTCCAGCACCGCCGTCAACGCCGCAGAATCCGGCGGCATGTTCAGCAAGCTCGCCGGGATGGGCGCCATCGGCACCGTGGCCCTGCTGCTCCTGGCCGGGCTCGGCCTGCTCGCCTTGCTGCTGATGCTGATCGGCTGGGTCGGGGCTTTGGCCGAATACCAGGAGCACGGCGGCATCGCCCGGACCGTGCTCTGGGTCGCTGCGGTGCTCTGCCTGCCACTACTGGGCACTTCGCTGTGGGCGGTCTTCGGCCGGCGCCGCCAAGCCAAGCCGGCGAAGGAGCACGCCGACGTCGCCCCCGCACCGGTCGCCACAGCACCGGCCGCTACGGTATCGGAGCAACCGGTCCGGCCGCCGCGGATGCTTCCGGCCTGATCCGCCGGGCTCTGTTCTGGGCGGGCTCTGTTCTGGGCGGACCCTGTTCTGGGCGGGCTCCGGAGTCTAAAATGCAAGCGTGGGCTCAGCCGCCGAACCGCCGCCGATTCCGGCTACTTGGATGCGCAAAGACGAGACGCTCCTGCCCTTGTGGTGGGAACGGCTTTGCCGGCAATCCAGCGCGGGCTCGGCCGCTTCATTCGCCGCCGGGCTCTTCGTCGAAGACCGCCGCCGGCCGATTGCCCAATGGCACAATCCGGCCTTGGATGCGGCCTTGCTGGTGGCACCGGAAACCTCCGCAGAATGGCCGCTGCAACGCTTCGGGATCTTCTATGCGCCGCCGGACGGGACGGTAGTCCGGGTGCATTCCGCGGTGCACGGTTGGCAGCCGAAGGACCCACGCCGGGCCGGCACCGAAACTGCGGCGTTCCACGCCGCGATCGCCGAAGCGGAACGCTTCCTCCAGGTGGAAATGGACTTCGTCTGAGCACCACGCGTGGTACGAAACTCGTTGACTAGATTTTCAGGAAATATCCAGATACCTTTCTATCTCAAGCTTTAATCCGATGAATTTACGAAAGGTTCTCGATGTCCGAGCAACTTCCACCGCCTCCGCCTGCCCCGTTCCAGCAGCCGGCCCAGGCCCCGCAAGAAGTCCCCCGATCTGGCTCAGGGCTGGCAACCGCAGCACTGGTGCTCGGCATTGTGAGCATCGTCGTCGCTTTCATACCGGTGATCAACCAGATTGTTTTCCTAGTCGCGCTCGTCGGCATCATTTTGGCAATCATCGCGCTCGTCAAAAAGGCCAAAGGCAAGAGCAAAGCAATCGCAGGACTCATCCTCAGCGTGCTCGGGGCAATCATTGCGACCATTGTCATTCTGGTGTCCCTTGCCTTCTTGAACTCAGTCAAGGACTCACTGGACTCAGCGAGCTCCGGAATGAGTTCGGTTGCAGCCGACCTCAATAAAGAGGTAAAGGTCAAGTACGTCGTTACCGCCGACCATCCGGCGAAGGCCGACTACAACGTCGCACAAGGAACCGAAAACGCTCCGGTTCAAGGGACGTGGGAGAAGGAAATCACGTTCACCGGATCGACCTTCGCCTCGATCAGCCTGGTCCCGGCTGATCTTCTGACCAAGGGGAATTTCGCCTGCGAGATCTTCATCGACGGGCAGAGCGTGTCGAAGAAGTCCGGCGACTCGATCATTTCGTGCTCCGGATCAAGTAAGTAGTTCCAGTATCGGGTCTTCTTCGGTGACCGGCGCGGCTGTCGGTCACCGAAGGAGACCCGTTTTGCATGGTTTCGCCTGACCTTGGCGACAGCACGCTCAACTCGTTTGAGCTTTCTGGCCAGTGCCTATTCCGGAACTATCCGGCCCCGACCACCAAGCAAAAGGACCCCTGAACAACGTTTCCGCTGATCAGAGGCCCTTTTGGGGTATTTCGCTCCTCCTGCTGGACTTGAACCAGCAACCCTTCGATTAACAGTCGAATGCTCTGCCAATTGAGCTAAGGAGGAATGAAGCGAGTACTACTCTAACAAAGGATTTCAGCTCTGTGAAATCGAGAACCGCGGTGCTCGGAACACGCCAGAACAGATCGTGTGAAAGCTGAGCCTGGAGTGTTGGATGTGGCGGTTCGGAGACGAATTCCGAGCTCTATTTGTGCGGGCGTGCTCGGCCGCCCTACTCTTCGCGCAACGCCCGGCGTTGCATCTCCAGCTCCATGAGTTCCCGTTGCAGCTGTTGGTACCCCGCCGGGTCCGCAGCCGAGTCCATCCGCTGCAAGGCGCCGATCTTCTCGGCTTTGGTCCGGGTCAACTGCATTTCGAAGAGGCTGCGCAGCATCGAGCGGCAATAATTCTTGAGTCCTTCCTCATTCACCGCGGGCAACGGGGTGACTGCCAGTTCGGACACCAAGGGGCGCAGCGGCTCGGGAGCTTCCTCGGTGACTGCCTGGAGCCAGTCCCCCGACTCGGGTTGCCCGGCAGCCCGGATCGCCTCGTGCACTGCGCGGTAGGCCGGCACCGCGAACTGGATTCCGCCGAAGCGCAGCCAATCGTCTGCGGTCAGCAAAGCCGGCTGCTGCAAAACCACCTCGAGGCCCTGCCGTTCCATCCGGGCGGCCGGGTCCCGCGGATCGGGGCGGCTGAAACCAGGCGCCGTCCCGGCGGTTTCTTCAGCCGGTTTCCCGGCCGGGTCGGCATGCTGGGCCACACGGGAACGGCTCTTCGCGGCATTGTTGACGGCGCGGAGCACTTCGTTCGGGTCCGCGATGCCCAGCCATCCCGCCAATTCCTGGCTGTAGCCCACCCGCGTCGAGCCGTCCCGGATCTCGGCGACCACCGGTGCTGCGGCGCGGAGCCCCTGCACCCGGCCCTCCACGGTGCTCAGATCGAATTTGGCGAGCGTCGAGCGGATGGCGAATTCGAAGAGCGGACGCCGGGACCCGATCAACGCCTGCACCGCTTCGGAGCCACCGGACTGCCGGAGGTCGTTGGGGTCCTTGCCGCTGGGCTCCACCGCCACGAAAGTCTGCGCCACGAAACGCTGATCCAGGCTGAACGCCTTCAACGCGGCGTTCTGCCCGGCCGCATCGCCGTCGAAGGTGAAAATCACCTCACCACCGGTGCCGTCGTCGGAGAGCAGCCTGCGGGCCACCTTGATGTGGTCCTCGCCGAAAGCGGTTCCGCAGGTGGCGACCGCAGTGCCCACCCCGGAAAGGTGGCAGGCCATCACATCGGTGTAGCCCTCCACCACCACGAGCTGGCGGTCCTTGGCGATCGCCTTCTTCGCCAGGTCGATCCCATAGAGCACCTGCGACTTCTTGTACAGGATGGTCTCCGGGGTGTTCAAGTACTTGGGACCCTGATCGTCGTCGAAGAGCTTCCGGGCGCCGAAGCCGATGGTCTCCCCGGCGATGTCCCGGATCGGCCAGATCAACCGGCCGCGGAACCGGTCGAACAACCGGTCCCCGGAATTCCCGGTGGAGAACATCCCGGTCAACCGGAGTTCTTCATCGGTGAATCCGCGGCCGCGCAGATGCTTGAGCAGGGCATCCCAGCCCTGCGGGGCGAAGCCGACGCCGAACTGTTCCGCTGCCGCCCGGTCGAAGCCCCGTCCGGAGAGGAATTGCCGGCCTGCTGCGGCGGCGGGGCTGAGCAGCTGGTCCCGGAAGAATTCCGCCGCGATCTTGTGCGCATCGAGCAGCCGCTGCCGGCGTCCGGTTTCTTCGCGGCGCGGGCCGGAACCGCCGTCTTCGTAATGCAGCTCGAAACCGATCCGGGCCGCCAGCTTTTCCACCGCTTCGGTGAAGGAGAGGTGGTCCACCTTCTGCAGGAACGAAATCACGTCGCCGCCCTCGCCGCAACCGAAGCAGTGGTAACGCCCGGCTTGCGGCCGGACGTTGAACGAAGGGCTGCGTTCGTCGTGGAACGGGCACAGTCCCTTCCAGGATCCGATCCCGGCGCTTTTGAGCGTCACATAGCTCTCGACGACCTCTTTGATGTCAGTGCGGGCGCGGAGTTCCTCGATATCTTCATGTTTGATCAGTCCGGCCACAGCTCGAGTTTATGCCAAGGGCACGACAAGCCGCGCCAAGCCCAGGATCAGCGCCCAGCCGACTTTCCTTTGACGACACTTGCCGGCCAAGCGGAGGTGGCAGGCAACTCAGCTGTCGCAAGGGTTACTTCAGCACCAGGAAATGTCGCGGATGGACAATGGCTAACCCGCGGTTAGCCGCTGGTGCCAGGCCAATGCCGAGACATCGGTGAGCGAAGCCACCTGGTCGATCACGGCGCGCAACCGGCCGGCGTCGTCCGCCGCCTCGCGCCAGTCCGCGGCGAACATCTTCTCCAGATGCCGGTCGCCACCGGCCGCCAACACCGCGACCAGCTCGTGCAGGACCTCCTGCTGCCGCTGGTAGATCGGCTGCCGGTTTTCGCTGGTCATCACGAACGTGGTGGCCAGGCCTTTCATCGCGGCGATCTCGTGCACGGTCTCCGCCGGGACCACGACGTCGGCGGCGAACCTGGTCAGCGGGTCCGGTCCGTAGATCGCCCGGGTGGTGTCCAGAGCGCTTTGGCAGAACCGGCCGATCAGTTGGCTGGTCATGTTCTTCAATCCGGCCATCGAAGCCCGGGAACCGTCGGCGTCGCGGACCCAGACCTCGGTTGCTTCCAGGCGGGCCAGGGCCGCATCGATTTCCGCTTCCTCGGCGTGCGGCAAGTACCACTGCCGGGTATAACCGATCACCCGGCTCCGGGTCTCCGGCTGGTCCAGGAAGGACAGTTGGAAGTGGCCGGCCACAATCGCGTCTTCGACGTCGTGGACCGAATACGAGATGTCGTCGGCCAAGTCCATCACCTGGGCTTCAATGCAGCTGTGCCCTGCCGGGGCGCCTTCGCGGAGCCAGTTGAATATCGGCTCGTCATCGGCATAGACCCCGAATTTGCTGGTCCGGTGGCCATGGATCACCGGAGCATCGGCCGCGGACCACGGGTACTTGCAGGCGGCGTCCAGGCTCGCCCGGCTCAGGTTCAGCCCGGCCGGCAATCCTTCGGCAGTGAACACCTTGGGCTCCAACCGGGTCAACAACCGCAGGGTCTGCGCGTTCCCTTCGAATCCGCCGATCGCGTGCGCCAGGTCGTTCAGCGCGGATTCGCCATTGTGCCCGAACGGCGGATGGCCCAGATCATGGGCCAAGCAGGCAGTGTCCACGACGTCCGGATCGCAGCCGAGCACCCGGCCCAGTTCCCGGCCGACTTGGGCGACTTCCAGCGAGTGGGTGAGCCGGGTGCGCACGAAATCGTCGGTGTCCGGAGCTACTACTTGGGTCTTGGCGCCGAGCCGGCGCAGCGCCGACGAATGCAGCACCCGGGCGCGGTCCCGCTCGAACGGGCTGCGGTAGCTTTTCTTGGCCGGTTCCTGGACGAACCGTTCGGCGTCCGGGGCCGAATAGCCGGTGGTCTGCGAAGTCTCCGCCACGATTTCAGCCACCGGAAACATCCAATTCCGCCGCCGCGATATTGGCCTGCTGCTCGGCGTCCAGATCGCGGTCCGCCAGCCAGTTGTTCGGCAGTGCAGTCCGCTTGGGGGTGCCGGCCCGGCCACGCGGCCCTTCGGCGTCGACCCCGGGATAAGGCGATTCCATATCGAGTTGGTCCAGCAGCTCGCGCAGCACCGCAAGGGTCGGCACGGCGGCGAGCTTGGCCCGCAGTTCACCGCCCACCACATAGCCTTTGAAGTACCAGGCCATGTGTTTGCGGATGTCCCGCAGCGCCTTCCCCTCCTCGCCGAAGGTTTCGATGAGCAGCTGCGCATGCCGGTAAACGGTGTCCGAGACTTGCTGCAAGCCGGGCCGGAACCGTCGGGAGTCGCCGTCGAACGCGGCCATCAAATCGCCGAACAGCCACGGTCGGCCCTGGCAGCCGCGGCCGATCACCACGCCGTCGACGCCGGTCTCCCGCACCATCCGGATCGCATCTTCGGCGCTCCAGATATCCCCGTTGCCCAGCACCGGGACATCCGGCAACGCTTCGCGCAACCGGGCGATCGCAGACCAATCGGCCACGCCGGAGTAGAACTGCGAGGCGGTGCGCCCGTGCAGCGCGACCGCGGCGACGCCGGAATCCCGGGCGATTTTCCCGGCCTCCAGATAGGTCAGATGGTCCTCGTCGATGCCCTTGCGCATTTTGATCGTGAGCGGGATACCGCCCTTCGACGCTTCGCGGACTGCGGTGCGCACGATCGAGGCGAAGAGCTCGGTCTTCCAGGGCAGCGCCGCTCCCCCGCCGCGCCGGGTCACCTTGGCCACCGGGCAGCCGAAGTTGAGATCGATGTGGTCCGCGTGGTTTTCCTCGACCAGCATCCGCACGGCCTGGCCCACAGTGACCGGATCCACCCCGTAAAGCTGCACGGAACGGACCTTCTCATCCGCGTCGTGCGAAATGATCCGCAAACTCTCCGGCGTCCGTTCCACCAGGGCACGCGAGGTGACCATCTCGGCCACATACAGTCCGCCGCCGTATTCCCGGCACAGCCGGCGGAATGCGGTATTGGTGATACCGGCCATCGGGGCGAGCACCACCGGGGTGTCCACGGTGATATTGCCGAGGCGCAACGGAGGCAGCTCGAGCCGGTCCGTGGGTGCGGGAAGATCTACAACAGTCACAGAGCTATTCTCTCAAACCGGTCAAAATCCGCACCGAGCCTGCCGCAATGGGCCGGTCGCAATGGTTTCGCGCAACCGCGGCTTCCGCTCCCGGCTGCAGCCGGGAGCGGAAGGCCGACGCCGGGCTATCGGGCGTCGTTGATGGTCCACATTTGGTTGCGGTCGCCAGTGCGGCAGGACTCGGTGCGCATCTGCTGCCCGCGGCCCTTGTTGGTCAGGCAGGAATTGTCCTGGCCGCTCTTGATCTGGATCTGCCCTTGGCTGCCGCCTGGCGCATCGGCGAAGACCCACTGCTGATTCGCGCCGCCGCCGTAGCCCCACTGCTGCATCTCGTTGCCGGAAATCGCCTTGTCCAGGACCAGGGTCGAGCCGATGCTCCGGAAGACGAAGCGGTTCTCCGACCCTTTGCGGTACATCTGCCAGCGCTGATTGTTGCCGGCGCTGTAATCCCAGGCATTCACCCGGGCGCCTTCGGGTTTGGCCGCATTGCTGTCCACGTCCACGGCCTGGCCGTCGGCAACGCTCTTGAGCCAGACTGCCGGGGACTCGATGTTCAAACCGGCCCACGGGTCGCCACCGGAACCGCCGTGCGTCGGCGGATTCGATTTCACCGGGTTGACCCCGCCGAGGTCGGTGACCTTGACGTAGTCGACCAGCATTTGCGCCGGCATCGAATTCAGATCCACCGAGCCGCCCAGGGTGCCGCCGATGGCCAGGTTCAGGATCAGGAAGAACGGCTTGTCGAAGACCCATTGCTTGCCGCCGAGGTCTTCTCTGCCGACGCTCAGGTACGGCTTGTCGTCGAGGAACCAGGTGATCCGGTCCGGCCCCCAGTCCACCCGGTAATTGTGGAACGCGTCGCCGAGCGGGGCGCCGTTGTTGATCTGGCCGCCGATGCCGTTGCCTCCGCTGTATCCCGGCCCGTGCACCGTGCCCAGCAGCTGGCTGGGGTTGTTCCCGACGTTCTCCATGATGTCGACTTCGCCGGAGGCCGGCCAGCCGGCCGATCCGATGTCCTCGCCCAGCATCCAGAAGGCCGGCCAGACGCCCTTTTGCCCCGGGACCTTGATCCGGGCCTCCACCCGACCGTATTTCGCGGAGATCTTGCCGGCGGAATTGAGCCGGGCCGACGTCACTTCGCAAGGGCCGTAAAAACAATTCAGTCCGCCGGCATTGTCCCGTCGGGCGGTAATGACCAAATTCCCATTCCCGTCCAACTTCGAATTGTCCGCGCTATTGGTGTAATACTGCCGCTCGTTGTTTCCCCAGCCGGAACCGCCGGTTTCCAAGTTCCAGAACTGCGAATTGGGCCGCGCACCCGCGCCGCCGTCGAAATTGTCCGTCCAATTGCCGACCACCGCAGCCGGTGCCGCCGCAGCATCCGCCGAAGCGGACGCCACCACTGCCGCCGATGCGCCGAGCGACAGCGCCGCAACCGTGGCCGCGACTCTCCTGCCCCATTTCTTCCATGCCGAATCAACCACGCCGCAACCTTCCGCCTCAGCAGCCCACCGGCCATCGGCCCTGTGAACTGCGCCACAAAACATTCCAAAAACAGATTACCCGGAATGTGTGCGACTTTTGCCGGAATTCATTTAATTCACGGAATTTCCAGAAAGATAAGTAATCACCATTAAGTGATAACCGCAATTCGCCGCAGTTCACGACCTTTCAGAGCAGCCAACCGTTGGCTTCCGCGGTGTGCGCCGCTTCGCCGCGGGTCCGGGCCCCGGTCTTCCCCATCGCACTGGAAAGATAGTTGCGCACTGTGCCTTCGGACAAAAACGTCGCCTTCGCGATGTCCGCGACCGTGCCGCCCCCGGCCGCCGCGCGCAGCACCTCGGTTTCCCGTTCGGTCAGCGGACTCTCACCGCTGGTCAACGTCTCGGCAGCCAATGTGGGGTCCACTACCCGGAGCCCGGCGTGGACTTTGCGCACCGCGTCCGCCAGCTGCTTCGCCGGAGTGTCCTTGACCACGAATCCATTGGCGCCGGCCTGCATCGCCCGGCGGAGGTAGCCCGGCCGGCCGAAAGTGGTCACCATCAGCACCCGGCAATCCGGCATCGCAGCGTGCAGTGCCGCGGCCGCGGCGATCCCGTCCAGTCCCGGCATTTCGACGTCGAGCAGCGCCACCTCCGCGGCCGCGGCCGACGCTGCGGCCACCACTTCGTCGCCGCGGCCCACTTCGGCCACCACCTCGATGTCCGATTCGAGGCCGAGCAGCGCGGCGAGCGCGCCCCGGACCAGGGCCTGGTCGTCTGCGATCAAGAGCCGGATCATGGTTTCAACCTTTCCTCTTGCGCTCAGAGTTCCACTCGCAGGCGGAAGCCGCCCATGGCCGAGCGCCCAATGGTCAGGGCGGCGTTCTGCGCCGCCACCCGTTCGCGCAATCCGGCCAAGCCGTTGCCGGTCTCCGGGAGACCCGGGGCGGACAGGCCCGCGCCGTCGTCGTCGATTTGGATGAATCCGGCCCCCATGGTCACCAGCACTTTGCCCGCCTGGGAATGCCGCACGATATTGGTCACCCCTTCGCGCAGTACCCAGCCGAAAAGTTCCCGGTATTTGGCCGGGACCTCGTCCGCGGCTCCGGGCAGTTCGGCATCCATTCCGGCGGCGGTCAACGCGCTCCGGGCATTGGCCAATTCGGTCAGCACATTCACCCCGCGGTAGCCGCGCACCGTGGCCCGGACATCGACCAGCGCACCGCGGGCCAGCTCTTCGACGTCGTGGATTTCCGCAGCCGCCCGCTCCGGGGACACCTCCAGGAGCCGGCCGGCCAATTCCGCCTTGACCGCGATCACGGTGAGCGAATGGCCCAGGATGTCGTGCATGTCCCGGGCCACCCGGCTGCGTTCTTCCTTGACCGCGACCTCCGCCAGGCGCTGCTGGGTTTCCCGGAGTACCCGCAGGGCTTCGATCTGCCGGCCGAAGGCGATCATCATCAAGCCGATGGACCCGGAGACGGCGGCCATCGCAATCGAGTTCTCCAGCGTCTGGCCCAGCACCAGTTCCGCGACCAGCAACGCCGCCGAAACCGAACCCACGATGATCAGCGCGGTCTTGCGCCGATGCTGCTGCATGCCGGCGCACACGGTCAAAAAGGTGGCGAACCAACCGCCGGATGGCCCGACGATCAAAAACATGGCTACGCCGAAGGCCGCCAACACGCTCCAAATCGCGATTTTGAAGGGCTCGCTGCGCGCCCAACTCAGTGGCGGGATCACGATGAAGAGGCACAGGGCCAGCACCGAGATCACGGCATAGCTGATCGCCAGGCCCAACGGCTTGCCGGAGTCGAACAGCGTCGGCCAGCTGTTGAAGCCGAAGACCAGGACCGCGATGCCGGCGCCGGTGTACCAACGACGGGCGCCGGTGGAGGTCAACAGCTCCCGGAAGTTGAGCGCCTGCTGGACGTCCTGGGCCAACCAGCTCAGCCGGCTGGTCATCCGCTCGACGTCTTGGTCGACTTCCTCAGCGGATCGGCTGTAATGAACACCTGGCATGGGCCTACCTTACGTCGCTCAGACCCGCTTGGTGTCCCGCCGGAAAGCCAGTCCGGCCCCCGCGGCGAAGATCAGCAGCCAGATTGCGACATTTAGCAGTGCAAGCCAATTGAAGGCGTCCCCGGTCAACGGCGCCCGGGCGATTTCGCCGATGCCGTAGGTGGGGGTCCAGACCCCGATGGTCTGGAAAACTCCGCCGAGCGAGCTCAACGGTGCGAACAGGCCGCCGAAGAAGGCCAGGAAGGCGATCACCGGGCCCATGATCTGCATCACGTTCTCGCTCGGGATCAAGTAGCCGACCAATAGGCCCAAAGCGGTGAAGACCAGTGAACCGAGCAGCCCGCCCAGACCGGAAAGGATCCAGATCTGCGGCTCCATCCGGACCCCGATGGCGAAGCCCGCAACGTCGACGGCCAGGATCGCGATCAGGCCGAGCAGCAAACCGCCGACCACCTTGACCGAAATATTGGCCGCCGGGGTCAGCGGAGTGAGCCGCAGCTGCCGGCTCCAGCCCATCGAGCGCTCGATCGCCACGGCGCTGCCCGCCGAGGTGGAGGTGATCATGCAGCCGTAGACCGCCATCGAAATCATGATGTAGGCGGCGACCGAAACACCCCCGGCGCTCACCGGGTGAGCCGGGTTGACCGGGGTGTCCTTCTGCGGCAGCCCGATGATCAGGAACATCGCCACCGGCAGGACCAAGGCGAACATCACGTTCCGCCGGTTGCGCAACCGGCGCTTCATCTCGATGCCGAGCAGCGTCAGGTTGAAACCGCCGAACGGCGGGACTTTTCGTTCCAGCGAAATGCTGGTGGGGATTGCGGTAGACATCTCATGTCCTCGGTTCTGGCTGGCGGGTGGATTAGTCGTCGGAAGTGAGCGCCAAGAAGGCGTCTTCGAGATTGTGCGAGGTAACTTCCAGGTCTTTCGCATCGGTGTGGTTCAGCAGGTAGCGGGCCACGGCGTCGGAGTCTTTGCTGTGCACGCTGACGATTCCGGCCCGCAGCTCGACGCTGTCCACGCCGGGCAGCGCCGCGACCGCGCCCTGGTCCAGCCCGCTCACGCTCGCCCGCACGGTCCGGCCGGAGGCGAGCGATTTGATCTCCGCACTCGAGCCGTCCGCGACGATCCGGCCCTTGCGGACCAGGATGATCCGGTCTGCATAGGCGTCCGCCTCATCGAGGTAGTGCGTTGCGAAAATCACGGTACGGCCGCGCCTGGCATCGGCGTGGATCGCGTTCCAGAAGTCCCGGCGCCCTTCCACGTCCATGCCGGTGGTCGGCTCGTCCAGGATCAGCAGCCCGGGGTCGGAGACCAAAGCCATGGCGAACCGGAGCCGCTGCTGCTGGCCGCCGGAGCACTTGCTCACGATCCGGTCGCCGATGTCCTTGATCCCGGCGCGTTCCAGGCACTCGTCCACCGGCCTGGATTCGGCGAACAAGGAAGCGGTCAACGCCACGGTCTCGCGGACCGTCAGGTCTTTGAGCAGTCCTCCGGTTTGCATCACCGCAGACACCTGGCCGTGCGCGATCGCCTGCCGCGGACTCTTGCCGTAGACGCGCACCGAACCGCGGTCCGGTTTGCTCAAACCGAGCAGCATGTCGATGGTCGTGGTTTTGCCGGCGCCGTTCGGGCCCAGGAAGGCCACCACCTCCCCGGGTTTGATCTGCAAATCGATTCCGTTGACCGCGTGCACTTTGCCGAAAGACTTCTGCAGCTGCTGCGCGTCCACGGCATAGAGCGCGGTTGCGGTATTGCCGCGCGGGGCGGCCGTGGTGAGTTGTTCGCTCATCGGATGTCCTTCATCAGAGGGTTTTCAAGGTGTTCGGCTGCCGTTCTGCGGGCGTCCGGGCCAGCGTGGCGAAACGCTGGGCGGCCAAGGCCACCGCCAGGTAGAGCATGATTCCGGAAAGGCCGAGCGCTTCGGCCCCGCTGCTGTGGCCTTCCGGCGAAAGGTGCACGCCGGCCCAGTCGAGTCCCAGGTGCACCGCGATTCCGACGACCCAGAGCACCAGCGTGAGCCAATTGCCCTGCCGCATCAGCGTCCCGTCCGGACCGCGCCAGAAATGCACGAGCCGGCCGCGGAGCCAGCCGAAGCCGGCGCCGCTGAGCAGCCCGATCAGCAAAGCGACGTAGCCGGCGGCGGAGATTTCGGTTTGCCCGGCGAGTTGGACGATCTGCACGGTGCCCAGCACCGCGAGGACGAACATCAAACGGTAAGGCCGGTCCTCTTTCACCGGGCGGGGTTGCAATTGGCGGTACAGCACCCACAGCAGGACGGCTGCTGCGATCACGAGGTTGAGTACGCTTTGGCCTGACATTTCGGTAGCTTCTCCTGATGGATCCGGCGCGCCCCGGTGGTGCGTCTGCATCCATGGTGCGCCGCTTCCGGGCTGCGGGCCGCACACTGTTGTCACCGGCTCCGGATGACATTTGTCATCGCAACTCCGATGCCGGATCCGGTCCGTATTCTGTCTGTGATTCTGTCCGTGCCGCCGGGCATACTGGATGCTGTGTTGACCGAACGCCTGCAGCTGAGCCCGCTGACCCTGGACGACCTCGACGAGGTCTACGCCATCTACTCGGATCCCCGGACGTGGGCGCATCTGCCGCAGGGCCGGCACGCATCACCCGACACCACCCGGGCCATGATCGAAACCACGGAACGAAAATGGCAGGACCACCAGGCCGGCTACTGGGCGATCAGGCTGGCAGCGCCACTGGCCGGGACAGCGGGAACGGCCGGTACAGCGGGAACGGCAGGCTTGGCCGCCGGCCGGCTGATCGGGACCGGTGGAGTCACGCCTCTGGACACGGGCGCGGTGGCCGGCACCTGGAATCTGGGTTACCGCCTGGACCCGGCCAGCTGGGGCCGGGGCTTCGCTACCGAAATCGCGATCGCGGCGGTCGGCTTCGCTGCTCGCTCGCAGCCCGACCACCCGGTGCTGGGCAGGGTCATGGACAACAATCCGGCCTCGTCAGCGGTTTTGACGAAAGTCGGCCTGAGCCTGCAGTGGCGTGGCGAATTCGACGCCGGGGCGGTCCTCGAAAATCCCTGGTTGCAAGGACTGGGGCACTGCAACTACGCGGACCGGCCCCTCGATGCGCCGTTGTTGGACGCCGTGATCAAGTTGCACTGACCCCGACGGCACTGGACTTCGCGGTCTTGGGCCCGGCGGCCTTGCATCCGGCGGTCTTGGGCCCGGCGGCCTTGCACCCCGCGGTCTTGGGCCCGGCGGCCTTGCACCCCGCGGTCTTGCATCCGGCGGCCTCGGCCGAGCCGGCCGCCGCGGAGGTCACGACGCCAACGGCACCGGAGCGTCTGCCGGTGCCAGGCGTTTGCGCCCGGTCGCCTTCACCACGAGCACGGCCACTGCGGTGGTCACCGGAATCGCCAGCACCAGGCCAACCGAGCCGACCAGGGTGCGCACGATTTCCTCGGCGAGTTCGGCACTGCTGAGCGCATCGAAAACCGGCAGCCGGTAGAGCATCACCATGATCAGGATCGGCAGCGCACTGCCGGCGTAGGCGAAGGCAATCGTGTAAACCGTCGAAGCGATGTGGTCCCGGCCGATTCGCATCGCGGAAGCGAAGAGATTCCGGGCGGAACTCTGCGGCGCCAACTCGTAGAGTTCCCAGACCGCGGAGGATTGCGTGATCGTGACGTCGTTGAGCACACCGAGACCGGAAATGATCAGGCCGCACATGATCATCCCGGAAATCGAGAGGTTCCCGGCCACGGATTGCAACTGATAGGTGTTGTGGTCGGCCAAGCCGGTCAGATACGTGGCGTGCGTCGCCCAAGCCGCAATGCCCGCGGTCATGCCGAGCCCGAACAACGTCCCGATCAGCGCCGTCGAGGTCCGGGCGGAGACCCCGTGCGCGAAGTAAAGCACGCCGAACATGATCACTGCCGAGCCGACCAGGGCCAAGAGCAGCGGCGGCTTCCCCTCGACCAACCCGGGCAGGATGAAGAAGGCCATCACCAGGTAAGCCCCCACCAGGCCCAGGAGCGCCCGCAAGCCGCGCCAACGGGCCACCGCGATCACCACCACCGCGTAGACCAGCGCCAACAACAGCATCGGCGCACTGCGGACGAAATCCATGAAGACGTACGCCGGCCCATTCGGATTGGGGCCCAATTTCGAGAGGTTGACGTACTTGATGGTGTCCCCCTGATGCACGCCCGGCGACTTCGCGATCTCCGGACTGATCATCACCGGCACCACGTCGCCGCCGGCGTCCGGCTGGCTGTACGCGATCAGGCAGTCTTTGCTGCCGACCGTCGAACCCGGGCAGTCTTCCTGCGCGGTGCGCTGCACCTTCCCGGTATCGATGCTGGCACCCGGCGCTGCGGCATAGGGGCTGCCGAGCGAGATATCGGCGGTCTTGCCACTGGGCCAGAGCAGCACCATGAGCAGCACCGCGACCACGCCGATCGGCACCAGCACCGCGCTGAGCAGGATTCCGGCACGCCGCCGGGCAGCACGTTGCCGCACCATGTCCTGGCGTTGCCCTGGCTGACCCATCCGGCCGGCTTCCGGCTCCGAACCGTTGATAGCCGTGTGCGAGTGCCCGTGACCCATATCCGCACCACCTCCGGTTGGAAGCCTACGTGAGAACCGATCTCAGGTGGCGGAGGCCAGCGGACTCACAGTTGAAACCGATAGTCTGGGCCTCCGGGATAACACGGGGATTGTTTGGATTCTGGAAGAGGGGAACGTGTTCAGACGCAGGATCGATGAAGCCGATGAGGTCCCGAAGGGAACTCTGGCCCATGCGCCGGTGCTGACCATCCGGCCGGCGCACGGCGTGACGAAGGCGGTGGTCCTGGTGCTGCACGGCGGCCGGGCCAATTCCTATGAGCCGGTCCGGGCCCGGCATCTGAGCCCGTCCAGAATGATCCCGTTCGCCAAGCTCCTGCACCGGGAAGGATCCCGCTACGGCCTTTCGGTCTGGTCGCTGCGGAATCGGGTCCGCGGCTGGAACGGGGCGGAACGCTCGCCGGTGCAGGACGCCCGTTGGGCGCTGGAGAAGATTCGCGAAGAACACTCGAGCGTTCCGGTCTACCTGGTCGGGCACTCGATGGGCGGCTCAGTCGCGATCGCGGTCGCCGACGACCCGTTGGTGAAAGCGATCGTTTCGCTGGCACCTTGGACCGATGCGGATTCGCCCACCGAACCGGTGCGGGACCGCAAGGTGTTGATCATCCACGGCGACAAGGACAAGTGGACCAGCGCGCCTTCCTCGCAGCACTTCGCCGAACGCGCGGTGGGGCTTGCCCAAGAGGTCTTCTACGTGCGGCTGCGCGGCGCCGGGCATTTCATGTTCGACAAAGTCGCGATCTGGCACCAGCTGACCGCGGCCTTCGTGCTGCGGCAATTCGGCAGCGAGTTCCAGCTTCCGCTCAAAGCCCGGACCACCCGGCTGGCCGATCGCCTCTACCAATTGCCGCAACGGCTGCTGACCGAGCTCTAAGGAGACTGGAACATGTTCGACGTCGCAGCGGAGTTCCCCGGTGGGGCTTTCGCACTCAATCTGCTGTGGAGCGCGCTCGGCGTGGCCGCAGTGCTCGGCGTGACGTTTGGGATCGCCCTGGTGCAGAAACGGCACAGCGTCATCGATGTCGCCTGGGCGATGGGCTTCGTCGTCGTCGCGGCGGTCAGCTTCGCGGCTTCCTCGGCTGCCGGGGCGGACGCCGGACGCCGGCTGCTGCTCCTCCTCCTGGTCGGCGTCTGGGGGCTCAGATTGGCCGGGTTCATCGGCTGGCGCGCCCGGGACGGCAAAGAGGACCCGCGCTACGAGGCACTGCTCTCCAAAGCCCCGGGATCGAAAAACCGCTACGCGCTGACCCGGGTCTACCTGCCTCAGGGTGCGGTGCTGTTCTTCGTTTCGCTCACCATCCAGGTGGGCATGTTCAGCACCGGGGCACTGGGCTGGTTGGCCTGGCTCGGGGTCGCAGTCTGGTTGATCGGGCTGGGCTTCGAATCGGTCGGCGACGCGCAACTCGCCGCATTCAAAGCCGATCCGGGCAATCGCGGGACCGTGCTCAACACCGGGCTGTGGCGCTACACCCGGCACCCGAACTATTTCGGCGACGCCGCCGTGTGGGTCGGCCTGTTCCTGGTCGTCGCCGACTCTTGGCCCGGAGTGTTGACCATCCTCTCCCCGGTTCTGATGATCTGGGCCCTGGCCGGCAAAACCGGAAAGCCGTTGACCGAAGCCCGGATGTCCGGTCGGCCCGGCTACCGTGAATATTTGGAGACCACCAGCGGATTCTTCCCGCTGCCGCCGCGACCGTCCACTAAGGAGCTCTAATGCCTTGGCGCCCAGCCCCGAACAACACCTTCTACCGCAGCATCGTCGGAACCGGACTCTTTTTGCGCTGGCTGTTCCAGATGGACGTCCAAGTGCAAGGGCTGGAGAACCTGCCCACCCCGGATCCGATCGAAGGCAAGGCCCGCAAGCCGATTCCCGGACGCGGCGCGGTCATTGCGATCACGCACTTCGGCTACCTGGATTTCGCGGTGGCCTCCTTGGTCATGTGGCGGCATGCCAAAGTGCAGATGCGCTACCTGATCCACAAGGGCGCGGCCGACCATTGGCTCGCCGGCCCGGCGATTTCCGCCGCGGGCCATGTCGTGGTGGACAAAAAAGCCGGTCGTGATGCTTATCTGCAAGCCGTGGCGAAGCTCAAAGAAGGCGAGTACATCGCGATCCTGCCGGAAGCCGGGGTGAGCCGTTCCTTCACGGTGCGCGAATGCAAAACCGGGGCAGTCCGGATGGCCGCGGAAGCCGGCGTCCCGATCATCCCGATCTCGGTGTGGGGCGCGCACCGGCTGATGACCCGCGGCCACGGCTTCAAGCCCTTCAAATCCTGGCGGATGCCGATCCGGGTCCGGATCGGCGAACCGATCAATCCGGCGATCGATGCCGACCCGGTAGCGGAAACCGAGAAGCTGCGCGCCCGGCTGCAATCCGGAATCGATGCGGCGATCGCCGATTATCCGCAGACGCCCGAGCCCGGTGCCTGGTGGATGCCCGCCGCGGCCGGTGGCGGTGCCATGACGGTCCAGGAACAAGCCGAAGCCGACGCCCACGATGTGGCCCGCGGACGCAGAAGCTGACTCGCGGCTAGACGGCTGAGCGCCGGGCCTGGACCAGGCCCGGCGCCTGACTTCAGTCGTCGTGCAGCGCCGCGTCGGAGCAGCGCGCTCAGCCGTTGATCTTCTTGACCAGGGCGGCGATTTTGGCATTGCCCGGCGGCACATTGATTTCGAAGTGCATTTCGTCCTTGCGGCCGTTGTAATCGCCGCCCCAACGGACCACACCGTTGCAGTCCGCGATGATCTGGTGGATCGCCTTGACCTGCGCGGCACTGAAGGTGCCGGCCTTGCCCAGCGGGTGCTGCGGCGCGTTGCAGTCGATCGCGGTGCCGCTGGCGTGGTTTGAGAGGTCGGTGCTGCCGCTGATGTCGCGGTAGGCGAAGCCCCAACAGGTGTCCTTCACGAGTTTTTCGACTTCGCTGTTGAACCGCCTGGCCACATAGCCCAGGATCGTATGCACATCGCCCTTGCGTACGCCCGGCGCGAAGCTCGCGGCGCCGACGGTCAGCTTTTCCAGCGGAGTGTCCTTGGCCGCCGGCCAGGCGTTCTGCGAAGTGGCGGCGAGTGCCGGTGCGGCGGCAACCACACCGAATCCGGCAGCAGCGAGAATAGCCGCTGCACCACGGACCGCGCTACGCCGGGAAATGATCGGGTTTTTCTGATCCGGGAGACCGGTTTCTTGATGCACGGATGTGCCTTTCCTGGGTTGACCCCCAACCACGAGCAGCACAAATCTGCCCGAAGCAGCCGGGCCGCGTCAAGAGGCGATCGCGTGTCTGCACCAGGTTCCCGGCAAACTCCCGGCAAACCTGGGTTCAGAGCACCACAATGCGGGTTTCGTCGCCGACTCCGCGGGCTTTTCCGGCAACCAGCAGCGGCTCCACCAGGTCGGTCAACGGCAGCATCGAGCTGTCCACCTCGAGCACCACCGGGTGCTGGTACGCGAGCAGCGAAACCAGGTCGCGCACTGCCGCCGCCGCGTCTTCGGCAGCCAGCTGGGGCTCCCAGCCGACGAACACGTCGGCGGCCGGATCATCCGGGGTGTCGGTCAGGGCGTGCTGGCCATAGCTCACCGCGAAGGCCCGGATCCGGCCCCGCTTGCTCGGCTTCGCCGCTCCGCCGAACGCGCTTTCCGGCTCGGCCCGCAAAACGATCGCGCCTTGCGCCCCGGTGGCGTCGGCCAGGAAATAGGCCTGCACCGTACCCGGGCTGAGCTGCCCGGTGGGGCTCCAGTCTTCGTGCACCGCTTGGTACCAGCGCCCGACGACGTCGGTCAGCTCCACCGAGCCGGTCGCCAGATCCTGCACCACGTCGGAACCGGCCTCTTCGTCTGCCTGGTCATCGGTTTTTTGGAATCGGGGCAGGGACAAGGCACCGGGATCGATCTGGATCAAGCGCGAGGTCTGCACGGTTGCGGCACCGACGGCCTGGGCGAAGCCCGCTCCGGAGGTGCCCGCGTCGACTTTCCCGGTCAGCTCGCGCACCCCGCTCGGGGCTTGCCCGGCCTCGTGCCGGAGCATCGTCAACAGGGTTGCGCCGACCCCTTGCCGCCGGTGGTCCCGGGCTACCTCGAGGTAGGCCGAAAGCCGGCTGCCATGCAGCTTCTGCTCCATCACCATGCCGGCGGCGACCGGAATTCCCTGGTCGGTGGCCACGATGCAGCGCTTCCAGCTTGCTCCGTTGCCGCCGTCGTTGTTCGGCCCCAGGGCCTGCCGGTACCAACCGTTCTGCTGGCCTTCCGGATCACCCCAGATTTGCAGCAGTTCCGCCTCGTCGCCCTCCCGCCAGGGCCGGTACTCCAAGGCCATTACGCCCCCAGCAGCCGGGTCGCGAGGTAGCTGCGCACCTGGTCCAGAGCAACCCGCTCCTGGCTCATCGAATCGCGCTCCCGGATGGTCACTGCCTGGTCTTCCAGGGTGTCGAAGTCCACCGTGATGCAGAACGGGGTGCCCACCTCGTCTTGCCGGCGGTAACGGCGGCCGATCGCGCCGGCGTCGTCGAACTCGATGTTCCAGTACTTGCGCAGTTCCGCGGCCAAGTCCTTCGCTTTCGGCGAGAGGTCTTCGTTGCGGGAGAGCGGGAGCACAGCGGCCTTGATCGGGGCCAGCCGCGGATCGAGTTTGAGCACCGTGCGCTTGTCCACTCCGCCCTTGGTGTTCGGGGCTTCGTCTTCGGTGTACGCATCGATCAGGAACGCCATCATGGACCGGGTCAAGCCGAAGGACGGCTCGATCACGTAGGGCGTGAACCGTTCATTCGTGGCCTGGTTGAAATAGCTCAATTCAGTCCCGGAGGCCTTCGAATGGTTGGTCAGATCGAAGTCGGTGCGGTTCGCGATGCCCATCAGCTCGCCCCATTCGGAGCCTTGGAACCCGAACTTGTACTCCACGTCGATGGTTCCGGCCGAATAGTGCGCCCGGTCTTCGGCAGGCACGTCGAATTTGCGCATGTGGTCCGGGTTGATGCCCAGATCCACGAACCAATTCCAGCAGGCCTCCACCCAATGCTTGAACCACTCATCGGCCTCGGCCGGGGCGGTGAAGAACTCGATCTCCATCTGTTCGAACTCGCGGGTGCGGAAAATGAAGTTTCCGGGCGTGATCTCGTTGCGGAACGCCTTGCCCATCTGTCCGATGCCGAACGGCGGCTTCTTCCGCGAGGTGGTCAGCACGTTGTTGAAGTTGGTGAAGATGCCCTGCGCGGTCTCCGGACGCAAGTAGTGCAGGCCCTCCTGGTTGTCCACCGGGCCCAAGTAGGTCTTCATCAGACCGGAGAAGAGCTGCGGCTCGGTCCAATTGCCGGGCTGGCCGGTGTCCGGGTCCTTGATGTCGGCCAGGCCGTTTTCCGGCGGGTGCCCGTGCTTGGCGGTGTACGCCTCGATCAAGTGGTCGGCGCGGTAACGCTTGTGCGTGTGCAGGGACTCGACCAACGGGTCGGTGAAAGTCTCCACGTGCCCGGAGGCGACCCAGGTCGGGGTAGGCAGGATCACCGAAGAATCCAGGCCGACCATATCGCCGCGTCCGCGGACGAAGGTCTGCCACCACTGCTTCTTGATGTTCTCCTTCAGCTCCACGCCCAAGGGCCCGTAATCCCAAGCCGACCTGGACCCGCCGTAGATCTCCCCGGCCTGGAAGACGAACCCGCGGCGCTTGGCCAGCGAGATGATCGGATCGAGGGCGGATTTATTGGCGGCCATAGTGGTCACTCCTGGGCTAGGCGGACGGCTGGATGCAGAACGCGTGAGGCGTTATTCGTATATTTCAGATATACACGTCTGAAGCCTACCGGGCGATCCGGTCAAGCCTGAAGTCCGGCGCCGGAGCCCCGGGTTTGTCCCGCCGGACGCGGACCGACGTCAGCCGATCTTCAGACACACCGGGGTGCCGATGCCGATTTCCTGCAGTTTTCCGCCCAGCATGCCGTCCGGCAGCACCGCGAACACCGTGATGCTGTCCGATTTCTGGTTCGCCGCGTAAAGCACTCCACTGCCGAGGGCGAAGTGCCGCGGCCAGGCGCCACCGGTCGGTGTCTCCTGGATCAATTCCGGCAAGTTCCCGCCCGCCGGATCAGCCAACCGGAAGACACTGATCTGGTCTTGGCCGCGCACGCTCACATACGCCAGATCCGCAGCTGCGGAAAGTTCGATATGCGCCGGATAGCTTTTCCCGACGCTTTCCCGGGTGGCCAACGGTGTCCGGCCCGCATACTGCCAACCGCCTGCGGCCTCACGACGGGCCCGGCTGAAAACATGCAGCGCACCGTCCAGCTCGCCGACCACCAACAGCTGATCCGCCGAGTCGCCGCGGCGCAGGACCAGATGCCGCGGGCCGGTGCCCGGCGGCAGTCGGATCAGCGCTTCCTCCGGCAGGGCCTCGTCGCCCGGGCGCAGCTCGCGCACCGAATCCGAACCGAGGTCGGAAACCAGAACCGTGCCGTACGGGGTCGGCACGGTTTGGTGCGCATGCGAGGCTTCCTGCCGCTCGGCGATCGGCCCGGAGCCGGTCAGTTGCAGTGTGCATTGCGGCTCCAGCCCCCGGGCACTGCGCAGCAGTACCACTGAGCCGGAAGTGTAATTGGCCGCAATGACGCGGCCTCCGGACAGCAGGGCAAGATGGCAGGGGTCCGCCCCGATCTCCGGAGACTCCGCCACCAGCGCCAAAGAGCCGTCATGGGCATCGCGCTCGAAGACCACCACCTGGCCCGCTCCGCGCTCCAACACCGCATAGACGCCGTCGTCGGCCAAAGCCAGGAAGGACGGGTCCGGCACTTGGGCGAGCAATCGCGGTCGGCCGAGCAAGCCGTCCTCGCCGATCGGGACCGCGCTGATTCCCCGGCCCCGATTGGAGCCGGAAGTGTATGAGCCGACGAGGAGTTCCATCCGCCCAGACTATCCCCCGGAACAACCTCGCGCCGGCAACACCGAGTGGCCAGATCGGCCGGCTAAACCGAGGTCGTAAAGTGCAGATCTGGCCACTCGGCGACTTAGCTGATCAGCGCAGCGGCTTGCGCGGCCAAGGCAGCGTCGCGAGGACCATGGCCAGCAGGGTCAGCAACGTGCCCAGCCAGGTGGCCGGCGCGATCACCGTTCCCGGCGTCGGCACGATCAGATCCAGAGCCAGTGAACCCAGCAGCTGCCCGGCGATCATGCCCAAGCCGGTGAGCAGCACGCCGAGCCCGCGGACCAGCCAAGCGCTCAAGCAGATGAAGAAACAGCCCAGTGCGCCGCCCAGGTAGTACCACCATTCGCCGGGCAGCGGATTGCCGACCCCGCTGATCCAGACTTTGACCAGCCAGGCCAGCAACAAGATCACCGCCCCGACGGCGAAGTTCATCACGGTGGCCGCCAGCGGGGTCCCGTAATGCAGGCTCTGCATGCCGTTCATCGCCTGTTGGAAACTCATCAAGAAGCCCGCCGCCAACGGCAGCAAGACCGGGAACAGCCAGTGGCTGGCATCGCCGGCTTGCGCAAAGCGGGGCGAAACCGCCCAGATCACTGCCGCAATGGTCAACACCGCGGAAATCACCCGGATGCCGGTGATCGGCTTTTTGCCGGCCGGCGAAATGCCCAACCGGTCCACCAGCAACCCGCTGAGGCTCTGCCCGGTGACCAGCGCCACGGTGAACAGCGCGATGCCGATCACCGCGACGGTCAAGCCCTGGGTCAGGACCAAAAACGCCCCGACGGCACCGGCTGTGACGTACCAGCGCGGGAATTTCCGGGCCTTGAGCGCCGGGCCGATCGCGCGCAACCCGGAACGGCCGGACGGTGAAGCCAAAGACACCGCGAGGATCAGGATCAGGCCGCTGCCGAAGCTGATCGCGGCTGCGGCCAGACCGTCGTCGAGCCGGGCGCCGAGGGCGCCGTTGATCCGGCCTTGGCCGGCTACGGCGAGCCCGCCCAGCACCGCGAGCGGTATGCCGAGCAGAACGGGTACTCTGTGCTGGTCCATCCACTTCCTGCCTGGCTTCCGAACGGTCTGCCGAAGCTGCCCGGAAGCCCGCGTGGGCGTTCAGCGGTTGCCCGACAGAACCGAGTCTCTACCCTGGCGCCCCGGGTTCGCAAATATCGGGCATCATGGTTACATGCCCGATATCGAAGAAATCCCGATCCGCGACGAATCCATCCGCCTGGGCCAACTGCTCAAATTGGCCAGCCTGGCAGAGGACGGCATCCAGGCCAAGGAATTCATCGAAAACGGTCTGGTCAAAGTCGACGGGCAAATCGAAAGCCGACGTGGCGCGCAGATCCGTCCCGGTTCCGTGGTCAGCCTGAACGGCCAATCGATCCGGGTCAGCGCCGGCTGACCGGCCGAGCCTCGCTCAGCCGAGCACTTTGACCCGCAAGAACTCACCGATGTGCCCGATTTCCGCCTCGCAGATGCCGTGCCACATGCCGGTGTAGAGCACCTTCATCAGATCCGTGTGCTGGTTCAACCAGTCGTTGGCGTACTCGATCGCCGGCTGCGGGATCACCGGATCCGCTTGGTCCCGGCCCCAAAAGAACGGGGTTGTCTTCTGCCGCAGTTCATCGTCCCGGAAGAATGGATCACCGGCGGCGTCCACAACGACGCCGGACAGACCGACGACGGCGGCATAGCGGCCGGGCCGGTGCCGCAGCAAGGTGGTCGCCATGGCCATGCCCAGGGAGAACCCGAGCAGGGACACCGAGCTGAATTCCGAGGCGACCGATTCCAGCCAATCATCGAGCCGTTGCGCCGCTTCGACGACCTGGTCGACGTCGGCGCCGAGGTCTGCGGCCAACGGGAACCAGGCGTAGCCCGAACCGGCGGGATGCCCGGCGCGGACCGAAACCACGGTGAACTCGGCGGGCAGTTGCTCGGCCAAGCCGAAAAGATCGGCTTCATTGGCCCCGTAGCCGTGCAAGAGCACCAAAAGGGGCGTACCGGCCCGTTCCGATTCCGGTTTGGACCACAAGAGCACGGGTTCGTTCGAGGACGTCATCATCCCATCCTGCCACGGACCGGCCAGGTCCACGGCGGTGCATCGAGCAGGCCTTGGCCGGAAATCCCGGTCTCGCCCAGTTCTTTCCGCAGTTCGTGCCGGTGTACCTGTCCGGCACTCTGCAACCCTTTGATCAAAGCCGCGGAATGGGTCACCACGATGATCTGGCAGTGTTTCGAGGCATCCACGATCAGCTCGGCGACCGCGGGCAGCATCTCGGCGTGCAACGAAGTCTCCGGTTCATTGAGCACCATCAGTTCCGGCGGCCGGACCGTGAGCAGTGCGGCACACAGCAACAAATAACGCAGCGTGCCGTCGGAGAGCTCGGCGGCGCTGAGTGCCCGGAGCATGCCGGCTTGCCGCAGGGTGGTGTGGAAACTTCCGCCGGCGACCTCCACACCGACGCTGCTGCCCGGAAAAGCCCGGTCCACGGCCGCCGCCAAACGGCCCCCGTTGCCTGCCTCGATGATCGTCTGGAGCGCTGCGGCCAGATCATCGCCGGAATCGCTGAGCACCTCGGTCCAGGTGCCCACCTGCG
This sequence comes from Renibacterium sp., assembly GCA_017419405.1. GTDB lineage: Bacteria > Actinomycetota > Actinomycetes > Actinomycetales > Micrococcaceae > Renibacterium > Renibacterium russicum. The sequence continues at coordinate 257,123 of JAFOLH010000008.1, read as the reverse complement.
GTTGTCTGGCCGGGGCCTGCGGATCAGTGCGGAAGTGGTCGTAGAAACGCCAGGCGCGCATCATGCTCCGGACCCGGCGCAGTTCCGGCGCCAGCTGCGCATCGGCGACCTCATTGAGCATGGATTCGTGCGGTCGCAGGCTGCGGCTGAGCTCCTGCCAGACGCCGTCCTCGCCCCGGCTGCTGGCCACTGCCCCTTTCCGGTCGGCCAACACCGCGGCCGGTCGCGCCATCGGCCCGGCGAAGACCTGCTCCCGCTTGATCACCGGATCCCGGTCGAATGCGGTGCGGCTGGGCGTCGGCAGCCCGAGGTCCAGCAGGTAGCCGAAGTCCGTCGAGGCGAAGCCCAGCCGCAAACTCACCGACTCCCGGCGTACCGTGCCTTGCACCTCGGCCGCACCTTCGCGCATCGATCGGCTCAGTGACTCCGGACCGGCCCAGAGCACCGAACCCAGTCCGCCTTGCCGGGCCAACGATCCGACCACGGTGCCGCTGCCGCACTCGGCGAGCAGGCGCAGCGCCCGGTACAGATTGGATTTCCCGCTGCCGTTGGCGCCGGTGATCACGTCGAGTCCGTGCAGGTCCAGGACCAGTTCCCGCACCGAACGGAAATTGTGCACCGCGAGCGTGCTGATCACGGGGTTATTCGCCCGGGGTGGTCTCGACTGGGGTGAAACTGCCGGCGAGGCCCGGGACCGCGGCCGCAGTCCAGGCCGCCAAAGTCTCGCTCCGGGGCGGCAGTCCGTGCAACGCCGAGCTCAATTCCGGCGTACGCACCCAAGCCCCGGCTTCCCGGGCAATCAGCGCTCCAGCCGCGAAATCATGCTCGTTGAGCCCGTATTCGAAGTAGGCGTCCAGACCCCCGTCCGCGATCGCGCACAACTCCAACGCCGCCGAACCGAGTCTGCGGAAGTCGCCGAATCCGGTCATCCGGCCTTCCAGTTCCGCGATCAGCCTGGACTGGATCTCCGGCTCATAGGTGAGCCCGGTGGAAAGCAGCCGGCCGGCGCGTTGCTGCCGCGGCCCGTCCAGGGCACGTTCGGCCAGGCTGCCGTCCGGCCGCATTTCTTCGACCCGGGCACCGCCGCCCAGGCTGGCGAAATAGGTCCGCCGCAAAGCCGGTGCCGCGACCACCCCGGCCAGCCACTGGCCCTCCGGGCCGGCCACCGCCACCGAGGTGCAGTAGTAGGCGATGTTGCGAATGAAGTTCATCGTGCCGTCCAGCGGGTCGATCGACCAGCGGTAGCCGGACGCCTGGGGCGAGATCGTCGGCGCGAGCTCTTCCCCGGTGACCGTGTCGTCGGGACGTGCCGTCAGGATGGTTTCGCGCACCGCGCGTTCTGCGGCCAGGTCGAAGTCGGTCACCCAATCCGCATCGCCGCTCTTCATGTTCGCGGAGAACTTCGCCGGATCCCGCTCGGCCAGGACCTGGGCCCCGGCAGCCGCAGCGGCCCTGGCGAGGTCCAGGAGTTCGCCTGCTGTTGCCTCAGACATCGGTTTCGCTTCCTTCGCTCGATCCGTCCGGTTCGGCCGGGTTCCCAGCCTCGGCAGTCGCCGGGCCATTGCGCAGCAGCGCTTCGAATCCGGCCTCGTCGAGCACCGGGACTCCTAGTTGTTCGGCCTTCTCCAGCTTGCTTCCGGCATTTTCCCCGGCGACCACGAAATCGGTGTTCTTGGAGACCGATCCGGAAGCCTTGCCGCCCCGGATGATGATCGCCTCTTTGACTTGATCTCGGTTGAAATTCTGCAAGGACCCGGTGACCACGATGGTCAGACCGGCCAAGGTGCGGGCCACCGACTCGTCCTGTTCATCGGCCATCCGGACTCCGGCGGCAGCCCAGGCTTCGACGATTTCCCGGTGCCAGTCCTCGGCGAACCATTCGATCAGGGCGCTGGCGATGGTGGGCCCGACGCCGTCGACTTGGGCGAGCTCCTCCTCGCTGGCGGCCTGGATCGCCGCCATCGAACCGAACGCCGTCGCCAGGGCGCGGGACGCCGTCGGCCCGACGTGCCGGATCGACAGGGCCACCAGCACCCGCCACAGCGGTTGGCTCTTGGCCTTCTCCAACTCGGCGAAAAGCTTGACCGTGTTCGCCGTCGGCTCAGAAGGCTTTTTCTCGGTTCCTTTGGAGTAGAAGTACGGAACCAGCTCGATCTGCCCGGTCCGCACGCCTTTGCTTTTCTTTTCGCGTTCGATCCGGACCTGCGCCAGGTCTTCCGGCCGCAGGGCGAAAATCTGCGACTCGTTGCTGACCGGCGGCTGGTCCGGCTCGGCCGGTTGGGTCAGCGCAATCGCGGCTTCCCAACCGAGGGCTTCGATGTCGAACGCGCCGCGGCCGGCCAGATGGAACACCCGTTCGCGCAGTTGGGCCGGGCAGGACCGGGCATTGGGGCAACGGATGTCGACGTCCGCCTCTTTGGCCGGCGCCAACGGGGTTCCGCAAGCCGGGCACGCGGTCGGCATCACGAACTCCCGTTCGGTGCCATCACGCAAGGCCAGCACCGGGCCGACGATCTCCGGGATCACATCACCGGCTTTGCGCAGCACCACGGTGTCCCCGATCAGCACGCCCTTGGCCTTGACCACGTCCTGATTGTGCAGCGTCGCCATTTCCACCGTGGACCCGGCGACCTTGACCGGCTCCATCACCCCGTACGGGGTGACCCGGCCGGTCCGGCCGACGTTGACCAGGATGTCCAGAAGTTTGGTGTGGACTTCCTCGGGCGGGTATTTGTACGCCACCGCCCAGCGCGGCACCCGGGAGGTGAAGCCCAAAGCGTTCTGCACCGCGAAGTCATCGATCTTGATCACGATGCCGTCGATCTCGTGCAGCAGCCCGTGCCGGTTTTCGCCGTAGTGCGAAATGTAGTCGAGGATCTCCGGATAACTGCTGAACACCTTGAAATACGGGCTGGTCGGCAGCCCCCAGGCTTTCAGCAAGGCGTAGGCCTCGGACTGGCTGCCGACCTCCAGGCCGGTCCGGGCCCCGATGCCGTGCACCAGCATGCTCAAGGGGCGTTTGGCGGTTTCCGCCGGGTCTTTCTGGCGCAGCGAACCGGCCGCGGAATTCCGCGGATTGGCAAACGGGGCCCGGCCCGCGGCCACCATTTGCTCGTTGAGCGCAATGAAATCTTCGGAGGCGATGAACACCTCGCCGCGGACTTCGACCTCTTCCGGCAGATTCTCGCCGTGCAATTGCCGCGGGATCTCTTTGATCGTGAGCACATTGTGCGTGATGTCCTCGCCGGTGATCCCGTCGCCCCGGGTCGCGGCGCGGACCAGGGTCCCGTTGCGGTAGAGCAGATTCACCGCCAGGCCGTCGATCTTCAATTCGGTGAGCCAACGCAGCGGCCGGACGGCCAGGAGTCCGGCGGCGAGCTTTTCCGCATTGGCCGAGGCTTTGGCCACCCAGGCCTCGAGCTCCTCGAGCGAGAACACGTCTTCCAGGCTGTACATCTGGCTCGTGTGCTGCACTGCGGCGAAGGCGGCGGAAACCTCGCCGCCCACTTCCTGGGTGGGCGAATCGTTGCTGACCAGTTCCGGGTGCAGCGCCTCGATTTCCTCCAACCGGCGGAACAGCAGGTCGAATTCGGCGTCGGAAACGAGCGACTCGGCTTCGTTGTAGTAGGCGAAACGGTAACGGCGCACGTCCGCGACGAGTTTGTCGTATTCGTCCCGCAGGGCTTCCGCTGGGACCTCCGGGGCTGACTCGGGTTCTGCTTTGCTCACAGCACCATCTTGCCGCATCGCACCGACAAAATCCCGCGCCGGGCCGATCCGCGGAAAGGCCCGCAACCGGAATGGTTGCGGGCCTTTCGATCGGTGCGGGTAGCCCGTGCTCCGGGCATTGCGGCTAGTTCGCCGAGGTGGCGACCTGGTCGCTGGCCTGCTTGGTGATCACGGTGCTGGTGGTGTCCAGGTCAGTCGCGATGGCGATCAACCGCTTGGAACTGGCCGGCCAGTCGGTGCCCTTGAACTGGCGGGCGTCCGGGCCGTTCCAGGCAACCCCGTTGACCTGTCCGTCGAGGCCGGACACCGCGTTGCGGATGGTCTCGGCAGCGGTCTTCATCTGCGCCGCCAGTTTGTTCATCGCATCGGGATCGTTGCCGATGAGTCCTTCAGCCATTGGTATCACCTTTCATCATGCGAAACGCTGGAATTTCCAGTGAATCCTTGCCCGATCGGCTAATCCAACCGAGCGACTAATACGAATCTATAAGAGCCGCTGCACAGTGTCGATGGGGAGATCTATCCATGCCGGATTCCGCCTCGCAGCAGCCCGGGCGGTTCAGCGGTCCAAGGTGTTCGCGACTTGGACCTTGAAGGCCTTGCCGCGGCCCACGATGAAACCCCGGCCCGGTATGAACTTCTTGTTCTGCACCCGGCCCAGCGAGGTGTTCATCAGGGTGTCGCCTTCGATGTCCCCGGGGTTGAGCAGCACTCCCCGGCGTCCGGCCTTGAACATGCCGGCCAGGTTCCAGGCGCCGGACCAGGTGGAGCTCTCCGCCTCGCCGACCACCCACTGGCCGGACTTGACCGCATCCTTGATCAGCGCCACCAGGTTCATCTCGGCCACTGAATCGGTGAATTCGGTGACTCCTTCGATGAAGAACGCCACCGCGTCGGCGCTGCCCTGCGCCAACTCGGTGAGCCTGGCCAGTTGCTCGTCCACGACGGCCGGCGTGTCGAAGGCCTCGTCCCAGACCGGGAGCGACGAAATCGCCGAACGCCGGGCCCCGAGATACACCCGGAGCGTCTGCGGCGAGCTTTTCTTCAAGCCTTCCGCCAGGGTCACCAGAGCGGTGGTCCGGCCGGAACCCGGCGGTCCGGTGACCATCAGCGCGCCCGAGCTCGGCACCGACGCCGGGGCCAGGTTGAAGTCGTCCAGCCCGATCACCACGGCACCCGGGCCGCCCGGCGGGAGCACTTCGAGATCCAGGTTCTCCGGCAGTGCGAGCACCCCCGGCGCTTCCGGCACGCCCTGCCGGCGCATCGACTCCGCGAGCTTCTCCACTTGCCGCGCCTGCAGCGCCAGATTCGCGTTGCCGCCGAAGATCGCCAGCTGCACTTCGCGGTCGCCCAGCAGGCCGCGGCCCGGCGGCGAGGTCGGCGAAAGCACGTCGCGCGGCACGCCGAGATTCAAGTAGTCGTCGGTAGCCGCCATCCGCAGCACCAGGGTTTGCTGGATCGACGCGGCCAACGACGGCGGCAGGGAGCGCGGGCTGTCCCCCGCGACCACCACGTGCACGCCCATCGGCCGGCCGTCGGTGGCGATCTGCTGCAAGGTCTCGAACTGGGTCATCCCGGTTCGGTATTCATAGGTCTCGCGGAAGGCGCCCAAGCCGTCGATCAACAGGATCAGCCGGGGCTCATCCGGTTTTCCGGCAAGTTCCCGGTATTCGGCGATGCTGCCGGCCCGGACCGCGGCAAAGGCTTCGGTGCGCTCATCCAGCACCTTGCGCAGATAGCGCAGCAACCGGCCGACCCGTTCCTGGTCGTCGCCGGCCACGACATCGCCGACATGCGGCAGCTGCTCGAGCATCTGCAGACCGTTGGAAGCGGCATCGATGCCGAAAACCTGCACCGGCCCGCCGCGCGGCGTGATTGCCGCGGCGATCGCAATGGTCCGCAAGGCCGCGGATTTGCCCGAACCGGAAGCCCCGATGATCGCCATGTTGCCGTCCCGGTCCGGCTCGTAGAACACCGCGGGCTGCGCCTGGTGCGCCGGATCGTCCAGCACCCCGAGCATCAGCCGTTCATCGGTGCGCGGGTTGGGCAGCAGGGAGAAATCGTAGGTGGTCGCCAGCTCCTCCATCCACGGTTTCCGGGGCGGCTTGATGCCGAGTTCGACCGCGGCGGAAGAGATATTGCCGACGATTTTGGCAATGTCGTTGGGCCCTGCGTCCTCGGCCGCCGGGGCCTGCGGAAGCTCCTGTTCCCATTGCACGCCGGAGCCGAAATCCATTTCCACGATGTCGATCTTGGGCCGTTGCGGCACTCCGGTGGTCCAGCCTCCGGCATAGCCGGTCTGGAAGCCCTGGATCCGGCCCGGACCGGTTTTCGCCGCGCCCCGGCCCGGAATCGTCGGGCTGAAGTAGGCGGCCATCGGATCGCCCAAGATGTCCCGCGAATCGTCGATATCCGCCATCCGCAGCGCGATCCGCATATTCGTGTTGGCCCGCAGGTTGTCTTTGATCACGCCGGCCGGCCGTTGCGTGGCCAGGATCAGGTGCAGGCCGAGCGAGCGGCCCCGTGCCGCGACGTCGACCACGCCGTCGACGAACTCGGGCACCTCGGTGGCCAAGGCGGCGAATTCATCGACCACGATCACCAAGGACGGCGGAGTCTCCGGATCGGCCTCGCGCTCCATCGCCAAGAGGTCCTTGGCTTTTTTCCGATTGAACAAATGCTCGCGGTAATGCAGTTCGGCACGTAACGAGGTCAATGCGCGGCGCACCAGGTGCGGCGAAAGGTCGGTGACCAGTCCCACGGTGTGCGGCAGCTTGACGCAATCCGCGAAGGCCGCACCGCCCTTGTAATCGACGAACAGGAAGGTCAACCGGTCCGGACTGTAGGCGGCCGCCATGCCGAGCACCCAGGACTGCAGGAACTCGGACTTTCCGGCACCGGTGGTACCGCCGACCAGCGCGTGCGGGCCTTCGGTTTTCAAGTCCAAGTACATCGGTTCGACGCCTTTGGAACCGACGAGCGCGCGCAGCGAGCCCTGGTGTTTGCGGTTGGCCACCGCAGTCGCCGCCACCGAGTTGTTCTCCTGCCAGCGGTCCGCAATCGGCGAAGTCTCCGCCACGATCTCCAGACCGGCCAAACTCGCCCAGGAGACCGCCTGCGGCAGATCGGAGTCGTCGTCCACCGGTTTCGACACGTCCACTACCGGAGCCAGCATCCGGGCCAATTGGCCGGCGAGCGCGGCATCGACGCTTTCGCAGCTGACCGGGTAACTGAGTTCGCCCAAGCGCACCTGGCCGCTCGTGGTCCCGGCCTCGCCGTCGACCTGCATGAAATCCCGGCAGCTGGCCGGCAGCGCGGCGAGCGAGCCGGCCAGCCAGATCACATGGATGCCGACGTCGGCGCCGGATTCGGCCAGCCTGGTGAGCCGGCCGCGATCGACCTTGGCGTCGTCCTCGATGAGCACCAGCACCGAAGGCAGAACCGGGGCCGGAAGCCGCTTCCCCGGATCGGCGGCGGTGCGCTCCCCCGGCCGGGCTTTGGCTGGATTCTCCACCGGCCCGCGCAGGGCGGCCGAATTCGCCGCCAGGTTTCCGCCCCGGGCGACCAGGAGGTCCTCGAGTTTGGCCAGCAGGATCGCTCCGGCCCCCGATCCGGCAGCCAAGTGGTCTCCGGCCAACGGCGAATGCGGGGAGCCCACGTGCGGCAGCCACTGCAACCAGTTCCAGCGTTCCCGCGACTCGGTGCCGACCAGCGCGGCGACCACGAGTTCCGACGGCGAATGCAGGCCCACCGCTTGGAGCACGATGCCCCGGGCCACGTCGTCGAGCACTTCCCGGCGTCCGGCCAAGCCCAGGGCCCCGGCGCTGCGCAACTGGGAAACCACCGGGACCGCCTCGATGAAGGCGTACTCGTTCGCGGTGTCGTCGATGATTTTTTGGAATTCGGGAACCGTGTTGTTCATGGTCGGCGCATTGATCGGGATCCGGCTCGGTTGCCGGCCCAGCCCGAACCGCAGGGAAAGGAAGGCCGGGTGCTCCGGCCGGTGCGTCCAGAGCAACGGACCGAGTTTGTAGATCGCGTCCACGGTCTCGGCGACCGAGGGGCTCTCCGCGCTGCGGACCGCGCGCTCCACCTGCTGCAAGGTGCCCACTTGTTCGTGGAAGACCTCCAGCGATCCGTAAAACTGCTCCGAGCCCAGGGCCAGGAGTTTCTTCGCCTGCATCCGCTGATCGAGCCAGGTCGCCATCAGCATCAAGGGCATCATGATCACGAAGACCAGGCTGAAGATGCTCTGCGTCACCGCGAACATGATGCCGCCCATCAACAACGGCGAGACCAGCATCACCGCGGGGAACCGTTGCGGCTGCGGCCGCTGCGGGCCTTCCGGGATCTTCTGCTCGGCCGGTCCGAAATGCGGCACCACCCGGGGCGAACGGTTGAATTCGACCAACGGACCGGCCAAGGCGTCGCCGCCGGTCCGGCCGATCGCGAGCACGCTGATCCTGGTGTCGCCCAAGCTGATCTCGTCGTTGGGGCCCAGCACCGCCCGGCCCACCGGCGAGCCGTCCATGACCAAGCCGTTCGCGGAGTTCGTGTCTGCGATCTCGATGCTGTCCGCCACGGTGATCCGGGCATGCCGTTTGGACATCATCGGGTCGCTGAGCCGGATGTCCGCGTTGCGGTCGCGGCCGATGTAGCTGGTGCCCAGCGGCAGCGAGAACTCCCGGCCGGCATCGGGCCCGTCGAGCACCCGCAAAGTCGCCGCAGCCGGGCCGCGGTCCTGCCCGGGCGCGGTGAAATCCCGGCTCAACCGGGTGAGTGAAACCGTGGACCCGGGCCGCAACCCGGACTCCAGCAGGTTCCCCGCCGGGTCCAATGCGCGCCCTTGCACATTGCCGCCGGCCATCGGTGCCTGGTCGACCTGCAGGGTGAGGTTTTCCGGAATCGCAGTGCCCCGGCGGTTCGGATCGGCCGCGAAGAGTTCCGCCGCGATGTCCCCGACGGTGGCCAGGCCGTCGACGGTGACCGCCAGGTCCTTCGGCTCGGGATCCCGCCGGAGCGTCAATCTGATCCTCATGCGTCGTCGAGGCCTTTCATCGTCTCCAGCAGGGGCAAATCGTCCGGGGTCACCAGATGCGAGGTGATCGCGTGCTCCACCAGGCGCGCCCGGCGGTTGGTGGCCAGCTTCCCGCCGCCGCCGCGCAGGCCCACCACGCCCACCCGGTCCAACTTGTCGCAGACGTTGTCCAGCTTCCGGTTGAACCTGGTCAGGGCCCAGCCCAGTTTCCGCGCGGCCTCGGCCGAAGACGGGATCGCGGCGAACCCGGTGCCCTCGCGGCGCAGCATCGGTTCGGCGAGGGCCACGATGATCGCTTTCTGCGAATCCGTGAAGACCACCGGACCGATCGTGGTGTCGCCCACCGCGTCGAACTCGTTGCTCTGGTATTTGAAGGACGGGGATTTCAGGTGCACGGAGAAGTCATAGGTGGTCGGCCCGGCGGTGAAGACCACGTTGGTCTGGCCGAACACCAGCGGGATCCGGGCCCCGGGCGCCAACCAGGCCTGCATGCCGCCGCCCGCATCGGCCACCGTCGCGGACAGGATGCTGCCCACGTTGGAGAGCCACCAGATCCCGTCGTAGTGCGCGATCTGCAAGAACTTCCGATGCAGGTAAGGGTTGTCGTCGACCTCCAGGTCGCCCTCCCGGCCGATGTTGAACGCCTCGGTCTTCGCCGGCTCGTACCATTCGCCGCAGAAATCGATGCTGAGTTCAGATCCGGCCATGCCAACCTCCTGCGCGGGTCGCTCCTGCTCGACAGCCGGTCCCCCGGCTGGTCCCGGCGCTCATTGCGGGAAACATTTCTTCTCCTCGTCCGAGGCCTTGCCGTTGGCCCGGACCAGGATCACCGAAATACAGGAAACGTTCTGCGCATTGTTCGCGACGAAGACGTTCGGGGTTCCAGTGCCTTTGAAGTCGCCGGTTTTGATCGCGTCCACCGGAGCCCACTGGAAACTGTCGCCGGGCTGCGGGTCCGGATTCCGCCAACTCCAGTTCGCCCCGCCGTCGCCGGCGACCGCGGTCAGATCCGCGACTTGCGGCACCAGCAGGCCCAAATCCACCGGGGGTGGCGGGGTTTTGCTGCCGGCGGTAGGCGTCGCGGAAGGCGCCGCCCCGGAATTGGCGTTGACCAGAACCAGCACCAGCACCACCGCTGCGACCAGCACCAGGACGCTGATCGCTCCGGCCCAGAGCGATCCGGCGCTGGGTTTGCCTTTGGCCTTGCCGCCCGGCCGCAGGCTTTCGGGCTCGATCGGCCGCGGCCTGGCCACCGTGGCGGCGAGCGAATCTTCCGGCGCCTCCGGAGTCCCGCTTCCCGGGGTCCAACCACGCGGCGCGGTACTGAACCCCTGGTCGGCGCGGGCCGGATTCACCCCCGGTACCGAACTGACCTGCGGCACCGGACTGCTCTGCGGCGCAGCGGCGCCGGGCACGGTGAAATCGTCGGGGCGCTGCACCGTGCCGGCAGCTGCACCGGGTCCCGTCCCGGCGTCGGGCGCGGCCAGGGGCACGCTGCGGTCCATCGCCGGAAATCTGGATTTGCTGCTCCCGGTGGTGCTGTCCGGATCGATCGAGATGATGTTGCGTACCCGGGTTTCTTCGGCTTCGCCGTCGGGCGGTGCGGACTCTTCGTGCGGCGTTTCTTCCTGCACCTCGAACGGGGTGACTGAAAAGCCCAATTCGTTCTGGATCCGTTGCAGTGCGCGGGCGAAATCCTGGGCTGAGGCATAGCGTGATTCCGGGGATTTCGCCATCGCGGTGGCCAGCACCAGTTCGAGCGATTCCGGGACATCGGCCCGGCCCAGCGGCGGCAAGGCGGCGGTGCCGATCCGCGCGATCAATTCGCGTTGCGAGTTGTCCGCGCCGGGGAGCACAAAAGGCGAGCGCCCGGCCAACAGGGTGTAGAGCGTGGCACCGAGCGCCCAGACATCGACTTTCACGCCGTCGGCGTTCTGCCCGGTGAACGATTCCGGCGGGGACCAGGGAATCGACATTCCGGCGTCTTCGTCGGCAGTGGCGTCCATGGTCCCGGAAATCCCGAAGTCGGTCAGCGCCGGGCGGTTGTAATCGGTGACCAGGATGTTCGCCGGTTTGATGTCCCGGTGCGCGATTCCGGCCCGATGCGCGGTTTCCACGGCGGAAGCGACCTGGACGCCCACGGCCAGGACTTCGTCGACGCTGAACCGGGCGCGCCGGTACCTGACATCGAGGCTCGGCCGGGAACAGTACTCCATGGCGAGATACGAATGCCCGCCTGCGGTGACCTCGGCTTCGTAGATCGTCACGATGTAGGGGTGGCTGGACAGCTGGGCCATCAAATTCGCTTCGGATTCGAAACGCCGGCGGGCGCTCTCCGTTTTCAAATCGGAAATCAGCACCTTGACCGCGACTTTGCGGCGTGGCCGGTCCTGTTCGTACAGGAAGACATCGGAGAACCCCCCGGAACCCAGCAACGCCAGGTAGTTGTATCCGGGGATGTCCGGCGGCGGCGCGGGTGGCCGTTTCTGGCTCACCGGAGCCCCTCGAAACGCAGTGAAACGTCCTCGCCCAGTTCCGCGATGTCCCCATCGAGCAGCATCGCCTGCTCGCCTTGGCCCAGCCGCCGCGGCAGCTGTCCTTCGCGCACCAGCACCGTGCCGTTGGTCGCCTTGAGATCCACCAGGATCACGTCCCAGCCTTCCAACCGGACCTCGACATGCGATCGCGAGATGTCCCCGGCCCGGCTGCCTACTTGGACCAGCTTCGGCATCCCGTCGCCGTGCACCCGGGACACCGACGGCTGGCGGCCGACGACGAGCGAACGGTCCAAGTCGACCACCTCACCGGACGAAATCCGCATCCGGCCCAACACCGGACGGCGGACTTGCCGGGCATCCCCGGCCACGGCCTGGCCGCAGACCGAGCAGCGCGCGGACGTCGGCGGGTTGGCGTGTCCCGCCGGGCAGAGCCTGGCGAGCACCATCGGGCCGGTGGCCGACGGACCAGCGCCCGGCTCCGGCGCCCGCTCGGGCAGCGCTGCCGGGGCCAGACCGCTGCGCAGCACCGTGTGCCCGTCGTGGTCCGGGTCGCCCGGTTCCGGCTCGCCGGCGGTCTCGGGTTCGGCGGCGGTCTCGGGTTCGGCGGGCGATGCGGGGCTGAGCCACGGCACGGACTCGATCAAGCCGCCTCCGGCCGGCGGTACCGCCGGAAACGGTACCGCCGGAAGCGGCGCGGCGGGGACCGGTGCGGCGGCCTCCGCGATGGTGGCCGCTCCGGTGCCGGCCGGCTGGACTGCACCCTCCGGGTCGGCATTGCGGGCCGGTGCCGGCGGTTCGACGTCGTCCGCTTCTCCGGGGACCCGGATGGCCGCGTCCTCCACGGACCGGGCGATCGTCCGGTCCCAAAGGTGGTCGTAACTCGAAGTGCTCTCCAGCGGTTCGCTTGCGGCCGGGCTGCTCGGCGGCTCGCCGGCAGGCTCCGCAACCGGCTCTGAAACGGGTTCCGGCACGGCCGGATTCAGCACAGCCGGCTCAGCGTCAGGTTCGGCTGCCGGTTCCGGCTCAACCGCCGGCCAATCGGGCGCGGGCGCGGATTCGGTGAACTCGCTGCTCACCAAGGTGTGGCTCAAATCGGGTTCCGGCTGATCGGTCTGCGGGGCAGTGCCGACCAGCAGCCTGGAGAGCCGCACCACGCCTTCGGACAAGGGCAGCACCGGTTCCGCGCCGTCGTCCGCCAAGCGGAGTTCGAAGACTTCCGCGTCCGGCAACGACCGTTCGCTCCAGGTGGTCACTTCGCGCCCGGAGACCTCCAACCGGGTGTTTCCGGCGCTCGCGGTCAGCGTCATCTCCCCGCGCAGGATCGCCCGGGGGCGCTCGCCGAAGGTGATGATCCCGAAAGCCGGCATTCCGGTCAGCTCGGTGCCGAATCCGGAGGTGACCCGGTTGAGCACTTCGTCGACCTGCGGTCTCCCGGCCAGAAAATCCCAAAGCTCCGCGATCAGCCGGGTCCCGGTCCGTTCATCGAGCACGATCACGGTATTGGCGCGCACCACACCGAGCCAATTCCCGGGGCCGTAGCTAAGCTCCGTCACGATCGCCCTCCGTTCCCCGGGATTCGGCCAAAAGGTCTTCGATGACGCCAAGGGCGTCCGCTCCCGGCTCGGCGGAGTCCGGCACCGGGCCGGCCGCGGGACTCTCCGCAGCAGGACTCTCGGCAGCAGGGGCCCGCTGGACCTCGGTCACCACCGGCAGACCGCCCGGCAAGGTGTCTTCCTCGGCGAGCGGACGGGGTGCCGTGGTCAACCGGTCCGCGGCCTGCACCACGTCTTCGGCGTCGACGATCAGGACCGTGACATTGTCCCGGCCGCCTGATCGCAGTGCCGCTTCGAGCAGGGCGTCCACGGCAGCCTGCGGCTGCGCCACGCTGGCGACCACCTGGGATATCTGCAGATCGGAAAGCTCCCCGGTCAATCCGTCCGAGCAGACCAGATAGCGGTCGCCGTCTTCCACCGGGATCAGCCAGTAGTCGGCCTCGGTATCGTCTCCGGTGCCCAGGGCCCGGGTCACCACATGCCTGCGCGGGTGCACCAGCGCCTGGTCGCTGGTGATGTGCCCGGCGTCGACGAGTTCCTGGACCTCCGAATGGTCCACGCTGATCTGTTCGAATTTCCCCTGGCTCAGCCGGTAGGTCCGGGAATCCCCGACGTTGAAAACCAGCCAGTAGGGATTCCCCGCCTCCTCGACCAGGACCACTCCGGTTGCCGTGGTGCCGGCTCGGGAGTCGGTGAGCTCGCGGATCTTGGCATCGGCTTGGAGCAGGGCCTGCTGCACGTCCAAGGCGCTGGCGGTCCGCGATCCCGGGGCGAGCGCGGCAGCCTCGCGCAACGCCCGGATGCATTCGCGCGAGGCCACTTCGCCGGCTTCGTGTCCGCCCATCCCGTCGGCCACCGCGAAGATCGGATCCGCAGCCAGGAACGAATCTTCGTTCAGTTCCCGGCGCAAACCGCGATCCGTGTTCGATCCCCAGCTGAGCGTGATCCGATGCGGTGCCGCTGCCTCCGCCGGCGTGGCAGGTCGCTCGTTCATGCGCGGGCCACTAGGAAGCTGCGGTCGCCGAAGTGCACGGTGGCACCGAAGCCGGCCAGTTCCGGGCTGCCGGCGACCAGTGGCCGGCGAACTCCGTCGGGTCCGCTGAGCGCACTGCCATTGGTCGAATTCCGGTCCGTGACCCACAGCCCTTCGGAGCTCGCCCGGACGTGGACATGCGTTTTGGACACGGAGCGCGAAGGATCCGGCACATCGATGAGCTGTTCAATCACTTCCCCATCGTATCCAGAGGGATTGCGTCCGATCAGCGCCGCTCCGGCCAGCCGGACTTCGCGACCGTCGTCGAACTGCATCCGCACGCTCGGCCGTTGCACCGCCGGGGCCGGATCGACGGCCGCCGGGACCGGATCCGGTTGCGCTGCGGAGCGGTATCTGGTTTCACCCGCCGCTTCATCCGGATGGACCGTTTCCGGCCGGACCCCGGGGCTGGCCGGGGGCTGCCACTGATTCGGGTCGTGCCGCCGGCCCGGGGCCGGTTCGGCCGGTTCGAAGCCCGGAATCCCGGCCGACGGCGGCGCTGCGGAGGTCGGCAGGCCGGGCGCAGCCGTCCCGGCCACCGGAGACTGCACCGGCAGCATCGGCGGCAATTCGACCGGGGCGAACGACGAAGGCCCGTCGATTCCGCCGCTGGTGAGCGGATCCCGGCCGGCCTTCACATCGAAGACCAGGGTGTGCGCGGCTTTGTCCGGCCAACTCTGGCGTTGCCCGTTCCGGTCCCAGAGATTTGAAATCAGCACCAGCACACCGCCCACGAAGGCCAGCCCGAAGCCGATCGTGATGATCACGTTCCGGACCAGGATCGCCAACCAGCCCGCGGCGAAACCCTGCATCCCGGTGGTCCGGATGCCCAGCAGCAGATTGCCGATGGTTTTCCCAGTCCTCGCTTCCCAGCCCCAAAGCACAATCCAATAAGCCAGGGCCAGCAAAGCTGCGGCTCCGGTCCACACGCTGAACCAGAACAAGTCCAAGGTGATCACCTGGGCGTTGACCCGGGTGCTGACAATGGTCGTCGCACCGACCCCGGATCCGATCGCGAAACCGATGGCCGGGGCCACCATGTCGAGCAGCTTCGCAGCGAGCCGTTTCCCGGCGCCGGCATTGACCAGGTCCAACCGCGCTGCCATGTCTTCTCCGTCGTCGATTTTCGGTGCCACGACCGGCCCTCGGCTGAAGGGCGTAACCGGGATGATACCCGGAATCTGGACCTTGCGGGGGTTTTCCGGCGCACTCGGCTCCGAAGCTGCGGCCGGCGCCGTCCGGCCGGCCCGGTTGTAGACGGCGGCACCGCACAAGGTGCAGAACGACGCTCCGGGCGGCAGCGCGGCACCGCAATTCCGGCAATTCGAGGTGCCCGGGTTCATTCGTTGCCCCGTTC
Organism: Renibacterium sp.; assembly: GCA_017419405.1. Lineage (GTDB taxonomy): Bacteria > Actinomycetota > Actinomycetes > Actinomycetales > Micrococcaceae > Renibacterium > Renibacterium russicum. Next base: position 241,915 of record JAFOLH010000008.1, on the reverse strand, counting down.
CGACGCCGGGTGGCCGGTCTGCGCGGCGCTCCCCTGGCCGAAGACCGGCGGCTCAACCGGTTGCGACTGGGGTTTCTTGCGGAAATAGCCTGCGGACCCGGGCCGTTGCGCCATGGCCAGGCTCAGGTCGCCGAGCAGCGAACGCGGCGAGAATCGGGCCCGCATCCGATGCCAGAATCCCACTGATTCATTCATCTTCTCGAGCGATCCGTCCACCTCGGACCAGAAGGCGGCGACCTCGGCTTCGCTCGGTTCGCCGACGCCGAAAATCGCTGAGTCCGCGCGCTCGGCCAGTGCGGTCGTGCTTCCGCCGCTGGCCGGGAACGCGCCCGCCAGTGTGCCCGCGGTTTCCCGCCGGGTCTGTTTCGGATTGACCGCAGCGCCGAGGTCGGTGGCCAAAGCCAGCAGTTCGCTCCAGCCACCGCCCACCCGCTGGGCCGGAGCACCTTCGCTGAATCGCCTTTTCCGGCGCCGGCGCTTGACCAGGGCGATTGCCGACAAGGGGAGCACGATCACCGCCACCGGAATCGCGGCCAAGCCCAGTACCGTCAGGATCTGGCCCAGCACTGCCCAGAAGTCCTGCTTTTTCTTGTCGTTGTCCAGTGCGTCGGGCGAGCTGTCCGGCGGCAGCTCGGCTTGTTCCTGCGGCGGAGGCGGCGGCTGCAGGACCTGGGGTTTGGGCGAGGACGCGTTTTGCGGATCCGGCGGGTTGGGCACATGGTCTTTGTCCGGCGTCGGATCGAAGGGCACCCAGCCGATCCCGCTGAAATCCGCTTCGACCCAGGCGTGCACATCGGACCCCTTGATCTGCACATTCGGCGCCCCGTTGAGCTCGCCCTTGGGGTCCGGATAGAAACCCATCACTACCCGGGCCGGAATCCCCAGGTACCGCGCCATCAAGGCCATGGTCACCGCATACTGTTCATCGTCGCCGACGATTTCCTTGCCGGAGAGGAACTTCGCGATCCGGGCCGCGCTGTGGCCGGGCAGACTGGCCACCTGGCCTTTGATCCCGTTGCTGTATTTTCCGGCCAGCCGGAAGTAGTCGGCGAGCGCCTTCACCTTGGCGTAGTCGGAAGTCTTGTCGCCGGCGATCTGCACCGCTTTGGCCCCGACCGCCTGGGGCACGTTCGCCAACTTCGGCATGCTGAGATCGGCGAAGCCGGCCGCCTCCAGTTGCTTCTCATCGCGCTTCGGCGGGAACGCCACATTGACCCGGTAGGCGTCGTTGTTCCGGACGCCGTCCAGCTTCACCGCGGTGTCCGAATCCTGGTTCAGGTACAGCAGCCCTTGCCCGCCGTCGGCCGCTTGGTACTGCAGCGAGCGGATCGCGCTGGCCCCGGGGATGTAGGCCCCGGCGTAGTCTTCGATCTGGAATCCCAGCGTGCTGGTGTCCCCCTCCGTGGCGCGGTTCGCGGATTTGGGGTCGCCGATCGGGGCGAACGCCCCGGAACTCGCCGAATCCACGTTGAAGACGATGCCGTCATAGGAGTCCAGGGCAGCCAGCCGGACCCGAGCGTCCCGGGGCAGGCCGGAGACCGAGAACAAGGTCTGCTCCGCCTCGTCGCCGACGTAGCGGCGGAAGTCGGTGAGTGGCGAGGGTAGATTGTGCGGATCCAAGGGCGGGATCACCACATCGCGCAGCACCTTGCGGTCCTCCCCGGCACGAAACATCGGCATCGCCGCAGCCGTCAGGCCGCCGGCCAAAACCACCACCACGGCCCCGGCCAGCAAACGACGGGAGCGGTTCGCGGCGGCTGCGGCAAGTGGCGGTGCTGCACCTTCCGGCCGGTCCATGGCTCCCGCGCGGCCGGAGTGCACCATCCCCCGGCTGAGCAGCTCCCTCCGGTAGGCCAGCCAGCAGATCGCGGCGATGCCGAGCAAGATCCCGCGCAGCGTCGGCAAGAACGGCTCGTCCGTGCCGAAGACGATGCTCGCGATGAACAGGGCGAGCACCGGGAGCATGGTCCAATAGGCCCGGCGCACCCGCCAGGCTAGAGTCCCGGCGAGCACCGAGCAGAACAACGCGGACAGGAAAGGTACCACCAGCACGTCCACCGAAGTGCCGACCGGCGCCGCGATGGTCAGCAATTGTTTCCAGCCGAAGACCACGCCGAGGAGCAGCCCGCGCAGCGATCCGCCAGTGGGGAAGAAACCGAACAACGATTCGCCCGGTGCGGCCAGCGCATTGCCGAAGAGCAGGTAGCCGAGCAGCACCACCGCGGTCATCACCAGCAGTCCCCAACGCCAATGCGCCCCGGCGGCGGCGATCACCAAGCCCAGCAGCACCCCGCCCAACCCGGCGACCAAATAATAGGGGTCGGCTCCGAAGGTCGGCGCGAAACCGAGCACCGCCAGTCCGAGCAACAGGAACAGTACCCCGGCATCGAGTACGAAATGCCAGGCCGGCCGGCCGGAGAACAACGACATCCGGCTCATGCCGCGGCCTTCCGGAGCACCGCGGCGAGATCCGCCAAATCGCCCAGGGTGAGCACCGCGAGGTCGGCGATGTTGTTCCGGCTGGCCCCGGCGCCGGTCAGGCAACGGATGGCGAAGCAGCGGATGCCGGGCGGGATCGCCGCAGCCGCGGCCCGCAGCTGCGCGGGACTGACCAAGGAGCCGACGACGAAGAACACCACGGACGCACCCGGCACCGCGTCGGCGACGCTCCGGGCGAGCGCCGCGGTGCCGTCGAGCTTGCTGCTGCCTTCGATCCGGGTCATATCGTCCAGCAGCGTCCGGCCGGTCGCGCAGCGCAGCGGGCCGCGTTGGTCATGCACGCTCAACTCTCGTTGTTCCCGGATTGCCTGCCGGCCGATCGACGCCGCGGTGGAGATCGCCAGCTCGAGGTCTTCCGGGGCCTGGTACTCCGAGGTGTTGATGCTCAAGGCCACCGCGATGTGCGCCCGGCGGGTCTCTTCGAATTGCCGGACCATGAGCTTGGCGGTCCGCGCGGTGGTCTTCCAGTGGATGTGCCGGCGGTCGTCGCCCGGGATGTAGTCGCGCAGCGCGTGGAACGACACGTCTGCACTGGAGAGCTCGGTCGTCGGCATGCCCTCCAGATCTTTGAGGAATCCGGCGGCCGAACCGATCAGCGGCGTGGTCCGCGGATGCACGAACAGGTCCGTGGCCTCGGTCCAGTACACCTGCCTCCGGAGCAGGCGCAACGGGTCGGCGCGGACCGAGCGCACCGGACCCACCACGATCACGGCGCGTTTCGCAGTCGGGATCGTGAACAGGTCTTCGTGCACGTGGCCCGGCTTCATCCGGGGCAACTGGAAGGAGGCCAGGTTGCCGCCCACCGGCAATTCCAGGGTGGCCGGCAACAACGGCCGGTTCGAGGTGTTGGTGACCGAAACGCTGCCCACCGCATGCTCGCCCACCGCGACCCGGGTCCGGGCCAGGTCGAGTTCCACGCCGTAGGCGGATCGGCCGAGCACGAAGCCGACGGCGGCGAGCAGCAGCACGCTGCCCAGCAAAGCCACGGTTTTGGCCTCCGCCCAACCGAAGACCCCGCCGAAGCCCCATAGCAGCAGCACCAACACGAGCAGCATCCAGCCCAGAGGGCTGACCGGGCCGAACACCGGGCCCAGGTATCTGCCGAGCCAGGCCCGCGCCTTGGCCCACCACGGGAGCAAGAGCATTCCGCCGACCCGGCCGGCCTCGGCGAAAATCGATGCCGGGTGCAATCGGGTGCGGCTGCCGTTGCGCCGGAACGGCCGCTTCATCGCGGCTGGGGAACGGAGTGACATGGTCCGGTCGGATCTCCTCCGCGCCGGCTCAGGCGCTGGCACGCTGTTGCGGCGCTGCGACGTCGGCCAGCACGCGTTTGAGCACCACCTCGGGAGTGGCTCCGGCGAACTCCGCTTCCGGGTCCATCACGAAACGGTGCGTCCAGACCACCGGCGCCAGCTCTTTGACATCGTCCGGGAGCACGAAGTTGCGGCCTTGCGATGCCGCCCAGACTTTCGCCGCGCGCACCATCGCGATGGCCCCGCGGACGCTGACCCCCAGCCGGGTCTCCGAGGCATTCCGGGTCTCTTCGCAGAGCCGTGAAATGTATTCCAGCACTGCCGGGTCGGTATGCGTGGTGGCGGCCAGATCCGCCATTTCGGCGACCGCGGAGGTGGTGATGATCGCTTGCAGCGTCGAGGTCCGGTCGCGCTGGCCGGAGCCGGAGAGCAACTGCACCGTGGAGGCGTGGTCCGGGTAGCCGATCGAAGTCTTGATCAGGAACCGGTCCAACTGCGCTTCCGGCAGCCGGTAGGTGCCGGCTTGTTCGATCGGGTTCTGCGTGGCCAACACCATGAACGGCCGGCCGGCCTCGTAACTGGCGCCGTCCACGGTCACCCGGGACTCCTCCATCACTTCGAGCAGCGCGGACTGGGTCTTCGGCGAGGCCCGGTTGATTTCGTCGGCGAGCACGATGGTGGCGAAGATCGGGCCCTTGTGGAATTCGAACTTCTGGGTTTTCTGGTCGTAGATGGTCACCCCGGTGACGTCCGAGGGCAGCAGGTCCGGGGTGAACTGGATCCGTGAGTTGCTGCCTTGCACGGTGGCCGCGAGTGCCCGGGCGAGCATGGTTTTGCCGGTGCCGGGGGCATCCTCGAACAGGATGTGGCCTTCGGCGAGCATCGCGGTCAGGGTCAGCCGGACCACCTGCGACTTGCCCAGCACGGCTTGGCCGACATTCGCCACGAGTTTGTCGAAAGTACCGGCAAACCAGCTGGCCTGCTCCGCGGTCATCGTCATCGGTGGTTCCTCACAGTAAATTCATAGTCACGGTTATTGGACTGATTCTTGCAATGATCTTCGGGCCTGCCAAGCACCCGGCCTGCGGCGGTGCTGCGGCTCAGCACGCCGGCAGACCGGCCGGATTCGGCTTCGTCGTGGTGTCCGCGCGGACCCAACGGAACCGCCCGGCGTATTCGGCGGGGCTGTCAATCCGGTACCAGACCCGTGCGCTGCCCGTGGTGATGAAACAACCCACGGTGACCGGGGTGTTCTCCGGCAGCCATTTCGAGCGGCAGACCGGCGGCGGGTCCGAGAAGTTGTTGCTCACTCCGTTTCCGCTGCGCTCCTCGAGACAGGTGTTCACCGTTCCGGGTGCGGTCTGGATCACCGCGCCGGTCGGCTTGGGCGCCCCGGTGCGTGCGGATTGCGACGCCACCGGCCCCGCGGTGCCCACCGAGTTGATGCTGCGCACGTTGATCGTGTGCGTCTGGTTGTTGCCGTCGCCCACGGTGCGGCTGCCGCTGCCCCGGCCGACGTTTTCCCAACCGCCGCCGTCGATGCTGATTTCCAAGCGCTCCACGTCGGCGTTGCCCGGCGGGGACCAGTTGAAGGTCACATTGGTGGAACCTTCCGGACCGTCGTTGCCGCTCACCGCCGGGGTGCCCGGCTGGCCATAAGGCTGCAGCCGGTTCGATGGCGCCGAAGCGTCGCCGGCGTCCGGATACGCCCGGGAACTCGCATACACCGACACCGAGGCGTCCGAACCATTGGCCGCGGGCACGGTGTCCCCGGATTTGGCCAGCGGCACTCCTTGCTTCACCACGCTGCCGCCATTGAGCACATTGGCGTAGTAGCTGATTTCGTTCGGCGAAGAACCGTTCAGCTGGCTCGCGTCCAACGGGGTGAAGAACACCTGCACCTGGCCGCCGGAGCCGCCGGTGTTCGCCGCCTTGATCGACGGCGCCGCCATTTGCCCGGGCTTGCTGACCGAACGCTGCGGAGCCGAGGGCGCACTGGCCGGCGAATTGCCGGCCTTGTTCGTCGCGGTCACCGTGAAGGTGTAGGTGTCCGCGGAATACGGCAGCTCCACGACTGCGGTGGTGGGCGTCTGCGGCGGCAGCGTGCGGACCACGGCGCCCTTCTGCAGCACGTTGAGCGTGTAGCTCAGATTGTTGTCGCCATTGCCGTCGGCCTTGTTCCAGGACACCGAGAACGTGGTGTTTCCGGCCACCCGCTGCCCGGGCTGGGCGCTCGGCGCGCCGGGTGCGGCGGGCACGCCGGCCGGCGTTTCCGGGGCGGAGTACGCGCTCCACTGCGAGGGCTCCGGGGCGGAGTTGATCGCCCGGATCCGGAAGGTGTACGCGGTGCCGTTGCTCAGCCCGCTCCAGACCACGCTGTTCCCGGCGATCCCGCTCTTCTGCCCGTTCTGTCCGCTCGGGGCCGGCGAGATCTCCAGGTCGAATTTGCTCACCGGGGTGAAATCACCGGTGGGGGTGCTCCAATTCACCGTGATCTGCTTGTCGCCGAACACCGCTGCCGGTGGATTCGGGGTGTCCGGCGCCCGGTTCGGGATCGCCGGAGCGGAAGCCGGCGACGCCGGGGAGGCACCCACCGCGTTGTTCGCCACGACCGTGAACGTGTAGGACGTGCCGTTGCTGAGCCCGGTGATCAGGCAGGTATTGGCGGCGCACTGCTGCTCGGCGGCTCCACCGGAGTTGCGCACCGTATAACTGGTGATCGGCGACCCGTTGTCCGCCGAGGGCGCCCAGTTCAGCAGCACCGCGTGGTCCTTGACCTCGTTCACCCGGGGGGTCGCCGGAGCCTCCGGCTTGCCCTTGACGTTCATCCGGACCCGTCCGGTGACTTGGCGGGCACTGTCGTTGGTGGCATCCGCCACGGTGTAGCGGACCACGGCGTTGCCTTTGAAGTTCTCATCAGTGCCCACCGTGACTTTGTTGCCGTCGGTGCTCGTCTGCACCGCGCCCCCGCCGGATTCGACCGCGACGCCGATGATCTTCAAGGCGGTCTCCGGGAACGGGTTCACGTCATTGGCGAGCACGCTCAGGTCTTGGCTCCGGCCCGCGAGCGCATCCGGCACGATGTCGTCGTTGGCCACGGCAAGCGGTTTGTTGGTGGACGTCGCCACCAGGGTGAGCGTCGCCTTGACCGCCGGGTTGCTGCCGTCGGAGACCTTCATCGGCAGGGCTTCGGTGCTGCCCGGGGCGACGTCGCCTTTCACGGAGACCTTCAGGGTCTGCCCGCTCAACGAGACATCGAAGTTCTTCGGCCGGTCGCCGTCGAAATCGAAGGCGAGCTTGGCATTGTCGTCCGGGTCCGGGTCCTTGGCCAGATTGCCCAGCCCCAGCTCCACGGGGTCGCCCTTGGCCACCTCGACAGTGCTCCCGTTGAACATCGGCGGCCGGTTGTTGTTCGGGTTGGGCTTGACGTCGACCATCACGGTCAATGTCGACTTCAAGCCTTCCGGATCGTTGGGCCCGTTGCCATCGGTCACTTCGAAGGTGATCGAGCCGAGGCCGTAGAACGCCGCATCGGACTTGTACTCGATCGAGGTGCCGCTCTCCGACGCCGCTCCCCCGCTGGGCGCACCGATCAGCGCCACCCGGTCGAGCTGGGTGATCCGGGGCGAGCGGCCTTGGCGTACTTTGACATAGCGGTTGAGGTCCAGGCTCACGCTGTTGCCCGCGACGACTTCCAACGGTGTGCTGTCTGCGAGCGCGGGGTACTGCTTGCCCAACCCCGGCACCCAGATCAGCGCGGTGGCCTTGTTGTTGTCCACATCGGTGACCGTGTACGGGATCACCTGGGCGTCCTGGGCCAGATCGACCTTGATCGTGCGGGTACCGGTGACCGTGGCAGTCGGGTTGCCCGGATCGACCTCGAGTTTGAGTTCTTCGACGGTACCGTCCGGATCCTCGTCGTTTTTGAGCACCGGAACGTCTACCGCCGTTTTGCCGAGGGTCTCCTGCTCCGTGACGTGGTCGTCGCGGGCGATCGGAGCTTTCAACGGGGCCTCCGGGCTCACCGTCATCTTGATATTGGCGTTCGACGTCGCGGCGCCGTCGGTGATCGTGTAGTTCATCGTGTAGATGCCAGGATCTTTCGGCGAGGTCAGGATCACCCGGCCCTGTTCGCTCATCCGCGGATTCATCTCCTGGGGGCCTTCGAAGCGGTCCGGATCGACGCGCAGCGCGTTTCCGTCCGGATCGGAGTCGTTGAGCAGCACGTCGAGTGAGACGTTGCGGCCAGGGCGCATCGAAATCACGTCGTCAGCGGCCACCGGCGGGTGGTTCTGCACCTCGGCCGGGGCGACGCCCACCCGCACCGTCGCGACGGCTTCAGCACCGAGCCGGTCCCGGACCCGGTAGCTGAACACATCGGTGCCGGCCGAGCTGGCCGCCGCACTGTATTGCAGGTAATTGCTGCCGAGCAGCGCGGTGCCCAGCTTCGGCGCCTGCTCCACGCCGACCAATTGCACCGAGTCGCCGTCCGGATCGATGCCGTCCAGCGGGACTTGGATCTTCGCCGTGGAACCGGCGATCACGCGGCCGGTGAGCGCTTTGGGCACCGGAGCCTGATTGCGCCCGCCGTCCGCGGGCAGAATCCGGATCGTGACCGTGCTCGAGTCGAACTGCGGAGAGCCGCTGTCCAGTCCGTTGTAGACCTTGTACACCGCGTTCACGGTCCCCGGGGCCTCGCCTGCGACGAAGCGCAGCTGGTCCTGGTCCACGAACAACTTGCCGCTCGCGGCGTCCGGCGCCTGGACGATCTGCGGCGATTTGAGCGGTTGCCCATTGGGGTCGAAATCGTTAGCGAGCACCGGGATGTTCACGACATCGCCCACCCGCACCGTGGCTTCATCCGGTTTGGTCACCGGCGGCGCGAGTTTCGCCGGCTTGGGAATCGGCAGCACGCTGATCTGGCCGGTACTGGAACCGTAGGCGTTGGAGACCACGTAACTGAGTTCCGCGGTTCCGGTCAGACCGCGCAAATCCACTATTTTGACCACATTGTGATCGAGCACGGTCGCCGAAATCGCGGCGCCCTTCGGCGCGGTGACCGATTTGACCACCAGGACTCCGCCGCCCGGATCGGTATCGTTGCCGAGCACGTCGACCAGCGTCGAACCGCCGGAGGGCAGCAACGCCAAATCCTTGACCGCGATCGGCGGGCTCTGGTCCTGCGCTTCGGCGACGTCGACCCGGATCAGTCCGGTGGAACTCTGCGGGCCGTTGCTGACCTGGTAGACCAGGTAGATCTGGCCCGCGGTGTTGCTCTTGAAGGTGAAGGTGCCGTTGTCCGCCGGATTCGAGATCTCCGCGGTATTGGTCCGCTCGATGCTGCTCAGCCGCAAACCCTGGCCGGAAGGATCGATGTCGTTTTTGAGCGGGGCGATGGTGATTTCCTGGCCCACGGTGGTCCGGACGAAGTCCGCGTTGGCGATCGGCGGCACCGAACCGGCCGGTTTCACGTTGACCGTGAGCTGTTTCTGGGTCTGCGCCCGGCTGTCGGAAACCGTCACCGTGATGGTCTTGATCCCGGCGCCCTGGCCCAGATCCGAGTACGTCAGCACGCCGTCCGGCGTGGTCTTCAGTTGGGCCGAGCCGTCGTCGGAGGTGGCCGCGGTCAAGAAGATGTCGTCGCCGTCCGGATCCAGCCAGTCGCTGAGGATGTTCTGCGTCATCGATTGGCCCTGCTCCAGCACCAGCGTCGTGGCGCGTTTGAGTTCCGGCGGGGAATTCTCCGCGTCCGGGACCACCCGGATCGACACCGGGGCCACTGCGGTGCCGCCCCGCCCGTCGACCGCCGTGTAGCCGAATTGCCCGGAGCCGATGCCGGTGTTCGCGGGTACGGTCAGCTGCAGCCCGGTGCCGCCGTAAACGGTCTGCAGCTGGCCGATCGCGGGTTGCTCTTTGGGCGGCTCCACGGTGAGCAGGTCGCCGTCGGGGTCCGAATCGTTGTAGAGCACCGGCAACAGCGTGGTCTTGCCGGCCCGGACGCCGAATTCGTCCGCGACCGCATTCGGCGGCCGGTTCGGTTTGGACCGGTCCGGCAACGTGTTCACGAAATTCGGATCCGCAGAATCCTTCTGCGCGTCGAGGCTGTTTTTGGTCTGGGTCTCCAGATCCTGCCAATTGTCCACGATGACCATCGACTTGTTGACCAGCCAGACGGTGCCGGCCGTGACGTCGTTGAGCACCACGATGTCCCGGTTCTGCCGGAAGGCGAATTGCGCGCCGGGTACGGTCTTGGGCACATCCTGCAGTTGGTTGTCGCTGCCTTCGCAGTAACGCAGGTATTTGTTGGCCCCGCCCCAGGCCATGTGCACGCAGCCGGACTGCTGCACCGGGGCTGCCGGCGTACCGGTGGCCGGCAGCTCGAAAGTCCTCGCGGCGGAGCCGTCCAGCGGTTGTTCGATCAGCCCCTTCGCGGTGCCGATCGCCACGAACGGGGCGTCCGCGCCGCGTTGCTGCAAGAGCGCGCCCCTGGCCTGGTCCACGGATACCGTCTTGTTCCCGGGCAGGTACAGCTTCGCCGCACTGGCGTCGAAAACCACCGGTTTGCCGCCGACCACGGTGATCTGCAGGTTCGCGTCGGTGTCCAGCCCCTCGATGGTGCTGGTTCGTTGTTCCTGCACCGCGCCGTTGGCGTCCAGGGTCGCGGTGGTGAGCTTGCCGCCCTTGCCGTCCACCGCATACACCGTGTCGTCGAATCCGACGACGGCGGCCGGATTGGCCAGATTGTCCAACAACGGTTTGCTGTTCTTGTCGTCGAAAGACCCGGCGGTGGCCGCATTGGTCGCCCAGACCCGCTTCTTGCTCTTGTCCACCAGGGCGAGCACGCCGGTGCCGAGTGTCACCTGTTTGCTGCCGCCGAGCTTGGTCTCCGGTTGCAAGGCCATCTCCGGCACGTCCACGCCGGCCAGCACCGAACCCGAGTCATTGTCCATGAAAACGTTGCTGGCCTGCTGCAACACGTCGAAGCCCTGCGAGGTCGCGGTGAACCCGCCGTCGAGCGTTTTCGACTGGTAGTTCAGGTGCCCGACCAGGTTCTTGCTCCGGTTGGTGACCCAGATCCCGCCGTCGTTGAGATTGACATCGGCAGTGGTGAATCCCGGATAGATCACCGCGCCGGCCACCACGACGGCGCCGGCCACGGTCAGCGAACTCGCCGTGATGAGCCGGGAACGCCCCTTCAAACTCTTCGAAATACTCGCCAATGTCATATCAGGTCAGAACTTCCTCGGATTGCTTGCCCCGTGGTGCTCGGCCAAGGTTCGCCTATACCTTGGACTAACACCGGCTACCAGTCTGCCCCCAAGGGCAGGTTCGGTGCAATGGGGACAACTCCCCATCGGCCCGTCCGGCGGCCGGGAACGCCTCCCGGCGCGGGAAGCTCAGTCCAGGACCAAACCGGTGCCGCGGCCACGGCTGAGCAGAATCGGCCGGACGTCGCCGAAACCGCGGATGTTCTGCTCCGGCAGGGGCTGGCACACGTATCTGTCGTCGTCGGCCAGCGAAGCCGCCGTGACGTCGTCGACCAGCACCGTGCCGGGCTCCGCCAACGCAGTCAACCGCGCGGCCAAATTGACGGTGGGCCCGTAGATGTCGCCCAGTCGGGACAGGATCCGGCCCCAGACCATCGACACCCTGGCTTGCGGAAGCAACTCGTCGTCGTCGAAGGCCTGGGCCAAGGCGAGCGAGATCTCCGCGCCGGCCACCGGGGTCTCCGCGGTGTACAGGACTTCGTCGCCGATGGTCTTGATCAGCCGGCCGCCGCCCACCGAAATGATCTCCGCGCATTTGTTCTCGAAGCGCTGCACCAATTGGGCGAGCGTCTTTTCGTTCATCCGCCGGGACAGTGCGGTGTAGCTGACCAGATCCGCGAAACCGACGGCCCGGGCCAACGGCAACGGCGCATCGTCTTCGTCGCCGTCGCGGCCCTCTTCGCTCGCATCCAATCCGGACTGCGCCCGGACCGCCATCCGCTGCACTCCCGCGGCGAGCTGGCGCCGCCAGGCGTAGACCAGCATCTCCTGCAGCGGTTCGACCAGCTCGGGCAGGATCGTGACCAGTTCCTGCCTCGCCTGGGCATCGCTGAGCCCGCGGGCCGCCACCAGGTCCTCCACCATCGCTTCGACCTGCCAGACCACGATCCGATCGGTCATCTGGCCGACCGCGCGGGTGAGCGAAATCGCCGCATCCTCGGTCAGTTTGCCGGCCCGGACCAAGTCGATGATCCGGCGCAAGGCCACTTCGTCATTCGGGGTGAAGGCCTTGTCCGCATCACCGAGGTTGGGGAAACCCAGAGCGCGCCAGATCTTCCGGGCGGAGAGCAGCGAGACCCCCGCGGAGGCGGCCACCTCGCGCCGGTGCAAACTGCGCTCGCCGCCGAGCAGTTGCGCCTCCAACGCCCGGACGTCGCGCCGCAGCGCGCTGGGCACCGCACCGTCCGGGGGCGTCTGTTCCGCGAGGCTCGGCGCGGCGGCCGGTTCCTCGGCATCGGCCGGTGCGTCCTCCGGCCCGCTCAGATTCTGCGGCAGGAACGCATCGGCCGGCTCAGCGCCCGTATGGCTCGGTTCCAAAACGTTCCCCTCCTTCTGCATCCCTGGTTCGTCCGGCGTCGCCGGCGAACGGATCAATCCGGTAGCGGTCGGCCGGACGCGGTTCGCCCGGATACTGGCCTGCCGCCGGGTCAGGAGCCCGCGCATCATCGCCGAGCAGCGCCGAATGCGGCAGCTCCGCGATCGCCTCGAGCGCCAGGTTTTTGAACTTCAGGACTTCGGGCACGTCCCGGACCCGGACCGCGTCGTCGATCCCCGAAACCAAGGTTATATTCCCGGAGCGAAATATTCGCTGCAGGACGCCTTGGCGAACGCTGAGCGTTCGCACCGAGAACAACGGGATGTCCTGATGCCTGCGGACCAGGATCCCGCTGCGCAGCACCAACCGGCGGCTGGTGAGGATGTATTTGGTGGCCAGCCACTGCAGATACTTGCGAACCGGGTAGAACAGCAGGATCACCAGCACCACGAGGCCCGCGAGCAGGCTCACCGTGGGCCGCCACGGTTCCCAGCCGGGAGCCCAACGGGCCCGGCTCAACCAGGCGGACGCCACGCCCAAGACCGTGGGCAGCAGGATCATGACCACGGCCGGCCAGGCGAGCCGCTTGGCCTGCGGCCGGCTGAGCACGATCACCTGCTCGCCGGGCACCAGCCAATTACGCATAACCGATGCCTTGCGCGTCAGCCCGGCGCAAGTGCACCACATCGGCTGCGGAAACCGCCACGCTGGTACCCTCGGGATCGGTGATCAGCAGCGCCCCCTGGGCATCGATTCCGCTGGCCCGGCCATAGCGGTAGCTGCCGTCCGGCAGCTCGGCGCGTACCTGTTGGCCCAGCGTGAGCATCATCGAAGCGACTTCTTGCGCCAACGCCGGGAAGCCTTCGGACTGGCGTTGCGGATTTCCGCCGGCCGCGACGAAACGCTGATAGCCGGCCGTGAAGTTCCGGACATATTCCTGCAACAGGATATTCCGGTCCAGAATCCGGCTTCCTTCGACCAGCAAGGAGGTCGAGGTTTCCGTGGGCAATTCCGCCCGATCCTGCGAAACGTTGATCCCGGTGCCCAGGACCACCGCCGGATCCCGTCCGGGCAGCAGCACCAACTGCGCCAGGATGCCGCAGATCTTCTTGGCCTGGCCGGCCGCATCGACGGCGAGCACGTCGTTGGGCCACTTGATCCACGCGTCGACGCCGGCCGGCCGGAGCGTGCGGCAGACTGCGACCGCACTCAGCATGGAGAGCCAGGCCAAAGAGTCCACCGGAACCCCGCTCGGCCGGAGTACCAGGCTGATCGCCAGGGCGCCGCCTACCGGGGTCTTCCAGGGCCGCTCCAAACGGCCCTTGCCGGATTGCTGGGCTTCGACGGTGAGCAGGCTCAAATCCGGCCAGGCATCGGGGTCGCGGCTGGCGGCCTCGGCCAGGTCGGTGTTGGTCGAACCGGTCTGCGCCGCCCATTCGAACCGGCCCAACGGGCCGCGCGGCGCAGTGAGTTCCGCCCGCAGCCGTTCGGCGTCAAGGGCTTGCCGCGATTCCTGGGCCGGAAGATTCATGCCTCGATCCTATCTGGGCGCGGTTGTGGAGCTGCGGACCGGGCCGGCGCGGTGATGCGCGGCTCGGAGCACGCCGCCCGGGTGTTGCACCGGAGACTCGGTGTCCGGGCGCGGTTTCAGGGTAAACCGGATATTGCGAATGCGTTACCGCCCAGTAACTTGCCATGATGTGCTTCGTATTTTTGTAGGTTTTCTACATCTGCCCCCAATCGGCGGCTGACTAAACTAGGGTTTGATTTAGAGGAAACAGCTAAATTCGAGTCGATCACGAGGCGGAACCGAACGCATGAGCCATGACCTGACCACCACCGCGGGCAAGATCGCCGATTTCCGTGATCGGATCGCGCAGGCGGCCCAGCCTTCAGGTCCGGAAGCGATCGAGAAACAGCACGCCCGGGGCAAGCACACCGCGCGCGAACGCATCGAGCTTTTGATGGACCCCGATTCCTTCGTCGAGTTCGACGCCTTGGCCGTGCACCGCTCCAGCGCCTTCGGGATGGAGAAGAAGAAGCCGCTCGGTGATGGTCTGGTCTCCGGCTACGGCACCGTGGACGGTCGTCTGGTCGCCGTCTACAGCCAGGATTTCTCGGTATACGGCGGATCGCTCAGCCAGGTCAACGGCGAGAAAATCGTCAAAGTCCAGGAATTCGCCTTGCGCAACGGCTGCCCGGTGGTCGGCATTCTGGACGGCGGCGGCGCCCGGATCCAGGAAGGCGTGGCCTCGCTGGCGATGTTCGCGGATATTTTCCGCAACAACGTGCATGCCTCGGGCGTAGTGCCGCAGATTTCGATCATCATGGGGCCTTCGGCCGGCGGTGCGGCCTACTCGCCCGCGCTCACCGATTACGTGGTGATGGTGGACAAGACCTCGCACATGTTCATCACCGGACCCGATGTGATCAAAACCGTCACCGGCGAAGACGTGGACATGGAGACGCTCGGCGGCGCGCGCCAGCACAATGCCACCACGGGCACGTCGACCTACTTGGCCGCGGACGAAACCGACGCCATCGAATTCGTCCGCGAGCTGCTCGACTTCCTGCCCTCGAACAACCTTTCCGAAGCGCCGCCCACCGAACACGACCAGGAACTCGAACTCGACGAGGCCGACCTCGCCTTGGACACGCTGATCCCGGATTCGGCGAATCAGCCCTACGACATGCGCACCCTGGTCGAAAGCATCGTCGACGACGGGCATTTCCTGGAGATGCAGTCGTTGTACGCGCCGAACGTGATGATCGGCTACGGCCGGGTCGAAGGGCAGACCGTGGGCGTGGTGGCGAACCAGCCGATGCAGTTCGCCGGAACCCTGGACATCAACGCCTCGGAAAAGGCCGCGCGCTTCGTGCGGCACTGCGACGCCTTCAACATCCCGATCCTGACCTTGGTCGATGTGCCCGGGTTCCTGCCCGGAAAGGACCAGGAGTTCCAGGGCATCATCCGCCGCGGCGCGAAGCTGCTCTACGCCTACGCCGAAGCCACGGTGCCCAAGTTGACCGTGATCACCCGCAAAGCCTACGGCGGCGCCTACATCGTGATGGGCTCGAAGAAACTCGGTGCCGACTTGAACCTGGCCTGGCCCACCGCGCAGATCGGCGTGATGGGCGCCCAGGGCGCGGTGAACATCCTGTACCGCCGGGAACTGGCCGCCGCCGACGACGCCGAAGCACTGCGCGCCGAGCTGATCCAGCAGTACGAAGAAGAATTGCTCAACCCGTACCAGGCCGCGCAACTCGGCTACGTCGACGCGGTGATCGCGCCTTCGGAGACCCGGCTGAAACTGATCCGCGGCTTGCGCGCATTGCGTGACAAGCGTGCCGCGCTGCCGGCCAAGAAACACGGGAACATTCCGCTATGATCCCCAGCCCATCCCAACCTTCGCTGCTTGAGGACGCCCCCGATACGCCGCTGTTCCAGGTGGCGAAAGGCGATCCGGATGCCGTCGAACTCGCGGCGCTGACCGCCGTCGTACTCGCTTTGGCCGGCGGCCCGGAGTCCGAATCCGACGACGACGCCGGCTCGGCGAGCTCCGGACGCAGCTGGGCTCGCCGCAATCGGTTGCGGTTGGCACCGGCCCCCGGCCCCGGGTCCTGGCGCCGCAGCGCCTGGCGCTAAGCAGACGCCCCAACCGAGACACCGTTTCGGATAGCGTCTTGCGTTTCGGATAGCCGCTTGGCCGCCAAACGGCTATCCGAAAGCCGTCTGACTATCTCAAACCGGCGGTGCCGAATATGCTCGCAGTGTGACTGAGAACACCAAACCAACTCGCACCCCGTCCGCCATCGATGAAGCCGCCGAAGCATACAGCCGGCAACTCTTCGACTTGCTCCCGGATCTCGCCACCACCCTTGGTATCCCGGGCCATGAAACCGAATACCACGACTACTCCCCCGTAGGACTGGCCGCCCTGCACGCGCTGGCCGAACAGACGCTGGCCCGGCTCGCCACGCTGCAGCCCGTCGACGACGTCGACCGGGTGACCCTGGCCGCCATGCGCGAACGGCTCGGCCTGGAAATCGAGACGTATGAAACCGGCTGGACGCTAGCCGATCTGAACAACATCGCCTCACCGACCCAGGAGATCCGGGCGATCTTCGATCTGATGCCCACCGAGACCGCAGAACAATGGGGGCACATTGCGGGCCGGTTGGCCAACGTCCCAGCGGCGATCGGGGGATATCTCGAATCCCTCTCCGCGGCCCGGGCCGACGGCAAGGTCGCCGCCGCCCGGCAGGTCAAGATCGTCATCGAACAAGCCAATCGCTACGCCGAAGACGGCGGCTTCTTCGACCAGCTGGTTGCCGGCACCGGAGTGGGAGACGAACTGCGCGGCGATCTGCACGAAGGTGCGGAAAAAGCCAAAGCCGGCTACCGCAAACTGGCCAACTTCCTGGAAACCGAGCTGCTCCCGGCAGCGCCGGAGAAGGACGCCGTAGGACGCGAACGCTATGCGCTCGCCTCGCGCAGTTTCCTCGGCGCGACCGTGGACCTGGAAGAGACCTATCGTTGGGGCGTCGCCGAACTCGACCGGCTGATCGCCGAGCAGGAAGCGGTGGCCGAGCAGATCAAGCCCGGCGCAAGCATCGCCGAAGCCAAAGCGATCCTGAACCACGACCCGGCCCGCCAGCTGCACGGCACGGACGCCCTGCAGTCCTGGATGCAGGAGCTCTCCGATACTGCGGTGCGGGAACTCGCCGACGTGCATTTCGAGATCCCGGAAATCATGAAAAAGCTCGAATGCATGATTGCACCGACCCAGGACGGCGGCGTCTACTACACCCCGCCCAGTGACGACTTCTCCCGTCCGGGCCGGATGTGGTGGTCCGTACCGGAAGGCGAAGACTCCTTCACCACGTGGGGCGAGGTCAGCACGGTTTACCACGAAGGCGTGCCCGGCCACCACTTGCAGTGCGCCACGGCCGCGTACCAGAGCGGGTTGCTGAACATGTGGCGGCGCAACCTCTGCTGGGTCTCCGGGCACGGCGAAGGCTGGGCGCTGTACGCCGAACGGCTGATGGACGAGCTCGGCTACCTCGCCGATCCGGGCGACAAAATGGGCATGCTGGACGGGCAGCGCACCCGCGCCGCCCGGGTGGTCTTCGACATCGGCGTGCACCTGGAACTGGAAATCCCGGAACGCTGGGGCACCGGCACCTGGACCCCGGAAAGCGGTCGGGAATTCCTGCAAGCCAATCTCGACATGTCCGAAGGCCAGCTCAACTTCGAGTACTTGCGCTACCTCGGCTGGCCGGGCCAGGCGCCGTCGTACAAGGTCGGCCAAAAGCTCTGGGAGGAAATCCGCGCCGAGCGGGAAAAGCGCGAAGGCGAGGCTTTCGACGTAAAGGCGTTCCACACTGAAGCACTGAACCTGGGCGGTCTGCCGCTGGATGTGCTCAAGCAGGCGCTGCTCGGCTGAGCCCCCGCGTCGAGTGGCCAGTTCTGCAGGCTTCGAAGCCCGAATAGCCTGCAGAACTGGCCACTCGACGTATCCCGAACGCGGAAACGTCATATTCCGCAATCACAGCTGGCATTCAGGAATCGCCCCGCCTACCGTTTCCTGGTGACTACCGCCCCGCATCGCATCGCATCCGGCTGGAGACTGCCCCGTTGGGCCTCGTCTTTCGGTTTCCAAATCATCGCCGCCCTGATCCTCGGATTGGTCCTGGGCCTGCTGGCCCGTTCGCTCGGCGCCAGCAAGTCCTCGCCGAACGGGCTCTCCAGCACCCTGGCCACACTCGGCAGCAACTACGTCTACCTGCTGCAAGCCGCCGTCGTGCCATTGGTGTTCACCGCGGTGGTCAGCTCCATCGCGAATCTGCGCCAGGTCTCCAACGCCGCACGGCTGGCCTGGAACACCCTGGTCTGGTTTGCGATCACCTCGTTCATCGCGGTGCTCATCGGCATCGCCTTGGGCGTGCTGTTCCAGCCGGGATCCGGTACCGGACAGCAGGCCCCCGCCGATTACAAAGGCAAGACCGGCGACTGGTGGTCCTTCCTGACCGGCCTGGTGCCGAAGAACTTCCTGGGCCTGGGCGCTTCGTCCTCCGTGTCCGACGGCGGCGCAGTCAGCACCTCGGTCAGCTTCAATGTCCTGCAGATCCTGGTCATCGCGATCGCGATCGGCATCGCCGCGCTGAAAGTCGGCGCCAAAGCCGAACCGTTCTTGAATTTCACGGCCTCGGCACTCGCCGTGATCCAGAAAGTACTCTGGTGGATCATCCGGCTGGCGCCCCTGGGCACCGTCGGGCTGATCGGCAACGCAGTGGTGAGCTACGGCTGGGACACCATCGGATCCCTGGGCAAATTCACCGTCGCGATCTACCTCGGCTTGGCCTTGGTGCTCTTCGTGGTCTACCCGGTCCTGGTGCGCGGCCACGGCCTGAGCATCAAACAATACTTCTCCGGCGTCTGGCCCGCCGTGCAACTGGGCTTCGTCTCACGCTCCTCAGTGGGCACCATGCCGCTGACCCAGCGGGTCACCGAGCGCAATCTCGGTGTGCCCAGCGGTTACGCCTCGTTCGCGGTGCCGCTCGGTTCGACCACCAAGATGGACGGCTGCGCGGCGATTTATCCGGCCATATCGGCGATCTTCGTGGCGCAATTCTTCGGCATCAACCTGGACTTCGGGCAGTATCTGCTGATCGTGCTGGTCTCGGTTCTGGGCTCCGCAGCCACCGCCGGCACTACCGGGGCCGTGGTGATGCTCACCCTGACCTTGTCCACCCTGGGGCTGCCGTTGGCCGGCGTCGGCTTGCTGCTGGCGATCGATCCGATCCTGGACATGGGCCGCACCGCGGTCAACGTCGCAGGCCAGGCGCTGGTCCCGACTCTGGTGGCCAAACGCCAAGGCATCCTGGATCTGGCACTGTACAACGCACCACGCACCGGCACCCCGTTCGCGGATGACGACCGCAGCGACGAGGCCCGCAGCCACGCGGCCGAACCGGTGGCGCCCGGACACCAACAGTAACCGCACAGCCTGGACCCGGAAAATTTCCTAGGGCATCGCGGCGGCCCTGGGATACGCTGACTTGCGAGGTTTTCCACGTTCAAAGGGGCATCCATGATCATCGTCACCAGCAATGACGTTCCAGGCTACAAAATCGATGCGATTTTCGGCGAAGTGATGGGCTTGACCGTCCGGGCCAGGAACATCGGCGCGAACATCACCGCCGGCTTCCGCTCACTGGGCGGCGGTGAATTGCCGGAAATGACCAAGGCGCTCTACGAAAGCCGCCACGAAGTGATGAACCGGATGGTTGCGGAGGCTCAGCAAAAGGGTGCCAACGCGATCATCGCGATGCGATTCGACACGTCCGAGATGGGGCAGACCTGGACCGAGGTCTGCGCGTACGGAACCGCCGCCTATGTGATCCCGCTCGCCGAAGGCGAGCCCGGGGCCACCGGCCAATCCGCCTATCTGGCCGCGAACCCGCAGACACCGCAACAACCGCAGGCTCCGGCCATGCCGCAGAACGTGCAACAAGCCTGGTGACTGCGCGATTGATCCTCGGCTCGGCCTCCCCGGCGCGCACCGCGCTGCTCGGCCAGGCCGGGATCCAGCACACGGTCATGGTCTCTGCGGTGGACGAAGACGCGGCGACTGCGGCAGCCGGAGAGCCCAGCCCGCAGGAAACCGCCCTGCTCCTGGCCCGGGCCAAGGCCGAAGCCGTGTCCGCACTGCCGGAGGCCGCCGGGGCCCTGGTCCTGGGCTGTGATTCGGTGTTCGAATTCGACGGCGTCGCGTACGGCAAACCGCACCTCGCCGCGGTGGCGAAGCAGCGGATCACCGAGCTGAGCGGCCGTTCCGGGGTGCTGCACACCGGGCACTGGCTGGTGGACAACCGCAGCGGCGTCGGCGGTGCCGGCGTGGGTGCGCTGGCCTCGGCCACGGTGCATTTCGCCCCGATGTCCGAAGCCGAAATCGACGCTTATGTCGCCACCGGCGAACCGTTGGAGGTGGCCGGCTCGTTCACCATCGACAGTTTGGGCGGCGCGTTCGTCACCGGAGTCGACGGCGATCCGCACGCCGTCGTCGGCTTGTCGGTTTCGACCCTGCGCGAGCTGCTGGCGCAGCACGGGATGAGCATCACGGAGTTCTGGCCGCGGCCCGCAACCGTCGGCTAGACAGGGCAGCGGGTTCCCGGTGAAGGCCCCGGACGGGGTAGGTTTTCTGGTCCAGTCCGGGTTGGTCGACGGGTTCGAACCGGCAGCGCACTCCGATTGATCTGGAGGATTTCCGGGCTTTTGTAGACTCCCTACAAAAAACCCGGGAATAACCCGCAGAATGAGCATGGTCTATGCGCGAGACCCTCCCAAAACCGATAGGCTCCAGGGTGAGAAGAAGGAGTCTTTGTGCCCACTATCACCAAGGTCTTGATCGCCAATCGCGGCGAAATCGCCGTCCGCGTCATCCGTGCCGCCCGGGACGAAGGCATCGCCTCGGTCGCGGTCTATGCCGAGCCTGACCGCGATGCCCTGCACGTCCGACTGGCCGATGAGGCGTGGGCCCTGGGTGGGCAGAGCGCCGCCGAATCGTATCTGGTGATGGACAAAATCCTCGACGCCGCACGGCGCTCCGGTGCCGATGCCGTGCACCCGGGTTACGGCTTCTTGTCGGAGAACGCCGAGTTCGCGCAACGGGTGATCGATGCTGGCCTGACCTGGATCGGCCCGCCGCCTGCCGCGATTTCGAAATTGGGCGATAAAGTCCAGGCCCGGCATATCGCGGAAAAGGTCGGCGCACCCTTGGTGCCGGGCACCAAGGACCCGGTGCAGAACACCCAGGAAGTCCTCGACTTCGCCGACGAATTCGGTCTCCCCTTGGCGATCAAAGCCGCCTACGGCGGCGGCGGACGCGGTATCAAAGTGGTCCGGGACCGGGCGGACATCGCGGAATCCTACGAATCCGCCGTGCGCGAGGCAGTAGCCGCCTTCGGCCGCGGCGAATGCTTCGTGGAACGCTTCCTGGACTCGCCCCGGCACGTGGAAACCCAGTGCCTGGCCGATGCGCATGGAAATGTCGTGGTGGTCTCCACCCGGGATTGCTCGTTGCAGCGTCGGAACCAAAAGCTCGTCGAGGAGGCACCGGCGCCTTTCCTGAGCGAAGAGCAGAACGCGCGCCTGTACGCCGCGTCCAAGGCCATCTTGAAAGAAGCCGAGTACCAAGGCGCCGGAACCTGCGAGTTCCTGGTCGGCCAGGACGGGGTGATTTCGTTCCTCGAGGTGAACACCCGGCTGCAAGTGGAACACCCGGTCTCCGAAGAAGTCACCGGCCTGGACCTGGTCCGCGAACAGTTCCGGCTGGCCCGCGGCGAGGAGTTGGGTTACGGCGATCCGCAAGTACGCGGCCATTCACTCGAGTTCCGGATCAACGGAGAGGATCCGGGACGGAATTTCATGCCCGCCCCGGGCACCGTGGAGACCCTGAAACTGCCCACCGGTCCGGGCGTCCGGGTGGATTCCGGGATCGAAGCCGGCGAGGTGATCGGCGGCAATTTCGACTCGATGCTGGCCAAGTTGATCATCACCGGAGCGACCCGGCAACAGGCGCTCGAACGTTCGCGCCGCGCCCTGGCCGAGATGGAGATCCTCGGCATGCCCACGGTGCTGCCGTTCCACCGCGCGGTGGTCAGCGATCCGGCTTTCACGAGCGAACCGTTCAGTGTGCACACCCGCTGGATCGAGACCGAGTTCGTGAACGATCTGCCCGCCTTCGTACCGGGCGCGCCGGCCGAAACGGACGACGACGGCGAGCGGCAACGCGTCACGGTCGAGGTGGGCGGCAAACGGCTCGAGGTGGTCCTGCCCGCCTCGCTGGCCGCAGCCGGACGCGCCTCGGCGGCCAAGGCCAAGCCCAAAAAATCGGGCCGGGCCCGGGGCGCGACCGCGAGCAACGCCGACGGCGATGCCCTGACTTCGCCGATGCAGGGCACCATCGTCAAGGTCGCGGTGGCCGATGGCGATGCGGTCGCCGAAGGCGATTTGATCGTGGTGCTCGAGGCGATGAAGATGGAACAGCCGCTCACCGCGCACCGCGCCGGCACGGTTCACGGCCTCTCCGCCTCAGCTGGCGACACGGTCTCCGCCGGCTCGGTCATCGCCACCATCGAAGACTGACCCGGCGCACCGGAAGCACTCCACCGACCCCGCGCCTTTTCCGGGGAAGTCGGCTAGCTGGACTGCGCCACCAGGTCGGCGTCCTTGGTCTCCTTGGACAGGTAGAGCGCAATCAGGGTCAGCACCGCCATCGAACTCAGATACACGCCGACCAGCCAGGTACTCCCCTGCGCTGCTTGCCACAGGGCCACCGCGATGAACGGGGCGACGGCGGCACCCAGAATGCTGGCGAGGTTGTAGCTCACCGCAGAACCGGTATAGCGCACATTGGTCGGGAAGAGTTCCGGTAGGAACGCGCCCATCGGGCCGAAGGTCAGCCCCATCAGGGTGAACCCGATGATCAGCCAGGCCATCGCACCGACGAAGCCGCCTGCCACCAAGGGCACGAAACAGAGCCCGAACAGGAAGATCAACCCGGTGACCACCAGAAGCGACTTGCGGCGCCCGTACTTTTCCGCCATCGGCCCGGCGACCAAGGTGAAGATGCCGAAGAACACCACGCCGATGATCAACATCAGCAGGAAGTCGTTGCGGCTGTAGCCCAGACCCGGCACGAAGGCTTCAATCGCGGTTTGGCTCATCGGTTTGCCGGCCTTCTCTGCCGCCGCCTTGGCCGCATCCAGGCTGGCCGCGGTGGTGCCGAAGGTCAGGGTGAAGGTCGTCATCAGGTAGAACAGCACATAGGTCGCCAGCATGATGAAGGTGCCGAGGATGACCTGCCACCAGCTGGTCCGGAAAACCCGGCCGATCGGAAGCTTGGAGACTTCGCCTTGGTCGACGACTTTTTGGAAGGCCGGCGTCTCCACCAATTTGAGCCGGACGTAGAGGCCGATCACCACCATCACTGCGCTGGCCAGGAACGGAATCCGCCAGCCCCAAGCCGCGAAAGCGTCCGCCGGCAGCGTGACGTTGAGCACCAGGAACAACAGATTCGCCAGGATGAAACCGATCGGCGCGCCGAGCTGCGGGAAAGTGCCGTAGATCGCACGCTTGTTCCGCGGCGCGTTTTCCGTGGCCAGCAAGGCCGCACCGCTCCACTCGCCGCCCAGCGCCAAGCCCTGGGCGAAGCGGAATACCACGAGCAGGGCCGGGGCCCAGAATTCCCAGCCCGGAACCTGCGCGGTCGGCAGACAGCCGATCAGGAACGTCGCCACGCCCATGGTGAGCAGTGACGCGACCAAGGTCCCCTTGCGTCCGAACCGGTCGCCGAAGTGGCCGAACAGGATCGAGCCCAGTGGCCGGGCCACGAAGGCCACGCCGAACACCGCGAAGGAACTGAGCAGTTGCGTGACGTCGTCGGCATTGGGGAAGAACAGCTTGGGGAACACCAGAACTGCAGCGGTCGCGTAGACGTAAAAGTCGTAAAACTCGATCGAGGTTCCGATCAGACTTGCTACGATCACACGCCCTCGTGTGTTCGCCTGGGGTATTTCGGTTTTTGCTGTCGACATGGCTGCGAGCTTTCCACTAAAGACAGCCACGCGCGTATCGGACTCCCCCCGGAATCCATGCTGCGAGGCTGCCGCGTCCTCAATGATCTAGTCATCGTAGACCCGTGGGCACCGGAAACTTCCAACCCTCGGACGGCATGTCCATTATTTGGACGCCGTGGGCGACGCTAGACCGCTACTTTGTCAGCCAGCAGCGAGGCGATGAACTCCAGGCTGAATCGGACGCCGTCCTGCTCTGCCATCTCCCGGGCGATCTCCCGCGAGCGTTCGCGGATCGCCGGCTGCTGCACCGCGGCCAAAGCGGCGCGCAACTCGGAGGCAGTCACCTCGAATCCGTCGACCTTGACCGCGACTCCGGCAGCGACCAGGGAGTCCGCATTCTGGAACTGGTCCACGGCTTGCGGCGCCGCGATCATCGGCACGCCCAAAGCGAGCCCCTCACGCGAACCGCCCATCCCGGCGTGGGTGAGGAAAACATCGGCCCGCTTCAGGATCGCCACTTGCGGCAGCCAATGATGCACTTCGACGTTCGCCGGTATCTCGCCCAGCTCCTCGACCGTGGTGAGCGGCCCGATCTGCAGCACCACATGCCATCCGGCCAGCCCGCCGAACGCCTCCATGCACGCCCGGTAAAACGGCACGTTCCGAGTGAACGTGGAACCCAACGAAATCAACATGATCTTCTGCCCGGACGGCAGATCCCAATCCGCATCGCTCTGCGAATCACTGATCGCCGCCCCCGCAAAATGGTAGACGCTTCGGTCGACCTTCTCCGGATGCGGCTGCAATGCTTCCGGAATGAACACCAGCGCCTGGTCCGGATTGGAGTTGAAGCCAATCCGGTGGCTGAATTCGCCCAACCCGTAGCCGTCCAAACTCTGTTGCAGACGCTCCTTTGCCTCGAGCAACCGGGGATCGCTCATGTCGACGCCGCCCATCCGCTTGAGCATCTCCGCTTCCGCGCCGTCCCAGGAGGCGAAGGCGGGAACCATGGCAACTGCCGGTGCGCCCATTTTCTCGGCGAAGATCCCGGCAGCCGGTGCGCCCGAACCGAAAAGCACCAGATCCGGCCGATCCGATTCGAAGAGTTCCTTG
Organism: Renibacterium sp.; assembly: GCA_017419405.1. GTDB lineage: Bacteria > Actinomycetota > Actinomycetes > Actinomycetales > Micrococcaceae > Renibacterium > Renibacterium russicum. The sequence continues at coordinate 216,884 of JAFOLH010000008.1, read as the reverse complement.
AGCACCGGCAGCATCGCCGCAGTGTCATTGGCCATGAACACCATGCCCAGCGCCGGGTTGAGTTTCTGCAAGTCCGCCGCGAGTTCCGGTGCCGCCCCGGCCGAATCGTCCGCCGCCTTGGTGGCGCCGCCCAGCCGGGGAAATGCGCTGTCGTAGCCCAGGAAATCGGCACCCGTGGCTTCGACGACCTCTTTGAAACCCGCACCGATCAGATAGGTGACCCGGTACCCGGCCGCGACCAGGGCACGAATCACTTCCAAATGCGGATACACGTGGCCCGCCGCGGGCATCGATGCCATCAGGATGTGCGGGGCGGTCGGGCTGGCGATTTCGGTCATCGGTGGCTGCTCCTCGGTGAAGTCCATGAATATTGGTTGCCTATAGCACCAAAATAATCTGCGAACTTCAAAACTTCCTGGATGCCCGAAGCGAATCCCCCCTGACCCTGCAGCAGCAAGCCCGACGGCGGCGGGCGGGGCTCAGGCCGGAACCTCGCGGCCCAGCAACTCGGCGATGAAGGCGAGGCTGTACTGGACGCCATCCTGCGCTGCCATCTCACGCGCAATCTGCGCGGATCGCTCCCGGACTTCGGGCCGTTGCACCAAGTCGAAAGCAGTCAGCAGTTCCGCCGCGGTCGCGGTTGCACCATCGACTCGCACGGCCACCCCCGCGGCCACCAAGGAATCCGCATTGACGAACTGGTCCGCGGCTTGCGGAGCCGCGATCATCGGCACGCCCAGACTCAGTCCTTCCCGCGCCCCGCCCATCCCGGCGTGGGTCAGGAACAGGTCCGCAGTCTTCAGGATCGCCACCTGCGGAACCCAGGAATGCACTTCGAAGTTCGCCGGTATCTCACCCAGTTCCTCGACCGTGGTGAGCGGCCCGATCTGCAGCACCACATGCCATTCCGCGAGCCCGCCGAAAGCCTCCATGCACGCCCGGTAGAACGGAGCGTTCTGGGTCACGATGGAGCCGAGGGAAATCAGCATGAGTTTCTTGCCGGCCGGCGCGGCCCAGGCCAGCTCGCTCTGCGACGTGCTGATCGCAACGCCCGCAAAGTGGTAGACGCTGCGATCCAGTTTTTCCGGTTGCGGCTGCAAAGCCTCCGGAATGAACAACAGCGATTTCTTGGGCCGGGAATCGAAGCTGAACCGCTCGCTCCAGGCTTCGAGGCCGTATTCGCCCAACATCTGCCGTTGCGCCGCGCGCAACTCCGCGACCCGGGGATCGGCGAGGTCGAAGCCGCCCATCTGCTGGAGCAGTTCTTGTTCGGCACCGTCCCAGAACGCGAACGCGGCTTCCAGCGCTATCGCCGGGATCCCCAGCTTTTCGGCGTAGAACCCGGCAACCGGGGCTCCCGTGTCATGGAGCACCAGGTCCGGCCGGTCGGTTTCCAACAACGTCTTCAGCACCGGCAGCATCTTGGCGGCATCCCGGGAGAACAGCGCGAGGCCACCGAGCGGCCCCAAATCCCGCACATCGAGTTGGTCCGCCGGCCCGGTTTCCGGCCCGTTCCGTTTGCTGGCCCCGCCCAACCGGGGAAAAACACTGTCGTATTCGAGGAAGTCCGCCCCGGTGCTTTGCACGGCGTCCCGGAACGCGTCGCCCATCAGATAGCTGACCCGGTAGCCCGCACCCACCAAGCCCCGAATCACTTCCAGATGGGGGTAGACATGGCCGGCTGCCGGCACCGAAGCCATCAGAATGTGCGGGGTGGATGCGCTGGCAGATTCAGTCATCGGTGGCTGCTCCTCGGTGGACTCCTGGAATTCGGTTCCTGGAATCTACCAACGACGACCGGCCCCCGAAGGCGATTTGCCTTTTGGTTGCCCGGACCCCGCACCAAGGACTACCCGAAGGGGCAACCTGCCCCGGGGAACCGAACCCTGCTCAGAAGTTGCGCAGCGAAGCCGCCGCGGATTCGAACAGCCTGGACTTGATCGTGCCCAGGGTGTCCTGGTCTTTGCCCAGCAGCGAAGCCGCCAGTTCTTGCCCTGCGGCTGCCAGCTCGGTTTCGGAAACCGCCCGGTCCACGATTCCCCAATGCACCGCATCGGCACCGGAGATCCGCTGTCCGGTGACCATCGAGGCCACCGCCGCCTGCGGGGTCAGTTTCGCCTGGATCAGCGCTGTCATCCCGGGGGTGAAGGGGATCTTGATGTCGACTTCCGGGAAACAGAAGTAGCCGCGGTCCGCCCGCATGATCCGGAAGTCGTGGGCCAAAGCCAGCATGGCACCGGCGCCGAAAGCATGTCCGTTGACCAAGGCGACGGTCGGCACCGGCAAGGTGAGCAAGCGGGCCAACAACACCTGGACCCGGGCCGCATAGTCGTTGAACTGGTCCAGATGCTGCTGCACCCATTCCAGATCCAGGCCGTTCGAGAAGAACTTCCCGGCACCGCTGGTCACCAGAACCGAGGAGTCGCTGCTGACGACTTCTTCGAGCGCGGCCTCGACGGCGGTGAGCCAGGCCTCGGTGAAACGGTTCTCATCGGTTCCCAAGGCCAGGAAAGCGATTCCGTCGCGGTGTACCAAGATTTCCTGCATCAGTGAAGTCCTTTCGGTGTCTCCCGGTTTTACATGTGCACGTGCAACCGCCGCGCGGCTTCGGAGATCGAGCCGGACAACGACGGGTAAACCGTGAAGGTGTTGGCCAAATCGTCCACGTGCAATTTCTGCGTCACCGCGATGGCGATCGGGAAAATCAGTTCCGAGGCATTTGCGCCGACCACCACGCCGCCGATCACGGTGCCGGACCCCTTGCGGGCGATGATCTTGATGAACCCGTCTTTCGCATTGCGCATTTTCGCGCGGGCGTTGGTCTGCAGCGGCAGTTTGACCACATCGCCCTGGTATCGGCCGGACTCCAGATCCGCTTCCGAGATGCCAACCGAAGCGATTTCCGGCGAGGTGAAGATATTCGACGCCACCTGGGTCAGCTTGAGCGGGCGCAATCCGTCACCGAGCAGGTGCGCCATTGCGATCCTTCCCTGCATTGCGGCCACCGAGGCCAAAGCCAGCACCCCGGTGCAATCGCCGGCCGCGTAAATATGTGGTGCCGAGGTTCGGGAAACCCCGTCGACCTTGATGTGGCCCGACTCGGTGAGCGCCACCCCGGCGGCCTCCAGGCCGATGCCCTCGGTATTCGGAATCGAGCCGACGCAGACCAAGCAGTGCGTTCCGCTGATTTGGCGGCCGTCGGAAAGCGTGACCAGCACCCCGTCTTCGGTGCGTTCCACCGACTCGGCCCGGGACTGGGAAAGCACCGTCATGCCGCGGCGCTCGAAGACGTCCTCCAGCACTTCGGCGGCATCCGAGTCCTCACCGGGCAGCACCTGGTCGCGCGATGAAATCAAGGTCACCCGCGAGCCCAGGCCGTTGTAGGCTGAGGCAAATTCGGCCCCGGTGACCCCGGAACCCACCACGATCAGTTCGCGCGGGAGTTCGGTCAATCCGTAGATCTGCGCCCAGTTCAGGATCCGTTCGCCGTCCGGCTTCGCCGTCGGCAGCTCGCGCGGATGCGCGCCGACCGCGAGCAGGATCGCGTCCGCGGTGATCCGCTCGACGCCGTCTTCCGTGGTCACCTCGATCGTATGGTGGTCCAGCATCGTGCCTTGGCCGATGATGATCCGGACCCCTGCGTGCTCCAGGCCGGCTTTGATGTCCGCCGACTGTTCCCGGGCCAAGCCGAGCAGCCGGTCGTTGACCTGCTTCAGGTCCGCGCGCATCAACGGTACGCAGTCCCCGCCGTCGACGTCGAAGCGCACGCCGAGGTCGGTCGCGCCTTCGAAGCGGTTCATCACGTCTGCGGTCGCGATCAAGGTTTTCGACGGAACCACATCGGTCAGGACGGCGGAGCCGCCCAAACCATTGCGTTCGACGATCGTCACCTGGGCGCCCAGCGCCGCGGCCACCATCGCAGCTTCGTATCCGCCCGGGCCACCGCCAAGAATCGCCAGGGACGGAACATTCATATCGCTAGGTGTCGTCACAGTCCCCCATTCTCGCCTATCCGGTTGCCGCGACCAAGTGAGCCGAACCAAAGTCGGCGCCACCGGCCGGTCCGGATGTGCCCAGCGGCCGGGAACGGGTAAGTTTGCACCGTGAGCAATCTCAATCCAGACCTCGAACAGACCGATCCTTTCGCCCTCGCAGCGGCCGCTGCCGCCCAGATCGCGGAACAGACCGGAGTCGCGCAACACGACGTGGCCCTGGTTCTCGGATCCGGCTGGGGCGAAGCCGCCGAATTGATCGGCGAGACCACCGCGACGCTGCAGGCGAGCGACATCGCCGGCTTCTCCGCTCCCGCAGTGGCCGGCCACGTGGGCACCATCCGCTCGGTGCTCACTGCCCAGGGCAAACGGGCTTTGGTGCTCGGCGCCAGGACGCATTACTACGAAGGCAAAGGCGTGCGCGCCGTAGTGCACGGCGTGCGGACCGCGGCTGCCGCCGGCGCCAAGACCCTGGTGCTCACCAACGGCTGCGGCGGGGTCAATCCCGATTGGCAGCCCGGCACCCCGGTCTTGATCAGCGACCACCTCAACCTCACCGCGGCCTCCCCTTTGGAAGGCGCCACCTTCGTCGATCTGACCGATCTGTACTCGGCCCGGTTGCGCGGCATCGCCAAGGCCGTCGATCCGAGTCTGGCGGAGGGCGTTTACGCCCAGTTCACCGGCCCGCACTACGAAACCCCGGCGGAAGTCCAGTACGCCAAACGGATCGGCGCCGATCTGATCGGCATGTCCACCGCGCTGGAGGCGATTGCCGCCCGGCATGCCGGCATGGAGGTCTTCGGCATCTCACTGGTGACCAACCTGGCGGCCGGAATCTCCCCAGTGCCTTTGAGCCATGCCGAAGTGATCGAGGCCGGCCAGGCCGCGGGCCCGCGGATTTCCAAGCTGCTCGCCGAGATCATCGGCAAGCTCTGAGCCTTCGGAACCGGCCGGCAGCCAACCAAGCGAACATCCAGCCCCCGCAGCACCTTGACCGAACGGTAGGTTGAACCCATGAGCCCGATCAGCCCAGAGTTGCTCGCCCGTGCCCGCGATTGGGCGGCCAGCGACCCGGATCCAGCCACCGCGGCAGAGCTCGACGCGTTGCTCGAAGCGGCAGTGCTCGAGGACGCCGACGCTGATGCCGCCGTGATCGCCCAGGCCCGGCAGGAACTGGCCGACGCCTTCAGTGGCACCTTGCAATTCGGCACCGCAGGATTGCGTGCCGCCCTGGGACCGGGCCCCAATCGGATGAACCGGGTCGTGGTTCGCCGGGCTGCCGCCGGTTTCGCCGCATTCTTGCTGGACACCGCTGCCGCGGCGTCGGAACCGTACCGGCCGCGCGCCGTCGTCGGCTTCGATGCACGGCACAATTCCGATGTCTTCGCCCGGGAAACCGCCGCGATCCTCACCGCGGCCGGAATCGAAACCTTCCTGATGCCCGCGGCGCTGCCCACTCCGTTGCTGGCTTTCGCGGTACGCGCGCTCGGTTGCGAAGGCGGGGTCATGGTGACCGCCAGCCACAACCCGCCGCAGGACAACGGCTACAAGGTGTACCTGGGCGGCCGTGCGGTGGACGACGCCGGCCGGGGCGCCCAGATCGTCGCGCCCTTCGACACGCTGATCGCCGAACGGATCGCGGCGGTCGGACCGCTCGAGTCGATTCCGCTGGCCGAATCCGGCTGGGCCCCGGTGGCCCCGGAAATCATCGCGGCCTACCGGCAGGGCCTGGTCGAGCTGCTGCAGCCGGCCCAGTTCCCCGCCCGCGACCTGAACATCGTGTTGACCCCGATGCACGGCGTGGGTGGCGAAACCGCGGTCCAGGTCCTGCAGGCCGGAGGCTTCGCCGAGGTGCTGCTGGTCGCCGCCCAAGCAGCCCCGGATCCGAGCTTCCCGACGGTGTCCTTCCCCAATCCGGAGGAACCGGGGGCGCTCGACCTGGCCCTGCAGACCGCCTCGGAAGTCGACGCCGACCTGGTGATCGCGAACGACCCCGACGCCGATCGCGCGGCGGTGGCTGCGCTCGATCCGCTCACCGGGCAATGGCGGATGCTCCGCGGCGACGAAGTGGGCGCACTGCTCGGCGCGCACCTGGTGGCCCGAGCCGGCACGGAGTCCGGTGAAGCACCGCGCGGGGTCTTCGCGAACTCGATCGTCTCCTCCCGGTTGCTGGCGAAAATCGCCGCCGCCAACGGCTTCGCGCACGTGGAAACGCTCACCGGATTCAAATGGATTTCCCGGGTGCCCGGCTTGGACTACGGCTACGAGGAGGCTCTGGGCTATTGCGTAGCGCCCGGCCTGGTCCGGGACAAAGACGGGATTTCCGCGGCTTTGCTGATCGCCGAGCTGGCCGCGCAGGCCAAAGCCGAGGGTCGGACGCTGTTCGACGTGCTGGACGATCTGGCCGCCCGCTTCGGCTTGCACGTTTCGGACCAGCTCAGCGTGCGGGTCGCGGACTTGGGCCTGTTGGGCGCGATGATGAACCGGTTGCGGGAGCACGGGCCGGACAGCTTCGGCGGCTCTCCGGTGGAGACCGCAGTTGACCTCGCGATCGGCTCGGGCCAGCTGCCGCCCACCGACGGCTTGCTCTACCTGACCAAGGACAACACCCGGGTGATCATCCGGCCAAGCGGCACCGAGCCGAAGCTGAAGTGCTACCTCGAGGTGATCGTGCCGGTGGACTCCGCAGCTGATCTCGCCGAGGCCAGGCAGCGGGCCCGGACCGCCTTGGACGCGGTGCTGGAAGACGTCCGGGAAGCCCTGGGCCTCTGAGCCGGCGGCCGCGCCCGGCCCGATCGCGGATCCGCGGCGGCAAACATCTGGAAGAATGAACCCATGACCGAGAACATTGCCAGCTTCATCGACCACACTCTGCTCAAGCCGGAAGCTTCGGAGGCCGATGTGCTCCGGGTCTGCGCCGAAGCCGTGCAATACGGTTTCAAGTCGGTGTGCGTCAACCCGGTCTGGGTCAAAACCGTGCACCGGGCGCTGCGCGAATCCGCAGTCCTGACCTGCTCGGTCGTCGGCTTCCCGCTCGGCGCCACGCCGACCGACGTCAAAGTCTTCGAAGCCCGTGGCGCGACCCTGGACGGCGCGGACGAAGTCGACATGGTGCTCAACATCGCCAATGCCCGGGCCGGCGACCGCGGCGCGCTCGTGGACGACATTGCCGCGGTGGCCGAGGCCGTGCATGCCGGCGGCGCGATCCTGAAGGTGATCATCGAGACCTCGCTGCTCGACGACGAGCAGAAAGTGCTGGCCTGCCAGGCCGCAGTCGAGGCCGGTGCCGATTTCGTGAAAACCTCCACCGGCTTCAATGGCGGCGGCGCGACTGCGGCCGACGTCGAGCTGATGCGGGCCACCGTCGGACCATCGGTGGGGGTCAAAGCCTCGGGTGGCGTCCGCAGCCGGGAAGACGCCGAGAGCATGATCGCGGCCGGCGCGAACCGGATCGGGGCAAGTTCCGGCATCGCGATCGTCTCCGGCGGCACCGGGACCAGCTCGTACTGATCCGTCCCGCGGCGATGCGGATTTGGCTTTAGAATTGTTCCGACCCCGAACCCAGGAGGAAACCATGTCCGGTAACGAACCCGAGCGCGAAAACAGTTTGACCCAATCGGTGATCCTTTTCATCGTCTTCTTCGCCATTTTCCTCGGCGGCGTTTTCGCCTTCTCCTTCGGCAGCCTGCACAATGTCTGGCCGTTCGCGATCGGCATCGCCTTGTTCTTCCTCTCAGTCTGGATTCCGCAGACCTTCATGGGCCGTTCGGATACCGGAAGCGATGCTGAAGTCGCCACGGAGCACCGCAAGCCGGTACGCAGCCACTGATCTCCCGATCCCGGGCCGGACCACGGAATCCGGGAAACCTTCGAGCCGGCGAGGCAGCACCATGCATTTCGATCTCATCGTGATCGGCTCCGGGTCCGGCAACAGCATTTTGACGCCGGACTGGCAGGGCAAAAAAGTCGCCATCGTCGAAGCCGGGGTCTTCGGCGGCACCTGTCTGAATATGGGCTGCATCCCGACCAAGATGTACGTCTACCCGTCGCTGCTGGCCTGGCAGGCCGGCGTCGAAGGGCCTCCGCTGGGCGTGCGCACCCGGTTCGACGGCGTGCAATGGGCCCAGCTCCGGGACCGCATCTTCGGTCGGATCGACCCGATCTCCGCCGGTGGACGCGATTACCGCGCCAATGCTGAAAACGTCACCCTGATCGAGGAGCGGGTCCGGTTCACCGGCCCCAAAACCCTGGTCACGGACCGCGGTTCGGTGCTCACCGCGGAGCAGATCGTGATCGCCGCAGGCTCCGCAGCGCAACTTCCGCAGGTCCCCGGAATCGAGCTGCCCCAAGTGCACACCTCGGACACCGTGATGCGGATCGATGACCTGCCGGAGCGGGTGCTGGTGGTCGGCGGCGGAGTGGTGGCCGCCGAGTTCGCCTCGCTGTTCGCCGGATTCGGCGCCGCAGTCACCCAGCTGGTCCGCGGAAATGCCTTGTTGCGGGCCAAGGACCGGATCGTCTCGGAGAAATTCACCGAAGCCGCCCGGCAGCAGTGGCGGCTGGAGACCGGACAGGAATTGCACTCGATCACGGCAAGCCACGGGCCGGACGGAGCCGGCCGGGCGGTCCGTGTGCGGACCGCCCGGCAAACCGGCGGTCCAGGGCTCGAGGAGGACTTCGACCTGGTGCTGGTCGCGATCGGACGCAAGGCCGCAACTGCGGGCTTGGACGTCGCTGCCGCCGGATTCGATACCGGTCCGAGCGGGATTCTGCTGGTCGACGAATTCCAGCGCGTGCTCAGTGCCGGGCAACCGGTCCCGGGCGTGTGGGCGCTGGGCGATGTCGCCAACGACTACCAGCTCAAACACGTGGCCAACCACGAGGCCCGGATCGTCGCGCACAATGCGGCGCATCCGGACGATCTGCGTGCCGCCAACCACCGGGCAGTGCCCGAAGCGGTGTTTTCCTATCCGCAGATCGCGACGGTCGGCATGACCGGCACCGAGGCCGCCACCCATGCGGCCGAGAGCGGAGTCGAGGTCGTCGAATACGTCCAGGACTTCGGCGGCACCGCTTACGGTTGGGCGATGGAAGACCGCACCTCGGTGGCCAAGGTAATTGCCGAACGCGGCTCCCGGCGCCTGCTCGGGGCGCATATCGTGGGCCCCGAGGCTTCGATGCTGATCCAGCCCCTAGTCCAGGCCCTGGCGTTCGGCACCGATCTGCGCGAGTTCAGCCGCGGCCAGTACTGGATCCATCCGGCGCTGACCGAAGTGGTCGAAAACGCGGTCCTCGGACTGGATTTGGCGAGCCGCTCCGACGATCCGCTGTAGCCGCGCCTGCGGGCTGCGGATTGGTCCACTGCGGCGCCGCACCGATGCGGCTTGAAGGCCGGCGGCATTACCGGGATACTCTCTCCAAGAGTCTTGCGCCAAAGCGCCGGCCAGGGGAACCGGGCCGCTACGGGCACTCGCAACTACAAGGAGGTAGTCGGTGCATTCATCCGTCCAGAAACCGGGCCCGGCGTCCGGGCAGCAGAAGAATCGCGGGCTCCGGCAAGTCGTCGCCGCCTCGATGGCCGGCACGGTCGTCGAATGGTACGAATTCTTCCTCTACGCCACGGCTGCGACCCTGGTCTTCGGGAAGGTCTTTTTCCCGGATACCGGAAATGAGCTGGACGGGATCATCAAAGCCTTCCTGACCTACGCCGTCGGCTTCGTGGCCAGACCCATCGGCGGCATCGTGTTCGGCCATTTCGGCGACAAGTACGGCCGCAAACACTTGCTGCAGCTCGCGATCATCCTGGTCGGGGCGACCACCTTTTTGATGGGCTGCCTGCCCAGCTTCGCCCAGGCCGGGTACCTGGCACCGATCCTGCTGGTAGTCCTGCGCTTCCTCCAGGGGTTCGCCGTGGGCGGCGAATGGGGCGGCGCGGTGCTTCTGGTCGCGGAGCACTCCCCGGACAAGGAACGGGGATTCTGGTCCAGCTGGCCGCAAGCCGCAGTCCCGGCAGGGAATCTGCTGGCCACCGTGGTGTTGCTGGTGCTCTCCTGGGCGCTGTCCCCCGAGGCGTTCCTGTCCTGGGGCTGGCGAATCGGCTTCTGGCTCTCCGTGGTGATCGTGGTGATCGGCTACTACATCCGGTCCCGGATCACCGATGCGCCGATTTTCCAAGAAGCCAAGCGGGAGCTGGAACAGAACAAGAGCGCCGGCTACGGGGTCGTCGAGGTCTTCCGCAGATACCCCCGGGGCGTGTTCACCGCCATGGGGCTGCGGGTGGGCGAAAACATCCTTTATTACATGGTGGTCACCTTCTCGATCACCTATTTGAAGACGCAGCTGAAAATGGACACCTCGGTGATCCTGGTGCTTTTGCTGGGCGCGCACCTGCTGCAGTTCGTGGTCGTGCCGATCGTCGGGCGGTTGACCGACCGCGTGGGCCGGCGGCCGCTCTACGCGCTCGGCGCCGTGCTGATGATCGTTTGGGCTTTCGCGAGCTTCCCGCTGTTCGACACGAAGAACAACGGGATCATCCTGCTCACCGTCTGCCTCGGTCTGCTGGTGCACTCGTTGATGTACGCCGGGCAGCCGGCGATCATGGCGGAGATGTTCCCCACCCGGATGCGCTATTCGGGGGTGTCCCTGGGCTATCAGGTGACCTCGATCGTGGCCGGCTCGCTCGCCCCCGTGATTGCGGCCTCGCTCCTGGACCGGTTCGGCTCCTGGGTCCCGGTTGCGATCTACATGACGGTGGCTGCGGCGATCACTTTGGTGGCCGTCTACTTCTTGCGGGAGACCCGGGGCAGCTCGCTGCAGGAGCTGGACGAACTGGACCGGCAGCGGCATCCGGCCTGACCATCCCCGGCCAGGTCCGCCCCGTTTCCGGCGCGTTGCTGCGCCCCGGCGGAAGCCCTTAGAGTGAGGGCATCAACGACGATCGAGGGAGCTTCTGATGGCGGTATATGCGTGGATCGGGCTGGGCAACATGGGCGGGCCGATGACCCGGAACCTGGTCGAGGCGGGGCACTCGGTCCGCGGCGTGGATCTCGACCCGGGTGCCCGTGCCGCTGCCGCAGCGGGCGGCGTCCAGATTGCCGGGTCGGTGGCCCAGGCCGTCGAAGGCGCCGATGCGGTATTCACCATGTTGCCCAAGGGCGAGCACGTCCGGGCGGTTTTCGCCGAGGTACTGGCCGCGGCAGATCCTTCAGCCCTGCTGCTGGACAGCTCCACGGTGGACATCGAGACGTCGAAACACTGCCATGAATCGGCGGCCGCGGCCGGATTCCGATTCGTCGACGCCCCGGTCTCCGGTGGGATCAGCGGTGCGGCGGCGGCCAGCCTGTGTTTCATGCTCGGCGGCGAGGCCGATGCGGTCCAGGCCGCGGCCGGATTCGTGGAACCGATGTCCGGGAAGACCATTGCAGCCGGTGGGCCGACCGCCGGCATCGCGGCGAAAATCTGCAACAACATGATGTTGTTCATCGACTTGATGGCGGCCTCCGAGGGTTCGCAGCTGGCCGAGCACCTCGGCTTGGACCCGCAGGTCTTCTGGGAGATCGCCTCGGTTTCCTCCGGACGGTCTTGGGCCCAGCAGACCTGGTATCCGGTACCGGACGTCGTGCCGAGTTCGGCGGCGAACCACAACTTCGAGGCCACTTTCCGCGTGGATTTGGCCCGCAAGGACATCGGCCTGGCCCTCGAGGCGGGTGAGCGCACCGGCGTGAAGCTGCCCGCAGCCGAATTGGCCCGGGGGCATTTCGATGCGCTGATCGCCGAAGGCCTCGCGGACAAAGACTGCTCGCTCATGGTCAAACAGGTATCCCCCGACGGCACGGTGCGCGGCTACACGCCCTGAGCATGGGTTGCCCCGGAAGCAGCGTCCGGGACTAAGCCTCCGGCGCGAAAATCGCGCTGAGCACCTGCTGCGCCCATTCCAGGATCTGCGCATCCACCAGATCCCGGCCGCCGATCCGGGCGGTTTTGGGTTTGGGCACCAGGATCTGGCTGAGCGCCGGTTTGACCAGGGATCCCGGATACATCCGTTGCAGCCGCAGTTGCCGGGACTCCGGCAACTCCGCGGGCGCGAATTTGACGAAGTTGCCCTGCACCGCCACATCGGTCAGGCCGAGCTCCCGGGCGGCCACCCGGAACCGGGCCACCGCGACCAAGTTCTGCACGGCGGCAGGCGGTTCGCCGTAACGGTCCACCAACTCTTCGAGCACTTCGTCGATCGCCTCCGGGCTGGCCGCCGCCGCGAGCTTCCGGTAGGCCTCCAGACGGAGCCGCTCGCCGGGCACATAATCATGCGGCAAATGCGCATTCACCGGCAGCTCGATCTTCATTTCGGCCGCCTTCTCCTCGGCTTCGCCGCGGAAATTCGCCACCGCTTCGCCCACCAGGCGGATGTACAGGTCGAAGCCGACTCCGGCGATGTGCCCGGATTGTTCGCCGCCGAGCAGGTTCCCCGCGCCGCGGATTTCCAGGTCTTTCAGAGCCAGCTGCATCCCGGCGCCGAGTTCGTTGTGCGCGGCCACTGCCTTGAGCCGCTCCAGCGCCACTTCGCCCAACGGTTTCTCCGCGGGGTACAGGAAGTAGGCGTAGGCGCGTTCCCGGCCACGGCCGACCCGGCCGCGCAACTGATGCAGCTGGGACAGCCCGTATTTGTCCGCGCCGTCCACGATCAAGGTGTTCGCATTCGAAATGTCCAGCCCGGTCTCGATGATCGTGGTGCAGACCAGGACGTCGAAGCGCTTCTCCCAGAAGTCCACGATGATCTGCTCCAACCTGGATTCGCTCATCTGGCCGTGCGCCACCGCGATCCGGGCCTCCGGAACCAGCTGCTGCACGTGCGCGGCGATCCGTTCGATCGACGAGACCCGGTTGTGCACGAAGAAAACCTGGCCCTCGCGCATCAGCTCGCGGCGGATCGCCGCCGATGCCTGCTTGTCGGTGTACGGGCCCACGTAAGTCAGCACCGGATGCCGTTCCTCGGGCGGCGTCGCCAGGGTCGACGTCTCCCGGATCCCGGTCAGCGACATTTCCAAGGTCCGCGGAATCGGCGTGGCGCTCATCGCCAGCACATCGACATTGGTGCGCATCTTCTTGAGCTGCTCTTTGTGTTCCACGCCGAATCGCTGCTCTTCGTCGACGATTACCAAGCCCAGGTCTTTGAAGGCGAACTCCTTGGACAGCAGCCGGTGCGTGCCGATCACCACGTCGACCGAGCCGTTCGCCACGCCCTCCGCGGTCTCTTTGGCTTCCTTCCCGCTCTGGAACCGGGACAGCGGTTTGACCCGCACCGGGAACCCGGAGAAACGTTCGCTGAAGGTCTCGTAGTGCTGCTGCGCGAGCAAGGTGGTCGGTACCAGCACGGCGACCTGTTTCCCGTCTTGCACGGCTTTGAAGGCGGCGCGCACCGCGATTTCGGTCTTCCCGTAACCGACATCGCCGGAGACCAGGCGGTCCATCGGGATTTCGCGCTCCATATCGGCTTTGACCTCGTTGATCGTGGTCAGCTGGTCCGGGGTTTCCACGTACGGGAAGGCTTCCTCGAGCTCGCGTTGCCACGGCGTGTCCGCGCTGAAGGAGAATCCGCGCGAAGCCATCCGGGCCGAATACAGCCGGATCAGTTCACCGGCGATCTCCTTGACCGCTTTGCGCGCTTTGTTCTTGGTGGAGGCCCAATCGGAACCGCCCATCTTGGACAAGGCCGGCGCATCGCCGCCCACATAGGCGGTGATCTGGTCGAGCTGATCCGTGGGCACGAAGAGCCGGTCCCCGGGTGCACCGCGTTTCGCCGGTGCGTATTCGAGCACCAGGTATTCCCGGCTGCCGTCGGTCCCGATCACCTTGCGCTGGATCAGTTCGATGAACCGGCCGATGCCGTGCTGCTCGTGCACCACGAAATCGCCGGCCCGCAGCTGCAACGGGTCCACCGCATTCCGGCGCTTGGACGGCATCTTCCGCATGTCTTTGGTCCCGGCCGCGGAGGACCTGCCGAGCAGATCCGCTTCGGTCAGCAGCCCGAGCTTGAGCCCGTCCAGGACGAACCCGTGCCCGACGGCGGCCGTGGTCACCTCGATGATCCCGGCTTGCGGTTCCGCATCGAGGGAGTCGATCCGGGCTGCCGGGATATCCGCGTCGTGGAACAGCTCGGCCAAGCGCTGCGCCGGTCCCGGACCGTCGGTGGCCACCACTACCCGCCATTGGCCCTGGCCATCGGCGCCGCGCACCCGGGAGCCGATGAACTCCAGCATCTCCGCGACATTGCCCTGGTAGCCCCGGGGCGCCCGGGCGGGGATGCTGAGCACGTCGAGTTCCGGTGCCGTTTCGTCGTCCAGGCCCAGTGCGGAGACCGCCCACCAGCTGACCCCGGCGCGCAGCGCCGCGCTGCGGGTTTCGCCCAATGAGGCGAAGCTGGCCGAGGCCAGGCTCGCCGAGACGTCCAGCGGCGCCGCACCGCCGTCGGACGCGGTCGACCATGCGGCCTCCAGGAACTCTTCGTTGGTCGCCTCCAAATCGTGGGCCCGGCCCCGCACCCGTTCCGGCTCGAGCACCACGGCGATCGAGCCCGGCGGGAATTCCGCGACCACGGGCACCATCGAATCCACCAGTACCGGGGTCAGTGATTCCATGCCCTCCACCGCGATGCCGCCGGCGATCTTCTCCAGCATCGCCGCGGCAGCCGGAAACGAATCCTTGAGCTTCGCGGCTTTCGACTGCACCTCCGGGGTGATCAGCAGTTCCCGGCACGGCGGCGCGTGCAACTCCTTCGGGTGTTCGATGGTTCCGCTGACGCTGGTCAAGGTGCGCTGGTCGGCCACCGAGAACCAACGCATCGACTCGACTTCGTCGCCGAAGAATTCGATCCGGACCGGGTGCGCGTCGGTGGGCGGGAAAACGTCGATGATGCCGCCGCGGACCGCGAACTCACCGCGGTGGGTCACCATGTCCACCCGGGCGTAAGCGGCATCCGCCAACCGGCGGACCACATCGTCGAACCGGATCAGCTGGCCCACGGCCAATTCCACCGGGGCCAAATCGGCCAGACCCGCCACGATCGGCTGCACCACCGCCCGGACCGGCGCCACCACGACGCGCAGCGCGCCCGGACCGGACTGCACGCCGTGTTTCAGCCGGCGCAGCACCGAAAGCCTGCGGCCCACGGTGTCCGATCGCGGGGAGAGCCGTTCATGCGGCAAGGTCTCCCAACTGGGGAAGTCGGCGACCGCGTCATCGGGCAAGTAGGCGCGCAAGGCGGCCACCAGGTCTTCGCTTTCCCGGCTGGTCGCGGTGACTGCGAGCACGACGCCGGGGCCGCCGTCCAGCGCCGGCGCCTGGGCCAGCCCTTCGGCGATTTCGGCCAGCAGCGGAGCACGGAGTCCATTGGGAGCGCCGATTTGCAAGTCTTCGCTGCGCTGGGCGTGCGCTTGGGCAGCCTGGGCGCGGACCCGGACAATGCTCGGCTCCTGGCTGATCGCCGCTCGCAAACCGTTCAGACCCATCGAACCCTCCAAAGACAGCACAAATGCCCGAAGTTCCAAGAACTCCGGGGGTGATGATTCCCATCCTATCCCCCGTCGGCGGTGCGGCACGTAAGATGGTTCGGAAGAAGATCCCTATCGAGGAGAACCATGGCTCTGACCTCCACTGCTTCCCTGCCCGCTCCCGTCGACCGCGTCGTCGCGCTGTTCTGCAGCGAAGATTTCGTCCGTCAGGTCAGCGAAGCAGCTGGCGGGACCCTGGTCTCCTACCAGCTCACCGGAGAACTGTCCGGTGCGTTCGAGACTCAGGCCGCCCGCTCGGTGCCCAGCGACCGGCTGCCGGATTTCGCCCGGAAGTTCGTCGGCGCCACGCTCACCATGAATCAGCAGGAAAGCTGGTCCGCCCCGGCAGCCGACGGCTCCCGCACGGTCTCCATCACCGCCCGGATTTCCGGGGCTCCGGTGGAGGCGAGCATCGTGCAGACGCTGACTGCGGACGGTGCGCAGACCACGATCGAAATGCAAGGCACGGTCAGTTCCAACATCCCGTTCTTCGGCGAGAAGATCGCCAGCGCAGCGGAGCCGGCCATCGGCAAAGCGCTGAACCTGCAGGTCAGCGAAGCCCGGAAGGTGCTGGACGCATGAGCCTGCCCACCGCACTGAGCTGGGTGCTGATTCTGGCCGGCCTCTGGTCGCTCATCGTCTGGCCGCCGTTCCTGCGCCGGGTGCTCAAAGACCCCCGGGCCCGGGACGAGTCCGGCAAACCGACGAAGTTCCTCACGGTGCACATCATGCTGGTGAGCATTTCGATGATCCTCGGCATCGCGACGTTGGTGATCGGCATTCGCAGCCTGTTCGGCTGAACCGGCCCAGCCAGCCGGGCGCGGATCCGGGGGCGGCACACGGCCCCGGGGAAACCGGGTAAAATGGATTCCGGTGTGCCGGGAAGTCTGGTCGGCATGGCTGCGATGGCAGCCATTGTTCTGATCGCTTCTGCCGTGTCTTCTGTGAGGATCTTCCATGATCGCATCCCGTCCCAGCTTCCACATCTTCCGACGTAACTCCTACCCGGAGCATTTGCGCGTCACCGCGATCCTCCGCAAGGAAACCGTCGGCGGTGCATTGCTGCTGTTGGCCACCGTTGCCGCGCTGATCTGGGCGAACTCTCCCGCGGCCGAAGGCTACTTCGCGCTCCGGGATGCAAAGGTCGGCTTCGACCTTTTCGGTTTGAACCTGACCTTGAGTTTGGGCAAATGGGCCTCGGACGGGCTGCTCGCGATCTTCTTCTTCGTCGCCGGTTTGGAGCTCAAACGCGAATTCGTCGCCGGCGATCTCCGCAAATTCGACCGGGCTCTGGTGCCGATTGCCGCGGCGATCGGCGGCGTGCTGGTTCCGGCGTTGATCTATGTGGTGATCAACTTCAACGGCGGCGCCGAAGTGCTCAACGGCTGGGCGATCCCGACCGCCACCGACATCGCCTTCGCACTGGCCGTGCTCGCGGTGATCAGCACGCATCTGCCCTCCGCGCTGCGTACCTTCCTGCTGACCCTGGCCGTGGTCGACGATCTGATCGCGATCACGATCATCGCGGTCTTCTACCCGCACAACCTCCAACCGCAGTACCTGGCGATGGCATTGATCCCGTTGGCGCTGTTCACCTGGTTGGTGCAGAAGCGGATCCGCAGCTGGTACTTGCTGGTGCCGCTGGCGATCATCACCTGGGTGCTGGTGCACGAATCCGGAGTGCACGCCACGGTGGCCGGGG
Source organism: Renibacterium sp. (assembly GCA_017419405.1). Taxonomy (GTDB): domain Bacteria; phylum Actinomycetota; class Actinomycetes; order Actinomycetales; family Micrococcaceae; genus Renibacterium; species Renibacterium russicum. The sequence goes on along the minus strand of JAFOLH010000008.1, from coordinate 199,644 downwards.
TGCTGCTGGCCTTCGCGGTTCCGGTGCTGCGCAAGGACCGGACGCCGGAAAACGGGCCCGGTCTGGCCGAGCATTTCGAGCATCGGATCCGACCGGTTTCGGCCGGCATAGCAGTGCCGATCTTCGCCTTCTTCTCCGCCGGCGTGGCGATCGGCGGCTGGTCGGGTTTCACCGCCTCGCTGACCGACTCGGTCTCGATCGGCATCGTCACAGCGCTGATTCTGGGCAAGGCGATCGGCATTTTCGGTGCCACCTTCCTGATCACCAAGTTCACCAGGTGCACGCTCGGCGACGGCTTGTCCTGGATCGATGTGCTCGGGCTGGCGATCCTGGCCGGCATCGGTTTCACGGTTTCGCTGTTGATCAGCGAGCTCGCCTTCGGTGCGGATTCGCCGCACAATGACCACGCCAAGGTGGCGATCCTGACCGGTTCGCTGTTGGCCGCACTGATCGCCACGGTGATCCTCCGATTGCGCAACAAGCACTACCGGAAGCTCGAAGAGTTGGAGTCGGTCGACGCCGACGGCGACGGGATCCCGGACGTGTTCAACGAAAAGGACGACTGAACCCGGTTGCCCGGGCCGACGGCGTTCAGTTCAGTTCGGGATGCAGCTCAGTTCGGGTTGCAGTTCAGTTCGGGTTGCAGGCGACGTGCGCGGCGAGGCCGAGCAGAATCCCGGGATAATTGAGGATCGTCCGGTTGCCCACCGTGGCGACCGGCGAGGACCAGAGGATGTTGGATCCGGCCGAGTTGACCAGTCCACCGCCGGAGACCAGCACTGAGAAGATGTTGATCCGGAAGGTGGTCGGTCCGCTCAGCAGGCCCAGCAACGCGCCGGCCGGGGTGAACGTGTAATTGGTGATCCCGGCGGCGGTGCCCGCATAGCCCATCACTTCCGTCGTCCCATCGGTCTTCAACCGGACGATTTGCAGCGCATAGCTGCCTTCCGGCGGCAGGAACGGCGCCGGGTTCCAAGTGATCGTGGCGTTCGGGGTGGTCTCGGTGCAGCCGATGCCTCCGGTGATGTCCAGAAGCCTGGCGCTGCGCAGCGTTCCGCCAGTGGCCACGCTGGAATCGGTGAATGCGGCCAAGGTGGCCTGGCCGGAGCCGCTGAAGCAGAATGCCGCCAGCGGAACCAGCAGGAGCACCAGGGCCCCGGTGGTTGCCGCCGGCGTTTTCCGCACCGGCCGGAACGCGATGAAGATCAGCCCTCCGGCGATCAGTCCGCCGGCGAAGATTGCCCAAGGGGTCTGCAGGAAGGCCACCGGATAGCCGAGTCCGTTGACCGCGAAGAACACCCGGTCCACCTTTTCGGCCGAATACGGCTGCGGGTCGGGCAACGCATTCGCATCGCCCTTGAGGATCAACTGCCGGGTGGAGCCGGGCGGCGCGGCAACCACCTCGACCATCCGGTGCGTGATCCGCTGCCCGCCGGAGTTGAAGACGCTGACCACGTCGCCGGGCCGGATCTCGGCCACCGGCACGGGACGGGTCAACGCAAGAGCACCGGTGTCGATCGCGGGAGCCATCGAGCCGGAACGGAAAATCACCGGTGTGATGCCGAACAGCATCGCCGCCGCAGCCGCAAGCAGGCACAGCAGACCGGCCGCTGCCCCGGCGGTGAGCAGGACCTCCCGGAGTCTCCGGCCCGCAGCCATCCCGGCCCGGCGCGGCCTGGCCCCGGCCGTGCTGCGGCGGCCCTGGAGGATCGTGGAATCCGGGTGCATTGCAGGCGTTCCGGTCAATTCTGCACTGCGCTGAAGTTGAAGACGATCACACCGGTCTGGTTCTGCAGCGTGCTCGGCGCTGCGGCGTCCAGCCAGCCACGGACGCAGAGTTGCTCGGTACCGGCGGCGGCCAGCGAACGGACCGCAGTCGCGGCTCCGCCGATCTTCCCGCTGTAGATCTGCCCGGCGGTCGTGGTCGCGGTGCAGGTCGGACTGACGTAGATTCCGATGTTCAGCCCGGCCGGGTCTTCGACCAGGGTCCCGGTCCCGGTCACCGCGATCTGGTAACCGAAGTTGAGCGTGCCGTTGTTCCGGACCAGCAGCGGTTTGAATACCCCGACGCCGCCGGGGGCGATTCCGGTGCCGTTGAAATCGCTGAACGAGTAAGCGGTGTTCGTGCCCACGGCGCCATCACTGCTGGCTGATCCCTGGCGCAGCGAGAGATCCACGGACCCCGCCACGAAAGTCCCGGATGTCACTGCGCTGGTGTCCTGCCAGGCGGCCAACGTCCCGACCACGCCCAGACCCAGCACCATGCCCAAGGCGAGCAGTGCCCGCACCCTGGCGGACAGGCCGCGGTACCAGGGTGTTGTCGGCGAGACGTGCTTGCTCATTCGGTCCTCTCAAGGGGTTTGTTCCGTCGGCCCAGAAGCTGCATCCCGCTGCCCGCAGCAACCATGATCGCCGCCAGGACCAGGATCGACAGGCCGATCGCGGGGAAGCCGGTGGTCGGCAGTTGCGGCCCTTCCGCACCCGGCAGGCCGCGGGAATCGGCGCCGCTGACTGCGGCGTTCGACGCAGCCGCCGCGTTCACGCTCGCATTCGCGTTCGAGCTGGCATCGGCATTCGCTTTGGCATCGGCGTTCGCTTTGGCCTCGGCGTTCGCGTTGGGGCCGGCAGCGCTCTGCCGCAGACTCAGCTCGAACCCCGCCGGGAAACTCTGCAGCTCGGCCTGGTTCCCGGCACCGGCGGTGAGCGCGATCTTCAAGGTGAAATGTTTGCTCTGCCCTGCCGGAAGCGGGAACAGAACCGTACCGGCGCTGCCCAGCAAACGGTCGCCGTCGGCGGTCGAAGCGCGCAACTGCACCGTGCCGTCGGCGATCAAGCCCTGCCAACTCGGCGCAGTCACCTTGGCACTGAGTTCTGCCGCGGACTGCCCGCCGTTGCGGACCCAGAGCTCGGCGCTATGGCTCTCCCCGGGGACCAGCTTCTGGCTCAGATCGAAAATCGACGCCGGCAGATCCTGCCCCCAGTGGACCCCGTCGGCGCTCAACTCGAGTTCCCCGGCGGCCTGTGCCGCCGGGACGAATCCGCCGATCAAGCTGCCGAACACGAGGGAAAGCACGGCCAACGGCCGCAATACCCGGCGGATCATCGCAGCACCTCGTGCCGTCGGCGCCAGTCGCGCCAAGCACCGAACAGCATTGCCGCCGCGTAGCCCAATAATGCGGTGACCGCCAGGACCAGGAGCACCATGTGCAGTTGCCCGTTGATCACCGTGTTCAGGTAGCCCAGCAACGGCACGGTGTACCAGAGCACCCCGCGCAATTGCACCGGCCGCACCGGCTCGGCGTCCGGGGCGTTGTTGGCATCGCCCTGGGTGACGAACCGCTGGCTCCCGTCAGTGCCGATCGACATCCCGACGACCCGGTGGGTCACCACCTCGGATTGCCCGGAAACCAGTTGGTAAGTCACCACCGAACCGATCGCCACTTGATCCGCGGCAACCGGCTTGACCACCACCAGGTCACCGGGCTGGATGCCCGGCGACATCGAACCGGTGAGCACGGTGTAGCTCTCCGCCCCGGCCACCCGGGGCACCACGATGAGCACCGCGAGCACGGCCAGGACCAGGAACAAGAACAGCCAGGAAGCAATCTGGCCGATCCACCAGAACATCCCGGCCCCGGCGGCCCGCCGATGCCGGCCGGTACCCGGTCCCGCAGCGCCAGCCGGCTCCGGCCGGCCCCGCAGCGCCCGGCGACGCAGTTCGACCGCGGTCATCGGACTTGGTCCGCTCGGAAGCCGAAGGACAACTGGAACCCGGAGCCACCGGAGGCCTGCGGCGCATTGCTGCCCAAGCTCCCTTGCAGGCAGAGCACCAACGAGGCTCCGGCAGCCAGCCGCGGCTGGCTGCTGAACCGGGCGCTGCTCTGCTGCGGCCCCTGATAGAGCTGCTGCCCCACCGGACTCGCTACTCCCGCCGGACAGCTGGTGACCGAGTCGACTTGCGCGACCGTCACCGTGAACGAACCCAGCAGCAATGATCCCTGTCCGGTAGGGGTTGCGGAAATGCCGCTCATATCCAAACTGAACGGCGTGCTGCCCCCGTTCTTCACCACCACCGGGGCTTGCCGCCCGGTACCCGGGGCGAGCGCCGTCGAACCGAAGGCGTCGAGTTGGAAATTCTTGACCTGGCTGGTCTGGTCCCCGTTGAGCAAGACCAATGAACCGATGCTCACGGTGCCCGGGTTGATCGTGCCTTGGTCACGCCAAAGAGCGGCCGTTCCGGCGGTCCCTGCGATCAGGAACCCCGAAACAGCCGCTACCGAGGCAAAAATCCAACGCTTGCGCATAGCCCGACGGCTCCGGAGGACTAGCGGGTCTGGACAAGCGTGAGGACCAGGCCACTGAGATTGGCGTTCTGGTTCTCGATGGTTTCGTCGTCCGTCCCGGAAGCTCCGGTCCCTTTCGCGAAGGCGACCGTGACGCCCACCCCGAAGCTGTAACTGCCCGGTGCGGCGAAACTGAGCACCCCTCCGGTGTTGGTCAGGCCTGCGGGAATGTTCTCCGGCACGATGGTCACGGTGACGTAGGGCTGCCAGGCAGCCGGAATTGCGGCATTCACCGACGTCGGATCGATCGTCAGCGAACCCTTGAGGTTCTTTCCATCCGCGGTGATCGTGACGTTCTGGGTGAACTTCACGGTATCCCCGGGGACGAGCTTGAAAGTGCTCATGTCGATGGTCGGGGCCCCGGTGACGTCAGCCGAGACGTCTTTCCAGGTGCCAGCGGCGCCAAGTGCGAGTTTGAGCTGGCCGGTGGCTACCTGGCCGGCGTCTATGGTCTTGTTGTCCTGCCACAGGGCCCAGGTGGTTCCACCCCCCAGCAGGAGCAAACCCGCAATGCCGGCGGCAATACCGGCTTTTGCGATTTTGTTCATTTTCGGATCCTCACTGTATCTGCTTCCCCCCGAAAGCATCACTTAGAAGATACGCCTGCTTAGTGTTTTCGCACCATCCTACGACCGGCTACTTCGGCTAGCCGGGTGACTACAATGCTTTGGTCAAAGCGTCCTCCGCGGCGACCCAGCCCAGCATCGCGCATTTCACCCGGGCGGCATACCGGGAAACTCCGGAGAATGCCGCCGCATCGCCGAAAATCTCTTCGTCCGCTTCGATCTGCCCCCGGGAGCGCAGCATCTCGCGGAACTGGCCGATCAGCTCTTGGGCCGCAGCCCGATCCATCCCGGTGAGCAGACCGCTCAGCACCGACGCGGAAGCCATCGAAATCGCACAGCCGGCACCGTCCCAGTGCACCCCGATGATGCGCTCTGCCGCCAGGTCCACCCGCACCGTGATCTCGTCGCCGCAGACCGGGTTGAGCTGGTGCGATTCGGCACTGTGCGCGCCCTCCGGCGCCGGGTGCGCGGCCAGCCCGGAACCGTGCCGGGCCTTGGCGTGCTCCAGGATGATGTCTTGGTACAGCGAATCCAGCGCGCTCATCAGCGGACCCCGGAAACGCCGAAGTATCCGCGCACTTCGGAAACCGCTTGCAGGAAACGGTCGACCTCGGCTTCGGTGTTGTAGAGGTAAGTGCTGGCCCGGGTGCTCGCGGTCAGCCCCAGCCGCCGGTGCAGCGGCTGCGCACAATGGTGGCCCACCCGGACCGCGATCCCGCGATCGTCCAGGAATTGGCCGACGTCGTGCGCGTGCACGCCGGCGACGTCGAAGGCTGCCAGGCCCAAGCGCTCGACCCCCGCCTCCGGCCCGAGCACCCGGATGCCGGGCAGCCCGCTCAACCCGCGCACCAGCTGCTGGCCGAGTTTGGCCTCCCAACCGGCGATCTTCGCCATTCCGGTTTCGGAAAGGTAATTCGCCGCCACCGCCAGCGCGATCGCCTGCGAAATTCGTTGCGTTCCGGCTTCGAAACGTTGCGGGGCCGGCAAGTAGCCGGCCTGTTCCATGGACACCGAGGTGATCATGGAACCGCCGGTCAGGAACGGCGGCATCGCATCGAGCAGTTCGGAACGGCCGTAAAGCACGCCGATTCCAGTCGGCGCGAGCATTTTGTGGCCGGAGAACACCGCGAAGTCCACGCCCAAGGCCTTGACGTCCACCGGCAGGTGCGGCACCGATTGGCAGGCGTCCAGCACGGTCAGCGCGCCTACCCGGCGGGCCAACGCGACCAACTGCGCCACCGGGTTAACGGTGCCGAGCACATTCGAGGCATGGCTGAACGCGAAGACTTTGGTCCGGTCGTTGAGTAAGGCCGCTGCGCGATCCATGTCCAATGCCCCGGCATCGGTGATCGGCACGTATTTGAGCACCGCACCGGTACGCCGCGCCAGTTCCTGCCAGGGGATCAAATTCGCATGGTGCTCCATCTCGGTCACCAGCAACTCGTCGCCGGGCCGGAGCGCGAAAGCCTGCGCTTCCGGGGCGACCGTGCCGACGCTGGCGTTCGAGAACGAATAGGCCAGCAGGTTCAAGGCCTCGGTCGCGTTGGAGGTCCAGACCACTTCGGCCTCGCCGGCGCCGATGAATGCGGCCAGCTGGCCCCGGGCTGCTTCGAACGCGTCGGTTGCCTCCACCGCCAACCAATGCGCCCCGCGATGCACCGCGGCATTGCGTTGCTCGTAGAATTCCTGTTCTGATTCGAGCACGCTGAGCGGCTTCTGCGACGTCGCCCCCGAGTCCAAATAGGCCAAAGGGTGGCCGTTGACGGCTTGGTCCAGAATCGGGAAGTCGTTGCGGATATGCAGCACTTCTTTCGCAGTCAACGAAATCTCGGACGACGGTGATTCAGTCACGATGCTCCTTGCTGAGGCCCTTGGTCGGTGGGCCGGAAGACGAACCCGATAATTCTCCCACGGTTCACCTGACATTGGTTTGTGAGAAAGGCCTCGCCACGTCCCTCGACCCGGTTGCACCTATACTTGATGCTGGCTGGGTGTAAGCCGCGCGCAGTCGAATTCGAAGCATTCAGGGGGATTTTTAAGTGCGGATATCGGTGATCGGGTGCGGTTATCTTGGTGCGGTCCATGCGAGCTGTCTGGCGAAGATGGGGCATGAGGTCATCGGCATCGACGTCGACGCCCGCAAGATCGAGGAACTCTCCGCCGGGATTGCCCCGTTCTTCGAACCGGGCCTGCCCGAGCTGCTGGGCGAAGCGATCGCCGGAGGCACGCTGCGCTTCAGCACCGATATGGCCGATGCCGCCGGCAGTGCCGTGCACTTCGTCTGCGTCGGCACCCCGCAGCGCAAAGGCGATTACGCGGCCGATCTGAGCTACGTCGACGCAGCCTTCGCCGGACTCGCCGAGTTCCTGGCCCCCGGCGACATCGCGGTCTGCAAATCCACCGTCCCGGTGGGCACCGCCGGCCGGATCGCCGCCGAACTCGCGGTCACCGCTCCAGAAGCGGTGCTTGCCTGGAATCCGGAATTCCTGCGCGAAGGGCACGCGGTGCAAGACACGATTTCACCTGATCGGCTGGTCTACGGGGTCCCGGACGGCGCGCCCGGAGAGTTGGCCACCGCATTGCTGGACCAGGTCTACCACGCTCCGATTTCCGGCGGAACCCCGCGCCTGGTGATGAACTACGCCACCGCGGAACTGGTCAAGGCGGCCGCCAATTCCTTTCTGGCCACCAAAATTTCCTTCATCAACGCGATGGCCGAGGTCTGCGAAGCTGCCGGAGCCGATGTCACGGTGCTCGCCGATGCGATCGGCATGGACGAACGGATCGGCCGGAAGTTCCTCAATGCCGGCTTGGGCTTCGGCGGCGGTTGCCTGCCCAAAGACATCCGCGCCTTCATGGCCCGGGCCGGCGAGCTGGGGGCGGACCAGGCTCTGACCTTCCTCAAGGAGGTCGATTCGATCAACATGCGGCAGCGCACCAAGCTCGTGGAACTGGTTCGCTCGGCCTGCACGGAACTCGATCCGCAGTCTGCCGGGTCATTGATCGGCAAACGGATCACGGTGCTGGGCGCCGCCTTCAAACCGGACAGCGACGATGTCCGGGATTCCCCGGCGCTCAACGTCGCGGCGCAATTGCAGTTGCAAGGCGCCACGGTGACCGTCACCGATCCGGAAGCGCTCAAGAACGCTGCCGGCCGTTTCCCGACGCTGGCCTTCGAATCCGATCTGGACGCGGCGCTGGAGCGGGCGCACGTCGTCGTGCTGCTCACCGAGTGGCCTGCCTATCGGAATCTGGACCCGCTCGCGCTGGCCGAAAAAGTGAGCGCGAAATCCATCGTCGACGGTCGCAACGTCCTCGATCCCCGGGTATGGCGGGCAGCGGGCTGGACCTATCGGGGCGTCGGGCGCCCCTGAACCCGGGGCTTGGCGCAACCGGCTATTTCGCCGGGTGGAATTTCTGCTGCGCGGCAAGCAGGCCTTGCCCGACCAGCAGTTCGACGGCGTCTGCCGCGTCCTGGATCAGGAACGGGAGTTCTTTCTTTTCCGCGGCAGAGAAACCTTTGAGCACGTGGCTTGCCGCGTCGCCGTGCCCACCCGGCGGGCGGCCGACGCCGACGCGCACCCGGTAATAGTCTTTGCTGCCCAGGGCCTTGCTGATATCCCGCAGGCCGTTGTGCCCGCCTTCGCCGCCGCCGATTTTCAGCTTGAGGGTGTTGAACGGGATATCGATTTCGTCCTGCACCGCAATCACGTGGTCCGCGGCCAGGTCATAGAATTTCGCCAAGGCCGAGGTCGGCCCGCCGCTGAGGTTCATGAAGGTTTGCGGTTTGGCGAGCACCAGCTTCGGCCCGCCCAGTCCGAGCCGGCCCTCGGCGATGTGCGCCCGGGACTTGTGGCTTTTGAAGCTCGCGCCGATCCGGGCGGCCAATTCTTCGACGACCATGAACCCGACATTGTGCCGGGTATGACTGTAGTCGGGCCCGGGATTGCCGAGCCCGACTACCAGCCAGGTGTTGCCCATGGTGCCGAAGACTACTCGGCGGCTTCTGCGGCGGAATCGCTCGAACCGACCGAAACCGGTGCGACCTCAGCCTCTTCGCCCAGATCCTGCTCTTCCGGCTCGGAGATGTTCGCGATCAGGGTCTCGGCATCGGCGAGCAGCGTGACGCCGGCCGGCAGCACGATGTCGGAAGCGAAGACGTGCTGGCCCGGGGTGCGGCCTTCGATGCTGACCTCGAGGCTGGACGGCAAGTGGGTCGCCTCGGCTTCGACGTTGATCGTATTGGCGTCCTGGTTGACGACGGCGCCCGGAGCGACTTCACCGGTCAGCACGACCGGGATGTCCACGGTGACTTTTTCGCCGCGGCGAACCGTCAACAGGTCGATGTGCTCGATGATCTGCAGTACCGGATCGCGCTGGATGTCCTTGACCAGGGCCAAGTGCTCCTCGCCGTTGATGTCCAGGGTCAGCAGGGCGTTGGCGCCGCGGGCTGCGCGAACGGTTTCGCGCTCCGGCAGGGCGATGTGGATCGGCTCTGCGCCGTGGCCGTAGATCACCGCGGGGATCTGGTTGGCCCGGCGGGCGCGGCGCGCCGCGCCTTTGCCGAATTCGGTGCGCAGCTGGGCTGCGAGTTTGGTTTCGCTCATGATGAGTGGCTCCTTCTGGTGTGGGATGCAAGGACGACTGGGGCCTTTTCTCCACGGCCGGACCGGTTCAACGGCACCACCAGAGGATTTCAGACCATGTCGATCACGGAAGAGCTGCACTCTTCCCTCGCCAAGGTACTGACCAAGTCTACCAGCCCGGGCAGGCGCAAACCGACCGCCGCCTCCGCAGCACCTGTGACCAGGCCCGTCCGATGCGGCGGTTCGGTCAGGCTTGGCCGTCGAACAGCGAAGTCACCGAACCGTCTTCGAACACTTCGCGGATCGCCCGGGCGATCAACGGGGCGATCGAGAGCACGGTCAAGGTTTCGAACCGCTTCGATTCCGGGATCGGCAAAGTATTGGTGACCACGACTTCGTTGGCCCCGCAATTGGCCAACCGCTCGGCCGCCGGATCGGAGAACACCGCGTGCGTCGCGGCGATGATCACATCGCGCGCGCCGGCGTCCTTGAGCACCTGGACCGCGCCGGCGATGGTCCCGCCGGTGTCGATCATGTCGTCGATCAGGACACAGGTACGGCCTTCGATCTGACCGACCACCTGCTTTGACACGGCCTGGTTGGGCACGGTCAGATCCCGGCTCTTGTGCACGAAGGCCAAGGGCGCTCCGCCCAGGCGGTCCGCCCACTGCTCCGCGACCCGGACCCGTCCGGTGTCCGGGGAAACCACGGTGATCTCATCCACATTGACCTTGGTCCGGATGTAGTCGGCCAGCAGCGGAATCGCCATCAAGTGGTCCACCGGGCCGTCGAAGAAGCCCTGGATCTGCGCGGTGTGCAAGTCCACGCTCATCAAGCGGTCGGCACCGGCGGTCTTGTACAAGTCGGCCACCAGACGGGCCGAAATCGGTTCCCGGCCACGGCCCTTCTTGTCCTGCCGGGCATAGGGGTAGAACGGGGACACCACGGTAATCCGTTTGGCCGAAGCGCGCTTGAGTGAGTCGACCAGGATCAGCTGTTCCATCAGCCAGTTGTTCAGCGGTGCCGGGTGCGCCTGCAAGACGAAAACGTCGGTGCCGCGCACGCTTTGCGCCGAACGGACGTAGATCTCGCCATTGGCGAAGTCATAGGCGTCGATCGGCAGGAGCTCGGTGTCCAACTCCGCGGCGATCTCCTGTGCCAGCTCCGGGTGCGCCCGCCCGGAGGCCAGCAACAACTTCTTCTCACCGTGCGAGGTTATTGCGCTCATGACTGTTTGCCTTCTTCTGCTCGGGCTTCGATCGACTGTTCGTTGAGGTCTTGGTCAAGCGCGGATTGCGCCAAGCCGGCGGAAACCGAGCCCGGGCGATGGCCCAGGACCCAGCCTTCGGCATTCCGTTGGGCGGCGATGGTCAACGCCAGGGCTCCCGGCGGCACGAATTTCCGGATCACTGCCCCGGCTCCGGAATACGCTCCGTCGCCGACTTCCACGGGCGCCACGAAAACCGTATTGGATCCGGTCCGGACACCGGAGCCGATGATCGTGCGGTGCTTCTTTTCGCCGTCGTAGTTGGCCGTGATGTTGCCGCAGCCGATGTTGGTGTCGGTCCCGATCTCGGCATCCCCGGCGTAGCCCAGATGGGAGAGTTTGGAACGGGCGCCGATCCGGACGTTTTTGGTCTCGTAGAAGGCGCCGATCTTGCCGTCTTCGCCCAACACCGTGCCTGGGCGGAGATAGCTGAACGGGCCTACCGACGCCCGCGCCGAAATGATCGCGCCGGAACCGTGCGTGCGGACGACTTTCGCGGCCTCGCCGATCTGCACGTCGGTGAGCGTGCAATCCGGACCGACGACGGCGTCGCGCTCCACGGTGGTACTGCCGTGCAGCTGGCTGCCCGGCAGCAAGGTGACGTCTTCGGCCAACCGGACTTGGACATCGATCCAGGTGCTCGAAGGGTCCACGATGCTGACCCCGGCCCGCATCCAGCCTTCCAGGATCCGCCGGTTGAGCTCGGCGCCGAGCGCGGCAAGCTGGACCCGGTCGTTCGCGCCTTCCACTGCCCACCGGTCATCGGTGACCACTGCGGCCACCCGGCCACCCGTCTGGCGGGTCAGGCCGAGCACATCGGTCAGATACATCTCGCCCTGGGCGTTCTCCGCCGTGACCTGGTCCAGCGCGCTGGCCAACGCCGCGGCGTCGAAAGCGTAGATTCCGGAATTGATTTCGCGGATCTGCCGTTCTTCGGCGGATGCGTCCCGGAATTCCCGGATGCCCAGCACCGAGCCGTCCGCATCGCGCAGGATCCGGCCATAGCTGCCGGCGTCGTCCAGAACCGTGGTCAGCACGGTCACCGCATTGCCGTCCCGTTCGTGCACGGACACCAGGTCCTGCAGCGATTCCGCACTGAGCAGAGGCACATCGCCATAGGTGACCAGAACGGTTCCGGTGATTTCGCCGAGCGCCTCGAGCGCGGCCTGCACGGCGCGACCGGTCCCCGGGATTTCGTCCTGGTCGACGATCACCGCAGCCGGATCGAGCTCCGCGATTTTCGCTGCGACCAGCTCCCGTTCGTGCCGGACGACGGCGGCCAGCCGGCCGGCCGACGGGTGCCGGTCCAAAACCCCCCGGGCCGCGGCGAGCGCATGCCCGATCATTGGCAGACCGCCGATTTCATGCAGAATTTTGGGGATCCGGGACTTCATTCGGGTCCCGGCTCCGGCTGCGAGCACGATCACGGTCAGAGCAGCAGATGATTCGGACGGCACGGAATTCAACCTAGGCACTCCTGTTGTTCTTTGCTGCGTGTTCCGGCCCACTCGGTGGCGATCACCGAGCGGCCATCGGTAACGGGGCAAGCATACCCGCCCGTAAACGTCGCCGTTCCGCCCATAGGATTCGAACCTATACTCCACAGCTCCAAAGGCTGGGGTGCTGCCATTACACCAGAGCGGACTGTGCACGAAGGCACGAACAACTAGTTTGCCATGACTGCGGCATCCGGCGCGAGTCGGGTTCCCGGAAGCCGGTTTTTCCCGGGGCGGAATCGAAAACCGGGGCGGATCGCCGTCGGCCGGCCGGAGCCGGCCGGAGTTGGGCGATCGGAAGAATCTTGACATGATAGGCAAATGGGTTTATCGCTGGACGTCGACGAAAGCGACGGGGCCGGAGAGATCGGCGAAATCGCCGTCCGGTCCCGGATGAGCCGAGCCCAGCGCCGGAGCCAGCTCACCGACGTCGGCCGTTCGCTGTTCGCGATTCGCGGACTGGACGGCACCACGATCGAAGAGATCGCGGTCGCCGCAGGAGTCTCCAAACCGGTGATCTACGAACACTTCGGTTCCAAGGAAGGCCTCTACCGCGAGGTGGTGGAGCAGGAATCCAAGATCCTGCTGCAGACCATCACCGGATCGCTCAGCGAAGAAGCTGCGCCCCGCATCCTGGTGGAGCGCGCAGCGCTGGCGCTGTTGAGCTACATCGAAGACCGCACCGACGGTTTCCGGATCCTGATCCGCGACGGGCCTGCCCAGGCGGAGGGCGCGTTCTCCACCTTGTTCTCGCTGATCGTGGCCCGGGTGGAGCACATCTTCACCGACGAATTCGCCCGCCGGGGGTTCTCTCCGGACGACGGTGCAATGTACGCCCAAATGCTGGTCGGCATGGTGGCGATGACCGGTCAGTGGTGGCTCGACGTGCGCAAACCGTCCAAAGAAGCCGTCGCCGCGCATGTGGTGAACCTCGCTTGGCACGGTTTGACCGGGTTGCGCACCGCACCGGAGCTGCACGACCACCACTGATCCCGGCGCCACGAAGCCCCGCCCGGGCCTAGCTGCCGAGGAATTCGAAAATCCGGCCGAAGGCCATCGCTCCCATGTACCAGGTGAGCAGCGTGGTCGCCGTGCCGGAAATGAGCAGCCAGTACGGAACCTGGTAGCCGTGCAGCAGGTCTTTGCGGAACCAGGCGATGTACATGAACACGCTGAAGCCGACCGGCAGGATCAGTCCGTTGAACCCGCCGGCGAAGAGCAGCAGCGCCACCGGGGTGGTGCCCAGCAGCAAGTAGGCCAGCAGTCCGGCCAGGATGAAGCCGACCGTGACATACCGGCGAACCGGGCCCTCGATCCGCCGGTTGAACACCGAGGTGAAGGACACCGAGGTGAAAGCGGCACCGATCACACTGGAAATCCCTGCCGCCCAGAGCACCAGCCCGAAGGCCCGCAACCCGAGCTCGCCCAAGACGGCTTGGAAAGCGCTGGCTGCCGGGTTGCCGGCCAGATCGAGCAGCACACCGCTCGCGGTGACGCCCAGAAAAGCCAGGAACAGCACGTAGCGCATGACCCCGGTGACCGCGATGCCCAGGAATGCCGACCGGGTCACCTCCTTCACGTTCGCCAAGCCCGAGACTCCGGCGTCGAGGAGCTTATGCGCCCCGGCATACGTGATGTAGCCACCAACCGTGCCGCCGACGATGGTGGTGATCACCGGGAAGTCGATGACGTCCGGCAGCACCGTCTGGCGCAGCGCATCACCGAGCGGCGGGTTCGCCAGGAACGCTACGACGGCGGTCAGCAGGATCATCACCGTGCCCAGTGCGATCATCACCCGGTCCATCGCGATTCCGGCCCGCTTCACCAAAAAAATGGCAATCGCGAGCGCTGCGCTGATCGCACCGCCGAGCTTCGGATCCAAGCCCATGAGCGCATTCAGCCCGAGGCCGGCTCCGGCGATGTTACCGATGTTGAAGACGAAGCCGCCGAAGATCACCAGCGCCGCGAGCAGATAGCCGCTGAACGGGATCGCGGCGTTCGCGAGTTCCGCAGCCCGCTTCCCGCTCACCGTGATGATCCGCCAGATATTGGCCTGGACCACGAAATCGATCACGATCGATGCCAGCACGCCGAAAGCGAAGGCGGCGCCGAGCGTCGCGGTGAAGGTCGCGGTCTGGGTGATGAATCCCGGGCCGATCGCGGACGTCGCCATCAGGAAGATCGCGCCGAGCAAGGATCCGCGCCTGGCGCGCACGAATCCTGCCGCGCGCTGCGCCGTGCTCACTGCCTCCGGAGCCGCCCCGCCAGGCGGAGTCTGCTCATTGTCCGGTCCCCAATTGCTCATAGCCTCGGTGCCTTTCGACGCATCGTTGCGGATTGGTATGGGTGCTTTCAAGTATCCGAAGCATACTCAAATTGTTGAGGAATAAAAATATATTGTTCAATGATTTCTTCAGTTCGGCCAACGGATACACTCAAGGCCATGAGCAAAAACCGCAGCGGCGCCAGCGGCCAGAGTGCCGCCGCGAGCGCTTCGGCTCCGGTATCCCGGGTCGTCGAAGTGACCCAGGGGCTCCGTGAACTGATCATCGACGGGACGCTGCTGCCCGGTGCGCCGCTGCGCGAAGCCGAGCTCGCCGAGCAGTTCGGGGTGTCCCGGAACACCCTGCGCGAGGTGTTCCGCAGCCTCGGCCAGGAGGGCGTGCTGACCCAGATCCCCAATAGCGGGGCCCGGGTCGCGATCCCCTCGATCACGTCGATCATCGACATCTTCCGGGTGCGCCGGATCATCGAAGGCCAGGCGCTGCTCCAGTCGTTTCCGAAACACCCGGCGATCGCCGGCATGGGCCGCGCCGTCGAGCAAGCCGAGCGGGCCCGGGCGAAACAGGACTGGCGGGGCGTCGGCACGGCCAATGTGGCCTTCCATTCGGCGATCATCGCGCTCACCGACAGCGCCCGGCTCGCCCGGATCTTCGACTCGCTGTCCGCGGAGCTCCGCCTCGCCTTCGGACTGGTCGACGACCCCGAATATCTGCACGCTCCGTTCTTGGACCGGAATCGGGAAATCCTGGAGCTGGTCGAAGCCGGCGACGCCCCGGCAGCGGCGCTCGCCTTGGACGGCTACCTGATGCGCGCCGAGCGCCTGCTGTTGGCCGCCTACGAGCGGCTCGACTGATCCCCGACCGGGGAATCGGCCCCAGCCACCAAACGCCTCTCCGGGACTAGGCGCCGAGGATCTCGGCGGCCTCCAGCCATTCCAATTCCAGCTCTTCCTTCTGCACCGCCACGTCCTGGAGTTCTTGGTTCAGCCCGGCCAGGGCGCCGAAGTCCCCGCCGGTCGAGGCGACGTCCATTTGGGCGTGCAAGCGCTCCTCTTGCTGGGCGAGTTTGGAAAGCTGCCGCTCGATCCGGTTGACGTCTTTGCGGGCTTGCCGCAAATCGGCTTCGGACGCGGCGACCGCCGACGGCGCAGGCAGCTCCGCGGCACGGCTGCCCTGGGTGGTGCTGAAGCCCGCGCCCAGGCCCTGCTCCCGCCGCAAGGCCAGATATTGGTCCACTCCGCCGGGCAGGCCGCGCAGTTTGCCGTCGCCCAGCAAGGCGAGTTGGTGATCGGTGACCCGCTCCAGCAAGTACCGGTCATGCGAGACCACCACCAAAGTGCCCGGCCAGCCATCGAGCAAGTCCTCGACGGCGCCCAGGGTATCGGTGTCCAGGTCGTTCGTGGGTTCGTCGAGCATCAAAACGTTCGGTTCGCCGATCATCAGCCTGAGCAGTTGCAGCCGGCGCCGTTCACCGCCGGAGAGGTCGCCCACCGGCGTCCACTGCTTCTCCTTGCTGAAGCCGAGCTGTTCGACCAGCTGCCCGGCGGTCAATTCGCGGCCGCCGATCTGGACCACGCGCTTCTCCGCCTCGATGACCTCCAGGACCCGCAGCTGCGGCATTGCGTCGAACTCGGTGACTTCCTGGTTGAGCACCGCGGTCTGCACGGTCTTGCCGCGTTTGAGCCGGCCCGCGTCCGGCGGGATCTGGCCGGCAAGCATGCGCAGCAGGGTGGATTTTCCAGCCCCGTTGACCCCGACGATGCCCAACCGCTCCCCCGGCGCGAGCCGCAAGGTGATCCGGTCGAAGAGCCGCTTCGCACCGAAACCCAAGCTCACCTCTTCCAAGTCCAGAACGTCTTTGCCCAGCCGCGCCGTGGCGAGCCGGTTCAGGGCGACTGAATCGCGGGGATCCGGCACATCGGCAATGAGCTGATTCGCCGCCTCGATCCGGAACTTCGGTTTCGCGGTCCGGGCCGGCGCCCCGCGGCGCAGCCAGGCGAGTTCTTTTTTGGCCAGCTGCACCCGCTTGTTCTCCACCACGGCGGCCATCCGGTCCCGCTCGACCCGGGCGAGCACGTACGCCGCGTAACCGCCTTCGAAAGCGTCGACCGTCGCGTCATGCACTTCCCAGGTCCGATTGCAGACTTCGTCCAGGAACCAACGGTCGTGGGTGACCACCAGGAATGCCGCCTCATTGGCCCGCCAACGGTTCTTCAAGTGCCCGGCGAGCCAGGCCACGCCTTCGACGTCGAGGTGGTTGGTGGGCTCGTCGAGCATGATCACATCGTGCTCGCCGATCAACAACTTGGCCAGGGCCACCCGGCGCTTCTGCCCGCCGGAGAGTGAAGCCACCTTGGCGTGCCAATCCACTTCCGCCACCAAGCCGCCCATGATGTCCCGGATCTTGGGGTTGGCCGCCCACTCGTGTTCCGCGGCTTCGCCGACGATTGCTTCGCCGACCGTCGCCTCGCCGTCGAGCACATCGGACTGGTCCAGATAGCCGACGTCGAGCCCGCGGCGCGCCGCGACCCGGCCGGAATTCGGCGTCTGCCGATTGGCCAGCAACCGCATCAGGGTGGACTTGCCGTCGCCGTTCCGGCCGACGATGCCGATCCGGTCGCCGTCTTCGAGCCCGATCGTGATCGAGTCCAGAATGGTGCGGGTAGCGAAATGGACGGTGAGGTTCTCGCCGCCGAGCAGATGGGCCAAAGGATTCCTTAAAAACGTGCCGGTGCCGACGTCAACGCGTCAGATCAGAAACAATTTTCGCACCATGGACCGGCGAATGCACGGCGAGCGAGTTCTGCCCGGCTTCGGCGAGCCGGTCCGCGAGCTCGATCGCGTGTTCCTCATCCCGGGCCAGCATCGCCACGGTGGGCCCGGAACCGGAGACCAGACTCGCCAGCGCACCGTATTCGGCGCCCTGGTCGATCACGTCCGCCAATTGCGGTGCCAGTTTGAGCGCTGCCGGTTGCAGATCGTTGCGCAGCACCGCAGCCAGCGCCTCGGCATCGCCGCTGCGCAGGGCCTGCAAGATCCTGGGATCGACGCCGTCGGGTTCCTCGGGCGTTTTGCCCCGTGCCGCCCGCAACCGGTCCAAAGCGGAAAACACCGTGGGGGTGGAAAGCCCGAAGTCGGCAAGCACCAAAGCCCAGTGCAGGGGTCCGGGGGCAAGCGCGGGGGTGAGTTCATCGCCGATCCCGAGCCCGACGGCGGCGCCGCCCAACAAGGCGAACGGGACGTCGGCGCCGAGCTCCGCAGCGAGGTGCGCCAGCTCTTCGCGGGAGAGTCCAGAACCCCAGAGCGCGTCGCAGGCGAGCAGGGTGGCTGCGGCATCGGCCGAACCGCCGCCCATGCCGCCGGCCACCGGTACCCGTTTGGTGATTTCCAAGTGCAATCCGGTGGGTTTCTCCGTGACATCGGCCATCAGCCGGGCAGCCCGAACGGCCAGATTCCGCTCATCCAGCGGCATCGATTCAGCGAACGGCACGCTCGGTGCATCGGTGGCGCGCAGGCTCACCGTGATCCCGTCGCCGTCCACGCTGGTGGCCGAGACCTCTTCGTACAGCGAGACGGCAAGGTAGGCGCTGGCCACCGAATGGTAGCCGTCCTCGCGCAGCGGCCCGACCGAAAAAGAGACGTTGAGTTTGCCGGGCGCTTTCGCCCGGACCGTCCGGCTGCGACTCGGAGGGCCGCCTTCGGAGGTGGCGCGGGATGGCGTCATAGCCCTAACCTATGGCACCGGCAGCCGTGCTTCCAACTGTTCGCCGCGCAAATCCGACCGGTAGACCCCGGCTCAGGCCAGCAAGCCGGTTTTGGCCTGAGCGATCCGGCTGAACGCGCCGACGTCGAGCACTTCGCCGCGGGCGCTGGGATCCACCCCGGCGGCAAGCAGGATCCGCTCCGCCTCGGCTCCGCTGCCGGCCCAGCCGGCCAAGGCCGCGCGCACGGTTTTCCGACGTTGCGCGAAAGCGGCATCGATCACCGCGAAGACTTCCTGGCGGCTGGCCGTGGTCTGCGGCGGTTCCCGGCGGATGAACTCCACCAGGCCGGACGAGATTTTCGGCGCCGGCCAAAACACGTTCATGCCGATGACCCCGGCCTTGCGGAGTCCGGCGTACCAGGCCGCCTTGACCGAAGGGACCCCGTAGATCTTGCTGCCCGGAGGCGCTGCCAGACGATCGGCCACCTCGTCCTGGACCATGACCAGTCCGTGTTCGAGCGTGGGGAAATGTTCGAGCAGGTGCAGCACCACCGGCACCGCGACGTTGTAGGGCAGGTTCGCCACCAGTGCGGTCGGCTGCCGCGGCAGTTCGGTGACTTTGAGCGCATCCGCAGTGACCACCGTGAAAGCCCCGGCTTTTTCCGGACGGAATTCCCCGATGGTCTCAGGCAGCCGGGCGGCCAGCTTCGGATCGATTTCGATCGCCACCACGTGCCGGGCGGCGTCGAGCAGGCCCAGCGTCAACGAGCCGAGTCCCGGCCCGACTTCGAGCACGGTCTCCGCCGGATCGATCTTGGCCGCGGCCACGATCCGGCGGATCGTGTTCCCGTCGATCACGAAGTTCTGACCCAGGGTTTTGGTCGGACGGACATCCAGCTCTGCGGCCAACCGCCGGATGTCCGCAGCTCCGAGCAGGGCACGGTCGGCAGTGTGGTCGGACGGCTTCGGTTCGGGCGGCAGATTCACTGGAGCAGTCTATCGTCCGCACTCCGGAACACAGCTGGCCAGCACCGGCCACAAGCCGGACGGACAAAAGTGGCCGGGTGGAAAATCCACCCGGCCACTCGGCAAGAACCTCGATCAGCTCAACGGTTCGCTAGTTCAGCCCTTGCAGCCCCAGGGGGCCAAGCCGGCTTTGGCGTAGTACGTGTTAGCCACGGCGATTTGCTGTTCCCGGGAGGCCAGATCGGCTCGCGGAGCATACTGTCCACCGCCATTCGCAAGCCAGGACTGGGTGTTGAACTGCAGGCCGCCGTAGTAACCGTTTCCGGTATTGATCGACCAGTTGCCGCTGGACTCGCACTGCGCGATCCGATCCCACATGGCATCGTTGGCAGTGGCCGGCGGCACGGCTCCGGTGTTGCCCCCAACCGGCGCGGCCGGCCGATCCTTGCCGCCGACCGTCACCTTCTTCGCCACCGGTTGCAGTTTGACCGTCTCGCCGGTTTGCGTGCGGCTGACCTCGCGGCCATCGAGGGTCACCACGTTGAACGACTTCTCGACCTTGCCGAGCACGCCTTCCCGGGTGGTCTTCTTCTCATCCTTGAAGGCTTCCGGATCCACCGTCTGCTCGGTCTGGAACGGAATGTCTTCGGTCACCGTGATCTGGCCGTCGGCCTTCACCCGGGAAACTTTGATCACCATATTGGCCACCACCGGAGCGGACTCCGGCACCGAGGTGATGTCGCCGGCGGCGACCGCCACGTTGGCGGCGCTCAGCACGTCGGCCACGGTCGGCGCGGTCGTGGTCTGCGCGGAGGCCTTGCCGTCCACGACTACCTGGACTTTCTTCGGCGTGCTGATCGACAGCTGCGCGCCCTCCGAGGCCAGCGGGGTGTCTTTGCCCACGTTGACCACCGCGGCGGCGGTCACGCCGAGCTGGCTGACCAGCTCGCTGACCTTGCCGGCATTGGTCTGCACCACTTGTTGTGCCCCGTCGAGGGTCACCTTCACATCCTTGGCGGTGTTCACCGTGATCACGGTTCCGTTGGCGACGCTGCTCTCCAGGGCGGGAAAGACTTTGTCTTCGGACTTGGTGGTCACATTGGCCCGCTGCAGAACGTCTTTGACGGATCCGCCGAACGTCTGGACTGCAGTCTCAGTCCCGTTCACCGTCACCGTCACGGTCTTGTTCGCGCTGACGAAACCCACCAGGCCTACTACCAGTGCGATCAGCACCAGCGATTGCCCGCCGATTTTCAACCAGCTCAGCTTGCCGTTCGATGTGAAGAAATTGGTCACCATGGCTCATAACTACTCAAGCATCCGGGCACGGGGACATTAGCGCAGAATCACGGCAGCCCGGGATATCGCGGGTGGCCGCGCGCTTCTGCGCTGCGTAAGAACCTGAAATTCAATGCCCGCGGCATCGACGGCGAACCCGTTCGGACGCGTTCCGGTGACGCAGCGCAGCTGCCCGGCTCTTGCTCGAAGGGGCTCTCGAACGACCACGGCATTCAGGAGCAACGATGTCCGTAAGGCCTTCCCCGACCCCGGCTATCGATATCTACTGTAACCGAACCGTGACCTAACGCCAAGAATTATCACAAAATGGTGTGACCGGGATCACGGCGTGCCGCCTCTCCAGGCTCACCAAGGCCCGTAGACGCGCTCCGTGTTCTGCCGCAGCAAAGCGCCGAATTCCGCCAGGTCGGCTGATCGGATCGCCGCCATGGAACGCACCGTGTACGGCACCAGATAGCTGGCGTTGGGCTGTCCACGGAATGGATGCGGGGTCAGGAACGGGGCATCGGTTTCCACCATGATGAGCTCCGGATCGGCGATCGCGAGCGCGTCACGGAGCGGCTCGGCATTCTTGAAGGTCACGGTTCCGGCAAAGGACATGTGCCAGCCGCGGTCGTTGCAGATCCGGGCAAGCCCGGCGTCGCCGGAAAAGCAATGCAGCACGACTTTCTCGGGCGCTCCCTCTTCGGCCAGGATCCGGACCACGTCCTGGTGCGCGTCCCGATCATGGATTTGCAGCGCCAAGCCGAGCCTTTTGGCCAGATCGATATGCCGCCGGAACGAATAGTGCTGATCCGCCCGCCCGGCCTCGCCGGTCCGGAAATAGTCGAGGCCGGTTTCGCCAACCGCCCGGATCCGCGGATGCCGGGCCAGGTCTTCGATCTCGGCCAAAGCCGCCTCCAGGCCGGCGTCCGCCGCGAGCCGGGGGGCATCGTTGGGGTGGATCGCCACCGCACCCAGCAGCCGGGCGTCTGCCTCCACCGCGGCCACGGTGAATTTCGACGATGCCACATCGCAGCCCACCTGCACGGCGCCCTGGACGCCCACCGCGGCGGCCGCATCGAGCGCTTCCCGGACCGAGACCTCGACCAGCCCATCCCGGAAATCCAAATGCGTGTGATTGTCGATCACCGGTTCCGGGAGCGGTTCCGGGGCCGGCGGGTAGTCGAGTTTCCGGCGTTTTCCACCTTCGTCCACGGCGGCGCGCTGCGCCGCAGGAGGCGCGTCGCCGGCCACGGCAGCCGGCTGCTCGGCCGGGCGGTAGGCTTCCGGAATCTCAAACGAACCCATGGCACAACTCTAAATCAGTCCCGGACCAGCGAACTCCAGCAGCATCCCACCGGATTGGCTGGGGATATTGACAGCAAACCGCCTGACAGACCTAGTAGCCTAGGTGACACAATGGCGCGCCCGAAGCGAACTCGGGCCGGAGTGGGGAGCAGCAGATTGAGTCAACCGCAAATCCAGACCGACCAGGCCCGCTCCGGAAACGCGCTCGAACCGGCCGTCTTCAAACAACTCAGCGACAACATCCTGGCCGCGATCGACACGGTGATCGACGGCAAGGCCGAGGCCGCCAAATTGGCGCTCACCGTGCTTCTGGCCGAGGGCCACCTGCTGCTCGAGGACGTGCCCGGCGTCGGCAAGACGATGCTGGCCAAGACGCTCGCCCGGACCATCGATTGCTCGGTGAGCCGGATCCAATTCACCCCGGACCTGCTGCCCTCGGACATCACCGGGGTGTCCATCTTCAACCAGACCAGCAACACGTTCGAATTCCGCCCCGGCGCAGTGTTCGCGAACATCGTGATCGGCGACGAAATCAACCGGGCCTCGGCCAAAACCCAGTCCGCCCTGCTCGAATGCATGGAGGAGCACCAGGTCACGGTCGATGGGGATTCCTACCGGCTGGCCGAACCGTTCATGGTCGTGGCCACGCAGAACCCGATCGAAATGGAAGGCACGTACCCGTTGCCCGAAGCGCAGCGGGACCGCTTCATGGCCCGGATCTCGATGGGCTATCCGGATCCGGCCGCCGAGCTGGAAATGCTGGAGTCGCACCAGTCCTCCTCGCCTTTGGACACGGTGCGCCCGGTCGCCAGCGACGCCGAGATCGCGGCCATGATCGCGACCGTGCACGCGGTCTACGTCTCCGCTCCGGTCAAGGAATACATCGTGGCACTGGGCCGCGCCACCCGGCAGGATGCGCAGATCCGCTTGGGCGCCAGCCCCCGGGCGCTTTTGCAGCTGCTCCGGGCGGCGAAGGCCACCGCGGCCCTCGCCCAGCGCGATTTCGTACTGCCCGACGACGTCGTCTCGATCGCCGAAGCCGTGCTGACGCACCGGATCATCCTGGACCGCAAGGCCACCAGTTCGGGGCAGACCCCGGCCAGGGTGATCGCGGCGATTCTGGGCCGGCTGCCCGTGCCCCAGCCGGCCCCCAGGGCCGGCTGAACCGGCCGGCAGGCAGAAGGGGGAAGCGCGGATGGAGTGGTCCAAAGCACGGATTCTGACGCCACGCGGCTGGGGTTTGGCCGGCGCCGGGCTGTTCTGCGTGCTCTTGGCGCAGATCATGGGCCGGAAGGACTTGTTGGTCCTGGGGCTCTTTTTGCTCCTGCTGCCGGTTTTGGCCGCCATCGGCGTCCGGCTGCTCGCACCGGACTTCACCGTCTACCGGGAATTCACCCCCGCCGTGGTCGAGGCGGAATCCAGCACTACCGTGGACTTGGCGGTCGGCGGTCCGCTGCGGACCGCCGGGCGGGTCCGGATGAGCGAAACCCTGCCCCCGCGGTTCGGGCGGTCCCCGGAATTCTTCTACCCCGGCAAAGTCCAGAACGACGGCAAAGCCGGACTTCGCAGCAGCCGGTACCAGTACCACCTCCGCTCCGCGAGCCGGGGGCAGTTTCCGATCGGTCCGGTCAACGCCGAACTCAGCGACGCCTTCGGGCTGAGCACGCATCAGAGATCGCTTCCGGGATCGGACCTGCTCACCGTCACGCCCCGGGCGCTCGAACTGCCGGTCACCACCGTCTCCGGTGCCCGGAGCTCGGACGGCGTGATCGCCACCGGGCAACGGGCCAACCCGAGCGACGACGACGTGATGACCCGGGAATACCGGCACGGCGATCCGATGCGCCGAGTGCATTGGCCGGCCACCGCGCGGCAAGGGCAATTGATGGTGCGCCAAGAGGAATCGGTGACCACTCCGGAAGCCACTTTGCTGCTGGATTTGCGCGCCGGAGCCTTCGCCGATGGCGGTTCCCCGGCCCGGAACCCGGGCGGCGAACATCCCGAACTGCGCAGTTCCGCGGCCTTCGAATGGTCCGTGGTGGCCGCCATGTCGATCAGCGCCCATCTGGTCGAACGCGGCTTCGAGTTGCGCCTGCTCGATGTGTTCGGCAAGCCGGGGCTTGCCAGCTCGCGCTCCGCCCCGGAAGCCATGACCGAGGAGTACGCCGGGGCCGCCGGGCTGCACAGCATCGCCGAATCGCTCGCCGCCATCGAACTTCAGGAAGACCAGAACGGCACGGCCTTCAATGACGATCTGCTCGAACGCTTGTCCAGCGGCCGGCAGCGGGGCCCGGTGATCGCGATCCTCGGCCAATTGAGCACTGCCGAAGCGCGGGCACTGGCAGTTGCCGCCCAAGGCTCACCGGCTGCATGCGCCATCGTTTCCAGCCACCACCCGGAGCAGGCTGCGCAAACCCTGGAGTTGCTCCGCCAGGGCGGTTGGCGGGCGATCGCGGCGAACGAGGGAACCTCGCTGCGCAGCGTCTGGAGTTACTTCGACGCCGGCCCCTTGGAAACCGCGCCCGCCGAGCAGCAGCCGTCCGGCTCCGGGGTGCCGCGATGACCGCGGTGCTGGAGCAGCAATTGGCCGATCCCCGGCGCAGCGGCCGCGTTCCGAAGCCGAAGCAGCGCCCCGGCGCGGCACCCTGGGCGCTGGGCGCTGCGATTTTCCTCGCGGTCTGCGGCACCGCGACCGGGCTCGCCGGGGTGCTGCGCGGCGGAACCTGGTTCCTCTACATCGTCTTCACCGTGGGTACCGTGCTGGCCGCGATGGCCGTGGCCCGGAGCCTGCGCACGCCCAGCGGCTGGGTACCGGTGATCGGTTCGGCGGTCCTGGCCCTGCAATTGACCTTCGTCTTCCTGTCCGACACCGCCTTGCTGGCCGTGATCCCCACCCCGGCTTCGCTCGATGTGCTCTCCGAATTGTTGCGCCAAGCCTCGGATACCGTGGTGCGCGACGTCGCCCCGGTCGAGGCCGGGCCCGGCGTGCTGTTCGTGGTGTGCCTGGGCCTGGGGCTGGTGGCGCTGCTGATCGACGCTTTGGCCATCGGACTCATGATGCCGGCGATCAGCGGGCTCGGCCTGCTGGTGATCGCGCTGATTCCGGCCGTGCTCAAGGCAGAGAGCCTGGGCGTCACCGGCTTCGTGCTCGGCGCCGTCGGCTACTTGATGCTGCTGGCGCTTTCGCATTGGCAGAACGGCGGCAGACCCCGCAGATCGGTCCGTGCACTCTGGCGGGTCGGCGGCGTCGGCGCCGGCGCCCTGGTGCTCGCTTTGTTCCTGGGCATGGTGATTCCGGGCTTCAGCACCGGCACTTTTCCGCAGGGTTCCCGGCTCGGCAACTTCGGACAGGTTGCCGGGCTGAGCCCGTTCCTCTCCCTCGGCAGGGATCTGCGGGAACCCACCGGCGCCGGCCGGATCAATTACGCGACAACGGCGGCCAGCCCGCCGTATCTGCGCACCCTGACCATCGAGAATTTCGACGGCGAAAGCTGGCAGCCCAGTGACCGGAGCTCGGAGGCCAGGCTCGGCACCGACTTCATCCAGAATGACTTCGCGCCGACGCAGACTAGCTCGCAGAGTGTCACGACCCGGATCAGTCCGGTCCAGTTCTCCAGCGAATGGCTGCCGGTCCCTTACCCGCCGAGCGAGATCAACGGCCTGGTCGGCCGGTGGACCTGGGATCCGAAAACCCTGGCGTTGAAAGCTCTGGACAACGATTCCTTGGGCCAGACCTATACCGTCACCAGCCAGAGTCCGCTGCTCACCCCGGAAATCCTGGAAACCGCCATCACCCCGCCGCGGCCCAGCCTGGACCCGGTCTTCATGTCGCTGCCGGCCAACGTGCCGTCGATCATCCGGGAAACCGCGCTCGAGGTCACCGGCCGATCACCTACCTACTACGACAAGGCAATGGCCTTGCAGCAATACCTCCGCGGCGCCGAGTTCAGCTACTCGCTCCAGGCTCCGGTGTCCGGCGGGTACGACGGCAGCAGCATGGGCGCGCTGGCCAAGTTCCTGGAGGTCAAAAGCGGCTACTGCGTGCATTTTTCCGCGGCAATGGCGGTGATGGCACGCGAGGCCGGGATTCCCAGCCGGATCGGCGTCGGGTTCGCCCCGGGCACCGCGACCGGACAGACGGTCGAATTGAACGGCCAACAGGTCACCGAATACATGGTGGACGGCCGCGCCGCCCATGCCTGGCCGGAGCTGTACTTCGAGGGCTTGGGCTGGGTCCCCTTCGAGCCCACGCCGTCCCGCGGCCAGGTGCCGAGTTACGCCCAAACGCCGAGCAGCCCGGCCGACCCGCAAAACCCGGATGTCCTGCCGCAACCGACGCCGAGTGCTCCGGCGGTGCCGAGCCCGCCCGCGGCACCACCGGCTGCCGGTGGCCAGAACGCCCCGGGAACCGGATTCAACGCATGGTTGCTGCTGTTCCCACTGCTTGGCCTGGCGGTTCTGGCCGGCCTGGCGCTGCCCGCGCTGAGCCGCGGCTCGCTGCGCCACCGCCGGCTGTCCGGGGAACCGACCCCGGCAAGCGCCTGGGCGGAATTCCAGGACACTGCGGCCGATTACGGCCTGCCGGCTTCGGCCAGCGAAACCCCGCGGCGTTTCGTGGACCGGTTGGCCGGTTCGGGCCGGCTGGGCAGCCCCGGGCCGGATCTCTCCGGATTGTTGGCGGCTTACGAACGCACCAGCTACGGACAGCCCGGACCGGCGGACCGGTTGGCCCCGGGCAGTCCCGAAACGGCGCAGGCCGAGGCGGCCGTCGGGGCGTTGCGCAAGCACGCACCGGCAAAGCAGCGGCTGCGGGCCACGCTGTTCCCGACCTCGACGCTGCAGCGTTGGCTCCGGGCCGCTGCGGTTCCGCTGCACCGCTCCCGGGCCGGACTCCGCCGGCTCGGCCAACGGATCGCCCGCCGGCGGAGCGGGAACCCGGACCGGTGACCGGCCGGCTCGGCGCTCAGGCCGGGTCGGCGATCCCGATGTACTGGGTGTACAGGTATTCCTCGATGCCCTCAAGCCCGCCTTCCCGGCCCAGGCCGGACTGCTTCACTCCGCCGAAAGGCGCAGCCGCGTTCGAGACCACACCGGCGTTGAGCCCGAGCATCCCGGTCTCCAGCTGCTCGCCCATCCGCAAACCCCGGTTGAGGTTCTGCGTGAACACGTAAGCGACCAGACCATATTCGGTGTTGTTGGCCAAGCGCACGGCTTCGGCTTCGTCCCGGAAGGTGACGATCGGCGCGACCGGGCCGAAAATCTCCTCGTTCAGGATGCGCGCATCGGCGGCCACCCCGCTGAGCACGGTGGGCTGGTAGAAGTATCCGGCGCC
Source organism: Renibacterium sp. (assembly GCA_017419405.1). Lineage (GTDB taxonomy): Bacteria > Actinomycetota > Actinomycetes > Actinomycetales > Micrococcaceae > Renibacterium > Renibacterium russicum. The sequence continues at coordinate 172,514 of JAFOLH010000008.1, read as the reverse complement.
GGAATCCGGCGCACCGCCGGTCAGCACCACGGCACCGCCGGCGAGCGCATCGCTGACCAGTTCATGGACTTTGTCCCGGCTCTTCTGATCGATCAGCGGACCCACATTGCTGTCCGCCTCGATGCCCGGACCGGTGGTCAGCTCGGCCACCTTGGCGGCGAACTTGCGGCTGAACTCTTCGGCCACCGACTCGTGCACGATGAACCGGTTGGCCGCAGTGCAGGCCTCACCCATGTTGCGCAATTTGGCGATCATCGCGCCGGCCACCGCAGCGTCCAGGTCGGCGTCCTCGAAGACTACGAAAGGAGCGTTCCCGCCGAGCTCCATCGACGTCCGCAGCACGTTCTCGGACGCGTCCGCCAGCAGCCGCCGGCCGACCTCGGTGGACCCGGTGAAGGAGAGTTTGCGGAGCCTGGAATCCTTGATCAGGCCTCCGGTGGTCGGCCCCGCAGTAGTCGTGGCGATGACATTGAGCACACCGGCGGGCAGCCCGGATTCCTGCATCACCTTGGCGAAAAGCTGCGAGGTCAAGGGGGTCAGGTTGGCCGGTTTGAGCACCATCGTGCAGCCGGCGGCCACGGCCGGGGCGATCTTCCGGGTAGCCATCGCCAAAGGGAAGTTCCAGGGCGTGATCAGCAGGCACGGGCCCACCGCCTTCTTGGTCACGAGCAAACGGGATTTGCCGTCCGGCGCCACCGAGTACCGGCCGAAGGCGCGGACCGCTTCTTCGGAGAACCAGCGCAGGAATTCCGAGCCGTAGGCCACTTCGCCGCGGGCCTCGGCCAGCGGTTTGCCCATTTCGAGCGTCATCAGCAAAGCGAAATCATCGGCCCGCGCGGTGACCGTTTCGAAGGCGCGGCGCAGGATTTCACCGCGCTCCCGGGGCGCCGTCGCAGCCCAGGCAGCTTGCGCGGCGACCGCTGCATCGAGTGCCGCGGCGGCGTCTTCGGCCCCGGCGTCCGCGATGCTCAGCAGCACTTCGCCGGTGGCCGGATTCTCCACCGGGAAAGTTTTGCCGCTCGCTGCGGGACGCCACTCGCCGTCGATGAGCAGGCCGGTCGGTACCTCGGCCAGGAGTTGCGCGATCCGTTCAGCGGAAATTGCCATGGGACATCCTTGTCTGTTTCGACGATCAATCGAAGGGGTTGCTGGTTCAGCTTTCAGGCTATGGCGCGGCCGGAGCACTGTCTATGCATCAAATGCAGCAGCTCCGAGCCAAATAATGTGCAAACGCACAACCGACTCCCCCGCTTACTCGGTGGCTTTTCCGGTCCTGGCCGCCACAACGGCTTCGTAAAGGTCGCGCTTGCCCACCGCAGAGCTTTCCGCCACCGCCGCTACCGCGTCTTTGAGCCGCATCCCCTGCCCGGCCAGCTGCTGGACTGCGGCCACCTGGTCTGCCGCCGAACGGACGATCCCGCTACTGCCGGCCACCACGACCGCGATCTCGCCCCGCACCTCGGAGGCTTCTGCCCAGTCACGGAGCTCGGCGAGCCCACCACGGAGCACTTCCTCATAGGTCTTGGTCAGCTCGCGGGCGATCGCTGCCCTGCGGTCCGCGCCGAAGACCTCGGCGAGCGCCGCGAGCATCACGGCCAACCGGTGCGGTGCCTCGAAAAACACCAGCGTGCGCGGATCCGAGCTCAATTCGCGCAGCCTCGTGGCCCGTTCACCGGCCTTGCGGGGCAGGAATCCTTCGAAGGCGAACCGGTCGGTGGGCAATCCGGACAGCGCCAAGGCGGTCAACACCGCGGAAGGCCCCGGGGCCGCAGTGACCCGCACTCCGGCGGCGATGGCGGCCTCGACCAACCGGTACCCCGGGTCCGAAACCGCGGGCATCCCGGCGTCGGAAACCATCAGGAGATTGGCGCCGGCCCGGACCGAGGCGATCAACTCGGCGGTCCGCGACGCTTCATTGTGCTCGTGGTAGCTCAGAATCCGGCCGGGCACGTGCACCCCCAAGGATCCGGCCAGTTTGAGCAGCCGCCGGGTGTCCTCGGCGGCAATCAGATCAGCGCTGCCCAGCCATTCGAGCAATCTGGCCGAGGCATCGCCGGGATTGCCGATCGGCGTGGCCGCCACGATGATCTGGCCGGCCGAGTCGGCCTCGCGTGAGGAATGCATGGCTCAAGCCTACGTGTCCGGCTCGTTCCCGCCGCTGCCGGCCGGTCCGAGCAGCGCAACCGGGAGCCTGGCCCACCCCGGGCAATCGCGCATGCTACCGGTGCGCCCCGGTAGCATGGCCTGGTGAGCCAGAAACTCGACGAGCGCGTGCCGCCGCCCCGGCTCGATCCGGGCGGCCAGGCATCCTGGCTGGTCGGCCCGCGCAGCGCCTTCGGCTTCCGGGCGCTGCAACGCCGGTTGCAGGGCCCTCGCTGGCGCTTCCTGGAAACCCCGCTCTCACTGCGCCTGTGGTACTGGTTGGCGCCGGTGCTGACCGCGGTGATCGGCGGGGTGTTGCGCTTCGTCCGGCTCGACGAACCGCGCAGCCTGGTTTTCGACGAGACCTACTACGTCAAGGACGCCTATTCGTTCTTGGTCAGCGGATTCGAACGCTCCTGGGACAAGGATCCCAACGCCAAATTCAACAGCGGTGATTTTTCCGCGCTCCTGGACAGCCCGGAATTCGTGGTCCATCCACCGGTCGGCAAATGGTTGATTGCCGCGGGGATGCAGCTGTTCGGACCGGCCAGCACCTTCGGCTGGCGGTTCAGCACCGCCGTCGTGGGCACCTTGTCCGTGCTCATCGTGGCGCTGTTGGCGCAAAAGCTGTTCCGCTCGACCCTGTTGGGCACCGTCGCCGGGCTCCTGATGGCGGTGGACGGGCACGCCATCGTGCAATCCCGGACCGCGTTGTTGGACAACTTCGTGATGTTCTTCGCCTTGCTGGCGTTCGCCGCGCTGGTGTTGGACCGGGACGACGGCCGACGCCGGTTGGCCCGCCGACTGGCCCGGAAACTGGCGGATGAACCGGACAAGCCCCGTTCCCAGCACTTGCTGTACGGACCGTGGCTCGGCATCCGCTGGTGGCGGGTGGCCGCGGGCGTCGCCTTGGGCCTGTGCGCCGGTTCGAAGTGGTCGGGGCTGTTCTTCATCGCGGGATTCGGCCTGCTGACGATCTTCTGGGATATGAGTGCCCGGCGCGCCGCCGGCATCCGGTATTGGTTCACCGGGACGCTGTTGAAAGACTCCCCGGTGGCCTTCCTGAGCATCGTCCCGGTGGCCTTGGCCAGCTATCTGGCCAGCTGGACCGGCTGGTTCCTCTCGAACGACGCCTACAACCGGCAGTGGGCCAGCAGCAATCCGGCGCCGGGCTGGGATTGGCTGCCCGGGCCATTGCGCTCGCTCTGGAACTACCACCAGTCGATGTACACCTCCGGACTGTCCATCACCTCGGACCATCCGTACAAGGCGAATGCCTGGTCCTGGTTCGTGATGGGCCGGCCCACCTCGTTCTTCGCGGAGTACCCGGAAAACCAGTGCGGCGCGGCCAAATGCGCCCAGGTGGTCTCATCGATCGGCAATCCGTTGATTTGGTGGGCCGGCTCCGCGGCGCTGGTCTTCCTGCTGGGCTACTGGATCCTGCGCCGGGACTGGCGGGCCGGCGGCATCCTCTGCGGCTGGGCGGTCGGCTATTTGCCGTGGCTGATGTATCCGGAGCGGACGATCTTCTTCTTCTACGCGATCGCCTACGAACCGTACATGATCCTGGCCCTGGTCTTCTGCCTCGGCCTGATTCTGGGCAAACCCGAGGCCCCACCCTGGCGCCGGCAACAAGGCATGGTGATCGTCGGCTTCTTCGTGGTGTTGGCGATCTTGGTCAGCGCCTTCTTCCTGCCCCTGTGGACCGCGCAGACCATCAGTTACGACGATTGGCGTTCCCATATGTGGATGCCCAGTTGGATTTGACCCGAACCCGAGCATCGAAGAGGTTGACCTGCGAATGAACGAAGCCAGCACTGAACTCCTGGTGGATCTGCCTGCCGAATCGAACGTGACCGACCTGTTGCTGGAGCGGGTCGCCGCGGATCCGGCTGCGGTCCTCTACGAACGCAAGCCTGCCGGCCATCAGCCGGGCGAGCCTTGGCAGCCGGTCCGCGCAGACGAGTTCCTGAGCCAGGTCCGAGCCTTGGCGAAGGGCTTGATCGCCTCCGGGATCACACCGGGCGATCGCGTTGCCGTGATGTCCGGCACCCGCTACGAATGGACCGTCCTCGATTTCGCGATCTGGTTCGCCGGCGCGGTCACCGTGCCGATCTACGAAACGTCCTCGGCCCGGCAAGTGGAGTGGATCCTGGTCGATTCCGGCGCCCGGTTGGTGGTCGTCGAAGACCTCGCGAAACTCGAGTTGGTCCGCGCGGTGCTGGCCGGGTCCGCGTTGCTGGGCCAAGGCCCGGTCTCGCTCTGGTGCATCGACGACGACGGCGACTCACCGCACTTGGGTGCCCTGGCCGCCGTCGGGCAGGGCGTGGGCGACGCCGAGCTGGAAGCCCAGCGCAGCGCCTCCGGGCTCGGCTCGGTGGCCTCCATGGTCTACACCTCCGGTACCACCGGCTCGCCCAAAGGCTGCCAGATCACGCATGGGAACTTCGCCCTGGTGGCGAAGAACACGGTGCCCTTCCTGCCCGAGCTGTTGGCCACCGGTGCCGCTACCCGGACCTTGATGTTCCTCCCGCTGGCCCACGTGCTCGCCCGGGCCGTCCAAGTGGTCTGCTTGAGCGCCGGAACCACGTTGGGGCACACCAGCAGCGTCAAGGAACTGCTCGGCGATCTGGGCGGATTCCAGCCGTCGTTTTTGCTCTGCGTGCCGCGGATCTACGAAAAAGTACTCGAAGGCGCGGAGTTGAAGGCACAGGAGTCCGGCCGGGGCAGGATCTTCGGGTTCGCCGTGGACACCGCGATCCGCTACTCGAAAGCACTCGACCAGCACACCCGGGGCCAAGGCAACGGGCCGGGCCTCTTGCTGCGCGGTCAGCAGTGGCTGTTCGACAAATTGGTGTACGCGAAGTTGCGCGAGGCCTTCGGCGGCAAAGTCCATTACACGGTCTCCGGTGCCAGCGCACTCGGCCTGCGCCAAGCGCACTTTTTCCGGGGTGCCGGGATCATGGTGCTCGAAGGCTACGGCCTGACCGAAACCACCGCGCCGTGCACCGCGAACACCCCGGAACACACCAGGGTGGGCACCGTGGGGATCCCGTTGCCGGGCACCACGATCCGGATCGCTCCGGACGGCGAAGTCCTGGTCAAAGGGATCGGCGTGTTCGCCGGATACCACGCCAATGAGGCCGCGACCGCGGAAGCTTTTGTGGACGGGTTCTTCCGCACCGGCGACCTGGGACGGCTCGACGACGACGGTTACCTCACGATCACCGGCCGGAAAAAAGACCTGATCGTCACCGCCGGCGGCAAAAACGTCTACCCGGCGCCGCTCGAGGAGGCCTTGCGCGAATCCGGCCTGATCTCCCAGGCCGTGGTGATCGGTGAAGGGCGCCCCTTCGTCGCCGCTTTGCTGACCCTGGACGAGGAAGCCCTGGCCCGCTGGAACAGGCAGCACGGCAGTGCGCTGAGCGCGGCACAGGCCGCTGATTCCGCCGAACTCATGGCGGAACTCCAGGGTGCAGTGGACCGCGCGAACCAGGGCGTTTCGCGAGCCGAGTCGATTCGGAAATTCGCCGTGCTGGCTGCCGACTTCGCAGTGGAATCCGGCGAGCTGACCCCCTCGCTGAAGGTCAAACGGGCCACCGTGATCAGTGCGAACGACGAACTGATCGACAGCTTGTACGCGGGCTGAATGCCGCAGCCGGCCTCAGAGTGCCGCGCGGCGCCCCTGCGGGCGGCGGGCGGCAGCAGCCGAACGCTCCCGACGGCGTTTGGTCGGCCAGCTGAAGGCGAAGGTCAGCGCGGCCGCCAGCAGCACCAGGACTGCGATGGTCCCGCCGGCGTCGGTCCAGAATTGCTCCGGGAACAACTTGATCAGCGAATCGGACAACCGGAAGGTCCAGGTCCCGTTGGCGAAGAAAATCTGGTGGAACCCGGTGAAGAACTGTTCCCAGCCCAGGACCGCGAAAACGCCCAGCCCGATGATGATCAACAGCGTCGCGGCGGATCCGGCGAACAGCGCCCGGCGGATCCCGCCGACGCTGCGCCGGCCCAGATAGACGACGCCCACGATCATCGCGATCAGCAGCACCAAACCGGCCAGCATCGACATCATGTAGACGCCTTTGACATCGGCCATGTGGCTGACTTCACCGGCTTGGAACAATGGTTGGCCATTGCTGCCGACCAAGTCGCCCAGGAAGCGGGGCCCGGTGAAATTGTTCAAATAGTCGACGGCGTAGGAGCCGTAAGTCAAGCGGTCGTCGCTGCTGAAGCCGAAGCTGTCTGCTGGGAAGCCCGGGCGGTAGTACTCGACCCAGAGGAACACCGGCGTCGCGATCGCCCGGATCGCCAGCAGCAGCAGCACGAACGGGAAAAACACCGCGACCAGAACCTGCCAGACCCGGGGCAGCACCGGCTTGGCGTCCGCGGCTTGGGCACGCTCGGCATTGCGCCGCTCGATTTCCGCTTCCGGCGGCCGGATCGCCAGCATGGTGGTCTCGGTGGGGACTTCGGTTTTCAACGCAGCCGGCAAGGTGCTCGGCGCCCGCATCGGTTCCGCATCGCCGCCGGCTGCCGGAAGTTCCACTTTCAACGGCCGCGCCGGCGCAGCAACCTCCGGCTTGCCGGCATCCGGTTCCTTGCCGTCCGGTCGCGCTGCGGCCGGTTGGGTGGCAGCTGGTTGGGTGGCGGCCGGTGGCGTCGGAGTCTTGCCCGCTTCGGCGGACCCGGCAGCCAGCCATTCGAAGGCCGGCGCCTCGTCGGAGCCGGACTGATGATCTGCCAGCGCCTTGGCCAAGTCCGCATCGGCACCGGAAAACTGCTTGTCGTTCCGGCCGGAAACGTCGTTTCGGCCATCCTCGGACGGGGGGTTCGCTTTTCCACTCACACTGCGAGATTACCGGCGATCGGGTCCAGATCCCGGCTGCCACCCCGGAGCACCGGGATATTGGGCTACCTGGCCGGCAACACCGCACCGGCATCGGATTCGACCAGGTCGCCGCGCTGGCCGGCCCGGAATGCCCGGCGTCCCCAGATCAAGGTGTAGGCCCAGTAGCTGCCGAGCACCACTGCACCGATGCCGATCTTCAGCCAGACCGGCAGATCGGAAGGCGTCACGAAGGCTTCGACCAGACCCGAGACCAGGAGCACCAGGACCAGTCCGAGCGCAACCGTGATGAGCGAACGGCCCTCGCTGGCCAAGGCCGCGAGCCGGCGTTTGGGCCCCGGTGACACCCAGGCCCAGAAAATCCGCAGACCGGCTGCCCCGGCGATGAACACCGCGGTCAGCTCCATCAGCCCGTGCGGCAGGATATAGCTGAAGAAGACGTCTCCGCGGTCATGGCTGAACATCATCCCGCCCATGATGCCCACGTTCTGCGCATTGCTGTAGATCGCAAAGGGCACCCAGATCCCGGTGACCCCGAAGGCCACGCACTGCGCCGCGATCCAGGCGTTGTTGGTCCAGACCTGTCCGGCGAAGGACGCGGCCGGGTTGTCCGAGTAGTAGGCCACGAATCCGCTGTCCGCGATCTGGCGCCACTGTTCGTCGTCGCCCATTGCGCGCAGCACTGCCGGATTGCCCCCGGCCCAGATGCCGTAAGCCAACGCGATCGCCAGAAAGGCCGCGGCCACGATCACGGTGAGCCAGCGCAAGCGGTAGAAGGCCGCCGGAAGGCTACTGGTGAAAAAGCCGGCCAGATCTTCCAGCGGGCTCGAACGGGCACCGGTGAACTTGGTTCGGGTCTGCGCCAACACCGTAGACAACGAAGCGGAGAGCGCCCCTTCCGGAGCCACGGAGCGGATCAACGACAGGTGCGCGGAGGCCGATTGGTAGAGCCGAAGCAGCTCATCCGCTTCGGCCCCGCTGAGCCGGCGCCGGGCATTGAGCGCCTTGAGCCGTTCCCACTCGTCCCGGTGCACCGCAGTGAAGGCATCCAAATCCACAACCCCAGCCTACTTCCCGCGTCGGTCCGAAGACACCACAGGGCTGCGGGAAGCCCGGCGCTTCACATAGGCTGGTGGCCATGACCTCGATCGTCACGGGTGAAGCAGTCGTCCTGGAGCTCAGACCCGCCTCCTTCGCGGCCCGCGGCCTGGGTCTGCTGCTCGATGTGGTGACTTCGCTGTTGCTCTTCCTGGGCACGGTTCTGCTGATCTTCCAGTTGTTCCGGGACTTGGATCCAGCGGCGGTCAGCGCGTTGTTCCTGGGCCTGACGATTTTCTACCTGGTGATCCTGCCGGTGGCGGTGGAAACCCTCACCCGGGGCAAGTCTTTGGGGAAGTACGCCATGGGATTGCGGATCGTGCGCGACGACGGCGGCTCGATCCGGTTCCGTCAAGCCCTGATCCGCGGGGTGTTGGGCTATCTGGAGATTTACCTTTCCTTGGGTTCGGTGGCATTCCTCGCTTCGATGTTCAACGAGCGCTCGAAGCGGCTCGGCGACATGCTCGCCGGCACCTATTCGATGCGCGAGCGGGTACCGGCGACCCCGGTCCTGCGGATCGATGCCCCGGCCCAGCTGCTGCCCTGGGTCCGCTTGGCGGACATCGCCCGGCTTCCGGACGGTTTGGCCCGCCGGATCTCGCAGTTCAATGACCAGTCCGGGAAAATGGCTCCGGCGTCCCGGGCCGGACTCGCCCGCGACTTGGCCGACGAGGCTTCGGCTTTCGTCGCTCCGCCGCCGCCGGCCGGGACCCTGCCCCAGGACTTCTTGGCCGCGCTCAGCGCGGAACGGCGGGATCGCGATTTCCGGCGGCTGAGCGCCGAAAAGGCGCGCGCCCAACAACTCGGCGCGCGCCTGAACAAATTGCCGTTCGGACCCTGACCCCCGCCCAAGATCAGCCCCGCACTCCCGCACTTCCCGAAGTCCCGCACTTCCCGAAGATGCATCTTCAGCCAGCAGATAGCGATTTGGCCGCAAAACGCCCATCGCAAAGCCAAAGATGCATCTTCGCAGGAACGATGAGGCGCGGATGGATGGAGATTTTGGCGGATCAGCCCCGTGAAGCGTATTGCGCCCAGGGGATGTTCCAATCCCCGAAGCCGTCGTCGGCCTCGGTCGGGCCGCGCTCGGAGTTGATCACCTGGACCAGGTCTCCGGTGGTCATATTGTCGAAGACCCAATTCGCGTCATCTGGCAGCAAGCCCACGCAACCGTGCGAAACATTGGAATTGCCGACGTTGCCGTAAGCCGCTGGCAACGCTTGGTGCACGTACTCGCCGCCGGTGGTGATCCGGATCGCGTTGGAAACGTTCAGCGTGCCGTAATAGGCGGGATCCCCGGGCTGCAAGCCGATCGAATCCGCTTTGAAGACGGCTTCCTTCTCCTTTTCCATCATGACCAGGAACCCGGCTGCGGAGGGGAACCGGGTATCGCCCATGGTGACCGGCATGGTCCGGACCAGGACATCGTTCACGTAGAGGTTCGAGACGTGGTTCGCGGCATCGGCCACCAGCACCTTTTTGTCCCCGACGTTCATCGTGATGGTCTTGTTGAAGTTGCCGATCATCCCGTTGCCGAAGTCGACCCCCAGCAGTTTCAGGTCCACCGTCACCACGCTCTTGGCGGTCCAGAAATTCTCCGGTCGGTAACGCACGATCTTGTCGCCGAACCAGCGAAAAGCGCCCACCTGTCCGGATGAGCTGGTGATCTTGATCGCGTTTTCCACGGCGGCCTTGTTCAGCACCGGTTCGCTGAAGGTCAGTTCCACCGGTTGGCCGGCTCCGACATTGCCGCCGTCGCGCACGTAGCTGGTGGCATCGGCCTCGTTGGCCGCCGGCACGGTGCTGAAGGTCTGGGTCTTGGTGCTTTCCCGGTTCGCGCCGTCCAGCACGGTCAAGGTGTAGGTGTAACTGGTGTCGAAGGCCAATGGGCCGGCGGCAGTCCACGACGTGCCGTCGGCGCTGAGCGAACCGGCGGCCGCTGCGCCGGTCTTGTTGTCCACCAGCGAAACCGCCTTGAGCTTGCCGTTGACGGCTTTCACCGCGGCCGGAGCCACCGGGTTGACTTGCACTGCGCCGTCGACCGGGCTCACACCCAGTTCCACCGGTTTGGCCGCGACCGCAGCACTGCTGCCCGTCCCGCCGTCCGGCACCGCATCGACCTTCGCCTGGGCCCAGGGCACCACCGCGACCGCACCGATGCCTCCGGCCCCGACCACCGCGCAGAGCGCCACGATGAGCCCGATCTTCCACGCCTTGCGCCGTGGTTTGCCCGGTTCAGTGGTTGCTGCGTATCCGGCGTCTTCGTGTTGGTAATCCGACATTCCCGCTCCCAGGACTTTCCCCGCCAATATCCGACCGAATCGCGCCCCGGCCGCAGCGCAGCGGAGCACGATAGGAAATTATTTTATCCCCGGAAAAGCGCAACTCGCCGGAGGCTGCAGTCTCAGTCGCGCAACGAATTTCCGGGGTCCAGCCGGAGCCGGTGCGCCGCGCTCCGCCGGAGCCGCGAATCAGTAGCGGTAATGTTCAGCCTTGTACGGTCCGGCGACATCGACGTCCAAGTACTCGGCCTGGTCCTTGCTCAGTTCGGTCAGTTCCACGTCCAAGGCCGCCAAATGCAATCTGGCCACCTTCTCGTCCAAGATCTTGGGCAGCACATAGACCTGATTCTGGTACTCGTCAGTGCCGTGCTTGGTGAACAGCTCGATCTGCGCGATCGTCTGGTTGGCGAAGGAATTGCTCATCACGAACGAAGGATGGCCGGTGGCATTGCCCAGGTTGAGCAATCGCCCCTCGGAAAGCACGATGATCGAACGCTCGGCGTCGCTGCCCTGCTCGAAGACCCACTCGTGCACCTGCGGTTTGATCTCGGTCTTCACCACCCCCGGCACCCGGCTCAACCCGGCCATGTCGATCTCATTGTCGAAGTGCCCGATATTGCCGACAATCGCCTTGTCCCGCATGCCCAGCATGTGCTCCGCCATGATGACGTCCTTGTTGCCGGTGGTGGTGATGAACAGATGGCCTTCACCGAGCACGGAATCCAGTTTCGCCACCTGGTAACCGTCCATTGCTGCCTGCAAGGCGCAGATCGGATCGATTTCGGTGACGATGACCCGGGCGCCCTGGCCGCGCAACGCTTCCGCGGCGCCCTTGCCGACGTCGCCATAACCGCAAACGACCGCGACCTTGCCGCCGATCAGCACATCGGTCGCCCGGTTGATGCCGTCCGGCAACGAATGCCGGATCCCGTACTTGTTGTCGAACTTGCTCTTGGTGACCGAATCGTTGACGTTGATCGCCGGGAACAGCAGCTTGCCCTGTTCCGCCAATTGGTAAAGCCGGTGCACGCCAGTGGTGGTTTCTTCGGTCACGCCTTGGATCCGTTCGGCGATCCTGGTCCATTTCCGACTGTCCTGGGCCTGTGCGGCACGCAGCCGGTCCAGCACGATCACCCATTCCTCGCTGTCCGTCCCGGCGGCCGAAGGCACTCCCCCGGCAGCCTCGTACTCGACGCCCTTGTGCAGCAGCATGGTGGCGTCGCCGCCGTCGTCCAGGATCAGGTTGGGGCCCAACTCGGGATCCTGCTCGGCGCCCGGCCAGCTGAGGATTTGTTCGGCGGTCCACCAGTAGTCCTCCAGCGACTCGCCTTTCCAGGCGAACACCGGCACTCCGGCCGGCTGCGCCACACTGCCGGTGCCTACGACGACCGCGGCCGCCGCTTCATCCTGGGTGGAGAAGATGTTGCAGGACGCCCAGCGCACCTCGGCGCCCAGCGCGACCAGAGTCTCGATCAATACCGCGGTCTGCACGGTCATGTGCAGCGATCCGGCGATCCGGGCGCCCTTGAGCGGCTGCTCCGCACCGAATTCGGCGCGCAGCGACATCAGCCCGGGCATCTCGTGCTCGGCCAACCTGATTTGGTGGCGGCCCGCTTCGGCCAGCGAAATATCGGCGATCTTGTAGTCGAAAGACATGCTTTTCCTCAGGCTCAGCGGTGGCTTTCCCGATCGGCCGGAGCCGCCTCGGGAGCCCCGCGGTCAGTTTGCGCGGATTGCGCCGGCAGGAGGATTGCGATCCCGTCCTGCACCGGGTAATGCAATTGCTGCCCGTCCGGGCCGGCGGCTTCGCTGATCAGTTCCTGCTCGCCGAGCCGCAGCCGTGAGCCGGTCACCGGACAACGGAGAATATTCAGCAGATCCTTCTGCAGGTAGGACATCGGGCTCCTCAACGCGGCACTCTGGCTTCTGCAGGACAGCCTACTGCGCGCGCCTGTGACCAAGCACATCGGCTCAGTCGCGGAGGATCCGCAAATGGCCCCGCCGTGCCCCGGTCGGCTCGGATCCCGGTTCCGCCGGCGGCGGCTCGAGCGGAGCCCGGCTGGCCCGCTGCACGATGGGTCCGGAAGTTGTGGTTTCGGCGGTGTTCGCGGCTTCCCGGACCGCATCGGCCAGGGCCAGCAGATCATCGGGATTCGGCGGCGGCGGTCCTTCCGGCATCGCCAGGCGCAGCACTTCCCAGCCGCGCGGGACGGTCAACCGGCCGGCATGCAGGGTACACAAATCGTAACTGTGCGGCTCGGCATAGGTCGCCAGCGGCCCCAGCACCGCAGTGGAATCGGCGTAGACGTACGTCAAAGTCGCGACCGCCGATTCTTGGCAGCCGGATCGTGAACACTGACGCATCTTTCCCACGAACAAGTAGCCTACCGTCCGATCCGCCCCGAAAGCGCACCCGGAGCGGGAATGTCGCCGAGATGGCACCCGAAGGACTAGCATCGGACTATGCAGCAAGGATGGCGGTTCGAGCTTTCCGAAGGTTCAATGACGTCGACCCGGGGCCGGAGCTTCGGCCGACGCCGGCGGGACCGGCACGGCCGCGGACTGCGCGGCCGGATCATGGTGCCGCCGCTGCCCGGAGCCCGTACCCGCGCCGAGCATTTCGACGATTTGGTCGTCGAATCGGCGGACCGGCTGCAGGACATCTGGGGCGGCTCGCTGGACCGGGTGCAATTCGCCGTCGATGAGATCCCGGGTGCCCTCGAGGAACTGGTGGCCCTGGGCCAGCCTGCCCCGATGGCCTCGTTGCGGCCGGCCGAAGCGAACGGTCCGGCAACCATCACGGTTTACCGCCGACCGATCGCGCAGATCACCGACAGCGACGAAGAGTTGCGCGAGGTGGTCCATGATTCGGTGGTCGAGCAAGTGGCGGTGCTGCTGAATCTCACCCCGGAATCGGTCGACCCGACCTACGGGCGGACCCGCCGGTTCTGAACCACCGGATCTGCCCGTTTTTCAGTAACCGAGCGCGATTTTGAGACTCTGCGGTCCGGGTGCGGTGCGCGGCAACGACAGCACCGACAATCCGACGCCGTCCGGCTGGGTCAGCAGCTGAGCACCGTAAACCGCATCGCCGCTGGCGGAGACCAGGAACCCGCTGACCGGACCGCCGGCAAGCTGCTGCGGGTCGATGAGCACGGTAGTCCCGCCGGAAACGTCCAGACTCTTCGCCGGTTGGTACGCGCCATCGGTGCCGATCGGGGTCAGCGACAGTTGGCCCTTCCCACTGGGCGCGCTGAAACTCAACGCACTGGCCGCACCGGCCGGAAGCACCAGCAATTGGCTGTCCGAAATCTTCAGCGAGGCGCCCGCCATGGCGAAATCCACCGGATCGCCGGCCTTCGTGGCGCGCACGCTGCGCACCGCTGCAGTCACCGCGCTCGGCGCAGAAATCTGCACCGTGTAGCTTCCCGCCGGCAAGCCGGACAAGGGCAGCTCGGTAACCGAACCAGCTTTGGCCGTGAACACCCCGCCATTGGGCAAACTCGCCGGACCGCCCTGGCCGAATACCTGCACCTGGACGATCGCGTCCGAGGCACCGGGCACCGCGACTTGGAGCGCGGTCTGCGCATCCGAGTAGCCGGACTGGCCGGAAATTTCGCCGGCCAGGGCCGGATCCAAGGTCTGGATGCCGGTGATCACCTGCGCTTGGTCCGGTGCCGCCACCGGAGTCAGGAATTCGACGCCGCCGGGGACCAGGCCGCGCAGCGCGGATTGCTGAATCACCGCGGAAATCGCTCCGCCATTCGAGCGGGCCCGCACCGCGAGGTTCTTCTGCCCGGGCGCCAGGCCGGCCAGAACCACCGAGCGTTCGGTGCCCGGCGGGATCAAGATGCCGCGTGCGCCCGCGCTCTGGATCTGACCGCTGCCGCCGTACAAATCCAGGTTCACGGTCGCCGCAGTCGCCGAAGAATTGCCCAAGGTCAAGATCGCGGTACGTCCGACTTCGGTGCTCGCGCCGACCAGCCAGACATCGTTGGACGGGCTCTGGCAGGAAGCGGCGGCCAGCCCGCGCAGGTCGCCGTCGGTCGCCGAGTAACTCTGCACCGCTGCGGCGTTGGTATGCTGCCCGGCCACCGGATCGGCGCGCAGCACCGATGCACCGCCGACCGTCTGGCCGGCCAGCACCCCGGATTTGCCCGGACTCGGCGGCGCACCGGGCGCCGGCGTCGGGACGGAGTCGGGTTGTTGCGAAATCCGGGCCAACGGTGCGGCCCCCGGATCAGCGCTCAACGGCGCCAAAAAGCTGGTGGGCAGAACTGCTTGCTGGTTCCCGGTGGCGATGCCGGTGACTTGGGTCCTCGCGCTCGTCGACGCCGGGGAGAACTGCGGATCGGTCCCCGCGGCTGCGCTCTGCAGCAATTGCGCCGGGCCAGGGCAATTCGCCACGGTCTGCCCGGCCGGCAGCTTCGCGTTCTGCGGTTCGATCCGGGCGGTGGCCGGCTGGCCCGGGAAGACCGTGCCCGCCGCGACCACGGCTGCGGCCAGCACCGCGATGCCCAGTCCCGAGGCGATGCCCGCCGCGACGCGCAGCGCTGATCGCGGCGCTGCGGCCCGCTCGGCCCGTCGGCTCGACGCCGGCTTGCCCGCGGCCGGACGCTTCGGTTTGGCTGGCTTGGCCGTCTTGGCTGGCTTTGCCGTCTTTGCTGGCTTGGCTGACGTCGCCGGGGTTTCGGCCCCTGCCGTTGCCTCGGGCTGCTCCGCCGCAATTTTCGCTGCCGCCCCGGGTTCGGCCGGCAGTTCTGCAGCGGCCGGCGGCGGTGCCGCAGCGGCGTCGGGCTCCGGGCCGGTGGCCGGGGTTCCCGACTCGCCCTCAGGCACCTCGGCCCCGGATTTCGACTGCTCAGGCTCGTTCATCATGATCCCCCTGGAAGGTGCGCTCGGCACCGGGCTTTGCCGCTACGGCCGCGTCCGCAATCTGCGATTCAGACGTCTCGGCGTTTCGGATTCCGGCAGTACTGGTCGGCGCAGCCCCGGGCGGGCCGGCAACCGGCAGACCGGCTCCGCTGCGGCGCGCGTTGGCCGCGGCCAACGCCGTGGAACGGGAGAGCCGCGAGCGGCCTCCGGGCAGCGGAATCGCCAGCAAGGCGGTCAGCGCGAGCAAGACGATCTGCACCGTGGCCCACCAAGCCGCCCAAGGTTGCACATAACGGATTTCCAAGCGGCCGCCTTCCGGCGGCAGGGCGAACGCCTGGGCCCAGCTTCCGGATCCTTGCGGAGCCGGCGCGGTCTGCAGCTTCCGGCCGTCCAACCAGGCGCTCCAACCCGCATCGGCGCGCTCCGCCATGATCAGCAGACGGCCCTGCGGCCCGGCTCCGATGCTGGTATCCGTCCCGGCCGGTTCCGAGGCCACGAAGCCCAGCGTGGTGCCCTTGCCGTCGTCGATCCGGATCCGGGCGATGGTCTCCGTCGCCGCAGCGGCACCGGAAACCTGCGGGGTGACCCGCCACAACCAACCCTGCTCAGTCGGACCCACTGCGGCCAGCCCCGGAACGGCGTCGATCTGGCTCGCCAACAACTCGGCCTGGGTGTCGCTTTTGTGCAACACGATGAAGCCGACGCCGAGGTTGGTCAGCATGCTCCCGGGGTCGACTCCGGTACCGGCCACGATCGCGGCTACCGCATTGCGCACCGTGGCGTTGACCGGATCGTCGTCCGCGATCTTCTCCGCGCCGGGCAGCCCGCTGATCCCCTGCGCCGCGGCAATCGCGGACAACGAGTCGAGCGAGGTCCCGGCACCACGCACCAGTGCCGCATCGACGGAGCCGTCCGGCTTGGTGTCGATGACCAGCGTCCGGCTGCGGTCCGAACCCAGACCGCGGTCCGTGGCAGTAGCCGGCAAGGTCCGGACCGTGCTGCTCCTGATGTCGGTGCCGGTGGTCAAATTCTGCGAGGTCCACAGGCCCAACGAGACGATCGGCGCGATCGCCAGGAGCAGGCTGAGCACGCTGGCGGCAACCCGCGGCAGGCTCCGGCCTTGCGCTGCGCTGCCGTCTTCCTTGCCGTGCCAGCGCTGCACCGCGTCCAAAGCGATCACTGCCGAACCCAGCAGCGCGAAAACGAAGACCGAGACCGCAGGTCCGCTGAACGGGGTGACCAGGGCGGCAGCACTGGTGGCGGTCCCGATCTGGCCGACCAGGTAGCCGAGCAGCAAGGCGAGCACGCCGACCATCCAGAACACCCGCACCGTGCGGCTGCGCCGATTCGGCCAGAGCAAACCGGCGAGTGCGAGGAGCAGCAGCGGAGCCCCGACGAGCAGCGCCACCAGCCAGGCCCAGGGCAGCCCGGTGCCGAGCCAAGCAGCACCCGGAACCGCGGTCTCCGAGCCGATCAGGATCGGTTGGCCCAAAGCCTGCTGCCAGCTGGGCGCATTGTTGAAGGCCAGTGGCACCCCGGGGTCGGCCAGGATCGCTCGCGGCCGGTCCAAGGTGGAAATGATGAACGGCACGAAAAGCGCGGCGGTAGGCAGCAGGGTCCACCAGAGCGTACGCGCCCGGCGTCCGCCGAAGACCATCAGCGCGAGCACCAGCAGCAGCGCCAGCGGCAGCAGACTGGGTGCGCTGGCAGTCAAGATCGCCAAGCCCAGGCCCGAGGCGGCAGCCGCAGTCCAGGAAATCCGCCCGGCGCTGCCCGGCTTGCCGGTCGGCAATGCCGCGGTGAGTGCCGGGTCGCTGCCCCGGCGCGACTGGGCCGCGCCCATCGAACGGATGAAACCCAGGAACACCCAGGGAATGAGCAGGTGCGCGATCATCGCGCCGAGCCGGCCCTGGCCCAAGCTCAGCAGGAAAACCGGTGCCGCGGCCCAAACCAGCGCGGCCAGCAACCGCGGCCACCGGCTCCGGACCAGCGCCCCGGTGCAGAACCAGGCGCCCAAGCCGGCCAGCGGCAGGGCGAGCAGCACCAGCCACACCACGGCCGCCGAGCCATTGCCCAAGCCCAGCACGGCGAGCAGCCAGAGCACCAGGTCGAAGGGATCGCCGTGCCCCGGCCAGCCACCGCCCAGACCGATCCACCAGCTGACCGCATTGTGCCAAATGTCCTGGATCGTGGTCGACAGCGGCAGCAGCCCGCCTCCGCTGAGCGCCTCGGCACCGATCAATCGGGACATCGAAACCAGCGAAACCGCGCCGAGCAGCACCACCGCCACCACGGCTCCGGTGCCGATCCACAACCGGCGCGAGGTGCTGATCGCGGCGAAATCGTCGTCGGCGTCCCCGCTGGGCACGTATTCGCCGCCCGCGTCGACCAAGTCGTCATCCGGGATTTCACCGGCACCGGTCAAGGCTTCGAGCAGCGCGCGCCGGTAACTGCGCACGTCCCGCCCGTCGACCTGCAGTTTCTGGATCACCGATCGGGATACCCGACGGGTCCGGTTTGCGGAACGCCGCGAGCGGATGATCGCGCCGGGCCGGGCGAGCGCGCCCAGGCTGGCCACGAATTGCCGGCCGCCGTGCCCCGGGTCCTTGAACAGCAATCCCGCGAAAAGGCGGTAGAACCCGCCGAGCAGGGCCCCGATCCAGAGCAGCGGGACCTTCCACCAGACGGCGTGCTTGAGCCGCAGGTGGATTTCGGCCTTTCGCGCCGCGCTGTCCGTGCCCAGGCCGTCCGGACGGTCCCGGACGTGCCCGACCACAGCGCTGGGCACCACCACGACCCGGTGCCCGGCAAGCCGGTTGCGCCAGCAGAGATCCACATCGTCGCCGGTGCCGGGGAACGCCGGGTCGAAACCGCCGAGCGCATTCCAGACGTCGCGCCGAACCAGCATTCCTGCGGAATTGACCGCGAAGACATCGCTTTTGGCGTCGTATTGGCCCTGGTCCTGCTCGTCCAAGTCGATCATGGTGAGCCGTTCGCCCCACCGGCTGGTGCTCAATCCGACGTCGACCAGGCTCCGGCGGTCGTTCCAATCGACCTGTTTGCAGCCGGCGATGGTCACCGACGGTGCGCGCTCGACGGCGTGCAGCAACTCGGCGAGCGCCGTCGGTTCCGGAGCCGAATCGTCATGCAGGAACCAGAGGAATTCGGTTTCGGTGCTGGTGTCCTCGGTGCTGTCCCGCGCAGTGGCCCCGGCGAGTGCCGCCCGGACCGCGGCGCCGAAGCCGCCCCGGGCTTCGATCCGCAGCACATTCTGCGCACCGAGCGAGCCGCTCAGCAGCGCCAGGGAATTGTCCCCGGAATCGGTGTCGACGCCGATGACCCGGTCAGGCATCCTGGTCTGCGCCTGGATTGCGGCAAGAGTCCTGGGTAAATACGTCGAGCCGTCGTGGCTGACCACGACGGCTGTGACGCGCATAGCTTCAGAAATCAGACTGCTCGCTTCCGTAACCGGCGCCGCTCGCGTTCCGAGAGGCCGCCCCAGATGCCGAACCGCTCATCATTGGAAAGAGCGTACTCGAGGCATTGCGAGCGGACGTTGCAGGAGCCGCAAACTTTTTTCGCGTCGCGGGTGGAGCCGCCTTTTTCCGGGAAGAAAGCCTCCGGATCGGTTTGTGCGCACAAAGCATCGGCTTGCCAGCCCAATTCGCCTTCATCGGCCGGATCTGCCAAAGGCATGCCGGGCAATCCGATCCAGACGGCTTGGTCGGCGTGCCCGGTGAGCTCGACGCTGCCCGGCTTCTCCGGGGCACCGAGTCGCAACTCGGTGCCGTCTTCCAATGCCTCGTGCGCGGCGAGGAATGCGGTGGCTTGGTCTTCGATGGACTCCGCTTCGGCGCTGCGGTACCGCTCAGCAGCTTGCGGATCCGCCGGATCCACGTACCAGTCTCCGGGGACTCCACGGGAGCGGTAAAGCGATGCCGCTTGCGCCTGCAGCGCCGATTCGTCCTCGAAGGCTCCGGATCGCCCATTCGGAGTTGTATTGCTACGCTCCGCTTGCCCCATGATGGTCCTCCTGGTTTCGCCACGGCTGTGTTGCTTTGGTGTTGCTTTTGGTATTTGCTTCTGTGCTGACTGCTGAAGTTCTCCACCGTGGCTTTCGTAGTCTAATTACAACCGTGTAATACGCTGCCCGTCAAGCGGAACCGGGAATTTTATCCATACCCAGCGCATTTTCCCAGCCACGCCACGCCCGGGATTTTCTCGAACTGGCGGCGTGTTGGCCGATGTGCGTGAATTGGTCCGGGTGCATGGGCCGCGGACCGAGCGGCAAAGGCCCGAACGCTTGCGAAAGGCACCGCGATGACCGCGATCGATTCCCTGCTCCACTCCCTGCGCACGGTTGATCCGGGAGCGCCCCGCCTGACCTGGTACGGCCCCGACGGCGAAAGGATCGAACTCTCCGGAAAAGTTCTGGACAATTGGGTCGCCAAATCGGCGAATTTCCTGACCGAGGAATTCGACGTCGCAGCAGGCGCTTTGATCGCCCTGCAATTGCCGGCGCATTGGAAATCCCTGTGCATTTGCTTGGCGGGGTTGGCCTGCGCCGCGACGGTGCGGTTCGTTGCCGAACCCGATTCCGGCTTGGCCGATTCCGCATCAGTCTGGTTCGCAGCCGAAACATCCGGGCTGGCCGCAGCCGCCCGGCGGACCGATGCCGTCGCGGTCGCCCTTCCGGCGCTGGCCATGGCCTGGCCGGGCGCACTGCCGGATGATGCCGAAGTGCACGACTACGCGGCCGAAGTCCGGATGTTCGCCGACGCCTTCGTCCGGTTCGACGACCCGGAGCCCGACGGCATCGCCATGGCGGGTCTGGATCGGAGCGTCGATTACGCCCGGATCGCCGGGCTCGCCGAGGGCTGGGACGCGGCTTCCCGGGTGGCGCTCGATGCGGGCGAGGGACTGTCCCGGGTGGCTTTCGCGGCTTTGGGGATTTGGCAGGCCGGCGGCTCCGTGGTGCTCTTCTCGGATGCCGCGCTGGCCAGCGAAAAACTGCTGCAGGCCGAGGGGGTCACTCGGCGCGGTTAGTCCGTTCCGGGGTCTGCGCAACCGGGCTGTCCGCGGCCGGCGCCGCAGTGTGGGCTTCGATCAGTTCCCGGTCGTTGGCGAACTCGGGATCGGCGTCCAGTTCCGCGGTGAACACCCAGAACCGGTAGGCGAAGAACCGGAAAATGGTGCCGAGGATCAGGCCGACCACGCTTCCGGCGATGAACAGGCCGACTTTGCTCTCGACGCCCAGCCAATACTTCGCCACGAAAACGCAGCCCGCAGCGATCAACAGGCCGATGCCGTTCATGATCGCGAACAGCACGGCCTCCCGGACTGCGTTGGCTTGTTTGCGATGCCGGAAGGTCCAATACCGGTTGGCCACCCAGGAGAAGACGCTCGCCACGATCGTGGCGATGGCCTTGGCCCATACCTCGCTGCCGTGCATCGGTCCGGAAAAAAGCCAGATGAAGATCGCGGAGTCGATCACGAATGCGACCCCGCCGACGACGCCGAACTTGGCGACCTCACGCCAGAAGAGGCCCACCAGGCCACGCAGGCGATGCATAATCGATGGAAACATGACCCTCCACGGTCTTTGAAAACCGGCCCGATTTCTGGGCCAACCGTCTATTTTACTCCTTCCCCGGGCCCTCTCCCGCCCAGCCACCAGGGAACTTCCCAGGATGGTCCGCGGCTTCGCGCCGCAGGAAGCCGGGCCGCACCGGGAATCGGCTGTGAACCGGCTGCGCATATCCCGCCCCGACGCGCCGGGGGACGCTCTGCACACGCACACTCGCTACTCTTGACCTTGTGACTTTTCCAGTGATTGGTGTGGTGGGCGGTGGCCAGTTGGCCCGCATGATGGTGCCGGCGGCGCTCGAATTGGGGCTCGGGCT
Source organism: Renibacterium sp. (assembly GCA_017419405.1). Lineage (GTDB taxonomy): Bacteria > Actinomycetota > Actinomycetes > Actinomycetales > Micrococcaceae > Renibacterium > Renibacterium russicum. The sequence goes on along the minus strand of JAFOLH010000008.1, from coordinate 151,368 downwards.
GCGGGTCCTGGCCGAAGCCGCCGACGTTTCCACGGCGGACGCCGCCCGGCATTCGACGGTGGGCGACTACCGCGATCTGGCCACGCTCCGGGATTTCGCCCGCAGTGTGGACGTCCTCACCTTCGACCACGAGCACGTGCCGGCGGCGCACCTGGAAACCCTGATGGCCGAGGGCGTGAACGTGCAGCCGACGCCGTCCGCCCTGCGGCACGCCCAGGACAAATTGGTCATGCGGGCCGCGATCGACCGGCTGGGACTGCCGAACCCCGCCTGGGCGGCCGTGCGGTCCGTGCCGGAGATCGTCGAATTCGGCGAAACGGTCGGTTGGCCGGTGGTTTTGAAAACCCCGCGTGGCGGTTATGACGGCAAAGGGGTCCGGATCCTTTCCGGACCCGAGGAAGCCACCGCGGCCGCCGCTTGGTTCGCCGCGATGAACCCCTTGCTGGTGGAGGCCAAGGTCGATTTCAGCCGGGAGCTTTCCGCCATGGTGGCCCGTCGGCCCAGCGGTGAGGCAGTGGCCTGGCCGGTCGTCGAATCGATCCAAATCGACGGGGTGTGCGACGAAGTGATCGCACCGGCGCCGCAGTTGGCTGCCGACGTCGCGGCGGCCGCGCGGGACGCTGCCTTGCGGATCGCCGACGAGCTCGGCGTGACCGGGGCGATGGCTGTGGAGATCTTCGAGACTCCCGGCATCGGGGCCGGATTTTTGATCAACGAGCTCGCCATGCGTCCGCACAATTCCGGGCACTGGAGCATGGACGGTGCGCTGACCGGCCAGTTCGAACAGCATTTGCGCGCAGTAGCCGATCTTCCGCTGGGCGATCCCCGTCCGCTTGCGCCGTTCACGGTGATGAAGAACATCCTCGGCGGGCCGAACCAAGAGCTTTACCGGGCCTACCCGGCAGCTTTGGCCGCACAACCCGGGGTCAAGGTGCACAACTACGGCAAATCGGTCCGGCCGGGTCGCAAGATCGCGCATGTCAACGGCTTGGCCCGGGACGGGGAGTCCTTGGCCGCGCTGCGCGCCAGAGTGGCCGAGGCCGCTTCGATCATCCGGAACGGGGCCCAGGGCCCGGCAGCAGAGCAACAGACCACGAACGAGGCGGCAACACGATGACTCAGATTCCTTCCGACGACAACGCCGCACTGGTCGGCCTGGTCATGGGTTCGGACTCGGACTGGCCGGTGATGCAGGCCGCAGCCGAGATCCTCGACGAGTTCGGCATCCCGTTCGAGGCGGACGTCGTCTCAGCGCACCGGATGCCGCTGGAAATGGTCGAATACGGCCGGACCGCTGCGCAGCGCGGGCTGCGTGCGGTGATCGCCGGGGCCGGCGGCGCCGCGCACCTGCCCGGCATGCTCGCCTCGGTGACCACCCTGCCGGTGATCGGCGTGCCGGTGCCGCTGAAGACCTTGGACGGCATGGATTCGCTGCTGTCGATCGTGCAGATGCCTGCCGGAGTCCCGGTGGCGACGGTTTCGATCGGCGGCGCCCGCAACGCCGGTTTGCTCGCCGTGCGGATCCTCGCGAGCGGCTCCGATGCACTCGCCGAGCGGTTGCGCCGGGCCCTGGCCGACTTCGCGGCCGGGCTCAATGAAGCAGCCGGCGCCAAAGGCGCGGCACTCCGGGAACAGGCCAGGCTCGACTACCCCGGAACCGCCGCCGGAGCGTTGCAGGGCCCGGTATGAGTTTCTCCTCGCGCGCTACCGACAAGACCTCGAAACGGCCCCCGGTCCTGACGAATCCGCTCCGTTACCCGCAATCGGCGAATGCGCCGATGCGCGCCAAACGCGCCTTCCTGTTGTTGGTGCTGAGTCTTTTCATCCCGGGCAGCGCCCAACTGGTGGCTGGAAACCGCAATCTCGGCCGGAGCGCGCTCCGGGTCACCTTCACGGTCTGGGCTTTGCTGATCATCGGCGTCGTGCTCTCCTTCGCCAATCGGGAATTGGTCTTGAGCATCCTGACCAATCCGATCGCTTCGCTGCTCCTGATCCTGGTCCTGGTGCTGTTGGCCATCGGCTGGGCCTTTATTTTCGTCAATACGCTGCGGATCATCCGTCCGGTGCTGCTGGCCCCGGGCATGCGGATCATCGTGGCCGCCTCCGTGGTCGTGCTGATGGCGGTCACGTCCGGGACCCTCGGCTACTCGGCCTGGTTGGTCAACTCCGGCCGCAACGCGCTGGGCAGCATTTTCACGGCATCCGGTCCGGACATGGCCCCGGTGGACGGGCGCTACAACTTCCTGGTGATGGGCGGAGACGCCGGAGCAGACCGCACCGGGCGCCGGCCGGACAGCATCATCGTGCTCAGCATCGATGCGCAGACCGGGAAGACCGTGACCATCTCGATCCCGCGGAATCTGCAGAACGCCCAGTTCAGCCCGAATTCGCCGATGCGCAAGATCTATCCGCAGGGCTACAACTGCGGCGACAACTGCATCATCAATTTCCTCTACAGCGATGTCACGGAAAACTACCAGAATCTCTACCCCGGCGAATCGGACCCCGGGGCCCAGGCGATGATGGACGCCGCCGGCGGCACTCTGGGCTTGACCGTCCAGGGCTACGTGCTCATCGATATGGCCGGATTCTCGCAATTGATCGACGCGCTCGGCGGCGTCAAAGTCAACGCCGGAGGCTGGGTGCCGATCAGCGGCGCGGCCACCGACGAACAAGGCGGGCATCTGCCTCCGGAAGGCTGGATCGCGCCGGGTGAGCAGACCCTCAACGGCGATCAGGCGCTTTGGTACGCCCGCTCCCGGGAGTGGGTCACCGACTATGCCCGGAGCCAGCGCCAGCAATGCATCCAGCAGGCGGTGCTGAAACAGATGAACCCGGCCACGGTGCTGACCAAATTCAACGACATTGCGAATGCCGGTGCGAAAGTCATCGAATCCGACATCCCGCAGCAGCAATTGGGCAGTTTCATCAATCTGGCGTTGAAGGCCAAAGGCTTCCCGCTCGACCGGCTGACCATCGGCCCGCCGGATTTCAGCGAAGACTTCCCGACCTATCCGGATTTCCCGTCGCTGCAGCAAAGGGTCAAGGACCTGATCGCCGGCAAAGCACCCGAATCCGCGAGTACCGACGTGAATGCACCGCCGGCGCAGCCCGCGCCGCCGGGGGCTCCGGCGCAACCCAATCCGCCGGCCGCACCGAACACTCCGGCGGCACCGAGCACCCCGACACCGACGCTGACTCAGGACTACTTGCAGCGGCTGGCCGAGCGGGGGGCCACCGATACCCTGGTCCAGTTGCTCGCCAACAACGGCAGCTGCACTCCGGGCTAAGGTACCAGCATGTACAAATTGCAGAATGTGCTCCGGCCCTATGCCTGGGGCTCGACGACGGCGATCGCCGACTTGCTCGGCCGCGCGCCGTCCGGCGCTCCGGAGGCCGAACTGTGGCTGGGCGCCCACCCGGGGGCTCCGTCGCAGGCGCAGACCCCGGACGGCGAGGTGCCGCTGGACCGGCTGATCGCGGCCGACCCGCAGAACACGCTCGGCAGCGCATCCCGCCGCCAATTCGGCGACCGGCTCCCGTTCCTGATGAAACTGCTCGCCGCCGGACAGGCGCTGTCCTTGCAGGTGCATCCGAGCCTGGCCCAGGCGAAGGCCGGGTTCGCCGCGGAGAATGCAGCCGGCATCCCGCAAGACTCCCCGTACCGCAACTACCGGGACGACAACCACAAGCCCGAAATGATCTTCGCGCTGACCCCGTTCGACGCGCTCTGCGGATTCCGGCCCGCGGCCGAATCCGCGGCGAGCTTCGAAGCATTGGCCGACTCGGCGCGGTCGGCCGGCGTCGGGAACTCCGCTCCGGACCCGCTGCTGCTGGAGATCGCGGCAACCCTGCGCGACGGCACCGAAACCCAGGCCCTGCACGCCGCATTCGAACGGCTGATTTCCGCAGCGCCGGACGTCCTGGAGTCTCTGGCCCTGGTCCAGCAGCAGCTCGGTGCGCTGGCCCCGGAATCGCTCGGACCCGCGCTGCGTACCGTCCGCCGGCTCGGTGCGGATTATCCAGGCGATCCGGGCGCACTGATTTCGCTCCTGCTGAATCTGGTCCACCTGGAACCGGGCGAGTGTTTCGCGATGCCGGCCGGCAATGTGCACGCGTACTTGGACGGGCTGGGCGTCGAAGTGATGGCCGCTTCGGACAATGTGCTGCGCGGCGGGCTGACCCCGAAGCACATCGACATTCCGGAACTGCTGCGCACGGTGGACTTCCGGGCTTTGCCGGTGCCGCACGTCACGGCGGGCGGCACCGAATGGGGGCAACAGGTCTTCGCCCCGGGCTTCGGTGAATTCCAGCTCCAGCGCATCGAGCTGGCGCCCGGCAGCGAACCGGCGGTTCTGGCCCAGCACGGACCGCTGTTGGTGCTGCTCGTTTCCGGCTCCGCGCTGCTCGATTCGCCGCGCGGCGATCTGGCCCTGCTCCGCGGCGAGAGTGCCTTCGTGCCCGCAGCCGAAGCGCCCGCGGTGCTGCATTCGGCCGAAGGGTGCCTGGCCTTCGCGGTCACCACGGGAACCGCCGGCGACGACGTCCCGGGATAGTCTGGACCGGATGGATTTCTTCGTACAGAGCCCGGCATGGGCCGAATTTCAACGTGGTCTGGGGAAAACCGTGCACGAACGGCGCGGCGACGGCTGGCGATTCCTCGCGGTCGAGGAAAGCAATCCGGCCGGCAAGGTCCTGTACCTGCCCTACGGTCCGGTCGCTGCGGATCTCGCCGCTTTGGATTCGGCCCTGGCCGAGATCCGGCCGCTCGCCAAAAGCCGCGGTGCGGTGTTCATCCGCCTCGAACCGGCGAGCTTGGCGCTGAGCGCGGAGGCCGCGCGAGGCGCCTTGGCCGAGCGCGGCATGGTGCCGGCACCGGCCAACCAGCAACCGGAGCTCACCCGGATCCTCGACTTGGGTCCGGATCTGGCCCCGACGCTTGCGCAGATGAAACCGACGAACCGCAACCTGTACCGGAACATCGGGAAAAAAGGCGTCGCTTTCCGGGCTTCGCAGGACCCGGCCGAGATTTCGGTGCTGCTGGGCTTCCTGCACCGGACCGCGGAACGGAACGGATTCAAACCGCAGAGCGACGACTATCTGCACCAGGTGGCGACGACGCTGATGCCAATGGGCGCGGTGACCCTCTACCTCGCCGAACTCGAAGGCAGGCCGATCGCCGCAGCACTGGTTTACGATTCCGCGGACACCCGGGTCTATGCGCACGCCGCGATGGACGACGAGTACCGGAAGCTCAGCGCAGGAATCCCCTTGGTGGTGACCTTGATCGCGGAGGCCCAGGCCAAGGGCCTGGCCCACGTCGACCTCTCCGGCGTCGCGCCGGAAGGGCACCCCGAACACAAATGGGCCGGATTCACGTCCTTCAAGAACTCGTTCGGCGGTCGGCTCGTGGAGTTTCCGGGCACCTGGGACCTGCCGGTGAACCCGCTGCGCTACGCGGCTTACCAGCTGGCCCGGAAAGCCCGGGGGAAAGTCCGCTCGCTCCGCGGCTGACCGCTCCCCGCGAATCCAGGCCTAGCTGCGGGCGTAGGTTTCCCATTTGCTCGCGTGGTGCTCGGCGTCGACGAACCGGACGGTCCCGGACTTCGAGCGCATCACGATCGACTGGGTGACCACGCGGTCCTTGGTGTAACGCACCCCGCGCAGCAAATCGCCGTCCGTGATGCCGGTGGCAGCGAAGTAGCAATTGTCGCTGGTGACCAGGTCGTTCGTGGAGAGCACCCGGTCCAGATCATGGCCGGCGTCGAGCGCTTTCTGCTTTTCGTCGTCGCTGGTCGGCCAGAGCCGGCCCTGGATGACGCCGCCGAGCGCCTTGATCGCGCAGGCCGCCACAATGCCCTCCGGAGTGCCGCCGACGCCCATCAAGGCGTCCACGCCGGTTCCGGAACGGGCCGCCGCGATCGCGCCGGCCACATCGCCGTCCATGATGAACCGGGTCCGCGCTCCGGCATCGCGGATCTCTTCCACCAGGGGCTTGTGCCGGTCCCGGTCCAGGATCATCACGTTGAGCTGGTTGACTTTGACGCCTTTGGCTTTGGCGATCAGGTGCAGGTTCTGCTTGACCGGCAAGCGCAAATCGACCATGTCCGCGGCTTCCGGGCCGGTCACCAGTTTCTCCATGTAGAACACCGCGGACGGGTCGAACATGGTGCCGCGTTCGGCGACCGCGAGCACGGCGAGCGCATTGTTGATGCCGAGGGCGGTCAGCCGGGTCCCGTCGATCGGATCGACCGCGACGTCGACCTCCGGGCCGGTGCCGTCTCCGACGCGCTCGCCGTTGAAGAGCATCGGGGCTTCGTCCTTCTCGCCTTCGCCGATCACCACCACGCCGTTGAAATGCACGGTGTGCAGGAAGGAACGCATCGCATCGACGGCTGCGCCGTCGGCCAGGTTCTTGTCGCCGAAGCCGACCCAATGGCCGCCGGCGATGGCTGCGGCTTCGGTCACCCGGACCAGCTCGAGCGCGAGGTTCCGGTCCGGTTCGTCGTCACCCACAGCCAATGAGCGTGAAAGCGTCGAATACTGGGCTTCTTCGGGCAGAACAGTCACAGTTCATCCTCATCATTGAGCGGGTTCGTTGTACCCATCATATTTTGCCGGGACGCCCACGGCTAACTACTGTGACGAGCGATACGTTCGGCTGGCCGGCGCAGCGGCGCTCTGCGGGGAGCCGGTCCGCGGCCGCCCGGTCCCGCCAAGTGGTGTTCCGGGGCACTGATGCGCGACTATAGAGGAATGACTGAAGCAGGCCAGCAGGGCGCCGCCCCGGGAACGCAAGGGGGTGCTGCCGGAACCGCCCCCGGCGCAGCCGGCCCGGCCGAGCCGGAGGATTTCAAACCGGTGCTCAAGCCGGCCACCGCCAAACGCGCCAATGCCACCGTGATCGGCATGCTGATGGCGGTCGGCGTGAGTCTGGGCCTGGCCCTGATCCTGCCGCTGATGAGCGCCCACCCCAGCGGCCCGCTGTACCAGACCAATGTCGACGTCCCGGCCGCCGCCGGCCAAGCCCAGGGCGTCGCGGGCTTCAGGCCCGCTGCACCCGCGCTCCCGGACGGTTGGACCGCCAATTACGCCCGATGGACCGCGGCCGGCAGCGACGGGGTCGGCTTCTGGGAAGTCGGCTATGTCACGCCGAGCCAGAAATTCATCACGGTGACCGAAACCGCGCAGGCGAATCCCACCTGGCTCGCCGGGCGGACGGACAATGCCCCGGTCACCGGGGACCGGACGCTCTCCGGGCTGACTTGGCAGCTGCGGGACAAGCCCGGAACCTCGATGTCCTTGATCCTGAACCCCACCGCGACCGCCGGCAGCAGCACCGTGGTGCTGCGCGGCGAACAGACCGGACTGAACGAACTCGACGTCGTCGCCAATGCCGTGGCTGCTGCCCGCAGCGCCGCGGTCCCCGGCGCGTCACTCCCCGAAGGCGGCAAATGAGCACCGTGATCACCCCCCAGGAAGCCTGGCAGAAACTGCAGGCCGGCAATGAACGCTTCGTCCACGGCGAATCGCAACATCCCAACCAGGATGCCTTGCACCGGGAATCCCTGGTGAACCAGCAGAGCCCGTTCGCGGTGATTTTCGGTTGTTCGGATTCCCGGCTCGCTGCGGAGATCATCTTCGACCTCGGCTTGGGCGACGCCTTCGTGGTGCGTACTGCCGGGCAGGTCATCGACCTTTCCGTCCTCGGTTCGATCGAATACAGCATCTCGGTGCTCGGCGTGCCGCTCATCGTGGTACTCGGCCACGACAACTGCGGGGCGATCACCGCCACCAAAGAAGCCGTGGATTCCGGCGACATGCCGGGCGGCTTCCTGCGGAATCTGGTGGAACGGATCACCCCTTCGGTGCTGGCTTCGCGACGCGATGGCGGGCAGGACGTGAACGACTTCATGGTGGAGCACATCAAACAGACCGCACTGCGTCTGGTGGAGGCCTCCCGGACAATTTCCTCAGCGGTGGAGCGGCACGAGGTTTCGATCGTGGGGCTGGCCTACCACTTGGACGAAGGCCGGGCCGAGCTGGTGAACAGCATCGGGACACTCTGAATCCGGTTCCACCGCCCCGATTCCGAGTTCGCCGGACCGACCGATATTCTGGTCTCATGACTGAGACGTCCGCTGCCACCGGCACACCAGAATTCCGCATTGAACATGACACGATGGGTGAGGTCCGGGTTCCGGCCGACGCCCTGTACGGCGCCCAAACCCAGCGTGCCGTGGAGAATTTCCCGATCTCCGGCAACACGCTGGAACGGGCGCACATCGAGGCTCTGGCCCGGATCAAAAAGGCCGCCGCCACGGCGAACGCCGAGTTGGGCGTGCTCGACGGCGAGCTGGCCCAGGCGATCGAAGGCGCTGCCGACGAAGTGATTTCGGGAAAGTACGACGGCGACTTCCCGATCGACGTGTTCCAGACCGGTTCCGGGACTTCTTCGAATATGAACACCAACGAGGTGCTTGCCGCATTGGCGAACCGGGCGCTGGAAGCTGCCGGCAGCGAAAAGCGGGTCCATCCGAACGACCACGTCAACGCTTCGCAGTCGTCCAACGACGTCTTCCCGACCTCGGTGCACGTCGCAGCCACCTCGGCTCTGACCAATGACCTGATTCCCGCGTTGGAACACCTGGCCGCGTCACTGGGCCGCAAGGCCGAAGAGTTCGCCACCGTGGTGAAGTCCGGCCGCACGCACTTGATGGACGCCACCCCGGTCACCCTGGGCCAGGAATTCGGCGGTTACGCCGCCCAGGTGCGCTACGGCGTCGAGCGCATCCAATCCTCGCTCCCCCGGGTTGCCGAAGTCCCGTTGGGCGGCACCGCCGTCGGTACCGGGATCAACACTCCCGCGGGGTTCCCGCAGCGCGTGATCGCGCTGCTCGCTGCCGATTCCGGCTTGCCGTTGACCGAGGCCCGCGACCACTTCGAGGCGCAAGCGAACCGGGACGGCTTGATCGAGGCTTCGGGCCAGTTGCGCAACATCGCCTATTCGCTGATGAAAATCAACAACGACTTGCGCTGGCTGGGTTCGGGCCCGAACACCGGCCTGGGCGAAATCGCGATTCCCGATCTGCAGCCCGGCTCTTCGATCATGCCCGGCAAGGTCAACCCGGTGATCTGCGAGGCCGCGATCATGGTCTGCGCGCAAGTGATCGGCAATGACACCACGATTGCCCTGTCCTCCACCAACGGCGCCTTCGAACTCAACGTCGGCATCCCGGTGATGGCCGCGAATCTGCTGCAATCGATCCGTTTGCTGACCAACACCACCCGGGTCATGGCGGACAAGATGATCGACGGCATCACCGCGAATGTGGAGCGCGCCCGCTTCCTGGCTGAAGCCTCGCCGTCGATCGTGACCCCGTTGAACAAGTTCATCGGCTACGAGAATGCCGCCAAGATCGCAAAGAAGGCGGTCGCCGAAGGCCTCACCGTCCGCGAGGCCGTGGTCGCACTCGGCTATCTGGAGCGCGGCGAGCTGACCGAAGCACAGCTGGACCAGGCGCTCGACGTGCTGTCGATGACCCGTCCGCCGCAGTAGCCCTCCAGTGGACTCCACGTGGGAGCAGTTTGGCCGGGTGTGACGCACAGACACCCGGCACAACTGCTCCCATGGGACAGAGCTCGGCTTAGCTTCGGGCCGAGCGGCGAACTAGTAGCACAGCACCGCCGGCGAGAACGAGCAATACCGCCAATCCCAGGGGAAGCTGCCAGACTCCGAATCCGGTCGTCGCGAGACCGTCGCCATTGCCGGATCCGGTGGAAACCTCCTTGGCCTGCACGAGGTTCACCGATCCGTCCGGCGTCGTTGTCGGCACCACCGTGCCACCGTCGCCGACTGGAGGTGCCGCGACTACCGTGACCGCTAGGGCTCCGCTCGCCGCCAGGCCATTCCGGTCTGTGCCGCCCACCACGATCCGGTGCGCGCCCAATGCGGTGCCGGCCGGCAAACTCACCGGGATCACCGCGACGCCGTCGGCACCGGCTTTTCCGCTGCCCAGCGCAATCGGGTCGGATCGCAACTCGGCTGCCAGTTCGGAACCCGGTGACAATTCGGGCACCCGCAGCGTGAAGCTGCTGCCGGGGACCAAGGCATCGGCCGCGGCAGAAAGTTCCGGACGCAGCTCCAACGCAGTAGCCGGCGCACTGCAGCTGACTTTCGCATCCGCCCAGTCGGCCCGGTCGAAGTCGGTAGCACCGTTCGGATCGACATTCAGTGCCAGAATCTTGACTCCGGTCATATCGAGGTTGATTTTCAACGGAGCTTGCTGGCCCACCACGGTGCCGCGAAACGGCCCTGAGCTGTAGACGTTCTTCCCGTCTGCCAGAACATTGAAAATCACGTTCGGGCTCTTGCCGAGCACATCCATGGTCGCATCGATGCCCGCGATCGAGCTGAACTGGGTGCATTGCCCGGCCAAGTTGAAACTGACCGTGCTGGGCGAGTTGACGCCCAACCCTTTCGGATAGACCACGCCGCCCACGGTGAGCGGACGTTTGATTTTGGTCTGCATATCGCCCACTTCGGTATCCCTGGCCGTCGGCCCGAACCGCGCGTCGAACTGATCGTCCACGAACGGCAGGTCGGACAGCTGGGTTACTCCGGCGCCCGGCGGATCCGGCAGCGGTTTCGGGGCTGGCACGAAGGCCTTGACTTCGGCATAGCGGACCTGTGCTTGGGCAGCGAGCTGTGCCAGATCGCCTTGCGGTTCGGTACGGTATCCGCCGGCCGGCTCATAGGACGCGGTCCCCTCGACGAAAGCCCGGCCGATCGCGTTCCAATCCGGCGTCGCGGGGTTGCCCTGCCCGGTCAACTGGGCCCGGAGCGAATCGAAATAGGCGCTCCAGCGGGCCTTGTAGTACCCGCCGAGCAGGCCGTTCCATTCCCGGTTCGCATAGTCGTTGAGCTCCGTCAACGTCGGGCTCCACAGGGTGATCAGGGATCGCGCATCCCGCTCGAAAGCGTCCTTCTCGGCAGCGGTATTGCCGGCTGCCCGTGCCGCAGCAATCCACTTTCCGAGCAATTGCTGCGCATTGGTGCCGGCGATCTGGTCCATCAAATCGATGCTGGACAACCACAGCGCAGTGCTTTTTTGGAAGTCGGCGAGGTTTTTGTTGTCGAATGAGGCTTTGATCTTCGGCAGCAGTTCCCGTGACGAGTTCGACAGCACCTGCCGGGCGACGTCCATCAGATCATACTGGTAGGTCGCGGTCGCTTTCACCGCGGGGCTGGCCAACCGCAAGGCCGGTAGAGCCTGCGCGAAGACGTCCACGTCGTAGCGCTGTTGGTTCGGCGACCAGCTGGCCGCAGTGTTGACGGTCAACGACGGCTTGGCGGCGAACAGGCCATCGGCAGCCTCGGACCAGCCGTCACTGCTCGGCAGGTCGTAGGCCGTATTCCGCAGGATGTTCCAAGCAGCTGCAGCGTTCGGATCGTTCTGGCCGTACCGGCGCTGCGCAAAATCCGTGAACCATTGGTTCAAATCTGCCGGACCACTGCGCCAAGCCAAGCCGGCGAAGAAGTCGAAGGCCGCGGGATTGTTTTCACCGGCTTCCGGCATGACCGCCAGACCCTTCATCGCGCTGCCGGATTTGTTGAGCCACTCGAAGTAGCGCTGATTCTGCACGGAGAGCTGCGATCCCATCGTGGTGTGTCCGCCGAAATTCCAAATCGTGCCGAAGGCGTAGGGAATCCCCTTCCAATCGACTTCCCGGTTCTTGGCATAGCGGTCGGAAAGCCCGTCCACAATGAACGTGGTCGCCGGATTCACCGCAGAGACCACTTGCTGCGGCGGGTTGCTCTGCCAGCCCAGCAACACCCAAATCGCGCCCGGCCGGGCATCCTGCAGGGCTTTTTCCACGGCTTTGCTGGCTGTCGGCACGTTGACACCGCCGGATTGCCCGCCTTCGTGCAGCAAGTCCATCTTGTACATGTCGGAGCTGCCCAATCGGGATTCACTGGCCGCATAGAAGGATCGGGCCACCTGGGCAAACACCGGATTGGTCGGGTCCAACCAATCCGGGCGCTGGTAACCGCCGACCCAGGCACCCTGAGGCACCGTCTTGGCAGCCGGGTTCTTGGCCGTGAAACCGTCCGGTACCGTCCCGAAATAGCCCGGCAATACCGGGGTCATGCCCAATCCCCGAAGGTAATCGGCGATCGACTTGCCCAGCGCCGCCCGCTCGTTCAGCGCCGATTCGGTCATCGCATCAAGCCCGCCGGACATGTTCTGCAGGAGCCACCAAGGCTGATGGCCGGATTGCGGGATCCATTGCAAAAGATCCGTTTTGGTGTACCCGAATTGCTGGAAAACGTCGAAGTACACTGCCTCGGACCCGACCGGCAAGAAGACTTCATTGAGTCCGTGCATGGCGTAAACGTCGATCAGCTTTTTCCAGTCGTCCAGGGTCCGGTAGGCGCCGGTGTAGCCGTCTTCCGTGTCGTTATTGACGAATCGGCGCGAAACATTCGAGACTGTGCCGAATTCGGCAATTGCGGGCAGCGCCGCGGGAAGGCTGAGATTGGAGCTGTTCCAGGAGACCGACTGGTTGAGCGCCTTGCCGAGATAGGCGTTGAAGCCGGCCAACGCCGTCGACGGCGTGGAGGCTTTGATCGAAACCCGGCCATTGGCCGCGGAAACCCGATAGACATCCTGTCCACCGGACTTCGGCAGCAAGCCGAGGTCGAATTTGGCCGCGGCGTCACCGACCCAACGCTGGAGCACCTGCTCGGCGGAAACCATGCTCGGATCGACTGATCCCGGCAACACGGCGGCCGCCGAGGATGCCGGAACCAGAATCGCGGCGGCCACCGCCAACGCGGCCGAACTCCCCCAGAACCTGCGGCTGATATGACGGATTGGTCGTGACACGGTGCCCCCTACGTAGTCGTTGACGATTCGAGTCCAGTGATTCGCATCACACCTCATGAAAAATCGTCTTACATATGAAACACTTTTTCAATAGTCTTCGCCGAAGATTGCTGCAGGCAACGTGCAAAAGCGAACGGGATCAGAGACCCAGAATCTGCTCATCGACTGACTGCAGCGCTTTGCCTACTGCGCCGCGAACCACTGAATCGTCGGCATAGTCCGCGAGCCTGAGCTCCACCCGGTGCCAGATCGCCTCCCCCAGGGCCGCACGCAGCGGGTCCAACAACCGCGCACCGAGTCGCGCCATGCCGCCACCGATCACCACGGCATCAGGATCGAGAGTCAGAACCACCGCAGCCAAGGGCAGGCTGAGCAATTCGCAGAACTCGGCGACCGCCGCCCGGGCCACCGGGTCGCCGCGCTCGGCCGCGGTGAAAACCCCGGCAATCGCAGCAGCCTCGTCCAAGCCCGGCTGATCCGCAACCTGACTGAGCAGCCGCTTGCGCGGATCCGGCCACGCGGCTTCCGGATACAGGCCGACTTCGCCGGCCGCACCATGGGCTCCGCGATACACCCGGCCATGGATCACCACCCCAACACTGACCCGGGTGCCGACCATGAAATAAACCAGACTGTTCGCTCCGCGCCCGGCGCCGATGGTGCTTTCCGCATAGGCGGCCAAGTTCGCGTCGTTCTCCAAAGCAACCGGAACCCCCAACAACTCGGCCAGCTCTTCATTCGCCGGCCGAGAGGTCCAGTCCGGAAGGACGAACGAACGAATCACCATCCCGGAATCGGCCACCACCCCAGGAAACCCCACCACGACGTACCAGAGCGAAGCAGGCGCCGGGATGGCATCCAGCGCATTCTGGATCAATTCCACTAGCATCGCCGGACTCACCTCGAGTCCCGCAGGTACTTCCGCACGCTGTTGATGCACGCATTCGCCGTTGAGATCCGTGAACCGGAGGTCGATTTTGTGCGGGCCGAGGTCGACCCCCAAGACCAGATTCGACGCACTCCGGAAACCGAACCGGCGAGCCGGGCGGCCCATCTGCCCCGGCGCCGCTTCGGTGACGGAGACCCAGCCCTGGACCTCCAGCTCGGCGAGACTCGCGCGCAACGTCGGCCTCGACAAACCGGTTTGTTGCGCGAGCTCGGCCAACGTGGACTGCCCGCGGAGCTGCCGCAATGCGCGCAGCGTCTCCTTCACGTTGATCTGGCGCAATCCGGCAAGACTGCCGCCGGCCAATCGTTCAGAACTCATACCCCATCATGACATCGCTACACTCACGCACCGCCCGCCACTGCAATTGCCACAAGTCGAATCTCCGCAGACAGCTTCCCGCCACTCGGGTGCAGTTGAGCAGGGTGTAACCACCGGACACCCTGCTCAACTGCGACCCAGTGGTTTAAGTAACCGAACTCACTCGGGATCAATTTGCACAACAGTTGCCTTAGTGCAATTATTTACTTTGTGAGTAATAGTGCAATAATTTCCGACGACGATGCCCCCGGCCTCCGCGAGCGCAAACGCGCCGCACGCTGGGAGGCCATCGTCAACACCGCCCGGGATCTGACCGAAGCGCACGGCCTGGCCGGTTACACGGTGGAGCAGCTGTGCGAACGGGTCGGCATTTCCCGGCGTACCTTCTTCAACTACTTCGCTTCCAAAGAAGACGCGGTCCTGGGCCGGAACGACGACGGCATCCCGAGCGATCTGCTCGAAGAATTCCTGGCCCGGGGCTCGACGACGCCTGGCCGGATTTCCGCCACGCTGATGGAAGACACCGTCACGCTGTTCGGCGAAATGGCGTCCCGGATGACCTTCAACGCCGCCCAGTACCGCCAACTGGTCGGCATCATCGACCGGGAACCGCATCTGCAGGCCAAGCTGTTCGGCGAGACCGCGCAACGCGAAGGCGTCTTCAAAGGACTGCTGGCGCAGCGGGAAAACTGCGACCCCGACGATCCGCGGATCGTGATGGCCGCGGTGTTGATCGGCGGAGCTGCCCGGCAAACCACCCAGATCTACTTCAACGCGGACAACTCGAGATCCTTCGAGGCCATCCTGCGCGACTTCATCCATGCAGTACCAGAACTCATCGAGACATCCCGTCCCGGAATCGGAGCACAATCATGAGCGCCGTTGCCACCGCAACCCCGCAGCCCCTCTTGCTGACCAAGCGGAGAATTTGGATCATCTTCTCCGCACTGATCGCCGGCATGCTGCTGTCCAGTTTGGACCAGACCATCGTCTCCACCGCGATGCCGACCATCGTCGGCAAACTCGGCGGCGTGGAGAACCAAGCCTGGATCACCACCGCCTATCTGCTGGCCACCACGATCGTCATGCCGATCTACGGCAAATTCGGCGACGTCTTGGGCCGGCGCAACCTGTTCCTGATCGCCATCGCCCTCTTCACCCTGGCTTCCGTGGGCGCCGCCTTCGCCAGCAACTTCTGGAT
This sequence comes from Renibacterium sp., assembly GCA_017419405.1. GTDB lineage: Bacteria > Actinomycetota > Actinomycetes > Actinomycetales > Micrococcaceae > Renibacterium > Renibacterium russicum. The sequence goes on along the minus strand of JAFOLH010000008.1, from coordinate 136,010 downwards.
GTTCGTGGTCTTCCGCGCGCTTCAGGGTCTGGGCGGCGGCGGTTTGATGATCCTCTCGCAAGCGATCATCGCGGATATCGTCCCGGCGAAAGAGCGCGGCAAATACATGGGACCGCTCGGCGCGATCTTCGGCTTGGCCGCAGTGGCCGGGCCGTTGCTGGGTGGCTTCTTCGTCGACAACCTGACCTGGGAATGGGCTTTCTACATCAACATCCCGATCGGCATCGCGGCGTTCATCGTGGCCTTCTTCACGCTGACCTTGCCGAGTAAAAAGGCCGAGAAGAAGATCGACATCCTGGGCGTGGTGCTGCTTTCCCTGGCCACTACTTCGCTGATCTTCTTCACCGATTTCATCGGCAAACCGGATCAGGGATGGGGCTCGGGCTGGACCTGGCTCTTCGGCGCCGCATTGCTCGCCGCCGCCACCGCCTTCGTGTTCACCGAGCTGAAGGCGGAAGACCCGATCATCCCGATGAGCTTGTTCCGGAACCGGATCTTCATCAACTCGACGGCAATCGGCTTCACCCTGGGTTTGGGCATGTTCTCCGCACTGGCCTTCGTCCCGACCTTCCTGCAGATGTCTTCCGGGACCTCGGCCGCCGCCTCCGGCCTGCTGATGCTGCCGATGATGGTGGGCGTGATCGGCACTTCGATCTACTCCGGCATCGCGATCACCAAAACCGGCAAATACAAGATCTTCCCGATCATCGGCACCATTCTGACCATCGGCGCAATGCTCTGGATGACCACCTTGGCCGCCTCGACCCCGATCTGGGTGATCTGCGTGCAGTTGTTCTTCTTCGGCGCCGGCCTCGGCATGATCATGCAGGTGATCGTGCTGGTGGTGCAGAACGCGGTTCCGGCGAACGAGATCGGCACCGCGACCAGCACCAACAACTACTTCCGGGAAGTCGGCGCCTCGCTGGGCGTCGCGGTCTTCGGCACGCTGTTCGCCTCTCGGCTCGCGGAGTCGCTCAAATCGGTGTTCGGCAGCTTCGGCGCCTCGGCGGAACAGGCTTCCTCGGCTTCGGCCAGCATCGATCCGGCGACGCTCAACGCGCTCCCCGGGCCGGTCAAAGAAGCCGTGGTCAACGCCTATGCGGATTCTTTGGCCCCGGTGTTCTGGTACTTGATCCCGTTCCTGGTGATCGCCTTGATCCTGGCGCTGACCCTTAAGCAGATTCCGTTGTCCGACACCTCCGGGATGGTGGCCCGCGGCGAAGCCGTCGGCGGCGAAGAAGCGGAGCGGTTGGAAGCGGAGCGGTTGGCGGCACAACAGCATCCGGAGGCCGGGGCGGACCCGGAACACCGAACCAGCCGCCACTAGCTTCGCACCCAGCCACCCCAAGATGCATCTTCGGCTAAAAGATAGGGTTTAGACCGTCAAAACGGTATCCACATGCTGAAGATGCATCTTGGAAATCACGACGGCGTGCCGGAAGCGTCAGTTTTTGACGAACCAGGCTGCGCCGTCCGGCGCTTGGGCCAATTGCACCGCGCGCAAATGCGCGGCATTGAGCTCCGGCAAGTCGTCCAGCGCGAACCAGCGCACGTCCGATGACTCGTCATCGTTCACCCGGGCTTCACCGCTGAGGTAACGGCAACGGAAGCTCTGGTTCAAGAACGTGCAGACGTCGCCGTTGGCAAAAACCACCGGTCCGACCACATTGGTGGAGACCAGCCGCTGCACTTCGACCAGCACCCCGGTCTCCTCCAGGACTTCCCGGGCCGCGCCCACCGCGGGTTCCTCACCCGGGTCGAGCATCCCGGTGATGATGGTCCAGGCGCCGTTGTCCGCCCGTCGGCCCAGCAGCACCCGGCCGGCGTCGTCGAGCACTACCGCTCCGACGCCGGGCAACCACAAGGGGTCGTGGCCGATCTTCTGACGCAAGGACAGGATGAAATCTGGGATTGGCATGCTGCCAGTCTCTCAGGCCGGCAGCAAGAGCGCGAGCAGCGTTCCGACCAGCATGAACGGCCCGAACGGGATCGCCGAATCCAAGCTGCCCCGGCGGCTCAGCAGCAAGCCGAGCCCGGCCAAACCGCCGAGCAGGAAGGTCAGCACGGTGCCGTAGAACAGATGCGGCCAGCTCAGATAGGCCAGATAGAACCCCAGCACTACCGCGAGTTTCACATCGCCCAAGCCCATTCCGGCGGGGTGCAGCAAGCGCAGCAGCAAATACCCGGCGCCGAGCAGCAGGCCACCGAGCAGCGTGCGCAATGCGGTTCCGGGATCGCCGCGCAGCAAGCTGGCGGCAGTCAGCAGCAGCAACCCGATCAGCGCGGACGGGTAGACGATCCGGTTGGGCAGCAGATGCGACCGGAGATCGATGATGCTCAGCGGAACCGTGATCGCCAACAAGTATCCGCAGGCCAGCAGCACCAGCGCGAAGCTCAGCGGCCAAGCCGTGAGCGCACCGAGGTTTTGCAGCATCTTCGGATGTTACTGGATTGTTCGGTGCAATGGTTCCGGGGCGGCGTAAGCTGTGGATATGTGGCAGCAGGAAAGTTCGGTCAGCGCAGATGCCTTCCGAGCGCTGTGCCGCTCATCCCCCTGGAAGTGGCAGAGCCTGCGGTTCCAAGTACGCCCGGCGGCCGCCGAAGCCCGCTTCGTGAATGCCTGGTTGCGCCGGCCGCTCGCCCTGCGGGTCGAAGCCGCCGACGGCACGCTGCTGCACAGCACCGCCGCGCTGAACGACTCGAAGGATTCGCTGTTCACCTCGGGTTCGCGCAAGCCTTGGCTGCTCCCGGCGTATCTGGTCACCCCCGGGTACGACGACGACGGCCTGGTCCGGCGGCGTCCGGAAGCCGCATACGGCGAGCCCGGTTTCGGTCCGGATCCGGCCTCGGCCGCCCGGTTCTCGGCTTGGTTGGACCCGGTGGAACTGGCCGGCAAGGCCCCGGTGCCCTTGGATTTCCCGTTTTCCAATGTGACCGAGCCGGAAGCGATCGCGATCGTGGACCATGAAGGCCGCCAGGCCCTCGAAACGGTTTTGCGGCCGAATCCGACCTACACGCCATTTCATCCCGATGCGCCGATCTTGTTTCCGGGCCGCACCGCGGTACGGATCGACGCCGGCACCGGAATCTGCGTGGCCAGCCAGTCGTTGGACGGCGAAACCGCCGGCCAGGGCCATTGGCTCAAAATCCTGGCCGTGGACGAGTACATGTTGGATGACCTGTTCACCCAGGAATCCTCGGTTTTGACCGATGTCCGGGAGCATATCGAATGGCAGCTCCCGCAGGCTCAGTAAGCCGGCTGGGCACTCGCCAGTTCGAAGCCGGCCACGATGTTCGTGCCGGCCAGGAATTCGGTGCTCGAATTCGCCAGCCGCACCGCGTAGTCCCCGCCCCGCCCGGCGTCGGCGATCCGGACGCCCAGCTTGGCCCGGCCGGCGAACGAGGCCGGCAGCGGCAGCGTGGCATGCAGCGTGTTCGGTACCGGCTCCTTGCTTTCGGCAGCGATCTCGGAACGTCCGGAAGGCTGCAGCGTCTTCCAGTCGCCGTCGAACGCCGCAGTGCTGAGCACTTGGTTCTGCTGGTCCAAAAGCACCGCCTGGAGCAGCATCGGGCGTTTGGGCGCGGCGAACCCGGAATTGACCAGATCCAGCTCGACGTCGAGGCCCGGTGCCCCGCCTGGGATCTCGCCCAGCCGCCACCTGGCTTCCCGAGCCTCGGCCCGGTAACCCAGGTGATCCCGGATGTATTCGAAGGCGGTCCGTTCCACGGCCTCGCCGTTGACCGCGGAAAAGTAGCCGTCTGCGGCCGGAAGACCGGCGTCGCGCACTTGCTGCGCATTGAGCATGGTCTGCTTCCAGGCCGGGTAGGTCACCGTGGCATTGTGTGAGAGCGAGAAGGTGTTGTACCGCAGGGTCTGCAGCCGGCGGGCCGCGTTGATCGCGTCGATCGGCTCGCTCCAGGCGTAAGGGTCCTTGCTTTGGCCTTTGTCCCAAGGCATCTCGCCGTCCATGAAATGCCCGGTGGAGACGTCGAGATAGCTCTGCCAACCGGCGTTCGACGGCACGTAGTAATCCCACAACCCCTGGCCCAGGGTGAAATAGTCGTTGTGGTAGCCGATCCGGTCTTTGGCGGCCGGGTTCAGCACCATCTCCCGCTTCTGGAAATAACGCATCTGGCTCTGCAGTTCCACCGGCAGCGCACTGGTCAGGCTGCCCATGATCGCGGTCACCGCGTCCGAATAGTTCGCATGGTTGTAGTAGGAGCCGGCCCACTCGCCCCAGGCTCCGATGAACCCGGCCTGCCAGACGCTGATGATGTCGCTGTACTCGGCGACGATCGGCCGCAGTTGTTCGATGTGCCGCTGGATGTCCTGCACCGTGTAGCGGCGTTGCGCCCGGACGCCGTCGTCGTAGGCGAACCGGAGCACCACGCTGAATCCGGCTCCACGCAAGCCGCCCAGCACCTGGCGGATGTTCGCCAAGGCCTGCGGCGGCAACGCGGTGGTGGCGTAGTCCCAGAGGTAGAAGTACAGCTGGGTGGTGTTCGCGCCCGGACCGTAATTCGCCGCAGCGGCCTCCAGCGTGGCCGGAATGTCCCCGGAATACGCCGACTCCTTGTCCTGCCACGGGCTTTTCAAGTCGATCGCGTTGAAGGACATCTCGTAGCGGTAGCCCCGGTGCGGATTGCGCAGCAGATCCCGGCCCTGCGGATCGTCGACCCGAATCCCCCGATGGGTTTGGCGGTTCCAAGGCAAGGCCGGCAACCCACGCCCGGGCTGATCCGCGAATGCCTGCGTCGCGGTGGCCACAGTGACCGCCGCAGCGGCGGAACTGGCCAGGAACAGTCGCCTCGAAAGGGCAAGCCGCCGGGCCGGCGTCGAATTTTCCATGGCTCAAGAGTAGTGAGCCGGCTTTCCGAATGTAAGCCCTAAAGTGAACTTTTTTGAAACAAATTGATCATTTTCGATTAAAATCAATCATTTCGATCGATCGAACCCCAGCCCGGTGCCACCGATCCGGATGATGCGGTTTACTGGTCGAATGAGTCCCTGGACAGCTTTCACCGTGGTTTTCACCGCCGTCACTTCGGGCCTGCTCGGCGGCGTGTATTTGGCGTTCTCCTTCATGGTGCTGCCCGCGCTGAGCCGGTTGCAGCCGGCGAGGGCGGCCGCGGCGATGAATCAGATCAACGTCGCGGCGGAACGCCGCGGCTTCCTCCTGCCGTTCCTGCTCAATCCGATCGCCGCAGTGGTGGTGCTGGTGGTGTTCTTGCCCCAGTTGCACCTGCTCGCCAACCATTGGCTCAGTCTCGGGGCGGTCTTCGCCTTGATCAGCCTGATCCTGACGCTCGCGCACAACGTGCCGTGGAACCGCCGCCTGGCCGCCGATCCGGAGTGCTGGCCGGCCTTCCGCCACGCCTGGTCGGCGTCGAACCTGGCCCGAGGCCTCTTGAACACGGCGAGCGCGATCCTGCTCACCGTCGGGCTCCTCAACTGAGCGCCGAGCGTGCACTTGTGGCGGGTATCGACTGGGCCAACCAGCCACAAGTGCACGCTCGACGAAAGGAATCAGATCTCGGCGCCCTCGAGCAGTTCAGTCACCAATGCCGCGATCGGTGAACGCTCGGAGCGGGTCAGCGTGATGTGCCCGAAGAGCGGATGGCCCTTCAGGGTCTCCACCACCGCCGCGATGCCGTCGTGCCGGCCCACCCGGAGATTGTCCCGCTGCGCCACGTCGTGGGTCAGCACGATCTTCGAGTTCTGGCCGATCCGGCTCATCACGGTCAGCAGCACGTTCTTCTCCAGCGACTGCGCTTCGTCGACGATCACGAAAGCGTCGTGCAGCGAACGGCCGCGGATGTGCGTCAACGGCAGCACCTCGAGCATGCCCCGGTCCATCACTTCCTCGACCACTTCTTGGGAGACCAGGGCGCCCAGCGTATCGAAGACCGCTTGGGCCCAGGGACCCATCTTCTCCTGCTCGCTGCCGGGCAGATAGCCGAGTTCCTGGCCGCCGACCGCGAACAACGGGCGGAAGACCACTACTTTGCGGTGCTCCCGGCGCTCCAACACCGCTTCCAGGCCGGCGCAGAGCGCCAGTGCGGATTTGCCGGTGCCGGCCCGGCCGCCCAGCGAAACGATGCCGACCTCAGGATCCATCAACAGGTCGATGGCCAGCCGCTGCTCCGCGGAACGCCCGTGCAGGCCGAAGACGTCGCGGTCGCCCCGGACCAGCCGCACTTGCTTGTCCGCGCCCACCCGGCCCAGCGCCGAACCCCGGTTGGAGAGCAGGATCAGTCCGGTGTTGCTGGGCATCTCGGCCGCCGCCGGCACGAAGACCGGCTCATGCCCGTAGAGCGCGGAGATCTCGTCGTCCAGCACATCCACTTCGGCAACGCCGGTCCAGCCGGAATCCTTGACCAGTTCGTTCCGGTACTCGTCGGCCTGCAGGCCCATCGCCGAGGCCTTCACCCGCATCGGCAGGTCTTTGGACACCACCGTGACGTCGTGGCCCTCATTCGAAAGGTTCTTCGCCACCGCGAGGATCCGGGCATCGTTGTCGCCGCTGCGGAACCCGGCAGGCAGCACCTCGGTGGAAATGTGGTTCAGCTCGACCCGCAGCGATCCGCCCTCTTCCCCGAGTGGGATCGACTTGTTCAAGCCGCTGTGCTCAACCCGAAGGTCATCGAGCAGACGCAGCGCTTTTCGGGCGAAGTAGCCCAACTCCGGGTCGTGCCGCTTGCCCTCCAGCTCACTGATCACCACGATCGGCAAAATCACTTCGTGCTCGGCGAACCGCATGATCGCGCGCGGATCGGAAAGCAGCACCGAGGTGTCCAGCACATAGGAACGGCCGGCAGCGATGGACTTCGCTCGGCCGGCCGTGGTTTTCCCAGTACTGGTTTCAGTTTTGCGTTTCGTGCCGCCCCGCTTGCTGCGAGGGGTATCTTGCTTTGCTGCGCCTTCAGCTTCCTCCGGCAGGTTCCCGGCCAGCGCATTTTCAGTCAGTGCCACAGGACTCCAGACCCCGGGTACATGCCCGGTTGCTTCTCACGTGGGGCGGTCCGGCCATGAGGCTTGGCACAGGACCAGCCTCCAAGGTGTTCGGAGCGAAGAATCGCGCAGTCACTGGCCCTCCCGACCGGCGCTCTGGGTGAGTGCCGATGAGACAAAATCTACGCCTGCAACGACGCCCACGCGGTACCCGGCAAACGGCGTGTCGGTTAACTCGGTGTGAACAGTTGCGCCGCCGCGATCAGTAGCCGTAGCGGCGGTGCCGCCCGGCGTAATCGCGCAGGGCACGCAGGAAGTCGACTTTGCGGAACGCCGGCCAGAGCACCTCGCAGAAATACATTTCGCTGTAAGCGCTCTGCCAGATCAGGAATCCGGAGAGCCGCTGCTCGCCGGAGGTCCGGATGAACAAATCAGGATCGGGCTGGCCGGAGGTGTACAGGTAGCTGGAGATGTCCTCGGCGTCGAGCTCTTCCGCCAGCACCCCGATGTCTTTGCCCTCGGCGACCGCATCGCGCAGCAAACCGCGGACCGCGTCCACGATCTCCCGGCGGCCGCCGTAGCCTACCGCGAGGTTGATGTGCAGCTTCTCGCTGGCCGGCCGGTGCTGGGTCAACCGGATCAGCCGCTCGGCCAGATAATCCGGCAACAGCTCCGGGGCGCCCATCGCGCTGACGCTGATCGACTCGTCCGAATCCAGATGGTCCATCAGCCTGGCGATGATGCCGAGCAGTTCGTCGAGTTCCGCCTTGGAGCGATTGACGTTTTCAGTGGAAAGCATGTAGATCGTGACGGTTTTGACGCCGAAGTCCCGGCACCAGCCCAGGAACTCGTGGATCTTTTCCACCCCGGCCTGATGGCCGTGGCCGGAGGAAGCATTGAATTGCTTCGCCCAACGGCGATTGCCGTCGACCACGATCGCCACGTGCGCGGGGATCTTCTGCCCTTTGAGGGATTTGACCAGCCTGCGCTCGTAGTAGTCGTAGAGCAACTGCGGCAGTTTCACCGGCATCGTCGACGCCCCGCCTTCCTCCACTTGTCCGCGCTTTACCCCGACGCGCCCCCGCACGCTCCGGTACCGGCCGAACCCTTCGTCCTCATGCGCCCACTCTAGGGTACCCGGCACGAGGCAAGACTCAGCGAATCCTCATGTTACTCAGCAGTAACTTACTTCGCCGTAGGTTAGAATTCGAGTATGGAAAGCACAGCCTCCGCAACCCTGGGCGGCACCGGCCGGCGCCCCGTACCGGCACCGCCCGAGGTGAAGCCCAGCTGGCGCGGCTGGATCCATCTGGCCGCGACCCCGCTGGCCCTCGCCGCCGGCATCGTGCTGATTTGCGTGGCTCCGAGCACTACCGGCAAAGTCACCTCAGCTGTATATGCCTTCACCGGAATACTCCTCTTCGGCACCAGCGCGGTGTACCACCGCGGCAATTGGTCGCCCAAGGTCAAGGCCGTGCTGAAGCGCCTGGACCACACCAACATCATGCTGGTGATCGCCGGCACCTACACGCCGCTTTCGGCGCTGCTGCTGCCCGCGGACAAAGCCGCCCTGCTGCTCTGGCTGATCTGGGGCGGAGCGCTGGCCGGGGTGGCTTTCCGGGTGCTCTGGGTGCACGCGCCGCGTTGGCTCTACGTACCGATCTATGTCGCCCTGGGCCTCGCTTCGCTGTTCTTCATCCCGGACTTCTTCGCGGCAAGCATTCCGGCCGCGATCCTGATCTGCGTCGGCGGCGCTTTCTACATTGCCGGAGCGGTGTTCTACGGAATCAAGCGGCCGAATTTCAGCAAAGCGCATTTCGGCTTCCACGAGTTCTTCCACGCATTCACCGTGGCCGGCTTCGCCTGCCACTTCATTGCGATCATGTTCGCGGTCTATACCCGCTGAGCTGTGCCTCGAGCTGCCGCAGATCCGCGGTCGGGCGCTGGCAGACCATCTCCCGGCAGACGAACGCCAAAGCTCCGGCATCCGCACGCCGGCCCTGCAACAACGGGACCGGACTGTCCAGGGCAGTGCTGGCGCTGCCGTCCGAGGCGGCGATCACCAGGCCGGGCAGCGGGCTCCGCCTGGCCACCGCGAGCAAAGACTCGCGCTCCGGGCCGACGACGGCGACTTCCAACGGGCCGGAAAGCACCGACTCGATCGCGGCCAAGGCAGCTCCGGCTGCTCTCGGGTACCGCACCGCCACCGGCGCCAAGCCGGCCAGAATCGATTCCGCCAGCCCCCGGTGCAAGGTTGAGCCGCTCAAGGCGGCGTAGCGGAGCAGGCTCTCGGCAAAGGCGGCAACTCCGCTGGGGGTGGCATTGTCCAGCGGATCGGCGCCTTGCCGGCCGCCCTGGGCGCGAAGCAGTTCCACGGAATCCGGCACCGCGTCGACCACTCCGTCGGCACTGACGAAGGCCTCGCAAGCGGCCAGCAGCAGGGCTTCTCCGTGGCGGTACCAGGCGGCATCGGCCGTCGCCGAAAACAGCAGGAAAAACGCTTCCGCGCACCAGGCGTGGTCTTCGAGCAGGCCGATCGCGCCGCTGCCCGGGACCCGGGACAACCGGCCGTCGCGCCAATGCGAAGTCAGCAACGCACGTCCGCAGCGTTCTGCCGCTTCGAGGCAGCGCGGGTCGTCCAGCACCGACCAGGCTTCGAGCAGGCCGCTGATCGCGAGTCCGTTCCACCCGGCCACCGCCTTGTCGTCCAGCCCCGGCTGGCTGCGCCGGTTCCTGGATTCCAGCAGTGCCGTCCGGACCGAATCGACGAAGCCCTGGTCGGCGGCGCCGAACGCCCGGGCCGGGTGCAGCGGCACGGGTTCGTCGGCGACGTTCATCAACCCGGCGTACCGCCCGCCGTCGGCTTCGCCCAGCACCGCACCGAGCTCCGCCGCGGTCCAGGTGTAAGCGGCGCCCTCGGTGAGCACGCCGTCGAGCATCGAATCAGCGTCCAGCGAGGAGGCGAAGCAGCCCGCCGGCAGGGCCAATGAATCCAGCAGGAAATCGACGACGCCGCGCAGCACCCGGCGCGCCCGCTGCGGCTCGAAGTCGGCGCCCTCCGGCAACTTCAGCCAAGCGGCATAGTGCCGCAGCAGTTGCGCATTGTCGTAAAGCATTTTCTCGTAGTGCGGCAGCGACCAGTCTGCGGTCACCGAATACCTGGCGAAGCCGCCGGCCAACTGATCGAAGAGCGCCGAATCGGCCATCCCGGCCAAGCTCGCCGCGGCCATCGAACGGGCGGTCCCGGCCGCGTCCCGGTCGGTTGCGGCGTGCCGGATCAGAAAACCCAGAACCGGCGACGGCGGGAATTTCGGCGCCTTGCCGAAGCCGCCGTGCACCGGATCCAGTTGGCCCGCCAGCCCGGCCAGCGCGGCATCGAGCAGCTCCGGGCGGGAATCGGGCGCGCCGGGCAGCGAAACCACCGGGCGCACGGCCAAAGGCGTGCCCTGCAGGGCCTGCGCCAAGCTCTCCGCAGATTCGTAGACTTCCGCCCGGCGGTCCTGCCAGGCTTCGAGCACCGCGGCCAATACTTGGCGCAGTGAGGGCCGGCCCTCGCTCGGCTGCGGCGGGAAATACGTCCCGGCATGGAACGCCTGCCCTTGCGGAGTCAGGAACACCGTCATCGGCCAGCCGCCCTGACCGCTGATCGCCTGGGTTGCCGACAGGTAGACCGCGTCGACGTCGGGGCGCTCCTCGCGGTCGACTTTGACCGGGATGAAATTGGCGTTCAAATACTCCGCCAGCTCCGGGTCGTCGAAAGATTCGTGCGCCATCACATGGCACCAATGGCAGGCCGCATAGCCGATGGAGAGGAAAACCGGCTGGTCCCGGCGCACTGCCGCGGCGAAAGCGGCCTCGCCGAACGGCTGCCAATGCACCGGCTGCGCCGCATGCTGGCGCAGGTAGGCCGAAGTCTGCCCGGCGAGGGCGTTAGTGCCGGCGGGGTCCATGATCGCCGGAATCTGGATCATTCGGCGCCGCGGCTGCCCCGGCCACCGGTTCGGCCCCGGAATCGGCCTCGCCGAAGCCGGGCTCGACCAGCTCTCCGGCCACTTGCGCCCGGTAGCGCACCCGGCGGATCCTGCGGACCATGTCCACGATCAAGAACGCCGTCAGGGCGACGACGAAAAAAGTCAGCAGGAAGCCCAGGAAGCCCGGACTCACCTGGTCCTCGCTCAGTCCGGCTTTGAGCGATGGCGATTCACTCGAGCTGGAGACCGCCTCGAGCAGCTTGATCATTGGAAGCATTCGTCCATTATCCCGTGCCGGAACGCGCTATTGGAAATCCATCCGGCCGATGTCGGCAAACTTTTCGACAAGCCGTAGAAGAAATCCCCGGCCCGCTCAGCGCAATCCGGCGAACAGATCCCGCTCCGGCAGCTCCGTGGCGACCCTGGACTCGATCAAAGAATAGTCTTCCCAAGGCCACACCTTCCGCTGCAAATCGGTGGATACCCGGAAGAAGAAGCCTTCCGGATCCACCTGGGTGGCATGGGCCTTGAGCGCGCGGTCGCGGATCTCGAAATAGTCCCCGCAATCGACCTGGGAAGTGGTCGGATGCAGCTCCGGCGGCATCCCGCTGCCGTCCGGATCGGCCTCCTGGCTGGCCGCGATGAACTCCGCGTACGGCGATTGCAGCCCGGCTTCGACCAGGGCGAAGTGCAGTGCCCGGAAGCGCTGTTGGTTGAACGCCAGATCGTAGTACAGCTTGGCCGGTTGCCAGGCGGTTCCGGTCCCGGGATAACGCTCCGGATCCCCGGCGGCCTGGAACGCTTCCACGGCGACCCGGTGCGCCATGATGTGGTCCGGGTGCCCGTAGCCGCCGTGCTCGTCGTAGGCGATGATCACCTGCGGGCGGAACTCCCGGACCAGCCGGACCAACGGCGCCGCCGCCTGCTCCAGCGGCACCGTCGCGAAGGCGCCGAACGGCAGCGCCGGCAACGGGTCGCCCTCCGGCAAGCCGGAATCTTCGAATCCGAGCCACTGGTGCTCGATGCCCAGGATCGCGGCCGCCCGGGCCATTTCCAGCCTGCGTGCTCCGGCCATGTCCCGCAGCGAATGCGCGTCGCCTGCCATCGCCGGATTCTGGATCCCGCCGCGCTCGCCCCCGGTGCAGGTCGCCACCATCACCTGGACGCCGTCGGCCAGGTAGCCGGCCATGGTGGCCGCACCCTTGCTCGATTCGTCGTCGGGATGGGCGTGCACTGCCAGCAAACGCAGCCCGGAATCTGGTGTGGTTTCTGCTCCCTGAGCCATTCGCATTCCTTTTGCAATCCCATTTCGCCTCCGGAGCCCCGCTCCCGGAGGCTTTGCCCTCACCCGGTGCACCCAGTACCGCTCGGGCGAACTAGACTGGACATTACCGCGTGCTTCCACAGGAACCAACTGCATCGACCACAGAACGGGACCGGCGTACCTTCCATGTCCACACCGACTGCCCCCTCGGCCACCACCCTTGCCCAGCGCTACGGCTCGAAGCGGCGCAAACTCAGCCGCAAACGGAAGCTCTGGCTGATTGCCGTGGCCGCGGTGCTGGTGCTTTTGTTCATCAGCTGGCTCACCTTCGGGAAGGGCCCCACGGCCGAGAACAAGCTGCTGGGCTACCAAGTGACCGATGCCACCCAGACGGTGATCGAGTTCCAGGTCAACAAGCCGGCGACGGCGACCGCGCAATGCGCACTGCAAGCACTCGACAACGGTTATGCGGTGGTCGGCTGGAAGGTCATCACGATTCCGCCGAACGCGGACCAGACGGCCAATACCAGCCAACGGGTCGAACTGCGCACTGATGCTTTGGCGGTCACTGCGACCGTGGACAGCTGCTGGATCGCGAAAACCGACTGAGCCGGCTGCCCGATCCGGGGATCCCGGCGGTTGCAATTCGGCCACGAAGACACGCTGTCGGCGAACAACTCTTGGGTAATCCAGGCGTTTTGCCTACACTTGTTCAATATCTTCTCCCCGCTTGGCGAGCAGTCGGAACGAATCGACGGCGAACCTGGGCGGGGTCTTTGCTTGTAAAGCAAGCACCCAGCAACCACGAGGAGGACATCCGTGTCTACCCCTAGCGCACCCACCGCCTGGCTCACCCAGGAAGCTTTCGACCGCCTGCAGGGCGAGCTGGAGGAACTCTCCGGCCCCGGTCGCGTCGAGGTGGTCAAGAAGATTGAACAGGCCCGTTCCGAGGGCGACCTCAAGGAGAACGGCGGCTATCACGCAGCCAAAGAAGAACAGGGCAAGATCGAAGCCCGCATCCGGCAATTGACCGAACTGCTGCGCGACGCGCACGTCGGTGAGTCCCCGGAGGACAACGGGATCGTCGAACCCGGAATGCTCGTGGTGGCCAAAATCGCCGGCGAGAAGACCACCTTCCTGCTCGGCAGCCGCGAAGTCGCCGGCGATACCGATCTCGACGTGTTCAGCGAGAAGTCGCCGCTCGGTGCCGCGATCCAAGGCCACAAGGCCGGCGACAAACTCAGCTACACCGCGCCGAACGGCAAGGACATCAAGGTGGAGATCATCTCCGCCAAGCCCTTCGTGGGCTGAACCTTGGATCCGGCCGGGCGGTGCCCGGCCGGACTCAATGCACCACGATCGGCTGGAAGCCCTCCGCCCGCAAATTCATCAGCACCTGTTCGCAATGTTCATGGCCTTTGGTTTCCATGTTCACCGTGATCGAGACGTCGCCCATGCTGATCGAACCGCCCACTCTGGTGTGGTCGACGCCGGTCACGTTGGCATCCGATTCCGCGATGATCCGCGAGATCGTGGCCAATGAGCCCGGCCGGTCATCGAGCAGCATCCGCACGGTCATGAACCGGCCGGCGGCGGAAAGACCGCGTTGGATGACTTTCAGCATCAGCATCGGATCGATGTTCCCGCCGGAGAGGATCACCGCGGTGGTACCGGGTTTGGCGCCGTCCAAGTTCAAAGTGCCGTCCAAAAGTGCCGCGACGCCCACCGCACCGGCCGGCTCGACCACCATTTTGGACCGCTCGAGCAAGAAGATCAGCGCCCGGGCCAGGGAGTCTTCGCTGACCGTGACCACATCGTCGACGAGTTCCCGGATGATCGAGAACGGGATCTGCCCGGGCCGGCCCACCGCGATGCCGTCGGCCATCGTGGAGACCTTGGTCAGCGGAACCAGCGCGTCCGCGGCCAACGACGGCGGATAGGCGGCGGCATTCTCCGCCTGCACTCCGATGATCCGGATCGGCCGGCCCAACTCGCGGGCTCGGCTCTTGATCGCCACCGCGACGCCGGCCAGCAATCCGCCGCCGCCGACGCCCATCACCACGGTTTCGACGTCGGGGATCTGTTCCAAGATCTCCAATCCGATGGTGCCCTGGCCGGAGACCACGTCGACATTGTCGAACGGGTGGACGAAGACCGCGCCGCTCTGCTCCGCATAGCGTTGCGCCTCGGCCAGCGCCTCATCGACGTTGTGCCCGTGCAGCACCACTTCCGCCCCGTGCCCCTGGGTCGCCGCCAGTTTCGGCAGCGCAACGCCGAGCGGCATGTAGATCCGCGCTTTGATGCCCAACGCTTTGGCCGCCACCGCGACGCCCTGGGCGTGGTTCCCCGCCGAGGCGGCGACCACGCCGCGGTCCCGGTCCTGCGGACTCAGCCGGGCCATTCGGACATAGGCACCGCGCACCTTGAACGAACCGGCGCGTTGCAGGTTCTCGCATTTGAAGAACACTTCCGAGCCGATCTGCCGGCCCAAGGCACGCGAGCTCTCCACTGGCGTCTTCTCCGCGATTCCGGCGAGCAATTCCTGGGCTTGGTAAATATCGTCCAGGCGCACCGGGAGCTGCGAAAGCATCTTGTCCATCTCCCCGGCATCTGCTGCCGGGCTCAGTGTCGGTTTCACGCGAGCCGTTCTTTCCCAGCTGTGCCACAGCCGTCATCCAGACCGGGAGGCCGGACTCCCGCGGGGTACCGCAGCGAGCCGGCTTCCGATAGTGGGTCAATCATTCCGCAGTCGGCATCAATTGCGAAATTCATGTTCACCAGGTGGTCATCCGCCCGGTTCAGAGCACCGATTCAATGCCCCACTCGATGCTGAAAGATTCCCCGGGCTGCAGCCAGCGCAACCCCTCGGCACTGTTGAAAGCATTGGCCGGAGCGCTCATCGGCTCGATGGCCACGGCTTTATTCCGGCCAGGGTATCCGGTCGTTGCAAATATATGCACATACTGGCATGTATCGTCCTGGCGCAGGCTCACGCTCCGCCCGTCCGCAGCGCTGAGCGTGCTGCGGACCCAGCCGTCGCGGTCGGCGGCCAGGCCGGTATATGCGCGGTCCATCTCGAGTGCGGCCAGTGGCCGCCCGGCACGCAGATCCTGTTCCGCACCGACCGCGTGTTCGCCCTGCGGAATCAAGGCTTCGTCGGCACTCAGGAAACGCGTCGCCGGAACCGTCAAGGTCAAAGCGTCTGCTGGCAGGTCGCCCAGCCGCAGATACGGATGTGCGCCCAGCGCCGCCGGTGCCGCGGCCGCGGACTCGTTGCGCAGGGTTTGCCGCACCTGGAGCGAGCCGTCGTCGGCAATCCGGTAGTCGACCACATGCAGCAGTTGGAACGGGTAGCCGTGCTGCGGATAGATCCGCGCAGCCAGCTGCACGGCGACTTCGGATTCCGCCAGCACCGCGTACTCGGCATTCCGGAGCAATCCGTGAATCGCGTGCCCGCGGGCCACCTCGGTGATGTCCAGCTGCTGTTCCACACCGCCCAACAGCCAACGCCCGCCGGCCACCCGGTTCGGCCACGGTGCCAACGTCAAGCCGGATCCGCCCGGGGCCACCGGTTCGTGGAGCGCCGGCTCGGTGAGCTGCACTCCCGACCGGGCATAGCTGCGCAGGCCGGCAGCCAACCGGGAGATCACCGCTTCGGCACCCGCGGCGCGGATGCGGAGCAAGGAGCCGGGAAGCTCAGGGGCAGCTGCTGGGGCCGGAAAGTCCGTCATATTCCCCACGCTACAACGCCGGACCCGCATTCGCTTGCCCGGGGGCCGCAGCCCGGGTCCGCTCCATCAATCGCCAGGAGCCGCCGAGTAAGGGGCTGAGCGTGATGGCCGAATACAGCACCGCGATGGCGCCGAAGGCGGCGGCCAGACCGAACGCGTCCACCGTCCAACCCCCGAGCAGCGCGCCGAACGGCACTCCGGCCCAGGCTCCGGCATTGATCATGCCCAGCACCCGTCCGCGCATGGCTTCGGGCACCCGCTCCAGCTCGACGGCGCCGAGGATCGGGTTGAGCGCGCCGCTCGCGAGCCCGGAGACCGCCGACGCCGCAAGCAGCACCGGCAACGGCGCTCCGAGGGCGAAAGCGCCGCTCAACGGGCCGCCGGCGATCATGAAGCACACCGCGAAAAGGACCCTTCGGGGCACTCGGTGGGCAACGAAGCCGAAGCCGACGTTGCCCAATAGCGCCGATCCGGCGGCAACCGCGACGAGAAGTCCCAAAGCTGCCGCGCCGCCTAAGCGATCGTTGGCATAGAGCGGCATCAGGGTCGAACCGCGGGCCGCGTCGAAGAGGTTGGTCACCAGCACCAGGCCCACCACCAGGCGCATCAGGCGGTCGCGTTTGATGAAACCGAGCCCTTCGGCCAATTCGGCCCAATAGCCGGGCCGGGAAGCGCCGACGTCCGGGCCCTGCGGGCGCGGCCGAACCGGCGTCGGGGCAACGCAGCGCCAGGTTAGCAACCCGGAGACGGCGAAGGCTGCGGCATTCGCGAAAAGCGCGGGCGTCGCCCCGCACAGCGCCACCAGGAGTCCGGCCAGCGACGCCCCGATCAGCCGGGCGAGCCGCTCCGAGCCGTCGAGCAGGCCGACGCTCTGCTCCAGGTGCACCCCGGCCCGGGCCGACAACGCCGGCAGCATGACTCTGCGCGCGGTCTGCCCGGGTGTGTCGAACAAGCCGCCGACGAACACCAGCAACAGCAAGGCCCAGAACGGCAAGCCGACGGTCGAGGCCAAGACCGGAATGATCAGCACGGTGACTCCGCTCAGCAGATCCGCCAGGATCGACACCCGGCGGTGCCCGAGGCGATCGACCAAAACGCCGCCGAGCATCCCGCCGAGCACCACCGGAGCAGTGGCGAAGAAAGCCGCGGTTCCCACCTCCATGCCGGATCCTCCGATCCCGATCACATAGAAGGGAATCGCAAAAGCGGTGACCACGTTCCCGGTCTGTGAGATTGCGTGTGCGGTCAGCAGCGCCACGAGCGAACCGATCGGCCCACGCCCCGGCGCCGCCCCGCCGCCCCGATGCCGCATCGGACCGGACCTACGGGCGCCGGTACGCCTGGTACAGCAGGAACACCGGCTCGGCCCCATCGTCGGCCGCCGGGTCGTGGGCCGCGCTGACCTCCTGCCACCGTTCGATGAGCGAATCGATCTCCGCGCGCATCGCCTTGAGCTCCTCGACCGTCAGACGCAGGCTCCGGTCGCTGCTGGCTCCCGCCGCGACCCATTCCCGGGGCATCGCCGGGGTGGCGTCGACGTATTCGTTGAAGCGGGCCGCATACTCCTGGGCGACCGTTTTCTGCAGCGCCGAAGCCGCCGCCATTTGCTCCGGATCATCGAGCAGTTCCGCTGCTGCCCAGCTGGTCAGCGGAGCAGTGGCCTGCCACCAGCGTTCGCGCTGGTCGCTGCTCTGCGGAACCGCCGAATCGATCAGCCCCACCGAGGCGAGCTTCGCGAGGTGGTAGCTGATGGTGCCGGGCGCCTCGTCGACCACATCGCCGAGTTGCGCAGCGGTCTGCGGCCCCAGCTCGCGCAGCAGCCCCAAGAGGCGCAGCCGGGTCGGATGCGCCAGGACCCGGAGCGAAGCCGCCGACGTCAGGGTGCTGCGTGAGTCATCTCGGTTGCTCATGCCTGCAACTGTAAATGAACAAGAACTATTGCGCAATAAGTGTTGTCTACTTATTGAATCTGAGACTTTCCGGCTGTCGCGCATCATGACGATCGAAGCGCTTTCGCAGATGTTATATTTTGTTTGAATAACTTATATTTTGATCGAAAGAAGGAGCGAGCATGCTGCCACCGGAACGCCACAGCCGGATCCTGCAAGCCCTCCGCGATGCACCCGCGGTGCGCGTCGCAGGCTTGGCCGCAGCACTCGACGTGAGCGAGATGACCATCCGGCGGGACATCGAAATCCTCGACGAACAGCAGCTGCTGAAGAAGATCCATGGTGGCGCGAGTCGGCTCAATGCCCTGAGTTCGATCGAGCCCGGCTTCGCCTCGAAAGCGGACCGGCAGCTGGCGGCAAAACGTTCGATCGCCCGCGAAGCCCTCGGCCTGATCGAGCCCGGCATGACGATCGCGCTCGGCGCCGGGACCACGACCTATCATCTGGCCGCCAGCCTGGGCCAGGTCGAAGCCTTGACCATCATCACAAATTCGATCAAGGCCGCCGAGGCGCTGCACCAATTGCCCAGCCAACCGGCCGTGATCGTCACCGGCGGCGAGCGGACGCCGTCGGAAGCTTTGGTCGGCCCGCTCAGCATCGCGGCGATCAGCACGCTGAATGCGGATATGTGTTTCCTGGGTGTGCACGGGGTGCACTTGCGCGGATTGAGCAGTCCGAATCTGGCCGAGGCGCAGACCAACGCGGCCTTCATCGATTCGGCGAACCGGCTCGTGGTCCTGGCCGACCACAGCAAATTCGGTCTGCGGGCCTTGTCGAGCTTCGCCCAGATCGATGAAATCGATGTGCTGATCACCGACGACGGCATCTCGCCTCCGGTCCGGGAAACCTACCAGCCACTGGTCGCCGAGATGCGGATCGCCAGTGCAGTTCCCGAAACGAAGGCGGCCCGATGATTCCCGCAATGAGCAGCATCCGGCTGGCCGACGGGCGGGAATTGATCTACTTCGACGAGACCGCCCGCCCGCATCCGGAGCCGGACCAACGTCCGCTCGAGCCGCGCGCGGCAGATGCGGCCGGCGAAGTCCGGTACGACGCGCTGACCGGCGACTGGGTCGCGATTGCGGCCCACCGCGGCAACCGGACCTATCTGCCGCCGGCCGACCAATGCCCGTTGTGCCCGAGCAAACCGGGGGCTGCCTCGGAAATCCCCGCTGCAGACTACGACGTGGCGGTCTTCGAGAATCGCTTCCCCTCGCTCGGTCCGGCTCTGGGGTCGCTCGCCGAACATACTCCGGTCCCGCCGGTCTGGGGTACCAAGAGCACTGGTTTCGGCCGCTGCGAAGTGGTGGCGTTCACCTCGGACCACCAGGGCTCTTTCGGCACCTTGGGGCCCCGGCGGGCACGCACCGTATTGGCGGCGCTGGCGCAACGCACCGCCTGGCTGAGTGCGCTGCCCGGGATCAAACAGGTTTTCCCCTTCGAAAACCGGGGCAAAGACGTCGGCGTGACCCTGCACCACCCGCATGGCCAGATCTACGCCTACCCCTACCTGACGCCGCGCGCGACGGTCATGGCGGAAGCCGCCGCGAAGCACCACGAGCGGTCCGGGCAGGTGCTGCTGGAGCACATCCTGCACTCGGAGCAGGAAGCCGGCGACCGGATGGTGCTGCAAGGCGATCACTTCAGCGCTTTCGTCCCGTTTGCCGCGCATTGGCCGCTCGAAGTGCATCTGGTGCCGCACCGGCAGGTCGCCGACCTGGCCGGGCTGTCCGGCCCGGAACTCGATGAGCTCGCGGTGCTGTACCTGGACCTGCTGCACCGTTTGGACTCGGTCTACGATTCGCCGACGCCTTACATCGCAGCGTGGCACCAGGCTCCGGTCGACCCCGGCCTGCGTGCCGTGAGCCGGCTGCATCTGCAGATCACCTCGCCGCGCCGATCCGCCGACAAACTCAAATTCCTGGCCGGCAGCGAGGCGGCGATGGGTGCATTCATCAACGACAGCACGCCGGAGCGGATCGCCGGACAACTGCGCGAAGCCGGGCGGCTCCAGCAAGGGAGTGGATCATGAACCGGGCAGAGTCGGTGCAGCAGGCTTTCCGGGAGACCTTCGGGATGGCTCCGGAAGGCTGCTGGCAAGCCCCGGGCCGGGTCAACCTGATCGGCGAACACACGGACTACAACCAGGGCTTCGTATTGCCCTTCGCCATCGACCGGCAGGCCGTGGTGGCCCTGCGCCGGCGTGCGGACGGCCGGGTCCGATTGGCCTCCGCGCATCCGGCCAGCGAACCGGTGGCCGGCCGGGTCGCCGACGCCGGAGCCGCCCGGGGCTGGTCCGCTTATCTGCTCGGGGTGGTTTGGGCGCTGCAGCAACGCGGCGTCGAGGTACCGGGCTTCGACCTGTTCGTCGACTCGACGGTGCCCACCGGGGCCGGCCTCTCGTCGTCGGCCGCGCTCGAATCCGCAACCGCTCTGGCTCTGAACGAGCTGCTGCAGGCGGGACTGAGCCGGGAAGAGCTGGTGCTGGTCGGCCAGCATGCGGAAAACGATGTGGTCGGCGCGCCGACCGGGATCCTGGACCAATCCGCGTCGCTGCTTTCCGAAGCGGGCCATGCGGTTTTCCTGGATTGCCGCAGCCGGGAGTCCGAGCCGGTTCCGCTGGATCTGCCCGGGGCCGGCCTGGTCATCCTGGTAGTGGACACCAAGGTCTCGCATGCGCACGCCGACGGCGGCTATGCGGACCGGCGGGCCTCCTGCGAACGCGCTGCGGCGGCCCTGGGCATCGCTGCACTGCGCGACCTGGAGCCGGCAGATCTGCCCCGGGCGGAAAGACTCCTGGACCAGGAGACCTTCCGCCGGGCCCGGCACATCGTGACCGAGAACGCCCGGGTGCTGGAAACCGTTTCGGTGCTGCGCTCTGCCGGCCCCGGCGGAATCGGTGGGATCTTGGACCGCAGCCACCGCTCGATGCGCGACGACTTCGAGATTTCCAGCCCGGAACTGGATCTGGCCGTGGCCACGGCCCAGGCCAACGGCGCGTTGGGGGCCAGGATGACCGGCGGCGGCTTCGGCGGCTCCGCGATCGCCCTGGTCCGGGAGCCCGACGCCGGCAAGGTTGGTGCGGCGGTGGAAGCCGCCTTCCGCACCGCCGGCTTCGCCGCGCCCGATGTCTTCGAGGTGCTGCCCGGACCCGGTGCGCAACGGCTGGTCTAGGCACACCTTCCCCCGGCTACCGCGCAGGTCCCGCGCCGCTGTTTTTGGAAAATGCCGGGGAAATTTCGGCGGCGTTGTCCAAAAACAGCGGCACCAGCCGAATCGCCGATTGGACCAGCTACGCGAAGAGGGGCCCCGCCGACGGCGGGGCCCCTCTTCGGATGCGGTTCGGTTAGCTAGTTATTGCCTCTGAGCAGAGCCAGGATCCGCAGGATCTCGACGTACAGCCAGATCAAGGTCACGGTCAGGCCGAAGGCCGCAGACCAGGAGTACTTGGCCGGCAGGCCGTTTTTGACACCCTGCTCGATCGAGGTGAAGTCCAGGATCAGCGAGTAGGTGGCCAGGCCGACCGCGAAGATCCCGATGATCACACCGAGCGGGATGCCGAACACCATGATTCCCCGCATACCCCATGGGCTCGCCATGCCGCCGAACATCACCAGGCCGAGGTTCACCAGCGAGAAGATCGCGTAGCCGCCCAGGGCGATCATGAAGAACCGGGTCATCTTCGGCGTGGCGCGGAACTTGCCGCTCTTGTAGAGCGCCAGGGTCAGGCCGAACACGATCAGCGTGCCCAGCACGGCTTGGAACACGATGCCGCTGAAGCGAGCTTCCAAAACTCCGGAGAGCGCCCCCAGGAAGAAGCCTTGGAACAGGGCGTAGGCCAGGATCAAAGCCTTGGACGGTTCCTTCTTGAACGCGTTGACCAGGCCCAACACCAAGCCGACGATCATTCCGGGCAGCAACAGGATCGGGAACACCCAACCGACCGCGGCACCGACGACGACCAGGCCCAAAGTGCCCAGGGTCTTCATCAGCACATCGTCATACGTCATCCGGCCCATCTGGGCGTTCGACGCCGGCGGCTGGTTGTACATCCCCTGCAACTGCTCCGGCGTGTACACCGGCGGCGGAGTTGCGTATCCAGTCTGGCCATAGCCTTGTGCAGCGTAGCCTTGCGGTGCCTGCGGCACCGGGGGCTTGTCGCTGAAGTTCTTGTTGTTGGCAAAGACCGGGTTTCCACCGAATGCCATATTCGTCCTCCATTTCGGGCGAGTGATCTTTCAACCCTAACAAGTCCAACGGCGCCGACGCACCCGAAGTTCCTCACAATATGGCTAATATTCCGGGTTTCCGGGCTGGTAGGGTGCAGAATCTGAGGTAGCAATCGCCGTCGTCGTGGCAATGTCTTGGCAAAGGAGCCGAACTGTGAGCGCTTTAGCCGTCTTGGACCGAATTCCGTGGCTGGAACGGTCCCGAACCATCGCGCCGCCCGGCTTCAACCGCTGGTTGATTCCGCCCGCCGCGCTGGCCGTGCATTTGTGCATCGGACAGGCCTACGCCACAAGCGTCTACAAGACCGCATTGGTCAAGCATTTCGGCGTGGGGCAGACCGAAATCGGCATCATCTTCTCGATCGCGATCGTGATGCTCGGGGTCTCTGCAGCGGTCTTCGGCACCTGGGTGGACCGGGGCGGTCCACGCAAAGCCATGGCGACCGCGGCCTTGTGCTGGACCGTGGGGTTCCTGGTCGGCGCGCTGGGCATCTTCACCGGCCAGCTCTGGCTGGTCTACCTCGGTTACGGCGTGATCGGCGGAATCGGCCTCGGCATCGGCTACATCTCGCCGGTCTCCACCTTGATCAAATGGTTCCCGGACCGGCCGGGCCTGGCCACCGGGATGGCGATCATGGGCTTCGGCGGGGGCGCGCTGATTGCGAGCCCGCTGTCCAGTTTCCTGCTCCAGGCCTATGATCCGGGGTACAACTCTTCCGCGTCGTGGATCCCCTCCGGCAACGCCGTCGGGCTGCTTTTCCTCACCCTGGCCGGAATCTATTTCGTCTACATGATGCTCGGCGCCACGTTCATCCGGGTGCCGGCGGAAGGCTGGCTGCCGAAAGGCTTCGATCCCGGCAAGGTGAAGCAGAAGGCGCTCGTGAGCAATGCCAACGTCTCCGCCAAAAATGCGATCAAGACGCCGCAATTCTGGCTGCTGTGGGTGGTGCTGTTCTGCAATGTCACCGCGGGCATCGGGATCCTGGAACAGGCATCGCCGATGATCCAGGACTTCTTCCGGAACGCTTCGGGCAATTCGGCGGTTTCCGCCTCGGTGGCCGGCGGATTCGTCGGGCTGCTTTCGCTCGGCAATATGCTCGGCCGGTTCGTCTGGTCTTCCACCTCGGATCTGGTCGGGCGCAAGGGCATCTACATGGTCTACCTGGGCTTGGGCGCGGTGCTGTATTTGCTGCTGACCACTGTGGGCTCGTCCGCGACCTTGGTCTTCGTGCTGCTCGCCCTGGTGATCCTGAGCTTCTACGGCGGCGGCTTCGCCACGATCCCGGCCTATTTGCGGGATTTGTTCGGCACCTACCAGGTCGGCGCGATCCACGGCCGGCTGCTGACCGCCTGGTCTGCCGCCGGCGTCGCCGGGCCGCTCATCGTGAATGGGATCCTGGATTCGCAGGGCAAACCCGGAACCTTGATGGCCGGCGACTACCAGCCGGCGCTGATCACCATGGTGGTCCTGCTGGTGGTCGGCTTCGTTGCGAACCTGCTGGTCCGCCCGGTGTCCACGAAATTCCACGAACCACCGGCAATCAAGGAGTCAGTGTGAAATCCTCATCACCCGTGGTCTTGGCCCTGGCCTGGCTATTGGTCGGCGCGCCGTTGATTTACGGCGTCGTGCAGACCCTGAGCAAGGTCGCCGCGCTGTTCCAGTGAGCCGCTTAGACTAGCGCCGCCCGGGCAAGCTCCGCATCCTGCTCCGGCGTGCCTCCGGAAACCCCGATGCCACCCAGGAGAACCCCGGACGGGTTGAAGATCGGCAGGCCGCCGCCCATCAGGAGCAGGCCAC
Source organism: Renibacterium sp. (assembly GCA_017419405.1). Lineage (GTDB taxonomy): Bacteria > Actinomycetota > Actinomycetes > Actinomycetales > Micrococcaceae > Renibacterium > Renibacterium russicum. Next base: position 112,116 of record JAFOLH010000008.1, on the reverse strand, counting down.
CGTGATGAATGTGGTCGAAATGCGGAATCGGCTGACCCAGCTGCACCGGGGTTCCCAGCGCTTCGCTCGGCGCTTGGAACATCACCGAGGCGCGGGCTTTCGCCTGGGCCAATTCGTTCGAGGCCAGCCAAGCACCGTCCATCCGGGCGAAGGCGATCAGATTCGCACCGGCGTCGTGCACGGCAACCACCGCCCGCAGGCCGACCGCCTCGGCCGCGGCGTGGCCACGTGCGATCAGCGCCTGCGCCTGCGCCAGGCTGATCCCCGGGGCCGCGGCACCCGGCTCCGGCTCAGACATGCTGGGTCCATTCAGCGGCCTGCCATTCCTTGGCCGCGTCGATCGTCTCCAGCGGCCGCATGGTTCGGTAGGCATGCTCATCGGCCGGGATCATGGCAACCATCGCGTCGATCATCTCCTGCGGATCCGCCTGGCCCTGCAACGAAGCGGCAAAGTCGGGCATCGGAACCACGGCTTCGTCCGGCCGGTACCACTGGACATAGCTTTCCGCACCGGTGTCGTTGAATCCGGTGCCGAAGACTCCCGGATTGATCGTCGCCACCTTGACCCCATAGGGCTCGAGTTCCGCCTTCATCGAACCGGCGATGGCCTCAATCGCATGCTTGGTGGCACAGTAGGCGCCCAAGAACGGCACGACCAGAATTCCGCCCATGGACGACGTCCAGACCACTTTGCCCGATCCCTTGGCGATCATCTTCGGCACGATCGCCTGGACCAGCCGTAAGTGGCCGAAGACGTTGATCTCAAACGATTCGCGGACCCTCTGCAAGGGGATGTCGATCATCGAGCCGCCTTCCATCACGCCGGCGTTGAGCACCAATACCTCGGGATCGAAGGAACTGGCATGGGCCAGATCGATATCGTCCAACAGGTTCAGTTTGATCACCTCTACATCTACGCCGGCTGCCGCCGCATCGGCGCGCAACGCCCGCACTTGCGGCCAGGTCTCAGCGGTGGCCACGACGTCGTGGCCTTGTTGGGCCAACTCCAGCGCGGCTCCCCGACCGAATCCCGAGCTGGCTCCGGTAATCAAAATCTTCTTCGACATGTCTCCCCCTAGGTAACTATCTGGATATATACCTCATGTGATAGCGATCCTTTCAGCCGGCGGCAAGATCTGTCAATATCTAGTTGGTTACCTACTGGGCTTCGGATAGCATGTGCCAGTGCCTCCCGATTCGACCATGACCAAAAAACGGATTCTCGATGCCGCGCGCCTGGAATTCGCCCGCCTCGGCCTCGCGGGCGCCCGCGTCGATCGGATCGCCGAAACGGCATTGGCGAACAAACGCTCGATCTATGTGCACTTCGGCAACAAAGAGCAGCTTTTCGAAATCGTGATCGCCGACGCCCTCCGGGAGATGTCCGAGTCCGTGCCGTTCGAGGCCGGAGACCTGCCCGGATACGCTGGGCGGTTGTTCGACTATCTGCTCGCCGATCCGGATACCGTCCGGCTGACCGCTTGGGCCCGCCTCGAGCGGCCGCAGGCGAGCGCGGGCGAGTCAGCCGCCTATCAGCCGAAAATCGAGGCACTGGAGCAATACTTCCCCGGCCGCGCAGTGCACGTTCTGGTATTGGTGCTCGGCCTGGTCACCGCCTGGTCGGCCGCTTCACCGGCCTTGCTGGCGCTCGACGGCGGCACGACCTGGACGCCGCAACGGCTCGGCCGGTTCCGGGCCGAAATGGTCGAGTGCGTGGCGTCCATCGGCGAGCCGGTCGGGAAGTAACCGAGTCCGTCGGTCGCTGCGCCCGACGGCGGAGCGTCATTCCTCGTCGAGGGCCGGCAGCTTCCGGGCGCCCGGGCCTTCCTGCGCCAGTTCGTCGCCCGGGTTGATCAGATTGCAGCGGTTCAACGACAAACAGCCGCAACCGATGCACCCGGTCAGTTCGCGCTCCAGCTGCTCGATCTCCTTCCGGCGGGCTTCCAGGTGTTTCCGCCACCGGGCCGAGATCCGCTCCCAATCGCGCTTGGCCGGCATCCGTTCCTCCGGCAGCGACTCGAAGACTTCGGCGACCTCGGAAAGCGGGATGCCCAACCGTTTCGCGACCTGGATCAGTGAGATCCGGCGCAGTGCATACCTCCGGTACCGCCGTTGGTTCCCGCTGGTGCGTTGCGAGGAGATCAAGCCCAGGCTTTCGTAGAAATGCAGCGCGGAGACTGCGACGCCGGTGCGTTCAGCCACTTCGCCGACGCTGAGCAGATCGGTCGGGGTTAGTCTCACCACAGCTCCTTGACCTAAAGTCAACTTGAGGTTCTAGATTAGCAGACATGACTGATTCCCTTGTTTCGCAAGACCCCAACGGGCCCGGGCCCAGTGACAGCTCGAAACATTCGGGCCGTCCGGACCAAGCCGCAAAACCCGGCAGCTGGGCTGATTTGCTCGGGCCGCAGCACCTGGCCGCAGCACTCGTCCTGGCCGGCGGCGTCGCGCTCTACGCGATGAACGTCTACCTCACCGCCGCCCTGATGCCCTCCGCGATCACCGAAATCGGCGGCCAGGAGTACTACGCCTGGGTGGTCACCTCATTCCTGACCGCCTCGGTGATCGCTTCGATGCTGGTGAACCGGGTGCTCGGCGCGGCTGGCCCGGCAAAGGCCTATGTGCTGGCATTCCTGATCTTCGGCACCGGCTCGCTGGTCAATCTGCTCAGCCCGAACATGGAGATCTTCCTGCTCGGCCGGATGGTGCAGGGGCTGGGTGGCGGCCTGCTCGCCGGCCTGGGGTTCGCCGTGATCCGCACCGTTTTGCCGGCCCGGCTCTGGACCCGGGCCGCAGGCCTGGTCTCCGCGATGTGGGGCGTGGGCAGCCTGGTCGGCCCGGCCCTGGGCGGCCTGTTCGCCCAATTCGGGCTGTGGCGCGGAGCCTTCGGCCTGCTGTTGCTGATCACCCTGGTGCTGGCCTTCCTCTCCCGGCGAGCACTGCCGCACCATCCGGAAAGCCAGGCCGCGCCGTCGCCTGTTCCGGTGCTTGCGCTGATTCTGCTCACCTTGGCTGCAGCCGCTTTCAGCGTGACCTCGGTGCTGCCGCGCGGCGTGTGGACCCTGCTCGGGCTGCTGCTCGGAGTGCTGCTGCTGCTGGCCTTCGTGTGGCGCGAGCGCAGCTCCTCGGTCACGGTGCTGCCCAAAATGACGTATCAGCGCGGCAACCGGCTCAAATGGGTCTACCTGGCCCTGGGCGCCTTCGGGGCCTGCGCCATGGTCGAGGCTTTTGTTCCGCTGTTCGGCCAAGAACTGGGCGGCCTGGTGCCGCTGTCCGCCGGCTTCCTCGGCGCTGCGCTGTCCGTGGGCTGGACCAGCTCGCAACTGCTCAGCGTGAGCCTGTCCTCGGACGCCGGCAAGCGCCGGGTCCGGCTGCTCGGGCCGGTCCTTTTGACGCTCGGCTTGGTGGGTTACGGAGTTCTGCAGCAACCCGGCGGCGGCCTCTGGCTGATCATCGGCTGGGCAGCCGCCCTCCTGCTGGCCGGGGTCGGCATCGGCGTCGCCTTCCCGCATTTCAGCACCGCGGCATTGACCAGCACCGACGACGAGGAGGAAGGCCGCAAGGCCGCCGCCGGAATCAGCACCACGCAATTGATCGCGAACGCGGTGGTTTCCGCGTTCGCCGGGATTCTGGTCAATCTGGGCGCGCCGTCGATGCTCGACTCGGCCCGGTACATGGCTTTCGGCATCGCCGCAATCGCGGTGCTGAGCGTGGCCGCCGCGGTGATTTCGCTTCGCCGCACCGAAACCAAAGAGCAGGTTGGCCGCATCGGTTGAGTTTTGAGCGAAAACCCATCGAATCCCAAGTCGCCGTCCAGCCAGAATTGTTCTGCTTTTCCCGTCGCCGCCGGCGGCACCAACAACGACGAAAGCTGGATCCGACCGTGCACACTCCGTTCAAACTCTTCTCCGCCGCCCTGCTGGCAACCGGGTTGCTGCTCAGCTCGGGCTTGGCCTCCGCCTCGGCCGCCCCGGCGGGTTCCGGCGGTGCTACGCCGAAGATCATCGGCGGCAGCCAGGCCGACGACCAGGGCATCGTGCAACTGGTCTTCACCGACGACGCCGGCAGCCACGCCTGCACCGGCACCGCGCTCTCCGATACCTGGGTGCTGACCGCGAAGCACTGCGTCGAAACCGCCGCTTCAATGAACATCTACTACAGCAACGACACCAAGAACCGCGGCAAGGCGGTCGCCGCCGACAGCTTCTACCAGTCGCCCAAGGGCGACGTCGGATTGGTCAAGCTCGCGGTTGCGCACCCGCTCAGCGAGTACCACGGGTTCAGCAGCAGCTATCTGGCCACGGTGGGCGACCAGGGCACGATCTACGGCTACGGACGGCGCGAGGGCTATGTCAAAGCCGATCACCTCTACCAAGCCGAGGTCAAAGTCAGCGGCTCGGGCAAAGACCAGCGCGGCGGCACCTCGATCAAGTTGAAAGCGGTCACCGGGATTTCCTGGAGCGGCGACTCCGGCGGTCCGTTGTTCATCGACGGCACCATCGTGGGCACCAGCTCCGGCGGGCCGTCGGACCGGGACATCAACTCCGAGGTCTGGTACGCCCAGCTCAGCGGGCACAGCTCCTGGATCAAGCAGACCACCGGGCTCTGAGACGCAGCCGTAGCGCGTTGCCCCGGGGCAACGCGCTACGGCGCCTCGACTTCGGTGACGATGCGCTGGAAGCTCGTATAGTCCTCCAGGGCAGTCGCGCCCTGATTCCGCATGAAGCCCGAAACGCCGTCGAGCAAATCGGCTACTTGGTCCGGCTCGAGCAATCCCCCGTGCCGGATGTAAATGCCCACCGCGTCTTCCGGTTCGGGGTTGACTTCGATCAATAGGAAGGTCCTGCCGGTGAAATCGGGTTTGAATTCTTGGCCCTCGAGGATGGGCGCGACGAGCTTGTATTGGACCGGATGGTCGGGATTCATGCAGGCAACTCCTTGTGCGATCTTCTGCAGCCTAGATCGCAGGAGTTGCTCGCCGGGAGGCCTCAAGGTGCAGAACAAGGTGCAGCGCACGGGCTCGAAAGCAGCGAGATAGCCCCGCTTCCCTTGGTACGAGCGGTACCCCAGGTGGGACTCGAACCCACACTGAACAGATTTTAAGTCTGCTGCCTCTGCCGATTGGGCTACTGGGGCGCAGCGTCAATCGTAGCTGATCGCTGCACGGCCCGCAGAACCGCGAGCGCATCCTGCGCCCTAGCCGCCGGCACCAGCAAATGGTCGTGGTAGAAGCCGGCCAGCATATTGCAACTGATCCCGGCGTCGGCGAGCGCGTTGCTGACCGCCGCGGTCAACCCGACGGCCGCCAACGCCGAATGCACCCGCAAGGTGATCCAAGCGGCGACGAAATCGTAACCCAGGCCCTGCGCGTCGGCGTCCTCGCGGCGCAGCACCGCCGTCAGGCCCTCCGCCTCCCGGATGGTCGCCTCGGCCCGGCTCGGCTGCCCGGCCCCTGCCTCGGCTCCGGTGCAATAGACGAACTCCCCCGGCCGTTGCTCCGCCTGCATACCGGCCAGCAAAACCTGCAGATCCTTTTCCGCCGCCATGAGCACCACCTTTCGACTCAACCGTAGCCCCAGATTCGGCACCCGATCTTGAGCAGAAACACTTCTGCCCCGCATTGGCCAGGCAATGCGGGGCAGAAATCGGTTACTTGGCCGGTTCGGGAACCTTGGCTGGTTCGGGCACCGGTGCGGCAGCAGCCTTGGGGGCCGGAGCAGCAGCCGCCCGGAACGCGGCACGCGGCTGGTCCAAGTCCATCAACTCGGCGATGTCGCGGCCCATCAGGACGCTCAGGATCCAGTTCCAGATCACCCGGACCTTGCGTTCGAAGGTCGGCATGGCCAGACCGTGGTAGCCACGGTGCATCAGCCAGGCGATCGGTCCGCGGAAGCCGACCTTGCCGACTTTGGCGACGCCCTTCCACAAGCCGAGACCGGCTACCGCACCCAGCGTGGTGTGCTTGTAGTCCACCAGCGGCTTGTCCCAGCGCGAAGCCCAGAGGTTCTTCGCCAGCCGCTTGGCCTGGCGCAGCGCGTGCTGCGCATTCGGCACGCAGAATCCGCCCACTCCGCCACCGGTGAGATCCGGCACGGCAGCGACGTCGCCGGCAGTCCAGGCGTTTTCCAGCGGTCCGAACTCGCCGGTGATCCGCAGGTCGGCGCCGGCTTTGATCCGGCCGCGCTCGTCGATCGGGAAATCGGTGCTCTTCGCGACCGGGTTCGCCTGCACCCCGGCGGTCCAGATCAGGGTGTCGGTCTCGAATTCGTCCGCAGCGGACTTGTCCGGCATATTGATCAGCTTCAGGCGGCCGTCGCTGGCATCGGCGAGCGAGGTGTTCAAGAGCACCTCGATATTGCGCGAACGCAGGTGCTCGACGACCCATTCGGCTTGCTTCTCGGTGACCTCGGGCATGATCCGGCCCATCGCCTCGACCAGCACGAAACGCAGCTCTTTGACGTCGATCCGGGAGTTCTTGCCGGCCAGGTTGCGCGCCAGATCTTCGAGCTCGCCGATGGTCTCCACGCCGGCGAAACCGCCGCCGACGACGACGAAGGTCAAGGCCCGCTTGCGCTTGGCCGGATCGGTCATGGTCGAGGCCAATTCGATCCGTTCGATCACCTGGTTGCGCAGCGCAACGGCTTCTTCGATGGTCTTCAGACCGATTCCCTCTTCGGCCAAGCCGTTGATCGGGAAGGTCCGGGTGATCGCACCGGCGGCCATCACGATGTCGAAGTACGGGATCTCAAAAGCCGGGCCACCATCAGCGGGCTGCACCGTGGCCTTGCGGTTCGCGTGATCGACCTGGGTCACTTTGCCCTGGATGAACTCGGTCTCCGGCAAGTGTTTCCGGAACGAGACGACGGCGTGCCGGGGCTCGATGCTGCCAGCCGCCACCTCGGGCAGGAACGGCTGATAAGTCATGTACGGCAGCGGGTCGACCAGGGTGACGATGCCACCGGAATTGGCGATCTTCTTCTGCAGCTTGAAAGCGACGTACAGACCAACGTATCCGCCGCCGGCGATCAGGACGCGCGGGCGGTCTTGGAGCTGTGGTTTGGTTGCCATAGGACAAGTCTAACCCACTTTGTGAAAAGATTCACGAAGTATTACCGGACGCCTCTTCGGCCTTGAATCTGCGCCGCAGGAGCAGTAAATGCAGGGTTCCGCCCAGCACCACCAGAAGCAGCAAAGCGCCGAACCCGAGCACCAGGGCCGCGGGCAGTCCGGAATCCAGTTCCGACGGCGGCAGCGCCACCGGCGTGGTCGGCGGTGGCACCGTAGGGGTGGGCGTCGCCGGGGCGCTCGGTTCCGGCGCCTGCGTCGGCGGCGGGGCGTCCGCCCGGCGGTGCACCGTGATCCAGTCCTGCAAACTTCCGGTCAGCTTGAACAGCGGATTGACCGTGGCCAGTGGCACCACGGCGTTCAACGCGGCATCGGCGTCCACCACGCCCCAGCCATAAAGGTTGTTCGGGACCGGGTCGCCTTTCGGTTTGGCGGTCAGGATGATCCGGTTGATCACTTGGACCGCGGTCATGCTCGGATACTTGGACCGGATCAGGGCCGCGATTCCGGCGACGATCGGCGCCGCACCGCTGCTGCCATCCCAGTCGGCATATGCGTTTCCGGGCAATGCGCCGACCAGCTTCTCCGCGGCGGCGGACACCGCGATCGTGATCCCCGGGGTCGACGACGACTGGCTGACTTCGCCGGCCCGGTTCAACCCCGCGACGGCTACGACCCCCGGGATGGTTGCCGGAGCGCCCACCTGGCCCTGCCCGGAACCGCTGTTCCCGGCCGCAGCGATGATCACCACGTCACGCTGCTCGGCATAGAGGAAAGCATCGTCCCAGCTTTGCGGCCAGATCGTCGAGCTGCTGCTGAGCGACATGTTGATCACTTTGGCGCCGTTGTCCACCGCCCAACGGACCGCAGCCGGGATCTGTTCGTCGATGCTCTTCCCGGCCGGGTTCGGGCTGCCCAACCAAGTCGACACCGTGAGCAGCTCGGCTTCCGGCGCGACGCCGACCACACCGTCGGGCTTCGGGCTGTCTCCGGGCGCGCCGCCGTTTCCGCGGCCGGCCAGGAGCGAAGCGACCAAGGTGCCGTGCGCCGGCTCCTTGCCGACGCCCTTGGTCCCGTCCGGGCTGCCGGCACCGGAAACATCGGTGCCGCCGACCACCGCGCCGGCCAGATCCGGATGCGAAGCGTCGACTCCGCTGTCGATCACCGCGACCTTGACTCCGGCGCCTTTGCTGCTCTGCCAGGCTTTGGTGATCCCGTAATCCTCGAGCCAGTATTCCCGGTTCCGGAGCTCATCCGCCTGCGCCGGAGCCGCGGTCAGCATTGCGCCGAACAGCGCCAGTACCAAAAGGGGCGCGGCAGTAAAGCGCATCGTCGCCGTGCGGACAGTACTCGCCATGGGGTGGAGCGCCCTTCCCATTGGGGATAGTGGATGCTGCTGGAGAACCCTCGGGGTAGTGCCGGTCAGCGGATTCCCAACGCGATTCCGTCTAGAATATCGTGCTCGCTCGTCGTCGCCTGGGTGATCCGCCCCCCGGAGAGTCTGTTCAACTCGACCAGGATGGTCCGCCACAACAACGACCCGGCACCGATCACGTCGACTCGGCCGGGGTGCATGTAGGGCAATTCCGCCCGGCTCTGCCGGTCCATCGCGAGCAATGAATCGGCCGCAGCCTCGAGCCGGTCCAGGCTCACTACTGCGCCATGGATCGCATCCGGCAAATATCGCGGCAGTTCCAGCGCATGCGCGGTCACCGTGGTGACCGTCCCGGCGACCCCGATCACCCGGCTCACCGAGGCCAAAGGGACCTCGACTGCCACCGAGGCGATGATCCGTTCCGCCTCGTCCCGGGCGGCAGAAACTTCGGCGGCCGTGGGCGGATCGCTGCGCAGATAACGCTCGGTGAACCGCACACAACCCATGTCGACGCTTTTCGCAGCGCTCACCCCGTGCCGGTTTCCGACCACGAACTCGGTACTGCCGCCGCCCAGGTCGACCACCAGGACCGGGTCTTCAGCCAGATCGGCCAGCACGCTCGCGGCACCGGCAAAGGAGAGCGCCGCCTCTTCGGTGCCCGGCACCACATCCGGCAGCACCCCGAGGCGGGCCTGGATTCCGTCGATGAAGAGCTGCCGATTGCCGGCATCCCGGGTGGCCGACGTGGCCACGAACCTGACCCGCTGCACGTTGTGCTGCTGGATCAACGCGGCGTACTCGTCGACTGCGGCGAAGGTACGTGCCAGGGCTTCCGGGGCGAATTCACCCCGGGCGTCCACCCCTTGGCCCAACCGCACGATCCGCATCTGCCGCTCCAGGTCCCGCAAGCCGTCGCCGTCGGGTTCGGCGATCAGCAGACGGATCGAATTGGTGCCGCAATCGATCGCGGCCACGGTACTCATGCGCCGTCCCTGCCCGGTTCGGAATCCCGGTTCAGCACCGAATAACCCTGGTTCTGCCTGCGGACATGCCGGCTCAAATCACGGCTCGGTACTTCCGCAGCGATGTCCCAAGCACCCGCGCAGGAGCAGCGCTCGGCAGTCCACCATGGCGCGATCAACTGCAGCGTTTCGTCGCCCAGCGGGTTGCTGCCCGGTCCGGCAGCCAAGGCGTGCCCGACCAGGACATGCAGGCATTTGACCCGTTCGGGCATCCCGCCGGCGGAAATCCCGTCGATCTCCGGCACCGGGCCGGTGCCGGCCCGCGCACCGATTTCCGCCCGGGCCGCGAGATAGGCTTCATGGGCGCGCCGGTGTGCTGCGGCCAGCTCCGGATCCGCGGCCAGGCGGTCGTTCATCCGGTTCATTTCGCCATCGGCCTCGATCCGGGACACCGCCGCGGTGACCACCGGGTGGGTGAGGTAGAACGTGGTCGGGAATGGAATGCCGTTGCTCAGCCGCGGCGCAGTCGCGGCGACCAGCGGATTGCCGCAGACGCAGCGAGCCGAAATCGCCACCACATCGCGGACCGGGCGGCCCAACTGCAAACTCAACGTATCCAAGTCCGCAGCAGTAGGCGTCTGGGCACTGCTCACGCGGTATTACTCCTCAAATCTCATTCGTTGGCTGATCGGGTGATCGACTGCCATAAACCGTCCACCCAGGGCAGGCCTTCGGGGTTGACGCTGGTGCCGGGTTGTTCCGGCGTCGCCGGCGCGGCGTCGCCGCCATAAACCCAATAGCCGGTTTCACCGGGCATCATCATGCTAACCCGATCCCGCGCCTGCTGTTTGATGTAGGCCGGATCGGACCACTTCGAGAGGTTGTCCTTGAGGTCCTGCTGCTGTTGCTGCTTTGCCGCGATATCGGCTCGCAGCGCGGCGATCTCGGAGCGCTGCTGCAAAAAGGTGTTCACCGACGGGGTGAGCATCACGGTCACGGCGAGCAGGACCACGATCAGCGCCACCAAACGACCGGAGAAAGACTTTGCCGCGACCGGCTCGGCGGCGGCTTTCGAACCTGCCGGTTTGGAACCGCGTGACGCCCCGGCCGGCTTCGATCGGGGCGCTGCGCCGCGGCCCGTGCCGGCGGCCGCCGCCGCAGCGGTTTCCGCGGGCTTGGCCCGGTCGGTTTCCGTCTGCCCCGCCGAGGCCTTGGGCACCGCTGCTTTGGGCACTGACCCCTTGGGCACTGGGGGGCGTCGGCTGGGCATGTGGGACCTTCCTGGAAAACACCGGCCGGAAAAACACCGGGCCTGGTTAAGCTCTCTCCAGCTTAACCAGGCCCGGTCGGATCTCAGCGGCTATTTGGCCGTGAAACGCGGGAAGGCCCGCGTCCCCGCGTAACGCGCGGCGTCTCCGAGGTCTTCTTCGATCCGCAGCAGCTGGTTGTATTTGGCCACCCGGTCGGATCGGGCCGGCGCGCCGGTCTTGATCTGCCCGGCGTTGGTCGCCACCGCGATGTCCGCGATCGTGGTGTCCTCGGTTTCGCCGGAACGGTGCGAGGTGATCGTGGTGTAGCCGTTGCGCTGGGCCAGCGAAACCGCGTCCAGGGTCTCGGTCAGCGATCCGATCTGGTTCACCTTGACCAGGAGCGAGTTGGCGGTACGGCTGTCGATGCCGCGCTGCAGCCGCTCCGGGTTGGTCACGAACAAGTCGTCGCCGACGATCTGGACCTGATCGCCGATTTCGTCGGTCAGCGTCTTCCAGCCTTCCCAGTCGTCCTCGTCCAACGGATCTTCGATGGAAACCAACGGGTAGTCCCGGACCAGCTCGGCGTAGTACGCGCTCATTTCGGCCGCGCTCTTGCTCTGCCCTTCGAACTGGTAGGCGCCGTCCTTGAAGAATTCGCTCGAAGCGACGTCCAGGGCCAGCGCGATGTCGGTTCCGGGGGTGTAGCCGGCGCGCTTGATCGCTTCCAGGATCAGGTCCAGCGCTGCCCGGTTGGACGGCAGGTTCGGCGCGAACCCGCCCTCATCGCCCAAGCCGGTGGAGAGGCCCTTTTCGTTGAGCACCTTCTTGAGCTCGTGGTAGACCTCGGCACCCCAGCGCAGGGCCTCGCCGAAGCTGGGAGCGCCCAGCGGGACCACCATGAATTCCTGGATGTCGACGTCGGAATCCGCGTGCGAACCGCCGTTCAGGATGTTCATCAAGGGGACCGGCAGCACGTGGGCGTTCGGCCCGCCCAGGTAGCGGTACAGCGGCAGGTCGGCGGAATCGGCAGCTGCGCTGGCCACGGCGAGCGAGACGCCGAGGATCGCGTTGGCGCCCAACTTGCCCTTGTTCGCGGTGCCGTCCAGATCGATCATGGTCTGGTCGATCAAACGCTGGTCCGTGGCGTCGAACCCTAGCAACGCCGGGGCGATGGTGTCGATTACCGCGTCCACCGCGTCCAATACGCCCTTGCCCTGGTAGCGCTCTTTGTCGCCGTCGCGCTTTTCGACCGCTTCGAACGCCCCGGTGGATGCACCGGAGGGAACTGCGGCGCGGCCCACCGAACCGTCGTCGAGCCCTACCTCGACCTCGACCGTGGGGTTGCCACGGGAATCCAGAATTTCACGGGCATGGATGGCGTCAATGATGGCCATATGAGGGCTCCTCGAGCGTTCAAGTCGACTGCTGAATAAGGACGACGACGGCGTCTGACTAAGCCTAACGCCTTAAGTTCGCGAACTACTTGACGTTACGAACATAACGATATATCGTTGACGTATCGCGACATTGCGATTTACAGAAAGATAGATCAATGAGAAACCATGAAGACCAACATCGCAGCCATCATGATCCACGTCGGATGGGTCCGGAGGGCCATCGAGAAGACCGTCGCAACCGGCGGGACGAAGGCTTCGGCCCGGACTTCCCCGGCGGCCGTCGCGGCCCGCACCGCGGACGCGGCCGAGGCGCCGGATTCGGCCCCGGCTTCGGTCCCGGATTCGGCGGTGGACGGGCCCAGAAAGGGGACGTCCGGAACGCGATCCTTTCCCGGCTGAGCGACTCCAGTTACAACGGCTACGGCCTGATGAAAGCCATCGCCCTGCATTCGGACGGCGCCTGGCGGCCCAGCCCGGGCTCGGTCTACCCCGCCTTGTCCGGCTTGCAGGCCGAAGGCCTGATCGTTTCGGTCGGTGAAGGCCGGCGCAGCGAATTCGAACTCAGCGAGGCCGGCCGCGCCTATGTGGCCGAGCACCAGGAAGAGCTCGCCGCAGTCTGGGAAGAAGTCCGCGAAGAAGCCGGCGCAGCGCAGGATCTGCGCCTGAGCATCGGCAAACTGATGGGTGCCGTGCAGCAGATCAGCGCCGACGGCACCGAAGACCAACTGCGCACCGTGACCGCTTCCTTGGACGAAGCCCGGCGCACCATCTACAAACTGCTTTCCGAGTAATGCCCGGCGACTCGCGCAAAACCGCTACTTTATGGCACCGGTTCCCCGGGAAACCAGGGCAGAACCTCGCAAAAACGCCATAAAGTAGTGGTTTTGCGCAGCCCAGACTCAGAGCCCGAGCTTCATGCCCTCGTGGCTGGCCACGAAACCCAGCCGTTCGTAGAAATGATGGGCCTCGACCCGGGATTTATCAGTAGTCAGCTGCACCAGGGCACAACCCCGGCGCCGGGCCTCCTCGATGGCCCACTCGATCATTGCGGAACCCAAACCGGTTCCGCGCGCTGATTCGGCCACCCGGACGGCTTCGATCTGGGCCCGCAACGCCCCGCCGCGGGCAAGTCCGGGGATGAAGCTCAATTGAAATGTGGCAACTACCCGGCCGGCCGATTCGCCGATCAGCAGCAATTGGCCCGGGTCGGCATCAATAGCTTCGAACGCCGCCAAATAGGGCGCCAGTTCCAAGCTCTCCCGGCTCCTGCCCAACGGGTCATCCGCCAAAAGCGCCACCACGCCGGCGACGTCGGCCGATTCCGCTCGCCGGAAGGACACCCCGGCTGCCGAGAACGGTTCAGCCGGCATGCTCGGCCTGGAACCTGCGGACCGCACCGCGCAGCGCCCGTTCCGCGTCCAACTCGGGATTGGCCCGGAGCAACTCGAACAGCGCATCGCCCAACCCGGCCTCGGTGGCCTCGCCGGCGGCCGCAACTCCCCCGGCCCGGCGCAGCGTCTTCTGCGCCAGGGCAAGCGCCGGCAAGGACGCCGGGATCCCCTCGAAGCGTCCCCGCTCCGGATTCTCGGCGGCCTTGACCTGCTGCCACTTCGCCACAATCTCGGCGACCGAGGCGGGGAACTCATCCTGCAGGCTGCCATCGGCGCGGAACACATGCGGATTGCGCCGGATCATCTTCCGGGTGAGTCCCTCGACCACGTCGGCGATGCCGAACTGCCCCTGCTCCTCGGCGAGCCGGGCGTGCAGCACCACTTGCAGCAGGACGTCGCCGAGTTCGCCGCGGAGTTCGTCCGGCGGCAAACCGGTTTCCACGGCTTCGACCACCTCGTAGGTCTCCTCGATCAAGTACTCGATCAGGGACTCATGGCTCAATGCCGCCATCCACGGGCAGTGTTCGCGCAACGCGGCGATCACCGCCACCAAGCGGTCGAAACCGTCCGGCATCGGTCCCTGCGGCATCAGCGCAGCGCCGTGTAGGCCTCGGTGATGTAGTCGACCAGCGCTTCGCGCTCTTCCAAGGGCAGGAACGCGGCCTCGGCGGCGTTGAGCGTCAGGGCGAGCAAATCGTCGAGGTCGTATTCGAAGGTCTCCACCAACAGCTCGAATTCGCTGCTCAGCGTCACTCCGCTCATCAACCGGTTGTCGGTGTTCACGGTGACCCGGAACCCGGTTTGGAACAGCAAGTCGATGGGGTGCTGCTCGACCGAATCGCCCCAAGCCGCGATCGCTCCGGTCTGCAGGTTCGACGACGGGCAGAGCTCGAGCGCAATCCCCCGGTCCCGCACCCAGGACGAGAGCTGGCCCAGGGTCACCATGCCGAGATCGGCTTCGTTCGCTTCATCGGGGCTGAACTCGACCTCGATGTCTTCGGCGATCCGCACGCCGTGGCCCAAGCGCAGCGCACGGCCGTCGACCAGCGCGGATTGGATGCTTTCCAACCCGGCGGCCTCGCCGGCGTGGATCGTGGTCGGGAAGTTCTGTTCCGCGAGATAGGTGAAAGCCCCGGCGAACCGCGACGGCAGGAAACCGTCCTCGGCCCCGGCGATATCGAAGCCGACTGCACCGCGGTCCCGGAACCGGACGGCGAGCTCGGCGATCTCCTGGCCCCGGTCGGCGTGGCGCATTGCGGTGATCAGCTGGCCCACCTGGATGTGCCGGCCGCTCTCCTCGACCGCGGCGATCGCTTCTTCGATCCCGGCCTGCACGGCTTCGACCGTCTCATCGAGGCTCAGCCCCTTGGCCAGGTGCTGCTCCGGAGCCCAGCGCACCTCGCCGTAGACCACGCCGTCGTCGGCCAGGTCTTCGACGAACTCGCGGGCCACCCGCTGCAGGCCGGCACGGGTCTGCATCACGGCGACCGTGTGGTCGAAGGTCTCCAGGTAACGCACCAGCGACCCGGAATCCGCCGAGTCCCGGAACCAGGCGCCCAGCGCCACCGGATCGGTCGAGGGCAGCTGGTGGCCGATCTCTTCGGCCAGTTCGATGATCGTGGCCGGGCGGAGGCCGCCGTCCAAGTGGTCGTGCAGCGAGACCTTGGGCAAGCTGCGGATGTCGAACGGCACATCGGGGGAAACTGGGTTTGCAAACGCTTCGGTAGTCACGGGCACAACCTTACTGGATTCGGGGATTGGCTTAGGGGGTCCGGGGGCTGGGTTCGCTGCCCGGGAGCGGAACCACCGGAGCATCCGGGGCCTCCGCCGGTTCGGCGGGCAGGCTTGCGGCCTTTTCCGCCGCAGCCTTCTGCGAGCGCTTGTCCAGCCACTTGTGCAGCAGTTTCATCAGATGGTCCACGATGAATCCGATGACGATCGCGAAGACGATCGCGATGCCGACGCCGAGCAGATGGTTGTCCTTGATCCAGCTTCCGGCGAACGTCCCGATGCCGACGCCGTACGCGGCCCAGGTGACGCAGGCAATCGCGTCCACCACCGCGAATTTGCGCCACGGGTACTGGGTGGCGCCGGCGGTGAAATTCACCGCCACCCGGCCCACCGGAATGTAACGGGCGGTCAGGATGAGCACCGCGCCGCGCTTGTCCAGTTCCATCCTGGCCCATTCGAAAGCCTTGGCCACCTTGGGCCGGCGCATCCACTTGAATCCGGCGGTGCCGATCCCCCGGCCCATCCGGTACGCGATGTTGTCGCCGATGATCGCACCGATCGCGCCGCCGGCCATGAGCAGCCAGACGTTTGGCTCCCCCGTGCTCAAGGACACTGCGGCCAAGGCCACGATCGCGGTTTCGCTGGGCAGGAAAAGGAAGAATCCGTCGATCAAGCAGAACAGCGTCACCAACGGGATGACCCACCATTGGCTGGCCGAATGGGCGATCATCTCATTGAGACCGCGAAACAGTTCTATGAAGTCCACAGGGGACCGCTCCTTGCGCTAGTGCGGGGTTGTTCCCATCGTGCCACGCAGCCAGGGTGCCCGCCATCGCTCTTGAGGCTGAACCTGCCGCCGCGCACCGTCACTCCACAGTATGAGGTCAGGCGATCCGGTCCATGATCAGTTGATTGGCCGGCCGGGCACCCTCGGGCGCGATCAGCACGGCGTCGGCCAGGGCTTCTTTGGCCCTTTCGAAGCGTTCCGGAGTGTCCGTCAGCAAGGTCATCAACGGTTCCCCGGCTTTGACCGTGGCACCGGGTTTGGCATGCAATCGGACCCCGGCCCCGGCCTGCACCAGGTCTTCCTTGCGCGCCCGTCCGGCACCCAGCCGCCACGCCGCCACGCCCACGCTGAGCGCGTCCAAACCCACCAGCACCCCGTCGGCCGGGGCATAGACCACTTCGGATTCCTTGGCCACCGGGAGCGCTGCATCAGGGTCGCCGCCTTGCGCCCGGATCATCCGGCGCCAGACGTCCATGGCGCGCCCGTCGCGCAATGCAGCGGCCGGATCCGCCCCGGACACCCCGGCCGCGGCGAGCATCTCCTCGGCCAACCGGACGGTCAGTTCGACCACGTCCTGCGGCCCGCCGCCGGCCAGCACCTCGACCGACTCCTCGACCTCGATCGCATTGCCTGCGGTCAAGCCGAGCGGTGTGGACATGTCGGTCAGCAGGGCCACGGTCTTCACCCCGGCATCGGTGCCCAGCGCCACCATGGTCCGGGCGAGTTCCCGGGCCTGTTCCAGATCCTTCATGAAGGCGCCGGAGCCGACCTTGACGTCGAGCACCAGGGAACCGGTGCCTTCGGCGATCTTCTTGCTCATGATCGAGGAAGCGATCAGCGGGATCGCTTCCACGGTCCCGGTCACGTCGCGCAGCGCGTAGATTTTCTTGTCCGCCGGGGCCAAGCCGGATCCGGCGGCGCAGATCACCGCGCCGACGTCCTGCAATTGCGCCATCATGTCCGCATTGGACAATGCCGCCCGCCAACCCGGAATTGCTTCGAGTTTGTCCAGGGTGCCCCCGGTGTGGCCCAGCCCGCGACCGGAGAGCTGCGGTACGGCAACCCCGAAGACTGCCACCAGCGGGGCCAGGGGCAGGGTGATTTTGTCGCCCACGCCACCGGTGGAGTGCTTGTCCGACGTCGGCTTGTTGCCGTTCGCGTCGGTCGGCCCGCCCGGTGCCGGCCGCAACGCGGAGAAGTCCATCCGCTCGCCCGAGGCGATCATCGCCGCGGTCCATTGCGCGATCTCCTCCCGGTTCATGCCGTTGAGCAGAATCGCCATGTTCAGCGCGGCCATCTGTTCTTCGGCGATGAATCCCCGGGTGTAGGCGTCGATGGTCCAGGCGATCTGTTCCGGGCTCAGCACCCCCCGGTCCCGCTTGGTCCGGATGATGTCCACCGTGTCGAAGGGCTCGCTCATGGGTTTCCTCTCAGTTGTTCAGTCGCTCAGGTGTTCCGGGCCGAAGGCATCCGGCAGCACTTCGTCCATGGTCTTCACGCCGGATGCCGTCATCAATTCCAAACGGCTGCCCCGGTGTTCGTAGAGCAGCTGGCGGCACCGGCCGCAGGGCATCAGCACCTGGCCGGCCCCGTCGACGCAGAAAAACGCCCGGAGCTTGCCGCCTCCGCTCATCTGCAATGCGCCGACCATGGTGCATTCAGCACACAGCGTCAACCCGTACGAAGCGTTTTCCACATTGCAGCCGGAGACGATCCGGCCGTCCTCGGTGAGCGCCGCAGCGCCCACCGGGAACGAGGAATACGGGGCATACGCGCGCTGCATCGCGGCGGTCGCCGCACTCCGCAGCGCAGCCCAATCGACCGCTCCGCCGGTCCCGGCCGACATCCCGGTCAACCTTTCACATACGGTTCGCCGCTGGCCGCGGGCGGTCTGGACCGGCCCACCAGTCCGGCCACCGCGATGATCGTCAGGACGTACGGCAGCATCGCCATGAACTGGCCCGGAACCGGGGATCCGATGATGCTGATGATCTGCTGCAGATTGTCCGCGAAGCCGAAGAGCAGTGCGGCCAGGAAAGCGCCGATCGGGTTCCAACGGCCGAAGATCAGCGCGGCCAAAGCGATGTAACCGCGGCCTCCGGACATGTCCTTGCTGAACGAATCCACCGCGACCAGGGTGAAGAACGAGCCGCCGATGCCGGCCACCGCGCCGCCCAGGAGCACATTCCAGAACCGGGTCCGGTTCACATTGATGCCCACGGTGTCCGCTGCCTGCGGATGCTCGCCTACCGCCCGCACGCGCAGCCCCCATTTGGTGTGGTATAGGCCGACGTAGACCACGATCACCGCGAGGTACATCAGGTATCCGACGATCGACTGGCGGAACAGGATCGGTCCGATGACCGGGATGTCGGAAAGGAACGGGATCGCGATCGGGCCGAGCCGCGGCGGTTTGTTGAACCTTTCCGGGTTGGCCGTGAGCACCGTGGAGAACAGGAAGCTGGTGAGGCCGGAGACCAGGACGTTGAGCACCACGCCGACGATGATCTGGTTCACCAGGTACTTGATGCTCACCAGGGCCAGGACCAGGGAAACCAAGGCGCCGGCGAAGGCGGCCGCGATCAAGCCCACGAAGGGGTTCCCGGTAATCGTCCCCACCACGGCGGCGCTGAAGGCGCCGAAGAGCAACTGCCCCTCGATCGCGATGTTGACCACGCCGACGCGTTCGCTCAGCACGCCGGAGAGCGAACCGAACACCAGGGGCACGGCCAGGGTCACGGCGCCGCCGAGCAGGCCGGAAAGCGAGATCGACGGCAGGTCGTCCCGTCCGCCGCCGACGATCCAGACCATGAAGCCGAGCACGAAGACCACCGCGAAGGTACCGCCCAGCCAGGCCGGCGTCCGTTGCTTCTGCGTGGTCAACCAGATCGCATACAGGGCGAGCAGGCAGAGCAGCAATGCGGCTGTCCAGCCGAAGATGCCGCTGGGCACGCTGATCACGTCGACCTTGGCCATGCCGAGCAAGCCGACGACGGCGAGCAGCAGCAGCGCCGCGGCGAGCGGCCAGAACCAGCGCGGCGTCGCCTGGCCGGCCCGTTTCCGGTTGTAGACCAGCGCGCTCAGGGCCAAGCTGGCCACCACGGCGACGAAGAACGTCACCGTGGCCACCGCCGAGGCCGCGCCGTCGGTTGACTCGCTGATCCGGAAGCCCGCGGTCTTCTCGCTGGACGCGAAGCCGAACAGCAGCAACGCCAGCAGAGCCAGCAAGCCGAGGCCGATGCCGGCCTTCCAGCTCACCAACTCCGGGTCCACGGCTTTGCCGGCTTTGCCCAGGCCCGGCCCGGCCTGCGGCGTGCCGGGCGTCTCGGTCACCGCGCTCATACGCTTGCTCCGCTCGTCAGAGAAGTTTCAGCGGGATTGCTCCCCGCTTTGTTGCGGTTCTTTTTCCGATTCATGCCGAAGACCGCGCGGACCAGCGGCGGGGCCGCGATGAAGAGCACGATCAAGGACTGGATCACCAGGACGATGTCGATCGGGGTACCGGTTTGCGCCTGCATCACCACACCGCCGGCACGGAAGGCACCGAACAGCAGGCCTGCGAAGAACGTCCCCCACGGCGTCGAACGGCCCAGCAGGGCCACCGTGATCGCATCGAAGCCGATCGAGGCGGCGACTCCGCCGGAAATGTATTTCTCGGTGCCGGAGACCTGCGCTACCCCGGCCAGACCGGCCAGGGCTCCGGCAATCGCCATCACCAGGATGACGCTGCGCGAGACGCTGATCCCGGCGGTCCGGGCGGCTTTCGGATTTGCCCCGACCGCGCGGAACTCGAAGCCCACGGTCGAACGGTTGAGCAGCCACCAGACGAAAACCGTGGCCACGATGGCCAGCAGGAAGCCGGCATGCAACCGGAACTGCGGCCCCAGGAGCAGCGGGAACAACGCGGTCCCGTCCAGGAACGGCGAAATCGGGTTGGTCGAGCCGGGCCGCTGGAAGGCCGGCAGGGTGAGCAGGTACATCAACAGGAAATTCGCGACGTAGTTGAGCATGATCGTCACGATCACCTCATGCGCGCCGGTCCGCGCCTTCAATAGGCCGACCACACCGCCCCAGACTGCGCCGCCGACCAGGCCCGCGACGATCACCAGCAGCAGGTGCAACCCCCAGGGCAGGTGCCAGGTGAAGCCGACATAGGCCCCGAACAGCGCACCCAGGATGATCTGGCCTTGCGCGCCGATGTTGAACAGCCCGGCCCGGAAGGCCAGGGCCACGCCCAGGCCGGCACAGATCAATGGGGTGGCGACGGTGAGCGTTTCGGTGATCGGGTAGATCTTGGCCGCGAAATCGGCGCCCGCCCAGTTGAAGATGCTGCCTTGGACCAATGCGGTGTACGGCTTGAGCACTTCGGAGATCAGGTCGGAGGGCCGGGAGAAGAAATATCCGGCGGCGACACCGACCTTGGGGTTGGTCACCGCCATCAGGATTCCGCCGATCACCACGGCAAGCACGATCGCGAGCACGGACACCAAGGCGTTCCCGCTGAAAATCTGCTTCAGTACGGAGTCTTTGGGCTCGGGTTTGGGTTCGGGTTGGGCCTCAGACATGCTTTCCTCCAGGCGCTTCGTTTCCACCAGGGACGCTGTTTCCGCCAGGGACCCTGTTTCCGCCAGGGACCCTGTTTTCGCCGGAGACGCCGTGCAGCGCCGCTTGTTCTCCGGCTTCCTCGGCCGGAACGCCGGCCATCATCAGGCCGAGCACATCGCGCGAGGTGTCGGCCGGTACGATGCCGATCAGTTTGCCGCGGTAGAGCACCGCGATCCGATCGGCCAATTCCACGACTTCGTCGAGTTCGGTCGAAACGATCATCACCGGAGTGCCGTGATCGCGTTCTGCGATCACCCGTTTGTGCACGAACTCGATCGAGCCCACGTCCAGGCCCCGGGTCGGCTGCGAAGCGATGAACAGCCGCAGCGGCCGGGACAGTTCCCGGGCCAGCACGACTTTCTGCTGATTGCCGCCGGACAGGGTGCCGACCGGTGTGCTGATCGAGGGGGTGCGGACATCGAACTCTTCGACTTTGGCTTCGGCGTTCCGGGCGATCTCCGCCGGGTTCATCCCGAGGCCCTTGGCGAACGGCGGTTTGTTGTAGAGATCCAGAATCAGGTTCTCGGCAATGCTGAAGCTGCCGACCAGTCCGTCCACCTTGCGGTCTTCGGGCACGAAGCCGACGCCGGCAGCCAATACGTCCTTGACCGATTTGCCGAGCAGTTCGACGCCGTCCAGCTTGATCGAGCCGCTGGCGTGCTCTTGCAACCCGAGCACCGCTTCGGTCAATTCGGTCTGCCCGTTGCCCTGCACGCCCGCGATGGCCAAAACCTCGCCCTTGGCGATCTCGAAGGAGAGGTCGTCCACGACGTGCTGGCCGTTGGCATCGACCACGGTCAGGTTCGCCACCTGGAAGGTGGCCGCACCGGGCTGCGCGGCGGCTTTGTCCAGGCTCAGGCTGACCGCGCGCCCGACCATCGCCGTCGCCAATTCGGTCGGCGAAGCGCTCGGGTCGGCGGAACCGACCACCTTGCCACGACGGATCACCGTGATCGTGTCGGAGATCTCTTTGACCTCGCGCAATTTGTGCGAGATGAAGACGATCGATTTGCCGTCCCGTTTGAGCTGCCGGATGATTTCCAGCAATTCATCGGTTTCCTGCGGCGTGAGCACCGCAGTGGGCTCATCCAGGATCAGGATTTCGGCATCCCGCACCAAAGCTTTGATGATCTCCACGCGCTGTTGCACGCCGACCGGCAGATCTTCGACCAGCGCGTCCGGATCCACTTGGAACCCGTACTGGTCCGAGATGTCCCGGATCTTCTTGCGCGTGGCGTCCAAGTCCAAGAATCCGGCCGTTTTGGTGGCTTCATTGCCCAAAGCGACGTTCTCGACCACGGTGAACACCGGGATCAGCATGAAATGCTGGTGCACCATGCCGATCCCCGCGGCCATCGCATCGCCCGGGCCCTTGAAGACGACCGGCCGGCCGTCGATCAGGATTTCGCCCTCGGTGGGGTCGTACAGCCCGTAGAGGACGTTCATCAGGGTGGATTTTCCGGCGCCGTTCTCGCCGAGCAAGCAATGCACCTGCCCGGGCTCGACGACCAGGTCGATATGGTCGTTGGCGACCAGGGATCCGAAGGTTTTGGTGATGCCTCTGAGTTCGAGTTTCACAGCCCCCAACCGTTCTGTCTGTGGGTGAAAAGGCTACTATCTGTAGCCAACAGCATAGCTATCCGATCGTTGCCGGACGCAAACACGCTGCCCTCCGGCTTGGCCGGGGCCAAGGGCCGGAGGGCAGCGTTCCCGCAGGATGCGGCGATGTGCCGCAGTTTCAGTTATTTCTTCGGGCTGGCCTTGGATTCGACCTTGACCGCACCGGAGATGATGTCCTTCTTCAGCTGGTCCAGCTCGCTCTTGGTGTCCGCGGAAACTGCGGAGTCGAGGTCGTGGAACGGCGCCAACGCGACGCCGCCGTTGTCCAGCGTGCCGACGTAGGGCGTCGGATCGAATTTGCCGTCTTTATCGTCTTTGATCACGGTTTCCACCGCGGTGGACATGGTCTTCATCACCGAGGTGAGCAGCACGGACTTGTAATCCGGAGCGGTCAAGTAGCCGTCCGAGTCGACCCAGACCAGCTTGGCATCGGATCCCTTGGCCTTGGCCTCGTTGATCGCCGCACCGGCTCCGGAACCGACCGGTCCGGCCACCGGCATCACGATGTCCGCGCCCTGGTCCAGGAAGCCCTGGGTCAGCACCTTGCCTTTGTCGACCTGCTTGAAGTCGCCCACGAAGCTGCCGTCCTGCTTGTCCTTGTCCCAACCGAGGACCTGAACCGACTTGCCCTTCTTCTCGTTGAAGTACTTCACGCCGTCGGCGAAGCCATCCATGAAGATGGTCACGGTCGGGATGTTCACGCCGCCGAAGGTGGCAACTTTGCCGGTCTTCGAGGTCGCTGCGGAAAGGTATCCGGCCAGGAACGCGGCTTGTGCCGTGTCGTAGATGATCGGCTTGACGTTGCTCGGGAAGGTCGGGTCCTGGTAATCGACGATCGCGAACTTGCTGTTCGGGTTCGCGGTGGCGATCGCCTTCGTGGCATCGCCCAGCAGGAAGCCGACGGTGACGGTCATCTTGCAGCCGCCGGAAACCATGGAACGCAGATTCGGGTCGTAGTCGGTGTCCGCCTTGGACTGGACCGCGTTGATCTTGATGCCCAGGTCCTTCTGCGCAGCGAGCAGCCCCTCGTGGCTGGACTGGTTGAACGACTTGTCGTCGAAGCCGCCCGAATCGGAGACCATGCAGGCGGTGTAGTCACTGCTGGTCGCGCCGCCGGACGCCGAGCCGCCGGCTTCCGGTGCGGCACCGCAACCGGTGAGCAACAACGCCGTTGCGCTCAACCCGACAGTTCCCACCGTGGCACCGCGCATCAGCGTGCGCTGCAGAGTTTTCTTCAATGTTCCTCCAGACAATCCTGATTTTCACAGGCCAGATTAAAGATGCGGCCCCACAAGATGTTCAATGAGTGTCTGTCCGCCAAGGCGAATCCCCCGCCAGGGCCCAACGCTGTTTTCACTGATGATTCGTGGTGCAGCGCCGCGGGTTCTTGACAGGCAAGGTCTCGCTGGCGCAATGATCACCCCATAGTAGTGCGACCTAGGTCACGGTGGAAATCCTAGCGGGCTGATTCGCGGCATCGTTGGAAAGTTGTTATCAACACCCAGTCGCAAAGTCCTCAGCCTCCTCCCTCCCCCAACGCGCGAACGCACACGTGGTGCGGGTGTTTTCGAAAAACACCCGCACCACGTGTGCGTTCGGCTGGGGGGGTCCCTACGTGGCGGCGTTGCGGTTCACCAGTTCGCGGCGAGGGCTTCCAAGGTGTTGATCCGGTCTTGGATGTCATACGTGTACCCGGCGATCATCAGCTCATCGGCCCCGGTGGCGGAGACCAGCGCGCGGAGCTCGGCGAGCACGCTTGCCGAGGTGCCCACGGACTTGATCGCAGGCAAGTGCTCCATTGCGGCCAGCTCTTCCGGACTGAACCCGCGTTTGGCAGCCTGTTCGGGTGTCACCACCGGCCCGAGTGTGCCGCTGCGCAGCGCCAGCGCCTGGACCATGCTGGGTCCGGCCAAGAACTCGGCCTGCTCCTGCGTCTCGGCGATCAGCGCCGAAGTCGCGATCATCACGTGCGGCCGTTCCAACACCGGCGAGGGCTGGAAAGAACTCCGGTAGAGATCGACCGCGGCGAGCGCATTGGGCGCGAAATGGTGGGCGTAGCTGTACGGCAGTCCGAGCATCCCGGCCATCTGTGCACTGTAGCCCGAGGAACCGAGCAACCAGACTTCCGGCGACGACGTGGCATTGGGCGTAGCAGCCAGCCGTTGCCGGGTGCCGACCGCTTCGATCAATTCGGCCCGCACATCGCCGAGCATCGCCATGGTTTCCAGCACGTGTGCCGGGAAGTCCTCCACACTCATCGCGTCGGTGTGCCGACGGAGCGCTTTCGCGGTGGCGCCGTCGGTTCCCGGCGCCCGGCCGATGCCCAAATCGATCCGGCCTGGATGCAGCGCCTCAAGCATGGCGAACTGCTCGGCCACCACCAGCGGAGCGTGGTTGGGCAACATCACCCCGCCCGAACCCAGCCTGATTCGCTCAGTGGCAGCAGCCAGGTGCGCCATCAGCACCGGCGGGTTCGTCGACGCGACCGAAGGCATGTTGTGGTGTTCGGCCACCCAGTACCGGGCATACCCCAGCCGGTCGGCAGTCTGGGCGAGCGTCGTCGAATCCGCCAGCGCTTGGCTAGAGCTACGTCCCACTCCGACCATCGCCAAATCGAGGATGGACAACGGAACACTCGGATCAGCTGAGTTGCGGACGTTTTTTTCAGTTGCTTCAGTCAAGGGTAATAACCATCTTTCCGGTGTTCGCACCGCCCAACATATCGATGAACGCTTGTGCTGAATTCTCTACACCGTGTACAACAGTTTCCTGGTACTGGATCTTCCCGGCAGCCAGCAGGGGGCCGACCAACTGCGCGTATTCTTCGGCGAACTGGTAATAGGAGAAGACCAGGAACCCACGAAGCGTCAACTGTTTGCCGACGGCGAGCGCGAGGTTGCGCGGACCCACCGGGGCCTCAGTCGAGTTGTACTGGCTGATCGCACCGCACAGCGCAATGCGTCCGAAGTTGTTCATATGCGTCAGCGCCGCCTCGAGGTGTTCACCGCCGACATTGTCGAAGTACACGTCGATGCCCGCGGCGTCGCCCAAGGCGGCTTTGAGCTGGTCCTTGACCGGGCCGTCGTGGTAGTTGAACGCCGCATCGAAGCCCAGCTCCAGGAGGTGCGCCACTTTTTCCGCCGAACCGGCACTGCCGATCACCCGGGAAGCGCCCAATTGTTTGGCGAGTTGCCCCACCATCGAACCCACCGCGCCCGCAGCGCCCGAAACGAAGACCACGTCGCCGGCTTTGAACCCGGCGACCTTGGTCAGGCCGGCATAAGCGGTCAAACCGGTCATGCCCAAAGCGCCCAGATAAGCCGTCGCCGGAGCGATTGAAAGGTCGACCTTCTGCACCCCGTCAGCCGAAAGCACTGCCGCCTCGCGCCAGCCCTTTTCGTGCACCACGACGTCGCCGACCGCGACCTCGGCACTGCGACTGGCCAGCACCTCGCCCACGGCACCGCCCAGCATCGGCTCGTCGAGCCGGTAAGGCGGGGTGTAGGACTTCACGTCATTCATCCGGCCGCGCATGTACGGGTCGACCGAGATCGCCAGGTTTTTGACCAGGATCTGACCGTCCTCGAGTTCCGGCAGCGCGGCTTCAGCAAATCGGAAGTTCTCCAGGGTCGGCACACCCTTGGGCCGCGAAGCCAGTTCGAACTGGCGGGTCGTCGTCGGCAGGCTCATGCGGCAACTCCGGCCACCGAAAGCTTGACCTCGATATTGCCCCGGGTCGCATTGGAGTACGGGCACACTTGGTGCGCTGCTTCGACGAGCGCCTGCGCGGTCTCGGCGTCCACTGCCGGCAGGCTTACTTCGAGTTCCACGGCCAGGCCGAATCCGCCTTGGCCGTTCGAACCGATGCCGACCTTCGCGGCCACCGTGGAATCGGTCACATCGGCCTTCTGCCGCCGGGCCACCACGCGCAGCGCGGAGTGGAAACAGGCGGCGTAGCCGACCGCGAAGAGCTGCTCCGGGTTGGTGCCTTCACCGGTACCGCCCATCTCGACCGGAACCGCCAAGGTGACGTCGAGTTTGCCGTCCGAAGTGCGGCCCCGGCCGTCGCGGCCGTCTCCGGTGGCGAGTGCTTCTGCGGTGTAAGCGATGTTCATGATGCTCCTTGGTTGGTTGTGGAAAGCGTTTTGCGAAGGGAGTTGTTGAGTTTTCCCAGGATCGAACAGAGCTGTTCGACTTCCTGGGCGCTGATCCCGGCTTTTTCGGCCAGGTCGTGCGGCACGGAGCTGGCCCGCTGGCGCAGCGCAGCGCCGTCGTCGGTCAATTCGACCTCCACCCGGCGCTCGTCGTCGGCAGCCCGACGGCGGCGAACCAGACCGGCGGCTTCCATCCGCTTGAGCAGCGGCGAGAGGGTTCCCGAGTCCAGTTGCAGGGCCTCGCCGAGTTCGTGCACGCTCGCACCGTCCTGCTCCCAGAGCAGCAGCAGCACCAGGTACTGCGGGTAGGTCAGCCCGACGGCCTCGAGCATCGGCCGGTAGGCCGCGGTGAAGGACCGGGACGTCGAATACAGCGCAAAGCAAATCTGCGTTTTGAGGATCTGCCGTTCGGTCATGAGATCACTGTAGTACGCAATTAGATTGTGCACAACATATTTGACCCGAAGATTCCACGAACACCGCTGACGGACTCGGCGGGGGCCTTGTACGGAATTCGGCAGATCAAGGGACCGAGTCCGTCGCACCTGCCCACCTCCGGGCCGAACCGGCTAAGCCAGATCCCGGATGGTGCGCAGCGCAGCGGCCGCCAAGACCCGGATCCCGTTCCCGAGCGCCGCTTCGTCGAGCACGTAATCGCCGCGATGCAGGTCGTAGACCTCGCCGCCGGGAGCGTGCGTGCCCAGGCGCATCATGGCGCCCGGAATGTCCTGCAGGAACCAGGCGAAATCCTCGCCGCCCATCGATTGCGGCGTGAGCACTACCGCGTCTTCGCCCAATTCCGCCCGCGCCGCAGCTTCGATGATCGCGGTTTCGTGCTCCGAATTGACCACCGGCGGCACACCCCGGGTGTGCTCCAAGTGCACATCCACCCCGTAAGGCGCGGCCACTTGCTGCACCACGTCGTCGAGCAGCTCCCCCGCCGAATGCCAGGCATCCCGATCGAGGCAGCGCATCGTGCCGGACATGAACCCGGTGGCCGGAATCGCGTTCGGCGCCGCCCCGGCGTGCAGCTGGCCCCAGACCACCGAAACGCCGCTGCGGACATCGACCCGGCGGGAGAGGATCGCGGGCACCTGAACCGCGATCTGGGCCAAGGCGAACACCAGGTCTTCGGTCAGATGCGGTCGCGAGGTATGCCCGCCACGACCGGTGAGTTCGATCTTGATGGTGTCCGAGGCCGAGGTGATCGCGCCGATCCGGGTGCCGATCTTGCCGACTTCGATCCGTGGATCGCAATGCAAAGCCATGATCCGCGGAACCCCGAGCAGCACCTCTTGCGCAATGCAGTCCAAGGCGCCGCCGGGCATCGTCTCCTCGGCCGGCTGGAAAATGATCCGGACGGTTCCGCCCAGCGGGTTCCGTCGATGCATCGCCTGCAGCACCAGGGCGATCCCCAGCATGGTCGTGGTGTGCACGTCGTGACCGCAGGCGTGCGTGACGCCGTGGTTCGTGGAGGCGAAGGCCAATCCGGTCTCTTCGATCACCGGCAGCGCGTCGATGTCCCCGCGTAGCGCGGTGGCGATCGGCCCCTCGCCGACGTCGACCACCACCCCGGTGCCGGCCAACCGTCGCGGATCCAGGCCGGCCGCGCTGAGCCGTTCCACGAGTTTGTCGGTGGTCCGGAACTCTTGCCGGGACAGCTCCGGGTGTTGGTGCAGATCCCGACGGAAATCCAACAGTCCGGCCAGCAACGGTTCCAGCCACGGCCCAATGGGCTCGGCCGGCTCGGCTTCCTGAGTGTAATTGCGCACAACGAAACTCTAGCCAATCCGCTTGGTTTCGCCGCTAATCTGCGTCACACGGGAAGATCCCGGCTCAATCTTCGAGCAGTTCCCGGGCGTAGTTCGTCATCGAGCGCTGGTATCTCGGCAAGTAGGGCACCAAGGCCAGCAGCGCGGTCGAGACCGCCTCCCGCTCCCGACCCTGCGAGACCAGGACCAGCGCCAGGACGCTTTTCAGCGCCGGGCTGTACTCGTCGTCCGGCGCTTCGAGTTCGCCGCGCAAGAGCGCTTCAGCCGCATCCAGCTCGCCCAGATTGCGCAGCGAACTGGCCAACTGCACGGTGACCTGCCGGCGTTCCGAACCCGCCAGCCCTTCGGCGAGGGCTTGCCGGTACCACGGGACCGCCTGCTCCGGACAACCGGTGGAGTCGAAAAATCCGCCCCGTTCAAACGCGATGCGTGGATCGCCTGCCGGCAGTTGCGCCAGCAAGGCCTCGAGTTCAGCCCGGAATTCCGTCGCGGACAGTTCGTCGAATCGCGCCCAGAGCGCCTCGGTCTCGGACAGCATCTCAGAGCACGTCGACGTCGCCGGAGGCCTTGAGGCTCTCCACTGCCGCCTTGACCCGCTGCGCATGCGCGGTGGTGGTGACCAGCAAGGCGTCCGGAGTGTCCACGATCACCACGTCGTCGATGCCGATCAACGCGATCACCCGTTTGGTGTCGGTCACCACGACGCCGGAGGCGTCTTCGGTGAACACCCGGCGGGCGCCTTCGCCGAGCACGGTGACGTTGTCGGTGTCTTTGGCGCTGTTCAACCTGCCGATCGCGGCGAAATCCCCGACGTCGTCCCAACGGAATTCGCCCGGGATCACCGCGACGTCGCCGGCGGCCGCGGCCGGTTCGGCTACCGCGTAGTCGATCGCGATCTTGGGCAGGTTCGGCCAGATCCGTCCGGTGACCTCGGCCCGCTGCGGGGTGTCCCAGGCCTGCGCGATCTCGGTCAGCCCGGCATGCAGCTCCGGCTCGTTCGCAGCGAGGTGTTTGAGCATCAGGGAGACCGGAGCCACGAACATGCCGGCGTTCCAGCTGTAACCGCCTTCGGCCAGATACCGGTCCGCGGTCTGCTGATCCGGCTTCTCCACGAATTCCGCCACGGCATAAGCGTGCGGGGCTCCGGCCACGGCCAGCGGATCCCCGGTGCGGATGTAGCCGAAGCCGGTGGAGGCATGCGTCGGGGCAATGCCGATGGTGACGATCTTGCCGTCGGAGCCTTCCCCGGGCGCCGCGGTCAGGATCGCTTCCCGGACTGCGGCCTGGAACACGCCATCCGGGCTGATCACATGGTCTGCCGCGAAGGAGCCCATGATGATCGAGGGGTCCCGCTCGAACAGGATCGCGGCAGCCAGACCGATCGCGGCCGCGGAGTCCTTGGGTTCGCTTTCCAGAACCAGCTCGGAATCCGGGATCTCGGGAAGCTGCCCGCACACCGCTTCCTTGTGCGCGACGCCGGTCACCACCATCATCCGATCGTGGGCCAGCGGCTCCAGGCGGTCATAGGTGGCGCGCAGCAGCGTGCTGCCGGAACCGGTCAAATCATGCAGGAATTTCGGCGCACCGGCGCGGGAAAGCGGCCATAGCCTGGTACCCACCCCGCCCGCCGGAATCACCGCATGAAAGGATGCCAAAGCTGCACGCTGCGGGGCAGCAAGGCCCGCGCCGTCGTCGTTCGAAGCGAAAGAAGTCATTGCCGACCACTTTAGCCGACCTGCGGCCCAGACCCTTCGCGACAGGCGAAGCTTGCCCGAGATTCGGCCGAAGACTGGCTTTAAGGGAGCACTTGCTGAGAGCTGGGTCTCATCCGGGTTGCCGCCTCAGCACAGGGATGTGACCTGCCGCACTGAGATAGGGAAGCCTAAGTTGAGTAAGCTGTGAGCGAAGTTTAGATTTAGGCTTGAGCTAGCTGAACTAGCACAGCTTTGGCAACCAGCGTCGCCGAGGGTGGAAACGCGCTCAATGAAGTTGCATGCAGTTGCATTACCGGGAGGTTTAATCAGTGCCGACGAAACCAGCTGGCACCCTGTACCGCGGCCATGAAGGCATGTGGTCCTGGGTAGCGCACCGAGTCACCGGTGTCGCGATATTTTTCTTCTTACTGGTTCACGTCCTCGACACCTCTTTGGTCCGGGTTTCGCCGGAAGCCTACGACGCGGTGATCAGCACTTACAAGAACCCCGTGATGGGCCTGCTGGAAGCCGGCCTGGTCGCCGCCATCGTATTCCACGCTTTCAACGGCCTGCGGATCATCGTGGTCGACTTCTGGAAGAAGGGCCCCAAGTACCAGCGTCAGCTGCTCTGGGGTGTGCTGGGCCTCTGGGTGATCGTGATGATCCCGTTCCTGATCCGCCAACTGAGCATCGTCCTCGCACCGCTCTGGGGAGGTCACTGAAATGACTGCAATCGAAGCCCCACGCAGTGGGAAAGTGAATTACAACCGCAACAAGAGCTCGGGCTCCAAGTTCGAAATGTTCGCCTGGCTGTTCATGCGGCTCTCCGGTGTGATCCTGATCGTGCTGATCTTCGGCCACCTCTTCGTCAACCTGATGCTCGGCGAAGGCGTGCACCAGATCGACTTCGGCTTCGTCGCAGGCAAGTGGGCCAGTCCGTTCTGGCAGATCTGGGATCTGCTGATGCTCTGGCTCGCGATGCTGCACGGCACCAACGGCGTGCGCACGATCATCAACGATTACGCGGAAAAAGACGGCACCCGGATGGTGCTCAAGACCGTGCTCTACCTCGCCACTGCGGTGATCATCGTGCTGGGCACCCTGGTGATCTTCACTTTCGACCCCTGCGTGGTCGGCTCGGACGGCGTCCCGCTGCCGGGCAGCTTCTGCCCAGCGCCCTGAGTCCGCCCAGCGGCTCGAGTTTTTCAGCAGCTTAGTTTTCGATTCCGAAATTTTCGATTGACCTCAGTTCCAGATCGGAAATCCGGGCATGGTTCCACAGAGGAGTTTCACGGTATGCAGGTTCACAAATACGACGTGGTGATCGTCGGTGCAGGCGGGGCCGGCATGCGTGCTGCCATCGAGTCCGGGCAACGCGCACGCACTGCCGTGCTGACCAAGCTCTATCCCACGCGTTCGCACACCGGCGCAGCCCAAGGCGGCATGTGCGCCGCGCTGGCGAACGTGGAAGAAGACAATTGGGAATGGCACACCTTCGACACGGTCAAGGGCGGTGACTACCTGGTCGACCAGGACGCCGCCGAAGTGATGGCGAAAGAAGCCATCGACGCGGTCCTCGATCTGGAAAAAATGGGCCTGCCGTTCAACCGCACGCCCGAAGGCCGGATCGATCAGCGCCGTTTCGGCGGACACACCCGGGACCATGGCAAGGCCCCGGTGCGCCGCGCCTGTTACGCCGCCGACCGTACCGGCCACATGATTCTGCAGACTCTGTACCAAAACTGCGTCAAGCACAATGTCGAGTTCTACAACGAGTACTACGTGCTGGACCTGCTCACCGTGGTCGACGAGGAAACCGGGCAGAAGCGGGTCTCCGGCGTGGTCAGCTACGACCTGGCCAGCGGCGAGCTGCACGTCTTCCAAGCCAAATCCGTGGTCTTCGCTTCCGGCGGCGCCGGCAAGGTGTTCAAAACCACCTCGAACGCGCACACCCTGACCGGTGACGGCATGGCGATCGCCTTCCGCCGCGGCATTCCGCTGGAAGACATGGAATTCTTCCAGTTCCACCCGACCGGCTTGGCCGGTTTGGGCATTCTGCTCTCCGAGGCGGCCCGCGGCGAAGGCGCGATCCTGCGCAACTCCGAAGGCGAGCGCTTCATGGAGCGTTATGCGCCGACGATCAAGGACTTGGCGCCGCGTGACATCGTGGCCCGCTCGATGGCCAACGAGGTCCGCGAAGGCCGCGGTTGCGGCCCGAACAAGGACTACGTGCTCCTGGACCTGACCCACTTGGAACCGGCGCACATCGAAGCGAAGTTGCCGGACATCACCGAGTTCGCGCGCACCTACCTGGGCGTCGAGCCGTTCACCGAACCGGTCCCGGTCTTCCCGACCGCGCACTACGCCATGGGCGGCATCCCGACCAACATCAAAGCCGAGGTCCTGCAGGACAACGACACCGTGGTCCCCGGCCTGTTCGCCGCCGGCGAGGTCGCCTGCGTCTCGGTGCACGGCTCGAACCGCTTGGGCACCAACTCGCTGCTGGACATCAACGTATTCGGCAAACGTGCCGGCATCGCCGCAGCGGAATACGCCTTGGGTGCCGACTACGTCGACCTCCCGGAAGACCCCGAAGCGTACACGCTGGGCCTGTTGGACCACGTGCGCAGCTCGGAGGGCACCGAGAAGGTGGCCGCGATCCGCAAGGATCTGCAGGACACCATGGATGCCAATATGCAGGTGTTCCGTTCCGCGGAAACCCTGCACCTGGCCTTGAGCGACATCGCGAAGCTCGAAGAGCGCTACCAGCGGATCACCGTGCAGGACAAGGGCAAACGGTTCAACCTGGATCTGCTCGAAGCCGTGGAGTTGGGCTTCCTCCTGGAATTGGCCAAGGTGATGACCGTGGCGGCCCTGCACCGCGAAGAATCCCGTGGCGGACACTTCCGGGAGGACTTCCCGGACCGCGACGACGAGAAGTTCATGAAGCACTCGATGGCCTATTTGGACAACGAATCCGAAGCCGAGCACATCGCTGGCATCCGGCTGGACACCAAGCCGGTTATTTTCACCCGCTATGAGCCGATGGTGAGGAAGTACTGATGACAACCACAATCGAGACCGCGGAAACCGCTCCGGAGCCGGCGTCGAAAATCGAACTCCCGGCGAGCGTGGGCGGCGGCGGGGAAATCCCCACCTTCGACATCACGCTCAAAGTCCGCCGCTACAACCCGGAAGACGAGACCGAAGCGCATTGGGACGAGTGGAAACTCACCATGTACGGCACCGACCGGGTGCTCGACGCCTTGCACAAGGTCAAGTGGGAGCACGACGGCACGCTGTCCTTCCGCCGTTCCTGCGCGCACGGCGTCTGCGGTTCGGATGCGATGCGGATCAACGGCCGAAACCGCTTGGCGTGCAAGACCTTGTTGAAGGATCTGGACACCAAGAAGCCGATCACGGTGGAGCCGATCAAGGGCCTGCCGGTGGAAAAAGATCTCATTGTGGACATGGAGCCGTTCTTCCAGTCCTACCGGGAGATCATGCCGTTCCTGATCAACAAGGGCCATGAGCCGACCAAGGAACGCCTGCAGTCCGCAGAAGACCGCGAGCGCTTCGACGACACCACCAAATGCATCTTGTGCGCTGCTTGCACCTCGAGCTGCCCGGTGTTCTGGACCGACGGCCAGTACTTCGGCCCGGCCGCGATCGTCAAT
Source organism: Renibacterium sp. (assembly GCA_017419405.1). Taxonomy (GTDB): domain Bacteria; phylum Actinomycetota; class Actinomycetes; order Actinomycetales; family Micrococcaceae; genus Renibacterium; species Renibacterium russicum. Next base: position 78,636 of record JAFOLH010000008.1, on the reverse strand, counting down.
GCGCACCGCTTCATCTTCGACTCGCGTGACGATGCCGGCGATATGCGCTTGGAGATCCTCAACGACAAGGAAGGCGTCTGGCGTTGCCGGACCACCTTCAACTGCTCGGAAGCCTGCCCGCGCGGCATCCAGGTGACCAAGGCGATCTCCGAGGTCAAACAAGCGATTCTGGCCCGCCAGATCTAGTTTCTCCCGGCGTCATGCCACAAGTATGTCCCGCTGAGTCGATGAACTCAGTGGGACATACTCGTTTTGGCCCACTGAGCAGGCAGACTCGGTGGGACCCGCTGATCTGCGGCCGGCGCTCAATCCGCGGATCGGACCATCCGGATCTCCGGCAGCCCGAGCCACTCCGGGGAGAGGAACTTGCGCCCGCCGTCGGCGATGAAGCCGTGCTTGGCGTAGAACGCCTGCGCCCGGTGGTTTTCCGCCAGCGTCCAGAGGTAGGCCGGCCCGGTGCCCACGGCAGCCTGCAGCAGCGCCGGGCCCAGGCCGCTGCCGTGGGTCCGCTGCAGAGTGTAGAGCGAGTACAACTCGAGCCGGTGCTGCCAACCCGGTTGCCGGCCGGGCCCGGCATCGGCCAACCCGACCAGTTCGCCGTCGGCGTCGAAGGCCAGCAGCCGCGGATCCGCACTGGCCAGACAGGGCCGGCGCTGCTCGGTCCGTTCCGGCATCGATCGGCGCCGGCCGGCGAAGAACTCTGCCGGCAGCAATCCGGCATAGCTTTCCTGGTGCGCCTGGGTGTGCATCCGGACCACCGCTTCGGCGTCGTCCGGGGTGGCTTGGCGGAGCTGGAAATCCATGGCCTCAGAATATCCGCTGCACCCCGCCTGCACCGGGGAACAGCTGTGCCTGGATGCCGAGCTGCGCGGCCGCCGCAACGTTTTCCGGCCGATCGTCGAAGAACGCCGCAGATGCCGCCGGAACACCGAATCTCGCCAAAACCACCTGGTAGCACCGCGGGTCCGGCTTCATCAGGCCCAGGTCGCTCGAGAACACCCGGTGTTCGAACCCGGCCGACCAGCTGGCGGCCCGCACCGTCTCGGCCAACGGCTTGGGCGCATTCGACAGCAGGCCGAGCCGGCATCCCCGCCGGGCGAGGCTATCCAGCATCGCGGAGACTTCGCCGGCGACGCTGCGCCAGCGCTGGCAATCCAGCTCCACCAGTTGCGCCACGGCTCCGGGCTCCGGCCGGGGCGCGCCGCTTGCCGCAGCGACCCCCGCCCAATACGCGGTGCTGGAGCAACCCCGGTCGTACCGGTCCCGGCCGGCCCAGTACCCGGCTTCCAACGCCGCTGGCTCCGCTCCGAGCACTGCTGCGGCGGCCGCGACGTCGAACCCCTGGATGCAGAGCACCCCGCCGATGTCGAAAATCACCAATTGCACATCGTTGCTTGCCATGGTTTCTCCCCTCTGGATCGTTTCATCGGTCCTGCCCTGTGTTAGAACTTGAGGGATGCCTCTGAACCGCAACCCCACCATCATCGACGTCGCCAAAGCCGCGGGCGTCTCCAAATCCGTCGTTTCCCGAGTCCTCACCGGCAACGGCCAGGTCAGCCCGGACGCCCGGTCGAAGGTCGAGAAGACCGTCGCCGCATTGGGCTATTCCTCCAATGCCGCAGCGCAGGCCCTGGCCCTCGGCCGGACCAAGAACATCGGGTTGCTGCTGCGCAGATCCACCTCGCCGTTCTACGGGAAATTGATGTTCGACCTGCAAGCGCACGCTGCCCAAGCCGGCTACCGGATGCTCGCGGTCACCGGGAACCTGGACAACGACAGCGAATCCCACGCCTTGCAAACCCTGCTCGAACTGCGCGTCGACGGCCTGATCATCGGCAGTGGCAATCTGCCGACCGAGCAGATCCTGCCGATCGCTGCCAGCTTGCCGACGGTAGTGGTCAGCAGACCGGCTCCCGGCAGCGCGGCCGACGTCGTCCAGGTCGACGCCGCGGGCCAGGCCACCGAAGCCAGCCGGCTGCTCGCCCGGCACGGCCACCGGCGGGTCGGGCTGATCACGGTGCCGAACAGCCTTTCCGCGGCACCTCGCCTCGCCGCGCTGCGGGAACGCCTCGGCGCCGATGGCTTCGAGTTGATCGAGGCGACCGGAAGCTACGATTTCCCCCAAGCCTCAGTCGCTGCGGCAGAGCTGCTCAGCGTTCCGGACCGCCCGACGGCGGTGCTCAGCTTGAGCGCCGACGGGGGCTGGGCGACACTCCGGGAAGCCGAACGGTCCGGTTTGACGGTGCCCGGGGAGCTGTCGGTTTTGTGTTTCGACGAACCGGACCATGGCTTCGCGGCTTCCCGGGAGCTCACCAGCATCACCCAAGGCGGCCAGCAGTTGCCCGACTCCGCCTGGCGGCTCTTGGCCGATCGGCTTGAGCAGCCGGGCTTGCCGCCCCGGGAAGTCCTGGTTTTGGGCCCAACCGTTGCCGGTTCCACGTTCGGCCCGGCGGCCGGGTAGGCTCCGCCGAGGACTAGGCCAGGGTCCAGCTCTTGCAGACCGTCCAGGTCATCGTCTCCCAATAGCGGCTGCTCCAGTCCTCGGCGTAGAACCGGTAGAGCGAGACGGTGTTTCCCGGATCGGATTCCGGTCCGTCCAGATCCAGTCCTTTGAGGAATTCCAGACATTCGTCGACCACCTCGGGATGGTCGATCCCATCATGGCCGACGACGGTCAAATGGGCCCGGAAGGTCTCCCCGGTTTCCTGCCTGCGCGCCACGATGCCCCGGTCCGTCACCGGATGCACCCGGAGCGGCTCGAGCGCTGCGAACAAATCCCGGACCAGCTCCCGCAGGAGTTGGTTGCCGGATCCGGACGGATCTTCGTTCACGTTGTAGTGCAATCCGCCGCCGCCGATTTCCCTGGTCAATCCCCGGTTCCAGAGGGGCGCCGCGGCCCGACCGGCCAAGGTCTTGTCCAAGACTTCGATCAGCCCGCGCTCGGTGCCGTCGATCGCCATCGATCCCACCAAGGTGGTATGCGGCGGATAGGAATTTGCGGCTTGGAAGCCGAACATCCGTTGCGCCACATCCATCGCCTGCAAGGCCGCCCGGCCCAGCTCCGGACCCGGCCGCAGGAAAACGCCGTACCGCCACGGCGAGCTGTGATCGAGCAATGGCCCGCTGTGCGGGCGTGCCGCAACGTTGATCCGGTTCATTGTCCTGCCCGCTTCCGGTAGCGCTCGATGATGTCCTTGGCTTTGTTCTCCTGGTCTTCGAAGACCGCGCGCACATCGCCGCCGGCCAAGAGCGATTCCAAGGCCGGCTGCAAGGATTGCCGGACTTCGCCCAGCGCCCCGGAGTGGCAGCCGGCAGTCGCCGTACTGGACTTGCTCGTGGCCAGTTGGTCCAGCAGCGCCTGCTGTTGCGGGGTGGCTGAGGCAATCGCCTTCGCGGCCGTCAGCGTGGTGGGCAAATATCCGGAATCGAGGAAGTTCTTGGTCTGCACGTCAGTGCTGCCCAAATACCGGGACAACTCCCAAGCAGCCTTCTGCTCGGCAGCCGAGCGGTCTTTGCCGATCACCCAGAGCGAGTTTCCACCGGGCACTACGCCACCTTCCGCGGCGGAGACCGGGAAAGCTTTGACCGCGAAGTTCACCCCGGTTTTGACGATGTTGCCGATCGCTCCCGAGGAGACCAAGGCCATCGCCGCGCCACCCGAGGTGAAGGCGCCGACCGCGGCGGTGGCATCGGCGCCGGTATTGACCATGGCGCCTTCCTTGACCAGCTGCTGCAGCTTGGACCAAACCGCCAGTTGCTTCGGATCGGTGTACGTCAAAGCAGTCGCGTTCTGCCCGCTGACCCCGTTGTCCGGGGTGCAGTAGGTCAATCCCTGGGCGGCCGCGAACTGCTCGTTCCACCAGGTATTGACGAAGAAGGACAGCCCGGCGATCCCGGAAACCTGCTTGATCTTGCTCGCGGTGTCCAACAGGCCGGTGATATCGGTGGGCACATCGGCCGGGCTCAACCCGGCTTTCGCCAGCACCTCCGGATTCAGCACCAGCACGGGTTGCGAAATCTGGTACGGCATCGAGCGGACCTGGCCGTCCACGGTGTAGTAGTTCTTGACCGCCGGGGCCAAGTCTGCGAAATCGTACGCCCCGTCCTTGGCCGCAAGGTCGGTAGCCGACACCGTCAGCTTGGAGTCGATCATGTAGCCGGTGAAGACGTCTGAGGCCTGCATCAGCGCCGGGGTGCCTCCGGATTGCACGGCATTGGCCAGTTTCGCCATCGAGGATTCGTAGTTTCCCTGGTAGACCGCCGCTACTTGGATCTTGCCGGCCTGCGCTTCGTTGAACGCGGCGATCTGCTGGTTGAGCGAATCCCCGGCTGCGCCGGAGGCTGAGTGCCAGAAGGTGATCTTGACCGGACCGGCGTCGGACCCTGATCCGCTGCTGCTGCATCCGCTCAGCCCCAAGGCGGCAAGGCCGAGGCCGGCGAACACCGCCAATGAGCGGAGTCGGAAGGTGGGATTTTTCATTTGACTGCTCCTTGAGTGAGTCCCTTGGTAAGGAATTTCTGGCCGAAGACGACTAAGACGAGCATCGGGAGACTGACGAAGGCCAGGCCGGCGAGCACCGGACCGACGTCTACCGACAGGGAGTCGCTCAATGCTGCGACACCCACTTGCACGGTTCGGCTGGACGGTGATTCGGTGACCAGCAATGGCCAGAGATAGCCGTTCCAGGCCGCGATGGCGCTGACCAGGCTGACCGTCATCACGATCGGCTTGTTCAGCGGCAGCAGGAAACGGAACAGGAAGCCCAGCGGCCCGACCCCGTCCAGCACCGCGGCCTCGTGGATCTCCTTCGGGAATCCCTTGAACGCCTGGCGGAACAAGAACACCGCATAAGCACTGGTCGCGAACGGGATGAAAACCGCGACCAGGGTGTCGAACAGGCCGATCGAGCGGATGGTCAGGTAGTTCGCAATGATCGTGGTTTCGCTCGGGATCATCATGGTGACCAGGAAAAACCCGAGGACCAGGTTGGGCCGTTTCAGGTTCCCGAAGACCAAGGCGTACCCGGCCAGCAGCGACGTGGCCAACTGCAACGACGTCTGGGCGAGGGTCACCACGACCGAGTTGCCGAATTGGGCCAGCAGCGGCGAGTTCCGGAACGCGGTGCCGAAGTTCTCCAAGGTCCAGATGCTGAACCACGGCGCACCGCCGCCGATGATCGTACCCGTGGGCGTGAATGCCCCGACGAAGGCGAACAGCACCGGCCCAGCTACCAGCAGGGCGACCACGCCGAGGTACAGGTAGACCGGCGCACTGCGCCAATCGAGCCGTTTCACACCGGGCAGTTTCGTGGGATCGGCCATCAGTAATGCACCCGCCTTTCCAGGACCCGCATCTGCACGAAGGTCAACGCCACGATGATCAGCAGCAGCACGATGCCGCGCGCCGCTGCGGCGCCGTAATCGCTGGTGCCGGAGCCGAAAGCGGTTTTGTAGATGTCGATCACCAGCGTGTTGGTCGCGTCCCCCGGACCGCCACCGGTCAGCAGGTTGATCACGGTGAACTCGCGCATCCCGGCAATCGATTGGGTGATCAGGATGAAGAACAGCGTCGGCGTGATCAACGGCAGCTTCACGTGCCACAGCCGCTGCAAGCTGCCCGAGCCGTCGATCTGCGCCGCTTCCAGCACATCCTCGGGCACCCCGTCCAGGGCCGCGAGCAGCAGCAGCACCGAGATCCCCAAGCCGCACCAGACATCCACGATCACTACGGCCAGCAGCGCCATCTGCGGCTGGGTCAACCAGCCGGCCGGTCCGGCGCCGAAAAGTCCGATGATTTGGTCGAACGCACCGGTCCCGGGCTGGAACATCAGCTTGAACACCAACGCCGCGACTGCCACCGAAACCGCCATCGGGAGCAACACGATGGATCGCAGCAGTGGCGTGCCGGCCAGCCGGCTGGAGAGCGGCACCGCGATCGCCAGACCGATCAGGACTTTTCCGAGGACCGAGGCCGCGGTGTAGCTGAAGGTCACCAGGATCGTGGTCCAGAACCTGGGGTCGGCGAGCATCAGCTGGAAATTCTCCGCGCCGACGAAGCCGCTGGGCGCACCGAACAAATCGGTGCCCTGGGTGGACAGGAAGAATGTCCGGAGCAAGGGCCAGTAATCGAAAGCAAGCAGGACCAGGAACGCCGGGGCGAGGAACAGCCAGGCCCACGGGCGCGTCCGACGACGCGCTCTGGTCTCGGGGGAAACACTCATGAGAAGGTCCAAAGATGATTGTGTATGCTGACTGGGAACGTTCCCAGTCAGCATACACAAGGAACTTCTAACAGATCCAGAGTTTTGGGTGAACCCTCGGTGAACAGCGAACCAGCGGGTCCGGGCCCGGCATTCGAGGATGCCGGCGAATCCGATTAGTCGCTTTGCTCCGCGTCCGCTTTGCCCACGGCGCCCCAACCCGCGGCGATCAGATACACCTGGGAGAGCAGATAGAACCAGACGAAAAGACCCAGGATCACCGAGAACGGCGCCAGCAAAGGATTCCGTCCGGCCACATTCGCCAGCAGCACGCTGGACAATGCGCGCAGCACGGTCGAGCCGACCGCGGCGATCAAAGCGGTCTGCCAAAGCACTCCGCGGGGCATCTGGACCGCGGACACGGAACGGAACAAGACCAGGCACACCGCCAGGTCGAGGATCAGCAGGACCACGAGCGAGCCGATGTAAGTGATCGGCCGTACCACCTCGGCGTCCAAGGACAGCGCACCCATCACTCCGTCCAGAGCGGTCACCACGCCGACACTGATCACCGAGGTCAGCACCAGGACCACGCCGAGCAGCAGCAGCGTGGCCGCGTCCTTGAGTTTGAGCAGGATCGGATTGGCTTCCAAGGGGCCCGCATCGAATACGCCGCGCACGCCTTCGCGCAGGCCGCCGATCCAGCCCAGCGAGGTCAACAGCAATGCGGCCAAAGAGATCAGCAGCGCCCAGCCGAAGCCGTCGCCGGCGTTGAACAGTTGGTCCGGCGTCGCCAAGCCACCGTTGCCGGTATTGATCAGCCCCGGGGTGGATTGCGCGACCGCGTTGACCACGGCATCCTGCAGGCCCTTGTTCCCGGCCGCCAGCAAACCGAGGACCGAGAATCCGGCAACCAGCATCGCGGCCACCGAGAAGAACATGTTGTACGCGGAGCCGGCCGCCAGCAACGGTCCGTGGCGCAGCGAATAGGTCTGGAAAGCCCGCATCGGACGGACCAGGTTGAGCTTGGCCAGCAGGTATTCGATCCGGGCTTGCAGCAGGCCGGGCGCACCGGGCGATGCCGGTTTGGCCTGTTGCTCGCGTTTCGCCCGGCTGAGCTCGATCCGCTTCAGGATCAGCCGCCGTTCCAGCTCTTTGCGATCGGTCGGTGAGGGCACCGCTGGCACCGGCTGTTTAGGTCTCGGACTTTTCCGGGCCGCCAAAGCTGAGCTCCTCCTGCAGTTGCCACACGCCGTCGGCGTCGTGTTCGTACAGTCCCATGCTATCCACGGTGAATTCCGCTTGATAGGAACTGAGCCGGCGCTGCGCCTCATCCATGCCGAGTTCGGAAATGTCGTGCGCCACCGTGACGTGCGGATGGAACGGGAAAGGCAAGTCCTTGGCCAATGGGCCGTGCTGCAGCAGACCGTGCAATCGGACGCATTCGTCGAAACCCGCCACCACGTTCAGGTAGACCACCGGGGAAACCGGTCGGAACCCTCCGGTGCCGCACAGCTCCACCCGGAAACTGCGCTGCTCCGCGGCCACGGCCCGGACGTGCTGCAGCACCGCGGGCCAGTCTTCGGCCGGGGTGGTGGTCACCAAGGTGATGTGCGCCGGGACCACTTCGGCCAGCGGGTCGCCGAAGGACGCCCGCCAACCGCGCAGTTCGCTAGCGTAAGGCTCCGGCAACGCCACCACGACGCCGACTGACCGGACCGGTCCGGTCGAGCCGCCTTCCGCTCCGGATTCCACCATTTGCGCTACTTCGCCGCCGAAGTTCCCAGGGGCCCGGTGGCCACCGGCGCCAGGAATCCGACCTTGCGGTAAACCTCTTCGAGAGTCACTGCGGCTACTTCACGCGCTTTCTGGGCGCCCACGGCGAGCAGCCGGTCGAGTTCTGCCGGGTCCGCGAGCAATTCCTGCGCCCGTGCCCGGATCGGGGCCAGCTCGGAAACCACCAGATCGGCCAGATCGACTTTGAGATGCCCGTACATCTTGCCTTGGTACTCGGCTTCGATCGCCGCGATGGGCTTGCCGCTGAGCGCCGAATAGATCGCCAGGAGGTTCGATACGCCCGGCTTCTCTGCCTTGTCGTAACGGATCTCGGTTCCGTCGTCGGTGACCGCCGATTTGATCCGCTTCGCGGTGACCTTCGGATCATCGAGCAGGTTGATCAAGCCGTTCAGGGATTCGGCGGACTTGGACATCTTCGCCGCCGGGTTCTGCAAATCCTGGATCTTCGCAGATTCCTTCTGGATGAAAGCCTGCGGAACCACGAAGGTCTCACCGAACCGATGGTTGAACCGCTGGGCCAAGTCCCGGCTGAGCTCCACGTGCTGCCGCTGGTCCTCGCCGACCGGAACCCCCTCCGGCTGGTAGAGCAGGATATCGGCGGCCTGCAGGATCGGGTAGGTGAAGAGCCCGACGCTGGCGGTGTCGGAGCCCTGCTTCAGGCTCTTGTCCTTGAACTGGGTCATCCGCGAGGCTTCGCCGAAACCGGTGAGGCAATTGAGCACCCAAGCCAACTGGGTGTGCTCCGGAACGTGCGACTGCACGAAGAGCGTGCACTTGTCCACGTCGATGCCGCCGGCCAGGTACTGCGCCGCGGTCACCCGGGTGCGCTGCGCCAGGACTCCCGGATCCTGCGGGACTGTGATCGCATGCAGGTCCACGATCATGTAGACCGCATCGTATTCTTCCTGCATCGCACGCCATTGCACGAGGGCTCCGAGGTAGTTTCCCAGGTGCAGGGAATCGGCTGAGGGTTGCATGCCGGAGAGGATCCGGGCACGTGGATTTGCAGGCATTTCAGACTTTCCGGGCTTCAATGACTCGACGGATCGGGGTCAGCGGATGGTGTAATCGACGACGAGCGGCGCATGGTCGGACCATCGGGTGTCATAACTGGCGGCCCGGTCCACCACGACATCGCCGGCCTGTTCGAACAAACCCGGGGTGGCCATCTGGTAGTCGATCCGCCATCCGGTGTTGTTGTCGAAGGCCTGGCCGCGCTGCGACCACCAGGTGTACGGGCCTTCCACCTCGCCGGCGACCTCGCGCTGCACGTCTTTCCAGCCCAATCCGCCGGCCACGCCCGGTTCGCCGAAGAACTTGTCGAAATAGGCCCGCTCCTCCGGCAGGAAGCCGGCGTTCTTGACGTTGCCTTTCCAATTCTTGATGTCCAAGGTCTTGTGGCCGACGTTCAGGTCGCCCACCACCAGCGCGTAGTCGCTGTGCTCGGCCAACTCCGGCAGCCGGGTGAGCATCACCTCGAGGAACCGGTACTTGTCCAGCTGCTTGGGGGTGTCGACTTCGCCGGAATGCACGTAAGCGCTCACCACCGTCAGTTGCTTGCCGTCGGAGAGCCGGTAATCGGCCTCGACCCAGCGTCCGGTCGTGGCGAAGTACTCGTCGCCGATGCCGATCCGGGTGGCAATCGGCTGCAGTGAGTCTTTGCGTGAAGCGATCAGCACTCCGGCGCGGCCCTTGTCCGCGGCCTCGGCGTGCAGCACGTGCCAATCCGCGGCGAGGAAGCCGTCCACCACCTCGTCCGGCGCACGGACTTCTTGCAGGCACAGGATGTCGACGTCTCGGCTGGCCAGCCAATCGGCCATGCCCTTCCGGTACGACGCACGGATTCCGTTCACGTTGACCGAAGCCACACGAACGGCGTTGACAGCCTTTTTCGAAGTCGAGGTGCTCACCCGATCCACTTTACCCGGCAATCAGGCCGAGTCTATTCCCGGCCTATTCTTCGACGACAGTGCCGGCGAGCGGCTCGTCGGGGCCGGCGCCGGCGCCGGATTTGCCGGGTTTCCGGGATTCGCCACCGATCATGTCCCGGCCGTTGTGCGCGGTGATCTGAATCGTCTCCAGCGCTCGCTCGATGTAGTCCCAACTGGCGCCAGCCCCACTGGAACCTTCCAGTGTCGTCAGGGCCTTGCTGATTTCGCCGGCCTGCACCTGGATGATTTTGAAACTGTGGTCGAGTTTCATGTCCCGGGCTCCGTCGGCCGGCGCGCTTTCGGCGACCAACCGGGTGCCGGCGTCGTCGGCTTGCTGGTTCTGCTGCAAACCGGAGGTGGCCCGGCGCACTTGTTCGGCACCGAAGCGCGCTGCTTTGTAGACCCCTATGTACACCAGAGTCGCCAAAATCAGCCAGGCCAACGCGATCACCGCGATGAACCAGCCCAATACCGTGTTGTTGTTCGCGGCCAGCACCAAGGCGATCAGGAAGACCACCGCGAGGATGAGGGGCCCGACGGCGGCCAATCGGCCCGGACGTTTGCCAGAAGTCTGAGGGGATCCCAAGGAGAACATGCTTCCATTGTCGCAAACCGGCCGCGGCCGGCGGCCCGCTTCCGCGCCGGGCGAAACCCGGGTTCCGCCGCAACGGCCCGCTGCGGTCAACGCTACCGCCGGACCGGGAGCTTCGGACTTGCCGGTTCCGGCTTCGGCTTGACCATCGGGCCGAAGACGAACCAGAGCCCCACGATGAACCAGGCGCGGCCGATCGACCACCAGAGCATTTCCTGGGCCCGGGGATCGGCGAAAAAGACGATCAGCGCCAAGGAGACCGCGGAGGCGATCGCCGCGGCAGCCACCACCCGGTACCACTCCTGCCACAAGGCGCGGTGTTTCGCCGCTCCGTAACGGGGCTTGGGCTGCGGCGGCGGACCGCCCGCGAAGCGGTGCGCGAAACGGACGTCGACGTACCTGACCAGGGCCGGGCCGAAGGCCACGCTCACGCCCAGATAGTATGCAGCCGCGATATGCACCCAACCCAGTTCCGCACCCCGGGACATGTCGATCGCCACCGCGACCAGCAGCACCACGTCGATGAGCGGGATCAGGGCCAGGATCACGCTGCTGGTGCGTCTGAGCCGAAGCAAGTAGCGGACGGCCAGGCCCAGGAAGAGGACCACCCAGAGTGCGATTTCGCAGCCCACAATCACCGCGACGATCGGATTTTCGGCAACGAACTCCGCGATTTTCATTCCGGATCCGCAGTCTGCTTGGGCGCGCGCCGGCCGAGCAGCGAAATCCCGGTGTCCGCCAGCCAGACGATGCTCCAGATCCGCGAGGTGTTGGCGACCCACAACTGGTCGTCGATCGAGGCGAAGACCGAATTGACCGGCAGCCGGCCATTGAGCACCTCCCAGGGCCAGGAAAAGCCGATGATCGCGAAAACGATCTGGGCGGCGAAGAAGACCACGGTGTGGATGAGCCAATGTTTCATGCTTCCAGCCTCTGCCTCGGGGCGCTGGAGCGCATCGGCCAGCAGCAGGAGCTCCGGGTCCTACCTTTGCAGGACCACGGCCCGGAACTGCTTGTCCCGGGCCCCGGGGCGCGGCACAATCAAAAGATGATCCGACGGCTGCGCGAAGTGCTGAGCGGGATCCCCGGCCAGGATTTCGGCACTGCGCTGTTTTATCTGCTGCTCGCGGCTGCACTGCAGTCCGCCGGTTTGCGTTGGTTCGGCGGTTTCGAATTCGATCTGTTCCCCGGACTCGAGCTGTGGCCGGCGGCGCTGCTCCTGGGCAGTTGCGGCATCGCCCTGCGCAGCACCAGGCCCGCGGCGATGATCGCCACGGCCTCCGTTGCGGCGGTGCTGCTGACCTTGGACGACGCCGGAATCGCCGCGCTGCTGCTGCTCTTCGAAGTGATCTTCACCGGCACCCGTTATGCCGGGCCGCGGCTGAGCCGGGCCACCCGGGTCTTCGCAGTCGCGATCAGTGCGTTGTCGGTGCTCGCTGCGGCATTCGCCGGGAACGGCTGGCAACCGGCCCTGATCGTCGGGGTGCAGGCCGTGGTGGCGTTTTTGACCCCGATGTGGTGGGCTGCCAACGTCCGCCAGCAGGAACAGATCGCCGAGGTCGAACAGCAGCGGGCCAGGCAAGCCGAGCTGATGGTCCGCCAGGAACGGGAGCTCTCCCGACTCGATCTGCAACTGTCGGTGGCCCGGGAACGCGGGAAAATGGCCCGTGATCTGCACGACGTGATCGCCGGACGGCTTTCCGCGATCGCCTTGCAGAGCGAAGCAGCATTGCGCTCCGCGGATCCCGCACTGCGCGGCGAAGTACTCAGGGCTTCCCGGGAAACCTCGTTGAAAGGCTTGGCCGATATGCGCCAGATGATCGATGTGCTGCATACCGGCGAAGACCGCCGGGACGCCCCAGGGAGCGCCGGAGGGTTGGATTTGGGCGCCGAACTGCGGGCCCTGGCCGAAGCCAGCCGGGCCGCGGGAAACCCGGTGGAATTGCTCGTCCGGATCCCGGAAGACCTCGGCTCGGCGGCCTCGAGCACGCTGTACCGGATCAGCCAGGAAGCGCTGACCAACGCGAACAAACACGCACCCGGACAGCCGGTCACGGTACGGTTGGATGCCGATCCCGGAGCTGCACTGCTCACCGTGGAGAATCCGCTGGTCCAAGCCGCGGAATCCGGGAACCGGCAAGGCTACGGCTTGGCGAACATGGCCGTCCGGGCCGCCGAACTGGGTGGCAGCTTTTCCGCGGACGCCGCCGGCGACCGCTGGCGGGTCGCCGTGCGGTTGCCCAGGTGAACCCGGTGATTTCGGTCTTGCTGGCCGACGACCACGCGGCGATCCGGCAGGGCCTGCGGATGATCCTGTCCCAGGACCCCGGAATCGAGGTGGTCGGCGAGGCCGGCGACGGGGTCACCGCGGTGGCGATGAGTCGCAGTCTGCGCCCGGAGGTGGTGTTGATGGACATCCGGATGCCCGGCATGGACGGCATCGAAGCCACCCGGCAGATCAGCGCGGCCGGAACCGCCCGGGTGCTGATCCTGACCACCTTCGACCTGGACGACTATGTGCTGGGCGGCTTGCGGGCCGGGGCTGCGGGGTTCTTGCTGAAATCCGCTTCCGCCGAAGCGATCATCCAGGGCATCGGCAATGTCGCAGCCGGCGACGCGGTGCTCGCTCCCGAAGTCACCCGGACGGTCATCGAGAAGCTGGTCTCGGCTGCCGCGGCGGTGCCCCGGCCCGAAGCCCGGACGCCGCAAGGACTAGCTGAACTGACCGCCCGGGAACTAGACGTGCTGCGGGCGGTCGGCGCGGGCTGGACGAATCAGCAGATCGCGCGCCGGCTCGGCATCGCGGAAACCACGGTGAAAACCCATCTGTCCCGGATCTTCGGGAAACTGAATCTGGTGTCCCGGGTGCAGGCGGCGCTTTTCTGCGTGGAACACGGACTCGGTTAGGCCGCGGATTCCGCGGAACCGCGGGCCCGGACGAAGCCCCAGCCCACCAGAGCCGCTGCCAACCCGGTCAGTGAGAGGCCGGCAATCGTGACCGCGGCACGGAACTCGCCGTATTGCTGCGGGTTCCAGTCCGGGCTGACAATGCTCCCGTTGAAGATCACGGCGAGCAGGGTACCGGTCAGCGCGATGCCGACGCCGGTGGCGACCTCGCTGGAGGTGTCGACCAGCGCCACGCCGATCGTGGTCCGGTTCTCCGGCAGGCCTTTGAGCACATTGGTCGCGGCAACCACGCCGTTCACCCGCAGCCCGGCCGCGACGAGCGCCAGTGCGACGGCGATCCAGAAATAGCCGAACCCACCGAGCAGGCCGTAGACGGCAAGCCCGACGACGACGGCCGCGGCACTCAGCCAGGCGGCACGGTCCAAACCGACCCAGCGCACGAACGGGCTGACGAAGACGCCGCCGGCGATCAGCACGACGACCTGCGGCAGCAGGCCGAGCGCGGCCAGGGCCGGCGGCCAACCCCATTCCAGCTGGAGTTGCAGGGTCACCAGATAGCCCAGGCCGGCGGTGGCCAGTCCGGTCGCGGCCTTGAACGCCAAACCGCTCGATACCAGAGGCCGGGCCACCAGGGTCAGGTCGAGCATGGGGTAGCGTGCGGAACGTTCGCGCAGCACGAAGAGCACCGCGGCGACCAGCGCGGCGACAGCCGCGATCCACGGCAGTGCCGATCCGGAACCCTCGTTGACGAACAGGGTCGGCGCGACGAGCGCCAGCACGATGGTCACGGTGCCGAGGATCGCACCGCCCACGTCCACCGGATCGCGGTGCAGCTCAGCCGGATCGTCAGCCGCGACGCCGCTGCGCACGCCGATGATCGCGAGCAGCGCGATCGGCACGTTCACCAGCAGCAGGACTTGCCAGGGCGCGACGGCCAGGACCAGCCCGCCGGCGGTCGGGCCGATCGCGAGTCCGACCAAGCCCACGGTGGAGATCAGCGTCAAGGCGCGCACCCGCAGGCCGTCGTCCTGGAACAACCGGAAAGCCAGCGCCATCGAGCCCGGCGTGGTCATCGCTGCGGCCACGCCCATCGCGACCCGGACTGCGATCAGCTGCTCCGCAGTGCTGACGAACGCCGTCGCCAGGCTGGCCACGGCCAACAGCACCAGTCCGATCAGCATGATCCGGCGTCGGCCGAACTTGTCGGCGATCGCACCGAAGACCAGCATCAGACCGCCGAAAACCACCGCATAGGCACCGGTCACCCATTGCAGGCCGGTGGTCGAGGCCTGCAACTCACGGCCGATCGTGGGCAGCGCCACGTTGAGGATCGAGTTGTCCAGCATCTCAAACAGGAACACCGCGGCAAGACCGGCAAGCGCAACCCAGACCTCGCGCAACGATTGCGGCGGGCCGGCCACGGGCTTCGATTGGATTTCAGACTGGCTGCTCATCGGCATTCCTTCCAAGAGCGGTGGTGCGGAATAGTACCGACATCATCGACGAACATTGTTCTAGACTTACGAACACTGTTCTATCAATGGAACATTGTTCGTGTCAAGCTACACTGGAAGGCATGATTGTGGATCCCCAGCAGCGCCGGGCCGCCCGGCATGCACAACCGGCCGCGGCAACCGCCCGGCAGCCCCGGCGGAACACGCCGATCACCGTCGAACGGATCACCGATGCCGCGCTGGAGATCGTCGCCGGCAAAGGCTACGAGGCGATGACCATGCGCAGCGTGGCCGGTTTGCTCAATACCGGCCCCGCCTCGCTCTACGCCCACGTGGTCAACAAAGCCGATATCGATGAGCTGATCATCGGCCGGCTGTGCAGCCAACTGGTGCTGCCCGAGCCCGACCCGGCGGCTTGGCGGGAACAGATCGTGGACGTCTGCACCCAGCTGAGGGACCAGTACCTGAACTACCCGGGCATCTCCCGGGCCGCACTCTCCATGGTGGTCACCGATCTCGACGTCTTGCGCATCAACGAAGGCATGTTGGCGATCCTGCTCGCCGGCGGCATCGATCCGCAGACCGCAGCCTGGGCGATCGATGCGCTCTTCCTCTACGTGGGCGCCTACGCCTTGGAGATCGCGCTCTCGGCGCACCGGCGGAGCGAACTGAACGAGGGCTGGGTGCTGAGCAGCGACGAGCGCGCCGAATTGGTGCAGCGCTTCAGCGCCCTGCCCGCAGCACGTTTCCCGAACACCAGCCGCTATGCAGCAGAGCTGACCTCGGGCGACGGGCACCAGCGGTTCGATTTCACGCTGGGCTTGATCGTGGACAACCTCGACCGGCCCCGTCCCGGTCAGTCCAGCGAGTCCGGCGAATCCAGCGAGTCCGCCCAGCGGTAACCGAAGTCGCCGCGGTATTCGTAGAGCAGCCCCAACTGCGGTTGGCTCAAGCGCATCGAAACCTGCTGCCGGCCGATCTCGGCATCGAAGCGCTCAGTGATCTGCACGCCGGGCGACACCGCAGCGGGAATCCTCAACCAGCCCCAGGGAACCCGGAGCCGGACCCGTGAGCCGGTCAGCCGCATCGCCCCGCCGCGGGCCTCGACGGTCAGCAACACGGCCAGCCAGCCGTGTTTGCCCAGGTAGTCGGTCAGCGATCCATCCGCTTCCACGGCGATCGAATCCGGCATCACCTTGCTGCCGTTCCGGAAGTGGAAAGTCCGGGTCGCGGAGAGCGTCGCGCGTCCCCGGTGGTCGTGACCCGGTCGGTTGCATACCTCGAAGGGGACCCGCTGCTGCCATACCGGGAACACGATCCCTTCCCGCGCCAGCAGCCACAGCACCGGCCAGAGCCAGCGCCGCGGCGTGCCGACCTGCTGGAAACTGCCCCGGCCCAGACCGACTTTCCCGTCCGGCAGCGCGCCGAAATAATCCGCCAGCCCGGCATCCAGCTGTGGCAGCACCTCCGCTGCCGCGAGTTCCCAGACCGACGCCATAGTCCGAGCTTAGGCCGGCCGGTAGGGAATTTTTGAACCGTTGCCGGACTACTGCGGACTGCCCGATTATTTGAGGAAGAGCTTGCGCAATCTGGACGTGGTCAAGATCAAACCGAGCACGATCATCACCACGTAATACAGCAGGTGCCCCGCGGTGCCCCAACCGATCACCCCGGCACCCAGCTCGCGCAGCAGCTCGACCCCATGCCACAGCGGCAGGGCCTGGATGATCCATTGGACTGCTTCCGGGTAGACCGAGAGCGGGTAGAAGGTCGCAGAGAACAAGAACATCGGCAACATCACGAAGTTGATCCAGTCCATGCCTTGGAAACTCTTGATGAAACTCGTGATGCCCATCCCGAAGCTGGCGAAGCCGAAGGCGATGAACACCGAGGCCGGCACCATCAGCAAGGCCAAGGGCGAGGTCACCAGGCCCATCGCGGCCATCACGATGGTGAATCCGGTCGCATAGACGAAACCGCGCAGCAGAGCCAGGAAGATCTCGCCCAGGGCAACGTCCAACGGCCCCAGCGAGGTGTAGAGCATGCCCTGGTAGAGCTTTGCGAAATTCATCTTGAAGAACACGTTCCAGGTGGAATCGTAGACCGCGCCGTTCATCGCCGAGGTGGCCAGCAGCGCCGGGGCGATATAGGCGGCGTAACTGATCTGCTGCCCGCCCGGACCGGTCACCGCGCCGACCAGCGAACCGAGCCCCACGCCCATCGACAACAGATACAGCACCGGTTCCACGAAACCGGAAAGCATCACCAACCAATTGGTGCTGCGCGTGGCCAACAGTCCGCGGGCGATCACCGACCTGGCATTGCCGGAATACAGCGCACCGAAGCTGCCCCTGCGGTTCGCCACCCGGGCGGCCACGGAATCCGCTGCGGATTCCGTGCCGGACAATGCCGCGCTCATTCTGCCAACCTCTTCGCGTAGATCCGCTGCGACAGGCGCCAACCGAACCCGGCCAGCGCCAACAGGTACACCAGGTGGACCACGGTGAGCCAGGCTGCTTCCGGATAGCCGAAACTCAGCACCCGGCCCAATTCGGTGGCATGCCACAAGGGTGAAATCCAACCGATCCACTGCAGGAAGACCGGCAACTGGCTCAGTGGGAAGAACGTTCCGGAAAACAGGAACAACGGGGTCACGATGAACCGCTGCACCATCGCGAACTGGCCGGCGTCGGTTTTCAGCGTGGCCACCCACGCCATCAGCGGCAAGCCGAAGCTCATTGCGGCCAGACTCGCGGTCAGCACCGAAAGCCACCCCCAGGGCGACGGCGCCGCCTGGAACAAGACCACGATCAGGTAATAGACCGCGGTGGGCAGCAGGATCCGGATGAAGGTCGAGATGATGTGCCCCTTGGCGATCTGCTCCGGGACCAACGGCGAAGCATGCGGCCCGTAGTAGATCCGGCGCCAGCGGAACCCGGCCATCACCGGGAACATGAAATCCCCGGCGGCCGACATCAGCGCGGTCGAAGCCACGAGCGCCGGAGCGATGAAAGTCTGGTAACTGACCCCGGAAAATTGGTTGCTGGTGCTCGAATTCACCAGCGAGGCCAGACCGATCCCCATCGCGAACAGGTACGCCAGCGGGGAACCGATCGAATAGGCGGCAATCGAAACCAACCAGTTCCGCATTTGGCGGAACATGTGCTCTGCGAAATACCAGGAGCCGAAGCGCACGGCCCTGGCCGCGGACTGCTCCGGAGTCAACGGAACCGGTACTTTGGTCCGTTCCGGGATCGGGTGCGGCTCAGTCAATGAGGCTCCTCCCGGTCAACCGGAGGAACACGTCTTCCAGCGAAGAACGCCGGATCAGCGAGGTCAAGGGGTGCAATCCCCGACCGGCGATCGCTTCCATCACCTTTTCGCCGTCGTCGGCATAGATCAGCACCCGGTCCGGCAAAGTCTCGATCCGCTCGCCGATCCCCTGCAGCTCCGTGCCGACCGAGCTGTTGCGTTCCGAACCGAAGCGCAGTTCCACCACCTCGCGCGTCGAATACTCCCGGATCAATGACGCGGGTGATCCTTCGGCCATGATGCTGCCTTTGTCCACCACGATCAGCCGGTCGCACAGTTGCTCGGCCTCGTCCATGTAATGCGTGGTCAGAATCAAGGTGGTACCGGCTTCTTTGAGCCGGAAGAGCCGGTCCCAGAGGATGTGCCGGGCCTGCGGGTCCAGCCCGGTGGTCGGTTCGTCGAGGAGCAGGATTTTCGGATCGTTGACCAGAGAGCGGGCGATCGTCAAACGCCGTTTCATGCCGCCGGACAGGTCGTCGACCTTGGCGGAGGCCTTTTCGGTCAACTGCGCGAACTCCAAAAGCTCATCGGCCTTCGGCCTGAGGTAGCTCAGCGGCAGCCCGAAATAACGCCCGTAGACGATCAGGTTGTCCCGGACTTTCAATTCTTCGTCCAGATTGTCCTGCTGCGGAACCACGCCCAGATGGGCACGCACCTGCGGGCCGTGTTTTTCCGGATCCAGGCCCATGATCGTCAAGTCGCCCGAGGTCCGTTGCGAAACCCCGCCGATCATCCGCATGGTGGTCGATTTGCCGGCTCCATTCGGGCCGAGCAGGCCGAAGGACTCCCCCGGCGCGACGTCGAAGGAAATGCCGTCGACCGCGGTGAAATCGCCGTAGCTTTTGGTCAGCGCACGCGCGGAAACCACCGCATCCACGGTGGTCGGGTGGGGTGATGCCGGAGCGAGTTCTTCGTTGAGCACCAGAACAGACTAGTACAGGTATTCGATCCTGGTAAGCCCCGTCCGGGCCGGAGCGCGAAGGGCCGAACGCATCCAGCGTCCGGCCCTTCGCCGCGGATCAGGCTTTGGCCGCGACTAGATCTTCATCTTTGTCGTCGTCCTGGGGATCAGCGCTGCGCGCTTCGTGCAGGGCCACCACCTTGGCGCCCTCGACGTCGACGTCGGGCAGGATCTTGTCCAACCAGCGCGGCAGCCACCAGGCGGTTTTGCCCAGCAGGTGCATCGCAGCCGGCACGATCGTCATCCGCACCACGAAGGCGTCGATCAGCACACCGAAAGCCAGCGCGAATCCGAGCGGGCGGACCATGGTCAGGTGCGAGAAGATGAAGCCCGCGAAAACACTGGTCATGATGATCGCCGCGGCGACCACCACCTTGGCCGCATGGCTGAATCCGGTGCGCACCGCTTGTTTCGCGTTCTCGCCGTGCGCAAAAGCCTCCCGCATCCCGGAGGTGATGAAGACCTGGTAGTCCATGGCCAGACCGAAGAGCACCCCGATCAGGATGATCGGCAGGAAGGACAGCACCGCGGCGGGATTGGGCACATCGAACACCGTGCCGAGCCAGCCCCATTGGTAGACGGCCACCACTGCGCCGAAGCTGGCCGCGAGCGAAAGCAGGAACCCGCCGGTGGCGAGCAACGGCACCACGATGGAGCGGAAGACCAGCAACAGCAGGAGCAACGACAGCCCGACGACGACGGCCAAGTACAGCGGCAACGCCTCGCCGAGTTTCGCGGAGACATCGACGTTGGCCGCGGTTTGCCCGGTCAAACCGATCTGCACCCCGGTGTCCGACTTGATCTTGGTTCCGGCTTCGCGAAGGTCGTGCACCACGGTCACGGTGCTGGCGCTTGCCGGCCCGTCCTTCGGGATCACTTGGAACACCGCGGTGCGCTTGTCGTCGCTCAAGGCAACCGGAACCGCGGCCGTGACGTTCTGCACCGCGCGCAGTTCGTTCGCGACATTGAACCGCGCCTGCTGCACATCGGCGTCGCTCAGCCCGGCGGGCAACTCGCCGACCACCACGATCGGACCGTTCATACCGGCGCCGAAATTGTTTTCGATCGACTGGTAGGACTTGAAGGCGCTCGAATCGACGGGCTCGGAGCCGCCGTCCGGCAACGCCAGCCGCAGGCTCGCCGCTGGCAGCGCGACGACCACGAGCGCCAGCACACTCGCCACCAGCGTCATGATCGGGTGTCGGGTGACGAATCCGCCCCATCCGGAGCCTTTGACGCTATGCGACTTCGCTTCGGATTTGGCCTCGGCCTCGCCCGGGTGCAGCTCCGCCTTGCGCCAGGCCCGGCGGGAAATCACCCGTTTGCCGATCAAGCCGAGCACCGCCGGGGTGAGCGTCAGCGCGATCAGCACCGCGAAGGCGACGGTCGCCGCGGCGGCCAAGCCCAGCACGGAAAGGAACGGCAATCCGGAAATGGTCAATGCAGCCAGCGCGATCACCACGGTCAGGCCCGCGAAGAGCACTGCATTGCCACTGGTGCCGGTTGCCTTGGCAATCGATTCGCGCAGGTCCATCCCGGCCAGCAACTGCTGCCGGTGCCGGTTGACGATGAACAGCGAGTAGTCGATGCCGACTGCCAAACCGAGCATCAAGGCCAGCATCGGCGAAATGGAGCTCATCTCGATCACGCCGGTGAGCGCGAACGTGCCGCCCACTCCGATTCCGACGCCGATCACCGCCATCAACAACGGCAGTCCGGCCGCGATCAAGGTGCCGAGCATCACGATCAGGACGATCGCGGCAATCACCACGCCGATGATTTCGGCCGGGCCGAACAGCTGGGAGACGTCTTCGGTGATCTCCTTGCTGAAATAGACCTCGACGCCGGCGGATTTCGCCTCGTTGACGATGCTCTGGACGTCCTGGCGATCACTGGGCTGCAAGCTGTAGAGCGAGACTTTGAACTGGACCTGGGCCACTGCGGCTTTTCCGTTTTCGGACACGAAGCGCAAGCCTTGCGACGCCGCGACTTGCTGTTTCGCGGCAGCCAGTTGCGCTTCGCCGGCGGCGGCTTCCGCTTCAGCCGCGGCGAGCTGGGCCTTGAGCGCCTGGTACTGGGCTTCGACCGCGGCCGGCCGTTGCGGAATGGCTTCCAATTGCGCCAGTTGCGCCTGCCCCGCGGCGAGTTGCGCTGCACCGGCGTCGAGCTTTTGCTGGCCGGCTTGGATTTGCGCGGCGGTCCCGTCGATCTGGGCCTGGGTTTCGAACGGGCTCACCGCCGATTGCACGTAGCTCTTGGTTCCGAGGTTCTGCAAAGCATCGTCGATCGCGCTTTTCTGCGCGTCGCTGAACCCGTTGCCGGATTCGAAGACGATGCCGGCGCTGCCGCCGGCGGAGGACGGCAAATCGGTTTTGAGCTTGTCCAGCATCCGCTGGGTTTCCGTGCCGGGAATCTGGAAATTGTTGGACATTTGGCCGTGGAAGGCCGCCGCAGCGCCGCCGGCGCCGAGCAGGATCACCAACCAGAGCGCCACCACCGCCCAACGATGGGTGGCGGAAAATTTTCCGAGTCGATAGAGCAGCAAAGCCATTGGTTTCCCGTTTCTCAGTCGTTGACGGTGGGTAGCAGATTCAAGGGTTGTTACTGCTCGGGCCGGGCGAACCCGGCACCGAGGTGGGCGATCGACCGGATCATCAGCGCCCGCAGGTCGCGTAGTGACGTTTCATCGATCGCGGCGCCGTTGCGGGCGAACCAGACCTCCATCGCGGCCTTGCCGCAGGCGATCACCGATCCGACCAGGGCCCGCACATACAGTTCGTCGGTGCTCGCGCTGAACCGCGGTTTGGCGGCGGCGATGATCTTGTCCGTGCAGTCGTTCCAGATCTCCAGTTGGAATCGGCCGACCGCGTCATGCTGGCCGGCCAGGCTGTAGACCTCGGCGATGGTCGACAAATGCATCGGATCGGCCAGTGCGATGAGCGCGTTTTGCGCTGCTTCCAGGATCGGTTCGTCCAGGGGCCGTTCCCGGAACTTCTCGATGGCCAGGTCCAGGAAGGACTCGGTGCTGGAGGCGATGGCCGCCTCCGCGGAAGGGAAGTAGTTGAAGAAGGTGCGTCGGGAGATTCCGGCCGCGTCGGCCACATTCTCGACCGTGAATCCGCCCATGCCCTTCGTCCGGAGCAAGTCCAAAGCGGCCTCGGCGATGGCTCCCCGGGTTGCGGTCTTGTTCTTCTCACGGCGGTTTTGGTCCTGCATCAAATCAGTCACATAAATACACTAAGTGCATTTTTGCACTAAGTGCAAATTCGCGGAAGTGATCTCCGGCACAATTCCGTCGGAACCCAGATCGCGGTCCGGGGTTGTCCGCAATGCCCTGGCGCCGGAGGGCCCGGTCTGGCTGAATGAGCACATGACAAAAGACCTCACGGAGTCCTTCACCGCCCTGCACCAGGACCTGCTCGTCCTGCCCAATGCCTGGGACACGGCGTCCGCCCGGTTGATGGTGCGCGCCGGCGCCGCCGCTGTAGCCACCAGCAGCTCCGCGGTGTCCTGGTCGCATGGCTACCCGGACGGAAACCGGCTGCCTTTCGAACTCGCCTTGGCCACCATCGCCCGGATCAGCCGGTCCGTCGGGGTGCCGGTGAGCGCGGACATCGAGTCCGGTTATGCGGACGACGATGCCGGGCTTTCGGCCAATGCCCAGGCGGTCATCGACGCCGGCGCCGCCGGAGTGAACCTCGAAGACTCCGGTGCTGCCGGGCTGCTCGGCGTCGACCACGCCGCACACCGGATCGGCGTGGTCCGGGCGGCCGCCCAGGCAGCCGGCGTCGGGCTCTTCATCAACGCCCGCACCGACGTCTTCCTGGCCGGGAATCCGCCGCAGGACGGCGTGCGGCAAGTCATCGAACGGAGCCGTGCCTATCTGGAGGCCGGGGCCAGCGGCGTCTTCGTGCCGGGGCTGCTGGATCTGGACAAGCTGGCCGAGATCACCGCGGCCGTCGATGCCCCGGTGAACGTGCTCGCCGGCCCGGGCGCGCCGAGCGTCGCGGAACTCAAGGCGGCCGGAGTTCGCCGCATTTCGGTGGGCAACGACCTCGCCGGACTCGCCTATGCCACCGCGGAACGTGCTGCGCAGCAGATCCTGGAAACCGGCGAGTTCACGGCATTGCAAGGCGCCGCCGACTACGGGGCCATGCAGCAACTGTTCCAGTAACCCGCCGAGCGTTGACTTATGGCGGATTGGCAAGCCGCAGACCCGCCATAAGCCGACGCCCGAAGCCGGGTCTAGCGCGGCGCGGCCTCCGCCGCCTGCACCACATTGGACATCAGCAGCGCCCGGGTCATCGGTCCGACACCGCCGGGGTTCGGCGAGATCCAAGCTGCGATCTCGGCCACGTCCGGGGCGATGTCGCCCAGCAGTTTCGACTTGCCGGTGGTTTCGTCGCGTTCCCGGGACACCCCGACGTCGAGCACGACCGCTCCGGGCTTGAGGTCCGCCGCTTTGATCAGGTGTGCGACGCCGACTGCGGAAATCACCACATCCGCTTGGCGCAAGTGCGCGGCCAGGTCCGCGGTCCCGGTGTGCGTCAAAGTCACCGTGGCATTGATCGCGCGCCGGGTGAGCAACAGCCCCAGCGCCCGGCCCACGGTGATCCCGCGGCCGACGACGACCACGTGCTTGCCGGCCAGTTCGATGCCGTTGCGCTGCATCAACTCGATCGCGCCGACCGGGGTGCAGGGCAGCGGCGAGTCGATTTCACCGTTGACATTGAGCACCAAGCGACCCAGATTCACCGGGTGCAGCCCATCCGCGTCCTTGGCCGGGTCGATCCGCTCCAACACGGCCTGCTCGTCCAGATGCTTGGGCAGCGGGATCTGCACCAGAATGCCGTGCACCTCCGGATTGGCGTTGAGTTCGTCGATCACCGCGTCGAGCTCTTCCTGGGTGGTTTCCGCGGCGAGCTGACGCTCGAACGACGCCAGACCGAGCCCTTGGGCGTCTTGGTGTTTCATCTTGACGTAGGAGTGGCTCGGCGCATCGTCGCCGACCAGCACGGTGGCCAAGCCGGGAGTGACCCCCTGCGCCTTGAGCGCCGCGATCCGCTCGACCAGCTCGGATTTGACCGCGGCGGCCGCCAGCTTGCCGTCCAGAATTTTCGCCGTCATGCTCAGCTTTCGATTCCGGGGTACAGCGGGAAAGCTTCGGCGAGTGTGGCCACCCGGGCCCGCAAGGCTTCGGCATCCGCGGCACTTCCCGCCTTGAGCGCCTCGGCGATGATCTCGGCCACCTCGCTGAACTCGGCTGCGCCGAACCCCCGGGTCGCCAACGCCGGGGTGCCGATCCGCAGCCCGGAGGTGACCATTGGCGGGCGCGGATCGAAGGGCACCGCATTGCGGTTCACCGTGATGCCGACGCTGTGCAGCAGATCCTCGGCCTGCTGGCCGTCCAACGCGGAATTGCGCAGGTCGACGAGCACCAGGTGCACATCGGTGCCGCCGGTGAGCACCGAGACGCCGGCCGCCTCGAGATCAGGTTGGTTGAGCCGCTCGGCCAAGATCTTGGCGCCTTCGATCACGCGGCCCTGGCGTTCCTTGAACTCCCCACCGGCGGCGACCTTGAACGCCACCGCTTTGGCCGCGATGACGTGCATCAGCGGGCCGCCCTGCTGGCCCGGGAACACCGCCGAGTTGAGCTTCTTGGCCCACTCCTGCTTGGCCAGGATCACACCGGAGCGCGGCCCGGCGAGCGTCTTGTGCACGGTCGAGGTGACGACGTCGGAGTACGGCACCGGGGACGGGTGCAGTCCGGCCGCGACCAACCCGGCGAAATGCGCCATATCGGTCCAGAGCAAAGCACCGACTTCATCGGCAATCGAGCGGAACGCGGCGAAATCGAGGTGGCGCGGGTACGCGGACCAGCCGGCGATGATCACCTGCGGCTTTTCGGCTTTCGCCTGTTCCCGGAGCTTGTCCATATCGATCCGGAAGCTGTCTGCTTCGACTTGGTAAGCCGCGACTTCATAGAGTTTGCCGGAGAAATTCAGTTTCATGCCGTGAGTGAGGTGGCCACCGTGGGCCAGCGAAAGCCCCAGGATCTTGTCTCCGGGGTTGATCATCGCGGCGAGCGCCGCCGCATTGGCCTGGGCGCCGGAGTGCGGCTGGACATTGGCGTACTCGGCGCCGAAGAGGTCTTTGACCCGTTCGATGGCGAGATTCTCGGCGACGTCGACGAATTCGCAGCCGCCGTAATAGCGACGCCCCGGATAGCCTTCGGCGTATTTGTTGGTCAGCACCGAACCCTGGGCTTCCAGGACCGCACGCGGCGCGAAGTTCTCCGAGGCGATCATTTCCAGGGTATTGCGCTGACGGCCCAATTCGTCCTGCAGGACTTGGGCGATTTCCGGATCGAGTTCTGCGAGCGGGGTGTTTGACAAAGCATCTGTGGACATCGACAACTCCTGGGCGTGAGGTGGTGTTCTATGGTCAGGCTACCGGCTGGTGCGGTCCAAACATCAATGTTTATTGCGACACCACCGTGAACATGACCCCGGTCCCAGGCGTACGATCCATGGTCTGCATGCGTGCCGCTCCCCGGTGGTAGGCCACCTTACGCCAGTCGCGACCTGCCCAGCTTAGCCCACCGGGCTCCCCCGTTCCAGGCCCACGCCCGTCCCCCAATGCCCCGCCGCTCATGCCCGTCCAATTCGGGGCTCCAGTGGGCAGGGACGTCCGAACCTACTGGATCTGCCGATTGGACGGGCGTGGGGTGCAAGGTTCAGTCCGCCCAATCGAAGCTGCTGACCGTGCCGGTTTCGAAATCTCCGCGCAGAAGTCCGTAGGCTACCGAGGCCAGGTAACCGCCGTCGCCGGTCGGCCAGGCTTGCCGGTAGTGGGCTTCTTTCAGGAAGCCCGCTTTCCGGAAGGCCTTGCGCATTGCCAAGTTGTCTTCCCTGGTTTGCCCTTCCAGCCTGCGCACCGACGGGAATCGTTCGAAGACCAGTCCCGCCAAGGCACGCAGGACCGGTACTGCCAGGCCCCGGCCCCGGTACTGCTCGGCCAGGCGCAAGTCGAAAACCGGGTTGCCGCCGTCGGCCAGGTCGGCGAGGTCCTCCAGCGCGAGGTAGCCGATACGCTCCGGCGCTTCGATCCAGAAGGCTTCGCGATCGGAGTTCCAGTAGTGGCCGGCCGCGATCCGGTGCCGCACCGCAACTTCGTCCAGTCTCGCGCTGCCGTGGAACGGCCACTCGTTCCCGCAGAGGAAGGCCACCAGCTCGGCTGCCTCGGCGGCCGGATCGATCGGGTTGAATCGGATCTGCATGCTGCCAGATTAGCCTGGGAATTCCGGGCCGGAGCCGGCCGTTGAAGCAAACATGTACGACGTCATCGTGATCGGGGCCGGCCAGGCCGGACTGGTCGCGGCGTTTCATCTGCAGCGGAAGGGACTCACCCCCGGAATCGATTTCCTGGTCCTGGATGCCAGTCCGGAACCGGGCGGCGCCTGGCAGCACCGCTGGCCGTCCTTGACCTTGGGCACGGTGCACGGGATTTACGATCTGCCCGACTTCCCGCTCGGCACGCCTGACTCCACGCGGCCGGCCGCCGAGGTCGTCGCCGAGTATTACGCCGCGTTCGAAGCAAAACACGGGCTTCGAGTCGAACGCCCGGCGAAAGTGCTTTCCGTAGCCCTGCTGGAAACCGGCGACGGGCTCGTCGTGCGCACCGCGACCGAGGAGTTCAGCACCCGCACCGTGATCAGCGGGACCGGCACCTGGGACAAGCCGTACTGGCCCTACTACCCCGGCGTCGACGAGTTCCAAGGCCTGCAACTGCATACCCGCGACTTCCGCCGCGCCGCCGACTTCGTCGGGAAACGGGTCTTGGTGGTCGGCGGCGGCACGTCGGCGACGCAATTCCTGTTGGAGTTGCACGACGCCGGAGCCCGGACCTTCTGGTCCACCCGCAGGCCACCGCAGTTCCGCCAGTTGGAATACACCCCGAGTTGGGGACTCGCCATCGAACGCGCCGTCGATGCCCGCACCCGTGCCGGATTGCCGCCGGCCAGTCTGGCGGACAATACCGGATTGCCGTTGAACGACAGGTACCGGGCAGGCATTGCTGCCGGCACCTTGGTATCCAGGGGCCCGCTGCGCAGACTCACCCGCGATGCCGCCATTTTCGACGACGGCTCCGTTGCGCACATCGACGCCGTGCTCTGGGCCACCGGATTCCGCGATTCGCTGGACCACTTGGCGCCGCTGAAACTGCGCGAACCAGGGGGCGGGATCCTGATGGACAAAGTGCTGGTGCGCAAGGAACCCCGGCTGTTCCTGGTCGGTTACGGGGCATCCGCCTCGACTCTGGGGGCGACCCGGGCCGGACGATCTGCCGCCGTGGCCGCACTGCGGTATCTGGACGACGTCAAAAATCAACCGGAACCCGAAGAATCGGCAGCACTGCCAGTAGCCTGATTCGGTGACTGATGCTCAGACTCCCCGATACGCGCTGACCCTTTCCTGCCCCGACCGGCCCGGCATCGTGCATGCGGTCAGCGGTGCGCTGCTCGCCGCCGGCGGCAACATCACCGAATCCCAGCAGTACGGCAGCACCGGTTCGCCCGGCGCCCCGGAGGGCACCTTCTTCATGCGCGTGGAGGTGAGCACCCCGGAGCCGCTCGATTCGCTGCGCGCAGCGCTGCAACCGATCGCGGAGACCTTCGCCCTGGAATGGACCCTGCACCCGGTCGGCACCCCGGTACGCACCCTGCTGATGGTGTCCAAAGAAGCGCACTGCCTCAATGAACTGTTGTTCCAGCAGCGGTCGGGCCAGCTGCCGATCGAGGTCCCCGCGATCGTTTCCAACCACGCCGAGCTCGCCGAAATGGCCGCGTTCTACGGGATCCCGTTCCACCACGTCCCGGTGGATCCGCAGAACAAAGCAGCAGCGGAGCAGGTGCTGCGGGAACTCGCCGCTGCGCACGATGTGGAACTCGTGGTCTTGGCCCGGTACATGCAGATCCTTTCCGATGAGTTGTGCCGCGAGCTCTCCGGCCGGGCGATCAACATCCACCACTCCTTCCTGCCTTCTTTCAAAGGCGCGCGCCCCTACGCCCAGGCGCATGCGCGCGGGGTGAAGCTGATCGGCGCCACCGCGCACTACGTGACCGGCGAACTCGACGAGGGGCCGATCATCGAGCAGGAAGTGATCCGGGTGGACCATGCCCACACCTCGGACCGGTTGGCCCAGATGGGCCGGGCCGTGGAAGCGCGGACGTTGGCCCAGGCGGTTCGCTGGCATGCCGAGCACCGGGTGCTGCTGGACGGGAAGCGCACCGTCGTTTTCGCCTGACCGCACCACCCCCGCAGATGCATCTTCAGCGTCCAGTTAGCGATCCAACCGCAAAAACAGCATCCTTAAGCTGAGGATGCATCTTCAGGCGTTGCCAGACGGAATTACTCTCGTGGCAACCCGGCACGGAGTAGATGTTCGCGGAGCGCACTCTGCGAGATTGCGGTATCCCACAGCCAGCGAGTCACCGTCCAACCTGCCTGGCGCAAACGTTCTTCGCGCTGCTTTTCTGCACGGATCGTTTCTGCGGCGCCGCGCCCTTTGAGGTACTTCTCGTCCTGGTACTTGCTCATCCCGTCAAACTCACCGATCAGCCGGTGTTTTTTCCACGCAAAATCGCTGATTCCGATGAGCCCGTCCCGGTCTTCGTGCCGAGTCTGAAGTTCGGGCGGCGGGAGGCCGGCCAAATGCATGTTGACCCGGCTGATCGACTCACCCGGCGATCCCGAGTTCGGATCCGCGAAATCCAGCACTCTGCTCGCTCGTCGGATCGCCCGAACCGTACCGAGCCGCCTGAGCACGACGTCGACGTCGGCCTTGCTCACCGGAGCGGCACTTTGTTCCCCGGGAAGCCTCTGTTCGCCCAAAAGTCGGTCCATCACCGCCACCGCCCAGGTCATCGGCAAGATTAGCGCGAGTTCGACCGCGGTCTGCAGCTTGCCGGTAACGGCAAGTCCGTCGATGTTCCAGTGACCGGACTCGATCGGGTCGAAACACCGTCTGGCAACCAGGCCGCTACTACGATGCCCACTCAGCTTCGGCACGTTGACATTGACCTGATCCGGAACCATTCCCAAGGGCAGGCCCCAGAGAATCGCAGCGGACTCCTTGCTAAACACCGGTGGGCGACGATGAGCGGCAGAATCCACCGCATGCATCTTGAACAGATGCTGCTGTTCGGGGCCGCTGGCCAACCAATCGCTGCGCTTCACATAGCGGGCCCGCTTGACTCGCAACAGTTCTCCGACATTGCCAGCTGTTTTGAGCTTCCGGGACAGGTTCTCATCAAGCGGGTCATCAGTCGGACTGAGGATCATCGAGCCGAGTTTGCGCATCATGGACCCAATATCCGGCGTCGAAGCCGTTCGCAAAAGAGGGAAATCTGAAGTGTGGAAAACTTCAGATGCATCTTCAACATCGCGAGGGCTTTTTGGCAGCCAAATCGGTAACTCGATGTTGAAGATGCATCTGCGCGGGGGAACAATCGATACCCTTGGCACTATGAGTCCCATCTATGAATTTTCCGGCACCGCCCCGATGGTCGCCGAGGACGCCTTCGTGGCACCCAATGCCTCGCTCATCGGCGACGTGCGTTTGGGCCGCGGCTCCAGCGCCTTCTACGGCGCAGTGCTGCGTGGCGATACCGCGAGCATCTCGGTAGGCGAAGGCTCGAATCTGCAGGACAACGTGGTGCTGCACGCCGATCCCGGGTTCCCGGCCACCGTGGGCGACCGGGTCAGCGTGGGGCACGGTGCGGTGGTGCACGGCTGCACCGTCGAAGACGATTGCCTGATCGGCATGGGCGCCACGATCATGAACGGCGCCCGGATCGGCGCGGGTTCCCTGATCGCCGGCGGCGCGGTGGTCCTGGAAGGCACCGTGATCCCACCGCGCTCCCTGGTCGCCGGAGTGCCCGGCAAAGTCCGGCGCGAAATCGGCGAGGACGAGCTCGCCGGGATTCGCGCCAACGCGGACCATTACCAGCAATTGGCCCAAGCCCACCGGCAACTGCACGCCTGAATCCGCGGAAGAAAAAACCCGGAATTGACCGGTTGCGGCATTTGTTCGAGCTTTGTGTTCAATTCTTGACTGCAATCAGAAAGTAATGCACTCTACCTATATGTCCGCCGATGCACGCTCGACAACGCGCCTTCCCCGCAACCCCGGTTCCCAAACCGCCCTGCGGCAACGCAACCAGCAGCGGATCGTCGAAACCCTCTTGAACGCAGGGCCGCTCACCCAGGCCGAGCTTTCCCGGCATACCGGGCTCTCCACCGCCACGGTCTCGAATCTGGTCAAAATCATGTCCGACGGCGGTCTGGTCTCCACCGCGCCGACCACGAGTTCCGGACGCCGGGCCACCTCGGTGCGGTTGAATTCCAAGGGCGCGGTGGCGGTCGGCATCGACGTCGGCCGCACCCACGTTCGGGTGGTGATCGCGAGCCTGGGCTACCGGATCATCGCGGAGCGCTCGATCCGGCTGCCACTGGGGCATCTGGCTGTGGACGGCGTCCGCGCAGCAGCCGAACTGCTCCGTGGGCTGCTGGCCGATTCCGGGCTCCCGGAAAGCGCCGTGGTCGGCGCCGGCGTCGGCATCCCCGGCCCGATCGACAGCCGCACCGGCACGGTGATCCAAGGGGCGATCCTGCCCGAGTGGGTCGGCATCAACATCCTGGAAATGCTGGAAGAGGCGCTCGGCGTCCCGGTCTATGTGGACAATGACGCCAATCTCGGCGCGCTCGCCCAGGTCACCTGGGGCGCCCACAACGCCGTCGAGGATCTGATCTTCGTCAAGATCGGCAGCGGCATCGGTGCCGGACTGGTGCTCGGCGGTTCGCCGTACTACGGCAATATCGGGATCACCGGGGAAATCGGCCACGCCACGATTTCCGAGCAGGGGCTGATCTGCCGCTGCGGCAATCGGGGCTGCCTGGAAACCGTCGCCTCGACCGCGATCATGATCGAATTGCTCTCCCGAGGAGCGCCGGCGCCGATCACCACCGAAGACATCATCCGGCAGGCCAGGGCCAAGGATTCGGCTACCCTCCGGGTGATCGACGACGCCGGCCAGGCGGTCGGCCGGGCGGTGGCCAATGTGGCCAATCTGCTCAACCCGGAAGTGATCGTGGTGGGCGGCCCGCTGGCCGAACTGGGCGAGATCCTGCTGGAACCGATCCGTCGCGGGCTGATCCGCCATGCGGTGCCGGCGATCGGCGAAACCACGCACCTGGTGATGTCGTCGATGGGCAATCGGGCCGAGGCACTCGGCGGTGCGGCGCTGGTCTTCCAGCACCAGGGAATCAGCTCGGCATTGAGCACTGAGGCCAGCGCCTGACACCGAGTGTTATCCAGTCGTTGTGTTCAATACTTGACGACAAGCCGTACAAGCGAGTTTACTTTCTTCAGACGTAAACACCGGGGCGACAATGACGTCCCACTGGGAGGGAATGTTTCATGTCAAGCAGCACTGTCGCCGCTCCGGTGATCTTGGAAATGCGCGCCATCACCAAAGAGTTCCCTGGGGTCAAGGCGCTCTCGAACGTCTCGTTGACCGTACGGGCCGGCGAAATCCATGCGATTTGCGGCGAAAACGGCGCGGGCAAGAGCACCTTGATGAAGGTGCTCTCCGGCGTGTACCCCTATGGCAGCTACGACGGCGACATCGTCTACCAGGGCGAAGTCTGCAAGTTCAAGGACATCCGTGCCTCGGAGTCGGCGGGAATCGTGATCATCCACCAAGAGTTGGCTTTGATCCCCGAACTGTCGATCACCGAAAACATCTTCCTGGGCAATGAACCGACGAAATTCGGCGTGATCAACTGGACCGAAGCACGGCGCCGGGCCATCGACCTGCTCGCCCGAGTCGGACTCAGCGATGATCCGGACACCCCGGTCAAAGAAATCGGCGTCGGCAAGCAGCAGCTGGTGGAAATCGCCAAGGCGCTCAACAAATCGGTGAAACTGCTCATTCTGGACGAACCGACCGCCGCGCTGAACGAATCCGATTCGCAGCACTTGCTGGATCTGATCCGGGGCCTGAAGGGCAGAGGAATCGCTTCGATCATGATCTCGCACAAGCTCAACGAGATCGAAGCGGTCGCCGATGAAATCACCATCATCCGGGACGGCCAGTCGATCGAAACCCTCAATGTCGCCGAAGACGGCGCCGATGAGGACCGGATCATCCGCGGCATGGTGGGCCGTACCCTGGAATCCCGCTTCCCGGACCATGAGCCGAAAATCGGCGACGTGTTCTTCGAGGTCAAGAACTGGAATGTGGCGCATCCGCAGATCGCCGACCGCCTGGTCTGCAAAAACGAGTCGTTCACGGTCCGCCGCGGCGAGATCGTCGGCTTCGCCGGGCTGATGGGGGCCGGGCGCACCGAACTGGCGCGCAGCATCTTCGGCCGTTCCTACGGCCGGTTCGTCTCCGGGGAAATCATCAAGGACGGCAAAACCCTCAAGTTGCACAACGTCGCCGATGCCATCGACGCCGGGCTGGGCTATGTCACCGAGGACCGGAAGTCCCTCGGTTTGAATCTGCTCGACGACATCAAAACCACCACGGTGGCCGCAGCGCTGCAGAAGATCACCCGCGGTCTGGTCGTGGACGAGGACCAGGAATACCGGGTCGCCGAAGACTACCGGAAGCAGTTGCGCACCAAAGCACCGAGTGTGGACGAAGGCGTCGCGAAGCTCTCCGGCGGCAATCAGCAAAAGGTGGTGCTGGCGAAATGGATGTTCACCGACCCGGATCTGCTGATTCTCGATGAGCCCACCCGCGGCATCGACGTCGGGGCGAAATACGAAATTTACGGAATCATCCAGAAGCTCGCGGACCAGGGCAAGGGCGTGATCGTGATTTCCTCCGAGCTGCCGGAGTTGTTGGGGCTCTCCGACCGGATCTACACCATCTTCGAAGGCTCGATCACCGGCGTGCTGAACAAAGGCGACGCCGATCAGGAGAGCCTGATGAAACTCATGACCGCCGCCAAGAAATCGGCCTAGCCGCAATCACCGGGGAACCAAAGGGGACCGAGGAAACACACCGATGAACAACATCAAACAGATATTCGGCGGAAACGTCCGCCAGTTCGGCATGATCTTCGCGTTGATTGCGTTGATGGTCTTCTTCCAGATTTTCTCTGGCGGCAAGGTCTTCACCCCGTTCAACATGCAGAACCTGATCAACGGCAACTCCTACGTCTTGATTCTGGCCATCGGCATGGTCTTGGTGATCATCGCCGGGCACATCGACCTCTCCGTGGGTTCCGTTGCGGCCTTCGTCGGCATCGTGGTGGCGATCACGATGCGGGATTGGGGCTTGCCCTGGTACCTCGGCGTGCTGCTGGGCCTGCTGGTCGGCGCATTGGTCGGCGCCTGGCAGGGCTTCTGGGTGGCGATCGTCGGCATTCCGGCATTCATCGTCACGCTCGCCGGCATGTTGCTGTTCCGCGGCCTGAACCAGCTGGTCGGCAACTCGCAGAGCATCCCGGTGCCGGAACAGATCCAGTATTTGGGCGGCGGTTACTTGCCGGAGATCGGCCCGGACACCGGGTTCAACAACCTCACCTTGCTGCTTGGTCTGATCTGCATCGCCGCGCTGGTCTGGAGCGAGCTCAAATCGCGACGGGACTCGATCAAACTC
This sequence comes from Renibacterium sp., assembly GCA_017419405.1. Classification (GTDB taxonomy): domain Bacteria; phylum Actinomycetota; class Actinomycetes; order Actinomycetales; family Micrococcaceae; genus Renibacterium; species Renibacterium russicum. The sequence goes on along the minus strand of JAFOLH010000008.1, from coordinate 44,808 downwards.
GGCGCCAGCGTTCCGGCAGTCTGGGTTCCCGTGGTGAAAATCGCGGCGGTTTCCGTAGTGATCATCTACGCGACATACCTCTTCGCCTCCGGGCGAACTGGCACCTCGTTCCCGATCGCCGGGGTCATCCTGGCAGTGCTGGTGCTGATCTACGGTTTCGTCTCGTCGAAGACCATCATCGGCCGGCACGTCTACGCCGTCGGCGGCAATAAAAACGCCGCCGAGCTCTCCGGTGTGAAGAGCCGCAAGGTCAACTTCCTGGTCATGATGAACATGTCGATCCTGGCCGCAGTGGCCGCGATCATCTTCATCGGCCGCTCCACCTCCTCCGGCCCCTCGGACGGCACCGGTTGGGAGCTCGACGCGATCGCCGCGGTGTTCATCGGCGGTGCCGCGGTCAGCGGCGGCGTCGGCACCGTGATGGGCTCGATGATCGGCGGCTTGGTCATGGCCATGCTCAACAACGGTTTGCAATTGATGAGCGTGGGCGCCAACTGGACCTCGGTGATCAAGGGCCTGGTCCTGCTGATCGCGGTGGCGATCGACGTCTACAACAAGAGCCAAGGCCGCAAGTCCATCATCGGCCTGATGATGAAGAACTTCAGCCGGAACGAAAAGTCCGGGCTGCAGACGAACACCTGATATCTCCCCATCAATCACTCGAAGAAGAAAGCGACAACCATGGTGAAATTCACTAAGACGCTGACGTCGGTTGCGGCCATCGCGGCCATCTCGGCACTCGCCCTGACCGGCTGCGGCCGCGGCGACTCCTCCAGCGGCAGCAGCGGCTCCGCTGCAGCCGGCTTTGCCAAGGACGCCACCATCGGCGTCGCACTCCCGCAGAAGACCTCGGAGAACTGGGTTCTCGCCGAGAATCTGTTCAACTCGGATCTGAAGAGCGCCGGCTTCAAGGCGGACGTGCAGTTCGCCAACAACGGTGCCACCGAACAGCAGAACCAGATCAGCTCGATGATCTCCAATGGCGCCAAGGTGATCATCGTCGGCGCCGTCGACGGTTCGCAACTGGGCACCCAGCTCAAGCAGGCCAAAGACGCCGGCGTCACGATCATCGCCTACGACCGGGCGCTGACCAACACCAGCAACGTCGACTACTACCTGGCCTACGACAACTTCAAGGTCGGCGAGCTGCAGGGCCAGGCGCTGCTCGACGGCATGAAGGCCAAGAAGCCGAACGGGCCGTACAACATCGAGCTGTTCGCCGGTTCGCCGGACGACGCCAACTCGAAGCCGTTCTTCGACGGTGCGATGAGCGTGCTCAAGCCGAAGATCGACGACGGCACGCTCAAGGTGGTCTCCGGCCAGGTCAGCCAGAACGACGCCGCCACCCAGGGCTGGCTCGCCGCCAACGCCCAGAAGCGGATGGACACCCTGCTCGCCGCGAACTACACCACCGCTCCGTTGGACGGGGTGCTCTCCCCGAACGACACCCTGGCCCGCGCGATCATCACCTCGGTGAAAGCCGCCGGCAAGCCGATCCCGGTGGTCACCGGTCAGGATTCCGAAGTCGAATCGGTGAAGTCGATCATGGCCGGCGAGCAGTACTCCACGATCAACAAAGACACCAGCAACCTGGTCAAGGCCGCGATCTCGATGGTGACCGACCTGCAGCAGGGCAAGACCCCGGCCACCACGACGACCTCGAACAACGGGACCAAGGACGTTCCGACCAAGTTCCTGGACCCGGTCATCGTGACCAAGGCGAATGCCGCCCAGGCCTACGCCAACGATCCGACGCTCGGCCCGCTGACCAAGTAGCCAGCGGCAAGCGGACAACGCCCGACGGCGGCCTTCCTGAGCAGGAAGGCCGCCGTCGTTTTTTGTGCCAACAATTGCCCCTAGTCAGACTTGGGAATCAAGCCTAGGATCAAGGCACTAGGTCCTTTGCCCCCGGGGACGGCCAGATCGTGGAGCTCTTCCCGAGGCCCTAAACCAGGAGCAACAATGTCAAGCAAGAAAAAGATCCGCAACACGCTTTTGATCGTGCTTCTATCCCTCTTCGCGCTGACCAGCCTGGCCACCCCCGCCCAGGCCAACTCCGCCGATCCGGTCAAACCCTACAATTACGTTTGCACCGACAATTCCGGTCAGGACCAAGATTGGAACGGGAAAGACCCTTACACCTGCGTGGGCGCGATGAAGGTCTTCGATGCGAACAACTGGGAATTGATCAACGTCAAGAACGGCGCGAAATCGGACGAATACGTGGATTGCTCGGGTCAAGACGAGAACGGCATGCTGACCGTGTTCACGAAATCGGAAGTGCTCGGCAACGCGGTCGCGAAATTCGTCTGGAACGACGGTTGGATCGAAACCTTCAACTGCCTCTCCACCTGAGCCAAGCGAAAACTACCGGGACTAAGCCCCGGCAGCCTCTGCAGTACCGGGTGACTCGTCCGCGGGTTCATCCGGCGCTGCGGAGGCGGGCGGCGGGTTGACCGCTGGATCCGATTCCCAGCCGCGGGACGCGATGTAGCGGACCGCGGCATTCGTCACGGCCAACAACGGAACCGCGAACAAGGCCCCCGGGATGCCGGCCAGGAACGAACCGGCAGCCACGGCGAGGATCACCGCGACCGGGTGCAGCGAAACCGCTTTGCCCATGACCAACGGTTGCAGGATGTGGCTCTCCGCCTGCTGCACCACCAAGACGATGATCAACATGATCAGCGCATTGATCGGGCCGTTGGCGACCAGCGCCAGCAGCACCGCCACGCCGCCGGTCACCAAGGCGCCCAGAATCGGGATGAACGAGCCGAGGAAAACCAGGACGCCGAGCGGCAAGGCCAGGGGTACTTGGATGATCGCCGCGCCGACGCCGATGCCCACGGCGTCCACGAAGGCCACGAAAACCTGGACCCGGACGTAACTGACCATGGAGCGCCAGCCCCGGCGCCCGGCGCCATTTCCAGCAGCACGCGCCCGGCGCGGCAACAGTCCGACCAAAAACATCCAGATCCGTTCGCCCTCGAGCAGGAAGAAGATCAGGATGAACAGAGCCAGGATCAGACCGGCGCCGAAGTGCCCGGCCGTGCTGCCGAACGACAACGCTCCGTTGAGAATGCTGCTGCTGTTGTTCTCCAGCGATTGCCCGGCCTGTTTGAGGTACCCGTCGATCTGATCGGTGGTCAGGTGCAGCGGTCCGTCGGAAAGCCATTGTTGGATTTTCTGCACGCCTTGCAGCGCTTCGCTCCACAAGTCTTGGAAACCGGTGTAAATCTGCCGGCCCACCAAGGCGAGTGCGGCGACCACGACGACGATCAAGCCCAGTTCCGCGATCGCCACGGCCAGGCCACGGGGCACCTTGTGCGCGGTGAGCCAACGCACCACCGGCAGCAACAACCCGGCCAGCAGCGCCGCGACCATGATCGGGATGACCAGGAAGCTGACGAAGCTCAGCAGCCAGATCAGCCCACCGGCAACAATCACGACCAGCCCGAGCCGCCAGGCCCAGTCCGCCGCGATCCGCAATGCGTACGGGATGTCCTGTGGACCGTCCGGTTGTTGCCCGGCATCGCCGGTGAGTTGATCCGCCATAGCTCAATGCTGGCCTACCGGGCCGGGAATGCGAAACGCACCGCCGTCCGCCGCTCAGAATCGGATCGCGTCGATCACCTTGACCCGGACCGCGATCAGCGCCGGCACCGCACCGGCGATCGCTCCGGCCAGGATCGCCGCGCCGAGGCCGATCAGTGCGGCGCTGATCGGGAACGGCGGGAACTCGGTCATTCCTTGGCCGATCGCCGATTCCAGCCACGGGTTTTTCACCAGGATGATGGCGCCCATCACCCCCACGATTCCGGCAATCGTGGTCGCCACGATCGATTCCATCAGCACGCCGAAGAACACCCGGCTGCCGGTGGCGCCGAAGCTGCGCCGGATGCCGATTTCGCGGACCCGGTAGCGGATGGTCACCAAGGTGATGTTCAGCAGGCTGAGGATGCCCAGAAACATCACCAAACCGGCGATGCCGGATATCCCCCATTGAATCGGGGCGAACGGGTCGCCCCGGGCCCCGAAATCCGCTCGGCGTGCGTCGACGCTCGCCTTCGGGAATACCGCGGACAAGTCTGATTGCAACGCTTGCATCACCGTGTCGGCTTGATCCGGTTGCACCCAGACCTCGAAGTTCAGGCTGCCACCGTAGGGGCTCGGTTCGAGCGCGACGTCGGACACCACGAAAGCCTGGGGCTGTGCCGGCTGGAATTCATCCGGCACCACCCCGATCAGCACCGTGGTCTTTTCAGTCGTGCCGAGGAGCTTGATCTCCGGCTGGGTGTTCAGATCCGGCCGGCCCATCGCGTTGTAGAACGCCTCGTTGACCACGAGCGCCGGGGTCAGCCGCTGCGCGTCGTCGGCCGCGAACCACGATCCTTTGACCAGTTTGGTCCGATGGATCACCCCGTAGGCCGGATCGACCCGGGTCATCATGGTCCGCCGCACGCCGTCGGGGAATTGGAATTGGCCGGCGCCCTCTTCTTTCGAACTGGCGTACTGCAGACCGTAGCGGGTGGCCAACTCGCGGAAGGCTTCGCGCGCTCCGGGCGTCGGCGTGCCGGCCCCAGAGGAGAGATATGCGCTGATCGTGGCAGTGCGGCCGCCGTAGACCTCTTGCTTCTGCTCCATGGAGGTCCGCACCAAATCTCCGACGCCGACCACCGAGGCCAAGGCGGCCACCGATATGGCGACGCCGATCAGGGAAAGCAGTACCCGCATTTTCTGTACTTTGAACTCACCCCAGGCTTCGACCAGTGCCGCTATGAACCCGGTCATACCAGCACCTCCTGGATCGAGTCGGCGAGCGATGGGTCTTCGGTCAATACTCCGCTGTCCAAGCGGTAGTGGTTCCGGGCCAACCGCGCGACGTTCAGATCATGGGTGATCGTGACCAGGGCCGCACCGGTCTCCGCAGCCACTGCGTCCAAGAGCCGCATCACGCTCTGCCCGGTCTCCACGTCCAAGGCCCCGGTCGGCTCATCCGCGAGGATCAGCTGCGGACGGCGCACCAAGGCCCGGGCGATCGCCACCCGCTGCTGCTCACCGCCGGAGAGCAGGTTCGGCACCGTGTCCATCCGATCGGCCAAACCGACTTGGTCCAGCATCTCCGCAGCAAGCCTGCGCCGTCGCCAGAACTTTTCCGGGTTCGCATACAGCAGCGGCATCATGACGTTGTCCAAGGCACTCCGTCCGGGCAGCAGGTTGAACTGCTGGAAAACGAAACCCACCGAAGCTCCGCGCTGTTTCGCCCTGGCGCGGTCATTGAGCCTGCGGGCGTCCCGGCCCAGGAACCGGACCGTGCCTCCGGTGGGCAGATCGAGTAGTCCGAGCAGATTCAGCAGCGTGGATTTCCCCGAACCGGAGCGGCCGACAATTGCCGTGTGATCACCCTTGCGCAAGGTCAAGTCGATGCCGCGCAGGATGTGCAGCGGTTCGTCATTGGGCAGCAACACGGTGCGCGTGACGTCTTCGAGTTCGATCAGCACCTGCTGTTGCTCCATCGCGCTAGCCACCGACGTTCTCCGAAGCCGCAGAGCCAGGACCGCCGGAACACACCGCCCCGGGCGGACAGCCCGCATTCCGATCCGCTGCCGCCCCGGGGACGTAGCGCAGAATGCCGTCGCCTACCGCGAGGCCGGCCGTCACCTCGACCATTTTCCCGTCGTTGAGCCCCAGCGTGACTTTTCGCTCCTGCGGGCCCTGCTCGCCCTGCAACCACACGAGACCGCTTTGAAAAGTCCCTTTGACCGCGGTCAGCGGAACCACGACCACGTCCTTGGCACTGCCGGCCACGAGGGAGAGCTTGGCGCCCAAGCCGGCGAAAACCGGAGTCCCGGCCGGCACCTTGCAGGTCACTTTGCCGGAGAGTGTGGCGTCGTCGCCGGTCCCGCTGCCGGCTCCGCCCTGGCCGGAGCCGGGCCCGGCGCCAGAGGCCGCCGGCACCGCCATGCCGCCATTCCCGGCACCGCCGCTGGAACCGGCAGGGCCATTGGAACCGGCGCCCGGCTTCGAGCCGAGATCAGCCGCGGAAATGACCACATTGGGGCACTCGAACGGGGCCGGGCCATTATTGACCGTGGCGGTCGAGGTAGTCGGCTTGTTGAGCAGCCGGAACTGCTGCGCGCTGTCCAGCGATCCCTCGATGGAGAGCGACTGCTGCCCGATGCTGCCGACATTCTGGCCGATCGACACCTGTTGTTCGAGCAGTACCTGGAAGTTCTCCAGCGTCCCGCCTGCCGGAGCCAGCACATTGCTGTATTTGTAGACCGGCTTGCTCGGCGGAGCCTGCGGATCGGAGTTCGGCGCTTGTTTGACCTCGGTTTTGACCTGGAACAACGGATCGCCTTCGGCCACCGTGGCTTTGGCATCGACGAAGATTTTCACCACCTCGCCGATCGCGTTGGAAAGCACCGGTATCGCCGGATCGGAGCGGACCATGCCCTTGATTTCGACCACATTGTCGATGTTTCCCTTCGCCACCGAGTAGCTCACCGGCTCGATGTTCGCTGCCGGAGCGCCCACCGCCGTGCCCGGTTTGAGCCCGTCCAAAAACGCGATCTTCACCAAAGCCACCGCGATCACGGCGAAAACTGCGATCCAAACCACTGGAAAGACGATCCTGCGCATTATCCTCATCGGAATCCTCTGCTTTCGGAGTTGTATGCTGCCAGCAACCATTGCATACTGAGTACGCAAGTAGCAAGAGTTAATCCACGGCTGTTACAGAACTGAAAATGAAACAATGTGTCCATGGCGAAACAACAAACCCACATCCTCCGGCCCGACTGGTACGCGGACGGAACCCCCGACCCGCTGACCGCGACCGGCAAGGCCTTGCGTTGGGGCGTGGTCTCCACCGGGAGCATCGCCCACTCGGTCACCGGCGACTTGGCGTTGCTCGCCGATGCGGAACTGCAAGCGGTTTCCTCGCGGGATGCCGGCAAGGCCACGGCCTTCGCGGAAGAATTCGGCTTCCGGACCAGCTATGCCGACCAGGACGGCGTGCCCGGCTACCAACGGATGTGCCAAGACCCCGAGGTCGACGTGGTGTACATCGGGACGCCGCACGGGCAACATTTCGAGGTCGCCGAAGCAGCCCTGCGCGCAGGCAAACATGTGCTCTGCGAGAAAGCCCTGACCATCAACGCCCGGGAGGCCGAAGCGCTGGTCCGGCTCGCCGGAACCCAGGGCGTGTTCTTCATGGAAGCGCTGTGGTCCAGGTTCGTGCCGGGCGTGCAGCGCGCCCTGGAAATCGTCGCCGCAGGCGAACTGGGCAGCATCCGATGGGTCCGTGCGGACTTGGGCTTTCCGGCGCCCCGGGATCTCAGTTCGCGGATCTGGGCCCCGGAGGCCGGTGGCGGAGCGTTGCTGGATCTGACCGTCTACCCCTTGCTCTGGGCCTGGGGGATGCTCGGCGCACCGGAGCGGGTCCAGGCCACCGGGTCAATCACCGAATGGGGCGTGGACGAACAGAATGCCATCACCTTGGGCTACCCGGACGGCGCGCTCGCGCAATTGATGAGTTCCTTCGTGGCCCAAGGGCCGCGCACCGCCAGCATTGCCGGTACCGAGGGCTTCATGGAAACCGAGGGCTCCATGAACAACCCCTCAGCCCTGAAGATCCGGGCCGGCTGGAACGGGTCCGGCTGGGACGTCGAACGCACTGAGGAGTTCACCTGGCCGGGGCGCGGTTATGTTTACGAACTCCGCGAAGTGACCCGCTGCATCCAAGCCGGAAAACAGCAGAGCCCCACCATGCCGTGGCAGGACTCGCTGGACATCATGCGGTTCTTGGACCAGGTCCGTGAGCAGTTAGGCGTCCGGTATCCGAACGACCTAGACTGAGCGGACTCAATTCTAGGGGGAAGAAATGACTGGTATCACACTGACCTTGATCGGCGGGCCGACCGCACTGATCGACTACCGGGGGACGGTTTTCCTGACCGATCCGACCTTCGATCCGCCCGGGAAATACCCGATCGGTCCGAACGAGGTGCTGCGCAAGCTTTCCGGCCCGGCGTTGCCGCTGCCCGGCCTTCCGGAACTGGATGCGATCCTGCTTTCGCATGATGAGCACCCGGACAATCTGGACGAGTTCGGACGTTTGGCCTTGGCCCGGGCCGGCCAAGTGCTGAGTACTCCGGGAGCGGCATCCCGGATCAGCGGGGTGCTCGGGCTGCACCCCTGGGAATCAGCCGAGGTCAACGGAACCCTGGTCACCGCGGTACCGGCGTTGCACGGGCCGGAAGAGATCGACAACGCCACCGTGGAAGCCGAAGTCGGCGAAGTGGTCGGCTTCGTGCTGGAGGCGGCAGGTGCGCCCACCGTCTATGTATCCGGCGACAACGCCTCATTGAAGATCGTCGAAGCCGTGGCGGCGGGTTTCCCGGATATCGCCGTGGCGGTGTTGTTCACCGGGGCAGCCCGCACCGAACTGTTCGACGGCGCGCCGCTCACCTTGACCGCGGAACAAGCCGCCGAAGCCGCACGGTTGATGCCCGACGCCGTCGTGGTTCCGGTGCACAGCGAAGGCTGGGCGCATTTCAGCGAAGGACGTGCCGAACTTGAGGCGAGCTTCGAGTCCGCCGGCATTGCGGCACGCTTGGTCCTGCCGGTGCCCGGCGTCGCGCTCGAACTCTGAGCACGGCACCGGGCCCGCGGCGAAGACTCAGGTCAACCGGTAGGTGAAGTACCAGCGTTGCGAAACCGGCATGCTTTCGCCGGCCCACCCGCATTTGCGCACGATGATCGCCAGGTTTTCCCGGAAATACGCCTCCTTGGCGCGGCACTCTTCCACCGAGCCGAAAAAGGCGATCTGTTCCTGCCCCTGCACCGCGACCGCCGGTCGGATTGCCGCTCCGGCCGGCGGCGCGGCAAACAGCAGTGCTGAAATCAGCGCTGCGGACCCGCCGGCCAGCATCAGTCGCCGTGGCTTCCGGGTGCGCACTGCGCCGAGACCGGTCGCACCGTCGTCGTCCCGCCGTGCTGTGTGTTCCGGCACTCAGGCCACCCCCAAATAGGCTTCTTTGATGGCCGGATTCGCCAGCAGTTCCTTGCCGGTGCCACGCTGGGTGATCGCCCCGGTTTCCAGGACGAAGGCCCGGTCCGCCCGGGCCAGCGCCTGATTCGCGTTCTGCTCCACCAAAAGCACCGTGGTGCCCTGCTTGTTGATTTCGCTGATGATCGAAAAGATCTGCCGGATGAACTGCGGGGCCAGGCCCATCGACGGTTCGTCCAAGAGCAGCAGCTTCGGGTTCGACATCAGCGCCCGGCCGATCGCGAGCATTTGCTGCTCGCCACCGGACATCGTGCCGCCGAGCTGCTTTTGCCGCTCCTTGAGCCGCGGGAACAGGTCGAAAACCCGATCCAGATCAGCATCCATCCCAGTTTTGTCGGCGCGTCCGAAGGCACCCATGTCCAGATTCTCGGCCACCGTCATGCCGGGGAAAATCCCCCGGCCTTCCGGTGCCTGCGAAATGCCCTGGACCACTCGGATGTGCGCCTTCATCTTGGTGATGTCCGCACCCTCGAAGGTGATCGAACCGGAACTCGGATTGAGCAACCCGGAGATGGTCTTCATGGTCGTGGTTTTCCCGGCGCCATTGGCCCCGATCAAGGACACGATTTCGCCCTGTTCCACGCTGAAGGACATATTGTGGATCGCCTGGATCCGGCCGTAGAAGACCGAAACGTCGTTCAACTCAAGCAAGGTCATCTTCGGGCTCCCCCAGATATGCGGCAATGACTTTCGGATCTTCCCGAATTTCATGCGGTGGACCGTCAGCGATCTTCTTGCCGAACTCCAGCACCACGATCCGGTCGGTGACCCCCATGACCAAACGCATGTCGTGCTCGATCAGCAAGACCGTGTAGCCGTCGTCGCGGATCGCCCGGATCAGCGTCATCAGCTCTTCTTTTTCCGCCGGGTTGAAGCCGGCGGCGGGTTCGTCCAGACAGAGCACTTTGGGATCCGTGGCCAGCGCCCGTGCGATCTCCAATCGGCGCTGATGGCCATACGGCAGGTTCTTCGCCAGGGTACCGGCGAATTCGGCGATCCCGACGAACTCGAGCAAAGCCATGCCCCGGTCGATCGAACTCTTCTCCTCCCGGACATGCCGGGGCAATCGGAGCAAAGCGCCGAGCACGCTGGTCCGGTGCCTGGCGTCCAAGCCCACCACGACGTTCTCCAAAGCGGTCATTTCGCTGAAGAGCCTGATGTTCTGGAAGGTCCGGGCCAACCCGAGCTGGGTGATTTTGTGCTTGCGGCGCCCTCCGATGGAATGCCCCTCGAGCAGCACCTTCCCCGAACTCGGTTTGTAGACTCCGGTCATGGCATTGAAGCAGGTGGTCTTGCCGGCCCCGTTGGGACCGATCAAGCCCAGGATCTCGCCGCGTTTGATCGTGAACGAAACATCGTCGAGCGCCACCAGACCGCCGAATTTGACCGTCAGATTCTGCACCTGGACCAAATCATCGCCGATTGCGACGCCGATCTCGCGGTCCGGCGCCACCTTCTCCGCGATTTCCTCGGCGAGCGCATCGCTTCCGCCGACGTGGCTCATGCTTGTGCCCCCTTGATCTGGACTCCGTCATTGGGCGATCCACCGGATTCGGAGCTGCCGACGTCGTCGGGCTTTTTCCGGAGCCGGTGGTAAGCCCGCCGGCTGTACGCCAGCAACTGCTGCCGCGCTGCCAGCAAACCGTGCGTGCGGAAGATCATCAGCAGCACCAGGGCGAGCCCGAAGATCAAATACTTGTAATCCGCGATCGCGGTGAAGCGCAGCGGCACATAGGCCACGATCGCACCGCCGATGATCGCACCCACCTTGTTTCCGGCCCCGCCGAGCACCACTGCGGCAAGGAACAGCACCGAGGTCTGCACGTCGAACTTCTGGTTGTTCACGAATCCGGTGGCCCCGGCGAAGAGCGCACCGGACATGCCGCCCACGGCCGCGCCCATGGCGAAAGCCCAGACTTTGTACTTGAAGGTCGGCACCCCCATGATCTCCGCCGCGTCTTCATCCTCGCGGATCGAGACCCAGGCCCGGCCCACCCGGCTGCGTTCCAAGTTGCCGACCAGCAGCAGCACCACGATGATCACGGTGAGGGTGAGCCAATACCAAGGCACTCCATTGGAGTTGTTGAAGATCGGCACGCCGTCCGGCCCGTCGCCGGGCGGGCGTCCGATGTTCTGGAAGCCGACCTGGCCTTTCATCGCGGGGATGATGGTGGCCAGGATCCGGATGATTTCGCCGAAGCCGAGCGTCACGATGGCCAGGTAGTCGCCGCGCAACCGCAAGGTCGGCACACCCAGGACCACGCCGAAGAACATGGTCACCGCCATCGCTACCGGAATGGTCCACAAGTAGGGGATCTTCACGAACGGCGAATCCGGGCTGGTGAGCATCGCCGTGGTGTAGGCGCCCACCGCGAAGAAAGCGACATAGCCCAGGTCGAGCAGGCCCGCATAGCCGACCACGATGTTCAAGCCGACCGCTGCCAAGGCGAAAACCGCCATCGCGAAACAGGCCAGGGCGAAGTTGTTGCCGGGCTCCGTGGTGATGATCGGCGGGTTGAGCACTGGAAGGGCGTAGGCCAATCCGACCACGATCAGCAACCAGAGCCATTGCACCGGCCGGGGCAACCCGCGCCAGCGTTCGCCCAGTCCGCCGAACAGACCCCGTTTTTGCTTCTTGTTCTGCTGCGCAGATCCACTGATAGTCGAGGTCATGCTTTGCTCCTTCCCAGGGACTGGCCCAGAATTCCTTGCGGCCGGATCAGCAGCACGAGCACCAGCACCACGAAGGCGACGACGTCGGTCCATTGCGAATTCCCGAGCAGGATTTGTCCGTAGTTGCCGATCAAGCCCAGCAGCAAACCGCCGAGCAATGCGCCGCGGACGTTTCCGATGCCGCCGAGCACTGCGGCCGCGAAGGCTTTGATGCCCAGCACGAAGCCGCCGCTGTAGACCACACCGGAGGGCACCTTCATGACGTAGAAGAGGGCTGCTGCACCGGCCAGGACTCCGCCGATGACGAAGGTCGTGACGATGATCCGGTCTTTGTTGACCCCCATCAGGGTCGCGGTGTCCGGATCTTGGGCCACCGCCCGGATGCCCCGGCCGGTGCGCGATCGGCGGATGAATTGGTCCACGATGACCATCATGATGAACGCGGCCACCACGATCACGATCTGCTGCGAGTCGATGATCGAGCCGAAGATTTCGAAAACCGGGGTCGGCTTGAACATGATCACCGCCGGCTCCGGGTTGGCCCCGCGCCAGAGGAAGATCAGGTACTGGATGGTGTACGAAGCGCCGATCGCGGTGATCAGGAAGACCAGGCGCGGCGCATTCTTCCGGCGCAACGGCCGGTAGGCGAGGCGTTCGATCACGAACGCCGTCACCGCGGAGAGGATCATCGCCACCACCATGGCCAAAACCAGATTGAGCATGATCGACCAGATGTCCAGCCGCGGTGCGGAGGGGCCGAAGCCCAAGGCAGTGAGCGTGAAGACGACGCCGTAACAACCGACGATGAAGACTTCCGAATGGGCGAAGTTGATCAGGTTGAGCACACCGTAAACCAGGGTGTAGCCCAGGGCGACGAGCGCGTAAATGGCCCCGAAGGTGAGGCCGTCGAAGGTGACGCTCCAGAAATTCTGCGCCAATGAATTGACGTCGAAGGTAATCCATTCGCCGTCAGTAGGGACAAGTTGCGGAACAGCGTGGATGAAGGTTGCGAGCATTGAGTGTGGTCCTGACGATGCCGAGTGAAAGATTCAGTCCGAACGGATCCAGGCCGGTGTTGCGGGGCCGCCGCATGGCAGCCCCGCAACACCGGTGCCTGCCATACTCAGCTGATCGGGCCTACTGGCACGATCTTGCCGTTTTCGACCTTGTATCCGTACACGGTAGGCGTCGCCAACTCCCCCTTGGCGTCCCACTTGTACGGTTTGCTCAACCCGCTCTTGTCGTAGGACTTCACCCAGGCGAGCAAGTCGGCCCGGGTCTGTTTGCCGGCATCGATGCCGGCCAGCAGCACCGTGGCGGCGTCATAACCCTCGATCGAGTAGGTTCCGGGTTCCACCCCGTTGGAGATCTTCTTGTATTCGGTCGCGAAATCCGGAATCAGTTCGCCGGGGATGCAAGCGCAGGTGAAGTAGGCATTCGAGGACGCTTCACCGGCTTGCTTGATGAACTGATCGTCCTTGGAACCGTCCGGCCCCAGGAAGACGCCTTCCCAGCCTTTGTTCACCAGCTGCTGGTCGAAGGGCGCGCCCTCCGCGTAGTAACCGGCGTAGAACACCGCATCTGCCTTGGCATTCTGGATCTTGGAAATCACCGCGGAGAAGTCCTTCTGCGCGGTGGTCACCTTCTCGGTGCCGACCAGATTGTCTTTGCTCAGGGCACTGGACATCGCGGTGCCCAGGCCGATCCCGTACTCGGAATCGTCCTGCACGACGAAGATCTTCTTGGCCCCGAGCTTTCCGGTGAGGAATTTCGCTGCGGCCGGGCCTTGCACCGAGTCATTGCCCAAACCGCGGAAGAAGGTGGTCCAGCCGTTGGTGGTCAGCACCGGCGCCGTTGCCGAGGGCGTGATGTGCACCAGACCGGCCTGCTCGAAAATGTTTCCGGTGGCCTTCGACTCGCCGGAGAACGGCAGGCCGACGACGCCGAGCACATCGGGCTGATTGGTCACCTGGGTGACCGGGCCGTTGGCTTTGTCCGGCGAACCTTCGGTGTCGTACTTGCTGAACTTCACCTGGCAGCCTGGGTTGTTCGCGTTGTGCTGGTCGATCGCCAGCTGGATGCCGTTGTAGATGTTGATGCCGAGTTGGGCATTCGCTCCGGTTTCGGCACCGATGTAGGCCAAGGTGGTGTTGGCCGGGCAGACGGCCTTCCCGTCGCCCTTCGGCAGCACCGCATTGGCCGGAACATCCACCTTGGAAATGGACGGAATGTTGACTTTCCCTCCGCTTGCCGAGCCGCTATCCCCCGATGTTGCGGCCTGGTTTGCGCAGGAACTCATAAAAAGCCCAGCCGTTGCCACAATGGCCAACGTTGCGAGGACCTTGGATCGCTTCATTGTTTCCCTTCCCAACTGCGGTATGTGCGGGCATGCGGATTGTCCCGGCGCTATACCGAATATGATCCAGAACACTACAGCCAATTGGCTATTTTTGGACATACTCTTGCTGGAAATTTCAGATAACGAATTCAGGTCGGAATCGTTACCAAATGTGATCTACCTCACGTGATTGTGCAGCCAATCCGGGCAAAAAGCAACCGCCTGTTTCCAGGAGCGAAACAGGCGGTTGCGTTCTTGTTCGGAATGCGGTGCGGATCACACCGTCACGGTTGGCTGTGGATCCGGGATCCGTTCCGCCGGAGCCGTGTTTTTGCGGCCGAAAAGCCGCTCCACGGCAAGGCTGCCGCCGCCGCTGAAGAGCAGCGCCAGGGCGGCGGCGAAGTAGAACCAGAGCAAGCCGGCGGTGATACCCGGCGCCTCGGTGAACAACGGTTGGCCGGCCGCGGTGGCCAACCAGATCAGAAACATCATCAGTGCCACCAGGCCCGCCGCGACCCTGGTGAATACGCCCAGGATCAAGGCGATGCCCAGACCGAATTCACCGAGCATCACCAACCATCCGGCGAGTTCCGGAACCGGGGCGCCCAGACTCTGGACGTAACCGATGAAGCCCTGCGGGCCGGCGAGCAGCTTCTGGCTGCCCTGGATGACGAGCATTGCGCCCAGGAACACCCGCAGAATGGTCAGGCCGATCTGAGTCGACACGGGATTTTTAGCAGGCAAGTGGTCGTTGATGGCCACGATTAACCCTTTCGTCGGTTGTCAAAAACAAGCACCCGCCCGTGCTGAACCACGATCATGGCAATCCAACCTTGGAGTTCGCTCAGAACTGTCATCCGGCGTCATCCAGTTCCGCATCCGGACACGAAAATGGCGCCCCACCAGGGGGCGCCATTTCAAAACCCGGGGTCAGCCAGCCAACCGGGCCGAAAGGTTCTCGTCCAAAGCCGCCAAGAAGTCCTCGGTGGTCAGGAACGGCTGATCCGGGCTGACCAGGAGCGCGAGGTCCTTGGTCATCTTTCCGGATTCGACGGTCTTGATGACGACGTCCTCGAGGGTCTCCGCGAAGCTGACCACCTCGGGGGTGTTGTCGATCTTGCCGCGGTGCATCAGGCCACGGGTCCACGCGAAGATCGAGGCGATCGGGTTCGTGGAGGTGGGCTTGCCCTGCTGGTGCTGGCGGTAGTGCCGGGTCACCGTGCCGTGTGCGGCCTCAGCTTCGACGGTCTTGCCGTCCGGGGTCATCAGCACCGAAGTCATCAGGCCGAGCGAACCGAAGCCCTGCGCCACGGTGTCCGACTGGACGTCGCCGTCGTAGTTCTTGCAGGCCCAGACGTAGCCGCCTTCCCACTTCATCGCGGAAGCGACCATGTCGTCGATCAAACGGTGTTCGTAGGTGATGCCTGCGGCTTCGAACTGGTCCTTGAACTCGTTGTCGAAGATCTCCTGGAAGATGTCCTTGAACTGGCCGTCGTAGGCCTTCAGGATGGTGTTCTTGGTGGAAAGGTACACCGGGTAGTTGCGCTGCAGGCCATAAGCGAAGCTGGCCCGGGCGAAGTCCTTGATCGAGTCGTTGAAGTTGTACATGCCCATCGCGACGCCGCCCGCTTCCGGGTAGGTGACGACTTCCTGCTTGATCTCTTCGCCTCCGTCGGACGGGGTGAAGGTCAGCGTCAGGGTGCCCGGGCCGGGGACCTTGAAGTTGCTGGCGCGGTACTGGTCGCCGAAGGCATGGCGGCCGATGATGATCGGCTTGTTCCAACCCGGCACCAGGCGCGGGATGTTGGAGATGATGATCGGCTCGCGGAAGACCACGCCGCCGAGGATGTTGCGGATGGTCCCGTTGGGCGAGACCCACATCTTCTTCAGGCCGAATTCCTCCACCCGGGCTTCGTCCGGGGTGATCGTGGCGCACTTGACGCCGACGTGGTGCTCCTTGATCGCGTTGGCCGCGTCGATGGTCACTTGGTCGTCCGTGGCGTCACGGTTCTGGATGGACAGATCGTAGTAACGCAGATCGATGTCGAGGTAGGGGTGGATCAGGCGGTCTTTGATGAACTGCCAGATGATGCGGGTCATCTCATCGCCATCGAGTTCGACGACGGGGCCCACTACCTTGATCTTGGACGCTTCAGACACTATGGTCTCCTCAGTGCTAAGGGGCCAGACGTCACGCGCGACCGAGGATTTCAGGAATATGGTCCTGGCCGGTGGGTGGGGCCCCAGATATTTTCAGGGAATTCTCCACCCCCACTATGCCACGCGGGCTTGTGCCGCACTAAATCCGCAGCGGCGGTATCCCACCGAGTGAGCAAACTCACTGGGGCCAACCGGGACGTCCCAGCGGGCGGTGCCGCCCGCTGGGACGTCCCGGCCGGCACGCCTGGGTCCGCCAAACGAACCTCAGTGGAAGAAGTGCCGGGCTCCGGTGAGGTACATCGTGACGCCCGCGGCAGCTGCAGCGGCAACCACTTCGTCGTCGCGCTTCGACCCGCCCGGCTGCACCACGGCGCGCACTCCGGCGTCGAGCAGGATCTGCAACCCGTCCGCGAACGGGAAGAATGCATCCGATGCGGCCACCGCGCCGCGGGCGCGCTCGATCGGATTGCCGGCCGCGTCCAGGGCCAGGGTATTGGCCCGCTCCACCGCCAATTTGCAGGAGTCCACCCGGTTGACTTGGCCCATCCCGACGCCGACCGCGGCACCGTCGTGGGCGAGCAGGATCGCATTCGACTTCGCGGCCCGGATGGCCCGCCAGGCGAAGGCCAAATCGGCCAGCGTGGCTTCGTCCGCCGGCTCGCCGGCCACGAGCGTCCAGTTCGCCGGGTCATCGCCCTCGGCGTCGATGGTGTCCACCATCTGCACCAGCATGCCGCCGGAGACCTGCCGGTATTCGGTGGGGTCCCGGTGGTAGCCATCGGGCAACGTGAGCAACCGGATGTCCTGGCGCAGCTGCAACCGCTCCAGCGCCGCGGGTTCGAACGACGGCGCAATGATGACCTCGGTCAGCACGCCCTTGAGATTCGCCGCGAGCCCCGCGGTCACCGGTCGGTTGACCGCGATCACGCCGCCGTAGGCGCTCATCGGGTCGCAGGCGTGGGCCCGGGCATGCGCATCCGCCACCGGGTCCTCGGCACCGGCCGAGGCGACCGCGATGCCGCAGGGGTTCGCGTGCTTGATGATCGCCACCGCGGGTTCGTCGAAATCGAAGGCCGCACGCAATGCGGCGTCGGCATCGACGAAATTGTTGTAGCTCATGGCCTTGCCGTGCAACTGATCGGCCTGGGCGATTCCGGGGGCCGCCGCCTTGTCCACATAGAGCGCCGCGGCCTGATGCGGGTTCTCGCCGTAACGCAGCACCTCGGAACGTTCCAACGCCAGCCCGGTATAGGGCGGCCAGGGGTTCTCCGGACCGCTGCCGTCGCCGAACTGGGCCGCAGTCCAGGAAGCGACCGCATTGTCATAGGCGGCGGTGTGCGCGAACGCCGCAGCAGCCAATTGTTGGCGCAGCGCCAAGCTGAAGCCGCCGTGCTGGGCCGCCGCGACCGCCTCCGGATAACGCGCCGGGTCCACCACCACGGCCACTGAAGCGTGGTTCTTCGCTGCCGCACGCACCATCGACGGACCGCCGATATCGATTTGCTCCACCACGTCGTCGCGTTCCGCACCGGAACGAACCGTCTCCACGAACGGGTAGAGGTTCACCACGACCAGATCGAAGGCTTCGATCTGCAGGTCGGTGAGTTGCTGGACATGGTCCGGCAAGCGCCGGTCCGCAAGGATCCCGGCATGGATCCGCGGGTGCAGGGTCTTGACCCGGCCATCGAGCATCTCCGGCGATCCGGTGACCTCTTCCACCCCGGTCACCGGGATTCCGGCGGCTTGGATCCGGGCCGCCGTGGACCCGGTCGAAACGATCACCACCCCCGCCTGGTGCAGACCCGCCGCCAACTCTTCGACTCCGGTTTTGTCGTAGACCGAGATCAACGCTCTGCGGACGGGGACCAGATCGAACTGCACAGAAGTCACAAAATCTCCAGAAAGTCAGCCGCAACCCCAGATCGCTGGAGCCGGCAGGTTCGGTGGGATACCGACAGTTTATGCCACCCGAGGGGCTAGCGGTTCCGGCCGATCCAGTCCGCGGCCACGGCGGCGAAGGCTTCCGGATCCTGGGCCGGCCACCAATGGCCGCCGGGCACCGTGAGCTGTTCCAGCGCCGGCGCCCAGGCGCTGACGCCTTCGGCAAGGTCCGGCGAGACGTATTTGTCCCGTTGCGCGTTGGCCAACAGCACCGGCACCTCGGTCCGCTTGCGCAGCACCGCACCGGCCGGCGCCAGGCCGGCCGGCCGGCGCACGTTCCGGATTCCGACGTTGGCCCGGTACAGCGCGATGCCGCGCACCGCATTGTTGCCCCGGTCGTAGTCCGCAGGCAGCCTGCCGATGATTTTCGGCACCGCCAATTCCGGCAGCTTCGGCAGCTGGAACATCCAGATGTACCAGGATTTGAGCAATTGGTTCAGTCCTTGCGGGACCGTGGCGAACCGGGACAGCCGGTCCCGGTACCAGCGCTTCAAATGCGCGGTGTCCGGCCCGGAAGCGGAAAGCATCGAGGCCACGGCAGCCTCGGCACGCTCGTCCCGGACCACCGCCCAGGCCTGGACCGCGCCCCAATCGTGGGCCACGATATGGGCTTTCGGCACGTCCAGCGCCTCGAGCACGGTGTAAAAGTCATCAACCAGGTAGCGGATCCGGAATGGCGCCAACCCGGCCGTGTCCACCCAGGATTCACCGGCGTTGCGGGTGTCGTAGGCGACGATGTGGAAATCGCCGGCCAGCTGTTCGATCACTGGCCGCCACATTCGGTGGTCGTCCGGGTAACCGTGCAGCAGGACCACGGTGTCCACACCCGGCCCGGCCGCCAAACCGTATTCGAATACCGCCAGTTTGGCACCGTTCGCCGGCACGATCCGCCGCCTGCCGCTGACTGTGCTTTCCTTGGGTTCGCCATTCATGCACGAATTCTACCGAAACAAATTGCGGCATGTTGTATCTCTAGCTGGACGGGCCCGGCCCGGCAATCGAACGCACCGCAATTGACAGTGCCACGGGCCGGAACATAGGTTCGGCGGATGACCTCTGAGAACCTGCTGCGCGAAGTCAACGGCGTGATCTGGCCCGGCTTCCTGGGCGCAACTTTGCCGGACTGGTTGCGCACCGCGTTGCGTGAAGGCTTGGCCGGCGTCGTCTACTTCCGGCAGAACATCGAATCCGCAGCACAACTGACCGGGCTGTCGCAGCAGATCCGGGAGCTCAACCCGGCCGCGATCATCGGTGTGGACGAAGAAGGCGGCAACGTCACCCGGCTGCAGAGCAAGACCGGATCGGAGCTGCCCGGCGCCGCGGTCCTGGGCCGGATCGACGACCCGGAGCTCACTGCGGCCGCCGGCGCATGGATCGGCAGGCTCTGCCGGGAGTACGGGATCAACCTCACCATCGCCCCGGTCGCGGACGTGAACACCAATCCGATGAACCCGGTGATCGGAGTCCGCTCCTTCGGCTCCGAAACCGACCTGGTGGCCAGGCACACCGCGGCGATGGTCCGCGGCATCCAGAGCGCCGGCGTCGCCGCCTGCGCCAAGCACTTCCCGGGGCACGGCGACACGCACACCGATTCGCACCTGGGCCTGCCGGTCCTGGACTTCGATCTGGCCCGGTTGGTCTCCGAACACCTGCCGCCCTTCCAGGCCGCTGCCGAGGCCGGCGCCATGGCCGTGATGACCGCGCACATCGTGCTCAGCGACCTCGGCGACGCCCCCGCGACGATCAACCCTGAGGCGCTCGCGATGCTCCGCGATACCGGGTTCGACGGCGTCCTGGCCACCGATGCTTTGGACATGGCGGCGATCCGCGCGACCATCGGCTCGGGCCGCGGCGCGGTGCGGGCGATTCTGGCCGGCGCCGATTTGCTGTGCGTGGGGAATCCGGACAACCCGCGCGACGGCGTTGCCCAGCCGACCGGCCCGACGGTCGACGAGGCCGACTACCTGGAGATCCGGGATGCCTTGCTCGCCGCCGTCGAAAGCGGCGAAATCCCCAGGGAACGGCTCACCGAAGCGTACCGGCGCAACCAAAGGCTGACCGCCCGGCTGCAGGCCCCGCAGCCGACCGCCTCAGACGCCTCCGGTCCGGACTGGGTCGCAGTAGCAGCCCGAGCCTGTCAGGGGTCGGCCAGGCTGCCCGACTCGGTGCTCGACGCCGGCCGGCTGTCGATCAAAGACCTGCGCCGTGATCCCAATATGGCCGTCGGACGCAGCCTCGACTATTTCAGCATCGCCTTCGCGGAGAAATTCGACCTGCAGCAGAACGCCACGCCGGATCTGGTGATCATCGATGCGCAGATTTCGCAGGCGGACCCGGAGCAGCGTCGGGAGCTCGCCCGGCTGGCTGCCGCCAACCCGGAACTGATCTGCCTCAACACCGGGCTGGCCGGTACCGATTTGACCGTACCGACGTTGACCACGTTCGGGTCCTCCCGGGTCAGCGCCCAGGCCGCGGTGCGCCGATTGACCGCACGCTGAGCTTCACCCTGCCGGGCTTCACAGCGAGAAATCGCGCCGCTGCGCCGGAGCCACCACTTCGCGGGTGAGTTCGAGCGCACGTGCCGTGGCATCGTAACGGCGTTGGGCCACCGCGATGAAAATGCAATCGATCAACGCCAGCTGCGCGAGCCTCGACGACATCGCCCCGGACCGGAAGGGCGATTCGCGCACTTCGGTGCGCATCGAGAAATCCGCTTCCAGCTCCAGCGGGGATCCCGGGGCATTGGTCAGCACCACCGCACGGGCCCCGTGCTTCCGCGCGGTAGTGACGAAATCGAGCGTGAAAGCGGTGGTTCCACTATGCGAAAACGCCATCACCACGTCCCGCTTGCCCAGCAGCGCACCGGCCATCAACGCATCGTGCGGATTGCTGTACACCGCGGCATTGCGGCCGATCCGGAACAATTTGTAATACATGTCCCGCGCCACCAGATCGCCGGCGCCCACGCCGTAGAGGTGGATTTTGGCGGCGTCGTCGAGCACCCGGGCGATCTTGTCCAGATTCGCCAGGTCCACGCCGGCCAGCGTCTGGTCGATGCCCCGGGTTTCGTTGAACCGGACTTTGGCCACGACGTCGGCCAACGAATCTTCGGCCCGCAGCGCGGTCTCCGACAAGCCGAGCCCTTCTTCGGCCCCGGCATTGCGGCCGACTTCGGCCGCCAAAGCAAGCCGCAGTTGGGGATACCCGCGGAATCCGAGCACCCGGCAAAACCGCAACACGGTGGGCTCGGAGGTGCCGGCTTTGACCGCCAGCTCGGAAATCGTGAGATTGACCGCCGCACGCAAGTCGTCGACGATCACGGAAGCCACCCGATGCGCGGCCGGCGTGAGTTCGTTCAAATGGGAGCTGATCAGCGCCTGGAAATCTGACATATTCGACCTTTCTCCCCCCAGTTCAGGGTAGCGTGTCCGCGGCGTGGCGGATTGCCGGATGCCCGGAACCTCCGGAACCGCCGGCTGGTTGCGGCATCCGGCAATTCCGTAAATTCTAATATTTACAACCTGCCGTATGATTGTGTAAGAAACTTTCACGCTTCGTTCTCCGGGCAGCCGCATGCCCTCGAAAGGTCATCCGATGGCAGAGTCCCGTGCCGACGCGACCACCGGCCTGGAACCGCTCCTCGAGGCCGCAGCCCGCCATCCCTGGGTGGACCTCTCCGATCCACGCCCGGAGGAACTCGTCGCCCTGCTGAACCGCCGGCCCGATCAGGATTGCTTTGGCTCCTGGGGTTCCGCCGAGCGGATCGAACGGGCCGCCAGCCGGCTCGGCAGCCGGCTGGCCGGCCGGGGCCGGGTCTTCCTCGTAGCCGCCGAGCAACCCGGCCGGATCGGCATGCTGACCGCCGACGCCACCCAATCGCCGGTCGAAGCATTCGCCGGCGGAGCCGGACCCTCGGCGGCCGCGCGCCGGACCGGAGGCCTCCGGGATGGCCTGGCCGGAGCCGCCGACATGTTGGCCCTCGACCTGAACCAACGGGACGCGGTGCTGGTCCTCGGCTCCGGCGAGGATTGCGATTATGCCCGGGCCGTCCGGCAATCCGCGGACCGCTCCGGCGCGCTCGCGATCGAGATTCCAGCCGGCGCCGGAGGCCCGAACGAGATCGCAGCGAAACTTCTGGTGAACCTGATCGCGACCCTGGCACTGGCCTGCTCCGGTCGATCGGGACGTACCGCGACGCTGGACCTGCACACCGGCAGCGCGCAGTCGCCGTCCCGCAACGAGCACGTGGTCATGGCCGCGACCGGGGTCGATGCGCTCACCGCAGCACTCACCCTGGGTTCGGTCGGCGGTTCCGCGAAGGCAGCGATCTTGATCCTGCTGACCGGTCTGCCCGCGGAACTGGCGCTCGACATGCTGCAGCGCAGGCAGAGCCGCTTGGAAAGCACGATCGACAAACGTTGACCGCGCTGCGGGGCACCGCGGCGCGGCACCGCCAAACCACAATCTGCAGAAAGCCGAGCCGATGAAACCTTCCGATCAAGCCGCCGAACTGCGCACCGAACTGGGCGCCCTCAGCACGGAACAAAGCCACCCGGAGCTCACCGATCTGGACGGCATGGGCACCTTGGACCTGGTCCAGGCGATGAACCGGGAAGACCAGAAGGTCCCCGCGGCGATCGCGGTGGTATTGCCGCGGATCAGCGCCGCAATCGATGAAATAGCCGCCCGGATGGCCCAAGGCGGCCGGTTGGTCTACGTCGGCGCCGGCACTCCCGGCCGGATCGGAGTATTGGACGCGAGCGAATGCCCGCCGACCTTCGGCACCGATCCGGGCCTGGTACGCGGCCTTCTGGCCGGCGGCGAACCGGCGCTGCGCAACGCCGTGGAAAACGCCGAAGACGATGCGGAGGCCGGGCGTGCCGACCTCGCCGCCCTGGGTCTGCAGCCGACTGATTCAGTGGTCGGCATCTCGGCCTCCGGCCGAACCCCCTATGTGCTGGCCGCGATCGCCCAGGCTGCCGAAGCCGGAGCTTTCACGGTGGGCTTCGCTTGCAACCCGGATTCGCCGCTGGGTGCTGCGGCCGAACTGGCCCTCGAGGTGGAACTCGGCCCCGAGTTCCTCGCCGGTTCGACCCGGCTGAAAGCCGGCACCGCGCAAAAACTGGTGCTGAACATGATCAGCACCATCGTCATGGTGCGGTTGGGCAAAACGTACCGCAATTTGATGGTCGATTTCCAAGCCAGCAATGCGAAACTCCGGGCGCGCAGCGAACGCACGGTGATGCTCGCCACCGACGCGCCGGCGGAAGCCGCGCAGGCCGCGCTGCAGGCCGCCCAGGGGTCGGTGAAAACCGCGATTCTGATGGTCCTGGCCGGGGTGGATGCAGCGCAGGCCGACGGGCTCCTGTCCCGGCACCACGGCCGGCTCCAGGCCGCATTGCTGGATTCCTGAGGCCGCAGCCGGCCTCGCCGGCGTTTCGTCAGTTCGAAGGATATATAATCGGGACTGGCACGCTCTCCATCGCTGCGCCGTTCACCCGAAACCGTCCGGCAATCAGCGGATCCTCCGGCGCGGACGAGCAGCAGCCGCAGCGGTGGAGCGTGGGCCGATGTCTGACGACAACGACCCAGCGACAACACCAAAGGGGAACCCTGTGGCAGCTAGACCGATGATTGGCCAGCATTCACCGAATCGAGCCGCGCTTCGCTTCACCCGGCGCTTTGCCGCAGTACTGCTGGGCGTCGGCTTGGCTTCCGCGCCTTTGGCGCTGGCCGCCCCGCCGGCGATCGCCGCAGACGCGCCGAACAATCTCAAGATCGCGATGACCGGCGACATCGACTCGCTCAATCCGTTCACCGCGATCACCGCCTCCGCGAGCAAAGTCCTCGCATTGCAGTACCAGAACCTGGTTGCGTTCGGCCCGGAAGACAACACCCCGGTCCCCGGCATGGCGGACAAATGGGAAACCTCTCCCGACGGCAAAGTGTGGACCTTCAACCTGCCCGAGGGGCGCAAATGGTCCGATGGGGAACCGATCACCGCGAACGACGCAGCCTGGACCTTCAACGCGATCAAGGCCAACGATGCCCTGAAAACCGCCAATGGCACTTTGCTGGAAAGCGTGGCGGGTGTGGTCGCGAAAGATCCGCAGACTCTGGTGATCACGCTGACCGCGGCGCAAGCACCCAACCCCGGGACCCAGCTGCCGATCCTGCCGGAGCACATCTGGTCCAAGGTCTCCGATCCGGCAACTTTCGCCAATGACAAAGACTCCGTCGGTTCCGGCCCGTTCACGGTGGGCAGCTACGACAAGTCCGCCGGCGTGACCATGAAGGCCAACCCCAACTACTGGCAGGGCAAAGCCAAGGTCGACGGCGTCATCTGGGTTCCCTACAAGAACGGCGACGCTGCCGTCCAGGCCTTGAAAACCGGTGAAGTCGACATTGTCAGCCGGCTGACACCGGCACAGTATGAAGCGCTCAAAGGGGAAGCCGGAATCACCACGAACGCCGGGATGGGCACCCGTTACGTCGGACTCGGCATCAACCCGGGGACCAAAACCCAAAGCGGGGAACTGATGGGCGACACCAATCCGGCGTTGCAGGACCTCAACGTTCGCAAAGCGATCGTGATGGCCGTGGACAACAAGACGCTGCTGGAAAAAGTCCTGCAGGGCCTCGGTCAGCCCGGCACCGGCGAAGTGCCTGCCGCGTACCCGGATTACGCCCTGCCCGCGCAAGGCCTGGGCTTGTCGTTCGACCCCGCTGCGGCGAACAAGCTCCTCGACGAGAACGGCTACGCCAAGGGTCCCGACGGAATCCGCCTCGACAAGACCGGCAAGCCATTGCAGCTGCGCCTGCTCGGCCGCAGCACCGACGCCACTGCGCAGCAGATGGCCGATTACATCAAACCCTGGCTCAAGGACATCGGCATCGAACTCACCGTGTCGATGAAAGCGAATCTGCAGGTCAACGACGATCTCGGGGCGGCGAACTACGATCTGGCCTTCACCGGCTGGGGCATGGCCCCGGACCCGGATTACCAGTTGTCGATCAACCAGTGCTCGGCCTTGCCGACGCAGTCCGACGGCACCGGCGGAGTCTCCGAAAACGGGCTCTGCCTTCCGGAATTCGATGCACTCTACAAGCAGCAGCACGTGGAATTGGATCAGCAGAAGCGCAGCGCGTTGGTCCAGCAGGCGCAGAAACTGATTTACGATGCAGCGGTCAACAATGTGATCTACTACCCCAACATGCTCGAGGCATACCGCTCGGACCGTTTCGGCGGCTTCGTGACCCAACCGGCGCAGAACGGTGTGATCAGCGAACAGAACGGCCCGTGGGGCATCTACAGCGCCACGCCCGTCGACTCGGCGGGCGCAACCGCTGGATTCAACTGGGCGTGGTTGGTGATCCCCGCCGTCGTCGTCGTAGTGCTCGCACTGGCCGGCTTCTTCTGGTTCCGCAGCCGCCGCTCCTCGGTGGACGACCGGGCCTAACCTGTGGCGCTTCCGCTCGGCAGCGAGGCCAGCACGCTCGGCGCCGAGGCCGAGGTCCCGCGCCAGGGTGCGTCCTGGCCGCGGTACCTCGGCCGCAAAGCCGGCGGTGCGGCGATTTCGCTCGCCATGGTGGTGCTGCTGGGCTTCTTCGCCTTCCGGATGCTGCCCGGCGATCCGGTGCGGTCCTTGTCCACCGGCCGGCAGGTGAGCGCCGAGCAGCTGGAGCTCCTGCGCCGGCAGTACGGCCTGGACCAACCCCTGCCGGCCCAGTTCTGGCGCTACCTCACAGACTTGCTGCAGGGCGACTTGGGGCTCTCCTACACGTTCAACCGTCCGGTCGGGAGTTTGATCCTGGAACGCCTGGGGCCGACTCTGCTGCTCACCGGTTCCGCCGCCGTGATCTCCTTGTTGCTGGGCCTCTGGTTGGGGCAACGCGCGGCGTGGCGCCGCGGCAGTGCTTTCGACCGCGGCCAGACCGGGCTGGCGCTGGTGTTCTGGTCGGTGCCCACTTTCTGGCTCGGCCTGTTGCTGCTCTTGATCTTCGGCGGCGGTCTGCGCTGGTTCCCGACCGGCGGAATGGTCACCGCGGGCAGCGACGACACCGGGTTCGGCTATCTGTTCGACGTGGCCCGGCATCTGGTGCTTCCGTTGGTCACCATGGTTGCCGTGGTGTACGCCCAGTACCTCATGGTGATGCGGGCCTCGTTGATCGAGGAGATGAGTTCGGATTACTTGACCACGGCCCGGGCCAAAGGCCTGCGTGAAGCCGAGGTCCGGCGCAAACACGCAGTGCCGAATGCATTGCTGCCCACGGTGACCCTGGTCTTCCTGACCTTGGGCGGATTGATCGGCGGAGCGGTGACCGTGGAAACCGTGTTCTCCTGGCCGGGTCTGGGGTACCTCACCTTCACCGCGCTCTCCACTCCGGACCTGCCCTTGCTGCAGGGGACGTTCGTGGTCTTTTCCGGAATCGTGATCTTGATGAATTTCTGCGCCGAGCTGGCCTACCGGGTGCTCGATCCGAGGCTGCGCACCGGATGAACGCGACCGGCACCCCGAGATCCGGCAGCGCCGCCAAACTGGCCGCCGCCCGACGACTGCAACGCGGCAAAGAACTCTGGTCCGGGTTCGCGGCGCACCGCTCCGGCCTGGCCGGATTGCTAGTGCTGCTGGTCATCATCGGCTTGGCTTTGCTGGCCCCGCTGATCGTACCGGCCGAAAACCTCGACGTCACCAAAGCCACGGCGGCACAGAACCAGCCGCCCAGTTGGGCCTTTCCACTGGGCACCGACCCGGCCGGCCGTTCCGTGCTCGCGATGTTGTTGTGGGGTGCCCGGAGCTCGCTTCTGGTCGGCCTTTCGGCCACCGCGCTCTCCATGCTGATCGGCACCGTGATGGGCATGTGCGCCGGGCACTTCAGCGGCTTCGCCCAGGCGGTGTTCCTACGGGTCATCGACTTCTTCCTGGTGATCCCGGGGCTGGTCCTGGCGATCGTGCTCTCGGTCGTGGTCGGTCCGGGGATCTTCGTGATCATCCTGGCGATCGGCGTGACCTCGTGGGCCGGAACCGCCCGGCTGGTCAGGTCCCAGACGCTGACCGTGGAAGCCCTCCCGTACATCGAACGGAGTTGGGCATTGGGCGCCACGCACCTGCACGTGATCGGCAAACACGTGCTTCCTGCGGTGCTGCCCTTGGTCTTGGCCAACACCACCCTGACCGTCGGCTCGGCGGTGATCGCCGAATCGACCCTGTCCTTCCTCGGCCTGGGCGATCCCGGCACGGTCTCCTGGGGTTCGATGCTCAAGTCCGCCCTCGACACCGGGGCCGCGACCGCCGGTTTCTGGTGGTTCGTCTTGCCGCCCGGGGTGGCGATCGTCGTCGTCGTGCTTTGTTTCACCTTGCTCGGCCGGGCCTTGGAATCCGTCGTCAACCCCGCTTTGAGAGGCCGCTGACCCGATGCCCACCCTGACCTTCGACAACGTCTCGATCAGCTACCGGGTGCAGACCGGATCCGGACCCGGCCGGATCCAAGCCGTGGACGGCGTCACGCTCACCGTGCCTCCGGGCGCTACCGTCGGCCTGGCCGGCGAATCGGGGTGCGGCAAGTCGACCCTGGCCATGTCCGCACTGCGGCTGCTGCCGCCGAATGCCCTGGTCGAGGGGACGGTCTCGCTGGGCGGCGAAGACGTGGCGGGCATGAGCTGGGGCAGACTGCGCGCAGTCCGTTGGACCGAGGCTTCGATCGTCTTCCAAGGCGCGATGCATTCGCTCAACCCGGTGCGCAGGGTCCGGCAGCAGATTGCGGAAGCCCTGCTGGTCCATGCGAAAGCCAGAACTTCGGTCTACCGGGACGGCGCAGAACGCGACCGGCGGGTCGCCGAATTGCTGCAGCAGGTGGATCTGGACCCCGACCAGGCCGACGCTTTTCCACATGAGCTCTCCGGTGGGCAGAAGCAACGCGTGATGATCGCGATGGCCCTGGCTTGCGATCCGGAACTGATCATCGCCGACGAACCAACCACGGCCTTGGACGTGGTGGTCCAAAGCCAAGTGCTGGCGCTGCTCGGCAGCTTGGTGGAATCCCGCAACCTCGCGCTGATCATGATCAGCCACGACCTTTCGATTCTGGCCGCGACCTGCGAACGCATCGTGGTGATGCACGAAGGCAGAATCGTCGAATCGGGCCCGTCCGCCGACGTGATCGGGAACCCGCAGCATCCGCACACCCAGGCACTCGCCTCGGCGTTCCCGACCATCGGCGACCCCGCCTCGCGACGCCGCTTGCCGGGCTACCGGGCTCCGGCGGCGCCGGCAGCCGCAGCGAGCGGGCCGCCAACCCTGCAGGCCAAAGCGATCTCCGTGGTTTTCCGGTCCCGCAAGGGGCCGGTCAAAGCCGTGGACCGGGTCGACCTGGATTGCCGGCCCGGCGAAATAGTGGCCCTGGTGGGCCAATCCGGCTCGGGGAAGACCACCCTGGCCCGTACCCTGTTGGGCTTGCAGCAGCCCAGCAGCGGCCAAGTGCTGGTCAAGGGCGTGCCGTTGGACCGTAGCCGCAAAGCACTCAAGGCTTACCGGAAATCCGTGCAATTCGTGCTCCAGGACCCGATGGCGGCACTCAATCCGAGACACTCGGTTTACGAAGCCGTCGCCGAGGGGATCAGGTTGCACCGGCTGCCCGGCGATGAATCCGAGTTGGTCGCCGAAGCGTTGCGCAAAGCCGAGCTGTACCCGGCCGAGCGGTATCAGCAGGCGATTCCGCAAGAGCTGTCCGGCGGACAGCGCCAGCGCATGGTGATCGCCGGGGCCTTGGCCCTCGACCCCGAGTTCCTGATCGCCGATGAACCGGTGGCCAGCTTGGACGCCTCGGTCCGCGCCGAAATCCTCGCGTTGCTGCTCCGGTTGCGCTGCGAATTCGGCCTCGGTGCTTTGGTGATCACCCACGACCTGGGTTTAGCCTGGAATATCGCCGACCGCGTGGTAGTCATGTACCAAGGCCGGATCGTGGAGGCGGGTCCAGTCGAGTCGGTGCTGCTCGAACCGCAGCACGAATACACCCGGAAGCTGCTCAGTGTGGTTCCGGCCTATCCCGGAAGGACCATCGGATGAACCGAGCGTCTGAGCGGATCGATGTGCCCGCGCACGTCGGATCCGTCCTCCGCGATGCGGTGTCCGCGGGTGCCACGGCTTCCGCGGTCTATGCCGCGGCCATCGCCGGCGAGGCCCAAGAACCGGTGGCAGTCGGGGCCGCCCTGCGCTTCGGCGACCAGGGCACCGAGCTGCCCGCCGGCGACCAGGTGCCCGCCACCCCGGAAACCTTCTACGACTTGGCCTCGATCACGAAGCTGTTCACGGCGATCACGGCGTTGAGCCTGGTTGCCGACGGCTCGCTCGCGCTCGACGAGCCGGTCGGCGAACATCTTCCGCAATACCGCGACGCGGACAAAGCCGGGGTGAACCTCCGGCATCTGCTCACGCACACCTCGGGCCTGCCGGCCGAATGGAGCGGCTGGCGCAGCCGCTTCGGGTCCGGGCGTGGTTTCCACCGGGGCGAGCTTCTGGCCGACCTGCTGGACACCGGCCTGCTCGCTGCGCCGGGCAGCCGGTTCGAGTATTCCTGCATCGGCTACAACACCGTGATGGCACTCTGCGAGGCCCGATCCGGCATGCCGTGGGCGGCGCTGGTGCAGGACCGGGTGCTGGACCATCTGCCGACCACCGGGATCACCGGGCGTCCAGGACCCGGCCACTGCGCGGCCACCGAATTCCGGCCGGATCTGGGCCGGGGCATGATCCGGGGCAGCGTGCACGACGAAGCCGCATGGTCCCTGGGCGGACTCTCCGGAAACGCCGGGATGTTCGCCACCGCACCGGCCCTGCTGGTCTTCGCCGAGGCACTCCGGACCGGGCTCGAAGGCATCCTCCCGGCCGGACTTGCGGCCGAAATGTGGCAGGCCCAAGTCTCGGAGGCGCTGCTCCCGGGCGAGGACCGGCAGCAACCGGACTTCGGCCAGGGTTTGGGCTTGCGGATCGGCCAGCGCAGCTGGATGGGTGCCCGGGCGAGTTCGGGTGCGGTTGCCGATCGTCCCCGCGGGCACGGCGGGTTCACCGGGACGTCGCTGCTGATCGACAAAACCCAGGGGATCAGCATCGCGCTCCTGGCCAACCAGGTTCATCCGAGCCGCACCGGCCCGGGGATTCAACCGGCCTGCCGCGAGATCGTCGAGACCGTCTACCGCACGGTGCTACCGGGCTAGCCCGGCCAAAACCTCGATCAACACCTCGCGTTCGGCGACTTTGATCCGTTCGTGCAAGCTTGCCTCGGTATCGTCGTCGAGCACGGTCACCGCGCGTTGCGCGATGATCGGACCGGTATCGATTCCGGCGTCGGCGTACATCACCGTGCAGCCGGTGACCTTCACCCCGTAGGCCAGCGCATCCCGGACGCCGTGTGCTCCGGGGAAAGCCGGCAGCAAAGCCGGATGCGTGTTCAGGTACCGCTGCGGGAAAGCCGCGATGAAATCCGGCCCGACAATCCGCATGAACCCCGAAGACACCACGAGATCCGGTTCGAAACTGCGCACTTCCGCCAGCAGTGCGGCATCCCAGTCGGCGCGCTGGGCGAAGGCTTTGAAATCCACCACGAAAGTCGGGATTCCGGCCGCTGCCGAACGCGCCACGCCTTGGGTGTCCGGACGGTCCGCGCCCACCGCGACGATCTCGATGTCGAGCTCACCGGCGTCGACGGCGTCGATCACCGCCTGCAAATTGGAGCCGGTTCCGGAGACGAGGACGAGAATGCGCATACAGAGAATCCTAGGCGACACCGCCGGCCGGACCGGTTACCGGCCGGCGAACGGGTCGAACTCTTCGCGCGCGCTGCGTCGCGCTTTTGCGCCTTCGAGCCAGGGGCCGGCAGTATGCCCGATCAAGACCCCCAGGGCCACCTCGCAACTGATCCAGAGCGCGGTCTGCACCGGATCAGGGCCGAGTTCGGTGAGCCGGCCGAATCCCCCTGAACCGGCCGAGAACCATGCCGCGATACCGCCGAGCACTCCGGCGCCCAGGCCGATCACGGCGGCGAGCGCCACCGTTCCCAGACCCGCGCTGAGCCAGCGCTGCCGGATCCGGATTGCCAGCCAATCGTCGAAATGGTTTTCGCCTTCGCGCAGGAACCACCAGCCTGCGGCGACTCCGGCGAGCACCGGCAGCGCCATGGCTAGCACACCCCAGCTCAGTTGGCCCACCGGAAGCGCGGCCAGGATCGGGATCGCCGGAACCGGTGCCACCGCGGTGCCCAACGGGCCCACGCTGGAGCCGACGCCGAGCGAAAAGCCCGATCCGGACGACCAAGCCATCGTCCAAGCCGTGAAATTCGGCACGTAGCCCAGTTGCGCGAGCGTGAGCACGGCGCCGCCCACCGGGCCGGCTTTGAGCCCCTGGTAGACCGCAGCGATGTCCGCCCAATGCACCGCGAGATTGATCGCGAAGAGCAGCGCGGAAAGACCCAGCAGAACCAGGACGGCGAGGAACGCCGCCCGCGCTGCAGACCACAGGTAGGAACCGGTCCAGCGGGAAATCTGGCTGGCCGCGGCCATCCGGGCTGCGGCATCGACGCCGATCAAGGTGCCCCAGGTGCCTGCCTCGCGACGCGCCCCGATGACCAGGCCCAGAGTCACTGGGATCAGCGGCACGAGTGCGGCAGCCGGCAGGCTGGCCATGGCACTCGAGGTACGGCAGATGTACCCGGTGGCCAGGCCCAGTGCGGCATAGACCAGGACCGCGCCGAGCAATGCCTGCCAAAGCTGATCCGTGTAGGACGCCCGGGCCAGCCGGCGGCCGGCCCGCCAAGCCAGGAAGAACGGGATCAGGGTCAGGCCCAACGGCACCAGGCTGAGCACGCCGGCTTGGCCCTGTGCGGATGAGGCTCCGGTGACCATCGAGACGTTCAACGGGACGCCGTGCACCAGCAGCCAGGCCTGGCCGGCGAGTCTGGCGATCTCGTCTGCCGGCGGATTGCCGAAGCCGCCGGTGAAGAAGACCGCGCCGATCGGCACCAGGATCAATACCGCGGTGATCACCGCCAGCTGCACCGACTCGAAGGCACCTTGCAGCCACAAGGGCATCGGAATGCCGCGTCGGCCGCTCTGGCCCGTTGTCAGTTTCATCGTCATCCATCGTGCCACGCGGAGTCCGAATGGTCTTTGGGCCTCGCCGCGCGCGAACAAGTTCTCAGCAACCCTGGCGCTGCCCGGGCCGATCCAGTAGCCTCTGAGCGGAGCTTTAATATACTCAATGGAGGAACCGCATGGTCCAGCCCGTCGACGCCCCTTGGCAGCCGGAAACCGATTGGCGCAGCCAGCCCTTCCCGGAGGCCAGCCTGGCCATCGCGGTCAAACGGTTCTATCGCAGGTACTCGGATTTCAAAGGCCGCTCCTCGCGCAGCGAATATTGGTGGGTGCAGTTGTACCTGGGCCTGCCGAGCTTGCTCTTGCTGCTGCCGTTGCTGCCGTTTTATCTCGACTGGGAAGAAGCGGCATCGAACAATCTCGCAGACCGGATGCTCGGCGGCACGGCGGCGGCTGCTGAACTGCCGGCCCCGGGCCCGGCGCCGATTTTCGCCCTGGTGCTTTTCATCGTCTTCTGGCTGCTGCATCTGGTCCCGGCCCTCGCCCTGGGCGTGCGGCGGTTCCACGATGCCAACTTCTCCGGTTGGCTGATCCTGCTCAACCTGGTCCCTTTCCTCGGCCGGATCGCGGGGTTCGTCTTCTCGGTGCTGCCCAGCAATCCGCGAGGCGTCCGCTTCGACCGGCCTTGATCCGCAATACTTCCTGTTCACCCAAGTTTTTCCGACACGAAACCCGTTATCGGGCAAATCGCCAGGCTTGCTAGCGAGCATTGAGGCGTGAGGATCGTACTTATCGCCGAGTCATTCCTGCCGAACATGAACGGGGTCACGCACTCCGTCCTCAAAGTCCTGCAGCATCTGCGCAGCCAAGGCGATGACGCCCTGATCGTCGCCCCCTCCAGCACCGATCCGCAAGCGCCCGACGAAGTCGAAGGCTTCCCGGTGCACCGGGTGCCTTCGCTGCCGCTGGCCGGCTATACGAATCTCCGGGTCGCCTTCGGCTGGGTCAATCGGATCAAACGCATCCTGAGTGACTTCCAACCCGATGTGGTGCATCTGGCCTCGCCGTTCGAACTCGGCTGGCGGGCCGCCCGGGCCGCGGCCTTGCTGAATCTGCCCACCGTGGCGGTCTACCAGACCGAGGTGCCCTCATATGCCGGGCGGTACGGCGTGCCGTTCCTGGAGAATTGGGCCTGGAACCGGGTGGAGAACATCCATCTGCTGGCCACCCGGACGTTGGCGCCGTCGAGCTTCGCGGTCAACCAGCTCCGCGGCCACGGCATCCCCCGGATCCACCTGTGGCGCCGCGGCGTGGACACGGCACGGTTCAGTCCGCAAAAACGCAACGGCGAACTGCGCGCCCGCGCCGGCGCCCAAACCAAGAAGATCATCGGCTACGTCGGCCGACTGGCTGCGGAAAAGCAGGTCGCCGACCTGGCCGCAATTGCGGACATCCCCGGCACGCAACTCGTGATCGTCGGTGAAGGCCCGTTGCGCGGGCAACTGGAGCAACAGCTTCCGAACGCCTTTTTCACCGGCTTCATGGGCGGCGAAGATCTGGCCCACGCCGTGGCCGACTTCGATCTGTTCGTCCATCCCGGAGAGTTCGAGACCTTCTGCCAGACCATCCAGGAGGCGATGGCCTCCGGGGTTCCGGTGGTCGCCACCGGTCGCGGCGGCCCACTGGATCTGGTGGACAATTCGCGTACCGGTTGGCTGTACACCCCGGGCGACCTGGCGGGACTGCACAATCACGTCATGGACCTGATCGGCGACGACGCCAAACGTTCCGCTTTCGCGAAGGCAGCGCACCACACGGTGCAGGGCCGGACCTGGAGCGCGGTATGCGGGCAGCTGACCGATCATTACCAGGCAGTGATCGTCGAGCACCGGTCCAAGCAGCGCCAGTTGGCCTGAATCCGGCAACGGCTGCTCTGCCACAACGAATTTCCGGATCTCCCGAACGCTTCGGGCGATCCGCCCTGCCCCGGCCAGCGACATCGCCTGTGCCGGCCAACACCAACACCACTGGAGAAACACATGCGCAACAACCCGAATCCGCGAAAATTCGGCACGGCACTTTTCGCCGCAGGACTGGCGCTGGGTCTGGGGGCAGCCTCCCTGCCCTTGGCCCCGGCGGCACAGGCGGCCAGTTCCACGGCCGGCATGCAGGACTACAAAGGCATCCGTCCCGCGGATTGGCTTGCGGACGTAGACGACGCCCTTGACGGTTCACTCGACTATGTGCAGAACCGGGTGGCTAACAAAGCTTCCGGTGAAAAGCTCGCCGTGGTCTTCGACATCGACGACACCTCGCTGGCCACGGATTTCGCCAAGGACAAATCGAATATCCCGGCGATCGGCTCCTCCCTGGCGCTGGCGAAGAAAGCCGATTCCCTGGGCGTCAAGGTTTTCTTCGTCAGCAACCGGCTCTATGACGGAGACCGCACCAGCAACACCTCGACGAAACAGGCGCTCAGCAAGGTCGGATACCCGGTTTTCGAGATCTACCACCAGTCGGGCGAACGGTATCCGGTGCAGCAGTTCAAAACCGCGAGCCGCCAGGACATCGAAGACCGCGGCTACACGATCATCGCCAACACCGGCAACCGGCAGACCGATTTGGACGGCGGATACGCGGAGAAGACCTACAAGCTGCCCGACTACGACGGTGTGCTGCAGTAAACCGGCTCTGGTCTTTGCCGGAAGCAGGCACTAGGTTCGAGGAAAGACCCTCGAAAGGAATCCCATGGGAATCAGACTCGGCCACGTGGCGCTTCGGCTGGCCAGCGGTGCGTTCATCCTCAATTCGGGCATCGGGAAGCTCGGCCTCGAAACGGAACACGCCGCGGGCCTGCAGCAAATGGCGCTGAACGCCTTTCCGCAGCTGAACGACATTGCGCCGGAAAAATTCGGCCAATACCTCAGCTACGGCGAGATCGGCTTGGGCAGTGCCCTGCTTCTGCCGTTCCTGCCCAGCAGGCTCGTCGGCCTGGCGCTGACCGGCTTCGCCGGCTCGCTGGTGTACACCTATCTGAAAACGCCGGGGATGACGCAGGCCGACGGCTTCCGGCCGACGGCGCAGGGCACCGCCATGGCCAAAGACATCTGGCTGCTCGCCATCGGACTCGCTTTGCTCTTCGACCGCAAACCGCGCTGACCTGCGGATATGCACGACGGCGGCCCGGCACCTTTTGCGAACAAGGTGCCGGGCCGCCGTCGTGCGTTTCCGGAAGAGGGACCTCCCGGAAACCGGTACTACGCTTTGGCGCCCTTGCGGCCGGTGATCATTCCGTAAACCAGCAGCACGATGATCGAGCCGACGATCGCCAGGATCCAGCTGGAGAACGACCAGAAGTTGGTCAACGAAACGTTGAAGATCAGCCCGCCGAGCCAGCCGCCGAGCATAGCGCCGACGACGCCGAGGATCAGCGTGGCGATCCAGCCGCCGCCCTGCTTGCCCGGAAGGATGAACTTGGCGATCGCACCGGCGATCAGGCCGAGAATCAAGAAACTGAAGAAACCCATTATTTGCTCACGCTACCTTGGTCTGTTGATGTGGTCTTCGTCACGATGCGCCCAGTGCGCCGCCCGAAGATGTATGCCGCGAGTGCTGCCCCGCCGATGAAAATAATCAGGTTCCGCATGACACTCCTTTCTCTGGCCTGAAGCCTTTGAACCTGGGCCGTTCGACCCGTTCACAGCTAAGTCGTATCCCGGAGCCCAATCGTCACGCAGCCGGAGGGAAAAATTTTTCCGGCACCCTTCCGGGCGTTCAGCCCCGCGGCGTGATGTTGGCCAAAAGCTGCTCGAACGGCAGCGATTCCAAGCGAGCCGCGGCATCCCGTCGGACGCTGTTCCCCTCCAGCGCAGCGGCCAATTCCCCGGCGGCTTGGCTGATCCGCGAGGAAAGCGGGGTTTGCGTGGGATCCTCGACGCCCCAATCCTCCGGCGAGGCATAGACGCCGGTCGGCATGATCCGGGTCCGCAGGTAGCTGAACAGCGGCCGCATCGCGAAATCGATCACCAGCGAATGCCGGGCCGAGCCGCCCGAGGCCGCCAGCAGCACCGGGATGCCGTCCAGGGACTTCGGATCGATCAGGTCGAAGAACGATTTGAACAGACCGCTGAACGACCCGGAGAAGACCGGGGTCACCACGATCAGGCCGGCCGCCCGTTGGACGCGGTCGATGAGTTTCTGCAAACCGGGTGCGGCATACCCGGTGACGAAGTTGTTCGCGATGTCCACCGCGAAGTCGCGCAGCTCGACAGTTTCGAAACGGACGGGATCGGCTCCCCCGGGAATCTGTTTCGCGGTCGCAGCAGCAAGCCGGTCAGCCAGCATCCGGCTGGAAGAAGGCACGCCCAGTCCCGCCGAAATGACCATGATGACGCGTTCCATGCCGACCTACTTTCTATGCGTTTGCATCTATGATCGCTGCAACGCACCGCCTCGGCAGGTTATTCCCCACACCGGTCGACCAGCGCCGGGAGTCCGGACCGGCTCAGTCGGCCATGCCGAATTGGTAGGCCTGCGGAATGTCCGTCCCCGGGAAAAGCCGCTGCCACAGCCCGGCCAGCGAGTTCTCCCCTTCACGCAAGTCGGCGACCGTGATTCCGGCTTGCAGCGCGGCGGCGGCTTCGGCAGTACGGCCCAGCGCCGCCAAGGCTTGGATCCGCAAGAACTCGACCCGGCCGTCGGCCGCCGCCTCGGCCCCGGCCACCGCGGAGAACCCCGCCAGGACCTGGCTGGCCGACTCGGCCAGACCGTCGGCCAGCAATGCCGAGGCTGCCTCGACCACCAGGGCACGATTCCCCGGAGCCAGCGCACAGGCCTGCAGGTAGCGTTGCGGGTCGTTTTCGGCCAGGGCCAAGCCGCGCAGCGCAGCGGCTTGCAGCCCGGCATCGTCCGGAGCCGCTTCGAGGCAACGGCGGTACCCCGCGGCCGCCTCGGCGAGCCGGCCCTCGGCCTGCGCGAGCGTGCCCAGGTGGAACGCGATCTGGGCC
Source organism: Renibacterium sp. (assembly GCA_017419405.1). Taxonomy (GTDB): domain Bacteria; phylum Actinomycetota; class Actinomycetes; order Actinomycetales; family Micrococcaceae; genus Renibacterium; species Renibacterium russicum. The sequence goes on along the minus strand of JAFOLH010000008.1, from coordinate 7,531 downwards.
TGGCTCCCAGCGGCCAGGCCCAGTGCCCGCGACCAATCGGAACCCGCGACGAAATCATCGGCACCGGCGAAGTTCCCGGTGGCCAGGAGCTCCAGCCAGGGCTTTTGCGGCAGTCCCAGCGTTTCGGCACCGAACGGCGTGCCCGGATACGCCCAAGGCGCCTGGCCCTGCGCCGTCCGGCGGCGCGACTCCAAGGCCCCCCAGCCGGAACCGGAGTGGAATGCCGCCCGCGGCTCGGCGTCGGCCCACTGCGACCATGCCGTGAAATCACTTTCCAGCCGGGCTGCGGGGAGCAATTGCTCGACCCGCTGCCCGGCATGCTCGACGGCCTGCGGCCAGGACGCCCGGGCGAGCCCGGGCGTCAGCCGGGCATTGCCGTAGCATTCGAGCCACGCCCAGGATTCCCCCGCGGCGAGCGGCAGGTTCTCGAATTGGGTCTGCGCCAGGCCGGCCTGGATCTCGGCGTATTTCCCGCCGTCCGGGCTGAGCCATTCCTGCCAGCGCCGGCCACCGTCGCCCTCGCCCCAGACGAAGAGCTTGCGGCCGCGCAACCGCTCGGTGGAGAGCATCGCCAGCCCATCGCCGTCGGCATCGGCGGCCGCGATCCAGCGGCGTTCCTGCGGCGCCAGGTCGAAGAAGTAGTCGGCCGCATGCCGGTTCCGTTCCGGCCAGGTGCAATCGACGCCGTCCAGCTCCTGCGGGGTCCTCCGCTTGATCCCGTTCTCGTAATCGCTGGCGAAGGCGCTCGACGCCGGTGCGATCACCCGGGTGTGTTCGGTTTGCGGTACTGCGGCGTTGGACCACCAGTAGATCGGCACCTCGTGCTCATTCGGATTGCTGATCCGGATCGCGACCTTGAGCACCGGTGAATCCGCCGGCAGCCAGGCATCGATCTGGAAGACCACGTTGCGGAGCCGTTCGAATTCCCACATCCGCAATGCCTGCCCGCCGTCCGGCAGATCGACCACGGCACTGTGCAACGGGGCGCAGGTACTGGGCGAGTGCCCACGGGTTCCGATGTTCCACTCGATGCCGCCCGCGAACCAGGCATTGCGCAGCGCCAGATTGCCGAATTGGATCTGCCCCGGGGTGTGCAGCAGGTGCTTGCCGGTGTTCTTGTCGAACAGCTCCCAGAGCCGGCCGCCCAGGGCCGGCAGGAACTTCGCGCGCAATTGCGCGTTCTCCAGGATCACCACCGGCATCTCGACGGTTTCCTGAATTCTGGAGAACCGGTCCTGCAGCCGGTACGGGTGCAGTGTCGCCGGATGCCCGTAAGTCGAGTTGGCGATGATCTCGGCTGGCACATCCCCGCTGATCTGGTACGGGGCCTCCAGGGGCTTGCCGATATTGGCCAGCGGGTTCTCCGGACCGAGTTGCGCGCTCGAAACAGACTCGGTCCGGATGGTCAAGGCACTGCTGAGGCCCATGCCGGGTTTCCTCTCAACGATTCGACGTTATCTGAAGGAATCATATCCATAAAGATCAAAATCAATCATTGAGGTTTCGTCCGGAACTCATTCCGGCCGGCTTGGCCGGCCTAAAGGTGCGTCGGGGCGAACATCTTCAGCAGCGTCTCCACCACCACGACGTTCGGACCGTCCGCCGCGAAGCCCGCCTCGAGCGCGGTCTTGACGTCCTCCGGGGCGACCCGTTGCGCCGGCACGCCGAAGGCTTCGGCGAGCGCCACGAAGTCCGGCCGGGCCAGCTCGGTGTGCGTCGCCTTGCCGAAGGCACCCTCCATGTACTCGCGCAGGATGCCGTAGCCGCCGTCGTCGACGATCAACCAGGTGACCGGCACGTTGTGCTGCTTCGCGGTGGCCAACTCGGCGATCGAATACATCGAGGAACCGTCGCCGGAAACCGCCAGGACGCGTTGCTTCAAGCCCACCGCTCCGCCGATCGCGGCCGGAAAACCGTACCCCAGGCCGCCGGCGCCCTGCGCGGAATGGAACTGCCCGCTACGGGCGTCCCAACAACTCCAGCCCCAGTAGGCCGCGATCGTCATGTCCCAGAACGTCTGCATCCGGTCCGGGACCGCCGCCCGGATGTCGGCCATGAACTGCCGCTCCTTGGCCAGGTCCTGCCCGTCCAACCGTGCGGCGACCTTGGCCAAGACCGCAGCCACCAGGTCTTCCGGCGATTGCCCGCGCCAGTCGGCCCGATGCCCGGAGAGCACCTCCGCGGTCAGCGCGGCATCGATCGCTTGGAGTGCCTGACCGGCGTCGGCCCGGATGCCCAAAGCCGGCCGGTTCGATTCGAGCACCCGCGGTTCGGCGTCGATCTGGATGATCCGGCCGCGCGGGTCCAGGGTGAAGTAGTTGCTGGTCACCTCGCCCAAGGATGAACCCACCACGAACAGCACATCGGCGTCCTCGAGAACTTCCGTGACATACCGGTCTTCGACCCAGGACTGCAGGGACAGCGGGTGCGTCCAGGGGAACGCGCCATTCCCGCCGGGCGAAGCCACCACGGGGGCGCCGAGCTTCTCCGCGATCGAGAGCAGCCAGGATTCGGCATGGCCGCGACGGGTCCCACCGCCGGCCACGATCACCGGGCGCTCCGAGGCGGTGAGCCACTTGACTGCCTCACGCACCAGCTCCACCCGCGGCGGATTGTCGAAGGGTTCGGCCAAGGCGTCCTCCACCTGGGGCACCACCACCGGATCGAGCAGCACGTTTTGCGGGATTTCGATCCACACCGGCCCCTGCGGCGAAGAAACCGCCTCGGTCCAGGCATCTTGGATCGCGCTGGGGATGCCGGAAGCATGCTGGATCAGCCGCTGGCTTTTGGTCACATTGGCGGCCGAGGCCTTTTGGTCATCGAGCTGGTGCAACATGCCCTTGCGCCGGGCGCCCAGTCCGTCCAGGGGGATCTGCGAGGCGACCACCACCATCGGCACCCCGGTGGCATAGGCCTCCTGCAGGCCGGCCAGCGAGGTCAACGCGCCGGGGCCGGTGGAAAGGAAGAGCACCCCGACCTCGTTGGTCGCGCGGGCATAACCGTCCGCCGCGAAGGCGGAGTTGTTCTCCACCCGGGAGGAGACGAACTCGAGTTCGGACCGGCTCAACGCGTCGAAGAGTCCCAGCGCATGCTGGCCCGGAATGCCGAATACCGTTTTGGCACCCAGCGCATGCAGCGTTTCCACGACCAGATCACCGCCGTTGCGCACGTCGCGCGTTACGTTTTCCGCCCGTGCATCGCTCATCGCTTGCCCTCCATCCGTGCGTTGTCCCGGCTCACGCCGTCGGCGAGCAGGCTCACCAGGTCATAGGCCACATGCGAGGCCGCGACACCGGTTATTTCGGCATGATCGTAGGCCGGGGCGACTTCGACGACGTCGGCGCCGATCAGGTTCATCCCGCGCAGGCCGCGCAGGATTTCGAGCAACTCGCGGCTCGTGATGCCGCCCGCTTCCGGAGTCCCGGTGCCGGGCGCGTGCGCCGGGTCCAGCACATCGATGTCGATCGAGACGTACAAGGGGCGGTCGCCGATCCGGTCCCGCAGTTTGTGCACCACCTCGTCCACGCCCTGCCGGAAGACGTCGGAGGAAGTGACGATGCCGAAGCCGAAACGCTGGTCGTCTTCGAGGTCCTTTTTGCCGTACAACGGGCCCCTGGTACCCACGTGGCTGATCGCCTCGGTATCCAGAATGCCCTCTTCCACGGCGCGGCGGAACGGCGTCCCGTGGGTGTATTCGGCACCGAAATAGGTGTCCCAGGTGTCCAGATGCGCATCGAAGTGCAACAGTGCGACTGGAGCGCCGGCCCGCTCGGAAGCGGCACGCAACAGGGGCAGCGCAATCGTGTGGTCACCGCCGAGGGTGAGCAGCTTGGCGCTGCGGCCGTCGGCGTCCGGCGCGGTCAGATCCAGCGCGTTCTGCTGGATCTCTTCGATCGCCTCATTGATGTTGAACGGATTGACTGCCATGTCGCCGGCATCGGCGACTTGGGCCAGCTCGAACGGCGAGAGGTCCTGCGCCGGGTTGTACGGCCGGAGCAAGCGCGATGATTCGCGAACATGGTTGGCGCCGAACCTGGCGCCCGGCCGGTAGGACACCCCGGTGTCGAACGGGACCCCGACCACCGCGACGTCGGCCCGGGCCACTTGGTCCAGCCTGGGCAGCCGGGCGAAGGTGGCTGCCCCGGCGTAGCGCGGAATACGGGAGGAATCGATCGGTCCGAGGTTTCCATTGGCCTCGATGCGCAACTCTTTCATGTGACCCATGCTACAGCCTCTTGTTGTCCATAAGGAATCAAAAGTTGACTCAAAGGCCACTGGAAGACCGGCCGAAAATGATCCGCAGCTCGGCCCCGCCGGACGGCGAATCGGCAAGCTCCAACCGGCCGCCGGTTCGCTCCGCAGTCCGGGCGATGATGTCCAGGCCCAGCCCGGTGCTGCCGGAACCGCTCACGCCGCGGCGGAGCACTTCGCGGCCCCCGGAACCCGGCAGCCCCGGGCCGTCGTCCCGGATCAACAACAGGTCTTCGGCAGCGCCGGCGACCATGGAAATCTCCAGGCTCGAGCCACTGGGCGTGTGCATGAAGAAGTTCTGGAACGCGGCGTCGATGCAGGCGGCGAATTCTTCCGGTCCGACCGGCACCGAAATCGCCGGCAGTTCGCCCGTGGACACGGTCCGCCCGGTGTCCGCGGCCAACGGCGACCAGAATCGGAGGCGTTCGGCGATGATCTCCGCTGCGGACGATTCAGTCCCGGCTTCCGATCCGCTGCCGCTGAGCCGGGCCTGCGCGATGCTGTGGCTCACCGCGTCTTCCAGGGCCAGGGCCCGTTCGTTCAGCCGCTCGGCCAGTTCGGCATCCTTGACCGAGTCGATCTCCAATTGGAGCGAGGTCAACGGGGTGCGCAAGCGGTGCGAAAGATCAGCGCTCCGCTCCCGCTCTTCCTGGAGCAGCACCCGGATCCGGCGGGTCAATTCGTTGTGCGCCTGGCCCAGGGAGCGGATCTCTTCGGGCCCGGAGACTTCCACCCGGGCATCCAGATCGCCGGCGGCGACCCGTTGCGACACCCGGACCAAGTCCTCGATCGGCCGCAGCAGGGTCCCGGCCAATTTCGCGGCAAGCAGCAGCCCGCCCAGGAAGAGCACCAGCGCCAAGACCGCGAGCCAGAGCCAGGACTGGACCACACCCGCCCGGAGCACCTGGTCCGGGACGAAGCTGCGGATCACACTGATCCCGTTGCTGCGGTCGGTGACCGCGTAAAGCACTTCCGCGCCACCCTTGGTTTCGGCGGTCAGGCTGCGCCCGGTTTTGGCCAGTTCCACGGCTTTGCTGGCTTCCGCCGGGTTTCCCAGCCGACTGCCGTCGCTCAGGTAGACGGTGACTTGTTGGCCGCCGGAGTTGATTCCCTTGACTGCCAAGTCCAAAGCAGCCGCATCGACCGTGACCATCAGTTCGCCGAGATATTGGATCTGCGCGTTCGCCTCGGCGAGCGCGCGGCTGGCTGCGCCGTTCCAGATCGAGATGGCCAAGGGCACCGAAAAGGCGAGCAGCACAATCGACATGGCAGCTGCGGTCAGCGTGAGAATCCGGCCCTTCACGGTGCCCCGCCGGTGCGCGGCGAGGCGTTCTCCGGGTCGACCAGTTTCACACCCGCTCCGCGGACCGTGTGCAGATACCGTGCGTTGTGCGCGTCCTCGCCCAGCTTCCGGCGCAACCAGGACAAGTGCACGTCAACCGTCTTGTCGCCCCCGGCATAGGCCAGCTGCCAGACTTCAGCGATCAACTCGCGCTTGGAAACCACGACTCCGGCACGGGCGGCCAGATAGGCGAGCAGGTCGAATTCCTTCGGCGTGAGCTGCAGTTCGGCGTCGCGCAACCGGACGGCGCGGCCTTTCAGATCGATCTGGAGTTCGCCGACCCGGATGCTGGCCGGGTCCTCCTCGCCTTGCCGCCGGCGCAAAACTGCTTTGATCCGGGCATCCAGCTGATTGAGCCGGTAGGGCTTGGTCACATAATCATCGGCACCGTGCTCCAAGGCGGCAACCAGGCTGCTGTCGTCGTCGCGCGCGGTGACCACCACCACCGGGACGTCGCTGACCGCGCGCAGCATTTTGAGCAGATTGATCCCGTCCAGATCAGGCAGACCCAAATCCAGGACCACCAGATCTGCTTGGCCGGTCAGACTCTGGTGCAAGCCCTCGGCCCCGGTGGCCGCTGAACTGCTCGCATAGCCGCGATCGGCCAACCCCCGTAGCAGGGCCGTACGGATCGCATGATCGTCTTCAATCACCAGAACGTGCGGCATCTCGCCAGTCTAGTGAGCGGACACCGCGGAATCACCGGGTATCCGGGTCGCCGGACAGTCTTAAGCAAACCTTAAGCTTCGCTTAGGCGCGGGGAAACACCGGCGGTGGAATTCTGGGAGGATGGCCCCGTTCCGCTTTCCCCGGTTCCCGAACCGCACGCCCGGCAAACGCGCCTTCCGGAACAGCCTCGCTGCGGCCGCCTGGGTGCTGGTCACGGTCGCTGCGGTCACGGTCGGCGTGCTGGTCTCCGGGGCCTTGAACGCCCAGAACGGACTCCGACCGCTCAATGCTGCCGAGGTGGCCCAGTCGCTGGCCGATCGGAACAACCGAATGGCTTCCGAAGCAGCCCGGCGCAGCGACCCGGCTCCGGCTCCCAGCACCAGTGCCACGGCTCCGGCTCCCCTGCCGGCATCGACCCCGCCGACGGCGACCTCAGTGCTGCGCAGCAGCGGTGGCACGGTTCTGGCGTCCTGTTCGGCCGGGGTGGCCCAAATCGTCTCCAGCACCGCGGCACAGGGATTCAGCATCGATGAGGACGCCAAACCGGGTTCGCCGAAGCTCTCCTTCGAATCCGAGTCGGTGAAACTCAACGTGGAAGTGCTGTGCACCGGTGATCTGCCGCGGCTGCAGGAAACCGCCCAACCGAAGACCCCGCATCGAGACCAGGGCTCCGATTCCTGAACCGTTGCGGAAACCCCGGAGCGCTCCGGGATGCCCTCGCTCTGGATTTAACCTCCCGCTAGGCATCGGATTACCCGCCGATAATCGCCGCCCGCGCAGGATGGAAACACCAGATCCACTCAACAGTTTCAGTTTCTAGGAGGCATCGCGAAATGCAGATCCGTCAAAAAACAACCATCGGCCTGGCCGCAGCCCTCGTCCTCGCCGGAGGCACCACCGCCGGCATGGCCGTGGCCGCGAACGCAACGCAGACCGCGCAGACTCCGTCGACCGGCGAGGCTCCGCAACGAGCCAGCGCCGCCGTCGCGACCGCGGCGCAAAAACCGGCGGCCCAGCCCGCTGCCCCGGCTCCCGGGAGCAGCCCGGTCAGCCAAGTCAGCCAGGACCAGGCCGTGCAAACCGCGCTCGCACAGTCCCCCGGCGCGGTTCTGGAGAGCGCAAAGCTCGACGCGAAGGACAATTACTGGGAGATCGACCTCGGGCCCGGAGCGGGGCAGACGCAGCACCTCGATTACAAGATCGACGCCGCCACCGGAGCGGTCCGCAGCGTGGAGACGGATTCCAGCCACGCTGCTCCTGCTCCTGCTC
>JAFOLH010000007.1 GCA_017419405.1 Renibacterium sp. | reverse complement strand
CACCTCGGCTCCGGTGTCTTCGGATTCCGCGTTGACCGTGACTGACGGGTCCGATGGCAAGATCGCGATCAAAGGAACCTTGCAGCCGGGCCAGACGGTCACAGTGACGTACAAGGTGACGGTGAAGCCGGATGGCCAGCGGGGGAACAATGTTCTGGGCAACTTCTTGGTTGATCCGGGCGTCACCCCGCCGACCACCTGCGAGCCGGGCAACCCGGATTGCACGGTGAACCCGGTGCCGCAGCTGGAAGATTCCAAGTCGGTGGATCCGGCGTCGAACACGACTGTGGTCGCCGGCCAGGAATTGACCTACACGTTGACCTTCAAGAACACCGGTGCGGCTGCCGGAAACGTTGATCGGGTCGATGACCTGGCCAATGTTTTGGATGACGCGACGATCACGTCGGCTCCGGTGTCTTCGGATTCCGCGTTGACCGTGACTGACGGGTCTGATGGCAAGATCTCGGTCAAGGGAACCTTGCAGCCGGGCCAGACCGTGACCGTGAGCTACAAGGTAACGGTGAAGCCGGATGGCCAGCGCGGCAATAATGTGTTGGGCAACTTCTTGGTCAATCCGGGTGAGGAGCCGCCGACGACCTGTGAGCCGGGCAATCCGGACTGCACGGTCAACCCGGTGCCGCAACTGGAGGATTCCAAGAGCGTCGACCCGGCCTCCGGCACCACGGTGCGCGCAGGCCAGGAGCTGAGCTACACCTTGACCTTCGAGAATAAGGGCGCTGCGGCCGGCAATGTTGACCGGGTCGATGACCTGAGCAACGTGCTCGACGATGCCACGATCACCTCGGCTCCGGTGTCTTCGGACTCCGCGCTGACCGTGACCGACGGCTCCGACGGCAAGATCTCGGTCACGGGAACCCTGCAGCCGGGCCAGAAGGTCACGGTCACCTACAAGGTGACCGTCAAGCCGGATGGCCAGCGCGGCGACAACGTGCTGGGTAACTTCTTGGTCAACCCAGGCGAGGAGCCGCCGACCACCTGCGAGCCGGGCAATCCGGACTGCACGGTGAACCCGGTACCGCAGTTGGAAGACTCCAAGTCCGTCGACCCGGCCTCCGGAACCGCAGTATCGGCCGGCCAGAAGCTGACCTACACGCTGACCTTCAAGAACACCGGTGCGGCTGCCGGGGATGTTGACCGGGTCGATGACCTGAGCAACGTGCTCGACGACGCGACGATCAGCTCGGCACCGGTGTCCTCGGACTCCGCGCTGACGGTATCGGACGGCAGCGATGGAAAGATCACGGTCAAGGGTTCCTTGGCTGCCGGCCAAACCGTCACGGTGAGCTACACCGTGACCGTGAAGCCGAACGGCCAGCGCGGTGACAACGTGTTGGGCAACTTCCTGGTCGATCCGGGCGTCACTCCGCCGACCACCTGCGAGCCGGGCAATCCGGACTGCACGGTGAACCCGGCCTCGGACCTTTCGGACAAGAAATCGGTCAATCCGGCGTCCGGGACCGCGGTGACCCAGGGGCAGGAACTCAGCTACACGCTGACCTTCGAGAACAAGGGCGCTGCCGCCGGAAACGTCGACCGGGTCGATGACCTGAGCAATGTGCTCGACGATGCCACGATCACCTCGGCTCCGGTGTCCTCGGACCCGGCGTTGACCGCGACCGATGGCAGCAACGGCAAGATCTCGGTCACGGGAACCCTGCAGCCGGGCCAGACAGTGACCGTGAGCTACAAGGTGACGGTGAAGCCGGATGGCCAGCGCGGCAATAACGTGCTGGGCAACTTCCTGGTGAACCCGGGTGAAGTCCCGCCGACCACGTGCGAACCGGGCGTCGAGACCTGCACCAGCAACCCGGTGACACCGACCCCAGTCGACCCGCCGGCTCCGAATCTGCCGGAAACCGGCGCGCAGGGTTTGCTGCCGCTGTTGATCGGTGCCGGTGGCGCCTTCCTGATCGGCGTCATGCTGTTGCTCGGTGCCGCAGTGCGCCGTCGGAATAGCTAAGCGATAGGCTGAAGGAAAGGGCGGGCAGCATGCTGCCCGCCCTTTCCTTGTCCGAAATCACCCGGAGATTGTCTCAGAATATGAGACAGATCTGCTGATCGGGCGATCGAGTAACCGCTTTGGTTAGGGTAATTTGGTTACCCTGGCCGGGCAACGACGCACGGTATGAAGGCGAAGGCAAAATCAATGAATCTGATGCGCACGAAATCCATCGAGCAATCGATGGCGGATGCTTCCGAGCCCGGACGGACCTTGAAGCGCTCCCTGAGCACCTGGGATCTGATGATCATGGGCGTCGCGGTAGCAGTCGGCGCTGGGATCTTCTCGGTAGGCGCCAAGGCCGCTGCGCACAACGCCGGGCCGGCCGTCACGGTCTCCTTCATCCTGGCCGCGATCACCTGCGCGGCCGCGATCATGTGCTACGCCGAATTCGCTACTGCGATTCCGGTCACTGGTAGCGCCTATGTGTTCACCTACGCGACGATGGGTGAATTGCTGGCATGGATCATCGGCTGGAACCTGATTCTGGAACTGCTCATGGCGGCATCGGTGATTGCCAAGTACTGGGGCGTCTACCTCTCTGATTTCCTCTATGCGATCAATCTGCCGTTGCCTGCAGAAGTCTCGGTTTTCGGGCTGACCCTGTATTGGGGTCCGCTGATCGTAGTGGCGGCCTTCACCGTGGTGCTGGTCCTGGGCACCAAGCTCTCCGCCCGGGTCAACAACGTGGTCACCGTGATCAAGATCGCGATCGTGCTGTTCGTGATCGTGGTCGGCTTCTTTTTCGTGAAGGCGCAGAACTACACGCCGTTCGTGCCGCCGAGCCAGCCCGCTCCAGCTGCCGCCACCTGGGCCGAGCAGCCTTTCCTCTCCTTCCTCTCCGGCTCGATGCCGGCGATGTACGGCTTCGGCGGCATCATCACCGGAGCGGCCCTGGTGTTCTTCGCCTTCATCGGCTTCGACGTCGTGGCGACCAGTGCCGAAGAGGTCAAGAACCCGAAAAAGACCTTGCCGCGCGGCATCTTCGCCGGCCTTGCCGTGGTGACCGTGCTGTACGTGTTGGTGACTTTGACCGTGACCGGGATGGTTTCCTATACCGACCTGGCGCAGGCGAAAGACCCGTCGCTGGCGACCGCGTTCCAGCTGGTCGGCGCCGATTGGGCGGTGGTGGTCATCGCCCTGGGCTCGCTCATCGGATTGACCACGGTGATCATGGTGCTGCTGATGGGCTTGGCCCGGGTATCCATGGCGATGAGCCGGGACGGGCTGCTGCCGAGGGCGCTGTCGCGCACCTCGGAGAAGCGCTCGACGCCGGCCCGGACCCAAATCATCTGCGGCGCGGTGGTGGCCCTGCTGGCCGGGTTCACGCCGATCGAGTTGCTGAGTGAAATGATCAACATCGGCACGCTGTCCGCCTTCGTCATGGTCAGCATCGGAATTCTGGTGCTGCGTCGCAAGCAGCCTGATCTCAAGCCGGCCTTCCGGGTGCCGTTCGGCCCGGTCATCCCGATCGTTTCCGCCCTGCTGTGCATTTACTTGATGTTCAATCTGGCGACCTTGACCTGGATTTTCTTTGCGATCTGGTTGGTCGCGGGCTTGATCATCTACTTCTGCTACGGGCAGTGGAATTCCCGCTTGGGCCGGGAGCAGAAGGCGGATCGTGAAAAAGTAGCCGATCGCACGTAGGCTTCGGATATGACTCAGGGATTTGTCGCGGACGGCTACCAACCACTTGCTGATGCCTTCGATTCGCTCTTCACCGACGGCCTCGAGGACGGCGGATCGCTGGCCCTCTACCGGCACGGCCAAGCGGTCCTGGACCTCTGGGGCGGGGTGGACCCGGATGACGGGACGCCGTGGGAGAAGCACAGCGTCGGGTTGGGATTTTCCACCACCAAAGGTGCCGCGACCATTTGCCTGCTCCGTTTGGCTGAGCGCGGCCTGATCGATCTGCAGGCCCCGGTGGCCCGCTACTGGCCGGATTTCGCCGCCGAAGGCAAAGCCGACATCACCGTGTACATGGTGCTGCGCCATCTTTCCGCGCTGCCCTATTTGCCGGGGCCATTGGAACAGTTCTACGAACCGGGACGTGCCGAGTCCTCGCTTGCCGCGCGGCCCACTTACTACCCGGCCGATTCCACGTTCATCTACCACGCAATCACCTTCGGCACCCTGGTCGGCGAGATCGTGCGCCGGGTCAGTGGAAAACCGATCGGCGAGTTTTTCGCCGATGAAGTGGCGGGGCCGCTCGGTTTGGAATTCTGGATCGGATTGCCGGAAGCCGAGGAGGGCCGGTTCCGCCGCAGCACTTACCGGAGCTTCGACGCGCCGCCGTCGGTACCCGACGAAGCGCTCAAGCAGCTCCCGGCCGATGTCGCGGCTTCGGTCCGCACCTTCCAACAACTCGCCGAATCGTCGATGCCGCCGAGCATCGATTCGGAGTTCAACAGCAGAGGCTTCCGGGCTGCGGCTCTGGCCGGTGCAAGCGGCGCGAACAACGGTCGTGCCCTGGCCCGGATGTACGCCGCACTGATCGGCGAAGTGGACGGCGTCCGGCTGCTTTCGGCCGAAACCGTGGCTGCTGCCGGAGTGCTCACCACGGGCGGGGTGCACCGGCCGCCGCTGCCGGACGGGACTCCGCAGCCGGACCCGCGCTGGGGGATCGGGTTCCATCTGGACGACCAGTTCCAGCCGATGCTCGGCGAAGGCTCGTTCGGCCATGCCGGGATGGGCGGGCGGCTGGGCTTCGCGCATCCGGCCAGCGGGATCGGCTTCGGCTATGTGAGCCAGCGGATGGAGCTCTCCATGGTGCCGCAAATCGACGAACGGATGCGCCGGTTGATCGCAGCCCTGCACGAGTCGCTTTGACGACCCGGGATAGTCCTTTGCACTTTGGTTAGCCGCTTGTCGTGCAAACGCCTAACTACAAGACAATCGACTATCTGAAACCGGAAGGACACAAAGCGGCGGCGTCTGCGGTTCGTGAATTCTCACTACCGCAGACGCCGCCGCTTTCCGTTCAAACGAGCTTACTGGGCGCCGTCGTGCTCGCCGGTCAGGCCGCCCTGCTGGACCGCGCCGTCGGCTGAGCCTTTGTCACCCGCACCCAAGTTGGCGCGCAGCTTGGCACCGAGGTCGGAATCCACATTGGTCCAGTACTGGATTGCACGTTCCTTGATGTCGGCATCCTGCACGCCGCCCACCGCACCGGTGATGGTCTCCAGGAAACGGGCCTTGGCACCGTCGTCGAAGACCTCGCGGTACAGCGTGCCGGCCTGGCCGAAGTCGCTGTCTTCGGAGTGCAGGCGGGCCGCCGCGATGGTCAGCTCGCCGTCGTTCTCCCAGCCGCCGGCCTGGAACTTCGACTCGTCAGCAGCCGGGCCGCCCTTGGAGTTCGGTGCGTAGTTCGGAGTGGCCGCCGAGTTGAAGGTGTAGCGGGCTGCACCGTTCTGCGAGTAGTTGTGCACCTCGTTCTTCGGGGCGTTCACCGGGATCTGCGCGTGGTTGGTGCCCACCCGGTAACGGTGTGCATCCGCGTAGGAGAAGATCCGGGCCTGCAGCATCTTGTCCGGCGAGGCAGCGATGCCCGGCACGAAGTTCGACGGCGCGAAGGTCGCCTGCTCGATCTGCGCGAAGTAGTTCTCCGGGTTCTTGTTCAGCGTCATGGTGCCGACGTGGATCAGCGGGTAATCAGCCTTGGGCCAGACCTTGGTCAGGTCGAAGGGGTTGAACCGGTAATCCTTGGCGTCTTCGTACGGCATGACCTGGACGTGCAATTCCCAGGAGGGGAAATCGCCCTTGTCGATCGCCTCGTAGAGGTCGCGGATGTGGTGATCGCCGTCCGAGCCGGCCAATTCGGCAGCCTGCTCGTTGGACATGCCCTCAACGCCCTGGTTGGTGTGGAAGTGGTACTTGACCCAGAAACGCTCGCCTTCGGCGTTGATCCACTGGTAGGTGTGCGAGGAGTAGCCCTGCATCTTGCGCCAGGACAGCGGCAGGCCGCGGTCGCCCATCAACCAGGTCACCTGGTGTGCGGATTCGGGGGAGAGGGTCCAGAAGTCCCACTGCATATCCGCATCGCGCAGGTTGGAGCCCGGCAGACGCTTCTGCGAGTGGATGAAGTCGGGGAACTTGATGCCGT
>JAFOLH010000006.1 GCA_017419405.1 Renibacterium sp. | reverse complement strand
GGACAGTGCATCACCGAGTCAAGTCGGATCTTGGGAGACGCGTGATCTCGCAGTTAGAGTCAGAGCGGACCAGCCCAACCGAGACCAATAGTCCTCGTTTGCGAGCGTCAACAGTTGCATCCGCTGCAACATTCGACGGTTTGTCACCCGGGAGCATTGGGCGGTGAACATCCGGAAGTTCGTCGCCCGGGCGAGCCGCCTGGAACACCTGGTCGAACTCGGCACGCTGCCGCAGCAAGCGGCACGGTTTTTGGCCGCGGCGGTGGCTTCTGGACTCAATATCCTGGTCTCCGGTGCCACCCAAGCCGGGAAAACCACGATGCTCAACTGCTTGTCCGCGAGCATCGGCGCGCGGGAACGGGTGGTGACGGTAGAGGAAGTGTTCGAACTGCATTTTCCGTTGCGTGATGTGGTCGGCCTGCAATGCCGCCAGGCCAATCTCGAAGGAAGCGGCGAGGTGCCGTTGCGCCGTCTGGTCAAGGAAGCACTGCGCATGCGCCCCGACCGCTTGGTGGTCGGCGAAGTCCGGGAGGCCGAGTGCCTGGACATGCTCATCGCTTTGAACAGCGGATTGCCCGGGATGGCGACGGTGCACGCCAACTCCGCGCACGATGCCATCGTCAAACTGTGCACCTTGCCGCTCTTGGCCGGCCAGAACATCTCCTCGGCGTTCGTCGTGCCTACGGTCGCTTCATGCCTCGACTTGGTGGTGCACTGCAACAGGTCGCCTGACGGGTCCCGCCGGGTGGTCGAGATCCTCGCGATCGGGAGCCGGGTGGAGAACGGGGTCATTGAAACGGCCCCGATTTTCGGCACCCGCGACGGCCGCTTGGCACCGGTCGCGGTGGCCATGCCGGCTGCGGACAAATTCCAGCGGGCCGGCTACGACGTCGCTGAACTCCTGGCGGCCTCCTGATGCCGGTGGCGGTGGGCTTGAGCTCCGGAATCGGCCTCTTCCTCATCTGGTGGTCGTGTTGGGCGACGCCGGCCCGGTCAACCCGGAAGGGCCGTTCCGATCCGATTGCCCGGAATCTGCGTCAGGCGGGAGTCGAACGGATCGGGACGGCGGCCTTCGTGGCGATCTCCGGATGTTCCGGCGGGTTGGTCTTCCTCACGGCCTTTCTCCTCAGCAGTTCATTGCCGGTCGCCTGCTGTTTCGGACTCTTCGGCGGCCTGCTTCCCTTTCTGGTGCTGCGCAGGCGTGCCGCGAAACGGGCAGCGGTGTTCCGGCAACTGTGGCCCGACGTCGTAGACCAGCTCAGATCCGCGATCCGGGCCGGGTTGGCGCTCGCTGAAGCCCTGAGCCAGCTGGGCGAAAAGGGGCCGGCGGAGCTTCGCGCCTACTTTCAGGATTTCGCGGTCGATTACCGTTCCAGCGGGCATTTCGAACCGGCCTTGGACCGGCTCAAGGAACGGCTCTCCGATCCGGTGTCGGACCGGATCTTCGAAGCGCTCAGATTGACCCGGGACGTCGGTGGCTCGGACTTGGGGCGGTTGCTAGGCACGTTGAGCGAATTCCTGCGTGAGGCGGCCAGGACCCGGAGCGAATTGGAAGCCCGGCAGTCCTGGACGGTCAATGCCGCCCGGCTCGCTGTCGTGGCGCCGTGGCTGGTCTTGATGTTGTTGGCCACCCAGCCGGATGCGCTCAATGCCTACAACTCGACGACCGGATGGATTCTCCTGTTGGTGGGCCTGGGCGTCTCGGTCCTCTGCTACCGGGTGATGCTCCGCATCGGGGCGCTGCCGGAAGAAGCGCGGGTCCTGCGATGAGCAGCCAGATGTTGCCGGCGATGCTGTCCGGAGCACTGCTCGGCCTGGGGCTGTGCCTCGTGTTGTTCCGAGCCCCCTTCATGCGCGGACCGGATTTCAGCGAACGGATTGAGCCGCAGATGCGCCCGTCCGCAGCGCAATCGAGGCTTCTGCTGCGCGTCGACGCCCCCGGGTCCATGCTGGGTCCCCTGGAACGGTTCCTGCGTGGCGGGTTGGCGCGGGCCGGCGTTCGGTTTCCCGGAATCGGCAGCGGAAATGCGAACTTGGCGCTGCGGCTCGGCCAGGCCGGCCGGGCACAGTCGCCCTTGGAATTCCGGGCCGAGCAGCTCCTGTGGGCGGGCGTGGGCTTCGGCGTAGCAGCGTCGATTTCGGTGTTCTGGGCGATCGGCCGAACCAGCAGCCCTTTGCTGCCGGCCGTCGTGTCGCTGGGTGCAGCCTGCTTCGGGTATCTGTTGCGCGACCATCTGCTATCCCAGCAGATCAAACGCCGCGAGCGGAAAATGCTGAACGAATTCCCGGCCTTGGCGGAACTGATGGCCCTCGCGGTCGGTGCCGGTGAGAGTGCGGCCGGCGCCTTGGAACGGGTCTGCCGGGCTTCGAGCGGCGAACTTTCCAGTGAGTTCGAAAGGATTCTGAATCGCACCCGCAGCGGGACGCCGCTGATCGAGGCATTGGCGGAATTTTCCGCCCGGACTACGGCGATGCCCTTGGTCAGGTTCACCGACGGCCTCGCCGTGGCGATCCAACGCGGCACCCCGTTGGCGGACGTCCTGCGCGCCCAAGCACAGGACGTCCGGGACTTGGCGAAACGGGAGCTCATGGAATCGGCCGGCAAAAAGGAAATCGCCATGATGATTCCGGTGGTCTTCGGCATTTTGCCGCTGACTGTGCTCTTCGCAGCTTTCCCCGGATTCCACCTGCTGAGTTTCGGTCTATAGGAGGTTTGAATGAGAGGAGAGACCATGGGATTGCAACGGTGTCGCAACTGGATCCGGGCAGTTGCCTTGCTTGGCTTCATCGGGAGTGTTTGCCTGGTTGCCCGCGGCCGATTGAAAGGGTCCGACGACGGCGAGCGCGGAGACGTCCCGGGTTGGGTCATGGTGACCCTGATGACCGCGTTATTGGTCGTCGCGCTGCTTGCGCTCGCCGGCCCGGCCCTGACCAACATGTTCAATGACGCGATCAATAGAGTCCGCGGCTGAGCGCGGTTCCGCGCTGGTCGACTTTGTCCTGGTCGGCGCGTTGCTGGCCTTGACCTTCATCTCGATTGTCCAGCTGGCGCTGGTTCTGCACGTCCGAAACACCATCGTCGATGCCGCAGCCTCCGGTGCCCGGTACGGCGGCTTGGCGGACCGGGCAGCTGAGGACGGGGTGAATCGGACCCGGGAACTGATCGGCTCCGCGCTGAACCCCGACTTCGCCCAGGACATCCGTTTCAGCCGTGCCGAAGTCGCAGGGATTCCGGTGCTGCGGATCACGGTTCGGGCTCCGTTGCC
Source organism: Renibacterium sp. (assembly GCA_017419405.1). GTDB lineage: Bacteria > Actinomycetota > Actinomycetes > Actinomycetales > Micrococcaceae > Renibacterium > Renibacterium russicum. The sequence goes on along the minus strand of JAFOLH010000006.1, from coordinate 517,586 downwards.
GGTGATCGGCTTGATCGGGCCGGCCAAAGTCCTGGAGGTGAACGGACATGCGGCACTGCAACCGTGAGCCAGGCGGCGGCTTGGCCCGAATCGCCCAGCGAATTCGGCATCCGCCGGCGGAACCTTCGGCTCGGGGGAGTGCCGTGATCGAATTCGTTTTCCTGGGCGTGCTGCTATTGCTTCCGGTGTTGTACTTGATCGTGGCTTTGGCGCAATTGCAAGGGGCGGCCTTTGCCGCAGCCGGCGCGGCAGACCAGGCGGGCAAAGTCTATGTTCGCGAAGCGACGCAGGAGTCGGCGGAGTTGCGGGCCGAACAGGCGGTGCTCTTGGCCTTGCGTGATTTCGGCCTGCAACCCGAACAGGCCGAGTTGCGGATAGCCTGCGAGCCGGCAGATTGCCAGGCTGCGGGCACCCGGGTCACCGTGGTGATCACGGTACGGGTGCCTTTGCCCCTGTTGCCGAGCCTGCCTGGCTTCGACCGCACCGGGGTCAGCCTGGCGGCAAGCGCTTCCCAGATGGTCGGTCGGTTCCGGTGACGGTCCGAATCGTTGCGCGGCGGACGGCGGCTTTGCACCGCGGCGGTCAGCACCGTGCTGCCGGCGAATCCGGGCAGCTTGCGATTCTGGTCATCGGCTATCTGCTGTTGTCCTTGTTGGCGGTGTCGGTGGTGACGGCTGCTTCGGCGGTGTACTTGGAGCACAAACGGTTGTTGTCCGTCGCGGACAGTGCCTCGGCGTTCGCTGCGGACAGCTTCAGCCTCGGCGCCGTCGGGCCTGGCTCGGCACCGCAATTGACGCTGAGCGACCAGCGGGTCCGCGCCGTGGTTCGGCAGTATCTCCAGCAGGCCCGGACCGCGGACGATTTCGACCGGTTGGCAGTGTCCGAACGGACCGGCTCGCCGGACTCTCGCAGCGCCACGGTGGTGCTGACCGCGGTAGTCCGCTTGCCGGTGGTGGGATTGTTGTTGCCCGACGGAGTCGAAATCACGGCCACCAGCACATCCCGCCCGCAGCTGCGGCGTTGACCGGAGGGCGCGGGCTCAGCGGCAAATACCGGCAGCGTCGGCCGATGCCATAAGCTAGAGCATCATGGCTGACATCGATTTTCTGGCAGAGATCCGCGCGCTCCGCGCCACCTACGATTCCATCGAACGGGTGATCGATGCCGACTCGCTACGGAAAGAGATCGAAGAGCTTTCCGTGCAGGCCGGGGCGCCTGACCTCTGGGACGACCCTGCGGAAGCGCAAAAAGTGACGTCCAGGCTCTCCCATGCCCAGTCGAAGCTCGAACGGTTGGAAACGCTGACCTCACGAATCGACGATTTGGAAGTGCTCGTCGAGCTCGCCGAATCGGAACACGATGAAGACAGCGCCACCGAGGCGGCCAAAGAGCTCAAGTCATTGCAGAAATCCTTGCAGGAACTCGAAGTGGTCACCCTGCTCGCCGGTGAATACGACGAACGGGAAGCCGTGGTCACGATCCGCTCCGGTGCCGGCGGTGTGGATGCCGCCGATTTCGCTGAGATGCTGCTGCGCATGTATTTGCGTTGGGCGGAACGCCACGGTTATCCGACTGCGGTCTTGGACACCTCGTACGCCGAGGAAGCCGGTTTGAAATCGGCCACCTTCGAAGTCAAAGCGCCCTACGCCTTCGGAACGCTCAGCGTCGAAGCCGGTACCCACCGCTTGGTCCGGATCAGCCCGTTCGACAACCAGGGACGTCGGCAGACCTCCTTCGCGGCGGTCGAAGTCATCCCGTTGATCGAGCAGACGGACAGTATCGAAATCCCGGAAAACGACATCAGGGTCGATGTTTTCCGCTCCTCCGGTCCTGGTGGCCAGTCCGTCAACACCACGGATTCGGCGGTCCGGCTGACCCACCTGCCCACCGGCACCGTGGTCTCGATGCAGAACGAGAAGTCCCAGCTGCAGAACCGGGCAGCTGCCTTGCGCGTTTTGCAGTCCCGGTTGCTGCTGTTGAAGAAGCAAGAAGAAGATGCGGAAAAGAAGGCGCTCGCCGGGGATGTCAAAGCATCGTGGGGCGATCAGATGCGTTCCTATGTGCTCAATCCGTACCAAATGGTCAAGGACCTGCGTACCGAACACGAAGTCGGGAACACCTCCGGTGTGCTCGACGGCGACATCGATGATTTCATCGACGCCGGCATCCGGTGGCGGGCGAACAACCGCAACGCTGCCGAATAGCCGCTGCTGCGGCCGAACTGAGCGGAAATAGCCGACACACCGCGTCCGGTCCGGGAATACTCCGGCGGTAGATGCCTATAGTCGAGAAGCCGGTGGATTCTTCCCCGAACCCTGCCCAGCTGCCGGTGAACCTCTGGGTGAAAAAGAGCCATGATTCGTTTCGACACTGTCACCAAGGTCTATGACCGCAAGACCCGCCCAGCGCTGGACAAAATCTCGCTGGAGATCGACCGGGGCGAATTCGCCTTCCTGGTCGGTTCTTCAGGCTCGGGAAAATCCACTTTCCTGCGGCTGGTCCTCAAAGAAGACCGGGCCACCGGCGGTGCCGTTTACGTCGCGGGCCAGAACGTCGCGAATATCTCTTCGTGGCGCGTGCCGAAGCTCCGTCGCGGCATCGGCGTCGTGTTCCAGGACTTCCGGTTGCTGCCGCAGAAAACGGTTTTCGCAAATGTGGCGTTCGCGATGCAGGTGATTGGCAAGAACCGCAGCGTGATCCGGGAAACCGTGCCCGAGGTGCTCAAAACCGTGGGTTTGGAGGGCAAGGAGAACCGGCTGCCGCATGAACTCTCCGGCGGTGAGCAGCAACGCGTGGCGATCGCCCGCGCCGTGGTGAACAAGCCCGGGATCCTGTTGGCCGACGAACCGACCGGAAACCTCGATCCGGATACTTCGCTGGGCATCATGAAGGTTCTGGACAAAATCAATCAGAACGGCACCACCGTGGTGATGGCCACGCACGACGACGACATCGTGAACCAATACCGCAAGCGGGTGGTGGAACTGCGCAACGGCGTGATCGTGCGCGATGAAGCCCGGGCGCTCTACACCTCGATGATTCCGAAAGTAGCTCCGGGAACCGTCGATTCCGATGGCCAGGATGCGTACCCGGCAGAGCAGGAGTCCGGCAAATGAGACTGGGCTTCATCCTCGGTGAAATCGGTTCCGGCCTGCGCCGGAACCTGTCCATGGTGGTATCGGTGATCTTGGTGACCGTGGTGTCACTGGCCTTCGTCGGCGCGGCGCTCATGCTGCAGCAGCAGATCGACAATATGAAGGGCTATTGGTACGACCGGATTCAAGTGTCGGTCTTCCTCTGCAACAAGGATTCGACGAATCCGAGTTGCGTATCGGGCGCTTACACCGAGGCGCAGCGCGCCGATATCCAGGCGAAATTGGATCAGCCGCCGCTCCAGCAGTACGTCAAGACGGTCGAGTTTGAAACCCAGGAAGACGCGCTCAAACACTTCAAGGAACAGCGGCCGGATTCTGCGATCTCGGATTCCCTGACCGCGGATCAGCTCCCGGCTTCGTTCCGGGTCAGCATGACGGATCCGGAAAAATACCAGATCTTCAATGAAGCACTCTCATCGGTGCCCGGCGTCGACCAAGTGGTCGATCAGCGCACTGCCCTGGAGCCGATCTTCACCACGATGCGGATCGGAACCATCGCCGCGTTGGTGATCGCCGGCTTGATGATCGTGGCGGCGTTCCTGCTGGTCGCGACCACGATCCGGCTTTCGGCATTCAGCCGACGACGCGAGACCGGGATCATGCGGCTGGTGGGGGCATCGAAGACCGTGGTGCAATTGCCCTTCATCCTGGAAGGCGTGATCGCGGCGTTCATCGGTGCAGTGCTTGCCTCGGCGGGATTGTGGGCGGTGACGAAGTTCGTGATCGAAGACATCTGGGCGCCGGCCAATCCGGTCACGCCGTTCATCACGGTGGGCCAGGTCTGGTGGATCGCACCAGTGCTGATCGGGATCAGCATCGTCGTGGCGGGTCTATCTTCATGGATAACCCTCAGGAAGTACTTGAAGGTTTAGTCTAGACTGAGACGGCGACCACATGGAGAGACTGACGATGAAGGCAAAAGTGTTGGACATGGCACCCGAGGCGACCCGCACGACGCATGCCCTGCGTAAAGGAATCAGCGTCCTGGCGGCTGCGGGTCTGGTGTTGGGCATCCTGATCCCGGCCTTCTCTGTGCCCTCTGCGGCCTACGCGGACAACCTCGATGACCAGGCCAACCAGCTGAAGCAGCAGGCTGCCGACGTCCAGGCTTCGCTCGAATTCGTGGACGCCGGAATTGCCAAGTCGGCGGCAGACCTGACCTTGTTCTCCGGCATGCTGCCCGGGGCGCAGCAGGCACTGGCAGATGCCCAGGGCCGGGTGGGCGCGGCGACTGCGCAAGTCCAATCGTTGGCGGCCCGGGTCGATTTGGCGCAACAGAGCCGGGACAAAATCGCAGCGCAGATCGCCACCGACAAAGAGCAGACCGATGCGTCCAAGGTGGCGATCGGCAGGATTGCCGCGCAATCCTACAAATCCGGCGGTGTGGCCGAGAACATCTCGATGCTGCTCGGTACCGATCTCAATCAGATTGCCAGCAATCTGAGCATGGCCGATCAGGTTTTGCGGAGCAAGTACGCGGCTTTGGACAAACTCAATCAGCAGAGCGCCACGAACCTCAACTCGCAGGCCCGGTTGATCGCGGTCGAGGCCGAGATCACCGATCTGAAAGCCAAGGCCGACGCTGCGTTGGCCGCGGAGAAGGCTGCCCAGGACGAAGCGGCCGCCAAAAAGGCCGAGTTGGACAAGCTGGTGGTCGATACCACCGCATTGAGCAATGAATTGAACGCGAAAAAGCCCGAGATCCAGGCCAAGCTCGCCGCGGTGAAGACCGAGCAGGACAATGTGGCCGCCCAAATCGCAGAGCGGCAACGGCAGGAGATCGCCGCCGCCGAGGCGGCGGCCCGAGAGGCGGCCAAAAACCAAGGAAACAACAACTGGACGCCGCCGCCGCCCGGGAACCCTTCGGCCTTCGGCCTGCTTTCGCCCTTCGCCGGCGCGCCGATAACCTCCGGTTGGGGCTGGCGTGCAGTGCCTCCGGGAACCATCGACTTCAACGGCACCGGATCCTACCTGCACACCGGAATCGACTACGGAGTCTCCTGTGGCACCCCGGTGCGGGCCCCGGCCTCGGGCAAGGTCTCGGTTGCCGGCTGGCTCAACAACGGTGGCGGAAACACCGTGATGCTTTCCAACGGCGTGATCCAAGGCAATGCGCTCACCACGGTGTTCTACCACAACACCTCGGTGGCGGTTTCGGTGGGCCAGTCGGTGAGTCAGGGGCAGGTCATCGCCTACACCGGCAGTACCGGAAACTCCACGGGTTGCCACGCCCACTTCGAGACCTGGCTCAATGGCTCCCCGGTGAACCCGGCTGGCTTGCTCTGATTCCAGGAGTAAGATGGATCATCTGCCAAAACGATAGAGGAGACTGCTGTGCCGAAGGAAAGTGGCCGGAAGGTAGTGGCCACCAATCGCAAGGCGCGGCATGAGTACCATATCGGGGATACTTTCGAAGCCGGCCTTGCCTTGATGGGCACCGAAGTTAAGTCATTGCGGGAGGGCCGGGCCAACCTGACCGATGGCTTTGCCACCTTTTACGGTGATGAATTGTGGTTGGAAGCCGTCTATATTCCGGAATACCTGAACGGTTCTTGGACCAATCACAGTGCCCGACGGCGTCGTAAGCTGTTGCTGCACCGTGCCGAATTGACCAAAATCTCGCATAAAACACGGGAAGCCGGATTCACGATTGTCCCGCTGCAGCTGTATTTCCTGGATGGCAAGGCGAAGGTGGAGATCGCGCTGGCCAAGGGCAAGCGCGAATACGATAAGCGTCAAGCCCTCCGCGAAGCCCAGGACTCACGTGAGGCGCTGCGTGCAATGCGCGAAAAGAACTTGGGCTAAATGCCCTCGATCGGCGAGTTCTTCGGAACCTGGGCATTGGATCCTTGGGCCTTGGCGCTCGCTCTGCTCTTCGGCGGGCTCTACGCCACCGGGGTGATCCGGCTGCGCGGCGAATGGCCCTGGCACCGGACGCTGCTCTTCGGAGTCCTTGGCCTGGGTTCGTACCTGACGGTCGCCTTCGGCTTTCTCGGGGTGAACGCGGAATCCTTGCGATGGGCCTTCGCCGTGAAGTTGGCCTTGTTGCTGTTCCTGGTCCCGCTGCTGCTGGCCCTGGGCAAGCCGGTAGCTTTGGCGAGCGCGGCGATTGCTCCCGGACCGGCCCGTGACCGCTTGGTTTCCTGGGCTCGCTGGCCGATGAGGTTCTTCGGCAACGCAGTGGTAGCGCCGTTGGTGGGTTTGGCGTTTTTCGCCGGGCTGCTCACTCCGATTGCCGGCACCATCCGGATGAACGGGGCCGCGGAAGCGGCGCTCACCTTGGCCGTGCCGCTGCTCGGATTGCTCTTGGTCCTGCCGATCACCGAAGCCGGGGCCCGAGCCACCAGCGCCCTGATCGTCTTGGAAATCCTGTTCGCTTTCATCGAGCTGCTCGCCGATGCGATTCCTGGCATCCTGCTCCGGCTCTCGGAGACCGTGCTGGACGGCGCCGGGGTGGTTCCGGGGATCCATCCCGGCTGGTTCCCGAACCCGTTACGTGACCAGCAGCTGGCCGGGGACTGGCTCTGGTTCATTGCGGAAATATCGGATCTGCCGATCCTGGTCTTGATGTTCCTGCGCTTCGCCCGCACCGACAAACGTGAACGTGCCCAGATCGATGAACTCAGCGATGAAGAGATGGACGCCCTGAGTCAGGCGCACCTGCGCCGGTTCAGCAGTTCGGAAAGCGGTGCCAATGACTAAGAAAACCTGGTTGATTTCCGGTTCGGTGGCGGGCGTGCTGCTGCTGGTCGCAGCGCTGGTTTTGGGGCTGAATTCCACGGCCTGGTTCGGCAGTGCCAAGGCCGACGGCAGCCAGTCTGCCGGCGGTTCCGGCAGCAGCGCCGGGCCAAGTGCCAGCAGCGGCCCGACAATCAGCCCGACGCCGGACCAGCCCACGCCGTCCAGCCCGCCGCCGACGCCGGCTCAGGCGAAACTGGCCGGGCTCACGTTGTCCCAGAAAATCGGTCAGATCCTGATGGTTTCCTCGCCGGTGGGCGGCCCGGATGCCAATGTATTGGCCGCACTGAACACCATGAACGTGGGAAATGTCTTTCTCAAAGGACGCGAATACGGGGGAGCCGCCGCGGTCGCCGGAGTGGTGAATCAGCTCGCCGCGACTGTTGGTCCGCTGAGCACTGCGGACGTGCGGCAATTCGTCGCGACCGACCAAGAAGGCGGCTTGGTGCAAATCATGAATGGCCCGGGATTCGGCAAAATCCCATCCGCGATCCAACAGGCGGCAAGCTCGCCGGAACAGATCAAGGCGAACACCACGCTGTGGGGCCAACAGCTCGCGGCGGCCGGCGTCAATGTCAATTTTGCGCCGGTTCTGGACACCGTGCCATCGGCGGCCTTCGCGCCGCAAAACGCGCCGATCGGCTACTTCGGCAGAGAGTACGGTTACACTCCGGCCGACGTCTCGGCTCGCGGTGTGGCGGCGGCTCTGGGCTTTGCGGCAGCAGGTGTGGCGCCTACGGTCAAACACTTTCCGGGACTCGGCCGGGTGATCGAAAACACCGATGTGGCCAGCAATGTCACGGACGCAACCACCGTGCGGCAAGATCCATACCTGCAGCCATTCCGGGACGCGGTGGCTTCTGGCGTGCGCTGGGTGATGGTCTCCAATGCCTACTATCCGGCGATCGACGCGCAGAACATCGCGCCCTTTTCCCCGGTGGTGATGAAGGACATGCTCCGCGGCGATCTCGGGTTCACCGGAATCATCGTGTCGGACGACATTTGCGATGCGGTGCAACTCTCGCCGTTCCCGGTGGCGGATCGCGGCGCCGGGTTCATTGCCGCGGGCGGCACCATGGCGCTGTGCACGAATCAAGCGCTGCTGCCGCAGATGTACCAGGGCATGTTGGCTCGGGCCACCGCCGATCCGGCCTTCGCCGCCGCGGTCGATGCAGCTGCGCTCAAAGTCTTGGAAATAAAAAGCGAGTCGGGACTGCTGTAGCCAGTGTCTGCCGGATACGGTAGGATTGAACACCTTGATAACTGAACACGGGGATGACTGGTTTCGACGATGTTAGTCGCGACAGGTGAAGCGGGCCGAGGATGCAGAATTATCTCGTAAACGCTGTCTGCAAACCAATAAGTGCCAATTCTAAGCGCACTGACTTCGCTCTCGCTGCCTAAAGCAGCCTGACGGTCCGTCAAACCGGGGATGCTCTCTACCCGGACCTTGGCGTCATTTAGAGAGCCACTGCTCTGCGTTGTTGTCGTTGCAACGTGGGGGACTTTTAGACGGCTGGGCCTGGCAGTGACTTGTTTGCATGATCACTGGGGCCGAGAAAAACCGACGCAAACTGCGCCCGGAGAAGACCTGGCAACACGACATCGGACGGGGGTTCAATTCCCCCCATCTCCACTGAAACAGCCCCGGCGGGATACTTCTGGTATCCCGCCGGGGCTGTCTTTTTTGGGCTTGATCCGCGAATCCGAATTCGCGAGCCGGGCGGGGCCCGGAACCGTTCCGGAGCGGCTGCCGGCATTGCGCCGGCGAATCGGAATCCGCGCTGGTTCAGGAATCGAGCTTCGCGAAGTATTCATCGACGACACGCACCAGGCCGGGGCTGTCACTGGCTTGCAGAACGACCCCGGTAGCGGCTGCGGTGACCAATACGTTGTCCTCGACCCCGGTGACCGCGAGGATGCTCACGGTATTGCCGGTCGGCAGGGTCTGGACCACCAGCGACGCCGTGGACTTGGCCGCCGAAGTCTTCACATCGAGGGCGGTCACCGCAGCTTTGATCTCCTGGCCGCCGGCGATCACGGTGAAGTTGCTGCAGGTTTTGCTGCCCGATTCGACGTCGGCAAGATACTTCGTGAGCACTGCGGGGTCCTGGGCGGAAAGCACCGTGAGCGCGCTTTTGTCTGCTGCCGAATTGCCGGTGGCCAAGATGCTGCCCTCCGGAAGATTGGAGTTCTGCAACGCCAGATCTCGGCATTCGGCAGGGGCGACTTGCATGCTTGCCATCTGGGTCTTCAGCGCGGCCAGGCCTTGGTCCAGGAGCTCGGTGGGAACCCGGGTATACGGCGTTCCGGTGGAATCGACGATGGTCGGGATCACCGCGGAGAGTTGCTCGGCCGTGTAGGCCTTTGCCGGTGTCGCACTGGCCGTAGGACTGGCCGGGCTGGGCGTCCCGGCGGTCTCGAGACTGCTGGGCGCCGGATCGGCGGAGCTCCCGGAACAGCCGGCCAAGGCGAAAAGGGCAGCCGCAGCGACCGTGGCGCAGATCAGGACTCGGGGCGATTTCATACTGGCCTCACTGTTTGGCTGTTCGTTGGTGATAACTCTAGTTCGGTTTCCGGACCGCGCCAACCTGATGGCGGACGTTCGGGCGGAGTCTTGGCTCGCCCGGTCCGGGCGGTTTGGTAGCGCGCCTGCCGATCGGCCGTTATCTGAGAACGCGCGTCTACCCGAAAATATTTGCCGGATCTCCAACGGTGCTGGAATTCGCCTGTGGAGTGAACATGGATGCGGCTCCGGATTGACAGGAAAATATTCTTTTCCAAGTTTCAAATATGGATCAACTTAGCCTTTTCTGGAATCGCAAAATTCTCCGGGAGTCCGAGGTTATCTTTCATATACCAGAAGAAATACATCGACTATCGAGGGGATCGAGGATCATGTGCTCAACCGATGAAGACCAGGAATCAAAGGGTGCGGGGCTACCGCGCCGCACCGCCATGCTCGGTGCCATCGCAGGAGCCGGAATGCTGGCTACGCTCGGTGGCGCTACGGCTGCGAGCGCCGCCACGACCACTCCGACGCCCGCCACGCCGCCCACCGGTGATGCGTTGATCACTTTGGGTGTGGAAGCCGGCCCGCCACCGGAACCCAACCGGATCGGCATTGCCACCCTGTTGCAAATCAATGGCGCACTCTATCTGATCGATGCCGGACGAGGCAGCCTCACCCAATTCGCGGATATGGGCTTCAGCTTTTCGGATATGAAGTCGATGTTCATCACCCACCTGCACAATGACCATATTTTCGATTACTACAATTTCTTCGCCTCGTCCGGGGACCCGGCGGTATTCCCGCCCCGCGAGGCACCCGTCTCGGTATTCGGCCCGGGCCCGGCGGGCGGCCTGCCGCCGAGCCGGGTGGGCCAGGCGACGTTCACGATCGGCAGCAATCCGACCCCGGGGATTGTGGAGCTCACCAACAGCATGCACGATGCCTATGCCTATTCGGCGAACATCCTCAATCGCGATCAGGGGTCGTACGATCCGCGCACGCTCATGGATGTCGCGGCGATCAAACTGCCCGATGTCGGGGCGAGTTATCAGAATACTGCTCCGGATATGGATCCCTTCGTGGTGACATCGGACGCCAATCTCACGGTTTCGGCGATTCTGGTCCCGCACTTCGACACCTTTCCGTCGTTCGCCTTCCGATTCGATCTCAAGAATGGGAAGTCGGTCACCATGTCGGGGGACTGCACCAAATCGGACAACGTGGTGAAACTGGCCAGAAACACCGATTTCCTGGTACACGAATCAATTTACGTCCTGAATACCGTCTACCATCAGAACTCGCACACTTCGGCGATCGAGGTCGGACAAGTCGCAGCGGCGGCCAACGCCAAAAACCTGATCGTCAGCCACTACTCGCCGACCGCCACGGAAGCCCAGTGGCGGGCCGCGATCGGGCAAAGCTACCAGGGGCCGACGACGATCGCCGTCGACGGACAGGTCTTCCCGCTCTGAGCCGGGCGGGAGCGTCCCTCGCCCGTGACCCGGGCGAGGGACCTTCCTCCTGCCTACCGGGCCACGTGACGGCCGCCGGCGGATTCCGCGTTGGTGGCGGAGGGGTTGCCATCGCCCGCACCGGAGGCGAGCGAGGTCAAGATGGATACGATTCCAGCGACCCCGGAGACGGAGGCGATTTGGAGCCAGTTGAGATCGGTGAAACCGACCGAACCGGTGCCGATCAGGGCGATCGCCGCTTGCGCCGCAGTTTTGACCGCTCGCTCGAAGGCCGCTTTCCAAAAGGAAACTGTGAGCATGATTTCTCCTAAATGCCACTCAGAAGGTCCAAACTGCGTTGCAAGGCCGCGGCCAGATCGTGCAGGATGCTGATCGCCGTCCACAGCAGCAGTCCGAGCATTGCGCTGCCCAGCAGGACCAAACAGCCCAGGGCGCAACGCTGGCTGGTCATTGGATTTTCAGTACCTGGCCGACGCTGATCGAATCGGGATCGGCGATTCCGTTGAGCCGTACGAGGTAGTCGACGCTGACCCGGTAATAGCCGGCGATGCTGCTCAAGGTGTCTCCCGGGTCGACCACCCAGGACAAGGGCCCAGGAATGGTGAGCAGCTGACCGGCCTGGATGGCGTCGGGATCGGCGATGCCGTTCGCGGCGGCGATTTGGGCGGCCGAGGGGCCGTTGTAGTAGGCGGCGACCTGGGAAAGCGTCTCGCCCGGCTCGACCAGCCACTGGATCGGGCCGGCTGCCGGAGCCGGCGGCGCGACTGGCCGGGGGGTTTCCGGCGGCGGGACTGCGGACGGAGTCCCGTTCCTGGCCAACCGGTCCAATCGGGTCAGGTCCCAGATCCCGGGGCAGGCCGTCGGAACCCACTCCGAGTGCCGGTAGAGCCGCAAATCGCCATAGCTGCGACGGAGTTCCGCGATGAGTTCGGCCACCGTGGCATAGTCGCCGTCCGTGGCTTCCGGACGGCATTCGATGCCGATGGTGGTGGCATTGCCGCGTGCCGTTCCGGCATGCCAAGCCGCATTTTCCGGGACCACGATGCAAGCGATCAGTCCGGCTTGGACGACGTAGTGCGCAGAAGTCGGGACGTTGTTGGTGCACAGCCAGGTCCGCACCTGATCGAATTGCTGGCCGAACGCGCCCCAATGATGGATCGTGATTCCGGTGATCGTCCGGGGCATTCCGAAGACGGCCGGCACCTGAGCCGCCGGGGTGAAGTTCTTGGAGTTGTATCGGGTCTGCAGGGTGTAGGCCACGGAACTTTCCTTTCGATCGGGGGACGGCCTTGGCCGCCGGAGGTGCATCGGCGGGATCAGGGAAGGTACCCGGCCGGCGGATCCGGCGGCGGGGGAGGCTGGCGCTGCCAGATGTGGTCCAGCAGCGCCGCCACGTAGATCCGGCTGGCATGCTTGTCCGCGTAGAAAGCATCGATCCGATGTTCCAGCTCTGCGACCTGCGCCTCCCGGAGCGTCCGTTCTTCTTGCAACTGGTCGATCATCGCGTGGCGGTTCCGACTGAGCCCGGTCAAGAAAGCGACATAGCTGGTCAGCACAGCCGGAACCGCGGTGGCGACGAAAAGCGAAAGCCAGGGTTGCATCTCGGTACGCCGTCTAGCTAGTCCGCTCGATGCCGAGCCGGCATCGCAGACGATGAGCGTTCGTGGTTTTCAGTGTGAATCGGAGAACTTGGTCTTTCTGGATCCGTAGCGAAATCGCCATCGGATTGACCTCCCAGCGCGCGGTGCTGCTCCCGTCGACGGCAATGTTCCGCCCATCCAGGCTGAGGAACCAAATGCCTTCCCCAGGGTTCGACAACGGGCTGGTCAATGCCCAGCAATTGTAGACGCCATCAGCTGTGAATCTGACTGACCCGCTCAGCTGGCCGGTCACGATAAAGTCAGGGTTCTCGCTTTTGGCTGCATCCAGGGTCAGTGGCCCTCCATCCCATGATTGGTTGGCTGCCACATCGAATCCATTGTTGAAGAACTCGGCGTAGCGCCGGACTCCTGAAAGTTTCCATTTCAGCCCGTCCCAAGTCTCGGTCGCATCGGAACCAAGATCAAGGCGTTTGACCTGCTGACCCGGATAAACCGAGGCGAGTTCGTCGCGTTCGGCCTGGTTCCGCACCGGGATCGGCACTCCCCGGGGAACCGTGTAGCGCCAGACCTGGTTGATCGAGGTATCCACGGTTGTGCTGTTCCCCGCTGAGACCAAGGATTCCGCAAGAAGATAAGAATTTGCTGGGAGGGCTGCCGACGGCTTGCTCGGGGTGCCGGAAGCGGTGCCTTGCACCACGCCCAGCACCGGTTTCGAACTGGTCGAGTCCGAGGTCGACTCCGGGTATTGCACATACACCAGATCCCAGCGGCTCCCAGTGCTCGGTGCCGGCGACGTCGGGACGTCGGTGAGTGCGTCATTGGCGTAGAGCACGACGCCGTCCGAACCGGCGGCGTCGCGGATCAGAGCTCCTTCGAACGGTTTGACCCGGTAGACCATGCCGGCCTGGGAACCGATCACGATCAGCACGTCTTTCTGCGGGAAGATGCCGGACCTCGGCACGCCGTCGGCGTTGCCCGCGACCAGGCCGCTCATCGCCTTCCGGGCCGAGCGCGGATCGGTGCCGGCCGGGTCGGTGACCGACTTGCCGTCTTTCCGAATGAAAATTCCTCGGGTGAGTGCCATGCTGTTCTCCTATCGGATGAATTGGACCTGCATCATGAGATCGCAGGTCATGTCTGGGTCGGCGTGGTATCCCGCCGGGGTATTCGAAGCGCTGGAACACCAGAGCTGGGCTCTGGCTTCGATCGCCGCATCGGGGCCGAGGTCTTCGCCGCGCAGCTGCACGAGCACCGGACCGAGCGGGATCGATTTGATCACCCGGCTCAACGCGCCGTCGCGGTCGGCCTCCTGTCGGCTCGGCACAGCCCCGATCGGCAGGAAACTGCTGCTGCCGATCTGCAATTGGCCGTAGGCCTCACCCCAGCCGATGCCCCCGGAGGTGCTGGCTTTGGCATCCCACACCAGCTGGACTTGGGCGCTGACGGTCACCAAGGCCAGGCTGAAGCCAGCCGGAGCGCTTACCGCGGCCGAGGCGTAAACCGTGCTCGCAGCAGTCAGAGCGAAGCCGCTGCTGGTCTTCCGGTCGTAGCCGAGCGAGACCGAGCCCGGCATGGTCCGGGTCTCCAAATCGCTGATCCGGCGGCCATGCGACCGGAACAGTTGAACCATGCCGAATTCGTCTTCCGGCCGCTGCAGTTCGTGCTGCCAACCATCGTTCTGATTCATCGGGCCTCCATCGTCGGGGCGATCTCAACGTCAACCGCTTCGCTGCCCAGTTGTCCGGAGATGGCGAGGATCCGGGTTCGGTAGGGCCCGGGCCGCAAATACGGATGCTCTTCGGGGATCAAGATCCGGCACCAATCGCCGGGCCGGTAGTCGCCGAGCGCTGGGCTGCCGGAGGCGGAAACCAGCAACTTCCAGGTCTGCCAAGGACGGCTGCTGGAGGCGACCAGCGCCTGCGCATAGGAGTCGATCGTGGTTTGCACGCTCACCGAAGTCTGCGAAACCGAAGCCTCGAGCAACGGGAAGTCGCTGTTCCGGACCAGGCTCGGGTCCTCGGCCATGCCGATGACTGCTTCACTGCCCTGGCCGGATCCGATGGCCCAAGCCCGGGAAGCCAATTTCGTAGCGTCCCGCGTCACGTCCATGCTCAGCACGGTGGAAGAACCGGTGGCCAGATCCCATTGCCAATCGGCGCCGCTCTGGGTCAGCAGGGGTTCGCCGATCCGCATCACCCATTCGAGCGCGGTCGGTCCGGACATCCGCGGAATGAACGCGATGTCCGGGCCGCCGGCCACGTCGCTGAGCTGGCTGATCCGTTCCCAGATCTTGCCCAATTCGACTCCTTTGTAGCTGCGCTCGTCAGTTCCCGGAACATCGGCCGGCAGAACCAGGGGCAGGTTGCCGCCGGGGTGCGAAAGCGCGAGTTCGACGAGTCGTTTCGCGATGCTGCCCAGACTCAGGCCCCGGTAGGAGAGCAAGCTGTCCTGAACCCGTTCGCCTGGGCCGAGCACCGGGACCAGGCGGCGTCGTTCGAACACCGACCCGATGCCGAGCGCGGTGACGCCGAGGCTCTGGCTGGCACCGTCCCAACTGTGCGACCAAATCGGGCCGGCGTTGAGCACCTGCCCGGATTCCGGCACCCGGAAGCCGATGAAGCAGCGTCCCGGTTCCAGGAAACTGAGCAAGCCGGGATTCTGCCGCAGCACGTTCCCGGCCAGGGGTACGGTGATCTTCATCTGGCCGATGTCCCGATGCACCGTCGACCAGCTGCCGGAAGCGGCCCACTGGGTGGCGGTCCCCGGTTGGGAAACTGCCAGGACCCGACCAGTGCGGAGTTCCCCGCAGATGACTTCGACGCTCACAAGTGCCTCCCGGTGGTGGTCACGGTCAGCAAGCTGCCCGGTTTCGCCGGACCCAGGCTGCGGAAGCGGCCGGTCATCCGGCCGCCGGCCGGAACCGTCCACCATTGCCGTCCGGTCAGATAGATGCTCCGGTCGACGCCGTCGAGCAGGACCGACCCGTCATTGAGTACCAGGCTCTGTCCCGGGAAGATCTCACCGCTGTACACCAGCGATTGCCCGGTGCTCTGGTTTTCGATCGCGAAAGCCGCCGCCGGTCCCTTGACCGTGAAGACCGGGTGGATTTCCATCGAGCCCGGATTTTCCAGCGTGAACAGGCCATCGGCCCCGGGGGCGCCGAATTCCAGGAAACCGGTATCCGCGGCGCCGTCGGTGAACAGGTCGAACTCCAGTGCGCCGGAGCCGTATCCGGCCAAACCGGTGCTGACTGTCCGGCTGGTGGTCTCGTAACGGTATACATCGGCGCAATGGAATTCGATCTTCCAGCCGAACACTCCGGCCGCCCAAGTGGCTGGGGTCTCCATCGGCTCGAATTGCATGAGCGTTGCCGCGGCACGCAAGGTCCGTCCGGCATGCCGCACGGTGAGCCACTCGTCGGTGCCGCCTCGCATCGGAAGAGCCAGGGACTTGCTGAGCTCGTCGAACAGCGCATCGCGGGATTCCGGACGATAGCAAACTCCGGTCAACACCACCTGCCGGTTGGCGACATAAGCCCGGCCGGCGAATTGCCCGTGCGCATCCGGGCGTTTCCCGGTCCACCGCGAGGCTTCCCAAGAACTCCACCCGACGATGCCCTTGAGCAGGAAATCGGTCTCGGCGCGGTAATCGGCGTTCAGCTCGAGACCTCGCCAATTGACCCAGGAATCGACAATCATGACACTCCTACCATTGCGTAGCGCTGCTGTTCGTTGATCTGCTGGGCCAAGGTCTCCGGGGTCCCGAACAGCTGCCAGGTATTGCTGATGCCCGGTTGCGCATCGGCTGGACGTTCGAGGGAAGTCTCGACTGCCGGAAGGTCGACCAGTTGTTCGATGGAACTGTTCACCACCGGATGCATGTCGTCGATGCCGAGGCTGAGGCCTTCACCGATGTTGTTGCCGAAACCGCGGAAGACCCGCGAAGGAGAGTGGATGCCGAGCGCCAATTTGAACGGGCCGACGATCCAATCCGGAAGCAGATTGAGGAAGAAGTTTCCGATGTTCTGAAGCAAAGAACCGGCGCCGTCGATCAGCCCTTGGACGATGTTCCGCCCAACGCCGACGAGCCACTGGCCAGCCCCGGACAGGGCGCCCATGATCCGCCCGGGCAAATCGAAGAAGAAGCCCAGGAAGCCACTGATGAACCCGCTGACCCCATTGATGATGCCGTTCCAGGTGCCGGCGAAAAAGCCGCCGATCGCACCGAGAATGCTGCTGACGAAGCCGAAGACAGCGTTCAACCCGCCGGAGACCACGGAGAGGATGATGTTCCAGACCCCGCTGACCACTGCGACGATTCCGTTCCAGATCATCGTGAAGAAGCTGCCAATTGCGCCTAAAACTCCGATGATGAAGGCGAAAATCGCGTTCAATGCGCCAGAGAAGATCGCAGTGATGACGTTCCATACTCCGGCGAGCAAAGTGATGATCGTATTCCAGATTCCGCTGAATACGTTCTGGATACCGGTCCAGACCAGTCCCCAATTCCCGGAAATGAGGCCGGTGACTACTTCGATGATTCCCTGCACGATTTGCATCGATGCGGTGACCACGCTTGCGATGACTCCGAAGACCATTTGGACCAAAGGCATTAGTCCCTGGATTACCGGGATCAAGGTTTCTACCAAGAGGGAAATGAACGGCATCAATCCTGCGATGAGCGGAATGACCGAAGCGATGATCTGGCCGAAAGCGGGTGCCAAATTGGCTAACATCGGGCCCAACGACTGCAGCGCCTGCGTAAGCAACCCGCCAAGAAGTTCGGCGAGCTGGCCCAAGGCCGGTCCGATCTGGCTGAAGACGTTGCCGAGCACGCTGCCCAACTGTTCGAATACCGAGCCCAGAGCAGAGCGCAACTCCGGTGAAGCTGCCAGCAACAGCCCGATGGCGGTGATGATCAAGCCCAGCGGTCCGGCCAGCACTCGCAGGACTCCGGCGAACCCGCCCACACCGCCGGAAAGCATGCCGAAAACCGGGGCGAGCTTCGAAGCGAATCCCAAGAGGCCTGCGACGCCGCTGGAAACCAATCCGAAAAATCCAAATAAGCCGGATGCCGCCGTAGCAATGCCGCCGAACACTGAGACTATCGGGCCGGCCACCACCGCCAAACCGCCCAGACCAAGAGCTACGCCCCCGATGACTTTTTGGGGACCGTCGCCTAGCTTGTTCCAAATTCCGATGACACCGTCTGCGACCGCCCGGATCTTGGCGCCGACTGCGACCATGCCTTCAAGCGGGCCGGTGGTGCCGTCGCGAGCCGCTTTGTCCATGGTCAATCCGGTCCACAGGCCACTCAGTTTGTTCGCAATGAAGACGCCGATTTCGGAGGCTTTGGCGGCGATTTTGTCGAAGTTCGCGGTCATGAAGTCGGCGAGTTTCATGATGAAAGGAAACGTGCCCTGCAACACGTTTGCGCCGATGCTGAGAAACGAGGATTTCAGCTTGTCCAGCGATCCGCTGAGCGTTTGCTCACTTTTCAGCGCACTGTTCGTCGAGTTGTCTTCAACGGACTTCACGAAACTGGCGAATCCAGAGAATGCGGTTTTGCCAGCATCGATAGGAGCCGTGATCCCTTTGGTCAGTGATTCGCCGAAGCCAGAGATGCTGGATCCGGCCTCGCTGAGTTTCTGTTTGATGCCTTCGGACAGCTGGGCGCCGGCTCGTCGTCCGGTAGCCGACGATTCAGCCTCGAGCTGGCCGAAAACTTCCTTGAGCGCATCCTTCAGCGACGAAAGTGCTGAAAGGTAACTCGGGGTTTCCACAGATGCCATGGGCACCTCCTTCTGGGTTCAGGTGGTTGGCGGGGGATGGGGGAGCGCTTGCCGCGGCCGGGCGAGCTGCCGGGCATATTCCTGCACGGTCAGATCGGTGCGGCCCCGGGCCCGGCCCGATTCGTTGTTTGGTTGCCCCGGGCGGCTGAGCGGTTTTGGCCGGGTCGACTGTTTCCCGCCGGCACGCTGCCAATTCGCCGCGTTGAGCGAGTCGAAGATGACCGCGAGCAGATGTGCATGCAGGTCCCATCCCGTGTCAGGGTTCAGAACCCGGACCAGGGGCGAGTCGCGTGGTGCCAGCGAGACGATCAGGATCAGGTCCCGGAAGCTCAGCAGCGGACTGCCGAGCCACCTCAGCCGCAGCCCCAGTCGGATCAGTTCGTATTCGACTTCGTCCGGGTGCTCCCTCAGGATTCGGAGGACGCCGCGGATTTTCCCAGGCTCGTACCGACCCAATCCGCAATCAACGCTTCGACCTGGTTCGGTCGGAGCGAGCGGATTTTTTCCCGGACTTCAGCGGGGAAGAATTCGACCAGTTTCTCCACTGAGCCGGCTTCGAGCAGCTCGGCGTCCCCAATCGTCAGGTCGTCTTTCGAAGGCAGCGTGTAAACCGGGCCGTCGGCCGCGAAGCGAAACTCGTAGAGCTCGTGGTCGGGCAGGGACTCGGGGACGATGAAAGCCATGGTTTCCTCTCAGGAAGGCCGCAAGGGAAAAGAAAAATAGGTGGGGCGAGGGCGGGTGCGGCTAAACAGGAACCCCCGCCCCACCGGCTCAATTAGGCGATCGAGGCGATGTATTCGATCGCGGTGTTGCCGTTCTTGTCCGGGAACGCGGTGAGCGTCACTTCGTAGCCGACGGCTGCGCCATCGAGGTAGCTCACATCGCCGAGCTCAGTGACCTGGGCGTTGCCGAGCACGATGCGCTTGGCGCGCTTGTCGCCGAGCAGGATCTCGAACACGTAGACGGAAGCAGTGGCGGACTTGGAGTTGTGCAGCACCGTGAGCCCTTTGTCCCCAGTGCTGACGTTCTGCGCACCATAAACCTGTTTCATGGTGTTCTCATTGGTTTCGATGAAGCTGAACTTGAAGGTCTCGGTACGGCTGGTCCGGGCATTGAGCACCTGGTCGCCGCCCCAAGCGACCACCGCATTCGACTCGGTGGCAACCGTATTGACCAAGCCGGCGTCGGAGACATAGCCCAAGCCGACGAATTCGGCCGGCAAGGGAGCCGCCGCGTCAGCGGGGATCGCGGTTCCGGCCGGTGCTGCGAAAATACCGCCGCCAGCCTTGGGCTGTCCGACCGAAACGTTAGAAGTTGAGGGAACACCCATAGTGGATAACCTTTCACGTAGGCGCCGCACCCGTTGAAAGGAAAGCTGGCCCAGATCGGTCAGCTCCAAGAGATTCCAGACTCGGCATCTGCCTTGCTGGATCTATCTCTACTATAGAATATATATGCTATAATGTCAAGCTTTTTAAGCTAAATAATCGAAGATATCTTCGATTCGAGATCATTCCGAACCCGCAGCACGTCGTGGATCAGATACATCCGACGGACGCTGCGGGCGGCCGGGCGGCCGGACTTGACCGAGTCGGCATTGCAGGCGGCGAGCAGCCCGCGACGCTCCCAGTCGGCGATCATTGCGGGCGTCAGTGCGGCGCCGTGTTGATCCGGCCCCAATGCCCGGCAGATGGTTTCCGGGTAGCCGGCGCAGTCGCTCGACCAGGCGGGGGCGGTGCCGCTCCGCGCCGGTGGCAGGGCGTGGGTTGCGGTGATGCCGCAATCGCTGCAGTCGATTCCGCGGCCGCTGAACTGCGCCTTGCGGGCGGGGCGGCAATCTGGCTGGGCGCAGCCTGGAGTCGGATTGCCGCGCAGTGTGCCGCGCTGCGCTAACAGGGTGCTGAATTCCATGGCCATGATGGCAAAATTTCCTTTCGAGTCGAGTTCGCTCAGCCGGTCGATCAGGAGTGTGGCGGCGGCTGCTCCGGTGGGTGCATTCTGCTGGCTGTCGGCTTGCCCCGCGGTGCGGTCCAGCCAGGCTTCGATGCGGGTCTGGATCTCGCAGGAGACCTCGGCTGCGCCGGCTTCTTCGGTGCTCCGGTCCAACTCGATCAAGTACTCGGCGAGATCGCCTAGTAGCGCCACCAGGCGGAGTTGTGCCGGGGGCATTTCGGGGGGATCTCCCGAAGCAGTCGAATCGAACATATATACGAACATATTTATGAGTGTACGCATGCATATTCGAAACCGCAAGCGTTCCGAACCGAATGTTTTCTTCCCTGTAGCAAAGGATTTTTGCGAGTGCGGAACATATGCATCTATGCATCTAGACTGAAGGCATGGTGTGGTCTGACTATCTGAAGGCGACCGCGCCGGCAGCTCAGCAACGGGATATCGCACAGGCTGCCGGAGTGGACCAAGCCACGGTGTCCCGCTGGCAGCGATCCGGTGTGCCGCCACGGCCGGAAAACGTTGCAGCTTTCGCCCGAGCCTATCGGCGCCCGGTCCTGGAGGCCTTCGTGGCAGCAGGGTTCCTCAGCAACGATGAGGCAAAAGAGCGGCCCCGCGGTCGGCCCCGCTTGGATTTGATCGAGGACGCCGAATTGCTCGCCGAGCTGGGCCGGCGCCTCGGAGCGCGTCCGGCTGCTGCCGCAGCCCCCGATGCTGCAGCGCAATCGCGGCTCGGTTTGGCGGCGCGGACGGCCGAGCCCTTGATCGGTGCCGCCGACCTGCCGCACGAACCCTGAGCGGTGCGGGCTTTCCCCGGATATCGTCGGTGGCCGGACGTATGCTCGAGGCATGCAATGGGAAGAAGTGGCCGCCGATCTCGGTGTCACGGTTCAGGAAGGACGCCTGCCGCACGGCTGGTGGGGGGCTTATTCGGCGGCCGAGCATTCGATTGTGTTGGCCCCAGAGCTGGGTTTCGTGCAACGACGGTCAACCTTGGCTCACGAATGCGGACACGCGTTCTACCGGCATGTGGGAGCTGGGCGCAAGCAGGAGCGGCAGGCCTCGGTTTGGGCCGTCCGGCGGCTCATCGAGCAGTCCGAGTTCATCGATGCCCTGCGACTGGCCGATGATTGCCTGGAACTGGCGCACCAACTGTCGGTGCTGCCCAGCGACGTGGCGGTTTACGTTTCGACGCTTTCACCTCTGGAACGCTTGCTGATCCGGGAGATCGTGGAACGCAACGCGCCCTTGGCCGGGCTCGGGGAGCTGGCGGGATGAGGCCGGAATCCGAGCTGATGAAACCGCAGGCGGTCATCGAAACGACCGGCGCGCCGCCCACGCTCGCCGAGCAGATCCTGGGCTTCGAACGACTGCAATGGCGTTATCCGGCGGCCAAAGAAAACGCCATCCGGCGAGAATTCTCACTTTCCGCAACGCACTATTACCAGATCCTCAATGCCCTGGCGGACACCGAAGCCGGCTATCGGCTCGACCCGGTGCTGATCAAGCGGCTCCGGGCCAGACGTCCCAGGCGGACCCGTCCGGCGGACGGCTGAACTGGAGCTAGGCCGGCGCTGCGGGCGGTTCGGTCGGCGGATTCTGCGTCGGCCCGGGGTCGGAGACTGCGATCGCCGCGCAGAG
Source organism: Renibacterium sp. (assembly GCA_017419405.1). Classification (GTDB taxonomy): domain Bacteria; phylum Actinomycetota; class Actinomycetes; order Actinomycetales; family Micrococcaceae; genus Renibacterium; species Renibacterium russicum. Next base: position 495,726 of record JAFOLH010000006.1, on the reverse strand, counting down.
CCCGGCTGCGGCAGCGATGAAAATGATCCACAAGGCGGGCTGCACGGCGGTAGCACGCAAGATCGTGAAGCTCATCAAGGTCATGGCAATCGGCAACAGGGTGGCCAGTGCGCTGAGCACCACGCTTGCCGGGCGCACGCCGCGCAACCTCGGCAGCAGCACCAGCGCCAGGAGCGCGACGGCAGCGCACACGACGACCAGGAACGGGAGGGTCCCGGCGAATAGGCCGGTAAGCGTGAATCCGCCGCGTGGCCGGACCGGGTTGCTGCCACCCAGGCCGATCAGCAAACTTTGCAGCCCGGTGACCTCCAGGACCCGGCCCTTGGAACCGCCGCCAACCCGGAACCAGACGAGCCCCAGCGAAATCAGCAGCAGCAGGCCGGCGAAGATCGCCGTCGCACGGGCCAGAAAATGCTGCTGGTAAGCCACACCACCAGCTGCTGAGGACGTCATCGGGTGCTCTCTTCCCAGGCTTGTCGGCAGGGGCACGGAGTATGCGCAACGCCGGAATCTCTTCCTGGAATCTAGCACCTGGAAGCCCGCATGGCGAAGTGCCACGGCCGAGGCGTAGCGTTGGTGCATGTCCACCGCGATGTTGGCTTTGACGCCGCACCAACGCAAGGTTCTTTTCGTTGCGATTCTGGCCTCGTTCGTATCGATTCTCGACGGCAGCGTGGTCAACTTGGCGCTCCCGGCGATCACTCGGGAACTCGGTGGCGGGTTGACCTCGCAGCAATGGATCGTCGACGCGTATTTGCTGACTCTGGGGGCCTTGATCTTAGTGGCCGGCAGTCTCTCCGACCTCTTCGGCCGGGTCCGGATCCTGAATTGGGGATTGATCGGCTTCGCCGTGACATCGGTGCTGTGCGGGTTCGCGGTCAACGACTTGATGCTGATCGTCGCACGGGCTTTGCAGGGCGTGGCTGGCGCGATGCTGGTGCCGAGTTCGTTGGCGCTGATCATCAGCGCCTTCTCCGGCGCCGCGCAAAGCCGGGCGATCGGTCAATGGACGGCTTGGACCGGGGTGGCCGCGATCGCGGCTCCTTTGATCGGCGGCGTCGCCGTCGATTTCCTCTCCTGGCGCTTTGTCTTTTTCATCAATCTGCTGCCGATCGCGGTCTGCCTGCCCTTGCTCTGGGGGCTGCGGTCATCCGATGCGCCCAGCGATCCGGCGGCCAAAGTCGATTGGCTCGGGGCAGCACTCGCGGTTCTCGGCTTGGGCGGGCTGGTCTACGCCATGATCGAACAGGGAACCTTCGGCTGGGGGAGTCCGTTGGTCTGGCTCCCGTTTTCGTTCGGGGCGCTCGCATTGTTGGCCTTCGTCCTGCACGAGCGCCGGGCGGCCCAGCCGATGATGCCTTTGTCGCTTTTCGCGATTCGGAACTTCTGGGTGGGCAACATCGCCACCTTTTTGATTTACGGGGCACTCTCCTTGGGATTCTTCGCTTTGGGCTTGTACTTGCAGCAGGTGGCCGGGATGAGCGCCACGGTCGCGGGTCTGGCGCTTTTGCCCTCCACCGTGCTCATGCTGTTTCTGGCTTCGTGGTTCGGTTCGCTGGCCGGCCGGTTCGGGCCGCGCCTGTTCATGGGATTGGGGCCGATCGTGGCCGGTCTGGGCTTCTTGTGGCTGCTCACCTTGTCCCCGGACTTCGACTATTGGTGGCAGGTGCTGCCCGCGCTGATCCTTTTCGGTTTGGGCTTGGCCTGTACCGTGGCCCCGTTGACCGCAGGGATTTTGGGCTCGGTCAGCGCAGCACGGGCCGGCATCGGTTCCGCGGTGAACAACGCGGTGGCCCGGATCGCGGGTCTAGTGACGGTGGCCTTGGCCGGCGCGATGATGGGCGGCGCTGTGGGGACCGAGAGCACCCAACAGGTCGCTGTGGTGACCGCCGTGCTTTTGCTGCTCGGCGGTGTGGTGTCACTGGTCGGCATCGAAAATCGGACCTCCCGGGCAAATCGGGCGGCAGCCGGTCAGGTCGCCGGAGCCAGCCCGGACTAGCCTGCCGAATGCGGACCGGGCACGTTGTTAGGATGCTGGATATGGAATACGCACCGTGCCCTGCCGAGCGAGTGATTCGGTGAGCCGGCGGGAGAGTCCGGCCCGGCGGAATTTGACCATCGCCAACGGACTGATCGGCTTCGTCTTGGAGGTCGCGCTCCTGGTGGCCGGATTTTTCTGGGCGTTCAAGACTTTTGCCGCGCCGCTGGGTTTGATCCTGGGGTTGCTCATCGCGGCGCTGCTGGTGGCCTTCTGGACGCTGCTGATGGCGCCGAAGGCGAGGCTGCGGATCCGTTGGCCGGCCCAGCCGCTCGTCGCCTTGCTGTTGTTCCTGCTCGCCGGCGTCGCTTTGATTCTGGTCCAAGCCGTCGTCGTCGGCTTGTTGCTGATGATTTTTGCCGCAGCGAACACCTGGCTCAGTTTTTATCTCAAGCGACTCGGCTGACCTCGGCGCTGGCCGGACGGATCATCCGGCCGAACGCCATTCGGTTCGGCGGGTCAACCGGCCAGGACCAGCCCGAGCCAAGCCAGGGTGAGTCCGACGCCGACGTTCAACGCGATATTGCCGATGGCGGCGGCCCGCCGGCCCTGTTGCCACAGGGCCACCGTGGCGACCGTGAAGGAGCTGAACGTGGTCAGCCCGCCGGCCAGCCCGGTGGCGATCACCGCGTGCCATTCGGCCGAAATCTGCGCATTCAGGCTCAGCCCGCCGGCCAGGCCGATCACGAAACTGCCGACGGCGTTGACCAGCAGAGTGGCCAGCGGGAAATGCCGCGGCCGGCCGGCCGCAAACCGGCCGCCGACGGCCAACCAGGCATCGATGCCGAATCGCAGGAGCGCACCGAACATCCCGGCCAGGCCGATCCACAAAGCAGCAGTCATGATGTGGCTTCCCGACGGGCTGCCCATTGGGAGCCGCCTTTCAAGCCGAGCCAGGCGGCGGCCAAGCCGGCGATCAGGCTGCACAGCAGGTAAACCACCCAGAGGCCGGTCAATCCTTGGCGCGCATACTGGTCCACCGCGTAGACCACTGCGGAGAACGTGGTGAAGGACCCGAGCAATCCGGGCCCGAGTGCAGCCCTGACCCACCAGGCTGCGGGCCGGACGGACCAGAACCCGGTCAGCAGACCGAGGGCCAGGCTGCCCACGACGTTGATCGAAAACGTGGTGGCCGGAAACGCCGTGGCGCCCTCGGGGAAAAGCAGCCCCAGTCCGTAGCGGAGCTCGGTGCCCGCGAAGCCCGCCAGGGCAACGCTCAACCAAGCGGAGCCGGGCGGCCGGTTCGGCGATCGGCTCACCGCAGTGCGCAGCCTTGGTGCACCGCGGTATCGCTGACCCACAAGGCAGATCCGACTTCGTCGCTCACATCGAGCTCCCGGCTTGCCTCGCCGGCTCCGAACCGCACCACCAGAGCGCCGCCGAACGGCCTGCGTCCGACGACTTCGACTGCGGCGTCGAGTTCGATCCGCTCGTCGTCCAAATAGCGGAGCAAGCTCGGGTTTTCGTCGCTGATCCGGATGATCTGGCCCCGGTGCCCGGAATCGAGCTCGGCCAGGCGGTGGGCGGACGGCAGCTCGATGCGGCCATCCGGTCCGGGAATCGGATCTCCGTGCGGGTCCCGGACCGGGTGGCCCAATTTCGCGGACAGCCGTTCGATGAAGGTGTCGGAGACTGCGTGTTCCAAAGTCTCCGCTTCGTCGTGGACTTGGTCCCAGCGGTAACCGAGTTCTTGCGCCAGGTACGTTTCCAGGAGCCGGTGCCGGCGGACCATGGACAGCGCCAGAGCCAGGCCCTTTTCGGTAAGCCGGATGCTGCCATACGGCTGGTGGTCGACCAATCCGGAGTCCTTGAGCTTGCGCACCATTTCGGAGACCGAAGAGTTGGCGACGCCCAGGCGGGCCGCCAACTGCGAAGAGTTGATCGGTTTGTCCTGCCATTCGGTGTAGCCGTAAATGGTCTTCACGTAGTCTTCGACGCTCGATGAGGTGGGGTTCGCCTTCACAGTCACCACCATACCTTTCGGTTGCCGCGCCAGACTGCCGGTACTCAGCCGGCCCCGGTCACGGTGAGCACGATCAACGCCACATTGAGCAGGACGATCAAGGCCGCGCTGATCACCGAGAGCACCCGCAGGGGTAGGCCGTCGCGGTGCTCACCCATGATTTCGGCGCTGAAGGTCATCCGCAGCAAGGGGATGAGCGCGAACGGGATGCCGAAGCTCAGCACGACTTGGCTCACGACCAGGGCCCAGGTGGGATCCACGCCGAAGCTGAGCAGCAGGATCGCCGGGATCAGGCTGATCACCCGGCGCAGCAGCAGTGGCACCCGGATCGACAGCAGTCCGGACATGATGGTGGCCCCGGCATAGCAGCCGACCGAGGTCGAGGCCAGGCCGGAGGCCAACAGCCCGACGCCGAAGACGATTCCCACGGCCGGCCCGAGTGCCGAAGTAATCGCTTGGTGTGCGCCCTCGATGCTGTCCGTGCCCTCGGCGCCGCGAAGCGTGGCTGCGGCGAGCAGCAGCATCCCGATGTTGACGGTGCCGGCGATCAGCAAGGCGATGATCACATCCAGCCGATTGGCTTTGATCAGCTTCCGCAGCCTCCCGTTGTCCGGGGCGGCCGAGCCGGCCGGCCGGTGCCGGTCCCTGGCCAAAGCCGAATGCAGGTAGATCGCGTGCGGCATCACGGTGGCGCCCAGCATGCTGGCGGCGAGCAGCACCGACTGGGCGCCGTCGAAACGCGGCAGCAGCCCGCCCACCGCCTCGGCCGGATCCGGCGGGCTGAGCAGCAGTCCGAACAGGAAGCCGACCGTGATGATCGCCAGCAGGAAGACGATCACCGACTCGAATTGGCGCTGGCCGTACCGGTTCTGCACGGTGAGCATGATCATCGAGAGCACCCCGACGATCAGCCCGCCCACCGGGAGCGGCAAGCCGAACAGCAGATTGAGTGCAATCGCGCCGCCGATCACCTCGGCCAAGTCGGTGGCCATCGCGGCGAGTTCCGCCTGCAGCCAAAAGGCCCGGCGGGCTGGTTTGCGCAATCGGGATCCGAGCATCTCGGGCAAGGATTTGCCGGTGACCAGGCCCAGTTTCGCGGATTGGTATTGCACCATCATCGCCATCAGGTTCGCGGCCACCAGGACCCAGACCAGAAGGTAGCCGAACTTGGCTCCGCTGGTCAGGTTCGCCGCGACGTTCCCGGGGTCCACATAGGCGATCGCGGCAACGAACGCCGGGCCCAGCATGAAAATCGTGCGGACCGGTACTGCCTTGGCCGCGGTTTTCTGCAGCACGGGCCACCCTCCTGAAGTCGGCATACCTAATCAATAAATTTAGGCATACCGAAATAGTAGATCCGAAGGGTGCCGGTTGCAAGCAGGCTCAGCGTTTCCGGGCACGCCAGGCGATGCTCAGATAGGGCAAGTCGATCGGTTCCGCGGGCTGGTGCCCCAAGTGTTCGAAAAGATACCAATCCATGTTCTTCCGGACCCGTGCCCGGTCCGCTTCACCGGCCCGCAAATAGTAGCTGCGGGACTTCACCAGTTCGATGAGCCCCTCGGGAGTGAGCGGCTGGCTCCAGCGCATCAGATGCGGCTCCGCGGCCTCGAATTGCGTGCCGATCAATGGCACGTGGTTCTCGTCGTGCACGTCGCCCGCGTGCATGATCCGGGACAACCGGTGCACCCATGGAATGCGGACGTCCAGCTGGTTCCAAATCAGGCCCAAGGTTCCGCCCGGGCGCAAGATCCTGGCTATTTCCGCGCTCGCTGACTCCTGGTCGAACCAATGCCAGGCTTGGGCCACGAAGACCGCGTCCGCGCTGGAATCGGGCAAGCCGGTCTGTTCGGCGGTGCCGCGCACGGTGGCGACCCGGGGCAGCCGGGCAGCCAGCTGGTCGAGCATGTTCTGCGAAGGGTCCACCGCGGTGATCCGGAGGCCGTGCTCAACCAGGCGCTCGGTGAACTTGCCGGTCCCGGCGCCCAAGTCGACCACGGCTCCGGCATGCTCCGGGATCAGCCACCGGGCAGCACCGGAGGGGTACCCCGGCCGCACCCGGTCATAGAGTTCGCCGCCGCTCTGGAACGCCCCGGCCAACTCCAAGCGGCGCGAATCGTCGAGTTTCGGACCGGTGGGCGTCTGGCTCACGGATTGCCTCCTGCTGGAAAACTGAGGTCTCCAGAATACTGCGAACGGCCGTCAGTCCGTGGCCCGGCACGGGGCCGCACCAGCGGTCCCGGGCGTGTTCGGAGCCCACTGCGGGAATTCCCGGAAGTCGTCCGCCGGAACCCAGCGTCCGGCATCGACCACATAGTCGGCGGCGGGGCCGGTCTCGACCAGTTGCCGGACGCCGTCGGCGAGGCGCTGCACGTCCTCCAGCCGGGAGCCGACGCCGAAGCTGGCCCGCAGCGAACCGGACGGCAAGCCCAACCGGCGCAGCAGGGGATGGGCGCAGAAGCGGCCGTCGCGTACGCCCACCGCGAACTCGGCGGAGAGGAACGCTGCGGCCAAACCGGCGTCGTACCCTTCGATCGAAAAGTTCACCACGCCGATGCTGCCGCTGCCCGGATAGTCCGCCGAGTCCCGGAACAAGCGGTGCACTTGGACTCCCGGAATCGCTTCCAGCGCCGAGACCAGGGCGCTGCGCAACGATTCCTCGTGCTGCTGCCAGTCGGTCTGGTCCAAGCCGGCCAGGACTTCGGCCGCGTGCGCCAAAGTCGCAGCACCGAGCACATTCGGGGTGCCGCCTTCATGCCGGGCCGGCCCGTCCGCCCAACTGACCGAATCCAGTCGGACTTCCCGGACGGCTCCGCCGCCGAACAGATTGGGCAACCCGGAGTCCAACCAGTCCGGCCGGCCGATCAGAACACCGGAACCGAAGGGGGCGTAGAGCTTGTGCCCGGAAAAGGCGAGGTAGTCCACGCCGGAGCCGGCCAAGTCGATCCTGCGGTGCGGTGCCAATTGCGCCGCATCGACCACGATCCGGGCACCGTGGCGGTGTGCCAAGGCCGCCAATTCGGCGATCGGCAGGATTTCCCCGGTGACGTTGGAAGCGCCGGTCACGGCCAGCAATGCGACCGGTCCGGCGGCGAATTCGCTTTCCAGCACCGCGATGGTCTCCGCGATCGAGTCGGCCGCCAGCACGCTGCGGTGCGGCAGGGCTTGCCATGGCAGGAGGTTGGCGTGGTGCTCGATGTCCAGGTACAGCACATCGCCGCCGCCGACCGATCCGGGCTCCGGTAGGCAACGGGCCAGCAGATTGAGCGCATCGGTGGTGTTCCGGGTGAAGATCACCGCGTCGTCGGGGCGGCCGCCGACGAAATCCCGCACGATGTTGCGCGCGTTCTCATAGACCGAGGTGCTGATTTGGGACGCGAATCCGGCTCCCCGGTGCACGCTCGCGTAGTACGGCAGGATTTCCTGCAAGTAATCCGCGACAGCACTCACCGCAGGAGCCGAGGCGGCGTAGTCGAGATTCACATAGCGCCGCTGCCCGCCCTGGATCAGCGGGGCCTGCAAGTCCGCGCCGACCACGGCCAACAAGGCCTGATCTGCGGAAACGGCGGTGGATTCGGGATTTTCGAGAATGGAAATGCTCATGGGACCTCGTCTGTTGAGAATCCCTGGCCCGGCACAACAACCGGGGCACCGGGGATCCGCGCTTGCCGGGACCGCACCGGTCCGGCCAGGTCGTCACCCGGGGCACCCCGCCGCGAAAGGAGGGTTGCCGGCCAGCAAACCGGGGTTTGACGCTGGCACTCGTGACCTGGCACCAGCCTAGAGGAGTTCCGCGGACCGGGACAAAGTGTTACGCAACAATCCCGGCCCCGCGGATCCAGGGCGCCTTGCGGTTCAGAGCAGCGGATCCAGATTCGGGTTGAGCATCTGCAGCACCTCGGAATGGAGGATGCCGTTGGTCGCCAGAGCGTTGCCGCCGAAGGGGCCATCGGCGCCTTCGAGCGAGGTGAACCGGCCTCCGGCCTCGGTGACGATTGGCACCAGCGCGGCCATATCGTACAAATTCAGCTCCGGTTCGCAGGCAATGTCCACGGCGCCTTCGGCGACCAGGCAATAGGACCAGAAATCGCCATAGGCGCGGGTCCGCCACGTCGAGTCCATCAAGCTGGTGAATTCGTCGAGGTTCCCGCGTTCCCGCCAACCTTTCAACGAAGAATAGGACATCGAGGCGTCGGAGAGTTTCGAAACATTGGAGACTTTGAGCCGGCTGGCCGCGGCCAAGGACTTGCCGGTGAAGGCGCCGGTCCCCTTGGAAGCCCACCAGCGTTTGCCCAGAGCCGGGGCGCTGACCACGCCGACTACCGGTACGCCTTCGTCGACCAGGCAGATCAAAGTAGCCCATACCGGCACGCCGCGGACGAAGTTTTTGGTGCCGTCGATCGGGTCGATGATCCAGCGTCGCGGGCCATGGCCGATGCTGCCGAATTCCTCGCCCAGAATCGCATCCCGGGGCCGGGCCCGGGAAAGCTGGCTGCGGATCGCTTCTTCGGCACCCTTGTCCGCGTCGGTGACCGGGGTCAGGTCCGGCTTGGTCTCGATCCGCAAATCCAGGGCCTTGAACCGGTCCATGGTCTGGGCGTCGACTGAGTCTGCCAGCACGTGCGCCAGGCGCAGATCATCGTTGTAGCCTTGCGGCGCGAAATTCATAGCTCCAACGCTATCCTGATTCCGGCTTTTTCCGGGTATTTCGCGGAACCGGCCGGCTCTGGAACCAGCTCAGTTCGTGGCCGTGGGGCTTCCGGAAACCGCTGCCAGGAGCCGCCGGAAGGAGGCCAGCCGGGCCGGCCCGCTGTCACCGGCGTGCCCGGCGGACACCCAGCCGTCCAAACCGCATTCCGGTGCGTCGTCGTCGTGCTTGCAGCCGCGCGGGCAGTCCTCGATGCCGGGTTCCAGGTCGGGGAACGCGCGCAGAATCCGGTTTGGATCAACCAAGGCCAGGCCGAAGGAGCGGATGCCGGGCGTGTCGATGATCCAGCTGCCCGGGCTGGGCTCGCCGGTCTGCACATCGACGAGTTTCAACGCCAAGGCCGAGGACGAGGTGTGCCGGCCGCGGCCGGTGACCGCATTGACTCCGCCGGTGGCCCGGTTCGAGCCGGTCAGCGCGTTGACCATGGTGGATTTGCCGACGCCGGAGTGGCCCACCAGAACCGAGACTTTCCCGGCCAGGTGTTCGCTCAGACGTTCCACCGCATCGCTCTCCAGATGCGGCGTGCGGTGCTCGCCGGGTTGCGCCGAACCCTGCCCGACGGTTCGGCTCAGCACGATGGTGAAATCGAGTTGCTCGTAGTGCGCCAGCAGTTCCGCCGGGTCTTTGACATCGGTTTTGGTGATCAGCAGGAGCGGGTCCAGACCAGCGTCGTAAGCGGCGACCAGAGCCCGGTCGATGAACCCGGTGCGCGGTTCCGGATTGGCCGCCGCAACCACGATCACCAATTGGTCCGCATTGGCCACCAGAACCCGTTCCACCGGATCGGTATCGTCGGCGGAACGACGCAACAGCGTCCGCCGGTCTTCGATCCGGACCAGCCGGGCCAAGGTGTCCGGCTCGCCCGAGGTGTCGCCGACCAAGGCCACGAAATCGCCGACCACGACCGGGGATCTGCGCAACTCGCGGGCCCGGGCCGCGACCAGCAGCCGCTCGTCCGGTCCGGCTTCGTCCACGATTGCGGTGTACCTGCCGCGGTCTACCGTGATGATCCGGCCGATCAGCGCGTCCGCATGGGCCGGCCGGTCTTTGGTGCGCGGCTTGCTGCCCTTTTTGTTCGGCCGGATCCGGACGTCCGATTCATCCCAATCGCGGGCCACTAATGCTCCAGCATCCGGTGCCACAGCTGCGGGAATTCCGGCATGGTCTTCGCCGTAGTGGCGATGTCTTCGACCAGGATGCCGGGGACCGCGAGGCCCAGAATCGCGCCGGCCGTGGCCATCCGGTGGTCGGCATAGCTGTGGAACACGCCGGCGCGCAACGGCCGGGGGCGAATCAGCAGGCCGTCGGCGGTCTCTTCGACGTCGCCGCCCAAACCGTTGATCTCAGCGGCCAGGGCGGCCAGCCGGTCGGTCTCGTGGCCGCGCAGGTGCGCGATGCCGCTCAACCGGCTGGGTCCTTCGGCGAGGGCGCAGAGCGCCGCCACGGTGGGGGCCAACTCCGAGGTGTCGGCGAGTTCCACGCCGCGGATCTGCGGCCCGCCGGTTACCGAGAGCACGCCGTCCCGGAGCGTCACCTCGGCGCCGAACTGCTGCAGGATCTGGCGCCAGCTGTCCCCGACCTGGCTGGTGCCTTCCGGCCAACCCGGAATCCGGACCGTGCCGTGGGAGACCAATGCCGCAGCCAGGAACGGGCCGGCGTTGGAGAGGTCCTGTTCCACCTGGACGTCGAAGGCCCGGATCGGGCCGGGCAAGACGATCCAATGGTTGGGCACCGAGTCGTCGACCAGGACGCCGGCCTCGCGCAGCACCCGGACGGTCATCGCGATGTGCTCCAGGCTCGGCACGGGCTTTCCGATGTGCTCCAGGTGCAGGCCTTCGGCGAACCGGGGCGCTGCCAGCAAGAGCGCGGAAACGAACTGCGAGGACGCGGAGGCGTCGAGGGCCAGGTAGCCGCCGCGCAGGCTGCCGGCCCCGTGCACGGTGAACGGGAGTGCGGTCGGCGCGCTGCCGCCGTCGTCGTCGCTCAGCCGCACGCCGAGCGCGGAAAGCGCCTCGAGCACCGGACCCATCGGGCGGTTGCGGGCATGCGGGTCGCCGTCGAAGCGCACCGTCCCCGGCACCAGGGCGGCCAAGGGCGGGACGAAGCGCATGACGGTGCCGGCCAGGCCGCAGTCGACCGAGGTGGCGGCTACCGGCTTGCCGGCGTCGATCGGAGTGACCAGCAGGTCCGGTCCGAACGCGCCGTCGCCGCCGGCCTCCTCGATCTGCGCGCCGAGCCGACGCAGCGCGGCGATCATCAGGGCCGAATCCCGCGAGTGCAACGGGGCGCGCAGCCGGCTGGGCCCATCCGAGAGCGCAGCCAACACCAGATACCGGTTGGTCAACGACTTTGAGCCGGGCACCGTCAACGTTGCTTGGACCGGACTCTGGGCCGTGGGCGCCGGCCACAGTTCGGCCGCCGGGTTCCGGGTGATTGGATCCTGAATCACCGGGCTGGCACCGCACCGGCGATTCCGTCGGCGGCCTTCTGCACGGTCTTCTGGGCGCCCTTCTTAGCTGCTTTGAGCTGTTTCTTGCCGGCTTTTTTGCCGGATTCGGCCAAGTGTTCGGCGCGCCAAGCGAGCCCCGGCTTGCCGGCGGTGTCCACCGAGGCGAGCAGCACGCCGCCGAGCAGCGAGACGTTCTTGAGCAGCTGGTTGCGCTGCCAGCGCCGGCCTTCGGCGGTGGTGGTGTCCGCAGCGCCGAACTCCGCCGCCGCGTTCAACGTCGACGTGACGGTGAGCAGGAAGCCGGCGAAGCGCGGCAGCTTCCCGACGGCCAAGAGGACGCCGGCAGCCAGCTGGACGCCGCCCACGGCCCGGGCCACGATTTTTTCGTCCGCACTGGGCACTGCGTTCGCGATCGGCCGCAGCACAATGCCGAGATTCTGCGCCGTCTCATCCGCATGTCGAATCCTCTCGACCCCGGCGACGATGAAACTCGAGGCGAGCAACGGGCGGGCGATGGTGCGGACGAGTGACATCAGAGGGCCTCCTATGAGTGGTGCTGGTCGCCTCTAGTCTGGCACTTTTGCGGAATAATTTCGCTTTCCGTCCAGTTTGCCCAGTGGTAAGCACAAACGGAAGGACACCATGGCTGAGTTGCTTTTGGCAGAAGCTGTGCCGGCGGAGGCGATTGCCCCGGACAGCGCTGCGGCAGGTGCCGGTCTTCAGCTGAGACTAGACTTGAAGGCAATGAGCAACGCGAGCAATGAAGTCCCGGCCACAGTGTCTGCGGAAGAATGGGTCGATCCGAGCACGGAATCGATCGAACAGCGGCGCGTCCGTTTCGAACGCGACGCCATGCAATATGTCGATCAGCTCTACTCGGCGGCAATGCGGATGGCGCGGAATCCCTCGGACGCCGAAGACCTGGTGCAGGAGGCCTACACCAAAGCTTTTTCGGCCTTCCACCAGTACAAGCCCGGCACGAACCTCAAGGCCTGGCTGTATCGGATCCTGACCAACACCTACATCAATCTGTACCGCAAGCGGCAGCGTGAGCCCTTGCAGTCCGGGTCGGACCAGATCGAGGATTGGCAATTGGCCCGGGCCGAATCGCATACCTCCTCAGGGCTGCGCAGCGCCGAAGCTGAAGCCCTGGACCACTTGCCGGATTCCGATGTGAAACGCGCCCTGCAGGCGATTCCAGAAGAATTCCGCTTGGCGGTCTACTTCGCGGACGTGGAGGGCTTCGCGTACAAGGAGATCTCGGACATCATGAACACGCCGATCGGAACTGTGATGTCCCGATTGCACCGTGGTCGGAAGATGTTGCGCGAGCTGCTGGCGGACTACGCCGCGGAGCGCGGATTCAGTGCTGCCGGAGTGGGCAGTGGAACACCGGACAGTGAAATTAAGGGAAGTGCGAAATGACTGACTGCCAAAGTCTGGGGGACTGCGAAGATTCGCGGGTCCAGAGGATTTACGAGTATTTGGACGGGGCGTTGTCCCACGACGACCTCGCCGAGATCAAGGAGCACTTGGATACCTGCGCGGATTGCGCCGGAGAACATGATCTGGAGTGCGTGATCCGGTCCGTGGTGAAGCGTTCCTGCACCGAGGTGGCGCCGGAGAACCTCAAGGCGTCGATCTTGGAGCGGATCCATGCGGCCAAAGCAGTCGATGCCTGACCCGGTGGTAGCCTGACCCGGTGGTCGGCGCACCGGCCTGATCCGGGCAAGAAAAAACCCCTGCGGCCTGATGGCAGCAGGGGTTTTCTCACGTCTCAGGTGTTGGGGCGCTTACCGTGGTTCGCGCCGCCACGCTTCCGGTCACGACGCTTGCGTGCACGCTTGGACATAGCAGCCTCCATTCCTCTATCGATGCTGAAACTTCGAGCAGGTCCTCGAAACGGACCTGAAAAGATTCGGATACAAGTCTTTCACACCTTCCGCGCTGGGCCTAACCGGGAATCCGGTGGCTGGGTCGATCGAGGCTAAGGGGTGACTTGCAGCGGGGACACCGGCATCGCGCACGATGCGCGTTGCATGGCCTCCGCCGTCCCGGCCGCGCGGTTGTTTTTGCCGGTGTCATCGCACCAATCGATGTTGTAGGGCACGGCGCTCACCGCTGCCTCGCCGGCAGCCGCTCCTGCCGGGACTTCGAAGCTGAAACTGAAGCCGCCGGCATCGTTCATCGGCGCAATGGTGCTGAGGATTTCCGCCTGCATCGCGTCGGTGACGGTCACCTGGATCCGGGCAGCTGTGCCGTATCGCGGGTTGCACGTGGCATCTGGCGCGCTGACCGTCACCTGCTCGCCGACTTTCGCACTGGACGGATTCACCGAAAAGGCCGGCGGGCCGCAGGGCGGCAAGCTGCCGGGCGGCCTTGTGCATCCGGCAAGCGAACCGGCGGCCAAGGCAATGCTGGCCGGCACGATCAGCAACGAGCGCCAATCGCCGACAAAAACACCGGAAGTGCGCCGAGCCCTCATCTGCCCATTATTGGCGAGCTCGCCGCGATCGGACAGTCGGACCGGTGATTCGTCGCGGAATCGTTGCCTTTGGGGGAGCGGGACCTCGGGGACCGGTTCTGCGCGGTCCCACGCGACGGACTCGGGCACCGAATCCGGGCTCAAGAGGCTATTTTCGAAGCGAATGCCGTCGGCGGTGCCTTCCCGGGCTCAACCGGGCAGCTGGTAGGCGACGATGAGTGCCGCCGAGGCGGCGTCCCGGTCGGCGATCAGCCGGAAGTCCGGGACCGCCGTGCCGGGGAGGTTCTGCCGATTCCGCCGGGTTGCGGTATCGATGCGCCGCGGTGCCAGATAGTTCCGGGCGAGGTGCATGGCTAGTCCTCTCGGGGTTGTGTTGCCGGATTGCGTTGGTCCTTCGGGTCGCCGAGCGTGGTCCGGATCGCAATTGCTGCTTGGTCCAGAACCGTTCGGATGGTTTCCAAAGTGATGTCGCTGAGCACATCCTGCCGGGCATACTGCCGCAGTTCGACCCGCATCTCATCGCGGAAGGTCTGCAGCAGCATTTCGGCTTCTTTGAGCAGCCGTTGGTTGGTGGGGGAATAGCGCCCGGCTTCGGGCATCTTCCGGGCCACGCTCCGGGCCGCTTCCGCGGTCGCCGCCAAATCAGCACGCAAGCCTTTCATGTTCGTCCGGATGTCTTGGCGCAGATCGTCGGCCAGCCGTCGGACCGAAGCCGAAATGTCCTGCTCGACTTCGTCGAGTTCGGTGCGGCGGGCGGCCACCTCGGCCCGTCCGGCATCGGTGATCTGATACACCGTCCGACGTCCATCGGCGGCGGTGGCCACCAGGCCTTCTTCTTCAAGTTTCGCCAGGCGCGGGTAGACCGTGCCGGCGCTCGGCGAATAAGTGCCGCCGAACCGGTCGCTGAGCGCCCGGATCACGTCGTAGCCGTGTTTCGGGCCTTCCTCGAGCAGCGCCAGCAGATACAGCCGCAGCGCACCGTGCGCGAAAACCGGGGGCATCAGCTGGCCTCCTTGATCCGGTGGAACACCGAGACGGCGCCGGACACCGAAATGCAGCCGATCTGCACCGAGTTGGCGGACCGCTCGCCGAAACTGCGCTTGGTGTTGCCCAGTACCTTGAAGTTCTCCTCATCGACCGTGATCTGGCTGGCCACCGAGGTGACCGACAAATCGACGCCCAGATCCTCGGGAAGCCGGATCAGCACCGCGCCCGATACCGAATTGGTGGAGATCTTCCGGACCGGCCCCCAGCAATCGAAGGTCATGTCCCCGGTGCCGGAGTTCGCTTTGATTCCGGCGAGATTTCCGGAAGCGGTGAGCTCGCCGGAAACCGAGTTGAGCGCAAGGTCTCCGCTGTGATTGCGCACAATCGCCTCGCCGGAGACCGTATTCGCACCCAAGGAACCCTCGGTCGAATCGCTGATTACCGAACCGGAGACCGACGAGACCCTGATCCGACCGGCCAGCCCGGAGACCAGGCCGTCGCCGCTGACGGTTCCGGCATCGACGTCGGTGCCGGCCGGAACCGCGATCGTGATCACCAAACGGTTGGGCTGGTCGAACCGATTGGGCTGGTCGAACTGGTTGCCGGGGTCGCTCGGATGGCGCTTGTTCAACCAGCGCGCGGCGTCGTGAAGGCCATGCCGGATTTCCAGATGGCCGGCGTCGGCATGGATTTCCAAGGGATCGCCCTCGAGCTCGCTGATCGTGATCCGGGCTACCGGTTCGTCGTGGGCCACCACGTCGAACCGGCCGGACACCGCGGCCAACTTGATGCTCCGGATGTCGTCGATCTCCAAGGTCTGCGGGGTCTCGATGCTCCAATGGTTCCCGCTCATGCGCCGGCTCCTTCGGATTCGGCCGGAATCGCATGGACCACCGAAATGTCCCCGGAAACCGAATTGCCGGAGATCCGCAATTGCGGCTGTGCCGGGCCGGAGCTGGTTCTGACCTTTTGACCGGTGCCGGTGAACTTCTGGTCGTCCAGGATCACCCGGCCGGACACGGTTTTCAGATCGAGTGCGGCGCCCACTGCAGCCGGCACCCGGACGGTCACGTCTCCGGAGACGCTGGTCAAGTCCAAAACGTCGGGGGAGCCGTGGAAATCGAAGCCCAGATCCCCGCTGACGGTCTTGGCGCGCACGCCCATGAGCTCGCCGGACGCGGTGATTTCGCCGCTAACGCTTTTTGCGCCGAAGCGGCCGGAATGGCCGCGCACGATGATTTCCCCGCTCACCGTATCCACTTCGAGGTCTCCGCGGGTGCCGTCGGCGATGATCGAACCGGAGACCGTGCTCAGCTCGCTGTCCGCCTGGATTCCGCTGATCAGGCCTTCGCCGTTGACCGTGGAGGCGCGCACCGGGGTTCCGGCAGGTACCGCGATGCTCACGATGATCCGTTGGTTGGTCATGCTGCCGAGCCGCTTGAGCCAGCCCAACGGATTCTGATCCCGGTGTTCGACGTGCAGCACTCCATTGCGCAGCCCGATTTCCAAGTTGGTGCCGCTGATCTGGGCGACTTCCACCCGGGTCACCGGTTCGTCGTGGGTGATCACGTCGAGCCGGCCACCGACGATCGCGACTTTGAGTTCTCGGACGTCGTCGATGTCGATGGTCTGCGCGGAGTCCAGGCTCCAGTGCGCCGCCGACGGCACGAATTCGGTTGGATCTTGTTGTTCCATGGTTCCTCCTAGGTCGCGTTATATCGCGTTTATGTGTTCACGATATAACGCGTCTAGGGCAAGGTCAAGATATATCGCGTCTTTGGTTTTCCGGGTCGCCCGGAGTTGTTGCGGCCGGAGACGAGCGGCAGCGCACAACGAAATACCGTGCGCACCCGGAATTCCGGGTGCGCACGGTATTTCGTTGCGCGGCAGCGCCTGTGGTTTCTCGTGGACGCTCAGACGGAGTCGGGGATCCCCAGCCACTGGAACCAGCCGCGGTGCAGCACCAGCCAAGCCATCAGGCCGTAACCGGCCTGCCCGGGCGTTCCGCCGTTCGCGGCCAGATCGGTACGCCACTGTTCGTGGTTGAGCAACGGCGAGAAGGTGTCCACGTAAACGTGCCGACGCCGGGTGGTCACATCGGCGAACGCGGTATTGAGTTCGCTGAGCTTGCGGTTGGCGCTCTGGTCCAAGCCCGGCGGCGGTCCGACCACGAATACCGGGACGCTCAGCTGCGCTGCGCCATCGAGGATGTTGGCCAGGTTGAGCCGGCTCCGAGCGGTGGACAGGCCCAGCTCGATGTCCCGGTCGGAGAGACCGATGATCAGCCGGTTCTCATGGAAATCATCGAAGCGCCGGCCCGATTCGGAGAGCCACCGGGCCGCCAGGGCTTCGGTGCCCTCCTGCGGGCAGGCCAGCGAATAGGGTTCAAGCGAGATCTCTTCTTGCGGAGTGCGTGCCAGTACTCTGCCGATCCAGCCCAAAGCCCTCGGGTCGCCATGGCCGGCAAGCAGCTCGTCGCCGACTGCAGCCAGACGGATCTTCCTCTGCTCCACACTTACCTACTTTTCGTTCTTTATGGCTTTCGGATGTTTTGAACAGTACTCGTCCGGACACGCCGATGCCCAGTCCGCAACGTGCGGACTGGGCATCGGCAGTGGGTCAGCGAGCGAAGACCTTGCCCACAAGTTGTTCCTGCTCAGCCGCATGGCGCTTTGCGGAACCGGTGGCGGTGGACGCCGAAGCAGCCCGGGACACCAGGCGGACGCCGCGTTCCAGAGCCTGCGGCAGGTTCAAGCCCATGAACGGCCAAGGGCCCTGGTTGGCCGGCTCGTCCTGCGCCCAGACGACCTCGGCATTCGGGTACTTCGCCAGTTCGGCTTCGATCTCTTCGACCGGCAGCGGGTAGAGCTGCTCCACCCGGACCAGAGCGGTTGATTCGTCTCCGGACTTCTGCCGTGCCGCGAGCAGGTCGTAGTAGAGCCGACCGGAGACCAGTACTACCCGGTCCACGGTTGCCGTCGCCGGCAACTGGGCGTCGCCGATCACCGGTCGGAAAGTCCCGGTGGTGAATTCTTCGACTGGCGACGCGGCAGCCTTCAACCGCAGCAATTGCTTCGGCGTGAAGACGATGAGCGGCTTGCGGGGCCGGCTGAAGGCCTGGCGCCGGAGCAGATGGAAATGCGACGCCGGAGTCGAAGGCTGGGCGACGACCATGTTGTTCTCGGCACACATCTGCAAATAGCGTTCGATCCGGGCCGAGGAGTGGTCCGGGCCCTGGCCCTCGTAACCGTGCGGCAGCAGCAGGGTCAACGAAGAACGCTGGCCCCATTTCTGTTCGGCCGAGGAAATGAACTCGTCGACCACGGTCTGCGCACCATTGGCGAAGTCGCCGAACTGCGCTTCCCAGAGCACCAAGGCGTCCGGGCGCTCCACCGAGTAACCGTACTCGAACGCCATCGCGGCGAATTCGCTCAACAGCGAATCGTAGATCCACAGCTTCGCCTGGTCCTCGGTCAAATTGGAAAGCGGGGTCCATTCGGCGCCGTTGAGCCGGTCATGGAAGACCGCGTGCCGCTGCACGAAGGTGCCGCGGCGGGAATCCTGCCCGGCCAACCGGACCGGTACGCCTTCCATGAGCAACGATGCGAAGGCGGCCAATTCGCCGAAGCCCCAATCGATGCCGCCTTCCCGGGACATGACTTCGCGCTTCTCCAACAGCGCCTTGAGCTTCGGGTGCACGGTGAAGCCCTCGGGCACGGCCAAGTGCGCCGCGCCGACCTTGGCCAGCGTCTCGGCGCTGATCGCCGTCGTGGTCGGGGTGTTGGAGCCGGAATCGGCTTGTTGCGCGATCGGCCGTTCCAGGTCGGAAACCGCCTGCGAATCGGAGGTGATCACCGGGATCGGCGAGGTCTGCGCCGCGTGCGTTTCGGCGAACACCCGTTCCAGCCGTTCCTGGTAATCGCGCAGCAGCTGCTCGGCTTCTTCGCTCGTGATGTCGCCGCGGCCGATCAGAGACTCGGTGTACAGCCGGCGAACTGAGCGCTTGGCTTCGATCAGGTTGTACATCATCGGCTGGGTCATCGAGGGGTCATCGCCCTCGTTGTGCCCGCGGCGGCGGTAACAGACCAGATCGATCACGACGTCTTTGTGGAAGCGCTCGCGGAACTGGTAAGCCATCTGGGCCACCCGGACCACGGCTTCCGGGTCATCGCCATTGACGTGGAACACCGGGGACTGGATCATCTTCGCCACGTCGGTGGAGTAGACCGACGAGCGCGAGGAGGACGGCGAAGTGGTGAATCCGACCTGGTTGTTCACCACGACGTGGATCGTGCCACCGGTCCGGTAACCGCGAAGCTGGGACAAGTTGAGCGTCTCGGCCACCACGCCCTGGCCCGCGAAGGCCGCGTCGCCGTGGATCAGCACCGGCAGCACCGGGAATGCCTCGCCCTGGTTGAGCCGGTCCTGCTTGGCCCGGACGATGCCTTCCAGCACGCCGTCGGCGGCTTCCAAGTGCGAGGGGTTGGCTGCCAAATAGACCTTGGTTTCGTTGCCGCTGTCCGAGGTGAAGGTCCCCTCGGTGCCCAAGTGGTATTTCACATCGCCGGACCCCTGCACGCTGCGCGGGTCTTGCACGCCTTCGAACTCGCGGAAAACCTGGGCATAGGTTTTGCCGGCGATATTGGTGAGCACGTTCAGCCGGCCACGGTGCGCCATGCCGATCGCAACCTCGTCGAGGCCGTCGTCGGCGGCGTCGGAAAGGATCGAATCCAACAACGGGATCAAGGATTCGCCGCCTTCGAGCGAGAACCGCTTCTGGCCGACGAATTTGGTCTGCAAGAAGGTTTCGAAGGCCTCAGCGGCATTCAGTTTGGAGACGATCCGCAGCTGCTCTTCGCGGCTGGGCTTGGAATACGGGTGCTCCAGCTCGTCCTGGAACCACTTGCGCTGTTCCGGATCCTGCAGATGCATGTATTCGATGCCGGTGGTCCGGCAATAAGCGTCCCGGAGCACGCCGAGGATATCCCGGAACTTCAGGCTGTCCTTGCCGCCGAAGCCGCCGGTGGGCCACTCCCGGTCGAGGTCCCACAAGGTCAGGCCGTGGTTGAGCACATCCAAATCGGGGTGCTTGCGCTGGACGTACTCGAGCGGATCGGTATCCGCCATCAAGTGGCCGCGTACCCGGTAGGCGTGGATCAGCTGTTGGATCCGGGCGACCTTGTTGATCTGGTCGAAGGGATCCACCTGGACGTCGGGGCTCCAGCGGACCGGCTCGTACGGGATCCGGAGGGCTTCGAAGATGTCGTCGTAGAAGTTGTCCGCGCCGAGCAGCAACTGGTGCACGAGCTTGAGGAATTCGCCGCTGCCGGCACCCTGGATGACCCGGTGGTCGTAGGTCGAGGTGAGCGTGATGACTTTGCTGATCGCGTTCTTGGCGATGATCCGTTCGCTGGTGCCCTGGAATTCCGCAGGGTAGTCCAGCGCGCCGACGCCGATGATGCTCGCCTGGCCTTTGGAGAGCCGGGGCACCGAATGCACGGTGCCGATGCCGCCGGGGTTGGTCAACGACACCGTGGTGCCGGCGTAATCGTCGGCGGTCAGCTTGCCGGCCCGGGCGCGCTTGATCAGATCTTCATAGGTGTGCCAGAACTCGGCAAAACTGAGCGTTTCGGCCTTTTTGATGTTCGGCACGACGAGCAGCCGGGAGCCGTCCGGCTTCGGCATGTCGATGGCGATGCCGAAGTTCACGTGCGCCGGCTGCACCGCGACCGGCTTGCCGTCCACCTCGTCATAGTGCACGTTCATCGACGGGAATTGCTTGAGCGCCCGGATCACCGCGTAGCCGATCAGGTGCGTGAAGGACACCTTGCCGCCCCGGGCCCGGGCCAGGTTCGAGTTGATCACCAGGCGATTGTCGATCAGCAACTTCGCCGGAATCGCGCGCACGCTGGTTGCGGTGGGCACCTGGAGACTGCTGATCATGTTGGTCGCGATGGCCTTGGCCGGACCGCGCAGCACGTCGACCCGGTCCTCGTCCGGAACCGCGGTGCTCTTCGCGGTGGGCGGCAATTGGGCCGGGATGGGGGCGGTGGCGCTCTTCGGTGCGCGGACTCCGGGGGTGGCCGGTTTGGCTTCCGGGGCCGCGGCGGCAGCCGGTGCATCAGGTGCTGCGGCGGCAACCGGTGCCGGGGCGGACGCCGGGGGCTTGCTCGGCGCGGCGGGCGCTTCGGTTGCCGGGGCCGCTTGCGGCACCACGGGCAGCGGACGGGTCACCGGGCGCGGTTCGCTGCCGGCGGCTGGCGCAGCATGCTTTCCGTTGCCGCCATCGGCTGCGGAACCAGCGGAATTCTCGGCGTCGATGGAAGCGAACAGGGGCCACCACTTCTCGTCCACCGAGTTCTTGTCCTGCCGGTACTTTTCGTACAGTTCATCGACGAGCCATTCGTTTCCGCCGAACTCTTCGGTCAAACGAGGAATGGATTGTTCTGGCACCTGAAATACGCCTCTTCCATGAGCTTCAAGACATTGCCGTCCGGGTCTCAGTCTAGTAACGCTTTGGCCGCACAATCCAATTAGAACTGCATGTTTCCACATTCTGTGTCGCAGGCCACATGGATTCGGCGCTGGTTCGGCGTCGGTGACCGCGCATAGACTGGAAACCATGCGATTCATCGAGACTGCGACCGAACGTTCTGCTCAGGATTCCAGGGCAGGAGCCACCGATCTGACCTATTCGGACGTGTTCCTGGTGCCCTCGCGTTCCGAGGTGATTTCCCGTCTCGACGTCGATCTCTCCAGCGACGACGGCACCGGGACGACGATCCCCTTGGTCGTGGCCAATATGACCGCGGTCACCGGCAAGCGGATGGTGGAGACCATGGCCCGCCGCGGCGGCTTGGCGGTCCTGCCGCAGGACATTCCGCTGCCGGTGCTGCGCGAAGTCACCGAGTGGGTCAAATCCCGGGACCCGCTGTTCGAAACCCCGGTGACCTTGTCGGCGGGGGACACCGTGATCGACGCCTTGCACCTGATCGACAAGCGCGCGCACGGCGCGGTAGTGGTGACGGCCCCCGATGGAACGTTCCAAGGTGTGGTTTCCGCCGCCGATTGCGAGGGCGTGGACCGGTTCAGCTCGCTCGGCTCGGTGATGCGCAGCACGGTGGTCACCATCGACGCCGCCTTGTTCGACGGCGTTGCGGACCGCCGGGCCGCGTTGCAGCAGGCCTTCGAATTGCTCGACGGCGCGCCGGGCGGTTTCGCTCCGGTACTGCGCTCCGATGCCGGCGGGAACCGGAAGCTGGTCGGAGCCCTGACCCGGACCGGGGCGTTGCGCTCCACGATCTACCAGCCGGCCCTGGATTCGGCAGGACGGCTCCGGGTGGCCGCAGCGGTGGGGATCAACGGCGATGTGCAGGCCAAGGCCGCGGCACTGCTCGAGGGCGGGGTGGATTGCCTGGTGGTGGACACCGCGCACGGGCATCAGCGCAAAATGTTCGAGGCGCTCGCCGCGGTCCGCGAGCTGAGCCCGAAGGTGCCGATCGTGGCCGGAAACGTGGTCAGTGCCGATGGCGTCCGGGATTTGGTCGAAGCCGGTGCGGACATCGTCAAAGTGGGCGTCGGGCCGGGGGCGATGTGCACCACCCGGATGATGACCGCCGTGGGCCGGCCGCAGTTCTCCGCGGTGCTGGAATGTGCTGGGGCCGCGCGCGAGCTGGGCAAGTCGATCTGGGCCGACGGCGGGGTGCGCTACCCGCGCGACGTCGCCCTCGCGCTCGCCGCCGGGGCGAGCCAAGTGATGATCGGTTCCTGGTTCGCCGGCACTTACGAAAGCCCCGGCGATTTGCTGGTGGACTCGGCGGGGCGGCGTTACAAGGAAAGCTTCGGGATGGCCAGCGCCCGGGCGGTGCAGAACCGGACGCAGCGCGAAGGGGCGTTCGACCGGGCCCGGAAAGCGCTTTTCGAGGAAGGCATTTCCTCCTCGAAGATGTATCTCGACCCGGCCCGGCCTGGGGTGGAGGACTTGCTCGACATGATCACTTCGGGGCTGCGCAGCTCCCTGACCTACGCCGGGGCCACTGATTTGGCCCAGTTCCGCGAAAAAGCCCTGGTCGGAATCCAGTCCGCGGCGGGTTACGAAGAAGGCCGCCCGCTGCAACAGAGCTGGTAGGAATCGCCGAGGGGTTCCCACGTCCGGTAGACTATGAAGACTATGGACTACCACTCTAGGAGCCGGCAGCCGATCCGTACTACGGTCGAGGCACTTGCCGGCACAACCCTTTCCGATACTCCTGCGCTTGAGAACTCCGCAGCCGGCGGCCAATTGCCCGGCGAGTTCGGCCAGGACGACCAACCTCCATCAATTGCAGCGCATTGCGCGCGCAGATCAGCCGCGACGGCGGTGATCAGTTAGATGGAATGGCTTTTGCTGCTGGTCGGCTTGCTGCTCATCCTCGGCACCGGCTTCTTCGTGGCGGTCGAATTCTCCCTGGTCGCGTTGGACCAGACCATGGTGCAGAAAGCGGTGGCAGACGGCGACCGGGGTGCTGAACCCTTGTTGCGATGCCTCAAATCGCTTTCCACCCAGCTCTCGAGCTGCCAGTTGGGCATCACGCTGACCACCTTGCTCACCGGCTTCGTGATGGAGCCTTCATTGGGCGCACTGCTGGCCGGTCCGGTGGCCGCCCTGGGCATCCCGCCGCAGATCGCCTCGACGCTCTCTTTGGTCATCGCCTTGGTGCTGGCGACGCTGCTGTCCATGTTGCTGGGCGAATTGGTGCCCAAGAACATGGCGATTGCCCGGGCTTTCGTCGTCGGGAAGCTTTTGGCCCGGCCGCAATTGATGTTCACCGCAGTGTTCCGGCCGGCGATCGTGCTGCTGAACGGATTCTCCAACCGGGTGCTGCACCTTTTCGGCTTCGAAGCCAAAGAGGAGATTTCCGGCGCGCGAAGCCCTGCCGAACTGGCTTCGCTGGTCCGGCGTTCTGCCGAAATGGGCACCTTGGATGCCGGAACCGCGAACTTCTTGGCTCGTTCGCTGCAATTTTCGGAGCGTACCGCTGCCGATGTGATGACGCCGCGGATCCAGGCGGAGATGATCGATATCGATGCCCCGTTGACCGATGTCATCGAAGCCGCCCGACGCACTGGCTTCTCCCGCTTCCCGGTGATCGGCGATTCCGCCGACGACGTGCGCGGCGTGGTCCACGTCAAACGGGCGATCGCGGTGCCCACCGACAAACGCGAAGGCTTGCAGGCCGGAACCATCAAGGAAGACGTGCTGCGGGTTCCGGAAACCATTCATCTCGATGCCTTGCTGCGCGAGCTGCGCGGCGGCAACCTCCAATTGGCCATCGTGGTCGACGAGTACGGCGGCACCGCCGGGGTCGTGACCTTGGAAGACCTGGTGGAAGAGATCGTCGGCGAAGTCGAAGACGAACACGACCACACGACGCCGGGCGTCTTGCAGAGCACCACCGGAGACTGGCATTTCCCGGGGCTGA
Organism: Renibacterium sp.; assembly: GCA_017419405.1. Lineage (GTDB taxonomy): Bacteria > Actinomycetota > Actinomycetes > Actinomycetales > Micrococcaceae > Renibacterium > Renibacterium russicum. The sequence continues at coordinate 471,638 of JAFOLH010000006.1, read as the reverse complement.
TGCGTCCGGATGAGATCACCGACCAGATTCCGGGCCTGCGGGTTCCGGATGAGGCCAGCTATGAGACGGTCGGCGGATTTTTGATGGCCGGCCTGGGCCGGATCCCCGCCGTCGGCGACACCGTGGAGACCGTGGGCGGCGTCTTGGAGGTGGAGCGGATGGACGGCAAACGGGTGGACCGGGTGCGGTTCATCCCGGTTGCCGCGGATGCTCTGCCTGCGGCGGAAGGGCGGGAACGATGAGCGACTGGGGCGGAATCGTCTGGCTGGTGGTGTTGCTGCTGGCGAATGCCTTCTTCGTCGGTGCCGAATTCGCGATCATGAGTGCCCGTCGGAGCCAGATCGAGCCGCTCGCAGAAGCCGGCTCGAAACGCGCCCGGACCACGCTTTACGCGATGGAACACGTCTCGCTCATGCTCGCCTGCGCGCAGCTGGGCATCACCGTGGCCTCGTTGTTGATCCTGCAGGTCGCGGAGCCGGCGATCAAGTACTTGATCCTGGGCCCGGTCGTGGACCTTGGCGTTCCGGAGAGCATCGCCTCGCCGGCGGTCTTCATCCTGGTGTTGTTGCTGGTGACCTTCCTGCACGTGACCTTCGGTGAAATGGTGCCGAAGAACATCTCGGTCTCGGCGGCGGACAAGGCGGCGCTGGTTCTGGCGCCACCGCTGGTCTGGGTTTCCAAGGTGGTCAGACCGGTGATTTTCAGCTTGAACTGGGTGGCGAACCACATCATCCGCTGGTTCAAGGTGGAGCCCAAGGACGAGGTGACCTCCAGCTTCACGCTCGAAGAGGTGCAGTCGATCGTTGCGGAGTCGACCAAGCACGGTCTGGTCGATGACCAGACCGGGCTGCTCAGCGGTGCCTTGGAGTTCTCCGAGCGCACCGCCGGCCAGGTCATGGTGCCTTTGGAGTCCCTGCATACGCTGTTCGCGTCGGCTACGCCCTTGGATGTCGAAGCAGCCGTGCGGCACACCGGATTCTCGCGGTTCGTGCTGTCCGACGATGCGGGCAACCTGACCGGCTATGTGCACATCAAGGACGTCCTGAATGTCCCCGAAGACGAGTACGAGATGCCCTTGGCCGAATCCCGGGTCCGGACCCTGGTGAACCTGGATCAGGCCGAAGAAATCGAAGACGCCTTGCGCATCATGCAGCGCACCGGATCGCACCTGGCCCGGGTGATCGCTGCGGACGGGAGCACCAGCGGAGTGCTCTTCCTGGAAGACGTGATCGAAGAACTGGTGGGCGAGATCAGGGAGCGCGAACTGCGCTGAGCGGGTTGCCCGATCCCTCGTTTATGCGAATGATTCCTGTTTGGCTTATGCTGGAGAACGTGCTTATTGCACATCGTTCTCGATAGCTGGTCGATTCCAGCGAAACACAGCTGAGGAAACTGAGGTCATCATGCGGCGTTTGCCAAGCCCCTCGTCCGTCCGTCCGGCGCGGGCCGCGCTCACTGCGCTCGCCGCCGCTGGCTTGGCCCTCGGCTTGGCGGCCTGCGGCAGTTCGAGCGGATCGCCGCAGGCCTCCGGAGACAGCTCCGGGACACAGCGGATCGAGGTGGTCGCGGTGACCAACGTCTACGGCGACATCGTGTCGAAGATCGGTGGGGACCGGGTCAAGGTCACCTCGATCATCGCCAATGCTAGCCAGGATCCGCACTCCTACGAGACCACTGCGCAGGACAAGCTGGCGGTGAGCAAAGCTGCTCTGCTGATCGAAAACGGCGGCGGCTACGACGACTTCTTCAGCAAGTTGGCCGAGGGCGCCGACCCGGGCAAACTCATCGACGTCGTGGAACTTTCCGGATTGAAGACCGCAGCGAATTCCGAGGATTTCAACGAGCACGTCTGGTACTCCTTGCCGTCGGTGAGCAAACTCGCCGACCGGATCGCCCAGAAACTCGGCGGGATCGATACCTCGAACGCGGCCGAATTCACCGCGAATGCGGAAAAGTTCAAAGCCTCGGTGGCGCAGATCGAAACCGTCTTGGCCGGGGTGAAGGCCGGCTCCGAGGGGCAGCCGGTGGCGATCACCGAGCCGGTTCCGCTGTGGATGCTGCAGAGCGCCGGACTGGTGAACAAAACCCCGGAGGAGTACAGCCATGCCATCGAGGAAGGCTCCGATGTGCCGCCTGCGGTGCTCAAAGCGGCGAGCGATCTGCTCAGTTCCAAAAGCGTGAGGTTCCTGGCCTACAACGATCAGACCGAGGGTCCGCAGACCGAGTCGCTGAAAAAGGCCGCGGAAGCGGCGGGAGTGCCAGTGGTCAATTTCTCGGAAACGCTGCCGGAGGGCCAAGATTACCTGGAGTGGATGACGCAGAATGCGAACCACATAGCCGATGCCTTGAAGTAAGACCACCTGAAGCCAGACCGTTCGGATGAAAGCGTGAACCCAGTGCCGTCGAGTGTCCTCAATCTGCGCGGAGCCACCTTGAGCTTCGGCGCGCGCACCTTGTGGCGGGACTTGGATCTGACCATCGAGCCCGGGGAATTCTTCGCCGTGCTCGGCCCCAATGGCAGCGGCAAGACGAGCTTCCTCAAGGTGCTCCTCGGCCTGCAGAAACTGAGTTCCGGGAGCCTGGAAGTGGCGGGCAAAGCCGTCGGCGGCAAGACCGTCGGGAATCGCGCCATCGGCTACGTGCCGCAGCAGAAGGGGTTTGCCGCGCAAACCCCGTTGCGGGCCCGGGACCTGGTCGGCTTGGGCATCGACGGCGACCACTGGGGCGTGCGGTTGGGCGCGAAGGCGTACCGCAGCCGGGTCGACGATCTGCTGCGCAAAGTCGGCGCGACCGAATATGCCGATGTTCCGGTAGGCCTGCTTTCCGGTGGCGAACAACAGCGGCTCCGGGTGGCCCAGGCACTGGCCACCGAGCCGGCGTTGCTGCTGTGCGACGAGCCGCTGCTTTCCCTCGATTTGCAGCACCAGCGGGCGGTGAGTTCATTGGTCGCCGAACAAGCGCATCGGGCCGGAACCGCGGTCGTCTTCGTCACCCATGAGATCAACCCGATCATCGAGCACGTGGACCGGGTGCTCTATCTGGCCGGTGGCCGGTTCCGGGTCGGCACTCCGGACGAGGTGATGACCTCGGAAGTCCTCAGCGACCTCTACGGCACGCCGGTGGATGTTTTCCGGAGCAACGGCCGGATCGTCGTGGTCGGCCAACCCGATGCCACCACGCACGATCATGCGCACGACGCGGAGGAGCCGGTATGAACTGGCAGGACGTGCTCGCGGTCTTCGGCGAGATTTTCAATTTCAGCAACTACGGCGAGCTCTTGCCGTTGTTCCGGGATTCCCTGTTGGCCGGCGCGGTGCTCGGTGTGGTCGGCGGCTTGATCGGCACTTTCGTGATGATGCGGGACCTGGCTTTCGCGGTGCACGGGATCGCGGAATTGTCCTTCGCCGGCGCGGCCTTCGCCTTGCTGATCGGAGTCGACGTGATCGGCGGTTCGCTCGTCGGTTCGGTGGCTGCGGCCTTGATCCTCGGCTTGATGGGGGTGCGGGCGCGCGATCGCAACTCGATCATCGGGGTGCTGATGCCGTTCGGCCTGGGCCTGGGCATCTTGTTCCTCTCGCTCTACCAAGGCCGGGCCGCGAACAAGTTCGGGCTGCTCACCGGCCAGATCGTTTCGGTCGATTCGACCCAGCTGAATGCGCTGCTCGGAGCAGCAGTCCTGGTGATCCTGGCCTTGCTGGTGATCTGGCGTCCACTGACTTTCGCCAGTGTGGATCCGGACATCGCCCAGGCCCGGGGCGTGCCGGTGCGGGCGCTGTCGATCGGTTTCATGGTGCTGTTGGGCATCTCGGTCGCCTTGTCGATCCAAATCGTGGGCGCGCTCCTGGTGCTCGCCTTGCTGATCACGCCGGCGGCGGCGGCGATGCAGGTGGCGACATCGCCGCGCATCGTGGTTTTGCTCAGCGTGCTCTTCGCCGTGGGGGCGACGGTCGGCGGGATCATGCTCGCCTTGGGCGGCAGGATCCCGATCAGCCCTTACGTCACGACGCTTTCCTTCGCGATTTATCTGGTCTGCCGTTTGATCGCGCGGCGCCGGCGAAACCGGGGGATTACCCGCAGGCGCATGGTCTGAGGACCTTCCGGGCAGGGTTCGTCGGTTCCGGGGCAATGCCGCTGAGCTCGGCATAGGCTCGACTGGTGGAGCCAATCGAACCGTCGCCCGGTGCCGGGGGAGCCGTGGACCGGATGCCCGGAACCGTCCGGGCCGCGGTGCTGCTGATGGCCCTCGGCGCGATGCAATCCCTGCTCTGGCTGTGGCTGCTGTTCCCGCTTTACCTTCCGGACGGCTTCTTGGACCCCGGTGATTGGTTTTGGTCGCTTGTCCTGTTCGCGATTTTGCCGGCGGTTCTGCCGGCTGCGCTGTGGACTGCGATGGCGGTCGCCACGGCCATCGGTTGGCGCCGGGTCCGCGGGGTCTCGAGCCTGCTGGCCGGAGCCAATTTCCTGGCACTTCTGGCCGGTTTCCTGGTGATTTCCCTGATGATCGGGATGTCCTATGCGCCGGAAGGCAGCAATCCGTTCCAGCAAGCCGGGTCGGTGCAGGCGCTGTCCATTCCGCTGGCGGACTTGCTGATCTCGGCGACCGCGATGATTCTGGTCTGGACGCGCAGTGCCAGACCCTACCTGCTGCGGTGCTGAACCACCGGCTGCAGCAGAATCAGAGTTGCCCGGCCTGCCGCAGCAGCGTGCATTCGGGGCACAGCCCAATGATCTCCACGGTGTGGTTGATCTCGGTGTAGCCGTTTTCCTGGGCCATTTTGACCGCCCATTTTTCCACCACCGGCGCCTCGATCTCCACGGCTTTGCCGCAATTGCGGCACAACAGGTGGTGGTGGTGTTCGGCGACCGCACAGCGCCGGTAGACCGCTTCGCCTTCAGGGTTGCGGAGCACGTCCACGGCGCCGTCTTCGGCCATGGATTGCAAAATCCGGTAAGAGGTGGCGAGGGAGACCGAAATGCCGCGGTCCTGCAGGATCCGGTGCAGCTCCTGGGTGCTGACGAAATCATCCAGTTCGTCCAAAGCCGCGCTGACCGCCAGCCGTTGTTTGGTGACCCGTTGCTCTTTCACCGGTGTGCTTGTTTCGGTCACATCTGCCTCCTGCTCAGCGAACTTCCCCCGGCTTAAAGGTTATCAGTCCCCGAGCTGTTCCGGCGTCGCGGCGGCTGCGCCGCAGGCGTAGTCTGTTGCCATGTTGTTGACCAAATTCACTCATGCCTGCATCCGTCTGGAAAAAGCCGGAGTGGCGCTGGTTCTGGACCCGGGGACGTTTTCCGAAGCGGCCGAGGCGCTCGACGGGGCGGCGGCAATTCTGATCACCCATGAACACGCCGACCATTTCGACCAGACCGAAATCCTTGCCGCGTTGTCCCGGGATCCGGCGCTCCAAGTGTTTGCGCCGGCGGTGGTCGCCGGGCAGTTGCGGACCGGGGCACCGGAATCAGCGGCCCGGATCCAGGATGCCCTGCCGGACACGGAATTCGAACTGGCCGGATTCTCGGTGCGGACCTTCGGCGGGCAGCATGCTTTGATCAATCCGCGGATCATGCCGGTGGCCAATATCGGCTACCTGATCGATGGGAACGTCTTCCACCCCGGGGATTCCTTCACGGTGCCGGACGGCATTCAGGCGCAGACCTTGCTGGTACCGATCCATGCCCCGTGGTCGAAGACCGCGGAGGTGGTGGATTTCGTGAACTCGGTGCGGGCGCCGAAAGCCTTCCAGATCCACGACGTGCTGTTGTCCGAGATCGGATTGCAGTTCGTGGAGGGGCAGGTTTCGCTCTTCGGTGCCCGGTACGGAGTCGAGTTCCGGCACCTGGCGGTCCGCGAGAGCGTGGAAATCTAACCGACGCCGGCCCCGAAGGGGGTTATTCGGCGCCGGGCCAGCGTCCGGTGCGGAAAAAGTCCTCGATCACGGCGCGGTACGGTGCCGGGTCGAGGCCCTTTTCGCTGAGCCAGGAATCATTGTAGTAACTGGCCTGATAGCGTTCCGCTCCATCGCAGAGCAGCGAGACCACGCTGCCCCGTTCGCCGTCGGCAATCATCGCAGCGATCAACTGCCAGACGCCCCAGAGGTTCGTGCCGGTGGACGGGCCGGCCTGCAATCCGGCCAAATCCTGCACCTGGCGCATCGCGGCGACCGAAGCGGAATCCGGTACTTGGATCATCTCGTCGATCACACTGGGCACGAAGCTGGGTTCCATCCGCGGCCGGCCGATGCCTTCGATCCGGGAGGCCTGACCGGTTTCGAAATCACTCAATCCGTCCCGCCAGCCCGGGTAGAAGGCGGAGTTCTCCGGATCGACGACGGCCAGTTGGGTCGGATGCGAGTGGTAACGCAAATAGCGCCCGATCGTGGCACTGGTGCCGCCGGTTCCGGCGCCGACCACGATCCAGCGCGGGATCGGGTGTTCCTCCAAGGCCAATTGCTCGAAGATCGATTCCGCGATGTTGTTGTTGCCACGCCAGTCGGTGGCGCGCTCGGCATAGGTGAACTGGTCCATGTAATGGCCGTGGTTCCGGGCAGCCAGATCGGCGGCGACGGCATAGACCTCTGCCGAGCTGTCCACGAAATGGCAGCGCCCGCCGTACTGCTCGATCAAGGCGATTTTCTCCGCACTGGTGCTCCGTGGCATCACCGCGATGAACGGCAGGCCGAGCAGCCGGGCGAAATACGCTTCGGAAACCGCAGTGCTGCCGGAGGACGCCTCCACGATCGTGGTCCCTTCGGTGATCCAGCCGTTGACCAGCCCGAAGAGGAACAAGGACCGGGCCAGGCGGTGTTTCAGGCTGCCGGAACGGTGGGTCGATTCGTCCTTGAGGTAGAGCTGGACGCCCCACTCTTCCGGCAACGGGACCGCATAGAGGTGGGTATCGGCGGAACGGTTGTTCTCGGCTTCGATGCGTCGGATCGCTTCATCGGCCCAACGCCGGGCAGGGGTGCAAGAGGTGAAATCCACATCTCGAGCTTACTTGAGCCGGTTGCCGGCAGATGGCCTAACCTGGGGGCATGGCAAAGACTCTGATCGATGTGGCGGAAGTGCAGCAACGAGCTGAATCCGGCCAGCGCACGGTACTGCTCGACGTGCGTTGGGCACTGGGTGATCCGAACGGCCGCGAACACTACCTCGAATCCCATATTCCGGGAGCGGTATATGTTTCGCTGGCGACCGAATTGGCCGGTGCCGGCCTGCCGCAGGAGGGCCGGCACCCCTTGCCCTCGATTGCGGATTTCCAAGCCTCGGCGCGCCGCTGGGGAATCAACGATGCTGATTTGGTGGTCGGCTATGACGATTCCGGCAACCTCGCAGCGGCCAGACTGTGGTGGTTGTTGCGGCACGCCGGCTTCGAGTCGGTACGACTGCTCGACGGCGGTTTGGCTGCTTGGCGGGCAGCCGGCCTACCGACCGAAGCCGGCGAGATCCGGAATCCGCCGGGCACGGTGAGCCTGGAGTTCGGCCGGATGCCGGTGGTTTCGCTCGAACAGGCTGCCGGGTGGTCCGAACACGGTGTCCTCCTGGACGCCCGCGCGGGGGAACGCTACCGGGGCGAAACCGAGCCGGTGGACCCGCGGGCCGGGCACATCCCGGGAGCGCGGAGCCGGCCCACCACGGAAAATCTGGACGCGGCCCAAAAGTTCCGGCCGGCTGCGGAACTGGCTGCGGATTTCGCCGCGCTCGGTGCGGTTCCCGGAGCCGAGGTCGCTGCATACTGCGGATCCGGAGTGACCGCGGCGCACCAAGTAGCGGCATTGGAAATCGCCGGGATCCGGGCGGCGTTGTTCCCGGGTTCCTGGTCTGCCTGGTCGCAGCATCCGGAGTTGCCGGTGGCGACCGGCTGAACCGGTGACCGGCCGGCCAGGAACAACCATTACGCTGGTTCCATGACTGTCGCTAAAGCTTATGCCGCAATGTCCGCTTCCACCGGCCTGGAGCCGACCACGATCGATCGGCGTGAACCCGGCGCCCACGACGTTGAGATCGACATCGAATTCTGCGGGCTCTGCCACTCGGACGTGCACTCGGTCCGCGGCGAATGGGGCAATCAGCACTGGCCGCTGGTACCCGGGCACGAGATCGTCGGCACCGTGGCCCGGGTGGGTTCGGAAGTCACTGAATTCGGCATCGGAGACGCCGTCGGGGTCGGCTGCATGGTGGATTCCTGCCGGGAATGCGAATCCTGCCAGGAGGGCTTCGAGCAGTACTGCGAAGTCGGCATGGTGGGCACCTACGGTGCCGTGGACAAGCGCAACGGCGACGCGATCACCCAGGGCGGCTATGCCAGCTCGGTCGTCGTCGATGAGAACTACGTAGTCCGGATTCCGGCCGGCTTGGCCAAGGCCGCCGCGGCCCCGTTGCTGTGCGCCGGGATCACCACTTACTCGCCGCTGCGCTATTTCGGAGTGGAGGAGGGCGACACCGTCGGCGTCGTCGGCCTGGGCGGCCTGGGCCACATGGCGGTCAAACTCGCCAAGGCGATGGGTGCCGAGGTCACGGTGTTCACCACCAGCCCGGCCAAAGCCGAAGCCGCGCACGAACTGGGCGCCGACCACGTGGTGGTGTCGAAGGACCCGGAGCAAATGAAGGGTGCGCGGAATTCGCTCAACCTGATCATCGACACGGTCGCCGCCGAGCACGACATCAACACCTATTTGAAGACGCTCAAGCGCGACGGCGCCATCGTGCAGCTCGGCATGCCGGAAAAGCCCATGCCGCCGGTTTCGCCGGGGGCGCTGATCCGACGCCGGCTGGCCTACGGCGGCTCGATGATCGGCGGCATCGCGGAAACCCAGGAAATGCTCGATTTCTGCGCCGAGCACGGTGTGGCCTCGGACATCGAAATGGTGGACGCCGAAGACCTCAACGCGGCCTACGAACGGATGGTCGCCGGAGATGTGAAATACCGCTTCGTCCTCGATACGGCAACTCTCTGAACCCTAAGGACTGGATATGGCAACGCTTTTCAGCAAAATCATCGCCGGTGAGATCCCGGGGCGCTTCGTCTGGAGCGACCCTGAGGTGGTGGCGTTTTTGACCATCGGCCCGCTCACCGACGGGCATACCCTGGTGGTGCCGCGCCAGGAAGTCGACCGGTGGACCGACGCCGACCCGGAGCTGCTGCAGAAACTGACCGCGGTGGCGCAAGCGATCGGGCAGGCCCAAGTAGCGGCTTTCGGTTCGGCCCGGGCCGGGTTGACCATCGTCGGGTTCGAAGTGGAACACCTGCACCTGCACGTGTGGCCGGTCAATTCCATGGCGGACTACGATTTCGGCACCGTGGACAACAACCCGGATCCGGCCCGCCTGGATCAGAATGCGGAGAAAATCCGGGTGGCCCTGCGGGCCGCCGGCCACGGCGGTTCGGTACCGGAACGCTGATCCGCCGCCGGCCCGGGTCCAGCCGGCGGACCGGACCAGGGCTAGGCCAAAGCTTTCGCCAAGGCCTGCCGGATCCGTTTTTCGGACACCGTGTAGGCGGTGCCCAGTTCTACCGCGAAGAGTGAGACGCGCAGTTCCTCGAGCATCCAGCGGATCCGGCGCAAGGCCGGCGGAACCGCACGCCCGGCGGCCAAAGCCGCTACTGCGTCGTCGTACTCGTCCTCCAAAGTCTGCACCGCAGCCATGCTGAGCCCATCGCGCTGCACCGAGCTGGGCAGTTTTTCCAAGCGTTTCTCGATCGCGGCCAGATATCGGGGGAGCTGGCTCAATTGGGCATATCCGGTGCGGGCGACGAACCCCGGGTAGACCAGACCGTCCAGCTGCGCGCGGATGTCGTTGAGCGCGCTGATCAGGGCCAAGCTGGTACTGCCCTTGAGCTGCTTTTCGATCCGACGGGTACTGGCCAGCACCCGTTCGACGACGGCGACCACCGCGAAAACGGTATCGATCAGATCGGCCCGGCTGGCTTCGTAACGGGTTTCGAACTCCGGCTCGCTGAACGGCAACTCCGGCGGCACCAGTTTGTCGATCGCAGCGAGCGTGCAGTCTGCAATGAGCTCGCTGACCTGGCCGTGCGGATTCTGGCTGAAGGTCAATTTCTCCGCATTGCTCAAATGGTCCAGCACGTACCGGTCCGGCGACGGCATCCGCAGGGCGAGCAGGCGGATCACTCCGCCGCGGTGCGCCGCCAAGGCCTCGTCTTCGGTCTGGAAAACCCGCAACCCGGCAGCGCTGCCCTGGTCCACCAAGGCGGGATAACCAGTCACCGCGTGGCCGTTCACCAATCGGCTCACCGAGCGTTCGATGGTGCCGACCGACCAGCTGCGCAGCCCGTTGAGTTCCTGCACCAGAGGCGGCGCCGCAGCAACTTCCGCGCGGGCCGGCGTCGCCTTCGGCGCCGTGGTCTTCGGGGTGGCGCCCAGGGATTCCGCGATCGCCCGGCGGGTCGCCCCGGCCAACGACTCCTGCAAAGCGGCGAGGTCCTTGCCCTCGTCGAGGATCCGGCCCTGCGCATCGACGACCTGGAAGCTCATCCGGACGTGCGCCGGCACCGCGGCCCAGTTCCAGGAACCCGGCGGGATCACGTGCCCGCGAAGCCGGCGCAAAACCAATTCCAACGATGCTTCCAGCTGATCGTGCTGCGGATCGAAATCCGCAGCCAGGGCTGCGGCAGCTTGCCGGGCGACGTCCGGTGCCGGGACGAAGTTCTTCCGTACCGCTTTGGGCAGGGATTTGATCAGCGCGGTCACCAGTTCGGCGCGCAGACCCGGAATCTGCCACTGGAACGGGGCTTCGTCGAGTTGGTTCAGGAAGAGCACCGGGACGGATACCGTGACGCCGTCGGACTCGTTGATTGCGGTGCCGGGCGAAGCCGGCTGGAACTCGTAGCTCAAAGGCAGTTCGAAACCGCTCTGCTGCCAGATTTTCGGGTACGCGGTTTCGTCCAGCTCGGCGGCTTCGGCCATCACCACGCCGGGGTCGAAATCCAAGAGCGCAGGGTTCTCCTGCCGTGCGGTTTTCCACCATTTGTCGAAATGCCGCTCGGAGACCACATCGGCGCCCACTCTGGCGTCGTAGAACTCGAACAGCGCCTCGTCATCGACCCGCAGATCGCGCCGGCGCATCCGGGTTTCCAGTTCCTCGACCTCGGCCAACACCGCCTGGTTGCGGTGGAAGAACTTGTGCTGGGTACGCCAATCGCCTTCCACCAGCGCATGCCGGATGAACAGCTCGCGGGACAGCGGCGCATCGATCCGGCCGTAGTTGATCCGGCGCTGCGCCACGATCGGCAAGCCGAACAAGGTGACTTTTTCGAAAGCCATCACCGAGCCGCTGCGCTTGGACCAATGCGGCTCGGAGTAGCTGCGTTTCAGCAAGCCCGGGGCGATTTCCTCTGCCCAGAGCGGATCGATCCGTGCATTGACCCTGGCCCAGAGCCGTGAGGTCTCCACCAGTTCGGCACTCATCACCCAATCCGGGCTCTTCTTGAACAGGGCCGAGCCCGGGAAAATCGCGAACCGGGTGCCGCGTGCCCCGGAGTATTCCCGTTTGCGTTCGTCGAAGAGGCCGATGTGGCTGAGCATTCCGGCCAGCAGCGACTGGTGCACCGGGATGTGCAGGCCCACCGGATCGACCTGGCCTGCGGCGAGGGTGATCTGCAGAGGTTTGGCGAGCTGGCGCAGCTGCGCGAACAAATCCTGCCATTCGCGCACCCGCAGGTAGTTGATGAATTCGGCCTTGCAGAGCCGGCGGAAGGCGGTGCTGGAAAGTTCCTGCTGTTTGTCCTGCAGGTAGCGCCAGAGATTCAAGAACCCGGTGAAATCGGAGTTCTCGTCCGCGAAGCGCTTGTGCTTCTCGTCGGCGCTCTGTCGTTTCTCGGTCGGCCGTTCCCGGGGGTCTTGGATGGTCAGCGCGGCAGCCAGGATCATCACCTCTCGGGCGCAGCCGCGCCGGCCGGCTTCCACGATCATCCGGCCCAACCGGGGATCGACCGGGAGCTGGGCCAATTGCCGGCCGACCGGGGAGATCGCGCCTTCCGCGGTCAAGGCGCCCAATTCGCGCAGCAGCGCGACGCCGTCCGCGATGGCCCGGGAATCCGGCGGTTCCACGAAGGGGAAATCCGCAACGTCCTTGGGCCCTTTGGCCACGCCGACCGCGGTCATTTGCAGGATCACCGCGGCCAAGTTGGTGCGCAGGATTTCCGGGTCGGTGAACTCGCGCCGGGATTCGAAATCCGCCTCGGAGTAGAGCCTGATGCAGATCCCGTCGGAAACCCGGCCGCAACGGCCGGCCCGTTGATTGGCGCTGGCCTGGGAGATCCGTTCGATCGGCAGCCGTTGCACTTTGGTCCGATGCGAATACCGGGAGATCCTCGCGGTCCCGGTGTCCACCACGTATTTGATGCCGGGAACCGTCAGCGAGGTTTCCGCGACATTGGTGGCCAGCACGATCCGGCGCCGGGATCCGGTGCTGAAGACCGCATGCTGCTCGGCGAGCGAGAGTCTGGCGAACAAGGGCAGGATCTCGGCCTCGCGCAGCCGCGGATGGTGCGCGAAACGGCCGCGCAGGGCTTCTGCGGCATCGCGGATTTCGCGCTCGCCGGAGAAGAAGACCAGGACGTCGCCCGGCGCTTCGCCGGAGAGCTCCTCGACCGCATCGCAGACCGCGTCGAGCGGATCCCGGTCTTCGGAGTCCGGATCCGCCTCGTCCGGTTCGGCTTCGCCCTTCGGCGCGTCCAGCGGCCGGTAACGGATTTCCACCGGGTAGGTCCGGCCGGAGACCTCTTCGACCGGGGCGGGTCCGCGGGCATCCGCGAAGTGCTTGGCGAACCGTTCCGGGTCGATCGTGGCCGAGGTGATGATGATCTTCAGATCCGGCCGTTTCGGCAGGATCTGCTTGAGATAGCCCAGGATGAAATCGATGTTGAGACTGCGTTCGTGGGCCTCGTCGATGATCAGCGTGGAGTATTTGCGCAGCAATTTGTCGCGTTGGATTTCGGCGAGCAGGATCCCGTCGGTCATCACCTTGATTTTGGTCTGCCGGGAGACTTCGCCGGTGAACCGGACTTGGAAGCCCACCTCTTCGCCGAGTTTCACATCCAACTCCGCGGCGATCCGCTCGGCGACCGTGCGGGCCGCGAGCCGTCGTGGCTGGGTGTGCCCGATCAAGCGGGGACGGCCGTCCCGGTCCGTTCCGGCCAGACCGAGTTCCAAGCACATCTTGGGAATCTGGGTGGTTTTCCCGGAGCCGGTTTCGCCCGCGATGATCACGACTTGGTGGTCTCGGATGGCCGCCATCAGCTCTTCCCGGCGAGCGGAGACCGGAAGCTCCGGCGGGTAGGTGATGGTCAGACTCATAGCTTGCCCAGTCTAGTCGGATCCAGCTGCTTCCAGCAGCCGTTTCGCCATCAGCTTGGCCTGGTCCCGCAAGGCTTCCGGCTCGAGGATCTCGAAACGCATGCCGGTCTGCGCCAAATGGGCCAGCGGCGAGACCAGGGAATCCCAGCCCAAGCGCATCAAGGTGCTCGATTCGGACTCCGCTTCGAGCACCGCGGTGGCCGTCGAGAAGCTCTCGGCGACTTCCGAGGCCGGCGCATGCAGCCGGATCAGCAAATCGTAACGGTAGGGCGAACGGGTGATCGCCCGGTGCACATATTCGGCCAGATCCGGTGCCGGCAGCGGTCGGGCGGTGAACCGCTGCCGTTCGCTGGGTGTGCTCAGGATCCGGTCCATCCGGTAGGTGCGCCAATCCATCTGGGCCAGATCGAAGGCGACCAGGTACCAGCGCATTCCGGAATCGACCAGGCGATAGGGTTCCACGATCCGGGGCGCCGATTCCCCGTCGTGCTTCCGGTACCGGAAACCGATGGCCCGGCGTTCCGAAATAGCAGCCGAAACCTTGGTCAGCAACTGCGCGTCTACGGCATCGGTCGGCGCGGCGATCCGGCTCACCGCGGATTTCAGTGAGGCGAAACGGGGCCGCAATCGTGGCGGCAGCACTTGCTCCAATTTGCCGAGCGCGCGGACCGAGGCTTCACCGATGCCGGCCACCGGCCCCGCGGTCACGGTGCTCAAGCCGAGCGCGACGGCGAGTGCCTCCTCGTCGTCGAGCAGCAATGGAGGCAGTTCGGCTCCGGCGCCGAGCTGGTAGCCGCCGGCCACGCCGGGGGAGGCGTTGATCGGATAACCGAGGGTCCGGAGCTTGCCCACGTCCCGCCGCACCGTGCGTTCGGTGACGCTCATCCGTTCGGCCAGGGCCGAGCCGGTCCATTCCCGCCGAATCTGCAAAAGCGACAACAGTTGGAGCAGCCGCGCTGATGTTTCGATCATGCTGGCAGCTTAGCGGCAATCAGGGACAGGAGCTGTCCTAGTTCGGTTGTACGTTGATGCCATGCGAATCAGCGACAGCTACTGGCCGGGCCGGATCGAATCGGGGTGCCGCCCGCGGCCGGCTGCGCTGCCGGAGGATGCTGTTCCGCCGGAGTATTCTGGGCGGATGGAGGAATCAACCCCACTGCCCAAGATCGGCGCTCCGGCAACGCAGGCACTGACTCAGGCCGGGTATCCCAGCCTGGACTCGTTGGACGGGGTCTCCGAACGCCGGCTGGCGGCCTTGCACGGAGTAGGCCCCAAGGCGCTGCGGATCATCGCGGCCGAATTGGCCGAGCGCGGCGGGCGGCTGGCAGAATAGTGCTCTAGGTCAACCAATTGCTGGTGAACAGAATGTTCGCCTGGCGTTCGCGCCCCGGATGTCCCAAGCTTCCTGAGTGCGCGAAGCTGTGCCCTATGACTATTGACACCACAGCAACCCGCTCGATGCCGCGCTGGGTCCGGACCTTCCTGGCCGCTGCGCTCGCCGCCGTGGCGATAGCGGCGCCGTCGTTGCCGGCCCAGGCAGCAGAAAACGCGACACCCGGATATCAGATCAAACTCCAGCTCGATCCGGCCAAAGTGCTGGACAGCAACCACCGGTTCACTTCCGCCGCAGTGGCGGCGCTGTCCATCGGCAGCCAGAACGGATTGGAAAAGGCCCAGTACCTGGACAGCAGCACGCAGCAGTTGGCAGCTGAAGGGTGGAGCACCCGGATCAAGCGCGAAGACGGTGCCGACTCGCTCAAACTCACCTACAAAAAGCGTTTCAGCATCGACAACGGCGGCACTGCGGAAAAGGACATCGACAAAGCTCTGGACCGCGCGAACGACGCCGGATTCGACGCTTCGGACAGCAACTATGCGGCCCAGGTCAATATGAGCTATTCGGTTTCGACGCTCGATTTTTCGGTGAACAAGAAGGTCAAAGCTTCGGGTCTCGGCAGCTCGGATCTGCCAGCGGGCAAAGACTCCCGGAGCTTCGCGGTGGACCAGTTGCCGGGCAAACTGGACAAATGGAAGAGCGGCAATTGGGCGAAAGACATCCTGGCCTCGGCCAAGGTCTATGGCCCGGTGACGCAAACCAGCTATTCCGCGAGCATCAGCGGGCACCCGGTGGACTTGCAACTCACCCCGCTGAACACTGCCAAGGGGGTGCGCTACTACCTGGAAGCCAGTGTTGATTCGGACACGCTCCAGGCGGCCGGGAAAATCCGCGGAGATCTGATTTCGGCGCTGGATGGCAAAGGCTGGCTGCTGCACGAGAACGCCTTCAAAACCGACTTGGTGCTGGCCAACTACTGAGCCCCGGAGAGCCGCCCGGAACCGTTGCGGCAAACAGTTGAGGCCCGGTCCTTGGACCGGGCCTCAACTGCATTTTCAGTGCCCTCGAGTGGATTCGAACCACCGGCCTTCTGCTCCGGAGGCAGACGCTCTATCCCCTGAGCTACGAGGGCATCGGGACCAGTTGAGCTTAGCAGGTCGGGCTCCGAGAAGAAAAACCGGAAGAAAAACCAGCGGCCGTTCAGGCGATTGGCCGGCAGCCGGATCAGTAGCCGAGGAAGCTGTCGGTATGCACTTTCCGGGCCCCGGCTCGATGGCCGTGGGCAACCGCGTGTGCGACGAACGCCGGGGACCCCGACGCGTACACCCGACGGGAAGCAATGTCCGGGACTGCCCGCTTCAGAACTTCCGCTTCCGGGTACCCGGAGCCCAGGTGTTCACCGAGCTGCGGATCGTCCGGGCAGAAGGTCACGAGTCGGACGCCCTCGGCTGCGCACAACCGGGCCAGTTCGTCCCGGTAACCGAATTCTTCGACCGAGTTGACCGTGTACACCAGGACCACGTCACGGGTTTCGGAACTGTGCTTCTGCACGGAACGCAAATGGCTCATGAACGGCGTGATGCCTACGCCGGCGGCCAGGAACAACAGCGGCGCATGACCGCGCGGCAGCACGAAATCGCCCCACACCCCGGTGGCGGAGACCACGGTTCCCGGGGACAACGAATTCAATTCGCGTTTGAAGCTGCTGGACGGTTCGGAGAGCCGCAGGCCGAAGGCGACCTTGCCGCCGTCGTGCGGGTCCGAGGTCAGGCTGAACACTCGGCGGATGCCCCGCCCGTCTGATCCGCGGTGCGGCAGGGAGAGTTCCATGTACTGGCCGGCCTTGAACCGGGCCGGACGGGGCAGCGTGAAGCTGAACTCCTTGCTGCTCGGGGTCAACGCCTTGGCCCCGAGGTAGGTCAAGCGGAGGCCGCGCCGCTGGCCGAGCGCGAACGCGATGAGATTGCCCACGACCAGGGCGAGCTCCGGGGAGGAATAGACCGGGGGCAGTGCGAACGGGACCGAGAACAACACGGCGACGATCCCCGCTAGCCCCCATTGCTGCCAGCGCCGCGGGGGCAGCGTCAACGGTTCGGAAAGCATGAAGCCGACCAGGAACAACCCGGGATAGGACGTGAATGGCAGCGCAAACGCGGCCGCGGGCTCGTAGAACCCGGAGCCGAGCAGGCGGGCGACGATGATGCTGCTGGACACCAGCAGGAAGATTCCGGCGAAGACCAGTTTCGAGGTGCGGAAGAGCACCAGGAGGATCGCCGGCAGCACGAGCCAGAGCATGGCCGGCGTGGCCACCCACCAACTCGCCCGTTCAGTGCTGACCAGGCCCGGCCCCAGGAACGAGACCAGCAGTGCGCCGATTGCGGCCGGATTGAACAGGTGCCGGCCGCGTACTGCGAACAGGAACTTGGATGCTCCGGCGATGGCGGCGGCGATCGCCAAGACGGTGAGCGGCCGAGCGCTGGTGCTGGGGGTGAACAGGAAAAACAGCAGCAGCCCGGTGATCAGGCTTGATTCCAGGTGGGTATGGGCCCGGAAGAGCTTGGCTGTCAGCCAACTCACGGCCACCGTGACCGACAGGCTGACCACGAGGCTGAGCCCGATCGCGGCGATGCCGAAGCTGATCCAGCCGAGCAGGTCCAGGACCGCCGCATAGCCGGCGAGCACGGCCAGCACCACCAGCACCAGCCGGTACATGGTGAAGCGGCCCAATTGGGTGTCCAGCCAGGATCTCATTGAAAAATCTCCCCGTTGAAGTTGGCCGAGGTTTCGGCACGGCCGTCTGAGAATACCCGGACACTGGCGAAGTCGAATTCCGTGGCCAGCACGTCGTAGTCGACGAAGAACAACGCCGTGGCCAAGCCGTCGGCGAGCATCGCGGACTCGGCCATGGCCCAGCTCGCAACCACGGTCTGCACGGGTTTCCCGGTGGCTCCATCGAGTACATGGTGCAGCCCGTCACCCCAGGCGCGCCGGTTCGAAGCCGAACCGCACAACGCTCCGGACGCCAATTCGACGATGCCGATCGCCTGCTCCGGAGCATAGGGGTGTTCCAACGCGACCCGTTCGGCGGGCAAACCGCGGACCCGCAAATCCCCGCTCGCGTCGATCACCGAACCCGGGATCCCGAGTGCCGCGAGTTCATCGCCGATCAAATCGACCAATTGCCCTTTGCCGGCGCCGCCCAGGTCGAGGACCACTGGAAGTTTCGTCTGCAATGAGGTGCCCCGCCAGTCGATGGCGTCGGACCAGGCAGGTGCGGCGTGGAACCCGGTCCCGGGCTGCAACGAATATTCCGCGCCGTAGCCCAGGTGCTCGAGTGATTCGGCGACCAAGGGCGTCATCGCACCCGAAGTCAGCCGGTAGAGGCTGCGGTACAGGGGTTCCAACTGCGCCGCTGGCCCGGGCAGCTCGTGCTGCCCGGGCAGCGCGGCCCGGCGGACCGCCGAATCGCTGCGGAATCGCGAGAACCCGCGATCGTAGTCTTCGACCACCGCGGCGATCGATGCCCGGACGGATGCGGAGAGCGGCTCGACGGTGTCGATCTGCCATTGCGTGCCGATGGCTTCGAACCGGTACGCTGCGGCGGCCGCAGCCGCGGTGCCGGTCAGTTCGTGGCTTCTTTCTTGATCTGGTCGATCGCGGCATTGAACCCGCCGCTGGTGAGCGAAGATCCCGAGACTTTGCTGACCTGGAGTTCGTCGATGGGTTTGCCGACGACGATCGCATTCACGCCGTCGATGAATTCGCCCTGGAACTTCTCGGTGGACGGGTTGCTCGGGTAGGAGGTGAGCTTGAGGTCGGAAACCACGCCCGAGCTCAACGTCAGGGTGACGCCGATTTTTTCCTGGCCATTGGGCGAAACGTAATTCCCGTCGGCGCTGTAGGTGCCGTCTTTGTAGCTGCCGGCGGAACTGGTACCGCTGGTTTCGCCTGAGGCGCTCGGCGAGGCGGCGCCGCTGGCGGAGCTGCCGCTCGTGGCGTTCGGAGCGCAACCGGCGACCGCTCCCATGAGGGCGATTCCGGCGACCGATACGAACAAGGTCGTAGGGGTTCTGGCTTTCATAGTGGTCTCCATTTCGTTCAGGCGATCAATCGGGCCCATGTCCGCCCGGATTCTTCTCCCGGGATTGAAGGTTTCCTTAGGATTACGTTAAATCAGACGGGATCCGGGCCGGATTGGTTCAACCGATTCGAGGATTAGCGCCTGGGGATCTGCTGTGAGCAATCGAACAAGAACGATTCGCACGATTCCGGGTTCCCGCCCGGATAATGCCGGTAGAGTCGGGCGAGTGGTGAAATCAGCGACTTTCAAGGGCCGGATCCTCGTTCTGGCCGGGATCCTCCTGGTCGCGGCGACATTGCGTTCTGCGGTGACCGTGGTGCCGCCCGTGGTCTCCGAAATCAGCAATACGCTGCCGATCGATTCGCTCACCATCGGCCTGCTGGGCATGCTACCGACCTTGGCCTTCGCCGTTTTCGGATTCCTGACCCCGTTCGTGCTGCGCTGGGCCAGTCTGGAGAAGCTCACGATCCTGGCCATGGCGGTGGCGGTGTTCGGCCAGGTGGCCAGGGTCTTCGCCCCGAACACGCCTTTGTTCCTGGTGTTCACCGTGGTCGGCTTGGCCGGCCTGGGCGCCGGCAACGTGTTGCTGCCGCCATTGGTGAAGCACTATTTCCCGGACCGGGTGGGATTGGTCACCGCGCTCTACGTGACGATGCTCAGCCTCGGTACCGCGATTCCGGCGCAATCGGCGGTCCCGGTGGCCGACGGTTTCGGTTGGCAGACCTCACTCGTCGTGTGGGCGGGGGCCAATCTGGTGGCGGCATTGCCTTGGGTACTGACCCTGCTGGGCCGTTCCGGCCCGCCCCGCAGCGACCAGATCACCGGACCGCAACCCCCGGCGCACGCGGGAGTACCGCCGGCCGGGGCGGCGCAAGGGTCAAGTGCGCGGCAAGAGTCCGCTGCGCCGCAGAAGATCAGCGTCTGGCGCTCGCCGATGGCGATCGGCTTGACCGTGATGTTCGGCTGCACTTCGTTGAACACCTATGCCATGTTCGCCTGGTTACCGGTGATCCTCAGCGAAGCCGGGCTGAGCCGGGCCGATGCCGGCTCGATGTTGGCGCTGTTCGCGATCCTCGGCTTGCCGTTGAGCCTGCTGGTTCCGCTGCTGGCCAGCCGGATGCGCAACCAGTTCCCGATTGTCGCGGTGCTGTTGGTGGCCTTCGTGGTCGGGTACCTCGGCTTGTGGCTGAGCCCGGCCCAGCTGACCTGGCTCTGGGTGGTGCTGGCCGGAATCGGTCCGGGGACCTTCCCGCTGGCGCTGTTGTTGATCAATCTGCGCACCCGGGGCCGGGAGGCTGCCGGGGCGCTTTCCGGGTTCACCCAGGGGGTGGGCTATGCGATCGCCTGCATCGGGCCGGTGCTTTTCGGCCTGCTGCACCAGGGCACTGGGAACTGGACTGCGGGCTTCGGTTTCCTGTTCGCAACCCTGGCGCTGCTTGGTGTAGGGGCTTTTTTCGCCTGCAGACCGGCTTACCTGGAAGACCAGCAGGCCTGAGCCCGGACGCTCGTTGGAAAACAAGTGGAAACATTCTGCAAACTTTCAGGAATGATCCCTAATCTGGATAAATAGAGAGGCCTTCTTCCTATCGGTGGTCGAATTGCGACCGGATGTCCGTGCGGGGAGGGCCTGTCCAATTAACATTTGGGGATCCGGAGGAACCGGTGGGCAGAAGACCATCAGTCGAGTCAGAAGCTGACTTCGCACCAGCTGCTGCCGGGCGCGGCGATGCGGATGCGCCAACCCTGGCCTCCACCAAACGCGCGAAGCAGTGGATCCTCCTGATCGTCGTGGTTTTGGCGATTTCCTTGATCGTCACCTTGGGCGGCCTGATCCGCGGCGCGCTGGCATCCTCCGGCTCCATGGTGCTGCCGACGCCGAGCGGTGTCCCCACCGTCTACGTCACCGATCCGCCACCGCCCGGGCCGGCGACGGACCCGGGGGACCAGGCTCCCGTGGAGCCGGCACCGGCATCCACTGTGGTGCCCAGCGGTGCCGTCGCTCCGAATCCGCAACCGGTTTTCGGCACCTTGGCGCTCGATTTGCTGGCCCGGATCCCGGTGCAACCCGCCGCGCCGTCGGCCGGGTACGCACGGAGCAATTTCGGACCCTCGTGGTTGGATCTGGGCGTGGGTTGCGATTCGCGCAACGCCACGCTCAAACGGGACCTCGGCGGCGTGGTCTTAGCGCAAGGAAACAACCAATGCATCGTGCAGGCCGGGGAGCTGAAAGACCCGTATTCCGGCGGGCGGCTGGTTTTCGACCGGGCGGCCGCCTCGATGATCCAGATCGACGAAGTGGTTTCGCTTGCCAATGCTTGGCAGACCGGAGCCCAATCGTTGTCTGCGGCGCAACGGGTCGGCTTTGCCAATGACGCGTTGAACCTGCTCGCCGTCGATGCCGTGACGAGCATTCAGAAGCATTCTGCCGATGCCGCCGGATGGCTGCCGCCGAATGCCGAGTTCAGGTGCGCTTATGTGGCCCGCCAGATCAGCGTGAAGGCGACCTACGGGTTGTGGGTGACCCAGGAAGAACGCGATGCCATGGCCGCAGTGCTTCAGGCTTGCCCGACGACGACGGTCCCCACCAACCAGCGTCCGGCCGATACCGGGATCGCCGCCGGACCGAGTCCGGATTCCGCGCCGGCGGCCCCGGCGGCACCGGCTCCGCAGGGCACCGGCCAGAAACCGCCGGCTCAGAAGAACACCGACCAAATGAACGCCAGCGAAAAGAAGCCCGCTCAGAAGGACTCCGGGCCGAAGCCGCCGGTCGTCGTTCCGCCGGTCCCCACGAAGCCGTCGATTCCGTGGCTGCCACCGTTGCCGCCGTCGGGCGACCAGCCCTGGCCGCCGAACTATTTCCCGGTGCCGCCACCGCTGGACCCGCCCTTCGGGCCGTGGAGCAACGGTCCCGGTGATTGGCCGCAGTTGCCGGTCGCGCCACCGGAACTTCCGTTGCTTCCCGGAATCGACGGGTCCGGGCTCCCGCCGAACCCGGCGATCCCCGGTCCGCCCGCGCCGGTGCCCACGGTGCCGATCCCCACAGTGCCAATCCCCACGGTGCCGAGCAGCGACTTCGGCCAGTCGCAGCCGCCGGCCACGGCGCCCGGGACCCCGTCGACGCCTGCGCCGGGGGCGCCGCCGATTCCGACGGCACCGTTCTGATTCCAACGGTTTTGTCACATTGGGGGCTGCCAGTCCTTCCAACTATGCTTGGACGGTGACTCCTGACGAACTTTCCGTTGCCCTGACCGCCTCTTTGCAGGCCGCCGTCGAAGCCGGCGAGCTTGCGGTTCCGACCGAGGCGGTGCCCGCCGAAGTGCGGGTGGAGCGACCGAAGAATCGGGAACACGGCGATTGGGCCACGAATATCGCCTTGCAGTTGGCCAAACCGGCCGGACTCAATCCGCGGGCCGTCGCGGAACTGCTCAAAGCCCGGATCGAAGCGATCAGCGGGATCGCCCAGGTGCAGATTGCCGGCCCGGGGTTCCTGAACATCACCCTGGACGCGGCGGCCGCCGGCGCCCTGGCCAAGAACATCGTCGAAGCCGGGGCGCACTACGGCGAGAACCAGGTGCTGGCCGGCCATGTGGTGAACGTCGAATTCGTCTCGGCCAATCCGACCGGGCCGTTGCACTTGGCGCATACCCGCTGGGCGGCGGTGGGCGATTCGATCGCGCGGCTGCTCAAGGCCAGCGGTGCCACGGTGACCAGCGAGTATTACATCAACGACGCCGGTTCGCAGATGAACAATTTCGGTGCCTCGGTGCTGGCCGCGATCAAAGGCGAGCCGACCCCGGAAGGCGGTTACCCCGGGGCATACATCTCGGAGTTGGCGCAGCAGGTGCTCAAAGACCATCCCGCGGTTCGGGAGCTGACCGATGAGGCCGCATTGCCGGTGGTGCGGGCGGCGGCTTACGCGGCGCAGCTCGCCGATATCAAGGAGACCCTGAACGATTTCGGTGTGCACTTCGACGTGTTCTTCTCGGAACAGGAACTGCACAGCGGCGGCGCGGTCGGGCAAGCCGTGGAACGGCTTCGGGAACAAGGCCATGTCTTCGACCAGGACGGCGCGATCTGGTTGCGCACCACGGATTTCACCGACGACAAGGACCGGGTGCTGATCCGGGCGAATGGCGAGCCCACCTATTTCGCGGCCGATGCCGCGTATTACCTGTCCAAAAAAGACCGCGGATTCGTGGAGAAGATCTACCTCCTCGGCGCTGACCACCATGGTTACATCGGTCGGCTCAAGGCGATCGCCGCCTGCGCCGGCGACGACCCGGAACGCAATATCGAAGTCCTGATCGGCCAAATGGTCTCGGTCAACGGCGCGCGGTTGTCCAAGCGGGCCGGCAACATCGTCGAACTCCGGGATTTGCTCAATTGGCTCGGTGCCGATGCATTGCGCTATTCGCTCGGCCGTTCGCCGGCCAACTCGCCGCTCGCTTTGGAACCGGAACAGCTGCAGAAAGCCACCAACGACAATCCGGTCTTCTACGTGCAATACGCCCATGCCCGGACCAAAGCGGTGGACCGCAATGCGGAGGCAGCGGGCGTGGACCGGAGCGAATTCGACGCCGCGGCCCTGGTCCATCCGACCGAGTCCAATCTGCTGGCCCAGCTCGGTGCCTTCCCCTCAGTGGTCGCCGAAGCCGCGAAATTCCGCGAACCGCACCGCATCGCCCGGCATCTGGAGGTCATCGCGGGTGCTTATCACCGCTGGTACGACGCTTGCCGGGTGACTCCGTTGTCGGGCGATCCGGTGACGGCGTTGAACCGGACCCGGCTTTGGCTCAATGACGCTACCGGGCAGGTCTTGGCCAATGGCCTGGATCTGCTCGGCGTCAGCGCCCCCGAAAGGATGTAGCAGTGCTTTCTCCGACCTCAGGTCCGTCGCCTCTGGCCCCGGACTGGTTGAGCTTGCCGGACGACCCGAATGCGCTGCGGGCGCAGGAGTGGGCGCACGACGTGGTCAGGCATCCGGCCGGCGAATTGGCGATCGACGGGCTCAGTGTCCAGCAACTCGCCGAGGAATTCGGTTCGCCGCTGTTCGTGCTGTCCGAAGCGGACTTCCGGCGGCGCGCCCGAGAGTTCCGGAACGCCTTCGACGAGGCGTTCGCCGAGCTCGGCGGCGGTGTGGACGTCTACTACGCGGGCAAATCCTTTCTCTGCACCGAGGTCGCGCGTTGGGTGATGGACGAGGGACTGCGGTTGGACACCTGTTCCGGCGGCGAGCTGCTCGTGGCGCAGCGAGCCGGGGTGCCGGGAGCGAAGCTGGGTCTGCACGGCAACAACAAATCCGATGCGGAGATCCGGCGTGCGTTGGACCTCGGCGTGGGCCGGATCGTGGCGGATTCGCTGCCGGAAATCCAGCGGATCGAATCGATCGCGGCGGCTTCGGGCCGGATCGCCAAAGTGATGTTGCGCTTGACCCCCGGGGTCCATGCGCACACCCACGAGTTCATCGCCACCGCGCATGAGGATCAGAAATTCGGCCTCTCGCTGGCTGGATCGGACGGGCCCAGCCCGGCTGAACAAGCGGTGCTGGCGGCAACCGCCGCCGAACACATCGAGCTGCTCGGCATCCACTGCCACATCGGTTCGCAGATCTTCGAGTCCGAAGGGTTCGCGGTCGCGGCGCAACGGCTGCTCGGCTTCAGCGCGAAAATGAAGTCCCGGTACGGGGTCGAACTCGGCGAATTGGATCTGGGCGGCGGATATGGAATCGCCTACACGGAAGCCGACAACCCGCGGCCCACCGCGGAAATCGCCCGCGAGATGGCTGCCGTGGTGGCCGAAGAATGCACCCGGCTGGCCTTGCCGGCACCGCGGATTTCGATCGAGCCCGGCCGTGCGATCGTCGGGCCGAGCACCTTCACGCTTTATCGGGTGGGCACGGTCAAGACCGTCGTCGTGGACGGTGCGGCCGGTCCGGCCGAACGCCGATACCTTTCGGTGGACGGCGGAATGAGCGACAATCCGAGGCCGGTGCTTTACGACGCCGACTATTCCGCGGTCCTGGCGAACCGGGCCAGCTCTGCCGCCCCGGTGCTTTCCCGGGTGGTGGGCAAACATTGCGAGTCCGGCGACATCGTGGTCCGGGACGCCTACCTGCCAGGAGATGTCCGGGCCGGAGACCTGCTGGCGGTGCCGGCGACCGGTGCCTATTGCTGGGTTCTGGCGAGCAACTACAATTACCTGCCCCGGCCTGCCGTGGTCGCCGTCCGGGACGGTGCGGCACGGGTCATCGTCCGGGCCGAGACCGAAGAAGATTTGTTGTCCCGCGATCCAGGAGCCTGATTTCTTGACTGAGTTAAATAGCGCCACCAGCCCGAAGCCGGACACGCTCAAAGTCGCATTGTTGGGTTGCGGCAACGTCGGCAGCCAAGTGGCCCGCATCCTGTTGCGCGATGCCGACTCGTTGGCGGCCCGGACCGGCGCCCGGTTGGAACTGATCGGCATCGCGGTACGCGATCTGGAACTGGCCCGGGACCCCGCAATCCCCGCGGGCTTGTTCACCGATGACGCCCGGACCCTGGTCCGCTCGGCGGATTTGGTGATCGAACTGCTCGGCGGAATCGAACCGGCCCGGGAACTGATCCGATCGGCGCTCGAGCACGGCGCATCGGTGGTGAGCGGGAACAAAGCCCTGCTGGCCGCCGACGGTCCGGCGCTGTACGAACTCGCGGACGCCACCGGAGTGCAGCTCTCCTATGAGGCCGCAGTGGCCGGCGCGATCCCGATCCTGCGACCGATCCGGGACAGCCTGGCCGGCGACAAGATCACCCGAGTGCTCGGCATCATCAACGGCACCACGAACTACATCCTGGACCAGATGGACTCCACCGGCGCGGATTTCGAATCGGCCCTGGCCGAGGCGCAGCGGCTGGGTTATGCCGAGGCGGACCCGACCGCCGACGTCGACGGGCACGATGCCGCGGCCAAAGCCGCGATTCTGGCTTCGTTGTCCTTCCATACCCGGTTTGCCCTGGAGAACGTGCATTGCGAGGGGATCCGGACGATCAGCGCAGCGGATATCGAGGCGGCCCGCGCCTCGGGGCTGGTGATCAAACTGCTGGCCATCGCGGAAAAAGTCGAGCTCGACGGCGCGGGCCCGGCCGGCGTGAACGTCCGGGTGCATCCGACGTTGTTGCCGCGGGAACATCCGCTGGCTTCGGTGCGCGGGGCGTTCAATGCGGTTTTCGTCGAAGCGGAATATGCCGGCGAACTGATGTTCTACGGGCAGGGCGCCGGCGGGCTGGCCACGGCTTCGGCAGTCCTGGGCGACCTGGTCTCGGCCGCCCGGCGGATCGTGTTGGGCGGTCCGGGCCGGACCGAAACCACGAAAGGCTCAGTTCCTGCTTTGGGCATCGACGCGGTGCAGACGAGCTACAGCATCGGCCTCGAGGTCGCAGACCAGCCGGGGGTGCTCGCCAAAGTCGCCCAGATCTTCGCGGCGCACGGCGTCTCGATCGAGACCATGCGGCAGACCATCCACCCGGCAGCCGAGGCAACCGGCGGCACCGCGCGCTATGCCGAATTGCGCATCGTGACGCACCGCGCAAACGAATCCGCACTCGCCGCCACGGTGGCCCAAATCCGAGATCTGGACGTGATCACTTCGGTGACCTCGGTCCTGAGGGTAGAAGGAGTCTGAGGACAGATATGGCCCAGCAATGGCGCGGAGTGATCCGCGAATACGCCGAACGTTTGCCGGTTTCCGAAACCACCCGGGTGATCACCCTGGGCGAGGGCGGCACGCCGCTCGTCCCCGCGCGGGCGTTGTCGGAGCTGACCGGTTGCCGGATCCAGATCAAAGTGGAGGGCATGAACCCCACCGGCAGCTTCAAAGACCGGGGGATGACCATGGCGATCACCGCCGCGGTGGAAGCCGGAGCGAAAGCCGTGGTCTGTGCTTCGACCGGGAACACTTCGGCATCCGCGGCCGCTTATGCCACCGCGGCCGGGCTGACCTGCGCGGTGCTGGTTCCGGCCGGCAAGATCGCGATGGGCAAACTCAGCCAAGCGGTCGCGCACGGCGCCACGCTGCTCCAGGTCGACGGCAATTTCGACAACTGCCTCGAGGTGGCGCGCAAGCTCGCCGACGCCTACCCGGTGTTCTTGGTGAACTCGGTCAATCCGGCCCGGATCGAAGGCCAGAAGACCGGTGCTTTCGAAGTGGTCGACGTCTTGGGCGATGCGCCGGACATCCATGCCCTGCCGGTGGGCAACGCCGGCAACATCACGGCGTATTGGAAAGGCTACCGGGAGTATGCCGAGCCGTTCCAAGGCCAGCCCGCGGTGGCCTCGAAGCTGCCGAAAATGTGGGGATTCCAAGCTGCCGGGTCCGCGCCGATCGTGGCCGGACACCCGATCACCGAACCGGAGACTTTGGCGACCGCGATCCGGATCGGCAATCCGGCGTCTTGGGAACAGGCCGTGGCGGCCAGAGACGAATCGCAGGGCGTGATCGAGGCGGTCACCGATGCCGAGATCCTGGAAGCGCACCGTTGGCTTTCCGCGAAGGAAGGGGTTTTCGTCGAACCCGCCTCGGCAGCCGGGGTCGCCGGGATCCTGAAGAAGTTCCGGGCCGGCGAGCTGGCCCCGGGGCAGAGCATCGTGGTCACCGTCACCGGACACGGCTTGAAGGATCCGGAGTGGGCGTTGCAGAACCCGGACGGCAGCCCGGTTGAACCGCGCAAAGTCGAGTTCGACGTGGTCAGTGTGGCCCGCGAACTGGGTCTGGAAGACTGAAATGAGCCAGAAACGGCCGTTGCTGGCCGCCGGGCAGAGCGTCACCGTGCACGTCCCCGCGACCAGTGCGAATCTGGGACCCGGGTTCGATTCCTTGGGCCTGGCCCTCCGGCTGCACGACACGTTGACCGTGCAGACCTTGGCTTCGGACGAACTGGAGTTCGTGCTGGGCGGCGAAGGAGCGGACTCCCTGCCCCGCGATGCCTCGCACTTGACTGTGCGCACCATCGATGCGGCTCTGGCGAAGCTCGGATTCGACCGGGCCGGTTTGCGGATCGAAGCCGACAACGTGATTCCGCACGGCAGGGGACTGGGTTCCTCGGCAGCCGCCATCGTCGCGGCGCTGCTCGCGGCCACGGCCTTGCTCCCGGAAGCCGAGCGCCCGGATTCGGACTGGGTCTTCCAATTCGCTTCGGAGCTCGAAGGGCACCCCGACAATGTGGCTCCGGCACTGTTCGGCGGATTGGCAGTCTCCTGGCACGACGACGCGGGTTATCGCAGCGCCAAGCTCGCCGTCGACCCTTCGATCCGTCCGGTGATCGCGGTTCCGGAAACCGAATTGTCGACCGAAACCGCCCGGGCGATGCTGCCCTCGTCGATTTCGCACCAGAGCGCAGCGGCGAACTCGGGACGGACCGCGCTTTTGGTCCACGCGATGACCGCTGCCCCGGAATACCTTTTCGCCGGCACCGAGGATTACCTGCACCAGGAATACCGGGCGCAGGCGATGGCGTCCAGTGCGCAACTGCTGGAACTGTGGCGCGGTGCCGGCCTGGCCGCGGTGATTTCCGGCGCCGGGCCCACCGTCCTGGTCTTGGCCGAAGGCCCGGACCAAGTGGAAAAGTCCCGGCAATTGGCTGCCGACGCGGCGTGGCGCGTCCAAGAACTCGAAATCGACATCGAAGGTGCTAAAATGATCTTGCATCGGCAGTCATAGCCTGCCCGAATGGGACCGCTATTGTCGGTTAGCCACTTGAGATGCAAAACTTCCCGGAGCTGCGGAACCGTCACGCTCGAGGCTTTTCCCCATAACAAGTAATTTTGTGGCAGACCTCAGGCTCGGAACGCGTATGTCCGTGGGAGTCGTTTCACCTACTAGCGCCAGCTCCGTCGTGTGCTGTTGCTACCAATCAAGATGCCGGAACCGGTTCAGTCGAACCGGACAGCCTGCGGATTGAGACCAATCAATGCGATCCCATGGACGCCATGGGATCGGTATCGAGGGGGAAGGATCCTTCGTGACAGAAACCACCAGCCTGAATTCAGGCGTGGACAATGCCGAATCTGCCTCATCTGAGGCTCCGGCGAAATCAAATGGACTTGCCGGACTGAAGCTGGCACAACTGCAGGCGCTCGCCGGCCAACTGGGCATCACCGGCGGTTCGCGGATGCGCAAAGGCGACCTGGTCGCGGCGATCTCGGCGCATCAGCGCGGTTCGTCAGTGGCCGACCGGAAGACGCAGAGTCGGAATGAGCCGGCTGAAACCGCGTCGAACGGTGCTGCTCCGGCAGCTGAAGCTCCGAAAACCGATGCCGCCCCGGCCCGACGCGGACGCAGCCGCCGTGCTGCCAGCGACGGGGTAGTGGCCGCCGAAACGGCCGGCGCAACGGACCCGAGCCAGGCTGCGTCGGATTCGGCCCCGGTCGAGGACAAGCCGGCGAACGGGGGCAACGAGAATGGCTCGCGCCGTCAGCGCGGCCGGAACCGCCGCGCCGACGATTCCGGGACTGCTGCTGCGGAGAACGCACCGCAGAGCGAGGAAGGCTCCGAGCCGCGCTCGGATGCCGCTGCGGATCAGGCGAACCGGGACTCGGGCCAAACCCGCAACGAGGGTCGCCAGCGCCAGGAGGGCCAGGGCAACAACGGCCAGAACAACCGGCGGGACAACGACGAAGACGGCAACAACCGCAACGACCGGAACAACCGGAACGAGCGGCGCCGCAATCGCAACCGCAATGAGGCCAACGACAACGACGGCGCAGGCAACAACAATGCCCGCAACGATCGCAATAGCGGAAACGACCGCGACGCCGGGAATTCCCGCAATGACCGCAACAGCGGAAACTCGCGCAACGGCCGCAATGACCGGAACGACCGGAATGACCGCAATGACCGGTTCCGGGATCGCAACGACCGCCGTCGCAATCGCAACCAGGGCCCCGAGGTCGACGACGTCGAGGTGACCGAAGACGATGTGCTGTTGCCGGTAGCCGGCATCTTGGACGTCCTGGAGAACTACGCCTTCGTGCGCACCTCCGGGTACCTCCCCGGCTCCAACGACGTGTACGTTTCGCTGTCCCAGGTCAAGAAGTACAACCTGCGCAAGGGCGATGCCGTGGTCGGTGCGATCCGGGCCCCGCGGGAAGGCGAAGACCGCAACCAGCAGAACCAGCGGCAGAAGTTCAATGCCCTGGTGCGGATCACCAGTGTCAACGGCAAATCGCCGGAAGAGCTCAAGGACCGGGTGGATTTCGCCAAGCTGGTTCCGCTCTACCCCTCCGAGCGGCTGCGCTTGGAAACCGATCCGAAGATCATCGGACCGCGCGTCATCGACTTGGTGGCGCCGATCGGCAAAGGCCAGCGCGGCTTGATCGTTTCGCCGCCCAAGGCCGGCAAGACTTTGATCTTGCAGGCGATCGCCAATGCGATCACCATCAACAACCCCGAAGTGCATTTGATGATGGTCTTGGTGGACGAACGCCCCGAAGAAGTCACCGATATGCAGCGGACCGTGAAGGGCGAAGTCATCGCCTCGACCTTCGACCGTCCGGCCGACGACCACACGCAGGTCGCCGAGCTGTCCATCGAGCGGGCCAAACGCCTGGTCGAAATGGGCATGGACGTGGTGGTCCTGCTGGACTCGATGACCCGGTTGGGCCGTGCCTACAACAACTCCGCCCCGTCGTCGGGCCGGATTCTCTCCGGTGGTGTCGACTCGGCGGCGCTGTACCCGCCGAAGCGGTTCTTCGGTGCGGCACGGAACATCGAAAACGGCGGTTCGTTGACCATCCTGGCCACCGCGCTGGTGGAAACCGGTTCCAAAGCCGACGAAGTCATCTTCGAAGAGTTCAAGGGCACCGGCAACATGGAATTGCGCCTGTCCCGGAACCTTGCGGACAAGCGGATCTTCCCGGCGGTCGACGTCAACAGCTCCGGAACCCGCCGCGAGGAGAATCTGCTCTCCCCGGAGGAAGTCCGGATCATGTGGAAGCTGCGCCGGGTGCTTTCCGGCTTGGAGCAGCAGCAGTCGCTTGAACTGCTCACCTCGAAGCTGCGTGAAACGCAGAGCAACGTGGAGTTCCTGATGCAGGTGCAGAAGACGACGCTCGGCGCGAAGTCGGACGACGACAAATAGCTTCGCCACCGTTGGGGCGGCAGGTCACGGGCTTTTTCGGAGCGACACCGACCGTGAACTGCCTCCCCAACGGTTTTTTGTTCGTCAAAACAGGTTTTGCGAAAGGTAGTACACAATGTTCGAGTCAATACAGGGCCTGTTGGATGAGCATGCCGAATTGCAGCTCAAGCTCAGCGACCCGGCCGTCCATGCGGACCAGTCGCTGGCCCGCAAACTCGGCCGCCGTTACGCCGAACTGAGCAATATCGTCGAGGGCCACCACCAAGTGCAGCAGCTGTCCGACGACCTTTCCGCAGCCCGCGAAATGGCGGCTGAGGACTCGGAGTTCGCGGCCGAAGTCCCGGTTCTGGAAGAGCAACTGACCCAGGCGCAGGAGAAACTGCGCCGGCTGTTGATCCCGCGTGACCCGGATGACGGGCGCGATGTGATCCTCGAAGTGAAGGCCGGTGAAGGCGGCGACGAATCGGCGCTGTTCGCTGCGGACCTGGTCCGGATGTACAGCCGTTATGCCGAATCGAAGGGCTGGAAAATCGAGGTCATTTCGGCCACTGAATCCGACCTGGGCGGCTACAAGGACATCCAGATCGCGGTCAAAGGCCGTTCCAACGATCCGGCTGAAGGCGTGTTCGCTTCGCTCAAATTCGAAGGCGGCGTGCACCGGGTGCAGCGGGTTCCGGTGACCGAATCGCAGGGCCGGATCCATACCTCGGCCGCTGGTGTCCTGGTTTTCCCGGAAGTCGACGAACCGGAAGAAGTGGAAATCAGCCAAAACGATTTGAAGATCGACGTTTACCGGTCGTCGGGCCCGGGCGGGCAGTCGGTCAACACCACCGACTCTGCGGTCCGGATCACCCACTTGCCCACTGGAATCGTGGTGGCGATGCAAAACGAAAAGTCCCAGTTGCAGAACCGGGAAGCCGGCATGCGCGTGCTCCGCGCGCGGATCCTGGCCCATCAGCAAGAGCAGATCGACGCGGAAAACTCGGCGGCCCGGAAGTCGCAGATCCGCACCATGGACCGCTCGGAACGGATCCGGACCTACAATTTCCCGGAAAACCGGATTGCCGATCACCGCACCGGGTACAAGGCGTACAACCTGGACGCCGTGATGAACGGAGACCTGGAGCCGGTGATCCAATCGGCGATCGAAATGGACGAACAGTCCCGGCTCGATGCGTTGTCCGGCAGCTCCGACTAGCCCGGTCCTGCCGTGCTGAATGATGATCCGGCCGACCTCGCCGCGGCATTGCGCGCTGCCGCTGCCGAGCTTGCCGCCGCGGGCGTGCCTTCGCCGCGGGCCGATGCCGAGCTGCTCGCCGCGCACCTGCTCGGAATCGGGTTGGGCGAGCTGCGGGTAGCTGCTTTGCTGGGCGCCGGGGTGCCGGACGGGTTCGCCGATCTGGTCGCCGAGCGGGCCCGGCGCATTCCGCTGCAGCACCTGACCGGAGTGGCGCACTTCCGCCGTCTGGAACTCGCCGTCGGCCCCGGAGTGTTCATTCCGCGACCGGAAACCGAAGGCGTCGCGCAGTTGGTGATCGACTACCTGCTGACCGGTCCGGCAGCTGGAACCGACCGTCCGGTGGCGATCGACTTGGGCACCGGATCGGGTGCTCTGGCGGCTTCGATTGCTGCTGAAGTGCCGCATTCGCGGGTCTATGCGGTGGAACTCTCGGAACTGGCGCATGCCTGGGCGAGCCGGAATCTGCGCGATTACGGGGACCAAGTCAGCTTGCGTCTGGGCGATTTGCGCACCGCTTTCGACGACCTGGATGGACAGGCCGACGTCGTGGTGAGCAATCCGCCGTACATCCCGGATGATGCGGTGCCGAACGAGCCCGAAGTGGCCGAGCATGATCCGGAGCTCGCGCTCTACGGCGGCGGCGGTGATGGGATGGTGCTGCCTTCGGCCGCGTTGCGCAGTGCGGCCAGGCTGCTCCGGCCCGGTGGCTATTTCGTGATGGAACACGCCGAAGTCCAGGCTGCAGCGATGCTCGGACGGTTCCGGCAGAGCGGGTTCACCGGAGTTTCGAGCCATCGCGACTTGGCCGGCAAAGCGCGCGCCACCAGTGGATACTTGGCCGATGCGGCCTCGCCGAGCAAGAAATGAAAGAATAACCCAGTGAGTACCGTTGTCTACGACTGCAGCATAGCGTCCCAGCGAGCCGAAGGGCTGGCGCACGCCAAAAAAGCCATTGCGCAAAAGCAGACCATCGTGCTGCCTACGGATACCGTCTACGGCATTGCCGCCGATGCGTTTTCCCCGGTCGCGGTGGCCACCCTGCTGGCGGCGAAAGGCCGCGGCCGTTCCATGCCGCCGCCGGTGCTGATCCAACGGGTGCAAACCATGGACGGGCTGGCGGTGGACATCACCGATGATGCGAGGAAGCTCGCAGAGGCGTTCTGGCCGGGCGGACTGACTATTATTTTCCATGCCCAGCCGTCCTTGGACTGGGACCTCGGCGACGCTTTCGGCACGGTGGCATTGCGCATGCCGGACGACGAACTCGCCTTGGACCTGCTGACCCTGACCGGACCGCTGGCGGTCTCTTCGGCCAACCGGACCGGGCAACCGACCGGTCGGAGCGTGGCCGAGGCCCGGGAACAGCTCGGCGAAGCGGTGGAGGTCTACCTCGGTGAGGGCGACCGGCCGACCGGTGCCGAAGCGAGCCTGCCCTCGACGATCGTCGATGCCACCGGCGAGCGGCTCAAAGTCGTGCGCTCGGGTGCGATCAGCATCGAGCGGCTGCGCTCGATAGTGCCCTCGGTGCTCGACGTCGGGGAGGAAGCCGCGGATCCGGTTCCGGAGGGGAACCCCGAGCCCGCGGAAGTCCCGGATGCCGCCGTCGTCGAGCCAGCGGAACCGGTCACGGATGCGGAACCAGTCGCGGATGCCGAGCCCATGGTTGCGGCAACCACGGACGCAGAGCCGGCTCCGGACGCAGGGCCCGTGGCACCAGCGGCGGGGGCCGCTGCGGCCGAGCCGGAGCGCGCATCGAAGCCGGACGCATGACCGGAGCCGGTCCAGTCTGCCGGACCGTGGCGGTGTTGGTCAGCTACAACCGAAAAGAGCTGCTGACCAAGGCCGTCGCCGGTTTGCTGTCCGCTGATCGATTGCCGGATGCTTTGGTCGTCGTGGACAACGCGTCCACCGACGGGGCGGTCGAATGGCTCCGTGCGCTGCAGCTGCCCTTCGACTACGAGCTGGTCGAACTGTCCAGCAACACCGGAGGGGCCGGTGGTTTCGCCGTGGGCATGGCGCACGCCCTGGCCAACCATGATCCGGATCTGGTCTGGATCATGGACGACGACACGGAGCCGCACGCGGATACGCTCAGCGAGGCCCTGCGGCTCTGGGCACAGTACCCGTCCGGGGCGAAGCCGGCGCTCATCGCCAGCCGGGTGCTCTGGACCGATGGCCGGGACCATCCGATGAACACGCCGCGCACCAAGCCCGGTGCGACTGCCTCGGAACTGGCCGCTGCCGCGAAGTCCGCTGCCCGTCCGGTTCGTTCGGCCTCCTTCGTCTCGCTTTTCATCGATGCCGAGGCGATCCGGGAAAACGGTTTGCCGATCGTCGACTACTTCCTCTGGAACGACGACTTCGAATTCAGCACCCGGTTGGTCCGGGACAGCTTCGGCCTGGCCAGCCAGAAGTCGGCAGTCAGCCATCACACCAAAGTCTTCGATTCGAATACCGTGGACGTCGGGGAACGGTTCTATTTCGAAGTCCGGAACAAGCTTTGGCTGTTCAGCCGGTCCAGGGCATTGCGCGGCGGCGAGAAGCTCCTCTATGGGGCCTCCACGATCCGGCGCTGGGCTTTGATGGTTTCCCGGAGTTCCCGGAAGCGCGTGGTACTCCGCGCAGGTCTGCGCGGTCTCCGCGACGGTTTGCGCACGGCGCCGCGGGACAACGATACGGCTCTGGCCGGAATCCACCGGCTTCCGGAGTGGAAGCTCGGCCGCCAATTGCCGGCCAGTGCCGCAGTCGCCGAAGCGCAGGATTTCTCCGTCTTGCTGCCGGTCTACGCCGGTGACGATCCGGAGCTGTTCCGACGGGCGCTGGCTTCGGTCTCCGATCAGCAGACGCGCAAGCCGGCCGAAATCGTGATCGTGCAAGACGGCGCGGTCCCGCCCGGGATCGAAAAGATCCTGCTCGCCGCAGAGCAACAGGCAGCTGGAAAGGTCCGGGTCCTGCGACTGCCGCGGGCCCTGGGCCTGGCCGGGGCGTTGGACGCCGGCTTGCTCGAGTGCCGCTACGATATCGTGGCCAGAATGGATGCCGACGACGTCTCCCTGCCGCGGCGGTTCGAGGTCCAGGTTCCGTACCTGGAAGCCGGGTACGACATTGTCGGCTCCGCGATCGAAGAGATCGGCGACGACGATTCGCAGCCGCTCGCATACCGGCCGGTAGTCACCGACCAAGCCGCGCTCGCCGCCAATTCCGGATTCCGCAGTCCGTTCCACCACCCTTCGGTGGTCTACCGCAAAAGCCGCGTGCTCGCGGTCGGCGGTTACGGCGACCTGCTCAAGATCGAGGATTTCTGGTTGTGGCTGCGGATGCTGCGCAGCGGCGCGAAGGCCGCCAATGTTCCGGAGGCGCTGGTCCGCTACCGGGTCAGCGAAGGGGCCTATCGGCGTCGTGGTGGTTTGGGCCTGCTCGCCGCGGAGTTCCGCTTGCAGGGCAGATTGCGCCGGGCCGGTTACATCTCATCCGCGCAATGGCTGCGCAACGTAGCGGTCAGGTGCGGCTACCGGCTGGTCCCGACCGGGATCCGACGCTCCGGTTACCGCGCCGCATTCACCAGCAAACGCTGAGCTCCGTCCCCTTGCCGGCCCGTCCAATCAGCAGTTTCAGTGGGCTCAGACGTCCCTGCCCAGTGAAACCTTGAATCGGACGGGCGCAGGGATCAGCGTGCCATGCGGGCGATGCCCTCGTGGAAACTCAACGGCGGCGTCCAGTCGAAATCCGGGTCGGTGCTGCCGACCCGGATTTCCAGGGATTCGGTCAACCGGGCGATCTCCGCAGCACGGCCGGTCAACCGGCCGGCCAAGCGCAGCAGAGCCACTGGGAACGGCAGTATCCGGGCCGGCACGCCGAGGGCGTCGGCCAGTTCCCGATAGAGTTCCGCCGTGGACGGGCTGTGCGCATCCCCGGCCAGCACCAGCGAATACGGGGGAGTGTCCGGTGCCGCCGGGCAAAGGGCCACCAGCAAGTCTGCGAGATTCTGGACCGCGATCATGGTCCGCCGATTCCGAATCGAGCCGAACGGCACCGGAAACCCTTTGCGGGCCAAATTCGAGAGCCGCTGCACATTGCCCTTCCCCGCGGGGCCGTAAACCATCGGTGATCGCACCGTGGCGATTTTCATCGCACCGGAGGCGCTGATAGCCGCCAGAGCTGCTTCGGCCTCGAACTTCGAGCTGCCGTAGGGATCGGCCGGAGCCGGCACCGAATCAACTGAAAACGGCTGCGAAGGGTGCAGTGGAGTCGACTCGCCATTGACCTTGATCGAACTCAAGAAGACGAAACGTTTGACGCCGGCAGCTTCCGCAGCCTGGGCCAAGCGGGCAGTCGGCTCGGTGTTCACGGCCCGGAAGCTCGCCAGCGGGTCCGCTGCCGAGTCGTTCATCTGATGCACCCGGGCGGCCAGGTGGAGCACCGTGTCGATCCCGTCGAGGGCTTCCGCCCAGGCGACTGGGCCGCTGATATCACCGACCACCCGTTGTTCGACCCCGGGCGGCAACGCAGCGGTCGAGCGTACTACGGCAACGACATGGTGGCCCTGGGCCTGAAGCGCCGAAACCACTTCGCGTCCGACGAATCCGGTGGCTCCGGTCAGTAGAATCTTCACGGTTCCGAGCCTCCTTAGGGCGTGTACGATCGCAAAACCGGGCAGTCCCACTGTAGCCAAGCTAAGCTGTCAAGAGTGCACGCATCATGGAATGCGGCGCTGATTCACCGTAGTTGAGCTCCACGACGAAGCAAGGTAGGCCATTGTCAGAAGGTAAGGAAACTGAGCCCAAGCCCCGATTGTGGCTGTGGTCCCAATATTTCCTGGACGCGTTCAGCTGGATCGTGGCGATTCTGCTGGCTCTGCTTCTGCGTTATGAACTCGATGTCAGCCGGATCTCCTGGTT
The DNA here is from genome assembly GCA_017419405.1 of Renibacterium sp. Taxonomy (GTDB): domain Bacteria; phylum Actinomycetota; class Actinomycetes; order Actinomycetales; family Micrococcaceae; genus Renibacterium; species Renibacterium russicum. Next base: position 434,660 of record JAFOLH010000006.1, on the reverse strand, counting down.
GGCCGCACTGAGTGTGATGGCCGTGGCGGTGCTGACCCAGATCGTGGCCGGATATTCGTTCTCGCTGTACCGCGGACGGTACAGCTTCGGCAGCTTCCAGGAAGCCCGGCTCCTGGTCGTGGTGACGCTGATCGTGGCGGTCACCACGTCGATTTTCCTGTTCGTCTTCATCAACCAGACTGGAATCGGCCGTAGCATCGGCGCCATCGCCTTTCCGTTCGCCTGCATGTTTATGGCGGCGATCCGCTATCTCAAACGGCTTTACGTGGAAGGCAAGCCGCGCCCCGACGAAGCGGCGCAGCGAACTTTGGTCTACGGTGCCGGATTCCTCGGGAATTCCCTGGTCAACCGGATGTTGCAAGACCCGCACTCCCCGTTCTTCCCGGTCGGTTTGATCGACGACGACCCGGCGAAGAAGCACCTGCACCTTTCGTCGGTGTCGGTGCTGGGCCGTGGCGAGGACTTGCCGGAGATCGTGCGGCGCACCCATGCCAAAGTGCTGGTGCTGGCTTTTGCCGACGTCGAGTCCGGGAAGGTCCGGGAGATCTCCGACGCGGTATCCGGGCTGCGGGTCCGGGTCTTGGTGCTGCCGCCACTGAAGAAAATGCTCGAGGGCGGATTCGCGGACTTCCGGGACATCGCGGTGGAAGACCTGATCGGGCGCCGCCCAGTCGACATCGAGGTGGAGCGGATCGCCGGGTACGTGACCGGGAAACGGGTTCTGGTCACCGGTGCCGGGGGGTCGATCGGTTCCGAACTGTGCCGGCAATTGACCGCCTTCGCACCCTCTGAATTGATGATGCTGGACCGAGACGAGTCCGGCTTGCAAGCCACCCAACTGAGCATCTCCGGGCACGGCCTGCTCAACGGCCGGGACACGATTTTGGCCGATATCCGCGATGAGCACGCGCTCAAAGAGATTTTCAACGAACGGGCCCCTCAAGTGGTGTTCCATGCTGCGGCGCTCAAGCACGCACCGCTGCTCCAGCAGTACCCGGAAGAGGCCTGGAAGACCAATGTCATCGGCACTCTGAATGTGCTCCGCGCAGCCCGCGACGCCGGAGTGGACACCCTGGTCAACATTTCCACCGACAAAGCGGCCAACCCGACGACGGCGTTGGGGCACTCGAAGCGGGTGGCGGAGAAACTGACCGCCTGGATGGCGCAGCAGACCGGGAAGACCTACGTTTCGGTCCGATTCGGCAATGTCCTGGGCAGCCGCGGCTCGATGCTGCCGCTGTTCAGCCAGCAGATCCGCAATGGCGGTCCGATCACGGTCACCCATCCGGATGCGACGAGGTTCTTCATGACCATTCCGGAAGCCTGCCAATTGGTCATCCAGGCCGGGGCGATCGGCACCGGGGGCGAAGTGATGCTCCTGGACATGGGGGAGCCGGTCCGGATCCTCGATGTGGCCAGGCAGATGATCGCCACCTCGGGCAAAGACATCGAGATCGTGTTCACCGGTTTGCGGCCCGGCGAGAAACTCCATGAGGAACTGGTGGGTTATCTCGAAGTGGATGCCCGGCCGCTGCACCCGAAGATTTCGCACACATCGGCGAAGACCTTGGACCCCGCCTTGCTGGAGTACCGGGCCTGGCGGCAACGCTGCCTGGACGAAGCGGGCGGGCCGGTGATCGATTTGGAAAGCAGCATCGCCGACGATGACCCGCTGGCCAAGGGGGCCTGATGCCCTGGGCTTTCGTGTTGCTCTGTGCCGCAACCGCGTTGTTGGCCAGCCTTTTGCTGCCCTTGGCCTTCAAGCCGTGGCTGCGCCGGATGGCGGTCTTGGACATGCCCTCCGACCGCTCCTCGCACAGCGAGCCGACCATCCGGGGTATGGGCATCTCGGTGCTTTCCGCGGTGGTCCTGGCATTGTTCGTGGCTTTGTTCGCGCCGCTGAGCGCCACGCAGAAGGCGATTCTGTTGACCATTCTGGTGGTGCTGCTCGCGGCGTCGCTGGTGGGTTGGATCGAAGACCTCCGCGGCTTGCGTGTGGCGACCCGGGCGCTCTGCCATCTGGCTGTGGGCGCTGCCGGCACCGCAGTGCTGGCCTGGCTGGCCGGCGGCATCGGCTATTGGTGGACGCCGGCCGGGGCGGTGGCCGTCGCGGCGTACATCAACGTGGCCAACTTCATGGACGGGATCAACGGGATTTCCGGTCTGCACGGCTTGGTGGTGGGTTTGGCCTATGCGATTGCCGGAGCGTTGACCGATATTCACTGGCTGGTGATCGCCGGTGCCGTGATCGCGGCCGGGTTCGCCGGGTTCCTGCCCTGGAACCTGAGTGGCAAGCCGGTGTTTTTGGGCGATGTCGGTTCGTATCTGCTCGGCGCGTCGATCGCGATCACCGCAGTGGCGGCGTTTTTGGCCGGCGTCCCGGTCGAGTATCTGTTCGCGCCGGTCCTGATCTACTTGGCCGACGCCTTCGTCACGCTGCTCCGGCGGATAGCCGCCGGAGAGCGTTGGTACGTCGCGCACCGGCAGCACGCCTACCAACGATTGGTGATCGTCGGACTGAGCCATCTCCAAGCTGCAGCAGTGGTCACCTCGGCCACGGTCCTGACCAGTCTGCTCGGCATTTTCGCGGTGGCCAACGGCCCGGTGGGTTTGTTGATCGCGGCGGTACTGTGCATTCTGGTCGTGTTGTTGTATTTGCGCACGCCGACGATTTTCCAGCGCCTGATCCGACGCCGGAATTCCCGGGTCTCAGGCCTGGCACAGTAGCGTCACAAGCACTGTTCTATCTCGTGTAGAATTTATTTCGCGGTAACGACAGTGTGCCGTGCTCTGTTTCGCTGGCTTCCAGACCAAAGCCTGACTTAAGATTGGCTCTCCATGACTGACTCCCAGAACTCGAACGGATCTGCCGTACCGGCACCGCTCGCGGTTTCGGGCCCGACCGAGTCGCCCTGGCTGGGGATCCTGCAACGTTGCTTGCTCTTCGCCGCTCCGGCAATAGTGCTGATCGTGGTCGCCGCTTGGATCTTTGCCGGTGGCTTCGCCGCTCTGAGCGCGCTGTTCAGCGGCGGATTGGTGCTGGTCTTCTTCGGAATTTCGCTGCTCATCGGGCACCGGATGGGAAGCAAAGGCGCCAGCGCCATGTTCGGTGCCTTCGCCGTCGGCTACGTGGTGAAGTTCGTGGGTTTCGCCGGGGTCCTGATCGTTTTGGGCTCGCCGGACTGGCTCGACCGAACCTGGTTCTTCATTTCGGCGCTGGCCGCGGTGCTGATCTGGCTCACCGTCGAAATGGTGACGTTCTCCCGATTGCGGCTGCAGATCTTCAACGATCCGGCGCAGGACGGCGACTCGCGTGGCTAAAAGTTCCGGCTCGCCGTCCGGACCGCCGGGCAAGGCCAAGATTTCGGTGGCTGCCGGTGGCAGCGACAATGCCGAAGGAAGCTCTACCTCCAGCGCCGGAATGGCGGTATTCGGCTATATTGCAGGCGGAATCCTGGTCTGGAGTTTGATAGGGTGGGGGCTGGACAATTTGTTCAAAACCCAATGGATGGTTGTCGGGGGAGCTCTGCTCGGTTTGATCGGCGGAATGTACCTCTCCTTCGCGCCAAGGTTTCGCCATCGGCAGGTCAAAGAAGACCTGGCTGAGGCCAAGGGTTCTGCCGGCAAAACCACGGATCAATCGTGAACCGTACCGATGCCAGGCAAGTTTCGAACAAGTTCAGCGTCGGCAGGCCGAAACCGGCCCGCCGACATTTGCCCAATGAAGGACACAGCAGAGAGGAAACGCGTTGAACGCGCTTATGCTCCCCGCCGAAGGATCATCGGATGGCGGCTTCAACCCGCCCGGAATCGGCGAGGCTGGCCTGTCTGGCCCGTGGTTCCAATGGGATGGAATCTCCAAATACCATGTTTTGGTCGTTCTTTCCGTAGTGTTGATTGCGGTATTTTTCCTGCTGGCAGCACGCAAGGGAAAGATGGTGCCCGGCCGCCTGCAGTTCGCCGGTGAACTGGCCTACGGATTCGTCCGGAACTCGATCGGCAAAGACATCATCGGTGGCCGGGACTTCATCAAATACGTCCCACTGCTGTTTACGTTGTTCTTCTTCATCCTGATCAACAACATTTTCGGAGCCCTGCCGTTCTTCGAAATCCCCACCTTCTCCCATGTCGGGGGAGCGTACGTGCTGGCCGGCATCGTCTACTTCACCTGGATCGTCATCGGCATCCAGAAGAACGGCATCCGGTACTTCAAGCTGGCCGTGGTGCCGTCCGGGGTTCCGTGGTACATCCTGCCTTTGGTCATCCCGATCGAAATCATCTCGAACTTCATCGTCCGGCCGATGACGCACTCGCTGCGTTTGTTCGCCACCATGCTGGCCGGCCACATGATCGTGCTGATCGCCGGCTATTCGGTGGAATTCTTGATCATGCAGGAAAATGTCTTGCTCAAGGGAACATCCTTGCTCGTGGTGGTCGGATTCGTGGCCATGTACATGCTGGAGTTCTTGATCATGGCGCTGCAGGCTTACGTTTTCACGCTCTTGACCGCAATCTACATCGAGGGCGCGGTCCACGCGGACTCGCACTAAAGATTTTCATCATCGAAGGATTCCCACCCGGGATAACTCCAACAACCTACCGTCACCGTGGCGGTATCTTGAAAGGAACATCATGACTGGCTCTCTCAACATGATCGGTTACGGCCTCTCCGCAATTGGTGGCGGTGTCGGCGTGGGTCTGGTCTTCGCCGCCTACATCAACGGCGTTGCCCGGCAGCCGGAAGCACAGCGCGTGCTGCAGCCGATCGCCTTCTTGGGTCTGGCCCTGACCGAAGCGCTCGCGATCCTCGGTTTGGTCTTCGCTTTCGTCATTCAGTAGACCCAAGCCCAAACCACTGGACCTAGTCCACGTAGATAAAGGAGAGGTGAAAGATTGAGCAACGCTGATATCTTCGCCGCAGGCGCGGGAGCGACCAACCCGATCGTACCTAACTGGTATGACACCATTTTGGTGCTTATCGGTTTTGCGATCCTCCTCTTCATCGTCATCAAATTCGTGGTGCCGATGTTCGAGAAGACCTACGCGGAGCGCACCGAAGCCATCGAAGGCGGCATCGCCAAGGCCGAAGAAGCCCAGGCCGAGGCTACCGCGGCACTCGAAGAGTACAAGCAGCAGCTGTCCGACGCCCGTGCCGAAGCCAATAAGATCCGCGAAGACGCCCGCGCCGAAGGTGCGCAAATCCTCGCCGATCTGAAGGAAAAGGCCGCGGCTGAGTCTGCCCGGATCACCGAGCAGGCCCAGGTGACCATCGCTGCCGAACGCCAGGCCGCCGTGGTTTCGCTGCGCTCCGAGGTCGGCACGCTGGCCACCACGTTGGCCGGCCAGATCGTCGGCGAGTCGCTGAACGACGACGCCCGGTCCGCCCGAGTGGTCGACCGCTTCCTGGCCGATTTGGAAGCCAACAGCAAGAGCGAAGGCGCGGCCAAGTAATGGCAGGAATTTCGAGCGACTCCCGGGCCAAGGTCCTGGCTGAGCTGGAGCCAAAACTCGCCGCTGCGTCGCTGCCGCTGGCCCAGGAGCTGTTCTCGGTCCTGGCGATCGTGGACAGCTCGGCGGCCTTGCGCCGCGCGTTGACCGATCCGTCCCGTCAGGGCGCGGAAAAGGCGGCTCTGATCGGCTCGCTGGTCCGGGGCAAGGTGTCCGCCGAAGCGGCTCAGATCGTCGACTCGTTGGCGAATGAGCGCTGGGCGAATGCCCGGGACTTCGGCGATGCTCTGGAGACCGTGGCCACCACGGTAGCCGTCGCGGTCGCCGAGAACCAGGGCCCCGGAGCGGCCGGTCTGGAGCAGCTGGAGAACGATTTGTTCAGCTTCAACAAGACCGTCGAGTCGGATCACCAGGTGCAGCGGGCCTTGAGCGAACCGCAAGCCAGTGCGGAAGCCAAGCGCAAGCTGGCACTCGCCCTGGTGCCGGGTGCCGGGCAAGCAGCGCAGCTTCTGATCGGCCAGGCGGTTTCCGAACCGCGCGGCGCCCGTCCGGCCAAGTTGGTCGAACAGTTCGCCACCCTGGCCGCTGCCCGCCAGGAACGCTGGATCGCCACGGTGACCGTCGGTCAGCCGTTGAGCGAAACCCAGGAATCCCGTTTGGCCGCCGGTTTGAACAACCTCTACGGACGCGAGCTCAAAGTCAACATCAGCGTCGATCCGGCGCTGATCGGCGGCGTGCGCGTCCGAGTGGGCGATGAGGTGGTGGATGCTTCGGTGCTCACCCGCCTCGGAGAACTTCGCCGGCAACTGGCCGGTTAAGCGCAAGACCAAAGTATTAAAACGTACCTAAACAAGTACAAAGATTTGCCGCAACTCGCGGTGATCATGATTGAGGAGAGCAGGGACTGCAGATGGCCGAATTGACCATCAACGCCGACGACGTGCGTAATGCGTTGAACGAGTTCGCGGCGTCCTACGAGCCTGGCAACGCAGAACGTGTCGAAGTTGGCCGGGTTACCACCGCCAGCGACGGCATCGCCCGGGTCGAGGGGCTTCCCTCGGTCATGGCGAACGAGTTGCTGCGGTTCGAAGACGGCACGCTGGGCCTGGCCCAGAACCTCGACGTCCGGGAAATCGGCGTCATCATCCTGGGCGACTTCACCGGCATCGAAGAAGGCCAGGAAGTCCACCGCACCGGCGAGATCCTCTCGGTTCCGGTGGGCGACGCCTTCCTGGGTCGCGTCGTGGATCCCTTGGGCGCCCCGATCGACGGTTTGGGCGAGATCGCTGCCGAGACCACCCGTGCACTGGAACTCCAGGCCCCCGGGGTCACCCAGCGCCAGTCGGTCGGCGAGCCGATGCAGACCGGCCTGAAGGCCATCGACGCGATGATCCCGATCGGCCGCGGCCAGCGCCAGCTGATCATCGGTGACCGCAAGACCGGTAAAACCGCGATCGCGGTGGACACGATCTTGAACCAGAAAGCCAACTGGGAATCCGGCGACGTGAAGAAGCAGGTCCGCTGCATCTACGTGGCAATCGGCCAGAAAGCTTCGACCATCGCGGAGGTGCGCCAGACCCTCGAGGACAACGGCGCCCTGGAATACACCACGATCGTCGCCTCGCCGGCTTCCGACCCGGCCGGCTTCAAGTACTTGGCCCCGTACGCCGGCTCGGCCATCGGCCAGCACTGGATGTACGGCGGCAAGCACGTGCTGATCATTTTCGATGATCTCTCCAAGCAGGCTGAAGCCTACCGCGCGGTTTCGTTGTTGCTGCGCCGCCCGCCGGGCCGTGAAGCCTACCCCGGCGACGTCTTCTACTTGCACTCCCGCCTGCTGGAGCGTTGCGCCAAGCTCTCCGACGAGCTCGGTGCCGGTTCGATGACCGGCCTGCCGATCATCGAGACCAAGGCCAACGACGTCGGCGCGTTCATCCCGACCAACGTGATCTCGATCACCGACGGCCAGATCTTCCTGCAGTCCGACCTCTTCAACGCCAACCAGCGCCCCGCGGTCGACGTCGGCATCTCGGTGTCCCGCGTCGGCGGTTCCGCCCAGGTGAAGTCGATGAAGAAGGTTTCCGGCACCTTGAAGCTGGACTTGGCCCAGTACCGCGATATGCAGGCTTTCGCGATGTTCGCTTCCGACTTGGACGCGGCATCCCGCCAGCAGCTGACCCGCGGCGCCCGGCTCATGGAACTGCTCAAGCAGCCCCAGTACACCCCGTACCCGGTCGAGGACCAGGTCGTTTCGATCTGGGCCGGCACCAACGGTTACCTGGACGACGTGCCGGTCGAGGACGTCAACCGGTTCGAATCCGAGTTCTTGGAGCACTTGCGGCACAGTTCCGGAATCCTGACCACGTTGGCTCAGACGAACAAGCTCGAAGACGACACCGTCGAGGCGCTCAAGGCCTCGATCGTCGAGTTCAAGAAGGGCTTCTTCGGTGAAGGCGACGATCGTTTGGTCGGCGCCGGCCACGAGGAGTTCGACTCCTTGTCCGAGTCCGACGTCGATCAAGAGAAGATCGTCAAACAGAAGCGCTGAGTGACTGCGGCTGCGGTTCCGGCCGGTTTGCCCGGCCGGAACCGCAGCACTCACCCCATCGCCGACGTTTAGGAAAGGAAAAGAATGGGAGCCCAGCTTCGGGTCTACCGCCAGAGAATCAAATCGACGCAGTCGATGGGAAAGCTCTTCAAGGCGATGGAACTGATTGCCACCTCGCGCATCAGCAAGGCCCGCTCACGCGTACAGGCATCGCTGCCTTATGCCAATGCGATCACCCGCGCTGTTTCCGCGGTGGCTTCTCAGTCGGAGATCGACCACCCGCTGACCACTGAGCCCGAACAGATCCGCCGTGCTGCGGTTCTGGTGATGACCTCCAACCGCGGTCTGGCGGGTTCCTACTCGGCCAGCGTGCTCAAGCAGGCGGAGCAGCTCAACACCCTCCTCCAAGGAGAAGGCAAGCAGGTCAAGACCTATTTGGTGGGCAACAAGGCGCAGAGCTACTTCCAGTTCCGGAACCGTAGTTTCGCCCGGGCCTGGACCGAGGCCACCGATGCCCCGGACTTCGCCACCGCGCAGGAGATCAGCAAAGTCCTGCTGGAAGACTTCGCCGAAGAGTTCGAGAAGGACGGCGTGGACGAGATCCACGTGGTCTACACGCGCTTCAAGTCGATGGTGGTGCAAGAGCCAACCGTGATCCGCCTGCTGCCTTTGGAAGTCTCCGAAGAGCAGGTCAGCGAATCCTCGGAGTTGCTGCCGTTGTACGAGTACGAGCCGGAACCGGAAGCGGTTTTGGACGCTCTGCTGCCGCGCTACATCGAAGCCCGGATCTTCAATGCGATGCTCCAGGCGGCGGCCAGCGAACTTGCCGCCCGCCAGCGCGCGATGAAATCGGCGAGCGACAATGCCCGCGACTTGGTCAAGAAGTTCACCCGGTTGGCCAATACGGCCCGTCAGGCGGAAATCACCCAGGAGCTCTCCGAGATCGTGGCCGGCGCCGATTCGCTGAACGCGTCATAGCCGAGTTGAAACAGCACCACGGCCAGGGATCCCACGGTGCCTGAGACCGATAGAATTAAGTCCATAGCTAGTTACTGACAGCTACATTGAGTGAAGTGAGAGAGATGACTGCCACAGCAACCGAACAGGGAGCCAGGACCGCTGCCGCCACGGGCCGTATTGCCCGCGTCATCGGCCCGGTTGTCGACGTCGAGTTTCCGGCTGACGCCATCCCCGGTATTTACCACGCCCTGACCGCTGAAATCACCCTGAACGGTGAAACCCACACGGTTACCTTCGAGGTCTCCCAGCACTTGGGCGACAACCTGGTCCGCGCCATCTCGCTGCAGGCAACTGATGGTCTGGTGCGCGGTGCCGCTGTGTTCGACACCGGTGCGCCGATCTCGGTGCCGGTGGGCGACGGAGTCAAGGGCCACATCTTCAACGTCTTGGGCCAGCCCCTGGACGTTGCCGAATCGGAGATCCAGTACACCGAACGCTGGCCGATCCACCGCAAGCCGCCGAGCTTCGACCAGCTCGAGGGCTCCACCGAGATGCTGGAGACCGGCATCAAGGTGATCGACTTGCTCACCCCGTACATCAAGGGCGGCAAGATCGGGCTCTTCGGCGGTGCCGGCGTCGGCAAGACCGTGCTGATCCAGGAAATGATCACCCGCGTCGCCCGGAACTTCGGCGGCACCTCGGTGTTCGCCGGCGTGGGCGAGCGTACCCGTGAAGGAAACGACCTCTGGGTTGAAATGGAAGAGTCGGGCGTGTTGAAAGACACCGCGCTGGTCTTCGGCCAGATGGACGAGCCGCCGGGAACGCGTCTGCGCGTGGCGCTGTCCGCACTGACCATGGCGGAGTACTTCCGCGATGTGCAGAACCAGGACGTGTTGTTGTTCATCGACAACATCTTCCGCTTCACCCAGGCCGGCTCCGAGGTTTCCACGCTGCTCGGCCGGATGCCGTCCGCCGTGGGTTACCAGCCCAACTTGGCCGATGAGATGGGCCTGCTGCAGGAGCGCATCACCTCGACCAAGGGCCACTCGATCACCTCGATGCAGGCCGTCTACGTGCCGGCTGACGACTACACCGACCCGGCCCCGGCGGCGACCTTCGCGCACTTGGACGCCACCACCGAGCTTTCCCGTGAAATCGCTTCGCGTGGTCTGTACCCTGCGGTTGATCCGCTGACTTCGACCTCGCGCATCCTGGATCCGCAGTACATCGGCAAAGAGCACTACGATGTGGCGATCCGGGTCAAGCAGATTCTGCAGAAGAACAAGGAACTCCAGGACATCATCGCGATCCTCGGTGTCGACGAGCTTTCCGAAGAAGACAAGATCGTGGTTTCGCGGGCTCGTCGGATTCAGCAGTTCCTCTCCCAGAACACTTACACGGCTAAGCAGTTCACCGGTGTGGAAGGCTCCACGGTTTCGATCAAGGACACCGTGGAAGGCTTCAAGGCGATCTGCGACGGCGACGTCGACCACATTGCCGAGCAGGCGTTCTTCAACGTCGGCGCGCGCGACGACGTCGAGCGCCAATGGGCCAAAATCCAAGAGTCGACCGGATCGACGAAGTAAATGGCTGAGCTCCAGGTTGAAATCGTCGCGGCGGACCACTTCGTGTGGTCCGGCGCGGCGAGTTTGGTCAAAGCCAAGACCGCTGACGGCGAAATCGGCATCATGCCGGGACACTCGCCGGTCCTGGCGATCCTGGCAGCCGGAGACCTCTCCATCGTGCCGGTGGAGGGCAGCCGGATCGAAGTGACCGTCGACGGTGGTTTCTTCTCGGTCGACAGCAACCGTGTGGTGATCGTCGCAGACAATGCGCAGATCACCTCCGGTGCAACCTCCGCAGGGACTCGATAGTCACTCCGTTGATGAACGACCCTGGAACTCCGTTCATCATCATTGCAGCACTTTTCACGTTGGTGATCGTCGCGTTGTGCCTTTTCGGCATCCGAAGATTCCAACTACGCCGTGCCCTGGGTACGGTAGACGCCTCCATTTGCCAGCTCGATGATCGCTGGCAGATGGGGGTTTGTCGTTATCAGGACCGGGATCTGGAATGGTTCAGACTGCTTTCGCTCAGCCCGCGTCCGCGTTACAGCTACCGGCGCAGTTCGCTCGAACTCTTGGGCCGCCGGCACCCGAGCGAGGCCGAACGGCCCCTGGTGCAGCCCGATTCGGTCATCGTGCTTCTGCGCTATGAAGGCAAAGACTTCATGATGGCGATGAAATTCGAAGCCTATGCCGGATTGAGTTCCTGGTTGGAAGCCGGGCCGGTCATCGGCGTCGGAACATGGCGCTGAGCAGCCGCACGGAGCGCCGCCGGCCGGGACCGGTCGACGGCTGGCTGGCCAAGTCCGGCAGAGTTGCCGGGCGGTTGCCGCTGACCTTGGTTTTCCTGTTCGCCTTGCTGGTCTCCGCCGTGGTCGCGGCGCTGCATCCGGACCTGCCGCTCGGCTATCAGCTTTCCGGCCTCCGGTCCGGGCAATGGTGGACGGTGTTCAGCGGGGTGTTGTCGGTGTCGAGCCCGGTCGCCTGGTTGACCGCGGTACTGCTCAGCGCCGGGTTGCTGGGGACCCTCGAATACCATGCCGGCAGTTGGCGGACGCTGGCGATCGGCGCCGCTGGGCAACTGGGCGCGCTGACCTTGTTCGGCGTGCTCTCGCAAGCCGCCGCGCAGACTGGTGACGGTTGGCTGGGCAGCATGGTCGACGTTCCGCTCTCCGGTCCGTGGGCGATGCTCGCCAGCGCCGGACTCGCCGCCACCGCCTATCTCGGGCCGTTGTGGCGGCGGCGGTTCCGGGTGGCGATCTTGTCGGTGACCGCGATGCTGGTCGCCTACGTCGGCCATGCCGCGACCGTGTTCCTGCTCTGCGGTGCGCTGATCGGTTTGCTGCTCGCCTGGTGGTTGCGCGAGGTCAGCAGTGTTTCCAGTTTCCACCGGTCCACGACCCGGGAGATCCGCACCATCGTGGCGGTGGTAGTCGCGGTTTTCGCGGTCGGCCCGTTGGCTGCGGCTTTGGTTCGGGCGCCATCCGGTCCGCTGGCGATTTTCCGGGAATTGGTGCTGAATCCGATCCCGACGATTGGCCAATTGCAGTCGAGTTGCGGCGATGACGTCAGTCAAAGCTGTTTGCAACTTGCCCAAGGCGGCGGGCTGGGCAGTTCGATCGGTTTCGCTCTGGCCGTGGTGCCGTCATTGCTGCTCCTGGTCTGTGCCGAAGGGCTGCGCCGCGGCCGCCGGCTGGCTTTGTGGCTGACCGTGCTCATCCAGTGCCTGGTCTTGGCTGTGGGTACCGTCTACCTGACGCTTTTCGCGGTGATCCCGCATTCTGGGCTTCGCCGGCACCTCGGACTGGTGAACGTCGCTGCGGTGCATCTGCTTCCGATCGTGTTGACCCCATTGGCCATCGTGCTGCTGTTGTTGCTGCTGCGCCGGCGGTTCACCGTGCTCACTGCCGCCCGGGCCCGCAACCGGTTCCTGCTCGTGGCGGCGAGTTCGTTCGTGGTGCTGGCCGCTGGTTATGCAGCGGTCTGGTTGGCGCATGACGGGTGGCAACGCGGCGGTCCCGGGATGTTGTTCGCCGGGCTGGGCCGGCAGTTCCTGCCTTTGCCGATTTCGCCGTCGTTGCGGCACAGCTTGGCGGACAGTCCGCCGGCGGAACAGATCTTCTTCTATCTTTCCGGTCCGCTGTTCTGGACCGTGCTGTTGTCCGGGGTCCTGGTGTTGTTCTGGGTCCGGGGGAGCCAGACCGTGCAAGGCCGCCAAGAGCGGGAACGGGCCCGGGCCCTGGTCCGGCGGGGCGGCGGCTCGCTGAGTTGGATGGCTTTATGGCAGAACAACCACTATTGGTTCAGCGAAGACGGCAAGGCCGGAGTGGCCTACCAGTTGCACGGCGGGGTCGCCTTGACTTTGGCCGGGCCGTTCGGCGAACCACCCGCCGCAGCGGCGGCAACCGCCGGGTTCGTCGAGTATTGCGGCCAGCAGGGCCTGATTCCGTGTTTCTATTCGGTGACCGACGCGGAAAGCGCTTGGCTGGTCGGCCAGGGGTTCGGCCGCGTGCAAGTCGCCCAGGAAACCAGATTGCGGCTCGAGGGGCTGGAATTCGTCGGCAAGGAGTGGCAGAACGTCAGAACCGCGGTGAACAAGGCGAAAAAGCTCGGAGTCACGGTGCTGTGGAGCCGGTACAGCGAATTGAGCGTTCCGTTGCGCTACCAACTCGAGCAGCTTTCCGAGGATTGGGCGGCCCGCAAGTCCATGCCGGAAATGGGTTTCACGCTGGGCGGCCTGGAAGAACTGATGGACGACGAGGTGCTGTGCGCACTCGCGATCGACGACGCCGGGCGGCTGGTCGGCGCGACCAGCTGGCTTCCGGTGTACCGCGACGGCGTCGTGGTCAGCTGGACGCTGGATCTGATGCGCCGTCGCGCCGATGCGTTTGCCGGTGCGACGGAATTCCTGATCGCATCGGCGATCCTGGAACTCCGGGCCGATGTCGAAGTGCTCTCGCTCTCCGGCTCGCCTTTGGCCAAGCACGCGGCCGACGAGTCGACGCCGGCAACCGGTCAAAGCCCGGTTTTGGACCGATTCCTCAATTTGCTCGGCCGTGCGATCGAGCCGGTGTACGGGTTCCGTTCCCTGGCGCACTTCAAGCACCGGTTCAAGCCCGAGTACCGCTCGCTGTACCTGGTCTATCCCGATGCCCTGGACCTGCCGGCGATCGGCAATGCGCTCTCCAAGGCGTATTTGCCCGGACTCTCGCTGCGGCAGACGGCCCGGCTGTTGCGCGGCTTGGTCCGTCGCTAGCTAATTCCATCCCGTCGAGTGGCCAGCTCCGCAGGCTAGAACCGGCTTTTTACCTGCAGAGCTGGCCACTCGACGGCAGTCTGGGCAACAAAAATGGCCCCCAGCAAGCTGGAAGCCATTTTCTCGAGCCTAGGCCGAATTAGATAACGGTGACGCCGGTAGCCTGGGGGCCTTTGGCACCCTGACCGATTTCGAAATCAACGCGCTGGTTCTCATCCAGGGTACGGAAACCCTTGGTCTGAATCTCGGAGTAGTGAACGAAGACGTCACTGTCCGAATCATCAGGCGTGATGAAGCCGAAGCCCTTTTCGGCGTTGAACCACTTGACGGTTCCCTGAGCCATTTATATCTCCTCGTGTGAAACGTTGTGGACCTGCACCTGAATGTGCAGCTCCGGAGTTACTGCGCGAGAAGATTCCTGATCGACGTTTCCGCCAGTCCGGGCGCTTCACGCTCGCAACTTGTCTTGCGAGCATGAAAAACACGTACACAAAGACTGCTCTAAGCATTTCATGTGAAATCATCCCGGTCAATGTCGAAAGCCAAAATTTGGCGCAAATCTGAATCTTTTGTTCCGGGTTTGGAAATTATCGGGGTGATTCCAACCACATTCCGGCCCGGAGCACTGATTCGAGCTGCCCGTCCGGGTTGACCACGAGGGCATCGGCGCGCAGCCCGCGACGCAATCCGCCGACCTCGTCGGAGAGCCCGAGCAGCCGCGCGGGCACTGCGGTGGCACTCGACACCGCGTCCTCGAGCGGAACCCCGGCGGCCGCGGTACGCTGCAGGATCTGGAACAAAGTCGCGGTGCCACCGGCGATCGAACCGGTGGCATCCAAGGTGGCTACTCCGCCGGCCACGGTCACCTGAGCGGGGCCGAGGCGGTAGCTGCCGTCCGCCAAGCCGGTGGCCGCCATCGAATCCGAGACCAGGATGATGTTTTTCGCGCCGACCAATTCGAAGACCATCAATACCGTTTGCGGATCGAGATGGGTATTGTCCGCAATCAGCTCCACCGCCGCGGCGCCGGCCCGGGCGATTCGCAAACAGGCGGATACCGGCCCGGGCGAGCGATGGTGCATCGGCGGCATGCCATTGAAGAGATGGGTGACCGTCGGCCGGCCGCTGTTGCCGTCGAACCCGGCCGGATCCAGTCCGTCCCGGGCTTGTTGCAGCGAAGCCGCGGCGACTTCGGCATCCGCGTCCGTGTGGCCGAGTGAAGGAGTCACCCCGTACCCGGTCAGCAGATCCACCAGGGCGGCGGCACCGGGGAGCTCCGGGGCATAGGTCATGGTGAGGATTTTTCCCTCGCCGGCTGCGATGAGCCGTTCCGCCAGCGCGAGGTCCGGCTCGAGCAGATACGCCGGGTCTTGGGCCCCGCAGCGCGCCGCGGAGAGGAACGGGCCCTCCAAGTGGATTCCGGCCAGCAACCCTTCCTTGCTCAATCGGGCATAGAGCTCGACGCCGCGGAGCAGATCGGCCTCGGAAGCGGTGACCATCGAGGCCAGCAGCGTCGTGGTGCCCGAGCGGTGCAGGAAATCGATGGCACGCCGAGCCGCGGTTTCGTCGGCTCCCGGGAAGTCACCGCCCACCGCGCCGTGGTTGTGCACATCGATCAGCCCCGGCAGGATCAAGGCCCCCTCGGCCAAGCGGAGTTCTTCGGCCTCGGGATCCGGAACGAACCCGGCGGCCGGGCCGGCGTAGCTGATCCGGTCCCCGACGGTGGCCAAGACGCCGTCCGGAATCCGATGGCCATCGCTGACCAGAGTGCCGAAGATGACGCGTTGCCGAGGAACCGAGGGAGTGGTCATGCCTTAGATTCTAGTCAGGGCCGCGGGCCGGAAGGAGACCGGTTCAGAAAAGCCTGGAGGCGCTGTCGTCCACACCGCGGAGCGCGTCGTAATCCAAGGTCACGCAGTCGATGCCCCGGTCATTGGCCAGGACCCGGGCCTGCGGTTTGATCTGCTGTGCCGCGAAGATCCCCCGGACCGGAGCGAGCAGGGGATCCCGGTTCAGCAATTCCAAGTACCGGGTGAGCTGTTCCACGCCGTCGATGTCGCCACGGCGTTTCAGCTCGATCGCCACAGTGCCCCCTTGGGCGTCCCGGGCCAGGATGTCGACCGGACCGATGGCGGTGAAATACTCCCGGCGGATCAGCGAATAGCCTTCGCCCAGGGTCTCGATCTGCGCGGCCAGCAATCGCTGCAGATCGGCTTCGACGCCGTCCTTGATCAAGCCCGGATCGGTGCCCAGCTCGTGGCTGGATTCGTGCAGTTTTTCGTGCAGGCTGACAATCAGCCGATCGTCCGTCTTGCTCGACTGGACGACCCACTGTTCGACCAGCCCGTCATCCAGATCCTGGTCCAGCACGCGCAACGTGGCCGGCGGGCTCATCCAGTTCAGGGGCTTGTAGGACCCGCCGTCCGAGTGCACCAGAACGGAACCATCGGCCTTGACCAGGAGGAGACGGGTCGCCAAAGGAAGGTGGGCTTTGAGCCGGCCTTCGTAGTCGACTGAGCAACGAGCTATCACCAAACGCACGTCCAAAACTCTACCCTGCCCGGAGCTCGGAACTGCGCCGGGTGCCGGGGACCTGCCGCTGCTGCGGCAGAATAGGAAGATGCCCCGCTCCAATCGTCCCCGGTCCCACGGCGCTGCCCGGAAGCGCGCCGGTGCCGGGCGGGGCGCGAAGCCGGAGCCCCAGGAGCTCGACGTCGACCGGGTCTTCGCCGGCGCAGCCCGGGTGGAAAGCGCGGGCGACGGCGAATGGATGGTCCGGCAGATCAGCGCAGCCCAGGCCCGCAAGGAGTATCTGTGCCCCGGCTGCGGAAACAAGGTACCCACCGGCTCGCCGCATTTGGTGGTCTGGCGCGAAGACTGGATTTTCGGCGAGGCCGACGCGATCGCCGGCCGCCGGCATTGGCACACCGCGTGCTGGCGGGGGAGGAGCTACCGCAGTCGCTGAGCCCGGGCCGGCCGTCCCGATCTCCTAAGATGTGCAGTATGACTTTTGCCTCTCCGGCCGCCCAAGACTTCGATCCGGCCAGCTTCCAGTTCGTCGACTCAGGTGCCCCGGAAGCCATCCGGGCCGGTTCGGTGCTGCCGGCGCGCCGGGAGAACATCGAATTGCACACCGATGACGGCCTACGCCTGGTCGGTGAACTGGCGACGCCGGAGGACGGCCCGATCAAGGCCACCCTGGTGACGCTGCACCCGCTGCCGACGCATGGCGGATTCATGGATTCGCACGTCTACCGCAAAGCGTCCTACCGATTGCCGGCGCTCGCCGGCATCGCGGTGCTGAGGTTCAATACCCGGGGCACTTCCTCGCCGCGCGGCACCAGCGAGGGGGCCTTCGAGGAGGGCCTCGGAGAGCAGGCCGACGTCCGGGCCGCGGTCGAGTTCGCAGTGCGCCGTTCCTTGCCGAACCGTTGGCTGCTCGGTTGGTCTTTCGGCACCGAGCTGGTGCTGAAGTACGGTTCGCTGCCGCCGGTCTCGGAACAGATCGAAGGCGCGGTGCTGCTGTCTCCGCCGCTCAAACGCGCCGATGACGCGGATCTGGACCGCTGGGCCGATTACGGCAAACCGCTGACCGTGCTGGTTCCGGAGCTGGACAAATTCCTGCGTCCGGCCGAGGCTGCGGAACGATTCGTCCGGGTGCCGCAGGCCGAGCAGATCGACGTTTCCGGTGCCCAGCACCTCTGGGTGGGCGAAAAATTCGCTGCGCGGGCGCTGAATGAAATCGTTTCGGCGGTGCTGGGCGAGCCTACCGAGCTGCCGACCAGCTGGCAGGGGCCGATGGCCTCGGCCGGCTAGCCGCGCCGCAACGCCTACGGCTCAATGTTTGTCCTGCCTGGCCAAGAAGATCTCCTTGATCAGCAGCATGATGGCTGCCGCGGTCGGAATCGCGATCAAAGCGCCCAGCACCCCCAGGAGACTGCCGCCGGCGATCACCGAGATCACCGCGACTGCGCCGGGAACCGCGACCGCGCGCTGCATGATCCGGGGCGAGACGAAGTAGGCCTCGAATTGCAGGTAGGCGAAATAGAAGATCGCGTAGACCAGGGCGGTCTGCCAGTTGTCGGACAACGCGACCAGGGTGACGACGATGCCGGCGATCAGGCCGCCGACCAGCGGCACGAAAGCGAGCAAGGCGACCACGAAGGCCAACAGGATGCTGAACGGCACCCCGACGATCGTCATCACGATGAAAGCGAATGCCGCATTGAGCAGTGCCACGCAGGCCTGGCCGATCACGTAGTTGCCCACGGAACGGGTGATCTCTTCGCTGAGCGCCTCGACCCGCGGCCGTCGGCTGCGCGGAGCCAGCCGGTAGGCCCACCGTTTCATCGCGGGCAGCGAGGCCAGGAAATACAGGCTCAGCACCAGCACGATCAAGGTCCCGAACAAACCGTTAGCAATGGTCGACCCGACGCCGACCACGCCGCCGAAAACCCCGCCCACAGCCTGTGAGTTGGCGAAGAACTTCGCGACCTCCTCATTGATCCGGTCGCGGACTTGGAATTGCGAATCGATCGAGACGAAAAAATCGGAATCGAGGAACTGGCGGATCCAGGTCGGTGCTTGCTGGACCAATTGGGTCGTCTGGTCCACGATGGTCGGGATCAGGGTGGCGAAGAATCCGCCGATCGCGCCGAACAAGGCCAGCAGCGCGATCACGATGCCGGCGGGCCGCGGGATCCGGCGTTTTTCGAACCAGCGGACCACCGGGTCCAGGCCCAGCGCGATGAACAGCGCGGTCAGCATCCAGACCAGCAATTGGGTGATGTTCGCGGCGACGAAATACAGGCCGATGGCGGCGCCCACGCCTACCGTGGCCATGAAACCGAAATAGATCGGCCGTTGGAACGAAATCGGGGTGACCGCCTGATGCGGGTCGAGGGGTGCTTCGGATTCCGCAACCGGTTCGGCCTCCGGCGGCATTTCGAACCTCACCCTCGGTTGCGAGCCGGGCAGCGGTTTGGCCAATCGGGTCTTCAGCCGGGTCCACCAGCCGGTCGTCTCGGCCGGAGCAGCTGGTTCCGCCGCTTGCGTTCCGGACGCCTCGGAGTTCTCCTCGGGCGTCGCCTCGGTGCTCACTACTGCTTTCCTCCAGCCAATTCTCTACCGCCTAGTTTCAGCCAAACCCTACCAGTCGGGCCCCTCGGTACCCGTGATTCCGCACACTTCCGAAGCCTCCAGGGAGCCCAAAGATAACAAAACGGTTACTCTTGAAGGTAGGAAAGTGGATTTTCGGTTGGAAATTCAGACAAAGTTCGGGCAGGGGAACTGCCGCAAATCAGCTGCAGCGGGCCTTGCAATTCTGCTGCAGCGATGAACGATGAGGATTGACCACGTGCAACGACGACTCTCTTGGGCGGCTCCGCTGCTGGTATTGGTGATTGGCCTTCTGGTGTTGGGTCTGGGCATCGCGCAACGCACCATCTGGCAACCGCCCGCCACGATTTCGGCCGAGGTCTCGGTGGCTTCGGCAGCCGCCGGGCAAACCGCCCCTTTGGCGGTCATCGACGCCCAAGCGCTCGGCCAACGTCCGGGCCCGGTGACCGTGACGGTCCGCAGCGACGGGCCGATCTTCCTGGCCCAGGGACGCAGCGACGACGTCGACGCCTGGGTCGGCAAGACGCCGCACCTGAAAGTCCAATCCGCCGCGGAGGATTTCGGTTCGCTCAACGCCAGTTTCATCGGCGGCGACGGCGCTACCGCGAACCCGGCGGGATCGGATCTGTGGACCGACGAGCGCACCGGCAACCGGGAGCTCAACTACGAGTTCAGTGCCCCCGGCTCCGGTGATTGGTCCTTGCTGGTGGCCAATGACGGCAAAGCCGCGGCTGCTTCCGACATTTCGCTCACCGTGCCGAACGATACCTCCACGCCGTGGTCGGTTCCGCTCATCGTGGTGGGCTCGCTGTTGATCCTGCTCGCGGTCCTGTACCTGATCTTCGGCCGTGGCGCTTCGAAGAAAGACGGCGGATCCGGCCGTCGGGCCGCTGCGGCCGCCGCCGTCGTACTGGTCGCCGGAATGGTCGCGGCCAGCCAGATGCAGGCCCCGCCGGCGTTCGCCGCAAACAACTCTTCGCCGTCCGGCTCGGCGACTCCGCCCAGTCCTTCCGGTGAGGCCAGTCCGTCCGGTGGGGCCAGTCCGTCCGGCGGGGCCAGCGCCGGCGCAACCGAGGGGACCGACCCGGCTGCTGCCGCGCCGGTGCTTTCGGACGGCCAATTCACCCGGGTCCTGGACTCGGTGGTCAAGACCGTGGGCAATGCCGATGCCGCCAAGGACGCGAACCTGTTGGCACCGCGGGTGACCGGCTCCGCTTTGGAGGAGCGCACCGGGAACTACAAGATCCGTTCGGTGGTTCCGGATTACAAAGCCAACGAACCGGTGGAGGACAAGTTGCTCACCCGGATCATTTCGACCAATCGGGAATGGCCGCGGACCGTGGTCGCGGTGACCCAGGGGCCGAACAACCAGGTTCCGCAGCTCTTGCAATTGGTGCAGAGCAGCCCTCGGGACAGCTACAAGCTGACCGCGACGATGCGCTTGCTGCCCGGGCAGACCTTGCCGCAACTGGCCGCCGCCGGCGTGGAAACCGTGCCGCTGGACAGCATAGCCAACGGCCAGAAGTCGCCGACCGAGGCCTTTGCCGCGTTGGCCGATCTGCTGAGCAACCCCACCGGTGCGAACAAGGACAGCTTTGCTGCCTCCAAGTACGTCGACGATGTGGCCAAGTTCCAAAGCGATGCGGTGGCCAGCAGCCCGGATGCCACGGTGGTGTTCAAACACGAGCCGAAAGCGGGTTCGGTCGTGGCGTTCAAGACCTCCGACGGCGGCACCATGGTCTTCGGTTCGCTCAAGTTCAGCCAGGACGCGACGCCGAAAACCGACGGCGCGAAGTTGAGCATCGATGACAACGCTGCGGCATTCACCGGAGGCAAGGACACGCTCAAGGGCTACACCCTGAACTTCGATGAGCAGGCCGTGTTCTACATCCCGGCCGGCGGTGACGCTGTCCAGATGACGCTGCTGGCTGCTGAGCGCGGGCTCAGCGGGGCGAGCTTCAAGCCCTGATCATCCGGATCGCGTTCCGGATGTTCCGCTGAGAGCTTGGCCGGGCCGCTGCCGGTGCATTCGGCAGCGTGCTCTGGCTAAGCTGGAGCCATGACTGATTCAGCTTCCCAGCCCGGCGTTCCGGCCGGGGGCGCATCCGGCGCCAACCTGCGCGGTGCCATCGACCTCTCCAGCTTGAAGCCGCCGGCATCGGCGGCCGCTCCGACGAATTCCGGCGGATCGGCGCAGAGTTTCACCGTGGACGCAACCGAGCAGACCTTCCCGGAGCTGGTGCAGCTTTCCGCCGAAGTCCCGGTGGTCGTGGCGCTGTACGCCAGCTGGTCGCCGCAATCGTTGTCGGTGGCGGCGACGCTCGAACGGCTGGTGGCGGCTTATGCCGGGCGCATCCTGTTGGCCAGGGGCGACATCGAGGCGTTCCCGCAGCTGGCCCAGGCCTTCGGCGTGCAAGGCGTGCCCGCCGCCGTGGCCTTGGTCAAAGGCCAGCCGGTGCCGCTTTTCAACGGCGAATTGGCCGAGGCGGAAACCCAGCGTTATCTCGAGGACCTGCTCAAGGTCGCGGCCGCGAACGGGGTTTCCGGGAACTTGGGCGATGCCGCTGCGGAGCCGGTCGAGGCTCCGATGCCGCCACTGCACCAGGAAGCGGTCGAGGCGATCGACCGCGGCGATCTGGCTGCGGCCGAGGCAGCCTACCGCAAAGCCTTGGCGGAAAGCCCGGCAGACGCCGAGGCGAAGGCCGGACTGGCCCAAGTCCGCCTGATGCAGCGCACCGAGGGGTTGGACGCCGCTGCCGCCGATGCAGTGCGCAGCAAAGCCGCGGAGTTGCCGGACGATTTGCCGGCGCAGCTCGCGGTCGCCGATCTGGATCTGGTCGGCGGGCATGTCGAAGACGCTTTGAACCGGGTGGTCGGCTTCATCGCGACGCACCCGGGGAGTTCCGCCGAAAGCGACCGGGAGCAGGCCCGGGTACGGGTTTTGGAACTGTTCGAAATCGTCGGCATTTCCGATCCCCGGGTGGCCAAGGCCAGGCAGGCGCTGGCGCGAGCGCTCTTTTAGACCGCTGCCGGTGGTTCCGGCCCGGGTGCCCGCCCCTGCGGCAACCCGACCGGGAATGAACCGGCTTCCGGTCGGGTTGCCGCAGGCATGAGCAAATTGTTCGAGCCTTTGACCTTGCGTGGTTTGGAACTGAGCCATCGCGGCTGGGTGTCGCCGATGTGCCAGTATTCGGCCGAGCCGGACGTCGCTCCCGGAGTGCCCAACGATTGGCATCTGATGCATCTGGGGCAGTTTGCCGCCGGTGGTGCGGCGTTGATTCTGGCCGAAGCGAGTGCGGTGCTGCCGGAGGGGCGGATCACCCCTCGGGATACCGGAATCTACGATGACGCCCAGGTCCAGGCTTGGCGCCGGATCGTGGATTTCGTGCACGGTACCGGATCCGTGGACAGCAAAATTGGCATTCAGCTGGCGCACGCCGGCCGCAAGGCGAGTACTTGGTGGCCGTTCGCCGGGGCATCCGGCTCCGTGCCGGAAGGCTCCGGCGGCTGGCGGACCCAGGCTCCGACGAACGAAGCATTCCCGGGTGACGCGGCTCCGGTGGCGATGGATTCGCAGCAGATCGCGGAGGTGGTGCGCGGCTTCGGCCAGGCCGCCAAGCGGGCGGTGCGAGCCGGTTTCGACACCGTGGAGATCCACGCGGCACACGGATATCTGCTGCATGAATTCCTGAGCCCGCTGGTCAATACCCGGGAGGACGACTGGGGCGGCAGCGAGGAGAAGCGATTCCGCCTGACTCTGGCCGTGGTGGAAGCGGTGCGCGCGGCGATCCCGGAGTCGATGCCGTTGCTGCTGCGCGTCTCGGCCAGCGACTGGGTTCCCGGTGGTTTGGACGTGGCGGCGGTGACGCGGCTCGCCGCGGTGGCCAAAGAGCTCGGCGTGGATCTGGTCGACGTTTCCAGCGGCGGCGCGGTCGCCGATGCCACGATCCCGGTCGGCCCCGGGTACCAGAGCGCATTTGCAGCCCAGATCCGGCGCGGCGCCGCAGTGCCCACCGCCGCGGTGGGGATGATCACCGATGCCGTCCAGGCAGAACACCTGCTGGCCACGGGGCAGGCGGATGCGGTGTTGATCGCCCGGGCGGCGCTGCGGAATCCGCATTGGTGGCAGCAGGCGGCGCACGACCTCGGCGTGGACCTCGCCTGGGCACCGCAGTACCAGCGTGCTGCGGTGCGCGGCCGATACTGAGCCCGGGCCGACGGACGGCAAAGGCTTCCGGTGCCGGCGGATCCGGGCCGGGGTAGATTTTTTGGACCGGGCTTGGCGGATTGCCACGGCACTGCGCACAATGATTCGGGGCCGGTTCGCGGCCATTCGGATCGAAAGATGGAAGCAGGGTCAATGGAAGTCGTCATTCTGTCCGGCAAGGAACAAGCTGGCGCGCTCGCCGCCGATGCGATCGAGGCGTTGCTGCGGGCCAAACCGGATGCGGTCCTGGGGTTGGCGACGGGATCTTCGCCGCTGCCGATTTACGATGAGCTGGCCCGACGGCACCGTGATCGGGGCTTGAGTTTCGCCGCGGCGCAGGGCTTTGCCCTCGACGAGTACGTGGGCCTGGCGCCGGGCCATCCGGAGTCCTATGCGGAGGTGGTCCGCCGGGAATTCAGCCAGCGGGTGGACATCGATCCGGCGCGGGTGCACGCCCCGGACGGCGCGGCAGCGGACATCGCGGCGGAGGGCGAGCGGTACGAGGCAGCGATCAAAGCTGCCGGAGGAGTCGACCTGCAGATTCTGGGGTTGGGCACGGATGGCCACCTCGGGTTCAACGAACCGGGATCCTCCTTGGCTTCCCGGACCAGGCTCAAGACGCTCACCGAACAGACCAGGCAGGACAATGCCCGGTTCTTCGATTCCATCGACGAGGTGCCGCATCACGTGCTCACCCAGGGGCTGGGCACGATCATGGATGCCAAGCACCTGGTGCTGATCGCCACCGGAGCGAACAAGGCGCCGGCCGTGCACGCCACGGTAGAGGGCCCGGTCACGGCAATTTGCCCGGGGTCGGTGCTCCAGCTGCACCCGCACGTGACGTTTTTGGTGGACGAAGCCGCGGCCTCGGAGCTGACCCTGGCGGACTATTACCGGCATACCTGGGCCAATAAGCCGTCCTGGCAGGGACTCTGAACCCGGCCGGAGCGGATCGCCGGATCGCCGGCTCCGAAAACCGCGGCCGTGGCCGCGGTTTTCGGAAAGTGTCTCCACCAGCCGGTAGGATGGTACGCATGAGCTTGCCACCAGATCCCTTCGAAAACGATCCCGGCAGCGGCCCGAACGGCCCCGGCGGATCAACCGCGACGCTGGAGCGGACCGAGCAGCGGGAGCAGCTCGAACCAGGGGATGCGGAACGGTTTGCACACTATGTGCGCAAGGAGAAAATCCTCGAATCCGCGTTGAGCGGCGAGCCGGTCATCGCGCTCTGCGGAAAAGTGTGGACGCCAGGCCGGGACCCGAACAAGTTCCCGGTGTGCCCGGAATGCAAAGCCATTTACGATGGCTTGCGCCCGGGCAAAGACGACGGCGACAAGAAAAAGTAAGTAGCAGCAACACAAACGCATTTCCGGATGTGCGGCGGCGCCTTGGCGCCGCCGTGCCTGCCGGTTTGGGAGCACCACACGTGAGCGAAACCCTTTTCGGATCGGGCTCGACTGACCCCGAGCTGATGCCCGCCTCCGGAATTCTGCCCTCGGGGCTGCCTCCGGCCTACCCGGAACGGGCAGCCTGGGGAACCGCGCAAAAACTGCGGGCTTGGCAGTCCGAAGCCCTGCACAAATACTTCGACGGCGGAGCCCGGGATTTTTTGGCCGTGGCGACGCCGGGCGCCGGGAAAACCACCTTCGCCCTGACTGCGGCGCGAAATCTGCTCGACAGCGGTCAGATCAACCGGATCACCATCGTCACGCCCACGGACCACCTCAAACGCCAGTGGGCGGACGCCGCCGCGCGGGTCGGAATCGCGATCGACCCCAACTTCAAGAATGCCGACGGCAAACACGGCCGCGATTTCACCGGGGTCGCGGTGACTTACGCCCAAGTGGCCTCAAAACCGGCGCTGCACCGGGCCAAGACCGAGGCCGGGAAAACCCTGGTGATCATGGACGAGGTGCACCACGCGGGGGATGCGCTGTCCTGGGGTGACGGCATCCGGGAAGCTTTCGAGCCAGCCGCGCGGCGCCTAGCGCTGACCGGAACCCCGTTCCGCTCCGATACCTCGCCGATCCCGTTCGTCGAATACGTCGAAGACCAGGACGGCATCCGCCGGTCCAAGGCCGATTACACCTACGGCTACGGCTCCGCGCTCAAGGACCACGTGGTTCGGCCGGTGATCTTCATGGCCTATTCCGGCCAGATGCGTTGGCGGACCAGCGCCGGCGAGGAAATGGCGGCCACCTTGGGTGCTGCGGTGACCAAGGACATTACCGCGCAGGCCTGGCGCACCGCATTGAATCCAGCCGGCGAATGGATTCCGGCCGTGATCGCGGCCGCGGACAAACGGCTTTCCGAGGTGCGCCGAACCGTGCCCGATGCCGGAGCGATGGTGATCGCGACGGATCATGAGGATGCCCGGGCCTATGCCGGGCAGATCAAGAAGTTGACCGGCGAATCGGCCGCGATCATCCTCTCCGACGACGGTGGCGCTTCCCGGAAGATCGATGAATTCTCCGCCGGCACGAAACGCTGGATGGTCGCCGTCCGGATGGTCTCCGAAGGCGTCGACGTGCCGCGGCTGGCGGTAGGCGTTTATGCGACGTCCACCGCGACGCCGCTGTTTTTCGCGCAAGCCGTGGGGCGCTTCGTGCGGGCTCGCAAGCGCGGCGAGACCGCATCGGTGTTCTTGCCTTCGGTGCCGCAGCTGATGGCGCTCGCCAACGAGCTGGAGCTCGAACGCGACCATGCGTTGGACCGGCCGGAGACCGAGCCGGACGGTTTCGTCGCCGAAGACGACGAGATGCTGGCCGCCAATCGGGAAGAGAAGGCGTCCGGGGAACTGGAAAAGGCCAAATTCGAGGCTTTGGAGTCGCAGGCTTCGTTCGACCGGGTGTTGTTCGACGGCGGCGAATTCGGCCTCGGCGGCGAAATGGGCAGTGAAGACGAACAGGACTTCTTGGGCATTCCCGGCTTGCTCGACGCGGAACAGGTCTCGATTTTGCTGCGTCAACGCCAGGCCGAGCAGGTCAGCCGGCGGCGCAAGAAATCCCCGGAGGCAACGCCGGCTCTGCCGGACCACCGGTTGTTGATGGATTTGCGGAACGATCTGGCCAAAAATGTTTCGGCCTGGTCCGCCCGGACCGGTACGCCGCATGGCGTGGTGCATTCGGAATTGCGGAAACTGTGCGGCGGCCCGGCCGTGGCGCAGGCGAACGAAGCGCAATTGCAGGAGCGGATCAAGCGATTGCAGGGCTGGTTCATCGGCCGGAAATAGCCGTCAGGCCAAGGTCCGGTCAGTCGACAACCAGTTCGACGCCGGCCGCCGCCAACTCGGCCAGCGCCTGGCGCGAGCTCTCGGCATCGACTCCGGCGCACAGGCCGACCAGCAGGCGCACGTCGTATCCGGCCTGCACCGCATCGAGTGCGGTGGCCCGGACGCAGTAGTCGGTGGC
The DNA here is from genome assembly GCA_017419405.1 of Renibacterium sp. Taxonomy (GTDB): domain Bacteria; phylum Actinomycetota; class Actinomycetes; order Actinomycetales; family Micrococcaceae; genus Renibacterium; species Renibacterium russicum. Next base: position 408,148 of record JAFOLH010000006.1, on the reverse strand, counting down.
CAGCCCGGCAATCGCCACGGTATCGACGTTGTGCTCCTGCAACCACTCGTCCAGGCCCAATCCGGCCGGTTCGTCGGAATCCCCGGCATCTGCTCCGGCGGCTTTTTCTTCGCCCAACGGGACTTCGAGATCGGCGGCCAGCAGTCCTTCGAAGCCGGAATAGGCGGCGTCGAACTGGCCTTTGCGGAAGTATCCGTCGAGGTATTCGGTGTCGAGGTTGCGGTGCAACTGTGCGCCTTTGGAACCGGCGACGCAGTGCACCGGCCAGGACTCGCGGAAGTCGGGATGCTCGGAAAAATGCGCCCCCGGATCGATATGCCAGTCCTGGGTGGCCGCGACGACGTCGAACTCGTCGCTGGCATCCAGCAATTCGCTGATTCCGGCGGCAACCTCGGCGCCGCCGTCGACTGCGAGCGAGCCGCCTTCGCAGAAGTCGTTCTGCACATCGACGATGATCAAGGCCTGGACCATGGCGGGGTTAACCTTTCGGGGCTTCGTATTCGGTGGGGATCACGGGTTCACCGCGCTGCAGTTGGCGCCAGGACGCCGGCAGCTCCGCGGTGGATTCTTGATGCCGCCGGGCCGCCCGCAGCACCGCTTCCGGCCCGGTCCAGCCAGGCTGCAGCAGCCCAGCGACGACGAAGTCCTGCATCAGCGGGCGATCGTCGCCGTCGTCCTCGGGCCGGTGCCCGATGCCGATGACCTCGGCCTGCGCCACGCCAGCCGCGCTGCGCCGGCGCAAGGCGTATTTGCGCCCGCCCACGCTGGCCTTGTTCTTCGAAGCTTTGGCGACCGAGACGAACTCTCCGTCGTCTCCGCTGCGGCTGACCAGCTTGTAGACCATCCCGGCGGTCGGCGCGCCGGATCCGGTGGCCACCGAGGTGCCGACGCCGTAGGCGTCCACCGGAGCGGCGGCCAGCGCGGCGATCGCGAACTCGTCCAGATCGGAGGTGACCACGATCCTGGTGTTGAGATTGCCCAGGGCATCGAGTTGCGCGCGCACTTGGCGGGCCTGGACCACGAGGTCGCCGGAATCCAGCCGGACGGCGCCGAGCTCAGGACCGGCCAACTCGACTGCGGTCTGCACCGCCGCCGGCACGTCGTAGGTGTCGACGAGCAGGGTGGTCCCGGGCCCTTGTGCGGCGATTTGGGCTTGGAATGCCGCGCGTTCGGAATCGTGCAGCAGCGTGAAGGAGTGCGCTGCGGTGCCCACGGTGGGAACGCCGAAGCGCCGGCCGGCCTCGAGGTTGGAGGTGCTCGCGAATCCTGCGATGATTGCTGCCCGGGCTGCGGACACCGCGGATTCCTCGTGCGTGCGCCGGGAGCCCATTTCGATGCAGGGCCGGTCGCCCGCAGCACTGGTCATCCGGGATGCCGCCGAGGCGATCGCACTGTCGTGGTTGAGGATCGAGAGCACATAGGTTTCCAGGATGCAGGCCTCGGCGAAGCTGCCTTCGACCACCAGGATCGGCGAATTCGGGAAATAGGCTTCGCCCTCCGCGTAACCGTAGATGTTGCCGGTGAAGCTGAAATCGGCCAGGAAGTCCAAGGTCTGCTGGTTGACCACCTGCTGTTCGGCGAGGAACCCGAGCTCCGCATCGCCGAACCGGAAATCCGCGAGCCCGGCCAAGAGCCGTCCGGTGCCGCCCACCACGCCGTACCGACGGCCTTCCGGCAGCCGGCGCGCGAAGACTTCGAAGACACTGGAGCGGAAGGCGGTGCCGGAATGCAGCGCCGCTTGCAGCATGGTCAATTCGTATCGGTCGGTGAACAGGGCCGTGCTGGCAGTCGGCGTGCCGAAGGCGGACTGGGACGGGTTGAGCGAGGTCACACCAGTACTCTAATCCGGCCCGCCTAGAATGGACATATGAGTATCAGCACGCTGACGGAGCAGATCCGGGAGCTCGAGCAGGAAACCTCGGCCGTGGAAGAGGCATCGGAGGACCTGCCTTGGGCAGTCGTGGTCTGGGATGATCCGATCAACACCATGGACTACGTCAGCTACGTGTTCCAAAGCTATTTCGGCTACTCGGCGCAGTACGCGGAGAGCTTGATGCTTCAGGTGCACACCACCGGAAAAGCCGTGGTTTCGCGGGGGCCCCGGGAAAAGGCGGAAACCGACATGATGGCGATGCATTCCTTCGGCCTGCAGGCGACCGTCCGCAAGGAATCAGATGTCTGAGGGTTTCAGTTCCGGAACCACCGGAATCACGGCATTCATCGGTCCGGACGAGCGGCACATCCTGCAGGGCGTGATCGGTTCGGTGATCAAGCTCCTGGAACCGCCGGAATCAGCGGATCCGCTGGCCGCGATCATCGGTTGGGACGACGAAGTGCAGGTGCCCGAGGACCCGGCTTTGCGCCGCCTGCTCCCGGACGGGGTCGAGGGCGACGGCACTGCGGCCCTGGAGTTGCGCCGGCTCACCGAGCGCTCGGTGCGGCAGAGCAAAATCGGTGCCTTGCAGGCAGCCAGTTTGATGTTGGATTCCGATGAGCTCAAGCTCGATCTGAAGCAAGCCGAATTGTTCGCCCGGGCCTTGAACGATGTACGTCTGGTGTTCGCCGAACGGCTGGGCCTGCAGACCGCGGCCGACGTCGACGAACTGCATGAAGTGCTCGAATCCGAAGACCCCGGCGACGGCGACTTGGAATTGCGGACGCTTTTCTACTTCGTGGGCGCAGTGCAGAACGGAGTGGTCCGCGCAATGCTGGAATCCGCCAAGGCCGGAGGACCGGGCGATGGGCGGCCGGGCAACGAGGGGAGCGCGCCGTGATGAATTCCGTACCGGTAGTGCAACGCCAAGCGCCGGTGGGCATTTTCGATTCCGGGGTCGGCGGGTTGACCGTGGCCCGGGCGATCCTGGACCAGCTGCCGAACGAGTCGATTTTCTATGTGGGGGATACCGCCAACGCCCCTTACGGGCCATTGCCGATTGCCGAGGTCCGGGCGAACGCGCTCGGTGTGATGGACGAGTTGGTGGACTCCGGGGTCAAGCTGCTGGTCATCGCCTGCAACTCGGCGACCGCCGCGGTGCTGCCGGACGCCCGTGAGCGGTACACGCTGCGCCACGGGATCCCGGTGGTCGAAGTGATCCGACCGGCCGTGCGCCGTGCGGTCGCGGCCACCCGGAGCGGCCGGATCGGCGTGATCGGCACCGAGGCCACCGTGGGCTCGCGGGCCTATGAAGACAGCTTCGCAGTGGCTCCGGATTTGCACGTGACCTCGGCGGCCTGCCCGGAGTTCGTGGCTTTCGTCGAATCCGGGATCACCTCCGGACCGGAACTGCTCAACACCGCGGAGGCGTATCTGGCCCCGCTGAAGGCGGCCGGAGTCGACACCTTGGTACTGGGCTGCACGCATTACCCCTTGCTCACCGGAGTCATTTCCTATGTGATGGGCGACGGTGTCACCCTGGTCTCCAGCGCCGAGGAAACCGCGAAGGACGTATACCGGGCCCTGCTCGAGCACGACTTGGAACGGACCGAAGAGCTGCCGCCGCAACACCGGTTTCTGGCCACCGGGGATGCCGAAAGCTTCGGCGCCCTGGCCAGGCGGTTCCTGGGGCCGGAAGTGCTCGCGGTGGAACATGCGGCGCACGTTTCGGCACACTATCCCACCGGTTCTTTGACCCGGATCACGCCGGAAATGCTGCGTGCCGCGCGAGCCGGGCAGGGCGCGCAGGCCGGACGTGCCGGATGAAGCTCACCATCGTCGGCTGCAGCGGGTCGTTTCCCGGGCCGCAGTCCCCGGCATCGTGCTATCTGCTGACCGCGCACGACGGCACCCGGCCCTGGCGGATCCTCCTGGATCTGGGCAGCGGCGCCTTGGGCGCGGTGCAGAAATACATGGACCTGGCCGATATCGACGGAATCTTCCTGAGCCATTTGCACCCGGACCACTGCATGGACCTGTGCGGCCTGCACGTGGCGGTGCGCTGGAATCCCGACGGCTGGCCGACCGGCCGGATCCCGGTCTGGGGCCCGGCCGCGACCGCGGAACGGCTGGCCACCGCGTATGGCCTGGACCCGGAACCCGGGATGAGCGAGGAATTCGATTTCATCACTTGGGCGGAACGTGCACCGGTGAAACTGGGTCCTTTCACGATCACGCCGTATCCGGTAGACCATCCGATGGAGGAGGCCTACGCACTGCGCGTCGAAGTCGACGAGTTCGACGGCACCGGGGTGGACCGGCACGTGGTGCTCAGCTACTCGGGGGACACCGACGCCTGCGCAGGCTTGGTCGAAGCTGCGCAAGACGCGCATTTCTTCCTCTGCGAAGCAGCCTTCCAGGAAGGCCGGGACGATGCGATCAAAGGCGTGCATCTGACCGGCAAACGGGCTGCTGAAGCCGCCGTCGAGGCCGGAGTCCGCCGCCTGCTGCTGACCCATCTGCCGGTCTGGACCGATCCGGTGGTGGTCGTCGAAGAAGCCAAAGCCGTTTTCACCGGCGATGTGGCGGTTGCCGTGGCCGGAGTGCACTACACGATCTAGGATCCCGGCGATCCGGCGATCCAATCTGGCGGCCCGCCGCTCCGGCCTCCGGAGGATTCCGTTGCCGCAGCGCCGGCCGGCCCGCCGGGCCTGCTCCGCGGGCTGGGATTGGGTAGGCTGGTGAGCATGTCATCGATCCCCAGCCTGTCTTCTTCCGTGCAACGCGCCGACGGGCGCAGCGCCGACCAACTCCGCGACATTTCGATCACCCGGGGCTGGTCCAGCCAAGCCGAAGGCTCCGCGTTGATCGAGTTCGGCAATACCCGGGTGCTGTGCACGGCTTCGTTGACCGAAGGCGTGCCCCGTTGGCTGCGCGGTGAGGGCCGGGGTTGGGTCACCGCGGAATACGCGATGCTCCCACGCGCCACGAACACCCGGTCCGACCGGGAGTCGGTCAAGGGCAAGATCGGCGGGCGGACGCACGAGATCTCCCGGCTGATCGGCCGTTCGCTGCGCTCGATCATCGACACCAAAGCGTTGGGCGAGAACACCATCGTCTTGGACTGCGACGTCCTGCAGGCCGACGGCGGCACCCGGACCGCAGCGATCACCGGGGCTTATGTGGCGCTCGCCGAATCGATCCGCTTCGCCCGGGAGAACAAACTCATCTCCGCCTCGGCGCAGCCTTTGGTGGACACCGTGGCCGCAGTCTCCGTGGGCATCATCGACACCGTGCCGATGCTCGATTTGGCCTATGTGGAAGACGTCCGGGCGGAAACCGACATGAATGTCGTGGTCACCGGAAGCGGCAAGTTCGTCGAGGTCCAGGGCACCGCCGAGGGGGCGCCTTTCGATCGCGACGAGCTGAACAAACTTTTGGATTTGGCACTTCTGGGTACTGAGCAGTTGGCGCAGATCCAGCGCGAGACCTTGGGCCTGCTCTGATGCCGTCCGGGACCGCGCCCCGGTTGGTGCTGGCCACCCACAACGCGGGGAAATTGCGCGAACTGCGCGAATTGCTGCGCGGTCAGGTGCCGGGTCTCGACGTGGACCGCCAGGTGGTGGACGCAGCCGCGGTGGGTGCACCCGATGTGGTCGAAACCGGGGTGACTTTCGCGGAAAACGCCTTGTTGAAGGCGCACGCGGTCAGCCAGGCCACCGGATTGCCGGCGATCGCCGACGACTCCGGATTGGCCGTGGCGGTGCTCGGCGGCGCGCCGGGGATTTTTTCTGCCCGCTGGGCCGGCCGGCACGGTGACGATGCTGCGAATTTGGCGCTGCTGCTCGCGCAATTGGGCGACATCGGCGCCGAGCACCGGGCGGCGAAGTTCGTCTGCGCTGCGGCGTTGGTGCGGCCCGGACCGGATCCGCTGGAAGTCTTGGAGACCGGCGAACTGCGCGGCAGCCTGCTGACTGAGCCCCGCGGCACCGGAGGCTTCGGCTACGATCCGATCCTGCAACCGGACGGCTGGCAGGTCTCCTGCGCGGAACTCTCCGCCCAGCAGAAGAACGCGATCTCGCATCGCGGCGAAGCGTTCCGGAAATTGCTTCCGGCGATCGTACGGCTGCTCGGTTAGTCCCGTTGCCGGGTGCGGCCGGGCGGCTGCTGCCGGTTCAGACGGCTTCTTCGCTCGGATTCTGCTTCTTCTTGTTCGAGCGCCAGCCACGGAAGACCTCGATCGCGATCGGCAAGACCGAAATCAGCACGATCACGATGAAGATCACATCGAGGTTGTCCCGTACGAACGGCACCCGGTCGCCGAGCACCCAGCCAAGCAACGGCAAGCCCACACCCCAGAGCACGGCTCCGATGATGTTGAAGCTGACGAAGTGCCGGTAGTTCATCTGCGCCACTCCGGCGATTACCGGGGTGAAGGTCCGCACCACGGGTACGAAACGCGCCAGGACGACCGCTTTGCCACCGTGTTTTTCGAAGAAGACGTGGGCCTTTTCGACATATTCCTGCTTGAAGAACCGGGAATCCGGACGCTTGAAAATCGCCGGCCCGGCCTTTCTGCCGATCAGATAGCCGACTTGGTCGCCGGCGAAGGCGCAGATGAAGATCAGCAGAACGAAGAGCCAGATGTTGAAGTGGATGGTTCCGGTGGCCACCAGGAGGCCGGCCGTGAAGAGCATCGAATCCCCGGGCAGGAAGAACCCCACGAGCAGGCCGGTTTCCGCGAAAACAATCGCGCACACCAACAGCACGACCCAGGGCCCGAGCGCCGGGTCGGCGAGGAACACCTGAGGATTGAGCCAATCGGGCAAAAAGCTGGCAGTGGGAACCGGGCCGCCGACGAAGGCCGGCATGCTGCCGGTACTCGAAAGGGCGGCGTGGCTGATCGATGCAAGAGTCACCATTCAAGGTTACGGCACAGCCCTGTGCGAACTTCTCAGCAAAACACCTGCCGGCCGCAGAGCCCGGAATCAGCCCAGCAACTCGTCGGAGTAACACCAACGCCAAGACTCGCCGGGCTCGACGCTGCGCATGACCGGATGTCCGGTTCCGTGGAAATGCCGGGTGGCATGCCGTCCCTCGGAGGAATCGCAACAGCCCACCGCGCCGCAGCTCAGGCACATTCTCAGGTGTACCGGAACCGTGCCTTCCCGAAGGCAATCCAGGCATTCCGGCGTTTCCGGAATCGGCAAATCCCCGGCCGCGGCCAGGTGCTCGCAACCATCGGTGCGGCTTGGGAATTCGCTCGGATCATCGAACACGCTGTCTTCGGTGGCGTTTTCCAGCATCGACTCTTCGACGTCGAGCCGGTCCAGGACCTCGGCGAGCACGTCGTGCGGATAGTCGCCGGTCCGGCGCAGACTGAGCACTTCATCGCGTTCGGCCTGCAGCATCGCGCGGCGCAGTTGGCCGTAGCGTTGCGACGGCGTCTGCCCTTCGGCTTCCGGCCGGCCGAGCCGTTCCCAGGCGGCCAAGCCGCGTTCCTGGGTGCGGCGTTTGAGCATCGCGAGCACCTCGGGCGGGTCCTCGTCGATGGTGACTTCCCGGAGCTTGGCCAGGCCCGCCGTGGTCGCGCGCTGCATCAGTGCGGCTTCGGCGAGCAGGTCCTCCCGCCGGTCCGGCCCGCGCAGTCCGAGCACCCGGACCAGGGAGGGCAGCGTGAAGCCTTGGATGACCAAGGTCCCGGCCACCACGACCAGCGCTGCCAAAACCAGCACCGGCCGATGTTCTAAGTCCTCGGGCAGAGAGAGCACCGCGGCCAGGGTCACCACTCCGCGCATGCCGGCCCAGGAGATCACCGTGGGCGTGGTCCATGGCGGATGCGGCTCGGCCCGCCGGATGCCAGGGAACAAGCGCGCCAGGTAGGTGGCTGGAAACACCCAGACCGGGCGCAGCAGCAAGACGGCGGCCAGAACCGCCAAGCAGCCCCACCAAACGGTCGCGGCGTTGAAATCGTCTTGCTGCACCGCTTCGAGGATCCATTTGCCCTGCAGGCCGATCAGCAGGAAGACCGAGTTTTCCAGCAGGAACTGCACCGTGGCCCAATTGCTGCGTTGGCTCAATCGCGAAGCCCCGCCGGGCATCGCAGGGCTCTTGGCGCCCATCAGCAATCCGCAGACCACCACCGCCAGCACCCCGGAAGCCGGTACGTCGAAGAGCCGGAACTCCTCGGCCGGCAAGTAGGCCAGGAACGGCGCCGCGAGTGACATCGACGTGTTGATCGCCACATTGCGCACCCGTTTGCGGATTTGGATCAGGATGGTCGCCGCGACCAGGCCGATCACGATGCCGCCACCGGCGGCCCAGAGGAATTGCCCGCCGATCTGCCAGACCGAAACGGCGCCGGCCGAGGCCGCGATCGCGGCACGCAGGCAAACCAAGGCGGTCGCGTCATTGACCAGGGATTCCCCCTCCAGGACGCTGACGATCCGCCGGGGCAGGCCGACCCGGCGGGCGATCGCGGTCGCCGCGACCGCGTCGGGCGGTGCCACGACCGCACCCAGCGCGATCGCCGAAGCCAGCGGAATCCCCGGGAAGACCCACCAGGCCACCAGCCCGACGGCGAAGGTCGCGAAAATGACATAGCCGACCGAGAGCAATCCGATGGCACGACGGTTGGAGCGGAAGTCGATCAACGAGGTTTGCAGCGCGGCGGCGTACAACAGCGGCGGCAACAGGGCCAGGAGCACGATTTCCGGATTGAGTTCCAGCTTCGGCACGAAGGGCAGGTAGGAGATCGCCCAGCCGATCACCACGAGCAGCAGGGGCGCCGAAACGTTGATTTTCCGGCCGAGCGCGCTGACCGCACAGACCAAAAGGATCGCAGCGAGCAGGGTCAGCGAGAATTCCATTCGCCCATTCTGTCAGGCGCGGCAGGCAATCGGCAGGCTGCTGCGGAGGATTGCGGCGCGACTGGTGACATCCGTCATTGAGCATCCCGGCCCGAAGTGCCAGGATGGACTGGTGAGCTGGCATGGATAAGATCCTCGGATACTGGTGGTTGATCTTTTTGCTCCCGGTTTTCGGCGGGATCATCAGGAGTACTTTCGGCGGCTTCGGCAGGTCGCGCCGCCGGCTGGAGCGCGATCGCGGCGGTCGGGATTCCAGGCGCGTGGCGGCCGGCGGTTCGGACTACGGACCAGCGGCACCACTCGGCAAGACCGCTGAACAGTCGCGCCAGGAAGAAGCGCTGCGCCTCTTCGCCGATCACGATGCGGTCAATTCCCGTTGGCTGGCGTATGAACTGGACGTGGCCAAACTGATCGATTTCCCGATGATGTCCGACGTCCGGGAACCGCTCACCGTCGAATTCCTCCGCGCCAAGCGACTCGCCGACGGGCTGCGACCAGCCGTGCCGACGGATCTTGCCAGCGACGGGCAGTTGAGCGAGTACCGCCAAGCGCTGCGGAATTTCGAGGTCGCCTTCGACGTCGCCGAACGCGAAGCCAAGCGGATCAAGGACGCACACTACAGCGAGCCGGAGCGGCAGCGCCTGGGCACGGCCAAGAAATTGCTCAGCATGGCGGTCGATGAGGCTTCCACCCAGGCCGAACGCCAACTTGCCTACCACCGGGCGCGCAAAGAACTCGATGGGCTTCTGCTGCTGCCGGACGAGGCGGTGGCCGCCCTGGAGCGGCGGGTGCAGGCGCAGATCCGCACCACGCCGAATGCGCCGGGGAGTCCGGATCGGGCCGAGGGGCCGTTGCTGAAGCCGGCCCCGCGTCCGGAGAGCGCGGGCTAGCCCTCGGAAGGAACGGCCGGAATGCTGCGAGCTCGCAGCTCCGGCAGCAGGAACTCGCGGAGCAGCGGGGCCAGTTCGGCACCGTCGGCAGTGAGCGGGATCCAGCGCAACTCGGCGATCTCGGCCTGCGCGGTCGGAATCCAATGGCCGGCGGCCAGGTAGAGCTCGGCCTGCACCTGGTCGGCGTCGTCGTTCGCGGCTTCGCCGAGCCAACTGCCCAGACGTTGCAGCTGCCCGGCAGGGATTGCCAGGCCGGTCTCCTCACGAACTTCCCGGATCGCGGTTTGCAGCGCCGACTCGCCGGGATCGGGCTTGCCGCCGGGGAGCTGGAAGCGCAGGGAATTCCGTTTGCGCACGGTAAGCAATTCGTTGTCCGCGTTGAGCATGGCGACAGCGCTGACCTTGACGATCCGATTCACACGCCAAGCTTAGCCGCGGTTCGGTTCGGCGCAGGCTTGACAAGGGCAAATGTGCCTCTTAGGTTAGTTACATGAGTAATGAACCGGCTAACCAAGTAACCAGCTTGGCAGCGACTGCTTGGGGGACTCCGTGATCGATGACAGCAAACCGATCTTTCTGCAGATTGCGGAACTGATCGAAAACGACATCGTGGACGGGCATCTGGCCGAAGAGACGCAGGTCCCGTCGACCAATGAATTCGCCGCGTTCCACCGGATCAACCCGGCGACTGCGGCCAAAGGAGTCAACCTGCTGGTTGACGAAGGCATCTTGTACAAGCGACGAGGAATCGGAATGTTCGTGGCAACCGGAGCGCGCCAGGCCGTAGTGGCCCGCCGGCGTGAGGAGTTCTTTCAGCAGTACGTCCAGCCCTTGCGGCTGGAAGCCCGCAAATTGGGCATCGACAACGACCAACTCGCCGAGATGATCACCCGCGATGGTGAACTCGCGGCCGAAAACGAAGGAGCTGTGACCCGATGAGTCGAATGCCCAGCACCGAACCGCCCGTGGTGCGGGTGCGGAATCTGACCAAACAATACCGGCACTTCAAGGCCTTGGACGGGGTGGGCTTCGACCTTGCGCCGAACAAGATCTACGGACTGCTCGGCCGCAATGGTGCCGGCAAGACCACGGTGATGTCGATTTTGACCGCACAGGGTTTCCGGAGCAGCGGCGAAGTCGAAGTCTTCGGCGGCGATCCTTACGAAAACGACAAGATCCTCAGCCGGATCTGTTTCATCCGGGAATCCCAGAAGTATCCGGACGATTTCGATGCGAGGAATGCGTTTGCCGCGGCCAAGATCTTCTTCGAGCATTGGGACCAGGAGCTGGCCGACCGGTTGATCGAAGATTTCCAGCTGCCGATGAAGCGCAAGATCAAGAAGCTCTCCCGCGGGCAGCTTTCTGCGGTGGGCGTGATCATCGGTTTGGCGTCGCGCGCCGAGCTGACCTTCTTCGACGAACCCTATCTGGGCCTGGATGCGGTGGCCCGGCAGCTGTTCTACGACCGCTTGGTCGAAGATTACGCCGAATACCCCCGGACGATCGTGCTCTCTTCGCACCTGATCGACGAGGTGGCCAACTTGCTCGAGCACGTGATCGTGATCGACAAAGGCAAAATCATCATGGACAACGACGCCGAAGCGATCCGCGGCAGTGCGGTCACCGTGGTCGGCCCGGCCGCCCGGATCGAGCACTTCACCACCGGTCGCGAGATTTTGCACCGGGAGAGCTTCGCCTCACTGGCCTCGGTGACCGTGAACGGGCAATTGAGCCCGGCCGAACGCCAGGAAGCCGCAGAACTCGGCCTCGAACTGGCACCGGTCTCGCTGCAACAGCTGATCGTGCGGAAGACCATCAATTCAGCGGCCGCAGACTTCGCCGCGCCCGGTTCCAGTGCCGAACCCGAATCAGCCAAGGAGGCGCTCCGATGAGCAAGGTCATCAACGTGGTCCGAATGCAGATGCTCAACAAATGGACCTTCCTGGGCCTGCCAGCCGTGATCCTGGTGGCGGCCTTCGCGCTCAGCGCGGCTATCTGGGCCATGATCCCGAACAGCGAGAGCTACAAATTCTCCGGCGCCGGCCAGGCGCCGATCTGGTACTTCTTCGGGCTGGGCATCCAGGCGTTGACTTTGACCTTTCCGTTCTCGCAAGGTCTGAGCATCAGCCGCCGGGCGTTCTACCTCGGTTCGATGTTGCTCTTCGGCGGCGTCGCCCTGGCCATGGCGTTCCTCTTCTGGATCGCCGGCCTGGTCGAAGTGGCCAGCAACGGCTGGGGGATGAACGGCCACATGTTCAATCTGCCCTGGATCTCCGACGGACCATGGTATGCCGTGGTGCTTTTCCTCTTCGCGGTCATGATGCTGCTGTACCTGATGGGGTTCCTCGGCGCCACGGTCTACAAACGCTGGCAGGCCACCGGGCTGGTGGTCTCGAGCGTCGGTCTGGGCCTGATCTTGGTCGGCCTGATCGGTTTGCTGACCTGGCAGCAGAAGTGGCTCGAATTCTTCGGCTGGTTCGGCGGGCAGAGCAATTTGAGCCTGGCGGCCTGGATCCTGGCGGTTTGCGTGCTCTTGGCCGGTGGGTCTTACCTGCTGCTCCGCCGGATCACGCCGTAATCCTCCGGCTCGCCTCGGAACCGGCTCAGAGGCCCAGTTCCGAGGCGAGTTCGACGCCGGGGTGGTGCAGCACCGTGCGGATGCCGAGCTTGGCCGCCGCGTCCAGATTCTCCTGCCGGTCGTCGATGAAAACCACCTGGTCGCCGCTGGCACCGAGTTCCTGCAGCACATGCTGGTAGATTTCCGGCTCGGGTTTCACCAGGCCGAGGTGGCCGCTGAAGAACAGCCGGGAAAAGTATTTCGCCCAAACACTCGAATGCTGGAAAAAGTCGGCCATCTCGGTGGGCATGTTCGACAGCAGGGCCATTTTGACGCCGCTGGAATCAATCGCCTCCAACACATCGAGGGTGTCCGAATTCAGATTCGACCAGGCGCGCAGGTCGAGCGCGTGCAATTCTTCGCGGAGGCCGTCCGAGATTTCCCGGCCCACGACGCGCTGCCAGTACTCGGCGACGCCGATTCGTCCGGCGTCGTAGTCGACCCGGTATTGCCAGTAAGGCCCGTCCGGATTGGTCAAAGGCAAGCCGGCAGCTTCGGAGAGCGCCGCCCAATCCTGCTCGGTCGGCGCTTCGGATATGACCATTCCGTAGTCGAACAGATACCAGTTGGCTCGTGTGCTCACAGCAAGAGCCTACCGAAAACGGCCGGAATGCAAAGCCGGGCCGGGTGCCGGCCCGGTCGGCGGACCCGGCCGGGGCGTGCCGGAGCCGAAATCGTCGGAACCCGGAGCTAACCTTGGAAGGTGAGTTTGGATTTCACTGCGATCGACTTTGAAACCGCCAACGGCTTCAGGGGATCGCCTTGCGCCGTGGGCCTGAGCAGGGTGCGTGACGGGCGGATCATCGAAGAGGCTTTCTGGCTGATGCGTCCGCCGGCCGGGCATGATCACTTCGACCCGAGGAACATCGCGATCCACGGGGTGACTCCGGACCAAGTGGCCAGCCAGCCTCGGTTCGAGACGGTGTTCGACGAAATCGCCGGTTTCCTGGGCGATGACATCCTGGTGGCGCACAATGCGGCTTTCGATACCGGTGTGATGCGGGCGGCCCAGCAGGCTTCCGCGAAATCCGGCCCGCGTTACGATTACGCCTGCACCGTGATGCTCGCCAGACGCAGCTATTCGCTGCCCTCGTATTCCTTGCCGTTCGTCGCCGAAGCGGCCGGCGTGCCGCTGATCAACCACCACGACGCGATCGAGGACGCCCGGGCCTGCGCCGGGATCATGATCGACATCGCCGGCCGGCACGGGGCCGCGACGATCCAGGACCTGTACCGGGGGCTCGGGCTCGCCCTGCCGGTATTGGACGCCTTCGAAGCCGAGGGCCTGCCGCTGCCCGGCGCGCTGGAGCCGGGGAACTGGCTGGGCTGGCCGGAGGAAGGCGACAACCCCGAGCCGAATCCGGACGCGGACGCGAATCATCCGCTGTTCGGCCAAACCGTGGTGTTCACCGGGAACCTGCAGATTTCGCGCGGCAGCGCGAAAGCGAAGGCCGCCCAGGCAGGGGCCCGGCCGGCGTCCAGCGTGACCCGGAAGACCACGGTCCTGGTGGTGGGCGACGGATTCATCGCAGCCGATCTGCGCCGCGGTCAGACCGCCGGCTCCAGACTGACTGCGAAGGCCAAGCGGGTGCTCGAACTGCATGGCAAGGGTCAGCAGATCGAAGTGCTTTCGGAAGGCGAATTCATGCAGATGATCGGCTAGAAGTCGAAATCCACCCCGGTCAGCTCAGCGGAGAGCTGCCACAACCTGGTGGCCTGGCCGCCGTCGTACGCCTGGGCTGAGGCTTTCGCTGGGGCAGGCCGGCCGAGCAACTGGAACAACCGGCCCGGGCCCCACAAGGCACCGCCCTGGACGTCTTCGCCGATCGCCGCATGCACCGCGGGCCAGGCTCCGGCGTCCTTGCCCTGGGAGAAATTGCCGACCACGGCCTTGAGCAGGGGATGGATCGGCTCGCGCAAGTGCAGACCGGGCCGCTCCGGCGTGAAAGCGCTCGGGGCATTCCCCGGATGGGCCACCACGGAGCGTGCCTCGATGCCGTGCGCGCGCAGCCTCCGGTCGAGCTCGAAACCGAATTGCATCACGGCCAATTTCGAATTCTGGTAGTTGCTGAACCAGCTGCGCTCGCCGGGCAGCCCGGTGACCGGCTTGGCCCAAAGATGCGAAAGGCTGCCCAAATGCACCATCCGGGCGCCCGGAGTGGCACGCAAGGCCGGGAACAAGCGGGCCAAAAGCGCGAAGTGCGCCAAGTGGTTGGTGCCGAAGAACAGCTCGAAACCGTCGCTGGTGCTGGCCGGCCCGTGATCGTGCACCACGCCCGCATTGGCCACGACCGCCGCGAGCGGTCCGTTCCCGGCCAGTGCGTCGGCGGCCCTGCGCACTGAAGCCAGCGAGCCCAGGTCGAGCTCCTGGAAGCTCAGTTCCGCCCCGGGGACCCGCTCCCGGATCGCGTCCATTGCCAGTTGCGCCCGCTCGGCATTTCGCGCGGCAATGATCACCGGCCGGCCGGCTTGGGCCAGTTGCTCCGAGATGAAATATCCGATCCCGTTGCTGCCTCCGGTGACTACCACCGCACCGTGCTCTGCCATTCCGTCAGCCTATACCTGCCGGATAGACTCGGCAGATGGCGCATCCGAGGATGTACGACGACGGCGATCCGGTATTGGCCCGGGTGCGCGAGGTCGCGTTGGCCTTCCCCGAGGCCGTGGAGCGGGAGTCGCATGGTCGGCCGACCTTCCGTGCGGGGGAGTCGGGCAAGGTTTTCGGCTACTTCGGCCACGGTCAGTCCGGACGCCCGCGACCGGCGTCGATCCTGGTGTTGGCCGAGCCGGCCGAACACGCAGCGTTGCTTGCCGATGACCGGTTCTACCTGCCCTCGTATCTCGCCTCGGCGGGTTGGCTCGGCCTGGATTTCGCAGCCGCCGAGGTGGATTGGCAGGAAGTGGCGGAGCTCCTGGACGGCTCCTACCGGATGGTGGCCAAGGCCCGGTTGCTCGCCGTCCTGGATGCCACCGGTGGCCCGGCGCGCTCGCCGGACAGCCGCGGGCGGACTTAGTTCGACACAATCCTTGGGTAGGCACGGCAGCCAGTCCTACCCTGAGGAAATGGCACAGCTTTTCGAACCACAGCGGGTCGCCAGCACGGTCGGCGATCCGGAGGGCACGCCGCTGGTCTCGGTACGCCGGCCGTTGCTGAACCGGATTTTCGGATTCCCCAACCCGGTCAACGAATATGCCGCCAGGTTCACCGCGGGCCTGGTCGTGGTATTCGCGCTGATCATCTTGATCACCGGTTGGGGCTGGGGCTTGGTGTTGTTGGCCGCCGGCTTCGTGCTCCGGGTGCTTTTCGGGCCACGGATTTCGCCGTTCGCGCTGCTCTCGGTGAAGGTCTTGGCACCCCGGTTGGGTGCGCCGAAACTGGTAGCCGGGCCGCCGAAGCGTTTTGCCCAGGGCATGGGCGCGGTGATCTCGATCGCCGCAGCGGTGTCCTACTTCGCCGGTGCGCCCCTGCTCGCCTGGACTTTGCTGCTGCTGTTGGTCGTCGCGGCGTCGCTCGAATCGTTCCTGGGCTTCTGCCTGGGATGTGTGATTTTCGGCTTTTTGCAGCGCCGTGGAGTGATTCCGGCCTCGGTCTGCGAGGCCTGCAACAACGTCGGTTTCGGTACTGCCGCGCGTCGTGAAGGCACGCCGGCCGGTTGACTTGACCGGCTGTCTTGGCCGGCTCGCTCGGCGGGCTGAGCCTGGGCCGCCAGTTCAGTCCGGGGCACCGTCCGCGGCCGGCTCGAGGCCGCTGGAGCGCAGCAGCAGGTCGGCCATCGCCTGGATCAATTCCGGCGCCTCCGCCACGCGGAGCCAATCTTCCGGCAGGCCGGCCATCCCGTGATACGCGCCCAGGATGTTTCCGGCGATCGAGGCGGTGGAATCGGAGTCGCCGGGGTGGTTTGCCGCGATCCGGATCGCGGCACGGAAGTGCTCGCTCGGCCCGGCCGCCGGATCCGAGCTGGCCAAAACCGCGTAGACGGCGACCGCCAAGGCTTCGTCGGCGACCCAGCCCGCGCCGACCGCGGCGCAGAGTTCATCGCCGCGGAGCTGCCGATCGGGGCTGTGCAGTTCCGCGGAACCCAGAGCGACCGCGGTTTCGATCCGGGCCAGCAGATCGGGTTCGGCCGGCAGCCCGCGCAGGTAGCCGAGCATCGAGGCCACGGCGGCGTCCAATGGAAGCTGCGCCACGGCCAGTTGGTGGATCAGCCAGCTGAATCCGGCCGAAGCCTGGATCGCCACCGGGTGCCCGTGGGTCAACGCGGCCCCGTTCATGCTCATCTTGGCCACCGTGGCCGGTTCCAGATGGCCGATCAGCCCGAACGGCGCCGAGCGCATCACGGAGCCGCAGCCTTTGGCTTCGGGATCGATAGGTCGGAAGAGCGTGCCCATTTCGCCGGTCTTCAAAGAGTTCAGGCAGGCTTTGCCCGGATGGCGCTGCTGCTGCAGTACGGCTTGGCTGTCGATCCAGCGCAGTGGTGGCACCGGGGCGGAATCCAGCACCGGTGATTCGCCCTGGCTGCGCAGCCAGCGCAGATAGGCCAACCACAGACAGGCGGTGGGATCCGCGGGCACGCCTTGTTGCGCCCACTCCAAGGCCTCGGCCAAACCATCGACGGTGTACAGGGTCAATTGGGTGTCATCGGAAAACTCCACCGGGCCGGCGGCCTGAAACAGATCGAGCAATCCGGCAGGGCCGAACCTCCGCCTGATGGTTGCGGTGTCGTCGAATTCGACGAGGTACCCGAAGGCATCGCCCAGTGCGCCGCCCATCAGGCAGCCGTGGACCCTGGACGCGAAGCTGATCTGCATGCGGACCAATGTACCGGCATTCGACGGCGTGGGCACAGGCAGCACACAGAGCAGAGCCGGTACAGTATTCTCCAGGTATTCCCCGACCGCCTCCCGAACAAAGGAATGATATGGCTGTGGCCACCGCTTCAGAAGAAACCGAGCTCGAAAGCACACCCCGCGAGCACTCGCTCGTCGCCCGCCTGGGAGCGGAATTCCTGGGCACGTTCATCTTGATCTTCGGCGGCATCGGAACGACGTTGTCGGCCGTGCAGCAGACCGGGAACTCGCTTTCGGTGGCCTTGGGCTTCGGTTTGTCCCTGGTCGCGGTCACGATCCTGTTCGGCAAGGTCTCCGGCGGCCACTTCAACCCGGCCGTCTCGCTCGCTTCGGCGATCGCCGGACGGGTCAAGTGGCTGCACGCGCTGTACTACGTCGTGGTGCAGGTGCTCGGAGCCTTGTTCGCCGGGCTCGTGCTCTTCGTGATCTTCAATTCGCTGCCGGTATTCCGCACGCAATCCAGCACCGGCGGCGGGATCGGCACGGTTTTCCAGGCGCTGGCCAACGGTTTTGAAACCAGCTCGCCGAACCAGCTTCCGCTGTACAGCGCGCTCTTGATCGAGTTGGTGGGCGGTGCGGTCCTGGTCGCGGTAGTGCTTGCCGCCTGGCGCCCCTCGGTGAACAAGGCGGTCGCCCCGATCGCGATCGGCTTCACCTACGCAGTATTGATTCTGGCCATGCTGCCGCTGACGAATGCCGGACTGAACCCGGCCCGTTCGATCTCCGTGGTGTTCTTTTCCAGCGGCAATGCGCTCGGACAGCTCTGGGTCTTCTGGGTGGCACCGCTGGTCGGTGCCGCGTTGGCCGGCTTGATCTACCGCGGTTTCGTGGTTCCGGAAGGCGATAGCGGCAAGAAGCCGGCGGCTGCCGAAGTCGACTCGGTGGAATTGGCGGACGCCGACGAAGAAGCCGATACCGAAGAGGCCGATGCCCCGGCTCCGGCCAAGGCCGCGGCGAAGCCGGTGCCGGCCCGCTCCGTGGTCGCCGACGAGCCCGTAGTCGACCCCGAAGCCAAGGACTTCTTCGACGGTCCGGCCAAAGGCTCGGCCGGCGACAAGAAGTAGCCGAAGCCGCAGCAGTCCCGAACAGCCGGGCCCGGTTCACGGGCCCGGCTGTTTTTCGGCTGTCGGTGGCACCCCATAGGCTTGCGCTATGCGTTTCCTGCACACCTCCGATTGGCATTTGGGCCGGTCCTTCCACGGCGTCGGGCTGCTGGCCGCCCAGCAACGGTTCATCGACCAGCTGCTGGCGACGGTGGAGCACGAACAGGTCGACGTCTTGCTGATCTCCGGGGACGTCTACGACCGGGCGCTGCCTCCGGTCGACGTGGTCCGGCTTTTCAGTGCCACGCTGGCCCGGTTGCGGGCGGCCGGCGTCGAGGTCGTGATCAGCAGCGGGAACCACGACTCGGCGAGCCGGTTGGGCTTCGCGAGCGAAATCCTGGGCCATGGCGGCGTGCACATCCGGGCCGCCGTCGCGGACCTGGACCGGCCGGTGCTTTTCGACGGCGGCAAGATCGCGGTCTACGCGGTGCCTTATTTGGAGCCGCGGATGGTGGCGGCGGAGCTCGACGTCGAGGCTCCGGACCACGAGTCGGTCACCGCTGCGGCGCTGCGCCGGGTGCATGCCGATGCCACCGCCCGGCGGGGAACCCGGACAGTGCTCATGGCACACACTTTCGCCAGCGGCGGGATCGGTTCAAGCAGCGAACGGGAGCTCAGCGGGATGCGTTCCGGCGGGATCGGAGCGGTGCCGTTGGACCTTTTCGAGGGCTTCGATTACGTCGCGTTGGGCCATTTGCACGGTAGACAGCGATTGTCCGAATCGGTGCGTTACAGCGGCTCGCCGCTGGCCTATTCCTTTGCGGAAGCAGATCAGGCCAAGGGCGGGTGGCTGGTGGAGCTTTCCGCCACCGGGGTGGAGTCGGTGAAACCGGTCAGCTGGCCGGCCGAGCGGGCCCTGTCCGTGCTGCGGGGCACGCTCGCGGAGTTGCTCGCGGAGCCCCGTTTCGCGGATTCGGCGGACGCTTATTGCCAGGTCACGCTGACCGATGAACGCAGGCCGGTGCAGGCGATGGAAAAGCTCCGCAAGCGGTTCCCGCTGACCTTGGTGCTGGAGCACGAACCGCCTCTCGGGGCCAGGCCGGTGCGGCAGAGCTATGCGCGGCGAATCGCCGAGGCGCAAAGCGATCTGGAGATCAGCGCCAGCTTTTTCGAACACGTCAGGTCAGCCCCGATCGACGCGACGGAGGCGTCGATGCTCGCTGCCGCCGTCGACGAAGTCCGTGCCGCAGAAGGCTCGGCATGAGAATCCACCGGCTGGAAATCCAGGCATTCGGTCCTTTCGTGCAACGTCAGGTGGTCGATTTCGACCGATTGGGCGAGCAGGGGCTGTTTTTGCTCGAGGGGGCGACCGGAGCCGGCAAGAGCAGTGTTTTGGATGCCATCTGTTTTGCGCTCTTTGCCAGCGTCCCCGGGGTCCGGCAAAGCGGTCAGCGGTTGCGCAGCGACCATGCCCCGGCGGACCTGGTACCCGAAGTCCTGCTCGAGTTCAGCATTCCCGGCCGGCAGTTCCGGATCCTCCGCAGCCCGGCCTGGCTGCGCCCGGCCAAGCGTGGCTCGTCGACGGTGCGCGAAAACGCCCAGGCGCTGCTTTCGGAAAAGCTCGATGGCGAATGGGTCGCGTTGTCGAGCCGGAACGAGGAGGCAGCACACCAGATCCAGGCGCTGCTGGGCATGAGCCGGGAGCAGTTCACCAAGGTGGTGATGCTCGCGCAAGGCGAATTCGCGGCCTTCCTGCGGGCGGACATCAAAGAACGCCAGGTGCTGCTCCAGCAGCTGTTCGGCACCGGACGATTCCGCTCGCTGGAACAGAAATTGCTCGAATCCGCGAGTTCGGCGCAGGACGGCGTGCAGTCGGCGCAGCAACAACTCGCCGAAATCCTGCACGCGGCGCGCTTGCAGGCCGAAGAATTCCTCCCGGCGTCGCCGGAGGCGGCGCAGGACGGTCCGACGCCGAACCCGGACGCCGGGCCAGTCGACTTCGAACATCTGCTCGGGGTTCTGGCCGAACGGCAGGCCGAGCTTTCGGCCTCGGCCCAACAGGCGGCGGAAGCAGCGGCCCGGGCTGCGGCGGAACTCGGCGCTGCCGAAAATCTGGCGGCCAGGCATGCCGAATTGGCGGCCGCCGAAGTCGCGGCGGAACTCGTGCAGGCGGGCGAGGCCGATCAGCTGGCCAGGGTCCGCGTGCTCGAACAGCACCGGGCCGCGCAGGATCTCAGCCCCGATCTGGACCGGCTGCAGGCCGCCGAGGCGGCCGACGAGCTGGCCCGGCAGGATCAGGCGGCCGCGCAATGGAAACTCGAGGACCGAGGCTCGTGGATTCCCGGCGCGGATGCCCCGGCTGGGCAAGGCCCGACCGCCAGCAGCTTGGAGGCGGCGGCCAAAGCGCTCGCCGCGAGTATCGCGGTGGTCCGGTCCCTGCTGCCGGAAGAAGCCCAATTGCTGCGCCAACAGCGCGAAGCGGAGCAAGCCGCGGCCGAAGCGGAGGCGGCAGGGAAGCGCTTGTCCGCGGCCGAAGAGCTCGGCGACTCGTTGCTGGCGGAACGGGACGCCCTGATCGAGCAGCGGAGCTCGGTTTCGGCCGACGCCGGCTTGCTCGAGTCGCGGAATTCGGCGGCGCAACGGGCGAAAGCCGAGGCGGACGCCGGCGAAGGATTCCGCGGCACCGAAATCCGGCTCCGGGCCCTGGACCTCGAGCTGCGTGCCGCGGAGTCTGCCCAACTGGCGTCGAAAGCCGGTTGGCTGGGGCTGATGCAGGCGCGCCTCGAACGGGCAGCAGGGGAGCTGGCCGCTGGACTGGCCGAGGGCGACCCGTGTCCGGTCTGCGGGGCAACCGAGCACCCGGCGCCGTCCGACTTGAAAGGCACGAGCCTGCAGCTGGTGGCCGAGGAGGATCGGGCGCGCGAAGATCATGAGCGGCGCGAATCGGACGTCGCGGTGATCCGGGATTCGGTCAATCAGGCGGCCGCCGAACTGGCCGCGTTCGCAGCCTTGGGCGGTGACCGCGATGCGGGCCAGCTGGCCGCCGCGGTGGCGCGGTCCGCGGCGCAGGCGCAGGAATCGGAGTCGGCGCAGCAGCAGTTGCTGCAGTACGGCGCGGAACTTGCCGGCTTGGAACCCCGGCTCGAAGCGGCCTTGGCCGCGGCCGCCGAAGCCAGAGCGCAGGTTCAGGAGCATCGGGCGGCCTGCGCCTCGCTGCAGAGTGCCATCGGAGAACGCCAGAGCAAGGTCGCCGCCTGGCTGGCCGGCCATCAGTCGCTGGCCAGCCGGCTGGCCGAGTTGGTACAGGACGAATCCTTGTTGAGCGCGGCGCTCGGCACCCGGCGATCGGCGGAAACCGCGGCTGCGGAGCTCGCCGCGGCCGAATCGGCGATGGCCCGGAAACTCGCCGGCAGTCCGTTTGGCTCCGTCTCGGAGATCGCCGCCGCGCTGCAGCGGGACGGAGTCTTGGCCGAAGCAGCTGCGGCGAATGCCGCCTTCCAGGATGCCGCCATCCGGGTGCGCCAACGGCTCGATGCCGAGCCGGTCCGGCAGGCGGCAACCGAGCGCGCGAACGGCGTTTCCGCGCTCGGGCCGGAGGCGCTGCAGGAACTGCGCAGTACCGTCCAAACGGCCACTATGCAGGCAGAACGAGCCGGCTTGCAGCACCAGCTCTGCGGTCGGAGCCTGGCCGCAGTCCAACGGGCAGCTGCCCGGCATGCCGAATTGGAGCAGCAAACCGCACCGGAACGGGCCCGGGCCGAGCTGCTCACCGGGCTGGCCGAGACTGCGCGCGGACTCGGCCACAACGAGTTCAAAATGCCGCTGAGCGCCTATGTGCTCGCCGCCCGCCTGGAGCAGGTCGCGGAGGCTGCTTCGGAACGGCTCCAAGTGATGAGCGACGGTCGGTATCTGCTCGCGCACACCGACGCTTTGGCCGGCGGCAACAAGAAGTCCGGTCTGGGCCTGGAGGTGGTCGACGGCTGGACCGGGCAAAGCCGGGACACCAGTACGCTTTCCGGCGGGGAATCGTTCATGGCGTCGCTGGCCTTGGCGCTTGGCCTGGCAGATGTGGTGCAACGCGAGTCCGGGGGCATGCGCATCGACACGTTGTTCGTCGACGAAGGTTTCGGAAGCTTGGACGAGGAGTCCTTGGAAATGGTGATGGCCTCGATCGAAGGGCTGCGGGACAGCGGACGCACCGTGGGCTTGGTCAGCCATGTTGCCGAGCTCAAGCTCCGGATTCCGCAGCAATTGCACGTGGTGAAGGGGCGGCAGGGTTCCACACTGCGGGCGCAGACCTCAGATCGGCTAGAATAGACGGGTATCCGGGTCGGGTGCATCGGGCGGAGGGACGATGCACGTCTTTTTGGCATACGGATTTCACATGACTGCAGAACCTGCTCTTTCGACGACCCCCGCGGGCGGTCGCTTTTCCCAGCTGATCGGTCTCTCCGGCGGCGGATTCCTTCCCTTGGGCCTTTTCGCCCGTTTGCCGTTGGCGATGCTCACCGTCGGGGTGCTGACCTTGCTCACCGCAGTGAGCCAGTCGTATGCCATCGGCGGCTTCGGTGCCGGTGCAGTCGGCATCGGCTCGGCCATGGGCGCACCGCTGCTGGGTTTTCTGGCCGATCGGCTCGGGCAGAAGCCGGTGCTGATCACGGCGGCCTTGGCGAATGCCGCAGCGGTGGCGCTGGTGCTGTTCCTGAGCTATTCGACCGCGGGCAGTCCGGCGGGCTTCACCACCCAGGCCATGGTCTGGGTGCTGCTTTCGGCTTGGCTGGTCGGCGCGACCTCCCCGCAAGTCGGCCCGTTGGCACGGGTGCGTTGGATGGCCTTGGTCCGGCGTGCGCCCGCGGAGCGGCGTGATGCCGTGCTGGACACTGCACTGTCCTACGAGAGCACCGCAGACGAGTTGACTTTTGTGCTGGGTCCGGCGCTCGTGGGCCTGCTGGCTTCGTTCATCGCACCTTGGCTGCCCTTGGCGCTCGCCGCGAGTCTGACCCTGACCCTGGTGGTCTTGTTCGCGCTGCACCGCACGGTGGATGCGGTGCCGGTGCTGCGCGGCGGAAAGCAGACGCCGGGACTGGCCGAAGCCCCGGCTGACCGCTGGCTTTGGCTCACCGTGGCCGTGCCGGTATTGGGCATGGTCTGCATGGGCACGTTCTTCGGCGCCACCCAGACGTCGCTCAGCGCCTTCGCCGGCGAGGTCGCTGCGGACGCCGGCGGTGCCGAACTGGCCGGCTTGCTGTACGCCGTGATGGGTCTGAGCTCGGCCGCGGCAGCTTTGTCGGTCGCGTATTGGCCGCGTAGTTTCGTGCCCCGCTGGCGTTGGGTCGCCGCAGCGGCCCTGATGGCGGCAATGGCCTGGCTGTTGTTGCTGCCGCAGGGCATTTGGCCGATGCTCGTGGTGTTGTTCCTGCTCGGCATTCCAGTGGGTCCGACCATGGTCACGATTTTCACGATCGGCGGCATCGTGGCGCCACGACGCTGGCTGGGCACCGTGATGACCGCGTTGGCCAGCGGGATCGTTGCAGGCACCGCGATCGGTGCCTCGATCGCCGGTTCGCTCGCGCAGAACCAGGGCTACCACCAAGCGTTCATCGTTCCGGTGGTGGCGGCCTTCCTGTTGTTCGTGCTCGGTCTGGTCACCGCGCTGCGGCTGCGCCGGGCTGCCTGAACCGATGCCCGGGGCCGCGGGGTCGGTTCAGCGCAGGGCGTTCTCGATGGCGGATGCGGCGTCGCGCAGCCGCTCGCCGATCGTCGCGACCGGGAGCTCGGACCGAATGTAGACCACTGCGATCGCTGCCGGATGCTGACCGGGCAGAATGATCGGTGCGGCCACTGAATTCAGCCCGGGAATCACCTCGTCGTGGCTGACCGCATAACCCTCCCGGGCCGCCTGATGCGACTGGGCGCGGTACGGTTGCCCGGGTGCTGCGAGCTGCCATTCGGCCTCACTGAGCACCGATTGGATCGCCATCCCGGGCGCGCCGAGGGAGAGCGGGTGCCGGGTTCCGGGGCGCTGCGCCACGGTGGGGCCGGTATGCCGTGGTTCGACCGTGACCAGGGTGACGCAGTCCGCCCGGTCCCAGACCCCGATGAAGGCGGTCATGCCGAATTCTTCGGCGATCCGGCTCAGCTCCGGCATCGCGGCGCTTTGCAGGTCATGCGAGACGCTCCGGGCGAGCACCGCGAGTCCGGCGCCCGGGGACACCCGTCCGGCCGCATCGCGGACCACCAACGAATGGTCCTCGAGCGTGCGCAGGATCCGGTAGGCGATCGACCGGTGCACGCCCAGGGCTTCGGAGAGCTCGGCGATGCTCATGGCCCCGGAGGCTTCGGCCAAGATCTCCAGGGCGCGGATGCCCCGGGAGAGGGTTTGCGAGTGCGCTGCGTCGTTGGCGGCCATGAAGCTCCCTTGTGGCGTGGCTCACGAATTGGTATAGTTCATTATTAGCACATGATGTTCGATAATAGAACATTCAAAGACGCTCGAATCCATGGACGCAATCGAGGGAGACAGTGTGAACGCACCGGCATCGGACCAGCCCGGGCGCCGTACCCTGCGCCCCCGCGAGCATCATTTCCGGGGTTCGCTCGGTCGATTCGCCACTGGCGTGGCGATCGTGACTTTCGACGGGGCCGGCATCGCCGAAGCGCCCGGCAAGCGGCACGGGCTGACCGTGAATTCTTTCACCTCGGTCTCCATGGACCCGCCCTTGGTGCTGGTTTCGATCGCCCGGAGCACCAAGGCGCACAACGAACTCAAGAATCGGCCTTTCACGGTCAATATCCTGGGCGCCGAACAGCAGGGGCTGGCCATGCACTTCGCCGGACGCCCCGCACACGAGCCGGTCTGGGTGGAAGGGCAGGTCGCACCGCGGCTGGCGAACGTGCTGGCCTTCTTCGAATGCAAACCCTGGGCCGAATACGACGGCGGCGACCACACGCTCTACCTCGGTGAAGTGGTCGATTTCGATTACCGCAACGGTGATGCCCTGGCCTTTGCGAACAGCCGGTTCACCACCATTCCAGAAAGCCAACTGGGCGTCGAAGACTTGCTCTGAAGCCGCCGTCGAACATCTCACATCCCCTCCCGAAGAAAGCAGAAGCCATGGGTATCCGTACCGGCCAGCAGTACTTGGACAAGCTGAACGCAATGCGTCCGCACGTGGTCATCGACGGCGAGGTGGTCAGCGAAAACATCGCCGAGCACCCCGCTTTCGCCAATGTAGCGCGCACCTACGCGAAGCTTTTCGACATGCAGCACGATCCGAAGTACCAGGATGCGCTGACCTTCACCTCGCCGAGCACCGGCGACAAGGTCAATGCCTCGTTCCTGATCCCGCGGACCCAGGAGGACCTGGCGCACCGGCGCGCGGCGATCTCCACCTGGGCGGAGTACTCCAACGGCTTCCTGGGCCGCACCGGCGATTACATGAATTCCTCGCTCACCGCGCTCGCCGCGGCGGAGAAGTGGTTCGCGAAAGCCGGCGACGACTCCGGGATCGACTTCGGCGCGAACATCCGGGCTTACTACGAGCACTGCCGGGAAAACGATCTGCTGGCTACGCACACGCTGATTCCGCCGCAGGTGAACCGCTCGGTTTCCGGTTCGGAGCAGCTCGGCGGACAGCTCGCCGCGCGGATCATCGAGGAGCGCGAGGACGGCATCGTGATCCACGGCGCGCGGATGCTCGCCACGATCGCGCCGATCGCCGACGAGCTGCTGGTCTTCCCGTCGACGGTGCTGCGCGGAACGCCGGAGGACGCGCCGTATTCCTACGCCTTCGCGATTCCGAACGATGCCGAAGGCGTGCGCTACCTGTGCCGCACCTCGCTCTACAACGGCAAGAGCGTCCATGATGAGCCGCTGGCTTCGCGCTTCGAGGAAATGGACGCCGTGGTGGTGTTCGACAACGTCTTCGTGCCGAAGGAACGCATCTTCATGTTGGGCCACCCGGAGCTGTGCAACGGGTTCTACTCGGAAACCGGGGCCGGCGCGTTGATGACGCACCAGGTGGTTACCCGGACCATCGCCAAGAGCGAGTTCTTCCTGGGTTTGGCCTCGGAATTGGCGGCGTCGATCGGCATCGACGGGTTCCAGCACATCCAGGAGGATCTGGCCGAACTGATCCAGACTGTGGAGATCGGCAAAGCCCTGATGCGCGCTTCGGAAGCGGACGCCGCGCTCAGCGAGGACGGCGTGATGCTGCCCAAGTGGTCCAGTCTCAACGCGGCGCGCAACTGGTACCCCAAAGTGGCGCAGCGCTTCCCGCAGATCATCCGGAAGTTCTCCGCGAGCGGCTTGATGGCGCTGCCGGGTGAGGCGGATGTGAACTCGGACGCGCTGGCGGACATCGAGTTGTACCTGCAGGCCAAGACGCTGACCGGCCCGGAGCGGGTGCGTTTGTTCAAGCTCGCCTACGATGCATCGATTTCCTCGTTCTCCGGTCGCCAAGCGCTCTACGAGTACTTCTTCTTCGGCGATCCGGTGCGGATGGCCGGGGCGCTGGTGAACTCCTACGACCGCGAGCCGGTCCGGGAACGGGTCCGCGAGTTCCTGACCCGCGAGGACTGACCCCCGCCCGCCTCCCAACATACGCGCGAACGCACACGTGTGCGTTCGCGCGTGAATTTGCCCGGTTCGCTGACCGCAGGGGCATGGCCTGGGCGCTTCCGGAGTGCTGGACTGGGGGAGACGGAAGGATCCACCATGGCCGAGGCAGTTGCGGACTTGTTGCTCACCAGCGCCCGGATCGACGTGCGCGCCGACGGTTCGCCGCCGGAAACCACGATGGCGATCGGTGCCGGCAAGGTGCTGGCCTTGGGCCGGGCCGCAGAACAGTTCGTTGGGAATCGGACGGTCCGTCTGGATCTGGCCGGGCAAGCCGTGCTGCCCGGTTTCGTCGACGTGCACAACCACCACTCGTTGGCCGGCCAGGCCGCACTGTCCGAGGTCCGGGTGGCTTCGGACAGGCCATTGGACCTGCTGCTCGAAGCGGTGCGGGAATTCGCGGTCAAGCGGCCCGAGGCGGACTGGATCGTCGGCGGGAGCTGGTCCAGCAATGAACTGTCCGGACTGAACACCGCTGAGGCCCGACGCTGGCTGGACGCCGCCGCGCCGGGGCGGAAGGTGATGCTCCGGGACGACAGCATCCACAACCGCTGGGTCAGCCCAGCCGCACTGCACCGGTTGGGCATCGATGCCGGCACCGCGGATCCGGAGGGCGGGAAGATCCTGCATGCCGGAGACGGTGAACCATCCGGAGTGCTGTTGGAACGCGCAGCGGTGCTTGCCGATCTGGCGATCGCGCAGGACCAGCCGTTCGGCCTGGCGGACCTCGAGCGATTCAGTGCGCACGCCGTCGGGCAGTTGCACAGCCATGGGATCACGGCTTTCCAGGACGGTGCGAGCTCGCTGCAGCAGATGGAGGCACTTGCCAGCCTGGACCGGCAGGGCCGGCTGAAAGCCTGGGTGGTGACCTCGATGCTGGCGAATGATCCATTGTTCGGTGTATCGCCGTTGGGCGAGGGGATCATCGGAGCACGGGAGCAGACCCGCAGTGCGCACCATCGGCCGGACTTCGTGAAGATCTTCTTGGACGGGGTGCCGCCGGCCGGCACGGCCTGCTTCTTGCAGCCCTATCCGAAATCCCCGGTGTTCCCGGACGGCGGGCAGGGCGAACCGGCCATGGACGACGCCGAGCTCCGGCGCTGGCTGCGCAGCACTGCCGAGCGGGGCATCGGGGCCAAAGTGCACTGCACCGGCGACGCCGCGGTCCGGACCTTCCTCGATGCGGTCGCGGATGTCCGGGCGGCCGGACTGCACACCGTGCGCTACCAATTGGCGCACGGGCAGTTCATCGAGCCGGCAGATCTGCCGCGCTTGGCCGAACTCGGCGTGGCCGCGGACATCTCGCCGGGGCTTTGGTACCCCGGACCGCTGACCGGGGTGATCGCCCAGGTGCTGGGCGAGCCCCGCGGCAGCAGACTGCACCCGAACCGGGATCTGCTCGATTCCGGAGCGCTGCTCGGCGTCGGATCGGATTGGCAATCGGAGTTCGAACCGAATGTCTTCCAGGCGGTTTACGGGCTGGTCACCCGGCAGGATCCGCAGCGCCGGACACCGGGTTCACTCTGGCCGGAACAAGCGATCAGCCTGCATGAGGCGCTGGCCGCGGTCACCGGCGACGCCGCCCGGATCTGTGGTCTGGAGGACGTCGCCGGGGCCCTGTCGCCTGGCCGGTCTGCGGATTTCGTGGTGCTGGCATCGAGTCCCTACGAACTGCCGGTCGAGGCATTGCCGGATCTGCAGGTGGCGCAGACCTGGTTCGCCGGGGAGCAGGTCTTCGAGCGTCGCTGAGCGCGGGTCGAATGGGCCGGAGGATGGTGTCCCGTCAGCTCGAAACGTCGGCCGGCGCCGAACGGTGTAGAGAAACTGCGCTCCAGGTCAAAGATCCTTCGCTCGTGGGCAATTATTCCTCCTCCAGTCCACCAAGAATGAGATACACCGACGGATCGAGTCTTGGATGTTCCGTCGCCGAGCCCTTTGGAGGATGGATGATGATGGCAAGTTCCCCGGATTCAGAACGAATTTCGAGCGCTTCTGCGTCTCGGACTACGCTCGTGCCGAACTCCCTCGGTGTGGCCGGCATCGTTTTCCTGGTACTTGCCGCAGTGGCTCCGCTGACCGGGATCGTCGTGGTGGCAACCTTGGGGATCGCGTTGGGCAATGGCGGCGGCATGCCGATCTCATTTCTGATCGTCACCGTGGTCTTGCTGCTCTTCGCTGTGGGATACGCACAGATGTCCAAGCAGGTAGTCAGTGCCGGTGGCTTTTACACCTTTGTGCTGCGCGGCCTCGGCCGGCCGGCCGCGATCATCGCCGGGTACATTGCGTTGTTGGGATACAACTGTTTCGTGGCTGGCGCGCTCGGCGCCTCTGGCTTCTTCACGGCAAGTGTTCTGCAAGACTTCACCGGGCTGGAAACCTCGTGGTTTCTCTGGAGCCTGGTCCTTGCCGTAGCGGTGTTCGTCTTGAGCCGGCGCGGAATCGATGTCTCGGCCAAAATACTAGGGGTTTGCTTGGTCCTCGAAGTGGCGATTTTGATGGTTTTCAATCTCCGCGTGCTGTTCAGCACCGGGTTCAGTTTCGAGATTTTCGCCCCTGAGGTGGCATTCTCGGGATCATTGGCCGTCGGACTGCTGTTCGCGGCGAATGCCTTCATCGGCTTTGAAGCTACCGGGTTGTTCAGCGAGGAGGCCCGAAAACCGCTCATCACTATCCCCAGGGCGACTTTTGTTGCGATCGGCTTTATCGGACTTTTTGCGGCAGTCACAACCTGGGCGATTGTCAGCGCGATCGGCGTGGAGTCCGCCCAAGAGTCCGCCCTGGCCCGTCTGTCGACCGGGGATCTGGTTTTCAGCCTGGCCCAGGCTTACTTGGGCGAGGCATTGCTGAAAGTGATGATGGTTTTGCTGGTGGTTTCACTGTTCGCGGCATTGCTGGCATTGCACAACTCCACTACCCGGTATTTCTTCGCTTTCGGCAGAGTCGGCATTCTGCCCAAGGCATTGGGACGTACCCGCGGCGATTCAGGGGTTCCCGAGCTGGCCAGCCTGGTTCAGCTTTCATTGGTGGCAGCGGTCGCCTTGGTGTTCTATCTGCTTGGGCTTGATCCGATTGCGGTACTGACCGCTTCCATGACTGGACTCGGCACGTTGGGGATCTTGACCTTGCAGTTGCTGGCTGCCGTCGCCGTCGTGGTCGCATTCCGCCGGCAACGCGACCGGAGGATTTGGCGTACTCTGGTGGCCCCGGGAGTGGGCGCCGTCGGATTGGCCGGCATTGTCCTCCTGGTGTTGTGGAACTTCGACCTGGTCGTCGGTTCGGACAACGCGTTGGCCCGGTATCTGCCGCTGAGCCTGCCGGCATTGGCGGTCGCCGGTGCCTTGGCCAGTTGGTGGCTCAAGCTTCGCCGCCCAGAACGCTACGCCAAGTTGAACCAGGATCTTGACCGGAGCGCAGAGGCGGTAGCGGTCAAAAGCGGTTGATTGCGCCATGGTTCCGAAAACTGCTCGGAGACTCTCCGAACGCTGCGCGGAAGCTCCTGCTGAAATGGGCCGCGTCGATGAACCCCCAGCGGAAGGCGATCGCGGACACCGTGTGCTGCCGGAGAGCCGGATCGAGCAAGTCCCGGCGGCAGCATTCCAACCGCCGGGTACGGATCCAATGCGTCACCGTGGTGCCTTCGGAACGGAAGAGGTTGTGTAGATGCCGGGTCGAAATGAAATTGCCGACGGCGATGAACCCGGGGCTGAGCCTTGGATCCCGTAGGTTCACTTCGATGAAATCGAGGACCTGCTTCAACAATGTCCAACGCGGATTATCCGTGCGCTCCGGAACTAGATCGAGTTCCGCAGCGAACATCGTGGTCACCAGGTCCAAAGCGTGGTAAGCCATCCGCAAACCGCTGGCTCCGGAAAGTTGATCGAGGTTTTCCGTGAGGTGCAGCAAAAACGGGCTGACCATCCTGCCCAAGCCGCTGTTCCCAGCCAATCGCACCGCGCTGAGCTGACCAACCATGTGCACGGGCAGCTTGATCAGATCATGCGGGAACATGAGGACCATGGATCGGAAATCGCCCTCGAAAGCCAAGGAATAGGGCCGATGCGTGTCATAGACCGCCGCATCGCCCGGAGACAACACAGCTTCCCTGCGGTTCTGGATCAACAATCCGGTTCCAGAGATCTGCAAGCTCAGTTTGAAATACATCCGGTCTGATTCGGAGATCAGGCGCGGAGTGCGCATGACCGTCTGACCGGCGGCAGTGACCTCCACAATGGAGACGTCGTTGAGCACCCTGGAGCGGAGCCGCCCCCAAAACCGATCCGGGTGCTCGGTTCGCACTGCGACCGGCACGAAGGACTGGGTAATCAGATGTTGCCACTGGGTGAAATCTTGGATCACCGGAGTGCCGACGACGGATCTGCGCGGATCACCGGGGCTGGTGACGATCGACGAATCACTACGCGAAGTCATGACCCACTCTCCGGACGGCAGCGAGGTCGCTGACCAGGTTCTGCTTGCGGCATCGCCCTGTTCGGCCGGAACCGCGGATAACTTATCGGGCCAAGTTACCTTCTTCGGCTCGGCTGCTCCAGATTCGGCAAGTTCAAATCCTTTAGCCGACTACGTAGTTTCGGCAGCTTAGCTGCGGCGCCTCTGCCAATGCCAACGCGAGTGCACACATGAGCGTTCGGCCCTTTCGTGTCGAACTCCGTTCGCCACGTAGGGTCCTCCCCAGTCGCCCCCTCGCCTCGCAAGCTCGGCCAGGGAACCCTGCGACCGTGGGCCCAGGCGAACGCACACTTAGCGCGGGTATTTTTGGAAAACACCCGCGCCACGTGTGCACTCGCGCGTGGAGGCGTGGCTTATCGCGCCGCGTCGGCAACCCGCAGGCCCACCCCGCGGGGCTCTTTCACGAAGGACACGCCGACCAGCGAAATCAGGCAGAGCACGATCATGTAGACCGCGATGCTGCCGGACCACTTGGTGTTGTCCAGGAGCCATTGCGAGAGCAGCGGAGCGAAGGCACCGCCGAGGATCGCGCCCAAGGCGTAACCGATGGAGACTCCGGAATAGCGCACCTGCACCGGGAACATCTCGGCGTACAGCGCGGACATCGGCCCGTAGGACAGCCCCAAGCCGAAGCCCATCACCACCACCGCGATCAGGAACAACCAGATATTCGTGCTGTCGATGAGCAAGAACATCGGCAGCATCCAGACGATCAATGCGAGGTAGCCGATCTGGAACGTGCGCACCCGGCCGATCCGGTCCGAGAGCGCCCCGCCGTAGAGCGAGAACACCAACCAGCTGAGCGCACCGACCATGACGATCGGCAACACCGTGCCGGTGGGCATCTTCAGGGTCTTGGTGGCGTAGGAGGAGAAGAAGGCGATCAGCAGGTAGCCCACCGCATTGTTGCCGATGAAGATCAGAGCAGTGAGGATGACCTCTTTGGTGTTCTTCCGGAACAATTGCACCAGCGGGGCCGAGGATTCGCGTTTGCGCTCGGCGAGTTCTTTGAACACCGGGCTCTCCGCCACGGCCCGGCGGATCACATAGCCCACCACGATCAGCAGCACAGAGACCAGGAACGGAATCCGCCAGCCCCAGGCCAGGTACTGTTCGGCGCCCAGGACCGCATTGAGCACGAAGATCACCGACGAGGCCAGAATCAGACCCACCGGAACCCCGATTTGCGGGTACGCGCCCCACAGCCCGCGCCGGGCCGTCGGTGCGTGTTCCACCGCCATCAATGCGGCACCGCCCCACTCGCCGCCCGCGGAGAAGCCCTGCAGAATCCGCAACAAAGTCAACAGCAGCGGAGCCCAGATCCCGATCTGCACGAAGGTCGGCAGCACCCCGATCAGGGCAGTGGCCGCGCCCATCATGATCAAGGTGAGCACGAGCATCGCCTTGCGGCCGATCCGATCGCCCAGATGCCCGGCCACGATCGCGCCGAGCGGGCGGAACAGGAACGAGATGCCCACCGAGGCCCAGGCGAACAACTGGGCCACCGGCGAGTTGGCCGGCCCGAGCGGGGCGAAGTACAGCTGGGCGAAAACCAGACCTGCGGCCTGGGCATAGATGAAGAAGTCGTACCACTCGATGGTGGTGCCGACCAGCGTCCCGGCAAGGACCTTGCGGTCTTCGCCGGACATCTTCTTGCGAGCGATTGCGGTATTGCTCATCCGAACTCCTTCGTCCGTATTTTGTCCCCGGGACCCTCGCTAAAGTTGCTTGCCGAGTTTGAAGCCTTTTTCTTCGCCGGGCTCCCGGGTGTAGGAGAAACCGTCGGCCCCCACCGTCACGGCCAGCTCCGACTTGTCTTCCCGAGCCGTGATCGGCTGCGGATTGCCATCGAGGTCCAGCACGGGCGAGGCCTCGGTGTACCAGCTCGGCACCACGGGGTTGCCCCACCAGTCCCGGCGCTGGTTGTCGTGCACATCCCAGGTGACCGTCGGGTTGTCCGGGTCGCCGGTGTAGTAATCCTGCGTGTAGATCTCCACCCGGTGCCCGTCGGGGTCCAGGATGTAGAGGTAGAACGCATTGGAGACGCCGTGCCGCCCGGGACCGCGTTCGATCCGGTCGGAGATCCGCAGCGCGCCCATTTTGTCGCAGATCTGGATGATGTTGTGCTTCTCGTGGGTGGAGAAGGCGATATGGTGCAGCCGCGGTCCGTCGCCGCCGGTCAACGCGGTATCGTGCACGGTCTGCTTGCGGTACATCCAGGCGGCGTAGGTGACGCCGTCGGAATCCTTGATGTCTTCGGAGACCTTGAAGCCCAAGTCCTCGAGATAGGCCCGGCCTTTCGGCACGTCCGGGGTGACTTGGTTGAAGTGATCCAGCCGGACCAGTTCGCCCGCGTTGTACAAGTCGTAGCGCTGGGTGAGCCGCTCAACGTGCTCGGTGTCGTAGAAGAACTCGTACGGGAAGCCCAGCGGGTCTTCCACCCGGACCGAGTCTCCGATGCCCTTGGTGAAGCCGGTACGACGGCGTTCCGTGCGGCAGCCGCGCTCGGCGTACCAGGCCTCGGCCTTGTCCACGTCTTCCGGGGTGCGCACCCGGTAGGCGAAAGCGGCGGCAGCGGCCACCGGTCCTTTGCGCAGGACCAGGTTGTGGTGGATGAATTCCTCGAAGGAACGGAGGTAGATCACCTCATCGTCTTCCTCGGTGACGTGCAGGCCCAGCACATCGACGTAAAACGCCCTCGAGGCGGCCAGATCGGTGACGACCAGGTCGAGGTAGGCGCAGCGGACGATGTCCGGGGCCTCAGCCTGGAACTCCTGGGCGCGGTCGACGGGGGTGCTCATTTGCTGGCTCCAAATTTCGGCGTGTGCACGGCGCCGAGCGTGATGTGCACGGCTTGCTGGTCGGTGTAGAAATCGATTGAACGGTAGCCGCCCTCGTGGCCGAGGCCGGAAGCTTTAACCCCGCCGAACGGGGTCCGCAGGTCCCGGACATTGTGCGAGTTGAGCCAGACCATGCCGGCTTCGGTACGCTGCGCGAAGTTGTGGGCCCGGGTCAGGTCGCGGGTCCAGATGTACGCGGCCAGGCCGTATTTCACGCCGTTCGCCAACTGGAGCGCCTCTTCATCGGTGTCGAAAGGCGTGATCGCCACCACCGGACCGAAGATCTCCTCTTGGAAGATCCGCGCGCTGGGTGCGACGTCGGCGAAGACCGTGGGGGAGACGTAGCTGCCGTTCTCCTGACCCGCGGGCAGATCGTCCGGCCGCCCGCCACCGGCCAACAGCCGGCCTTCGGTCTTGCCGATTTCCACATAGGACATCACCTTGGCGTAGTGCTCCGGGTGCACCAATGCGCCGACCTCGGTGGCCGGATCGTGCGGATCGCCCACCACGATGTTCTTGGCCCGGGCCGCATAGCGCTCGCAGAACTCGTCGTACACGCTGCGGTGAACCAGGATCCGGGATCCCGCGGTGCAGCGCTCGCCGTTGAGCGAGAACACGCCGAACAACGTGGAATCGATCGCGGCGTCCAGGTCCGCATCCTCGAAGATCACCGCGGGCGACTTGCCGCCGAGCTCCATGGACAGGCCCTTGAGGTGCTCGGCGGCGTTCCGGAAGATGGTCTGCCCGGTGGTGGTCTCGCCGGTGAAGGAGATCAGCGGCACATCCGGGTGCTTCACCAAGGCGTCGCCGGCTGCTTCGCCGAGGCCGTTGACCAAGTTGAACACGCCGTCGGGCAGGCCGGCGTCTTTGAAGATCGTCGCCCAGAGCGAGGCCGAAAGCGGGGTGAATTCGGCCGGTTTGAGCACCACGCAGTTGCCGGTGGCCAGCGCGGGTGCCAGTTTCCAGGATTCCAGCATGAACGGGGTGTTCCACGGCGTGATCAGGCCGGCCACGCCGATCGGTTTGCGGTTCACGTAGTTGATCTGCAGACCGGGGACCTTCATGGCGTCGTCGAACTGGGCCACGATCAGGTCTGCGAAGAACCGGAAGTTCTCCGCCGCGCGCTGCGCCTGACCACGGGCCTGCTTGATCGGCAGGCCGGTGTCGAAGGTTTCCAGCTCGGCGAGCCGGTCCTCCTGAGCCTCCACGGCGTCGGCGATCCGGTTCAACACCCGGGCGCGTTCCCGGGCTTTCATCCGAGGCCAGGGGCCGTTGACGAATGCTTCACGCGCTGCGGCGACTGCGGCGTCGATGTCTTCCTTCTGCCCGGCTGCAGCGGTGGTGTACGTGGTGTTGGACACCGGGTCGAGCACCTCGAACGTGGCGCCGTTGATCGAATCGACGAACTCGCCGTTGATGTGGTGCTGGATTTTGGCCGGCAGATTCTCCGGGATGTAGTGCTGGCTCATGCGGTCACCTCAGCAGCGTCGACTGGCGTCAGGTAGTCCTTGCCGGCTTCGAGCAAGGCATTGATCTTCACCAATCCGCCCTCGGTCGGGTGGATCAGCGGCGGGCGCACGTAGTCCGAGGAGATCAAACCGCGCTGCGCCATGAGCCATTTGGCCGGCGCCGGATTGGTTTCCGCGAAGAGCAGGTCGACCAGCGGATGCACGCCGTAGTGGATGCGCTGCGCGGTCTCCAGATCGCCCGCGATCCAGGCGTTGTACATGTCCGCGGAGGCTTTGGGCGCGATGTTGGCCAGTGCGGAGATGAATCCGACGCCGCCGAGCGCCATGAGCGGCAGGCAGAGCAACTCCAGCCCGCTCCAGACCAGCAGATCCTTGCCCGCCACATGGAGCACCCGGGAAAAGTGCTCGAAGTCCTTGGTGGTTTCTTTGATGCCCACGATGTTCTCGAAATCGCGGAACAAGCGGCCGACGGTTTCCGGGGCGATGTCGACGGCGGTGCGCGAGGGCACGTTGTAGATGATGAACGGCATGCTCGGGAATTCCCGGGCGATCGTGGCGTACCACTGGTAGAGCGCTTCCTGCGTGGGCCGGGCGTAGTACGGCGTGATGATCATCGAGGCGTCGACTCCGGCGTCGAATGCGGCTTGGGTCAACTCGAGGGTCTCCGGCAGCTGCGCGGTGCCGGTTCCGGCCAGGAACGGCACCCGGTCGCCGACGGCGGCGGCCACGGTGCGGATCGCTTCGGCGCGTTCTTCGACGGATTGCGCACCGGGTTCCCCGGTGGAACCGCCGATGGTGACGCCGTGCGAGCCGGAGGCGATCTGCCACTCGACCATGCGGCGCAGCGAATCGTGGTCCACCGCACCTGAGTCGCGGAACGGGGTGAACATCGCGGCAAAGGATCCGCGTAAATGTGTCGCCGGATCGGAACGGAATTTCATGGTTCTCCCTATGCGGATTTTTGTTGGCTGAGATAGGCGTCGAGGGTGGCGGAGCGGTGTGCCCGGGCGGCGGCCTCGACCACGTCCGGGGCTGCGCGCGATTCAATGAGCCGAAGCAGCTCTTCGTGTTCGGCGACCGACTGTGCGGCGCGCCCGGGGATGAAGTTGAAGGTCGAGGTGCGCAGTGCGTTGAGCCGGTTCCAGCCGCGGTGCACCAGATCCAGAAGATGCGGGTTGGGGCAGGACCGGTACAGCACTTCGTGGAAGTCGTGGTTGAGCGAGGTGAAGCGCACCGGATCGAATTGCGCCAGGCAGTCCTTCATCGCCGCATTGATCCGTTGCGCCTCGGCCAGGTCCACCGCGCCGAGCGCGGGCAGGGAGAGTGCCGTCGCGGCACTTTCCACGATGCTCAGGGTCTGCATCGTGTACAGGTATTCCGTGGGGTCGATGCCGGCCACCGTGGCGCCGACATTCCGCTCGAAAGTGAGCAGCTTCTCGGCTTCGAGCCGCCGGATCGCTTCGCGCACCGGGACGACGCTGACCGCGAGGTCCTCGGCGATCCGGGACAGCACCAGCCGGTGCCCGGGAGCATATTCGCCGGAGAGGATGCGGTCTCGGATCGAGTTGTAGGCGAGTTCGGACTTGCTGGTTGCCCCGGTTTCGACGCTCATCGCTGCAGTGGGTTTTCCCGGGCCCACACCGCGTATTTTTCTTTCCAACCGGCGTTCATCGGGTACAACCCGTCCACAGCGTGGCCTTCCCGCACCATTTGCGCGATGAAGCTCTCCTCGTGTTCTTGCTGCAAGGAGTCGTCGGCCAATTCGGCGGCCAGAGCCGGCGGGATGACCAGGATGCCGTCGTCGTCGGCCACGATGATGTCGCCGGGCTGCACTGCGGCGCCGCCGCAGCCGACGGTCTCGTCGACCGCCCACGGCACGTGTTTGCGGCCCAGCACCGCCGGATGCGGATTGGCTGCGAAGACCGGCAGCTCCAGCTCGGCGACCGCGGTGTAGTCACGCACACCGCCGTCGGAAATGATCGCCGCCGCACCATTGTGCATGGCCCGCAGGGCGAGGATGTCGCCGAGGGTTCCGGTGCCTTTTTCGCCGCGGGCCTCCATGACCAGCACTTCGCCTTCATTGAGCGAGTCGATGGCCCGTTTCTGCGCGTTGTAGCCGCCGCCGAACTCCTTGAACAGGTCTTCCCGGTTCGGGATGTAGCGCAAGGTCCGTGCGGTTCCGACGACCTTTTCGCCCGGTCGAGTGGCGGAGAGGCCGTCGATCGAGACGTTGTTGAATCCGCGTTTGCGCAACTGCGAGCTCAGCGTGGCGGTGGCGACCCGGGCCAGTTTGGCCTTGAGCTCCGGGGTCAGAGCGGGTTCCGGCACCGCGGCCGGCGTTCCCCAGGCCTCGGCGCGTTGCAAATCGTCGGCCTGGGGCCGGGCACCGTAGTCGGCCAACGGAGCGGTGCCTTCAGTCACCTCGGTGCGCAGCCTGCCGGTGGACGTGCCGCCGGCAAAAACTTCGATTTCGACGACGTCGCCGGGCATCGCGACCGAAGCGCCGGCAGGCGTGCCGGTGAGGATGACATCGCCCGGTTCCAGC
The DNA here is from genome assembly GCA_017419405.1 of Renibacterium sp. Classification (GTDB taxonomy): domain Bacteria; phylum Actinomycetota; class Actinomycetes; order Actinomycetales; family Micrococcaceae; genus Renibacterium; species Renibacterium russicum. The sequence continues at coordinate 370,070 of JAFOLH010000006.1, read as the reverse complement.
GTGATCAGCTGGCTCAGGTCCGCGATCAGCTGGCTGAATGGGAAGAGCAAATCCGCAGTGTCGTCGTCCTGCACCAGTTCGCCGTTGCGCCAGGTCTGGATGCGCAATCCGGCGGGGTCGACCTCGGCAGCGGCGATCAGTCCCGGACCGATCGGGGTGAAGCCGTCACCGCCTTTGGAACGGAGATTGGAGCCCTTGTCCGCGTAGCGCAGATCATAGACGCCGAGGTCATTGCTGGCGGTCACCCATTGCACGTGCGGCCAGGCTTCGGCGGGGGACACGCGGCGGGCTGCGGTGCCGATGATGAGCGCGATTTCACCTTCGAAACCGAGCAGTTCGCACCCCGACGGCCGCTCGACGACGCCGCTGATGCTCAGCGAAGTGCCGGGTTTGAGGAAGTAGGACGGCAGTTTCGGGGTGCGTCCGCGTTGTGCTGCGCGGGATGGATAGTTGATATGCACCGCGATGACTTTGCCGGCGTTCCGCAGCACGTCGCCGTCGATTGTCTGCACGCTTGAACTCACAGCACTCCTCAGTCATCGCCGATAAGATATTAAATCGTATACGATCAGCGTAGGACGTGGTGCGCGTCACGTCAAGGAGATTTTGGCTCGCCGAGCGTTGACTTGTGGTTGGATTCAACCCGGCAAAGCCGCCATACGTCAACGCTCGGCGCGGTGGTCTTTCAGAACCAGAGCCGCAACCTGAACCGGAACTTGTCACCAACTGCTTGTTCTAGTTCGTCGCGGAGCCGGAAGCCTTCCAGATCGAAGTGCCTGCGCAATTCCTCCGATCCGAACAGTCCGGTTCCATGGTCCGCATGCTCGTTGAAGAAATGAGCCCATCCTTTGAGATCTTTGTAGAGCTGCTCTGGCAGCAGCCCCGGCCAATCGGGCTCTTTCTCCCAGAAGATCGTGGACATCGGCCAGGTGTAGCCGTAATCCACACTCAACTCGATTTCGGGACGAGGGTCGTCAACTATCATCAGCAAGCAGTGTTAGTCGAAGGGTATGAGGTGATCACGAGCTTGTTATTGGTAGACACGATAATAGTTGGTTTGTATTGGACGGTGCCCCTTGGCCCGGACATGAAAATCGGTGCGGTGTAACACCATTTCCCACCGCCAACGTCCTTGGGATATCCAGCTTCGGGAGCTCGTAACGCTTCTCCGGTTGCCCAAGCCATCAAATCATCCCAGTTGCCACTTCCGCCTACCGCATTGATTCTGGACTGCCATTGATTCTGGTGGTTAGCCCGAACATGTACATAGCCAGAATTGGAGTCACCGCATCTAAGGTCGACAACCCCCAGAAATCTAGCATTATCGTAACGTTGGACGCTGACATCGCCCCAGCCAGCATTGCACAGGCCGATCGTTCCGGGAGGCAGCCTGGCGGCATCTTCGGTGCTGAGCAGAATAGAGGATGCTCGTTCGCCAAACTCGTTCGAAGCTGCCGCTGAAGCCGGTAGCGCTGACGTCGTTAAGGCCAGTAAAGCGACGGCTAAAATAGCGGCCGCGGCCGAGATTCTTTTCATAGCACCCTCTGGTCGTCAGGTAAATCAATTCTTCGGACTGACCTGTAACGTAAAACGTTGCTATGAATATAGCTACAAAGTCAAGGAGATTTTGGCTCGCCGAGCGTTGACTTGTGGTTGGATTCAACCCGGCAAAGCCGCCATACGTCAACGCTCGGCGCAAGGTGTTGTCTAGGGGAGTCCCCAGCCGGCGAAGCTGCCGGTCAGTGGTGCCGGTTCCAGGACCAGCGGGCCGGTGCTGTCCGCGGGGGTGATCACGACGTCGTCGTCTGCGGAGAGCTTGAGTTCCAGGACTCCGGCACCGATTTCCCGGTATTCGATCGGGCTGGTCCGCCCTGAGTCCGGGAACTGATCCAGCACATCGCCGGAGACCGCGACCCGGGAGACCGATATCGGGCCCGAAATCGACGTCGCGACCCGGGCAGTCCCACTCGCTCCGGCCCGGACCCGGACGAAGCCGGTGACGCCGCCGGTCCGTTTGGCGCTGATCACGAATCCGCCTTGGGCGCGGAAGTCGTGAAAGGCCAGATTGCCCCAGGCCGGGGCGACTGCGGGGAAGACCCGGACGATGCCACCCCAGCTTTGCAGAGCCATGTCGTGCAGGGATTGCGCTGCGGAGAGCGGCGTCTCGATGACCGGGCCGGTCTCCTTGTACATGGTGTTTTTCTGCAAATACCTGTCGGCCAGCGTGTTGAGCATGCTCAGCGCCTTCGTTCCGTCACCGAGCTGGGAGTACATCGACGAAGAACCCGTGAAGGTATAGCCCTGCAGTCCGGAGGTGTACCCGGTCCAGGTTTTCAACGAGGCCAGCAAGGCGTCCCGGTTGGCCGGGATCGTGACGTCGAGCAGGGCCAGGGGGTAGAACCAGAGCAAATGCGAATAATGCCGGTGCCCGGAGGTCAATTTCAGATCGGCGCCGATCCAGAATCCATCCGAACCTTGCGGTGGTGCAACCAGGTTGTCCCGGACTTCCTGCCATTTGGACTTGAGCGGGTCGTCGATGCCCAGAGTGTCGGCGGATTCCAGAAGTGTCTGACCGGCCCAGGAGATCAACGACAGGTCGTAATTGGTATCGGTGCTGGAACCGTATTCCGGGGAGTAGGTCCGGGGCAGGTGCAGTTTGCCGTCGGACTGGTAGGCCAAATAGGGCAAGTAGAAGTTGAGCGCCTTTTTCAACACTGGGAAGATCAGGTCCCGCAAAACCGCCTGGTCCATGCTGTGCCGATAACCGAGCCAGACGTTGTGCATCGCCCAGAGCAGGTTGCCGCATTCCGCAGTCGCCGGCGCCGGAGTTCCGGGCACCGGCACCAGGGCGGTGATCAAGTTCTCCTGGCTTGATCGGGAGATCGCCAGCGAATCGGGGTTTCCGGGCGGCACGTTCTGTGCCAGATTGTCCCGATAACGGTCGATGCTGGCGGTCAAGGAATCAAGTTCGTCGTGCCCGGTGGCCAGAATCGGCCAGTAGGACAGCTGGACGTTGAGATTCCACCAGATGCCGGGCCAGGGTGTGACCCTTGGCAGCCAGGCCGCCGAGGTGCTGAGCACCGGCCGGTCCCGGCGAGTTGCCGCGGCGAGTTTGTAGAGCTGGATCCAGTAGAAACTGTTGAAACGGCGGTCTGGCACGGCGAAAATGCTCTTGGGGTAGAACGCATTCCACCATGCTCGATGTGAATCCCGTGCCGCGCCGGCGTTGGCCAACCCGGTGATGGTAGCGGTAGCGGTTGCCGCAGCCCCGGCTGCCGAGTCTCCAGTAGCGACGCCAACCGCCAGCGTCTTGGTGGATCCTTGTTGGCTCACCGTCCAGACGGTCGCGTGTCCGTTCGGGGTTGTGAGATCCTGCAGGGATTGCCCACCAGCCGGAGTTTGCAGCACCTGCGCTGCAGGATTGTCCTTGAGGCCGGCGGGCTTTTGCTCCGGATACACGTTGAAGCGAGGGGATCGGGCAAGCTCGGGGGTGAAGACCCAACTCGCGGTTGCTTCACCGGTGCTCGGCGACAACTCGACGAAAAAAGCATCACGTTCGGCATGGACGTAGCTTGAAATGGTCACGGTCCCGGCCGAGGTGGTGATGGTGCCGGTCAATTCGGCGTCCCACAAGGAGAGCCGCCAGTCGACGGCGGTGATTTCGCCGGCGGTCTTGAGTTCGAAACTGCCGATGGGGAGCCGGGAGTTCCCCCAGAGCGATCCTCCGGTGCCTTGATGGTCGCGCACTTCGCTGTGCCCGACGTCGATCTTCAGCCGTTTGCTGGAGCCGGCTTTGAACAATGAGATGCCCAAACCGCCATTGCCCAGGAACGGTGACGAATAGAAATCGCCGGGCAATTGGCGCCAGCGCAGATCCGAGTTGCTGAGGAAACCGGACCAAGCGGCGGCGGAATTCAAGGAGTTCTGCAGTGTCCGGGCAGTGCCATTGCCGGTTTGCCAGGGAACGTCGGATGAGGCGGCTATCGCGGCCTGTTCCGCGAAGAGCTGCTGTGCGAACAATGCTGCAGTCGCCGATAGCGACGATCCGATCAGGAATCCACGCCGGGAGGGGCCGTGGCTTGCGTTGTTGATTGAAGCATCGTCATTTTTCATCGGGTCGAATTCCTCTGATGTCATGCGTCGCTCCGAAGAGAGGCGCCCCCCAATGGACCGCCCGGGCTTGGACTCGGGTGGTTATTTGGCTTCAGCATAGGCAGTTAAACATCAGATGTCTAGAGTGGGATTGTCCGGTGAATCGATCGCACGACGGCAGCAGAACCTGAATCGAGTGGCCGGATCTGCAGGTCAAAACCCCGTTTTGACCTGCAGATCCGGCCACTCGACGGGGGAGTGATCAAGCGGCGTGCGCGGGCTGTCGAAGTTGCAGCTCGAAGAGCGCCTCGCCGCATTCGGCGGCAGTCGGTCGTTGGGCGGCGCCGCGTGCCGTCATCGCAGTGAGCAGTTGCCGCCAATCGGTGTCGATCCACTCCGGTATCGACGGGTCATGGAGCAGTCGGGCGATCGAGGCCTCCAAAGCCGATCCCGGGAATACTTTGGCCCCGGTGAGGCACTCCAGAAGCACCAGGCCCAGGGAGTAGATGTCCGCACTGGCGTGGACTGGTTCGCCCAGCGCCTGTTCCGGGCTGAGGTAGCTCGCGGTGCCGATGGTCACCCCGGGGATCGTGGCTTCGGCGCCGTCGTGCAACCTGGAGACTCCGAAGTCGCAGAGCTTGGGCAATCCGGAGCCGCCCATCAGGATGTTCGCCGGCTTCACGTCCCGATGCACGACGCCGTCCGAATGAACCGCGTCGAGCCCCTGGGCCAGTGCCCAGCCGAGGCGGGCGGTTTTGGCCGGGGTGAATCCGCCAGGATGCCGCGCCAGCAGGGTGCGCAGGTCGCAACCGTCGATGAATTCCATCACCAGGAACGGGCGGGTGCCTTCGAATTCGTCGTCCCAGCTGCCCGAATCCAGAATGCCGACCAGGAACGGATGCTGCAGCCGGCACAGGATCGCCAGTTCGGATTCCCAACTGGTGGGTCCGGGGGAGAAGATCTTGACCGCCACGTTGCGTTTGAGCCGCAGGTCTTCGGCTCGGAAGACCGCGGCACAGGCTCCGATGCCGATCCGTTCGGCCAATCGGTAGCGGTCTAGTAGGAAGCGCTCACGCGCGGGGTCAGCAAAATTGCGGTCCATTGCGTTCCTCAAAATGAGTGGGAAGTGAACACATGTGGCTTTGCGCTTCAGTTTAAACCCGCAAACGCCGACGACGGCGGAAACGCACCAGCCTTGGCGCGTCGCCGCCGTCATCGGCTTGTTTTTAGACTCCTGCCGGGTCGCTGGCGTGCCAGAGCCCGGTGCTTGCCGCTGCGTTGGCATACTCGGCGAAGCTTCGCGTCGGCCGGCCCAGGATTGCGGCGAGATCTTCACTTACCTCGGCATTCCGGCCGTCGAAAATGCTGCTAAGCATCTCGGCCAAAGGCACTGCATCTCCGGCCGGCATGCCCGCAATCGCCAAATCTGCGACGAACTCGGCGACATCGCTTGCGTGGTAACTGATTTCGCGGCCGGTAGCCGCAGAAAGTCGTTGCGCCATCTGCGCGAAGCTCAGTGATTCCGGTCCGGTGAGTTCGTAGGTCCGGCCCGCATGGCCGTCCTCGGTGAGGACATTCACTGCGGCGTCGGCAAAGTCGTCCAAATCGATGGTCGGTTCGTGCACCTCGCCAGCGGGCAAGAGCAACCGGCCGCGCTGGATTGGGCCGAGCAGCACATGTTCGCTGAAATTCTGCGCAAACCAGGACGCTTGAAGAATTGTCCACTGCGAGATGTTCGACTGGACTGCCTTTATTGCACGTTCCGCGCCTGCTTCGCCGCGCCCGGTGAGCAGGACTGCATGTCGCACGCCCGCGGCGGCTGCTGCGGCGGTGAACTCACCGATCAATTCAGCGGCGCCGGGGGCAGCCAAATCTGGCGCATAACAAAGGTAGACAGCGTCAATTCCGTTCAGTGCAGCGGGCCAGCTGAGTCGATCATGCCAGTCAAAACGAGGGTCGCCGCTTCTGGATCCGGCGCGATATGCAACGCCGCGTGCTGCCAGCCGGTCGACAATTCGGCTGCCGGTTCGTCCGGTCGCGCCGGTGACGAGGACTTTTCTGGGCTTTTCTCTTGAGGTCATGAAGGTAGTCAATCTAAGATCATTCAGACGAAACATGGTCCAGAGTCTGTAGGGCATACGTTATCGTCTAATTCGATTTATGCTTAGGCCATGGATCCTTGGAGCTATTACCTGGATGGACCCCGTGCACGGCACGCCTTCACAAGAAGGATAGTGATGGACCCGCCGTGGGGCCTCGACGTCCAAGACCAGGCAGCACTGACTCTCATGTTGGTGCTCGAGGGCTCAGCATGGATCGAAGCCGACGGCGCCTTGACGCACTTGGACGCTGGCTCAGTGGCGGTTGTTCGGGGTCCAGATGCTTATCGGGTGCTGGACCGACCCGATGCCGAGTCGTCGGTGCGGATCAACTCGGATCAGGGTTGCACTACGGTAGGCGGCGACAGCGTCGAAGTCAGCATGGCGCTCGGTGTCTCAACCTGGGGAAACAGCCAACACGGGCAAACCAGCATGCTTATCGGTACCTACGACGCCGAGGGCGCGGTGGGAGCATGGGTGACCGCAGTGCTGCCACGCTTGGCCGTAGTGTCTCCGGACCACGCAGATGACCGGCTGAAATCATTGGCGATGTTGCTGGACTGCGAATTGGGCCAGCAACAGCAAGGCAAGACCGGCGCGTTGGACCGGTTGCTGGATTTGCTGCTTTTGCACGTGGTGCGGCGTTGGTCCGAAGATGCCCACCAAGGCGGGCCGAATTGGTCCGATGCGCACCGGGACCCGCTGGTAGCGCAAGCGCTGAGCCTGATTCATGAAGCGCCAGCTGCATCCTGGACGGTGGCCGAGCTGGCTCGACGCTGTTTTGTCTCGCGCGCCACTTTGGCCGCCCGATTCAAGGCTGCGGTAGGGGTCGCGCCGATGTCGTATCTCAGCCAATGGCGGCTCACCCTTGCCAGCGAACGGCTCACCGCAGAACAAACCACAGCAGCCACAATCGCCAGAGATCTAGGATTTTCCAGTCCGTTCGCCTTCAGCACCGCATTCAAAAAAGCCTACGGCGCCAGCCCTACGAGTTATCGGCGACAAGCGGCACGCAAGACTCCGCAGCTTGAAGCAGCCTTATGAAGCGAGAAATTCGATCGCGGCCTGTTTGAAGGCCCGTGAGGTGATCGCGTTGAAATGGTTCCGGGCCGGCAGGATCAGAATTTCCGCGTGGCCGCTGAGTTCTGCCAGCCTCGGCATCTCCGCCGCCACCTGGTCCTTTTCTCCGGCCACGAACAGGATCGGCATTTTCGGCACCGATTCCGCGGCATCATAGGGTTCGGTCTTGACCGCGCGGGCCATCGAGAGCAGCGCGAACATGTCGTTGCCCGGTATCTGCCGGGCCCAGCCGATCAGATCCGCGGTCATCGGGTCCTTAATCGGCGCGCCGGAGGCCAGGAATTCTTCGGCCTCGGCCAGATCGAACATCGCCAGCGGATCGCCGGCAGACGGCCCGCCGAGCACCATCCGGTGCACCAACTCGGGCTGCGTGGCACCGAATTCCCAGGCGAACCGGGCACCGAGCGAGTAGCCGACGATATCCACGCCGGACTCCGGATCGCCGTCGGCCAGCGGCTTGGCGCCTTCGTCGAGCAGGATCTGCAGGATTTCCGCCCGGATCCGGCTCGGTGCATATTCGTCCGACTCCACCGGCGCAGGGTTGCCACCGTGCCCCGGCAGGTCTACTGCGATCACCCGGCGGCCGGCTTCGGTGAGCGGCTGGATCCAGCCCGACTGCACCCAATTGAATTCGGTCGAGGAGCCGAAGCCGTGCAGCATCAGCAGCGGGCGGCCGGAGCCGGCACCGAAACGATGCACCCGCAGCGTGGATGCACGGCCCTCCACAGCGTGGCCTTCCGCCGCCGGCGGCATCAGTCCTCGTCCAGGTTCAGGGAAAGTTTCACCCGGCGCTTCGGGGCTTCTTCCACCGGCACGGTGCCCACGATGCCGGCGGTGTCATCCGGGACTTCGAAGATGATCAGCGGATCGCCGACCTGGATCACCTCGCCTGGCTCGCCGAAAATCCGCAGGACTTTTCCGGCCTGCGGCGAAGGCAGCTCCACAGAGGATTTGGTGGTTTCCACCTCGACCATCGGAGTATTGCGCTCGATCTGGTCGCCCTCGGCAACCAGCCACTCCAGCACGGTCGCATCGAGCAACCCCTCGCCGAGGTCCGGCAACGGGAAGGAAAGTTCAGCCACGTCGGTACTCCAATACCCGTTGGATGCCGAACAGGATCCGGTCCACATTCGGCACGTATTCGTCTTCCAAATCTCCTGAGGGATACGGTACGTCGAAGCCGGTCACCCGTTCAACCGGTGCTTTGAGCAGGTCGAAGCAGGCCTGCGTCAGTTGCGCCGCGATTTCGCCGCCCATCCCGGCGGTCAGCGGCGCTTCATGCACGACGACGGCGCGCTTGGTTTTGGCGACCGAACCCGCCAGCGTGGCGATGTCCAAGGGCTTGATCCAGCGCAGATCGACCACCTCGACCTGGATGCCGTCCTCGGCTGCCAGGTCGGCGACCTGCAAGCAGCGGGCCACCATGGCGCCGTAAGCGACCAGGGTGACGTGCTTGCCTTCCCGGGCGATCCGGGCGCCGTCGAGCATCCCGGGTTCGGCCAGATCGACCGCTTCCTTCTGCCAGTACCGCGGCTTCGGTTCCAAGAACATCACCGGATCCGGCATGGTCGCGGCCAAACGCATCAGGTGGTACGCCTGGTGCGGATTGGCCGGGGAAACCACCTTGAGCCCGGGTACGTGCGCGAACAGCGCTTCGAGGCTTTCGGTGTGCATCTCCGGGGCGCGCAGCCCGCCGAAGCTCGGGACCCGTAGCGTGATCGGCATCGGCAATTTGCCGCGGCTGCGGTAGTTCATCCGGCCGATCTGCGCGATGATCTGGTTGACCGCAGGGTAGGCGAAGCCGTCGAATTGGACTTCCGGGATCGGGTGGTAGCCGGCCATCGCCAAGCCGACGCTCATGCCCAGGATGCCGGATTCGGCCAAGGGGGTGTCGAAAACCCGGTCGGCGCCGAATTCGGCCTGCAGATCCGCGGTGACCCGGAAGACGCCGCCCAGCTGGCCGACGTCCTCACCCAGCACCAGGACCTTGGGGTCTGCGCGCAGGGCATCAGCCAGTGCGCGGTTGATCGCTTTCTGCATCGAAAGCTCTTCGACCGCCGGTGCCGGGTACGCGGCCGCGGCCTGCTTCTCGATCACTGACTCAGACATGTTCGCTCTCCTCGCGCCAGTGCTTGGCTTGGGCGCGCAACGCCCCGGTCGGTTCCTGGAAGACGAAGTCGAACATCTCGGTGCCCGGCCGCGGGCCCAGCGCGGCGACGCCTTCGCGGATGGCGTTCTCTTCGGCCTGCGCCTCGGCCAGGGCCTGTGCGAAGAACTCGTCGTCGGCGACGCCGGCGGTGCGCAACGCCTCGGCGTAGCGGTCCACCGGGTCTTGGCCGCCGTCGGTCCGTTCGTCTTCCAGACTCCGGTAGCGGCCGGGGTCGTCACTGGTCGAATGCGGGCCGCGACGGTAGGTCATCGCCTCGATCAGTACCGGGCCATGGCCGGCCGCCGCGTACGTGCGGGCGGCTTTGGTCGCCGCGTACACCGCTTCGACGTCGTTGCCGTCCACCTGGACAGTGGCCATGCCATAGCCGAGAGCCCGGGCCGCGACCGAGCCGCCGGCCACCTGCCGTTCGGTGGGCACCGAGATCGCCCAGCCGTTGTTCTGCACGAAGAAGATCACCGGCGCTTTGAAGATCGCCGCGAAGTTCATCGCTTCGTGCACATCGCCCTGGGAGGAAGCGCCATCGCCGAAGTAGCTGATCGCCACGTTCAGGGTGCCGTCGGCCTTCCGGCCGTCCAGGGTCTGGCCGTGCGCCCAGCCGACGGCGTGCAGCACGGATCCGCCGACCACGGCTTGGATCGGGGCGAAACGGCTGGCCGCAGGATCGTAGAGGCCGCCATGCCAGGTGGCTTTGTGCGTGGACATGTAGGCCACCATGTCCACACCCCAAGCCCGGGCCACGCCGACTTCCCGATAGGTGGGGAAAACGAAGTCCGACCCCCGCTCCAACGCGAACGCGCTGCCCACCTGGGCGGCTTCCTGCCCGCGCCCCGGAGCGTAACCCGGGATGATGCCTTGGCGTTGCCAGGCGATGGCGGAAACATCGAGGTGCCGCACTGCGGCGAGCAGCCGGTACAACTCACGTTGTTGTTCGACGGTCAGCTCGGCTGCGGGCACCTCGAGGGTCGGTGCCGTGGTCGTGCGTTCATGGCGTGGTGCGATGCTCACAGGAGCCTTTCTGCTCGGTGGATCGAAGCCTTCTTGCTGTGAGCCTAGTCACCCAGGAGGGACCTTGCAATGTTGCCACATCAAACTGGTCAACTTGACACAAAATGTCTAGTCAGAACCTTTTTTGGCTGACAATTTGATGCCAATCCAACTCAGAATCGCGATTCCGGCCGTGAGTCCTATGGTGCTCAGCAGCTGAATGCCGACGCTGGGGTCGGTGAACCCCAGGACGAATACCGCGGCCAATAGCGCCAGGGCCAACCAGGACAGGTAGGGGAATCCCCACATCGGCAGTGCCATCTTCTCGCCGGCGGCATCCGCGCGGCGGCGCAGGATGATCTGCGAAACGCAGGTGGAAACCCACATCATCAAGACCGTGGAGCCGACGAGCTGCAGCAAGATCCGGAGCGTGTTCTCCGGGTCGAGGTAGTTCAGCAGCACGGCCACGAAGCCGAAGAGCACTGAAGCGATCACCGCGAATCGCGGAACCCGGTCGGCATTGACCCGGCTGAGGAACTTCGGGGCCAGGCCGCGCTGGCTGAGTGAGAAGATCATCCGCGAGGAACCGTAGAGATTGGCGTTGAGTGCGGAAAGCACCGCGATCGCAATCACCAAGGTGGTGAGTTCCTTGGCGAACGGGATGTTGGCTTCGGCGAGCACCGAGGCGAATGGATTCTTGGTCTCCTCCGAATTCCAGGGCAATACCGTGACCATGACCAACACCGAGCCGATGTAGAAGACCAGGATCCGCCACAGCACCGAACGGATCGCGCGGCCCACGTTGTGCTCGGCGTTTTCCGTTTCGGCGGCGGCGATGGTGACCAGCTCGGTGCCGCCGAAGGCGAACATCACGATCAACAGCCCGGCGGCCACGCCGGCCCAGCCCTGGGGGAGGAAGCCGCCGTGGGCGAACAGGTTTCCGAAGCCGGGGCCGGAGCTGCTCGGGATGACGCCGGTGATCAGCAGTGCACCGAGCACCAGGAAGAGCACGATCACCGCGACCTTCAGGATCGCGAACCAGAATTCCATTTCGCCGAACTTGCCGACGCCCAGCAAATTGATCGCGGTGAAGACCACCATGAACACCAAAGCGAGCAGCCATTGCGGCAGCACCGGCCACAAACTGCTCAGGATCTGGGCCGCGCCGGTTGCCTCGGCGGCGATCACCACGACGATCTGCACCCACCAGAGCCAGCCCACGGTGGCACCGGCGACCCGGCCCATCGCCCGCTCGGCATAGTAGGAAAAGGCCCCGCTGTTCGGGTGCGCGGCCGCCATTTCGCCGAGCATCCGCATTACGAAGATGATGATGGCTCCGGCGACCAGGAAGGAGATCAGCACCGCCGGTCCGGCAACGCCGATCGCGGTGCCCGAGCCGATGAACAGCCCGGTACCGATCGAAGAGCCCAGGGCCATCATGATCAGCTGACGTGGTTTGAGCCCCCGGTTCAGGGATTTCTGGGTGCTGCCGGTACTGCTCGCGGTATCTGCGGTCGCCATTGAAAGCTTTCTGCTTCGGAAGGATCTCTGAAGGGGTCGAAGTCACAATTGTGTGACCCACGACACTTACCATATTGTCGGGGGAACGGTATTTCAACCTTAAGGATTGCCCAGTGGTGGACGCACTCGATGCAAGGATTGTCAAGCTTTACACTCTTGAACCTCGCACCTCGATACTTGAAGCTTCGCGCCAGCTGGGGGTTGCCCGGGCGACCTTGGTCTCCCGTCTGGACAAGCTCCAGGCTACCGGGGCGATCCGCTCTTGGGCGCCGAGTCTGCAGCCGATGAATTTCGGCTACCCGGTGCTGGCGTTCTGTTTTCTGACCATCGAGCAGGACAAGGGGCACGGAGCCGTGGTGGATGCTCTGGTGGATATTCCGGAGATCATCGACGTGCATACGGTCTCCGGGGAGAGCGACATGCTGGTCAAGGTCGCGGCCCGGTCGAATTCGGACCTGCAGCGGGTGCTGGATGCGATTTCGGCGACCAAGGTGGTGGTGCGGTCCTCCACGATGCTCGCCTTGGACACGCATTTCGAAGCGCGGACGCTGCCGCTTTTCGAGGCGTCTGCCGAATAATTGCGTTCCCCGAGGCTGCCGGTTCAGGCGATGCGGCGGCGATAGACGACCATCGCGAAGCCATAGGCGATGAGCAGGATGCCGAGGCACCAAGCCAGTGCGATCCAGATCTCGCCGCCGACCGGGCGATCGGCGAGCAGGTTCTGGATCGTGTTCACGATCGAGGTCACCGGTTGATTTTCGGCGAACCAGCGGACCGGGCCAGGCATGGTCGCGGTCGGCACGAAGGCCGACGAGATGAACGGCAGGAAGATCAGCGGGTAGGAGAAGGCGGTGGCGCCGTCCACGGACTTGGCCGAAAGGCCGGCGATGATCGCCAGCCAGGTCAGGGCCAGGGTGAACAGCATCAGGATGCCGACGACGCCGAGCCAGGCCAGCGGGCCCGCCGAACTGCGGAACCCCATCAACAGACCCACCAGGACGATGATCACCAGGGTGATCGCGTTGGCGGCCAGCGAAGTCAGCACGTGCGCCCAGAGCACCGAAGAGCGGTTGATCGGCATGGATTGGAAGCGTTCGAAAATGCCGCTTTGCAGATCGGTGAACAAGCGCATCGCGGTGTAGGCGATGCCTGAGGCGATCGCAATCAGCATGATGCCCGGAAGCAGGTAGTTGACGTAATTCTCGTTGCCGATGGTGCCTTTGATCGCGCCGCCGAAGACGAAGACGAAAAGCAGCATCAGGGCGATCGGCGTGATCGCCGTGGTGATGATGGTGTCCACGCTGCGGGTGATGTGCCGCATGGAACGGCCGAGTAGGACGCCGGTATCCGCGAAAAGGTGCGTGCTCATGATGATTCCTTCCGGGAAGCGGCAGAAAGTTCCTCTGTGCCGTCGGAGCCCACCAGGACCAAGAAGATGTCCTCCAGGCTGGGTTGTTTTTCCACATATTCGACCTCGGCGGGCGGCAGCAATCGCTTCAGCTCGGCGAGGGTCCCGTTCGCAATGATCTTGCCTTGATGCAGGATCGCGATCCGGTCAGCGAGCTGTTCGGCCTCGTCCAAGTACTGCGTGGTGAGCAGTACCGTGGTTCCGGCGGCGGCCAGTTCCTTCACTGCCTGCCAGACTTCGAGGCGGGCTTCCGGGTCCAATCCGGTGGTGGGTTCGTCGAGGAAGATCACCGGAGGCCGGCCGATCAGACTCATGGCAATGTCCAGACGGCGGCGCATGCCGCCGGAATAGGCGGCGACTTTCCGGGTCGCGGCCTCGGTGAGGCTGAACCGGGCGAGCAACTCGTCGGCGATCTGGCCGGGATGGTCCAGATGCCGCAACTTGGCCACCATGACCAGGTTCTCCCGGCCGGAGAGGATGTCGTCGACTGCCGCGAACTGCCCGGTCAGGCTGATCGATGCGCGGATCTCGGCGGCTTGCCCGGCGACGTCGAATCCTTGGACCGAAGCCGATCCGGCATCCGGTTTGAGCAGCGTGGCCAGAATCTTCACCATGGTGGTCTTCCCAGCGCCATTCGAGCCGAGCAGGGCGAAGATGCTGCCGCGGGCCACCTCGAAGTCCACGCCGCGCAGCACGTGGAGGTCGCGGTAGGACTTGGTTATGCCCTGCACCCGGATCGCGGGTGCGTCGTGGCCAGTGGGGGAGTTCATTGGCCCGGTCCTGTTCCTGCGCCGTCGGCTGCGACCTCAATTGCTTTGACGAGACGGTCGCGCTCCTTGCTGATCCATTGCCCGCCTGCGTAGTTGCGCATGAAGGTCTCGGCGAACTCCACCGGGTCCTCGCCGACGATGTCTCGGATCGGCGTGCCGTCGGCGGCGCTCTGTTCGAAGAGGTCGACCAAGTCTCCGATCATGGTGACCAGCACCTCGCCCTTCGAAATCGAGCCGAAATACATCAAGTAGCGTTCCAGTGCGCTCACCGCTTCGCGGTAGCCTCCGGGGAGTTGCGCCATCCGGGCCTTGTACTGCCGGTACTGCTTCTTTTGTTCGAGCGACCCCGTGAGTTGCTCGATCCATCCTGCTGCCATTTCAATTCCCTCCTTGGCGGAGCTGTTCCAGTCGGTCGGACAGAAAGCTCCAGGTGTTCCAGAATTCGTCCAGTTCCTTTTTGCCCTGCTCGTTGAGCGAGTACACCTTGCGCGGCGGCCCTTTCTCGGAGGGCCGCTTCGCCACATCGACAAGACCCTTTTGTTCGATTCTGACGAGCAGCGCGTATACCGTTCCTTCGGCGATCTCGGTGAATCCCTTGGCTCGGAGCATCGTGGTGATCTCGTAGCCGTATGCGGGATTTCCGACCAGGAGGGCCAGGACAATGCCCTCCAAGGTGCCTTTGAGCATCTCGGTGATCTGTTTGCCCATCGGATAGCTCCTTTCACTACTCATTACTGCTATGTACTAGTACTCAGTAATACTAGCTACCAGTACATAGTACCGCTAAGTAGTTAAAAGGCAAGCGTCTCTCCGCTGCCTTTTTTCTCGCGCGAGTGCACAGTTGTGGCGGATGTTTTCCGAAAATACCTGCCACAACTGCGCGCTCGCGCGGGGAGGGTGCGCGGGGAGAGGGGGGGTGGCGGCGGGGTGGATTTGCTGCTCGGCTGGTGTAGGGCTAAGATTAGTTATAGTCATATTGACTATAACTAATCTTAGCCCGGACGGAGGTTCCGAATGAGTGTGGGTTATCCAATCACGGCGAACGTCTCCGAACGCCAGTCGGCACCGCCGTCGTTGGCGATTTCCACCGTGATCTTCGCGCTCCGCACCGCAGAAGGCGAAAGTCGGCCAAGCCTCTGGTTGCCTTTGGTCCGTCGGATCCGGGAGCCGTTCAAGGGCCAATGGGCACTGCCCGGCGGCCCGTTGAGCCACTCCGAATCACTGCAAAGCGCGGCCTCGCGAAACCTCGCGGAAACCACCGGATTGAACCCCCGGTACCTCGAGCAGCTGTATGCCTTCGGCGGACTGCAAAGGGCGGCGAATTGCTCGCCGGCGGTGCTGGCTCCGCGCGTCGTCTCGATTGTGTACTGGGCCCTGGTGCAGCCGACCGAAGCTGCCCTGGCACTCGAATCGGACAATGTGCGCTGGTTCAAGGCGGACGCTTTGGGCAGCGCCTCGGCCCGGGACTTGGCATTCGACCACAATGAGATCGTGGCCTACGCCCTGTGGCGATTGCGCAACAAGCTCGAATACGCCTCGATCGCGTACCACTTGCTGGGCGAGAAATTCACCCTGGCCCAAGTCCGCGAAGTCTACGAGGCAGTGCTCGGCCGGGAGCTAGATCCGGCGAACTTCCGACGCCAGCTCAAGGCTACGCCGCACATCGTGGCCACCGAAGAGTATTTGCAGGGCGGCAAGCACCGCCCGCCCCGGCTTTACCGCTACACCGGGAACACCGAATCTTTCAGCCAAAGCCAACCTAATCCAGACCCATCTATCCCCGCCAGCAGTAAGTGAGATCACCGTGAGTTCAGTCAACACCGCGATTCAGCTCTCCGTCCGCGGAGCCTCCGCCGCCTCGACCTGCGGCACCGATTTGGCCAAGGGGCCCTGGGAGTTCGACCTGGCGGCCGCGCTCGATGGTGTTCCCGGATATGGCCCCGGCGCTTCGGTCGCCGATCCGGCACCGCCCAGCACCCCGCGGCAAGCCCAGATCCCGCAGGAATACAAGGACGCCAGCGCCGAGGAACTGGATGCCCGGATCATCGCGGCGAAGGCCGCCTTGGGCGACCGGGCGGTAGTCCTGGGGCACTTCTACCAGCGTGACGAGGTGATCAAGTACGCCGATTTCGTCGGAGACTCCTTCCAGCTCGCCAACGCCGCGAAATCCAAGCCGGACGCCGAGGCGATCATTTTCTGCGGAGTGCACTTCATGGCGGAAACCGCAGATATGCTCTCCGGACCGGATCAGAAGGTGATTCTGCCCAACCTGGCCGCCGGTTGCTCGATGGCGGACATGGCGGACATCGCTTCGGTGGAAGCCTGCTGGGCGCAGCTCGAAGAAGTCTACGGCCCGATGGACGCGGTCGACGCCGAGGGCAAAGTCCCGGTGATCCCGGTGACCTACATGAATTCTTCGGCCGCGCTGAAGGGGTTCTGCGGGGAACACGGCGGAATCGTCTGCACTTCGTCGAATGCCAAGACGGTGCTCGAATGGGCTTTCCAACGCGGCCAGCGGGTGCTGTTCTTCCCGGATCAGCATTTGGGCCGCAATACCGCCAAGGCGATGGGCGTGCCGCTGGAGCAGATGCCGATGTGGTCGCCGCGGAAACCGTTGGGCGGCAACGATCTGGAGTCGCTCGAACAGGCCAGGGTGATCCTGTGGCACGGGTTCTGCTCGGTGCACAAGCGGTTTAGCGTGGCGCAGATCGACAAAGCCCGGGCCGAATTCCCAGGAGTGCGGGTCATCGTGCACCCGGAATGCCCGATGCCGGTGGTCGATGCGGCCGACGAGGCCGGCTCCACGGACTACATCGTCAAGGCGATTCAGGCGGCCCCCGCCGGGAGCACCTTCGCGATCGGTACCGAAATCAACCTGGTCAACCGGCTGGCCGCGGAGTACCCGGAGCACACGATCTTCTGCCTGGATCCGGTGATCTGCCCGTGCTCCACGATGTACCGGATCCACCCCGGGTATCTGGCCTGGGTCCTGGAAGCTTTGCTCGAGGGCGAAGTGCAGAACCAGATCACCGTGCCGGAGCAGGTCACGGTGCCGGCCCGGATCGCGCTGGAGCGCATGTTGGCGGCAAAACCATGAGGCCGCAATGTTGAGGATCGCCGTCGTCGGCTCCGGGATCGCCGGGCTGATTGCCGGCTTGGCTTTGGCCGGCCGGGCCGAGACCACGGTGTTCTGCAAGGCCGGACTCGGCGAGTCCAACTCCCGGTACGCCCAGGGCGGCATCGCCGCAGTGCTGGATCCGGAATTGCGGACGCCCGGGGACACCGTCGCCTGGCATGTCGCGGACACCCTGGCCGCCGGTGCCGGGCTCAATGACCCGGCGGCGGTCGAATTGCTCTGCCGCGAAGCTGCTTCGGTGATCGGGGTACTGGCCGGGCACGGCGTCGATTTCGACGCCGACGAAGCCTGGCCGCCGGGTTCCGGGCATTGGGCCTTGGGCTTGGAGGCAGCGCACAGCTTCGCCCGGATCCTGCATGTGGGCGGCGATGCCAGCGGTACCGGGATCGTGGCCGCGCTCGCTGCGGCAGTGCACCGCTGTGTCGAGGCCGGCACCCTGCAATTGCGAGAGCACACCGAATTGCTCGAGCTGCTGGTGCGGGACGGTGCGGTGCACGGAGTGCGTACCCGGACCGGGTCCGGGGCTGAAACCGAACAGGAGTTCGACGCCGTGCTGCTGGCCAGCGGCGGCGGAGGCCAGCTTTTCGAGCACACGACCAATCCGGCCGGCGCCACTGCGGACGGGCTGGCTGCCGCCTGGCGTGCTGGAGCCGTGGTGCAGGACTTGGAGTTCTTCCAGTTCCACCCGACGTTGGTCGACCACGAACGCCCGTTCATGGTGTCCGAAGCGGTGCGCGGCGAAGGCGCGGTGCTGCTCGATGAGCACGGCGAGCGGTTCATGCTCGACGTCGACCCGGCCGCCGAATTGGCGCCGCGCGATGTGGTGGCCCGGGGGATCGCGGCGAAAATCGCCTCCGGTGGCAAGGTCTTCCTGGATGCCCGCGGGATTGCCGCCGAACGGGGTGCAGGATTCCTGGCCCGGCGGTTCCCCGGAATCTCGGCGCAGCTGGCGGACCGCGGCTTCGATTGGGCCCGGCAGCCGGTTCCGGTGATCCCAGGAGCGCATTACTGGATGGGCGGGATCGCCACCGATCTGGCCGGCCGCAGTTCACTGCGCGGGCTGTTCGCAATCGGTGAGGCTGCCTGCACCGGAGCCCATGGAGCGAACCGCTTGGCCTCCAATTCGTTGCTGGAAGCGGCGGTGTTCGCGGCCCGGGCGGCCCGGACCGCCCTCGGCGCCGAGCACCACGGGCCGTGGCCGGTCTTCGAGGCGACCCCGCTCGGTTTGGAAAACGGACTGCTGGATCCGGAGCCCGGCGAAATCCCGCGGCTCATGATGAGCCGGGCGGGACTGATCCGGGACGCCGGTTCGCTCGCCGTGGCCGCCAAGCAGCTGGCGCTTTTCCGCCCGGATGCTCCGCTGGTGACCGCCGCCCAGCTTCTGGTCGCCGCCGCCCAAGCCCGGGAAGGCTCGATCGGCGCGCATTGGCGTTCCGACTTCCCGCACCGTGATCTTCCACAGCCCAGTGCAACGCCCCGGCGTTCCTGGATCAACTCCGAAAGGCTGGCATCCTGACCATGGCCGAACACTTCATCCAAGGACTCACCCGGCAGCAGATCGAATCCGTGGTCGCTGCGGCGCTGCTCGAAGACGCACCCGCGGGCGATCTGACCTCGCAGCTTCTGATCCCGGAATCGGCAAGCGCCGTGGCGACCGTGGGCGCCCGGGAGCCGGGCGTGCTCAGCGGCTCCGCGGTCTTCGATGCCGCGATGCGGCTGAGCGACCCCGGGATCAGCGTGCAGTGGGCGATCGCCGACGGCGACCGGTTCGCGGCCGGGGACCGCCTGGCGACGGTGACCGGCCCGGCGAGACCGTTGTTGACCGGGGAGCGGGTGGGCCTGAACCTGCTGCAGCGGATGAGCGGAATCGCCACCCTGGCGGCGCAGTTCGTCGCGGAAACCGCCGGCACCAAGGCCCGGATCGTGGATATCCGCAAGACCACGCCCGGCCTGCGCGCCCTGGAACGCTATGCGGTCCGCTGCGGCGGTGGCCACAACCACCGGTTCGGCCTTTCCGATGCGGTGATGGCGAAGGACAACCACCTGGCTGTGCTCACCGGCGGCGACCCGGCCAAGCTGACCGAGGTGCTGTCCGGACTGCGCGATCGACTTTCGCACACCACGCATATCGAGGTGGAGGTCGATCGGCTGGAACAGATCGAGCCGGTGCTGGCGGCCGGTGTGGACACCATCCTGCTGGACAATTTCAGCCTCGAGGATTTGCGCACCGGGGTGCAATTGGTGGCTGGACGCGCTTTGGTCGAAGCTAGCGGGAATGTCCGGGTGGACACCGTGGCGCCGATCGCGGAAACCGGAGTGGACATCATTTCGGCCGGTGCCCTGACGCACAGCGTGCGCGCCCTGGACCTGGGCCTCGACATCGCTTTCGAACCGCAGTCCTGAGCCGGTGATCTACCTCGATGCGGCAGCCACCTCTCAGGTGCGCCGCGAAGCGATCGAAGCCATGTTCCCGTACCTGACCGGGGCCTTCGGCAATCCGTCGAGCCATCACGGGCTCGGCGAGCAGGCTGCCCGCGCGTTGGCCGAGGCACGCCAGGCGATTGCCGACGTCGTTGGATCGCGGCCGGACGAGGTGATCTTCACCTCCGGAGGCACTGAGGCCGACAACCTGGCGCTCAAGGGCATCGCCTTGGCCCGCCGGGCAGCGGACCCGCAGCGCAACCGGATTTTGCTGAGCGCGATCGAACACCCCGCGGTGTTGGAAAGCGCGCGCTACCTGCAGCGCGTGCACGGATTCGAAATCGCCGAATTGCCGGTGGACGCGGAGGGCTTCGTCAGCGAACGCAGCTGCGCGGAAGCCCTGGCTCCGGATGTCGCATTGTTGAGCGTGATGTACGCGAACAACGAGATCGGAACGGTGCAGGATTTGACCGGCCTGTCCGCGCTCGCGGCCCGGCACCGCGTGCCGGTGCACACCGATGCGGTTCAGGCAGCAGGCTGGTTGAGCCTGGACACCGGTGAGCTCGGGGTCCAGGCGATGAGCCTTTCCGGGCACAAGTTCGGAGCACCCAAAGGGATCGGTGCCCTGGTGCTGCGCTCGCCGACTCCGATCGAGCCGTTGATCCACGGCGGCGGGCAGCAAGCGGGCTTGCGCTCAGGCACCGAGAACGTGGCGTTCGCGGTGGCTTTTGCCGCGGCAGCGCAATTGGCCGAGGCAGAACGCGTCGAAGCAGCAGTCCGGGTGTCGGCATTGCGCGACGAGTTCATCCAGGCGGTGTTGGGCAGAGTTCCCGGGGCGCAACTGACCGGACCGGCTTCCGGCCGCCGGTTGCCGTCGGTGGCGTCGTTTTGTTTTCGGGGGACGCACGGCGAATCGGTGCTGCTGGAATTGGAGCGGCGTTCGGTGATTTGCTCCTCCGGATCCGCGTGCGCGGCAGGCTCCAGCGAGCCGTCCGCGGTGCTTTTGGCCCTGGGCCTGGGCGCCGAGTTGGCGCAGACCGCGGTCCGGTTCAGTTTTCCCTCTGCAGTGACCGGAACGGAACTAGCCGCGGCAGCCGATGCGGTGGTGGAGGCGGTAGCTGCGTTGACCCGCTTCCGGGGCGCCGCCCCGAAGCGGTGAGTCCAGGTCGGAACTGGCAGCGGAGGCTAAAACTGCTCGAGCTCGTCGGCGAAGAAATAGTTTTGCGTCAGGTCGCTGATCCGAACCAGATATTTTTGCCGCTTTTCATCCAGGTGGACCACCGTGCCGACATTCCCGGTCATGGTCTTTCCAATGATCTTCACCGTCTGGCCGATCGTGAACTCAGTCATGCTGAAAACCTATCGGAGATCCGGCCGACGTCGAAAGGCGGCCCACGCTGCTTCGACCGCCGGGGCCTGGGTGAGACCGGGCTCAGCAGCTTTCGGTGCTCATCGATTACCGGCAACTGGACGAGGACCTGGTCCGGCGCACGGGAAGCGCGTCGGTCGAATTCACCGGACCGGTTCCGGCGGGACTGCTCAGATCGCCGGCGTGTGATGCCGACCTGATTATTCCGGTGTTGCTGGGCGGTCAGGGCGAAGTGCTCGACGTCGGTCGCGCGGAGGCGCAACCTCGGTGGACAATGGCGCGTTGCTTTGTTCCCGGCATCACCAGGTGATCCACCAAGGTGATTGGCGGCTGGAAATCCAAGCCGGCGTGCCGGTCTGCATTCCGCCACCATGGATCGACCCGGATCGCAAAGCGCAGCGAAATGGGTCCCACCTGATCTAAGGGGAGGTCTCCGGATCTAAGCAATGCCGTCCCGGCATGCTGCGCAGAGTCCTGATGGGTGCTGGTTGCTAGCCCTGGGGCATGCCTTCGAAGAACTTCCTGGCGTCGAAAGTGACTCGGATCCGGGTGATTTTGCCATTCTCGAAATGGCTCCAATTCGCTACTGGAATCGGCGCCGTCCAGCTGGTGTGCAACTCGAACCAGGTGATCACTTCATCACCGTCGGCCCATCGGTGCAGCGGAACGATGTCGGTGAGCATCGAACGGAGCTTGCTGATCGAGCTCGTGCAGTCCTCGGCGTTGTCGACGTGCCCCATCGGCCCCAGGAAATCGACGTCGTCGGCCAGCAATGAGCGGAAAGCCGCCTGGTCGTCGGCGAGCCAAGCGCGGAAATATTCTTCAACGGTTTCAGTGTTCGAGCGGCTCATGATGGTTCCTCCATGACTCGGTTCGGCGGGACTGCCCGGATTCATTCTCCGAGTCCATCGGCCAGAAGAAAAATAGCTCAAAAGAATCACTGCCATAATATTTTGTGATGGATATCAGACAGCTCCGGACCTTTGCCGCGGTGGCCGAGGAGGAGAGCTTCACCTACGCGGCAATCCGCTTGAAGCTGGCCCAGCCAGCGGTCAGTGCGCAGGTGCGGCAGTTGGAAGACGAACTCGGTCTCCGGCTTTTCCAGCGCGGCAGCAGGCAGAGCTTGCTGACCGATGCCGGGGCGAGGCTATTGCCGCTGGCCTACAAGGCACTGGCCGGCGTCGAGTCGATCCGGGTCGAGGCCGCGCAGCTACGCGGTCTGCTCAGCGGCCGGTTGTCGATCGGCACCTTGCAAGCAACCACGTTGCCGGCCCTGGTCGAAGTGATCTCGGATTTCCACGAAGCACACCCCGGAGTCCAGATCGCCTTGTCGGAAGCGGGGAGTGCCGATTTGCTGGCCGGGGTTGCGGCTGGCCGATTCGATGTGGTGCTGGCCGGGCTGACCGGGGAACGGCCGCCCGGATCGGTTTCGATCCCGGTCTTCGACGAAGCGGTGGTGCTCGCCGTGGCCGAATCCGACCCCTTGGCGCCGCGGACCTCCGTGGCCGTCACCGAAGTGGCGGGACGGCAGTTGATCGCCTTGCCGCCGGGGAGTGGATCCCGCACTGCGGCGGAATCGCTTTGGCGGGCGGCCGGAATTCCGTTCCGACCGGATCTGCAGGCGAGCGATCCGGCTGCGGTCGCGGCTCTGGCTGCCCGCGGCCTGGGCGTCGCGGTGCTGAACGAGTCTGCGGGCCGATCCGCCCGAGGTGTCCGATTGCTCGGTTTCGATGGTGCGGAACCGCGAAGCCGAGTGGACCTCCTGTGGGCGGATGAAGCCTCGCCGGCGGTGCTGAAATTCATCGAGTTGGCCCGGGAGCATGGTCTGTCTGGCCGGCCCCGGCATTGACCAAAGATACATATATGGCTAGTGTGTATCACATTCGAGCGGGTCCTTCGGCTGCCTGCGGCGGCTGAATTCAAAGGTTTCCGGCTCGGAGCACCCGACGAAGGAGTCGCATGGCCATCGACCAGCAGCAAACCGCAAACGAGGGCGCAATGTCGATGCCGCCGCGGTTCCGGGCTCCGGGCTGGGCCTTCGCGATCCTCTTCGTCGCTTCTCCGCGCGCTTCGATGCATGCCTTGCAACGCCGATACGGCGATGCCTACACCGTCCAGCTGCCATCGATCGGCAAGGCCGTGGTGGTCTCCGATCCGGCCCTGGTCAAGCAGGTGTTGAGCGCCAAAAACGACGTGCTGCACAACGGGGATCCGCATCCGCTGACGTCGGTACTCGGCCACGGTTCGATGTTCGCGCTGGAGGAAGACCGGCACACCAAGGAGCGCCGGTTGATCTCACCGTCGTTCCGGGGGGATCGGATGCGTTCCTACCGCGAGATCATCGTGGCTGAGGCGCGGCGGGAGATGCGCGATTGGCCGGAAGGGAAGCCGTTCGCCACCCTCGACCCGTTCATGCGGATTACGCTGGCCGCGATTCTGCGAGCGGTTTTCGGCGCCGAAGGCGAGCATTTCGATGAGCTGAAGCGCGATCTGCCGCGGGCCGTGGAGCTGGGCTCCAAGCTGGCGCCGCTGCCGGGTCTGCACAAGGACTGGGGCCCGTTGAGCCCGTGGACGAAGTTCCTCAAACTCCGGGACCACTGCTACGAGGTGCTCGGTGAAATGGTCGATGAGGCCGGCGCCGACCCGGACTTGGCAAACCGGGCGGATGTGCTCGCCTCTCTGGTGCAGAGCAGCTACGACGATGGCACCAGGATGACCCGGCGGGACATCCTGGACGAATTGATGACCATGTTGGCCGCCGGCCATGAAACCACTGCATCGTCGCTGGCCTGGATGATCGAGCGGTTGCAACGGCACCCGGAATTGCTGGCGCGCCTGGTCGAGGAGGCGCAGGGCGAGGAATCCACGCTCCGCATGGCCACGATCTTGGAACTGCAGCGGGTGCGGCCGATCATTCCGGCCTTCTTCCGTCGGGTGATGACGCCGTTTGCACTAGGCGATTGGGTACTGCCGCGGGGGACCAACATCGTGGTCTCGACCACGAATCTGCATCGGGACGAGCGGAATTACGAGCGTCCGGAAGAATTCGACCCCGACCGTTTCCTGGCCAGGAAAGCCCCGGAATCGACCAAGTGGACTCCGTTCGGCGGCGGGGTCCGGCGATGCATCGGCGAAGGGTTCGCGATGATGGAAATGGATTTGGTGCTCCGCGAGATCCTGCGGAATTTCGAGATCACGGTCAGTACCGAGGCTGCCGAGAAGACTTACAACCGGGGGATCGCCCTAGTGCCCAGGCGTGGTGGACGAGTGACTGTGCGGCGGAAGCCGGCTGCAGCCGAGGCTTTGGGCTGAACCGCTCAGCGGCGGACCCGGCGGAAGATCCAGTAGCGCAGTAGCAGAAACCGGGTGAGGGCGGCCAGCACATTGGCTGCGGTGATGGTCAAGACCTCGTCCATCACCGTGGAGCGGGGGTTGACCGTGTGCAGCAGGAGCAGGCTCGAAGAGGTCAGCAGCAAAGCCAGGAACATCACCCAGAGGCCCTTGCTCTGATCTGCGAACCAATGCCGGCGGTCGCGGATCGACCAGCTGTGCCTCCGGTTGAGTTCGGTGTTCAGTACCGAGGTGAGTACTAGAGCGATCAGATTTGCCCACTGGGTTCCGGCAAGCGGCCGCAATGCGGTGAAAATCGCCAAGGAAGCGGCGGTGCAGATCGCGCCGACGATCAGGAAGCCGCCGATCTGCTGGCGCAGGCTGGCTCGGGGTTGCGGTGTTTCGGGTGTGCTCGAGTCGGAAAGGAGCCCTCCGACGGGCCGTGCCGCAGCAGCCGGGTCTGCGATGTCGCTAGCCATAGTACTTAAACTCTGACAGGTTCCCTTGTCCTGGCCAAATGCTGCCGGGTCGCCGACTGTGAATCAGCCGGTGCCGGAGGCCGCCAGCTCCGGCGCATAGAGTTCGCCCACCGGGATGAGCGAGGTCAGCCGGTTTTCGGGACCCGGCAGCGGGCAGGCCCAGGTTTCGTCGTAAGCGCAGGACGGGTTGTAGGCGAAGTTGAAATCGATCACCCAGGTGCTGCCTGCGGCACCCAGGTGGGCGCCCTTGATGGTGTCGAGCAGATACCGGCCGGCACCATAGCTTCCGCCGAGCAGTCCGGACGAATCATCGCGGAAAGGCAGGAAGACGCCACCGCCGTAGCCGCAGTGCCGCCAGAGTCCGAGCGTGCCCAGTCCCTCGGCCGCCACGGTGCCCAAGCGCTCGAAGTGGACTTCGCCGTCGGTGCCGGTCTGCACGGTCCGGGATTCCCCGGAGCCGTGCTCGAGGACTTCCAGCTGGAACCGGTAATCCGGGTCATAGCCGCCGACCGGCAGCCCGGTGAATGCCGCTTTGGCTTGTGCCGACAGTGCGGAGGCCGGATGGCTGCGGAACAATTCATTCCGCTGCCGGACCCAGTACCGGTGCGCCGCCGCCGGGTCGGTTTCGGCGATCGAACGGACCACGGCATAGAGCTCGAAGGTCTGCATCCGCCAATCGGCCACTTGCGCCGCGTTCAACTCGCTGTGCTCCATGGTCCAAGGCTAGTCCCCGTTCCCGGGGGCCAGGATCATTCGGCGAGATTGTCGCCGATGACTTCCAGACCGGCAGCTTTGGCCCGGGCCGCGACTGGTCCCAACTCGGCGGTGAGCGCAGCGATCAGACCTTCGGCCAGGATCGTTTGCGGAATCCTGGTGGTGACCGTGACTTCGTCCTGGAAGCTCAGATCCGGCATGCCGACGATCAGATTCACGGTTCCGAGCGAGGTCAACGGCGACCGGGCGAAAGCAGTGACCACGATGACCTCGGCGCCCGCGTTCCGCGCGGCCTGGGCCACCTTGAAACTCGCCGAATTGGCTCCGCTGCCACTGATCAGCAGCAAGGCATCCGCGGAACCGAGCAGCCGGGCGGTGATTTGCTGCCCGATCGCGTCGGCCTGGAACTCGGCGGGCCGGCCAATCGCGCTCAACCGGGCCGCAGTGTCCATGGCAAGCGCCGCGGACAGGCCATTGCCGGAGACTACGACGCGGTTCGCACTGCCCAGCACTTGGACCGCGCGTTCGACGTCGGGCCCGTGCAGCAGCGCAGTCATCGCGTCGACGGCGGAACGTACCTGGGCGAACGAGGCGGCCACAATGGCCGCAGCTCCCGCGACCTGCGCCTGGCCGGGGCCGGAACCGCGGCCAGGCGCAGGTGTTCCGGCGGCGACTTCGGTACCGGGGTAGCCTGCATCCCGAGCGATCAGAACCCGCAATTGCTGGTAACCGGTGAAGCCCAGGCTCTGACAGGTGCGCACCACGGTCGCCCGGGACGCACCGGAGAGTTCGGCGACTTGTTGCGAAGACAGTTCCACCACCTGGGCGGCCCGTTCCAACAGGACCGAGGCAACTGCCTGCTCGGCAGGCAGCAGCGAAGGCAAGAGCGAACGGATAGTCGCCAGGACCTTGCCCGGGGCATGGCCGACCTTACCCTGCTCCGAGGCAGGCCCGATTGGCTGGCCGGTTTCGGCGGCCCGGCTCGGCTCAGCCATTGCCGGATTCATCCGGTCGGGCGGAGATCCTGGCCGAGATCGCGGCGACTTCTTCGGGCGGCAAATCGAAGAGCGGCTCGGCCCGGCCCAGGTTCAACGGCAGGGAGCGCACTCGGGCGGCTGCTGCTGCGGGATCGGCGCGGAAGACCGTGACGAATTGCGCGCCGCTGGCCCGGAGCGCGCGTTCGTGGCCCTCTGCAGCGAGCACGTCATTGAGATTGACCACACCGGGCGCCACCAGCACCGGGATCGCCCGGTCGCCGACCAGCAGCGTGTCGCCCAGGGCGTGGTGGTAGTGCCCGGAGAGGATCAGCCGGACGTCGCTGCCTTGCAGTGCTTCGACCAGGGCTTCGGGGTTTTGCAATTCGATCCCGTCGTGCAACGGGGTCACCGGCTCGACCGGCGGGTGGTGCAGCACCAGGACGGTACCGGACTCACTGGGCGTCGAAAGCTCCCCGGTGAGCCAATCCAGCTGGCCCGGGTCGAGGTAGCCGTGGGTGCGTCCCGGAACCGAGGAGTCCAAGCTCACGATCCGGAATCCGCCGAGCAGGGTGCTGCCGTAGACCGGCAGCTGGCCGCCGTCGGGCTCGGCCGGGGAACCCGGGTGCCCATTGCCGAGCACAGCCCAGAAACCGGGCCGGGCGTCGTGGTTCCCGATCGCGTACAGCACCAGGGCGTCGCGCCGGTGCGCGTAGTCTTCGGCGAGCTCGCGCACGCTCCGGTAGGACTCCGGGGTACCGTCGTCGGAGACGTCGCCGGAAATCACCAACAAGTCCAACTCTTCCAACGGCAGCAAGCTGCGCAGCGCCTCCAGCAGGGTCTGCCGGGTGTCCACGGACTGCGAATGCAGGCCCTGCGCGAGCAAGTGGGTGTCCGAGAGGTGCAGGATGCTCAAGGTTCCGTAGCTGTTCGAAGTGCTCATAGTGCCATCCTGCCTGCTGGCTCCGACATTTCCGGCTTTCCGGGGTCGCCGGTGCGCCGTCCGGCCCGGTTGCCGGACCAGCGGCCGTGCACGATCCGTTGCCGGAGCAGGCCGGAAAGCTGGTCGATCACGATGGTGACCACGATGACCACGATGAGCAGCATGCCGACGGCGTCCCAGTTGCGGAACTGGACGTTGTCCTGCAGCATCTTGCCGATGCCACCGGCCCCGATCAGGCCCAGGATCGCCGAAGCGCGGACATTGATTTCGAACCGGTAGAGCCAGAAGGAGAACACCTCGGCCTGGGCGGAGGGCCAGATTCCCCAGCGCATCAGATCGAGCCGTGAGCCGCCGGCCGAACGGACCGCCTCGAGCGGCCCCTGGTCCACGGCTTCGAACGATTCATACCCCCATTTGCCGAGGGTGCCGATCGAGCCGATGCCCAAGGCGAGGGCGCCGGTGAACGGGGTGAGCCCGGTGACCGAAAGGATCAGGATCGCGATCACCACCTCCGGAACCGCCCGGATCAAGGCGAACAGGCCGCGCAGCGGCCAAGCGAGCCAACCGGCGGAGATCCCGGCGGTGGCCAGGAAGCCCAGGGGGAACGAAACCACGATGCCGATCAGCGTGCCGATCCAGGCCATTTGCACCGAGAGCAGCATCGCGGACAACGCTTCGTCGAGTTTCGACCAATCCGGCGGCAGGAACAGCAGGCCCAGGTATTTGCCGGTCTCCGCAGGGAAGTCGGACAGTGCGGACCAATTGATCTTGGCGCTCCAGAAAGCGGCGACCACCAGCAGCGAAATCACCGCCCAGGCGATGGTCCGGCCCGGGTGCCCGGGCTTTGCCGGCCGTTGCGTGGCCGCCGGGGGAGTCAGCGCCACTAGACCAACCTCTTCCGCAGCCAGGCCGAAAGGGATTCCAAGACCAACACCATGACCAGGATTTCGAGAATGATCAAGGACAGCTCGTGATAGCGGAAAAAGCTGCGCACATTGTCGATCAGCACGCCCAGCCCGCCGGCACCGACCAAACCGATCACCGCGGAGGCCCGGATGTTGATTTCGAAGGTGTACAGGGTCTGCGAGGTGAAGGTCGGCATGATTTGCGGCAGCATCGCGGCCCGGTCCGCCTTGAACCAGCTGGCACCGGCGGCCAGGGCGGCCTCCTGCGCGCCGAGGTCTTCGCCGTCGAGCGCTTCGGAGACCAGCTTCGCGATGATCCCGATGTTGAACAAGAACAGCGCCATGATGCCGGAGAGCGCGCCGACGCCGACGACCGCGACCAGAACCGCTGCGTACAGGATGTCCGGTACCGAGCGGATCAGGTTCAGGACCGTGCGCACCGCGATCAGCAGCGGACGGTTCGGGTTGGTGGCCCGGGAGGCCAGGAAGCTCAAGGGCAGCGCTACTGCCGCGCCCAGCGCAGTGGCGATGACCGCCATGTTCAAAGTTTCCAGCAACGCCGGGAAAGTCTTCGGGATGAAGCCGTAGTCCGGTTGGCCCAACTGCACCAGGTTGCCCCAGGCATTGCCGGCGTTGGCGAAGACCTTGGGCAGGTCCACGCCGATGCCCCAAGCCGCCCAGGCGGTCAGCAGCACCAGGACGGCGAGCACGAGCGCAGCCTGGCCGGTGTGCCGGGGTTTTACCGGCCGCCCGGCGGCCGCCGTTTCCGAGCGCAATGCGGTGCTCATAATTCGGGCTTTGCTTCAAGCACGTCTTCGGCGGTGAGCGAGCGGCCGTAAATGTTCTCGAACACCGATTCATCGGCCTCCGCTCCGGAACCGTCGAAGACGATTTCGCCGGCCCGCAAGCCGATCAGCCGGTCGCTGTAGCGACGCGCCAGATCCAAAAAGTGCAGGTTGACCACTACCGTGATGCCGAGCTCGGCATTGATCCGTTGCAAGTCCCGCATCACCACGTGCGAGGTGGGCGGATCGAGTGAAGCCACGGGTTCATCGGCGAGAATGACCTGCGGTTTCTGCGCCAAGGCGCGCGCGATCGCCACCCGTTGCTGCTGGCCACCGGAGAGGCTGGACGCTTTTTCGTAGGCTTTGGAGACGATTTCCACCCGCTCCAAGGCGCGCATCGCCAATTCGATGTCGTCGGACTTCCAGGCAGCGAGCAGGGAACGCCAGGCCGGAGTACCGTGCAGCCGGCCCATCAGCACGTTGTTCAACACCGTGGTCCGCTTGGCCAGGTTGAAGCTCTGGAAGATCATGCCGATCTCGGAACGCAGCTCGCGCAGGCCGCGGCCGCGCAGCGTGGACAAGGCCCGGCCGCCTACCGTGATCTCGCCGCTGCTGATCGGCACCAGGCCGTTGATGCTGCGGATCAGCGTCGATTTGCCGGCACCGGAGAGACCCACTACGCCGACCATCTGGCCGGCCGGAATCTCCACGTCGAGGTCTTTCAACCCGGTATGCCCGTTGGGGTAGGTCACCCCGACCCGTTCGAACCGGATCGGGGCGCCCCCGGGGGCGGAAATTGCGGGCATCGCCACCGCGGCTCAGCCCAAGCCGATGGAGCGGGCGGCGTCCTGGGTCTTCTTCAGACTGGCGACGTCCGCCGGTTGCAGGCCGGTGATCTGGTAGATCGCGGTCAAGGCGGCGACGCCGTCCGGAGTCTTGGCGAAGTCGAGCATCGCCGCGGAGACCTTCTGCTGCCAGTCGGCGCTCAACTTGGAGCTGAGCGAGACGCCGTCATTGGGGATTTCGTCGGTGAGCGCGAAGACCACGACTTTCTGCCCGACGTCGGGGTTGTCCTTTTTGACCACTTCACGGGCGTCCCAGTAGCTGAAACCTACTTCGGCATCGCCTTTGTAGACGGCCAGCACCGAGGCGTCGTTCGCGGTGACCTTGATCGGCGAGACGTCGTCGACGGCGACGTTCTGCGCCTTCATCGCGGCCACCGGGAAGATGTATCCGGCCGGTGAGGCCGAGGAGAGCATCGCGACCTTGGCGCCCTTGAGCTTGGCGATCTGCTCGGCACCGGCCGGGCCGTTGCCGCTTGCCGTGCCATTGCAGTAGAGCATGCCGTTGGGGCCCGGTGCCGGGGTGTCCTTGCAGTACTTGGCCGGGTCGTTGGTGAACATCTGCGCCGCGTAGCTGCTCTTGGTTTTGCGCTGCGTCTGCAAGGCCGGTTTTGCGCCGTACTTGTCGCAGGCCTGGCTCATCTGCAAAGACGGCAACATGCCGATTTGGGCCTGGTTGGATCCGATCGCCTCGACTGCGGCTTGGTAGTCGGCGGTGATCACGCCCTTGACCGGGATGCCCAAACGGGAGGTCAGTGCGGTTTCGAGCGGTTTTACGGTGTCGACCAATTTCTTGGCGTCACCGGAAGGCACCAAGGCCAGGGTCAATTCGGTGGGCGCGGGCGCGGAATCGGTGCTGCTGCCTGCGCAGGCGGCACTGGGCCCCGAGCTGGAATTGCCGTCCGCAGCGTCTTGGCTGACCCCGCAAGCGGAAAGGGCGAGTGCGCCGATCAGGGCGATGGCGCCCAGCGTCAGATGCTTTTTCATGAAGGACCTCTTCGGTGGAGTGGAAGGAGAAGGCGAGTGCGGTGTTTCAGTGTGCTGGTGTTTCCGAGTGCGGGATCTGCCCCGCGTGGTTTCGACTGAATGCCGATGGGTCCCCGGCCCATTCGAGCATTCCCGGATAAAGCTCTTCGATGCGCGCGGCCCGCAGATGCGCCGGCCCCGAGGCCAGATTGAATCTGTCGATGAACGCCGTGGCGCAACCGGCAGCCAATGGATGCGCGATGTCGTTGAGCCAGACATCGCCCACGCTCAGCAGTTCCTCCGGGGCCAGGCCCTGCAGCAGCCCGGGAAGCTTCTCGGCGAAACCGTCGGGTTTCCCGGCATCCGGAATGATCGAATCGATCACCTCGGCCAGACCGAGTGCGGCCAAGCTCTCCGCGACTCCGGTCAACGGTGCGTTGGTCAGCAGCACCCGCTCGGCGAACGGGGCGACGCTGACCAGGAAATCTTCCAGTCCGTCGGGCGCGTGCACTGCGACGTCGCCGCGCGCGATGGCTTCCCGGCTGGAGCGGTACGCGGCATTGCGCTGGGCCCGGCTCACCGCGTGCGCGCTGAGCTGGGCGACGGCGTCGTACCCGTCCTTGAAGCGGGCTTCCGGCGCGCCTCCAGAACCGGCCAGAAAGGCTTCCAAAGCAGCCAGCAGCGCCGCCCGGTCCTTCGCGTCGAGGAACTCCGCGACGGCTTGCGCGTAGGCGTAAACCGGGCCGTCGCCCAAAGCGACCGTGCCGTCGAAGTCGAGGATCAAACGGGCTCTGGCCGGGCCGTGGCCGGTGATCGGATTGCTGCTCACGTTCGAAACCCTAAATCATCGAGAACCAACTGTCCATGGAAATCAGTTCCATGAAACAACTGTTCATTTCCCGTTAATCCAGCGCCGTCGGGGCGGCTCGGGCGCGGTACACTCCGGTCATGGCTGATCCAGATTTCGCGATTGATCCCGCGGCGGGGGACCGTGCCGCAGCGCACCTGAGCAAGTTGGTCCGATTCAAAACGGTCGCTGCGTGGCGGCCCGATCCGGCGGACCCGTCGGAAGCGGAGGGCCAGGCAGAATTCGAGTTGCAGATCGAAGCCCTGCGGGAGTTCTATCCGCTGGTCCATGAACAGCTGGGCCTGGAACGGGTGGGCCGGGCCGGATTGCTGTATCGCTGGGCCGGTTCCGCAGCGGCAGAGCCCGGACGGCCGGCGCAGCGGGTCCTGGTTCTGCTGGCGCATCTGGACGTGGTGCCGGTGGACCCGGATGCACCGTGGCAACAGCCGGCCTTCTCCGGGGTGCTGCAGGACGGTTATCTCTGGGGCCGCGGCACGCTCGACGACAAGGGTTCCGCGGTCGCGATCCTGACCGCGGTCGAGGCCTTGCTCGGCACTGGATTCACTCCCTCGCATGATGTCTACCTCTCCTTCGGCGGCGACGAGGAAACCGGCGGTCTGGACGCTCTGGCCGCAATGGAGCTGCTGCGCGCCCGCGGGGTCCGGCCCTGGTTGGTGCTGGATGAAGGCGGCGCGGTCGCGGAGCAGGCGTTCCCGGGCGTGGCGCGGCCGGTGGCCATGATCGGCGTGGCCGAAAAGGGCTCGGTCAACGTCCGGATGAGTGCCGCGGATCCGGGCGGACATTCTTCGACCCCGCCGAAACTGACCGCCACAGCCCGGCTGGCCCGGGCGATCAGCCGGGTCAGCCGCAATCCGTTTCCGCCGGCCCTGCATCCGGCCACAGCGCAGATGGTGCAGGTCCTGGCGGCCAACATGTCCGGCCCGCAACGCCATCTGCTCGGCCGGGCCCAGCAGCTCGGCTGGCTGCTGGCCCGGATCTTCCCGTTCTTCGGTCCCGAAGCCAATGCTTCGGTGCGGACCACGGCCGCAGTGACCCAGCTCAGCGGTAGCAAGGCGGCCAATGTGCTGGCTGAGACCGCAAGCGCCACGGTCAACGTGCGGATTGCGCCGGGCAGCAGCGTGGCGGACACCCTGCGCCGGTTGCGGCGGGCGGTGCGCGACCCGTTGGTGGAGTTCGAGGTTTTCGAATCCAGCGAACCCTCGCCGGTTTCGCCGATCGACAATCGGCAGTTCGGCCTGCTGACCGCCGCGGTGCGCCGGGTCTTCCCGGATGCTGCGGTGGCCCCCTACATCGTGATGGCGATGACCGATTCCCGTCGCTTCAACGAGATTTCCCCGGCCGTCTACCGGTTCGCCCCGTTCCGGATGGATGCCGCGGCACGGGCGAGCCTGCACGCTGCGAACGAGAAGATCTCAGTGGCCACCTTGGCCGAGGGCGTGGCCTTCTACCGTGCGCTGCTGGTCCTGTGCGAGCAGGCCGACGACGGCGATCCCGCGTAGAATGTGTTCGCGGCGCTCGCCGCCGTAGCTATTCCAGGAGCCCCCGTGCAACGCACTGTTTCATCCCGTCTGCTGTTCGCGACCCAGGCGCAAACTTCGGTGGTGCTCAACGTCGCGGTGGCGGACCGGGGATACGACGAGCTGGACGAATCGGTCGTGCTCCTGGCTGATGGGCAGCCGGTCGATTACCGGGAGCTGCCGGAACCGCACGGCGGCCGGCTCTTCGCCTTCAGCCTGGCCGAACCCGCCGAAGTCTCGTTGGAATACCGTGCTGTGGTCACCGGCACGGCCGGCGTCGAAACCACGACGGAGAGCCAGCTCATCCGCTACGTGCGACCGAGCCGGTACTGCGAGTCGGACCGGCTGCTGCCGACTTCCTACGCCGAATTCCCCGGGCTGCGGGGGCTGGCCCTGCTGGCCGCGGTCCGGAGCTGGGTGGCCCAGGAATTGCGCTATGTGAGCGGCTCGTCCCGGGGGACCGACGGAGCAGTGGAGACCCTGCTGGCCCGCCGAGGCGTGTGCCGGGACTTCGCACATTTGGCGATTTCATTGTTGCGCGCCAAAGACGTCCCGGCCCGGCTCGCGGCGGTCTATGCCCCGGGGCTGGCGCCGATGGATTTCCATGCCGTGGCCGAAGCCTGGGTCGACGGGCGGTGGTACACGATCGATGCGACTGGCATGGCGCCGCGGGCTTCGATGCTGCGGATCTCGACCGGCCGGGATGCTTCCGATACGGCGTTCCTGTCCACCGTGGGCGGCGGGCTGACGCTCAAAGAAATCTCGGTCAGTGCGGTCCTGGACGGCGACCTGCCTGCCGAAGACCCGGCCGAATTGGTCTCGATCGGCTGACTACTCCCGTTCCCGGACGGCCGCGTCGAGCTTGCGGGTGATCCGGGCCAATTCGCGCAGCTCGGCTTCGTCGAGCACCGAACCGACGACCTGTTGGATGTCTTTGACGTGTTCCCGGCCCAGCTCGCGTTGCATCTGCTTCCCTGGCTCGGTGAGGCCGATCAGCACTCCGCGCCGGTCTTCGGCAACCAGTTTGCGCTGCACCAGGCCGCGGGCTTCCAACCGCTCGACCAGTCGTGAAATGCTCGGCTGGGTCAGCAGCACGTGCCGGTTGATCTCGTTGAGCCGCAACCATCCGCTGGGGCATTTGGACAGCGTGTAGAGCACGTCGTACTCGCGCATCGACAACCGTTTGAACACCGGGTTGTCGCGGAGACTGCGGATCACGCTGACCTGTGCGCTGAACAGCGATTCCCAGGCCTGGACGCTGAGCTTGCGGTGTTCGGCATTGCTCAGCCGCGCCGGCCGGTCCGACTGCGAAGGCTGCCTCGGACCGGAAGACCCGCCGGAGCCGGACCGTCCATCCGGCTCCGGTCGGCTCACGCGCTCACCTCGGCGGTCTCCGGCGCAGCGGCCCCGGCCAATGCGGCCTTGCGGCTGGCGTGCGTCGGAGCGTCTGGCACGTGCGCCGGTTTCCGGGATTCGAATTCCTTGCGCAGGGTCGGCAGGACTTCTTCGCCGAACAAATCGAGCTGTTCCAAGACGGTCTTCAGCGGCAGGCCGGCATGATCGACCAGGAACAGCTGGCGCTGGTAGTCGCCGAAGAACTCCCGGAAGCTGAGCGTCTTTTCGATCACTTCCTGCGGGCTGCCCACAGTCAGCGGGGTCTGCGAGGTGAAGTCTTCCAGCGACGGCCCATGTCCGTAGACCGGGGCATTGTCGAAATACGGCCGGAATTCCTTGACCGCGTCCTGCGAATTCTTCCGCATGAAGAACTGCCCGCCCAAGCCCACGATCGCCTGATCGGCGGCACCGTGGCCGTAGTGCGCGTAGCGTTCCCGGTAGAGGCCGATCAGCTGCTGGTAGTGCTCTTTGGGCCAGAAGATGTTGTTCGCGAAGAATCCGTCGCCGTAGTATGCGGCGATTTCGGCGACCTGGGGCGTGCGGATCGAGCCGTGCCAGACGAAGGGCGCCACGCCGTCCAAGGGCCTGGGCGTGGCGGTGAATCCGGTCAGCGGCGTGCGGTGCTTGCCCTGCCACGTGACGACCTCCTCATCCCAGAGCCGGCGCAGCAGCGCATAATTCTCCACGGTCAGTTCCACGCTGTCCTGCATGTTCTTGCCGAACCACGGGTAGACCGGGCCGGTATTTCCGCGGCCCATGATCAGATCGACCCGGCCGTCGGCCAAGTGCTGGAGCATCGCGAAGTCTTCGGCGATTTTGACTGGATCATTGGTGGTGATCAGTGTGGTCGAGGTGGAAAGGATGATCTTTTCGGTCTGCGCCGCGATGTAGCCGAGCATCGTGGTGGGGGAGCTGGGCACGAACGGGGGGTTGTGGTGCTCCCCGGTGGCGAAGACGTCCATGCCGATTTCTTCGGCGTGTTTCGCGATCGTCACCATCGCCTTGATCCGCTCGTGTTCCGAGGGGGTGGTGTTGCTGGTGGGATCTGTTGTAACGTCGCCCACAGTGAAGATGCCGATTTGCACGGTTCGGTCCTTCTTTCGTTTCGATACCGGTGGAGTTCGCGTTCACCAAGTATATGCGTTTGCATCTAATATTCGAATCAACCGGCGGGGGGCCGGAGATATTCCCGTCATCAGGGGGTCGCAATCGTTACTCGCACGACGTCCAGGAGACTTCTCGGCCCGGCTTCGGCGGTGGTCGGATTTCTGGTCCTGGTGGAAATGACTTCCGGTGTGCTGCAGGGGTACTACACGCCGTTGTTCACCGATATCGCACGCCATCTGGGCATCCACGACGCCGACGTCAACTGGTTCGAAGCGGCGCAGCTGATGGTCAGCGCTTTGGTGGTGCCGGCGCTGGCCAAGCTCGGCGACATGTTCGGGCACCGGAAGATCTTGCTGGCATCGACCGCGGTCACGGCGTTGGCCACCTGGGCCCTGGTCTTTTCCGGAGACTTTTGGAGTTTCCTGATCGCCTGGTCGTTGCAGGGCTTTTACGTGGTCTGGCTTCCGCTGGAGATCGCGTTGATCTATTCGCGGAGCCAGGAAAGCCCGGATCCGGCAGCGCTGACCCGCAAAGCCGCCGGGTTGTTGGTGGTCGGCCTGGAAGCCGGTGCGATCCTGGGTGCGGTCTCCGGCGGTGTGCTGGGCGAGCTGCTGGCCGGGAAACTCTGGCTCGTCCTGATGATCCCGGCGATCTGTGTCAGCCTGTGTTTCATCGTGATCTGGCGGGGTGTTCCGGAGTCGCCGGTGCGTACCGGCGGCCGGCTGGACAGCACCGGACTGATCCTGATCAGTTTCGCCTTGTTGTTGATCACCGCCGGGCTGACCTTCATGCGCACCAACGGT
The DNA here is from genome assembly GCA_017419405.1 of Renibacterium sp. GTDB lineage: Bacteria > Actinomycetota > Actinomycetes > Actinomycetales > Micrococcaceae > Renibacterium > Renibacterium russicum. The sequence continues at coordinate 333,392 of JAFOLH010000006.1, read as the reverse complement.
CCGGGCACCTGGTGGGCCTGGCTCGCCGTCGGGCTCGGCGTTCTGGCACTCTGGCCCTTTGTCCGGCACGAATTGCGGCATCCGGACCCGATGGTGGACATCAGGTTGCTGCGTTCGTCCGCGATCTGGCCGGTGATGCTCACGGCGTTCTTGTTCGGCGTTTCGGTCCTGGGTTCGCAGGTGCCGCTGTCCACCTTCGCCCGGACCGATCCCACGGTGGTCGGCTACGGCTTGGGCGTCGGCTCGAGTACGGTTTCATTGCTGATCGGCATCTACCTCATCGCGATGGTGGCCGGGGCATTGCTGTTCTCCTGGGTTTCCCGGATCAGCACCCCGCGGATCACCTTGATCGGCGCCGCTTCGCTGATCGGCCTGGGGTATTCGCTCTTCGTCCCGTTCCACGACCAGGTCTGGCAGGTGATGGCCAACATGCTGGTCGCCGGACTCGGTACCGGAGCCCTGGTCGCGGCGCTTCCGGCAGCCGCTGCCGCCGCGGCGCCGCTGCGCCAGACCGGAATGGCCACCGGGCTGACCAACGCCACCAAAACCATCGGCGGCTCGTTTGCCTCCTGCGTCTTCGGCATCGCCCTGGCGAGTCAGTTCGCCGGCAGCGCGGCCGCAGTGCCGGGCAGCACCGCAGGCTCGCTCAATGGGTATCTGCTGGTCTGGATCGTCTGCGGGGCCACCGGGTTCCTGGCGGCGGCGCTGTTGTTCTTCGTGCCGAAGCTGGCCTTCCGGACGGCCGTTCCGGGACAGGTTGCCGTGCGCTAGTCAGTGCCGGGCCGGTTCGAGCGAACGGAAATGTTCGTTGCGGGCATCGATGGCGGCTTGGGTTGCCGGGACCAGGAGCTCACCGCCGGGAGCGGCCGTGGCTTGTGCGCGTTCGGCCCGGGGCCGCTGCAAGTGCTCGTAGCCGGTCAATGCCGCAGCCAAGTCCGCCGGGTGCTGCCGGAGGCTTTCAGCCAGGAACCGGGCCCCGGTCATCGCGATCGAGGTGCCGCGGCCGGAGAGCAGCGACGCGCAATGGGCGGCATCGCCGACCAGGACCACGCGGCCGGAATGCCAGCTCGGCATCTGGATCTGGCTGACCGAATCGAAATAGAGCTCCGGGTCGGTCCGGACCGCGTCGAGCAGTTCGGGGATGCGCCATTCCTGGTGTCCGGCGTAGGCGTCGAGCAGGATCTGCTTCGGTGCGGCCGAGTCGTGGTAGTCGTAGTCGATCCAGGGCGAGCGGAAGGTGAAGACGCCGACGGCGGAGTCCTTGAAGCAGACGATGCCCACCATGCGATCCGGCAGGTTGAGCAGCGGGCTGGCTCCTTCGAGGGCCGGTTGCGGAGCCAGCTCGGTGAGTGCGACGTAGTAGCCGAGGTGTTTCAGGTAGTCGGATTCGGGCCCGAAGACGAGTCGGCGGGTGGCCGAGTGCAGACCGTCCGCGCCGACGACCAAGTCATACTGGCGCTGGTTTCCCGAAGCGAAACCGACCTGCACCGTTTCGCCGTCGTCGTGCAGCGTTTTGATCGACTCGTTGAAGACCACTCCGGTGGTCGGCGGCAAGGCGGCGTGCAAGATGGCCGCCAGGTCCTTGCGGGAGATTTCCGTGTCGCCGGGGGAATCGTTGACTTCGGCGACCGGCATGCCGGCGATGCGGTTCCCTTCGGGGTCGATGAACGTGGACGATTCGGTCATCCTGACCCGATGTGCGCGGATCGAGCCGAGCAGTCCCATCCGGTCCGCGACCTCGAGCGCCTCGCCGCGGACGTCGATGGCCGAACCCGTGGTGCGCAAGTGCGCGGCCCGTTCCACGATGGTCACTTCGTGGCCCAGGTTGCCGAGGGTGATGCCGGTGCTGAGGCCGGCCACGCCGGCGCCGGAAATGAGGATGCGCATCTGGTTCTTCTTTCGCCAAATAAGATACAATCTGTATCTACGGCTCGATGGTAGATCAGAAAAATAGGAAACGCAATGTATCTTAAAGATGAAAGTGCGCCGCAGCGCCGTCGTGGACAAGCGCTGCAGGATGCGATCTTGGCGGCGGCCGGGGACGAGCTGATGGAAAAGGACTTCGGCGAGTTCACCATCGATGCGGTGGCGGCCCGCGCGGCAACCAGCCGTGCGGTGATCTATCGGCGCTGGAACGACAAACAGGAACTGGCGATCGCGGCCGTCGCGTATCTGGTCAAACAGGATGCGGTCGAGACGGCGCCGGATACCGGGAGCCTGCGCGGTGATGTCATTGCACTGCTTCAGGAGGTCAACCAGCGGCGGTCGCGGCTGGGGATCATTCGCATGGTGCAATTCGGCGGACTGCTCCGGAACACGGACACCAGCCTGGCGAAGCTGACCGAGATGATCTGGGGCCAGCGGCGTTCGCTCATGGACCAGGCCCTCGAACGCGCCGTCGGTCGGGGCGAAATCCCGGCCGGCCAGATACCCGATCGAATCGCCCGGCTGCCAGCTGATCTCTTCCGGCACGAAGTGCTGTGGACCATGGAAGCCGTCCCGGAACCGGCCATCGAGGAGATCGTCGACCTGGTCTTCCTGCCGTTGCTCAGCCGATCCTCCGATTAGTCCGGCGGACCGAGATCAGGGGTTCGCGGAGCGGCGCCCTTTGACCTTCGGGATCGCGCCGGTGGTCCAATCCTGCGATTCGTTCCCGCCCGGCGCAGCGGTCGCCGCCGGTACGACCTGCAGGTCCTTGAGCAGCTGGCGGCGTTCCCGGCTGCCTTCCACCAGCCGGTAGAGCACCGGTACCAGGACCAAAGTCAGTGCGGTCGAGGAAATCAAGCCGCCCACGACGACGATCGCCAATGGTTGCGAAATGAACCCGCCGCCACCGGTGATGCCCAGGGCCATCGGGGTCAGCGCGAAGACCGTGGCCAGGGCGGTCATCAGGATCGGGCGCAAGCGGTGCCGGGCGCCGTACTCGATGGCTTCGGAGACCCGCATCGCCGGTCTGCCCGGCGCGGGTTTCCTGGCCTGGTTGATCAGATCGATCAGCACGATCGCATTCGTCACCACGATGCCGACCAGCATCAGCATGCCGATCAGCGAAGGCAGCCCGAGCGGAACCCGGCTGATCAGCAGCAGGCCGATGGCCCCGGTAGCCGCGAACGGGATCGAAACCAGCAGGATCAGCGGCTGGACCAGCGATTTGAAGGTCGCGACCATGATCACGTACACGATGGCGATTGCGGCCAGCAAAGCCAGCCCCAACTGTCCGAAGGATTCGCGTTGCTGCGTGGTGGCGCCGCCCAGGGTCGCGGTGGCACCGGCCGGCAGGTTCGCATCCTGCAGCTTCTTTTCGACCGCGCTGCTGAGCGAGCCGAGGTCGTCGCCCGTCGGGGTCAGCGAGACCCGGGCGCTGCGCTGGCCGTTCGACGAGGTGATGCTGGTGGGCACATTGACCTGCTTGACGCTGGCCAGCGAGGACAAGGGCACCGACCCGGCTCCGGTCTGGATCGGGGCATTGGCCAAGGCGTCGATGGAGGTGAACTGGGTTCCCTTGCCGATTTGGACTTTGAAGTCGGTGGTGTCGATGCGCACGGTACCGGCCGGAATCGGGCTCACCGCCGCGGCCAGGACGGCCGCGACTTGCTGCTCGGACAGCCCGGCGGCGACCACTTTGGCCCGGTCGACACTGATCTGCACCACCGGGTTGGCCGCAGAGAGGTTGCTGGTCACGTCCCGGGTGTCCGGCACGTCCTTCAGTGTGGCGACGACCGCGTCATTGGCTTTCTGCAGGTCGGCGGTATTGCTGGCCTTGATGTTGACATCCACCGTGCTGGAGGTGCCCAGACCGCCGCCGGATGCGCTCAACTTGATGGTTCCGGCATCTTTGATGCCGTCCAGCGCGGTCCGGACGGAGTCCTGCAGCTTGGGTTGATTCGCCTTCTCGTCGGTGACCACCTGGAAATTGGCGCTGGTCGAGCCGCCGGAGGTGAACGAGGCGAGTGCTCCGGAAGAGTTGCCCACGGTGACTTGGACGGTTTCGATGCCGTCGATGCCGTTGAGTGCGTCTTCGACCTTTTTGGCGGCCTCGCTGGTGGCGTCCAGGCTGGTCCCGGCCGGCATCGTCTGGTTGATCGAGAGCGAGTTCTGGCCGGAGTCGCCCAACAGGTTCTGCGGGAGCAACGGCGTCATCAGCAAGGTCACGGCCAGAATCAGCAGACCTGCGCTGACCGTCCAGACCGGGTGTTTCTGAGTCCCGTGCAGAATCGGCAAGTAGCCGCGCTGCAACCAGCCTTTGCGTTCTTTTTCGTCCAAGGCGGCCAGGGCCTCGGCTTTCTGCTCCGGCGTGCCGGCCTCGGCCAAGGCGTTGTCCACCGACTTCGGTGCGCGCAGGAACCAATACGCCAGCACGGGCACGATGGTCAAGGAAACCAGCAGGGAGGCCACCAAGGCGATGGTCACGGTCAGCGCGAACGGACGGAAGAGTTCACCGGCGATGTCGCCGACGAAGGCGATCGGCGCGAAGACCGCCACCGTGGTCAGCGTGGAGGCGGTGACTGCGCCGGCCACTTCTTTGATCGCCGAGGTGATCGCGGTGAGCTTGGGCTCGCCATAGCTCTGATGCCGTTTGATGTTCTCGATCACCACGATCGAGTCGTCGACGACTCGGCCGATCGCGATCGTCAAGGCGCCGAGGGTCAAGATGTTGAGCGAATATTTTGCCGCCCAAAGCCCGATCAAGGTGATCAGCAGTGAGAGCGGGATGGAAATCGCGGTCACCAGCGTGGAGCGCACCGAAAGCAGGAAAAGCAGGATGATGATCACCGCGAAGCCCAGGCCGAGCAGCCCTTCCACGCCGAGGTCTTTGATCGACTTCTCGATGAACGGAGCCTGGTCGAAAACCGTGGTGAACGTGACGTTAGAGCCGAGGTCGGCAGTGAGCTGGGGCAGCAGCGCATCGATGGCGTGCGAAACCGTGACCGTGTCCGCCTCGGGTTTCTTGGTCACCGACAGGGCCAAGGTTGGTTTGCCGTCGGTTCGGGTGATCGAGGTCGTCGGGTCGTCCTGCAGGGTGACCGCGGCGACCGAACCGATCGTCGGCGGGGTGGTCCCGGTGGCGGCTCCGCCCAAAGGCAGCCCCTTAACCGCGTCCAAGGAACCCACCGGGCTGCCGATCTGGACGGAGAGCGATTTCCCTTGATCGGTGATCGTGCCGGCCGGCACCAGGGAACCGTTGTTCTTCAGTGCGTCGACGATCGAGGTGACTGGCAATCCCGCAGCGGCGAGCTTGGCCGGATCCGGCATGATCTCGATGTGCTGGCCATTGGCTCCGGTCACGTCAGCGCCGCGGACGCCGTCCAGCTTGAGGATTTTCGGCACCGCAATGCGCTGCAGATCGCCGTTGAGCTCGGCCAAGGACTTGTCCGAGGATACCGCCAGATACCGGATCGGGAAGTCGCTGACGCTGCCGGCGATGGCTTGCGGCTGGACGTCGCTGGGCAGTTGCTGCCTGGTGTTGGCGATCGCCCGGTCGATCTGGTTGCGGGCCCGGTCCAGATTCGTCCCGTAGGCGAAGGTCAAGGAGATCGTGGAGATCCCGCTGCGCGAAGTGGAGCTGGAGGAATCCAATCCTTCCACCGCGTTGAGCGCGGTTTCCAATGGCCGGCTGACCTGTGCGTCGACCACCTCGGGAGAGGCTCCCGGCATCGAGCTGATCACACTGATCTGCGGGAACTCCAGCGAGGGAATGAGTTCCTGCTTGAGCGAGCCGGCGGAGATCACCCCGAATACCGCGGCGAAGATCGTGATCAGCGCGATGAGCGCGCGGTTACCCAAAGACAAAGTGGCCAGGCGAAACATCGATCGTCTCCCAGAAGTTGCTCGGTGGTGGAGAAAGCCTTAATCCAATTGCAAAACTGAAGCTGTCTGGGCCATCGTATCCGCTGCGAGGTCCGGATTATCATTCAATTTGACGCCGAGCGTGGGAATCATTTGTTTCAGGCCGTCTTGCCACTGCAACTTGAATTCCCGCGGGAAGCAACGCTGCAGAATTTCGAGCATGATCGGCACTGCGGTGGATGCTCCCGGGGAGGCCCCGAGCAGGGCGCTGATCGAGCCGTCCGAAGAACTGATGACCTCGGTGCCGAACTGCAGGATTCCGCCTTGTTTCCGGTCTTTTTTCATGATCTGGACGCGCTGCCCGGCGGTGATCAGCTCCCAGTCGGCGCCGTTCGCCTCCGGCAGGTATTCCTGCATCGCGGAAACCTTGGCGGAACGCGACTTGAGCACCTCGGAAACCAGATACTTGGTCAGGCCCAAGTTATGCAGACCGGCGGCAGCCATAGGGTAGATATTCGACGGCCTAATCGAAAGCGGCAAATCCCACAAAGATCCGGATTTGAGAAAGTTTGTCGAAAATCCGGCATACGGGCCGAAGAGCAAAGATTTCTTGCCACCGACATACCTGGTGTCCAGGTGCGGCACCGACATGGGCGGTGCGCCGACCGAAGCCTGGCCGTAGACCTTCGCATGGTGCTGCGCGGCGATGTCCTCGTTGGTGCACCGGAAGAACTGACCGGAGACCGGGAATCCGCCGTAGCCCTTGCCTTGCGGGATGCCGGACCGTTGCAGCAAATGCAGGGCGCCGCCGCCGCTGCCGATGAAGACGAACCGGGCTTTGATCGAGCCGTGCTCGCCGGAGGCCTTGTGCTTGAGCTTGAGCTGCCATTTCTTGTCGGTGCCGCGGCGGACGTCGGTGACCGTGGTGCCGTAGTTGATCTCGCCGTCGTGCGTGCCGAGGAAACCGATCAGCTCCTTGGTGAGCCGGCCGAAGTCGACGTCGGTGCCTTCGGCCGCCCGGGTCGCGGCGAGCCGGCCGGTGTCGGCCCGGCCGCGCATCACCAATGGCGCCCAGCTTTCGATCTGATTCCGGTCTTCGGAGTATTCCATCGAGGCGAACAGCGGGTTCGGCTTGAGCGCTTCGTAGCGGGTGCGCAGGTATTTGCTGTGCTCCTCGCCCATCACGAAGGACATGTGCGGCACGGTATTGATGAAACCCTTCGGCGAACCGATGTATCCCGAGGACACCATGTGCGCCCAGAACTGCCGGGACAGTTGGAACTGCTCGTTGATCGAGATGGCCTTGGCCGGATCGACCGACCCGTCCGCGGCAGCAGGGGAGTAGTTCAATTCGCAGAGTGCGGAATGCCCGGTGCCCGCGTTGTTCCAAGGGCCCGAGGACTCCAAGCCGAGCTCGTCGAGCTGTTCGAAAACCACCACCGACCAATCGGGTTGGAGCTGCCGGATCATCGCGCCCAAGGTTGCGCTCATGATGCCGCCGCCGATCAAGACGACGTCGGCTTCTTTGGTCTGCGAAATGAAGGTCACGTTCCGTCTCCAAAAACTGCGGTGCTGGCTGAGAATTTGTTGCTTCGCGCTCCGAATTCCAGCCGGAACGTGTGCTCTAGAAGACTAACGCCCAGCGAGTGAGTTCCTTAAATCAGGAGGCTTGGATCACGCCCGCGGTCCAGTTCCGGAAAGCCGGTTCAACTGCTGAGCTTGATCTTGTTGAATACTTCGCTCAGCACCGGGCTGACCGGGTAGCTGGTGACTTTGGCGGAGAGCGCCAGGGCGGAGATCGGGAACACGATCGGAATCGCCGGAACCGTCGAGACGATGTCGTTGTTGATGGCCTGGTATGCGGCAACCCGCTCGGCGCCGTCCGGCAGGCTCCGCGCCCGGTTGATCTTGCTGATCAGCTGCGGGTCGTTGTAGCCGAGCTCGGTGTTCGGGCCGCCGAAGAGGTTGCCGACGAAGTTGTCCGGGTCGGAGTAGGTGCCCTGGGTGCCGAGCAGGTCGAAGGCGCGGGTGCCCGGGCTGGTGACCTTGGCCAGGTAATTGTCCGACCACTCGATCGGAACCGGCTTGATGTTGAAGCCCACTGCGGTCAACTGGGCGGCAATCTCGGCGTAGATCTTTTCCGGGGCCGGCAAATAGGACCGGGTCACGTTCAAGGGGTAGTAGAACTCCAGCGGCTCGCCCTGGTAACTCGATTCGGAAAGCGTCTTCTTGGCGTTCTCCGGGTTGTAGCCGATTCCGGGCACTTGGTTGTTGAAGCCGCTCAACTTCGGCGGGATGAATTGGCTGGTCGGTGCCGAGCCGTCGATGAAGTAGCTTTTCACGATGGCGTCCTTGTTGATCGCCATCGCCGCCGCCTGGCGCACCTTCAAGTCCTGCATCACTGGGATCTGCTGGTTCAAACCGACATACATCACGGAGAACGGGTCTCGCGGCAGGATCTGCAGGCCCTGCTTGACCAAAGCGTCGTAACTGTCCGTGGTCACGAAGTCGAAACCGTCGATGCGTCCGGAAAGCAATGCCTGCAACCGCGCGGCAGACTGCCGGTAGGTGACGAAGTTGACCGTTTCGATTTGGCCCTTGTCGCCCCAGTAGTCCGGGTTCTGCGTCAAGGTCACGGTGCCGTTTTGCCAACTGGCGAATTTGAACGGTCCGGTGCCTACCGGGTTGAGGCCGAAGTTGGAGACCGGGTTGGCGCCGGCTTTCTGGTCCAAGACGTCGGCAGTCCCCGAGGTCAGGGCCGCCGGCGAGGCGATTCCGAAGCCGGGTTGGCTGAGCGCTTCGACGAAGTTGGTGACGGCCACGGAGAGCGCGATCTCCACGGTCGAAGCGTCGCTTGCCGTGCAGCCCTTGAAGACCGAGTTGCCCGGGTCATTGCTGAAAGCTTTGAACACGTCCCGGAAGGTGGCAGGCAGCGAAGCCGGGTTGCTCTGCACCGGGTAATTGAACCAGCGGTTGAAGTTGGTGCAGACCGCAGCGGCATCGAACGGCTGGCCGTCCTGGAATGTCACGTTTTCCCGCAGCTTGAACTGGTACGCGTAGCCGTTGTTCGACGAGGTCCAACTCGTGGCCAGTGCCGGGGAGGGTTTGCCGGTCGTCGGGTCGAGCGATACCAGGCCTTCGAAAATCTGCCGGGAAACCCGTTCCGAATCGGAATCCGTGGCCAGTGCCGGATCCAGGCTCAGCGGGTCCGCCGAGGTGCCGAAATTGAAGACCACCGGGCTGGCCGAGGCCGACGCCGAAGCCGAACCCGAGGTCGGATTGGTGGGGTGCGCGGTGCAGGAGGCCAAGCCGAGTGCCAGCACGGCTGCCACCGCGATGGGCAGCATGGATCGTCGTCGCACTCGGTTCTCAACTTTCTTCGCGTCTTTGAATTCCTACCAGTGTAATTCAGCTGGATAGGTCGTAGCTGTGCGCTGGTTTCAGCCTGGATGCTTGCTGGCAATCTGCCCTGTGTCGCGGGAATCACGGGGCCGGAGTTGTCCCCGGCCGCCCCGGGTGGGCTAGCGTGGAGGAATGACTTGGACGCGACGTCGGCAGAGGCGGGTGCGACTCCTCTGGAGCGCGCCGGTTTTCGCGATGATTGCGGGGATGACTTTACTCCTGAGCGGTTGCGGGTTGGCGTTTCTCGGCGCGAGTTCGCCGGAAACCGGGGCGATCACGCTCACCCCCGACAACCGGACTGCAAACCCGGCCGCGCCCGCACAGGTCGGCACAGCCGGATACAGTGCCACCGAAGGGGCCGTAGTGGTGGTGATCGGCGACTCGATCAGCACCGGGTACCAGACCTCGGTCGAGGATTCCTGGCCGAACCTGCTGATGCAGGATTTTGACCGGGCGGGCTTTCCGGTGACCGTGGTCAACGCCGCGGAAAACGGTGCGGGCTACCTGGTCCCGGGTGGTGAAGGGATGACCTTCGAGGAACAAGCCCGGTCGTCGGTTCCGCCCGACGCGGATGTGGTGCTGGTCTACGGTTCGGAGAACGACATCGGCGAAGATGTGGCGCAGATCAGCTCAAAAGTCGAGGCGATCAGCGCCGCGGTCCGGGAGCTCGCTCCGGAGGCGAAAGTGGTCTTCGTCGGTCCGGCATCCTATGATCCGGATGTGGACCCGGATTTGACCGCGATTCGGGACCAGATCGCCCAGGGTGCCGAATCCGCGGGCGCGGCGTTCGTCGATCCGATCCAGGAGCAGTGGATCATGGGCGACCGGGAAGACCTGATCGGCCCCGACGGCGATCACCCCAGTGTCGCCGGGCACGTTTATCTGTCGCAGAAATTCGAAACCATTGTGGCTCCGCTGCTCGGTGTGGCGGTTCCCACGCCGTAGCCGGCTGCGGTCTCGGGATTCACCGGGTCCGGGATCCGGCCGCCCGGCTCAGAGCTCCACGATCAGACAGGGCCCGCCGGCGGACAGGCCGGCATCGATGGCCAGGACCCGGCCCCCGGCATAGCTTTCGGCCCTGGTGTTCTGCATTGCCGGACGGCCATCGGCCTCGCCGATCACGCTGTGCCCGTGCACGATGCGATCGCCGTCGAAGTGCGCCAGGAAGCCGTTCGCCGTGCGGCTGCCGGCCGGGCCGCGGAACTGCCGCCGTCGGGTCAGATCGGACCACAGGCCCCAGAGCGTCTCTGCGGAAGCGCTGCGCAAGCGCACGCCGACTTGGGCGTTCACTTGGTGCGGATCGCGGCCCCATTCCTGATAACCGGAAATATCCGAATGCAACAAGATGTCCGAACCGGATTTCGCCATCGCGGGCAGCCGCTGGAGCCAATCGAGGTGCTGGTCGGTCAATCGGGCCTGGTCCGAGGCCTGGCCTTGGTTACGGGTCCACGAGGCTTCGAAAGAGCGCGGACCGTGGGCAGTGGCGATGCTCTGCCTACCGAAACGGTGCATGCCCAACGCCAGGACCTCGTGGTTGCCCAGCAGCGCGGTGACGCTGCCGCCGGCATCGGCGGCTTCCTGCTGCAGCCGGATCAGGAGCTCGATGACCGCGATCCCGTCCGTGCCGCGATCGAAGTAGTCGCCCAAGCAGCACAGCTGCGCCGTGCCCCCGGTCCAGCGGCCGGAGGCATCGACGAGGTGCTTTCGCTGCAGCGCGGAACGGAACTCCTCCGGATGGCCGTGGATGTCGCTGACCGCAAAGCGCGCGGAGGTCGCTGAGGGCTCGGATTCAGGCATCTGGTCCTCACGGCCGATGGGAGCGGGTGCGCGAGGCGGGACTCGAACCCGCACGTCCGAAGACACCAGAACCTAAATCTGGCGTGTATACCAATTTCACCACTCGCGCGCTGGCCGGCGAACCGGCCGCCAACTAGTCTAGCCCGAGATCGCGGCGCAATTTGGCCACGTGGCCGGTGGCCCGGACGTTGTATTGGGCCAGTTCGACGACGCCGGAACCGTCGAGCACGAAGGTCGACCGGATCAAGCCTTCGTAGGTACGGCCGTAGTTTTTCTTTTCACCCCAGGCCCCGTAGGCTTCGGCGACCGCGTGGTCCGGGTCGGAGAGCAGCGGGAAGTTCAGGGATTCTTTGCTGCTGAACTTCGCCAATGCTGCTGGCTTGTCCGGTGAGATGCCGACCACCGCGTAGCCGGCAGTGGCGAGCGAATTCAGGTTGTCCCGGAAATCGCAGGCTTCTTTGGTGCATCCTGGCGTCGAGGCTGCCGGGTAGAAGTAGACAACGACCTTTTTCCCGGCGAAGTCCTTGAGCGAAACCGACTTTTCCTGCGCATCGGCGAGGCTGAAGTCCGGCGCCTTGCTGCCGGGGGTGAGACGGTTTTCAGTCATGGTGAACTCCTGGATCCGGGAATGATTCAGGATTCAGCATATCGCGGTGAAAATTGATAAGCACCCTTATCGTATTGCCGATCAGGCTGTCAAATGGGGAAGCTATACTAACCTCATGCCAGACATGGACCAGTGGCCGACTGGACGTCTGCTCACCACGGCCGCCCGGCTGGTCGAGCACGATTGGAACGAAAGACTTGCCGCCATCGGGGTCACCCACGCCGGAGTGATTGCGCTCGACGTCTTGGTCGCCAAGGGGAGCATGTCCCAAGCCGAACTCGCGTCGTGGGTCAGAGTCCAAGCGCAGACCATGGGCAAAACACTCAGTCGGCTCGAGTCGCGGGGGCACGTGCAGCGGGTGCGCAGCACTGAGGACCGGCGCAGCCAATTGGTTTCGGTCACCGAAGAGGGGCTGCGGGTGCTCGGCCTCGCCCAGCAGATGGAAAAGGGCCTGTTGGAGAACACCGGCCTGGACGAAGGCGGACTCCGCGAGTTCCTGGGCCAGATCATCGACAACCTCGGCCGGATCGACACTGCGTCCTGAGTTCCTCCCAGAAGATCCGGCAGTGCCGGTGAGCTGTTCCGGGTCGCACGCAATGTAAAAAATAGTTGACTTAAAGTATGTTGTTCTTTACTTTTAAGATGTCAACTATTTTTTACAATCGGAGGCATCATGGCAACCGAAGAGAAGCGCTCCTGGATCATCGGGATTCTTGCTGCGCTCGGTTATTGCGGCTACTTGGTCCTGGTGCTGGTCCAAGCCCAGGGGCAACCGCTGGTCGACGTCGATTACGTTCCGGCCATGCTCTGGACCATCGCGGGGGCGATCGCGCTCTCGATCCTGCTCGACCTGGCGACTTCGTTGGCCGCTGCGGAAAAAAGCAGGCGGAAGGACTCCCGGGACCGCGAAATCGGCAGATTCGGCGAATCTGTAGGCCAGGCGTTCCTGGTGATCGGCGGAGTCGGGGCACTGCTTCTGGCGATCTTCGAACTCGGCTACTTCTGGATTGCGAACCTCTTGTATCTGTGTTTCGCGCTGTCCGCCGTGCTCGGTTCGATCGCCAAAATCGTGGGGTACCGCAGGGGGTTCCAAAAATGGTGAAACCGACTCGGGTCAGCAACTCGATCCGGCAGCTGCGTTTTGCGCACGGCGAGATGACCCAGGCGCAGCTCGCGGAACGCATCGAGCTGACCCGGCAAACCGTGATTGCGATCGAACAGGGCCGCTATTCGCCCTCCTTGGAAGTCGCCTTCCAAATCGCCCGGGTCTTCGGCGTCCCGTTGGACGAGGTCTTCCATTATCCGGAATCATCCGGGGGTGCATCATGAAAGCGGTCATCCAAGACCGTTATGGTCCGCCCGAAGTCTTGCAGCTGGTTGACCTCCCGGTGCCCGAGGTCTCCGATGACCAAGTGCTGATCGAGGTCCACGCCGCCGGAGTCGACCGCGGCACCTGGCATCTGACCACTGGCTTGCCGTACTTGCTCCGACTGTCCGGATACGGTTTCCGTCGACCGCGGGTGCCGACGGCCGGGCGCGACGTCGCGGGAACCGTCGTTGCCATCGGCTCCGCGGTCACCGGCTTCGCCGTCGGCGATCAGGTTTTCGGCTCCTGCAGCGGCGCGTATGCCGAATATGCCTGCGGGCCGGCGAGCTCCTTCATCGTGAAGCCTGCCGTGCTGAGCTTCGAGCAGGCGGCTGCCGCGCCGACGTCGGCGATCACTGCTCTGGCCGCGTTGCGCACGGTAGGCGGCTTGCAAGCCGGCCAAGCCGTGCTGGTCGTCGGCGCCTCCGGAGGGGTAGGCGCATTCGCGGTGCAGATCGCGCACGCGATGGGTGCCGAAGTCACTGCGGTCTGCAGCAGCCGGGGCGTGGAGTTCGTGCGTTCGCTCGGTGCCGATGCAGTGATCGACTATGCAAAAGCCCCCTTGGCGCCGGAGCGGAAGTACCACCTGATTCTGGACATTGCCGGCGGCCGTCCGCTGCGTCGGCTCCGGCGGCTGCTGACCAGCAGTGGAACCTTGGTGATCGTCGGTTCGGAAACCGGCGGACGGCTCTTCGGCCCGTTGGGCCGGACGCTCCGGGCATTGCTGCTTTCGCCTTTTGTGCGGCAGCGGTTGAAAGGGCTGATGGCCTTCACGAACCCGGAAGGGCTGGCCGCGCTTTCCCGGCTGATCGAGGCAGGCTCGGTGACGCCGGTGGTGGCGAAGAGCTATTCGCTGGCCGAGGCCGCGCAGGCGGTGCGGCAGGTGGGTGGGGGCGGGATCCTGGGGAAGGTGGTGCTGTCGGTGCGCGCTTGAGCCGGCAACGAGCCGGGGCCGGCCCGGTCCGAGCCGTCCGATCCGGCTAGCGGGTTGCCTCAATCGCTTGCTGCAGATCCGCGACGATGTCGTCGGCGCTTTCCAGGCCGACGGAAAGCCGGAGCAAGTTCGGTTGCGGCTTGGCATCGGCTGCGACCGGTCGATGGGTCAGGCCAGCGGGGTGCTGGATGAGCGTGTCGATGCCGCCCAGCGATACCGCATGGGTGATCAGCTTGAGGGCGCCCGGTATCCGCTCGGCATGCTCAGCGGAGGCTACTTCGAAGGCGAGCAACGAACCTGGGCCGGCCATTTGCGTGCCGACCAGGCCGAGCGGATCGCACTCGGGCAGTCCCGGGTAGCGGACCCGGCCCACCAGTTCGTGCCCGGCCAGGGAGCTGGCGATTTTCCCGGCGGTTTCCTGTTGCGCCCGCACTCTGATCGGCAAGGTGGCAAGCCCGCGGTGCAGCAGATAGGCCGGCCAAGGGGTCAGGATTCCACCAGTGACCGCGCGGATCTGACGCAGCCGGCTGGTCCAAAGCGGGGCGGCGGCCACCACGCCGCCCATGGCGTCGCCGTGGCCGCCGAGGAATTTGGTGGCGCTGTGCAGCACCATGGCGGCTCCGTCATTGAGCGGTTGCTGCAGGACCGGGCTGGCGAAGGTATTGTCCACCAGCACCGGCACACCGTCCGCGGAGGCCACGAGCCCGGAGACGTCCACCAATTCCAGGCTCGGATTGGCCGGAGTCTCCACGATGACCAAGCCGGTGTCCTGCCGCAGCGCGCCGGCCACGCCGTCCGGCGTCACGAAGCTCACCTCGGTGCCCAACATTCCGGAAGCGAGCACGTGGTCGCTTCCGCCGTAGAGCGGGCGAACCGCGACGACGTGCTTTTTCCCGGTGGCGACCACGGCCAACAGGACCGCGCTGAGCGCCGCCATGCCGGTGGCGAAGGCGACGGACTCGGGGGCGTTTTCCAAGGTCGCGACGCCGGCTTCGAAGCGTGCCACGGTCGGATTCCACAGCCGCTGGTAGACCGTGCTCTGGCCGGCTTCAGGCGGACCGCCGGTCGCCAGGTGCTCATAGGCCAAGCCGCCGTCGTGCACTGAGGGGAGCGGTGCGGTAGTGGAAAGGTCGATCGGAACCGCATGCAGGCCCTGGTCGGTGAGTCCGTCGCGGCCCGCGTGGACTGCGGTGGTGTCGAGGGAAAACATGCTTCTCCTTGTGGACTATCTACGGTTTATTGGCATAAGTATCACCTTAAAATTCTGCGAAAACCATAGATTGGCGAATATTCAGGTAGGCAAGATCGCAAAGCGTCGAAGATCCAGATCGATGTGCGACTCGGTTCGACGGGTCACAGGGTTCATGGGAAAAATACAGCCTTCATCCAGGGAGTTAATCGGTTATCTCCGGTTCTTAAAATTCAAATGATTAAATATCAAAATATTTTGGTATCGGCATGGACGGGTCGATCATCGAGTGCGAAGGTCGGCGGCCTGAAGGTGCTGAATTCGACGGGTGGCTTGCCGGGGGTCCGAGGTCGGCAAGCCGGAGCGCTTCATTGATGCAGCGCTCCGCAGCTCACTAGTGAATATCGAATTGGGAGAACATGAACACGAAGCTCAAGAAGCAGGTTCCGCTGACGTTTCTCGTAGTGGCTGCGGTAACGGCATTGTTTGGCGCGGGTATGAGCCAGGCGGCTGCCGAGCCGGTCAGCAGCGGCGATGTCAGTTCCACCGCGATTTCAACTTCCGAGGCCCAGGCGGCACAGGATTACTGGACGCCGGAGCGGATGAAAGCCGCGATCCCGGGTGATTCGCTCGTCGCGGACAAAGTTGCCGGACCAACGGTCCAACCGCAAACCGGCCTGCCCACCACGGTGCCGGCGCAGCAGCCGGTGTTGCGGGCGACAAGCGGCCCGTTGACGCCGATCTCCAATATCGGCAAGGTGTTCTTCACAATCAACGGTTCCGGATATGTCTGCTCAGGCAACTCGGTGAACTCGACCAACGGCAGTACCGTATCGACTGCGGGCCACTGCATGAACGAAGGGCCCGGCGTCTACTACAAGGACTTCGTGTTCGTACCCGCCTATGAAAATGGTGCGGCTCCGTACGGAAAATGGCCGGCCAGAACCCTCATCGCCACCAGCCAGTGGGTCAACAACGGGGATATCAACTACGACACCGGATTCGCGGTCGTCTCGACACTCAACGGCAAGCGCTTGGCTGATGTGGTCGGGGCTTCCGGAGTGGCCTTCAACCAATCCCGTGGGCTGAACTACACCGCGTACGGGTACCCGGCCGCGGCGCCCTATGACGGCCAACGGCTGTGGAGCTGCGCGGGCAAGGCGACCAATGACCGGATCAACTCGGGCAACACCACGCAGGGCATCCCGTGCACGATGACCGGCGGATCGTCGGGTGGCCCCTGGTTCATCGGGACCGGTTCCAACGGACTGCAGAACAGCGTCAACAGCTACGGCTACAACGGAGTGCAAATGATGTACGGGCCGTATTGGGGGACCGTCATCCAAAACACCTACAAGACAGCTGCTGCCGCCTAGCAACAGTGATGCCTTGAGGCCTATGACGGCACGGGGTGGCGGCCACGGGATCCGTGGCCGCCGCCGCTGCCGTCAGGGCGTGATTCTGACCTGGCTCCAACGCTGAGCACCGATCCTTTCGAGAGATGGAACCATGGCCGATGACGTGACCGGAACCAACGATCTGACCAGACGCAATGTCCTGACCGGGATGACCCTGGGTGCTTTGCCGCTGGGCGCCTTCGGTTTACCGCAGCCCATGGCGGTGCGCGATGCCGCCAATCCGCCGAGCGAAGTCGACTACATCGTGGTCGGCAGCGGACCCGGCGGTGCCCCGGTGGCTGCCCGGTTGGCGGAGGCCGGTTACGTCGTCGTCGTCCTGGAAGCCGGGCCGGACCAGGGGAACAGCACCTATTACGACGTGCCGGCACTTTGGCCGAGGACGGTTTCCGACCCCGCGATCCGTTGGGACTACTTCGTCCGGCACTATGCCGACGCAGCAGCGCACGGCGGGCAGTTCGTGCCGCAAAAAGACGGCGTGCTTTACCCGAGGGCAGCAACCCTCGGCGGGTGTTCCGCGCATCACGCGATGGTCACCATCAACGCGAGCCCCGGCGACTGGAGCTATCTGCAGAATCTCACCGGAGATGCGTCCTTCGACCCGGAAACGATGTGGGGGTATTGGGAAAAGGTGCTGTCTTGGCAGCCATTGCAACAAGTCACCCCGCTGCGCGCGGCCACCGACGACCAAGTCGCCCGGCTGCTGGCCTCCTTCGAAGCAGAAAACGCGTTGTTGCCGCAGGGGGCCGCGGTCAAGATCGGCCCGGACCCGAACTCCTACCTCAACACTTCGCAGAGCGCCCAAGGGGCTTACCTCACACCGCAGAACTCACGGAACGGCCGGCGCATCGGCCCGCGTGAACGGCTGCTCGCGGCGGCCGCGAAGAACCCCGGCCTGACCATCCTGAACGGCGCGCTCGCCGAAAAGGTGCTCCTGGAACGCGCCCCCGACGGCGCGCAGAAAGCCGTGGGCGTACAGTATTTGGCCAGCCAGCACCTGTACTCGGCGGATCCCGACGCCGGCAATCCGAGCGAGGGAACCCGTGCGAAGCTGCGCCGCACCATCCGGGCGCGCAAGGAGGTCATCCTGGCCGGCGGATGCTACAACTCGCCCCAGCTGCTCATGCTTTCCGGCATCGGGCCGGCCGAACAGCTGCGCAGCCAGGGCATCGAAGTCAAAGTCCCGTTGCCCGGCGTCGGCAGCAATTTCCAGGATCGCAATGAGGCCACTGTGGTTACCCGGTTGGACCGGCCACTGAGCCTGACCGCGGGATGCACGCTCACCGGAGGCCCGGAAGACGTCGTCTGCATGACCGGTTGGCAAGCCGGCGGGACTGCTTCGGTATACGGCAGCAACGGTGCACCGTTCTACCTGCGACGGCGCTACTCCGCCGGATCGGAACGTCCGGAGGTGGCGCTTTTGGGCGTTTTCGGGGAGTTCTACAACTTCCGGCCCGGCTGGGTGGACACGGCATTGCAGACCCCGTCCCAGTACCTGACCTGGATTGTGGTCAAAGCATATTCGCAGAGCCGCAAGGGCTATGTCCGGCTGCGTTCTGCGGATCCGTTGAACACGCCGTATGTCAACAAACAGTCCTTCGACGACGGCAGCAACGGTGCTTATGACATTGCTGCCATTTCCGAGGGGATCGAGGTTGCCCGCCGGATCAACAAACGGGCGGGTCTGTCCGGCGTCGAAGTGGCGCCCGGAACGTCGGCCAATCTGACCGATTACATCCGCAAAGAGCAATTCGGACACCACGGTTCGTGCACCAACCCGATCGGGGCGGCGAGTGACCCGATGGCGGTCTTGGACTCCAAACACCGGGTGCGGGGAACCTCTGGACTGCGGGTGGTCGATGCTTCGGCGTTCAACCGGATCCCGGGCAGCTTCATCTGGGCGCCCACGGCGACCTTGGCGGAACGGGCTGCGGACCAGATTCTTTCGGCCGGTTGACCTGCCCGGCTGTGGACCTGGCAGAATCAGGGGGTGCAGCTACACCCGGATTACCCGATCGAGACTCCCCGGTTGCGATTGCGGCCGCTGAGGCCCGAGGACACCCCCGATCTGCTGGCGTATCGGGGCGATGCGGAAGTCTGCCGGTTCTTGCCCTTCGAGCCGATGGACGAAGCGGTGCTGGCCCAGCGGCTGGCCGGTGATTTCGCCCGGACGGCGCTCACCGGAGAAGCCCAAGCGCTCACTTTGGGCGTGGAGTCCGCCGAATCGGGGAGCTTGATCGGCGACGTCGTGCTGTTTTTCCATTCGGCAGAACATCGGGCCGGCGAGATCGGTTATGTATTCCACCCGGAAGCCACTGGCCGGGGCTACGCCTCGGAAGCCTGTTCCGCGCTTTTGGACCTGGCGTTCGGGGAACTGGGCCTGCACCGGGTGATTGCGCGGATCAACGGTGGGAACCATGCCTCGGCAAAGCTCGCCGAGCGGTTGGGAATGCGCCATGAGGCGAGCCATCTGAGCAGTCTCCGGTTCAAGGGCGCGTGGGCCGATCTGGAAATCTATGCGATCCTGGCCGAAGAATGGCCGTTGCGCCGGAGTTGATCCTGGTTCCGGGGCCGGCGAAGAACGCGGTCCAGCAGACGGGCAACCCCCAATGATTTTCCCGTCTGCTGGACCGCCATTGCCGCACGGCCGAGGCGGCCGCGCGGCTTCAGGGAAGTGCTTACGATGCTGCGGGAGCGCCGATCTTTGCTCCAGCGGGGTCGAGCACCCACCAAACGCCGTTGACGCCCTGGCCTGCGGTGTCGCCGGCGGCAGAGTCCTTGGCGAAGTAGTAGAGCGGCATCCCGTTGACCGTGATCTGCCGTTTTCCGTCAGCGGTGCCGATCGTGCCGACCTGTCCGGTGACGCCCTCGAGCACCGGAGCGCTGGAGCTAGTGGTCACCGCTGGCCAATTGGCAATGCATTCACCGGCGCAAGCGCTGGTCCCGGAATCTTTGACGTCCTTGTCGAACAAGTAGACCGACATGCCTTTGCCATCGACCAGGATGTTGCCCAGCGAGGTCTGGGCGGTCTTCAGTTCCGCGGCTGCCGCCGTGCTGGAGGCCGAGGCAGAGGCGGACGCCGAGCCGGAGGAGTCAGCTGCCGTGCCGCTGCACCCGGTGAGCGCCAGAGCGCTCAACGACACTCCGGCGAGGGCGATGATCAATTGTTTCTTCATAATGCTTGACTCCTAAGATTTTGAGCTTCCCACTGGGCGATTCGGCCCGTGGCTGGCCGAGCACCGCTGCGGATGGGATGATCGACCAATGCCCCTAAGACGCCGGGCGGTTTGGATTCGGTTCAATCGGTCGGAAAATTTTTCCGGATGAACCTTTTCCGGGTCGGCGGCGTCTTACCCGATGAGACAAGCAACTGATAGAAAACGATGAGGCGTTAATGCCGTTGGATGAGCAGGTAGTCGCTGCGATCTATCAAGAGCATGCTCCGGCGCTTCGCAGTTTCGTCCTGGGCCTCACCTCGAATCCGGAACAAGCCGAAGACGTCGTACAGGAAGCGATAGTCCGGGTCTGGCAGCAGAACCCGGAGATCACGACGAGCATCAGGAGTTATCTGTTCCGGATCGCCCGGAACATCGTGATCGACAATTTCCGCCGGCAGCAACGGCGGCCGCAACAGGCTTCGGCAGTGGATCCGGAGCAGCTGGCGGTGGCTGTGGAATCCACGGATTCGATCGTGACGAAGGTATTGATGGAAGAAGCATTGAAACGGATCAGCCCGGAGCACCGCGAGGTGATCGTGGCGCTGCACTATCAGCGGCTCACGGTGGTCGAAGCCGCCCAAAAACTGCGGATTCCGACCGGTACCGCCAAGTCCCGGGCATTTTATGCAGCGAAGTCGCTCCGTGCAGTTTTGAACGAGATGGGAATGGAATCGTGAAGGAAGACCCTCGTGACCATGAGGCGGTGCGGCAGATGATGGGTGCTTATCTTTTCAACGGACTGGACAGCCAGGAAACCCAGGTGTTCGAAGACCACCTGGCTGAATGCGATTCGTGCGCCAGCGAGTTGGCATCTTTGCAGTCCCTGCCGGGATTGCTGGACTCGGTTCCGCTGGACACTGCGACCGCGCTGGCCGCCGGCGGTCCGCAGGACCGGGACAGCTCTCCGGAGTCGGATCCTGAAGCTAGCAACATCATCCCGCTGATGGGCGAACTTGCGGCTCGGCGCCGGCAGAGCCGCCGGCGGACTTTCGCTCTGCTCGCCGGCGTCGCGGCAGCTTTCCTGGGGATCGGCGTGATTGCCGGACCGCTCCTGACCCAGGGGCCGGGTCCCGATGAAAAATACACCATGACCAGCACCGCTGGCACCGTGGTCAAATTGGATCTGCTGAAAAAGGGTTGGGGCACCGAACTCGATGTCGAGGGGAGCAGCCTGCCGACCCAAGGGACGCTCTCGCTCTGGGTCAAAGACAGTTCGGGGAACTACGACCGGGCGGCAAGTTGGAGCGCCACTGCGCAGGGCCAGGTCAAAGTAGTCGGCGCGACGCCGATCACGATCGACAATATGGCGGAGATCGAAATCCGCGATGCGAATAGCGTCAGCGTCGCCTCGATTTCCAGATCGGGGGCCTGAGGCACGCCTGGTCGTGAATCTGAGCCGGTTGGTTCGCAGCAAGCTATCATGATGCCCAAAGCAATCATCCAGGTTCATCAAGAGAGACTGTAGACAATGAAAACCTACGAATTGCCCCGTCTCATTCTTACCCCTTGGGGATACATCACTCGCGGCCAAGCGCTGTTGAACTACCGGGAGCAGCTGCCGCACCCTAATGAAACCACCATCTACGATCCCAAGACCCACCAGCGGGTGACCATCGACTGGACGGTTCCCGGGCTGCTCGAGGAGCGGTTGGGGATCGAGATCCGGGACTAGACCCGGCCTTCGGCCCCGTCCACGGCGGCGTGCCGGATTTCCGGCGGCTCTTTGACCACGGCTTCCGTGGTGACGAAGACGCACCAGCCGACGATCGCCATCACGACGGCGCTGAACAGGCCCAAAAGCCACATTCCGCCGCCGGCGGCCAAGACCAAACTGCTCGCGATCACCGGAGTGAATCCGGCGCCGAGTGTGGACGCTCCTTGATAGGCCAAGGAAGCTCCGGTGTAGCGGGTCTCCGGCGGAAACCGTTCCGCGGTGAAGGCGCCGATAGGGCCGTAGAGGCAGCCCTGAATCAGGCCGTTGCCGATGAGCAGGACCACTAGATAGGCCCAACTGTTTCCGGTGTCGATGAGCAGGAGCAGCGGGTAGATCAGCACCGCGGCCGCGATTGCTCCGGCAATCAGCACTGGTCGCCGTCCCAGCTTGTCGCTCAGATTCGCGAAGTAGAACGTGGTGATCAACAACAAACAGGCCGCCACCGCTTTCATGACCAGGATCGGCCCGGGATCAGCACCCCGGGCACTGACGACCGACAGTCCCCAGACCGTGATCAGCGATTGCACGTAATAGAAGCCGCTGCAGGCCAGCAACGTGACGAGCAAGGCCTTGGGCTGCCGGCGGAGCACGGTGAGCAACGGGATCTTCTTCTGCTTGGCTTTTTCGGCAAGCTGCTCGAATTGCGGACTTTCGGCGACTTTCAACCGGATCACCATGCCGACGGCGATCAGCACCACGCTCAGCAGGAATGGCACCCGCCAACCCCAACTGAGGAATCCGTCTCCGGAGAGCGGCACCATGACCGCCACTACCAAGGTCGCCAGGATGGCACCCGCGGGGCCGCCGGCGTTCGCGAACGAAGTGCTGAGCCCGCGGCGGTTCTTGGGCCCGTGTTCCATCGCCATCAGGGCGGCACCGCCCCATTCGCCGCCGACGGCGACGCCTTGGACGATGCGCAGCATGATCAGGAGCAGTGGAGCCAGCTGGCCGATTTGATCGCTCCCCGGCAGCAAACCGATGGTCGTCGTGGCCACGCCCATCATGGTCATCGAGATGATGAGCATCTTTTTACGGCCGACGGTGTCGCCGAAATGCCCGAAGATCACCCCGCCCAACGGCCGGACCAGGTAGCCGACCGCGAGCGTGGCGAACGAGGCGAGCAAGCCCAGGCCTGGTCCGAGGTTGGCGAAAAAGACTTGGCCGAAAACCAGGCTGGCCGCGGTGGCGTACAGGATGAAGTCGTAGTACTCGATGGCGGTGCCGATGAAACTGGAGGCCAGGATCCGCCGCATGGCGGAGCTGTTCAGTTCGCTCGGGGCGTCGGCTTCAGCGCGCACGGTTCGCTCCGGGTGCCGCAGCGAGTCCCGGATCCGCGAGTTCCTGGTACCCGAAGGGAATCACCTCCAGATCCGATGGCACGTGAAAACGCCCGGGAAAACCGCTGGCCCAGTCGAGCCAACGCTGGCGCGGCGTATTCCCCGGAACGAGATGGTGCAGGGCGAGCTGGCGGCTGTTCGAGCGCTGCGCGATATCCACGGCTTCGGCCACGCTGGTATGGGCTCTGAGGTGGTGCGACCTCGCCGCCTCGGAGCGCTGGTCGGCGGAGGCTGGGAATCTGCTCTGCACCCACTCGAGGTCGATCGCTTCATGCAGCAGCAAATCGCAATCACGGGCCAGTGCAACCACGTTTTCGCAGGCAGCGGTGTCTCCGGAAATGGTGACCGAACCCGCTGCGGTGTCGAAGCGGAAAGCGAAAGCCGGAGCGACCGGGGGATGCCGGACCAGCACCGCGCTGACCGTCACGGCATCGTCCCGGAACACCACGAACGGTTCATGCGACGGGGTCGGATTGGTTTCCGGATCGAATCCGAGCTGCTCCGGAAGGGGAATATCGTGGACTGCGAAGACCTCGTCTGGTCGGGCCCGGCGACTGTCCAGGATCCGCTCGTTGAGGTCGGCGGCATGTGCCCGGACCAGGAGTTCAACCATCTCCTCGGTGCCCGGAGTGGGATTGCTCCCGCCGACGGCGCGGCTGAGCTGTTCCGGGGAATAGCCCGGATAGCCGCCGCGATTGCCGGGGCCGTAGATTTGGACTCGCGATTCGGCCGAGGCCATTTCGTACAGTCCGAAGAGCAGGAGGCTGCCCAATCCGGCCACGTGGTCCGAATGCAGATGGGTCAGGAAGATCCCGCGCAGCCGTTCGAAACCCAGGCCGGAGCGGGCCAGATTGGCGCCGGTTCCGTCGCCGCAGTCCACCAAGTAGACCGAATCGCCCACGACGACGGCGGTTGCGATGCCGGCCCGGGGCACCGTGTGGTCGGGTTCTTGCCACCATCTGGGACCGCCTGCGGTGCCCAGGGTGACGACGTACGGAACCTGTTTCTGCGCGCTGTTGCCGGCCATGATGTCCTTTCGGGGTTGTTCCCATTGTGTGACCTCAGGCACATTCAATCCAGTTAATGTTTCTGCACATGCATATAGATTTGTTTTATGACAGAGATCACCGTGAAACAGCTGGAGTATTTCGTGGCGACCTTGGACCGGGGGAGCGTGACCAAGGCGGCCGCGCAGTGCAACGTGACCCAGTCGGCGGTTTCCACCGGGCTGGGGCAGTTGCAGAAAGCGGTCGGCGCGAAGCTGCTGCTGCGCACCCGGTCGCAGGGTCTGTTGCCCACCCCGGCCGGCCGTGCGCTGGCCGACAGTGCACGGCAGGCTCTGGCGCTGATTGCGGATATGCCGGGCGTCGCCCAGCAGAGCATCGCCGGGTTGCGCGGTTCCCTGCGGATCGGCTGCATGTTGCCGCTTTCAGCTCATGTCATCCCGGCGGTGGTCGAACACTTCGCTTTGGCCGAGCCGCAGCTCGACGTGCAGTTCTTCGAAGGTTCCGCGGTCGATATCCAAGCGCGGATGGCGAACGGCGAGCTGGACGCGGGCGTGCTGTTCCGGACCCAATTGGATCCGGACGCCGCTTACCGCTTGATCGCACCCACCGAGTTCCGGATCATGCTCGCGGCCGATCATCCGTTGGCCGGACGCCAAAGCATCAGTTTCCGGGACGTCGCCGAAGAGCCTGCGATCCTGCTGGACCTGGTGCCCACGATCGAACGGATGCGTGCCGTGATCCAGATGGCCGGCGTGACCGCGAAGATCCGCTGGGGAAGTGTGAATGCGGATACGATCCGGTCATTGGTGATCCGCGGTCTGGGGTATTCGATCGTGAATCTGCGGCAAATCCAGGACGCGGATGCGGACACCGGAGAAGTGGTCTATCTGCCGATCTCGGATCCGACCCCGGCCAACGGGATCGTCCTGGCGCACCGCCCGGATCTTGCGCCGAGCGCCAAAGTTCTGGCCTTGGCGGAGTTCTTGCTCGAGGGCGCGGAGTATTGGCGTTATCACTCCTGATTCGCGGCGCTGATTCGGTTGCCCAGCCGCGCGTGTTTGAATGATGACCTGGAAGCTTCGATGGTTCTGATCGGATGCCGGTTGGCTGGACGGGGTGGATCCATGGGATCGAAGAGGAACGGTTTCTGATGAAAAAGCCAGATTGGCGTACTACCGGGGAGCGCCCGGACTATCGGTTTTCGCTGGCCAATGAGCGGACATTCCTGGCCTGGGTGCGAACTGCGCTGGCGTTGCTCGCCGGGGCGGTGGCGGTGAACCAATTGGCTTCGGCGCTGAACCCGGTGCAACTGCGCACCGCGCTGTGCGTACTGCTCGCGGTGTTCAGCGGCGTCCTGGCGTTCGTCGCCTACCGGCGTTGGGCCGCGCAGGAAAAGGCGATGCGGAACAACGAGGATCTGCCGCACTCCTGGGTGTTGCTGGGCATGGCAGGCGTCGTAGGCGTTTCCGCCATCGCGTTTCTGGTCCTGCTTTTCTGGCGATGAGCGGGAGCCTGGCCGGATCTGCAGCGCCCCGGGACCCGGGGCTGCAAATCGAGCGCACCATCATGGCCTGGTGGCGCACTATCGTTTCGATGATCGTGGTCGATATCTTCGCTTGGCGGTTCTTGGTTCACGAGCCCGGAGGGCAGCTGCCCGGCATCCTCCAAATCTCCGGATTGCTGCTGACAGCGGCCGGCACGTTGGGTTTTTCGGTCTGTTTCTATCTGCGCCAACGGGCGCTCCGCCGCGGCCCTGAGTGGGCCGCGGCGGAGCCCCGAATCCTGGTCGCCTCAACCGGCTGGCTGCTGACGGTCTTCGTCGGCGGGGCTTTGTCGGTCCTCGCCGGGGTTTGAAACGATCAGCCGTTTGCCAGTGCGGTGTTGATCAGCCGGGCCAATCGTTCACCGGACATTTTGAGTTGGTTTTCGGCCACGGGCAAATACTTGGCGGTGTACTCGTTGCCGATCGTGGAATTCGCCGGATAGACCCCAGGGCTGACCGCGATGTTGCAGCTTTCCTTCACCCAAGCCGCCGGATCGGTGGAACCCAGTGCGGGCGTCGGCTGCGCCGTGAGCTCTTTGACATAGGTGGCATCGCTCTTTTTGCCTGCGGCAAGCAGCCGGCTGTCCCAGACCGAGTGCAGATTCGTTTTGCTGCCGAGATAAGTCACATTCGTCGAGTTGCCGCCGCGGTCCCGGGCGTATCCGCCGTGCATCGGTTGCGCGATGTCCTCGGCGAGGTGGACGACGAATTTCAGAGCCTGGTTGCGCGAAGCATCCGACTGCGTGCGGTCCGCCAGGATCGCGGTTTGGTTGCGGAGCGCCTCGACGATGTTGGAGCCGTTGTTCCCGTTGACCGCAGGATCATAGCTGCAGTTGTTCTCCGCGATGTTGACGTAGTGCCAGGCTCCGGATTCCTTGCCCAGAGCAGAGCCATCGGACCGGATCTGGTCGGCCCAGGTGGACACTCCGGAAAGCGTGGGCTTCGATTCGCCGGCGAGCAGCCGGTCGACTTCTTGTTTTGCGGTCGGGGTCAGCCGGGATTCGGCGAGGCCGGCTGCAATATTGTGGCCGGACGTTCCCCAGGCATTCGCCTGCGGGGCACCGGTCAACGTGATGGCTGTGGCGATGAATCCGGTGACAAAAATACCGCTCATGATTTTCTTCATATCAGTGAGTATTCCGGCGGTGAAGCGCACTGTCCATGGCGTCGAGATGAACTTTGGCTGTGACTGTGGAGAATAATTGTCCGATATTAATCTGGTAGGCGGTGAAACACAGGATACGCTCAGCGGGGCCGCTTAGTCTGAGAGCTCGATCAATGAGGGAGTAAGTATGTCCAGCGATAAAAAGCAAGGAATATTCCAACGGCTGATGCAGAACCTGCGCGGCGAGGGCGGCAATAAGGGCGGGCATGGTGGAAACAGCGGTGGTCATGGTGGAAACAGCGGCGGGCATGGCGGAAACAGCGGCGGGCACGGGGGAAACAGCGGCGGGCATGGCAATAAGGGCGGAGGGCACGGGCGCGGGCACTGAAGCTGGGTTGATAGTTCAACCGGGTATCGGGTTGGCGGCAAGCACCCATGATAATGAGAGTGTTTTCAAATAATAATGTAAATGATGTTCATTTATATTATCGAAAATGCCTGCGACTGAAAAATAGACACCAAACTTCTTCCCAAAATCACGCTTTCTGGCTAAACTGCTGACGTCTTCTAGAATCTTTCCAAAATCTCCGAGGCGCTCCGCTGCATAGGATCCTGATAATGATTATCAAGATCAAGCGGTTTGCCTTGCAATGAAAAGTTCGCCTTGTCCAAAGGACGCTGCTTTTGATGGGGAAGTTCATGGTTTCCCAGATTTATTGTGAAGTTCTGCGCCGGTGGCAGGCATGCTGCTAGGTTTGGCACCCGCACTCAGCCCGCTCGGCTGGTTCCTCTTTGCCGCCACGGGATTGTTGATGGCAACCTATCTCTATTTCTGGTGGATGGTGATCAGGGCATCCTTGCGCGGCCATGTTTCCCGGGCCAAGCTCAGCAACGGGGATCTTCGGATCGCCCTGAAGCAAGCAGCGAGCAGGGGCGACACGCATCGGTTCCTGATCCAGATCACCACCAAGGGCGGTGCGGCCACCGTGGTCCAGCGGGGAATCGACGAAGCAATCGAGGGTGTTCGCCGGTTTCCAGTGCTCGCCGGCGTCGTCCGGATCGAAGTCATCACCGAAGTCCCGGACGAAGTCCAACTCCTTGCGGAACGGTATCGCAGCGCGCCCATCCCGGTGGTTGCTTTTCTGCTGCCGGGCGACTATCAAACCCCGCGAGGCACCAAGCTCAAGGCCCGCGCCCTGGAGTACCTGGTGGAACAGCATCGGGCGGACCCCCAAGACTGCTACGTGGTTCACTACGATGAAGAATCGGTGTTCACTCCGGAGAATTTGGCGCGTCTGGTGCATCGACTCGCGTTGCATCCGGTGGGGATATCGGAGGGCATGATCTCCTACGGATTGGATTGGCGTCAGACCACCCTCCTGAACAAAGCCATGGAATCGAATCGCCCGTTTGGCTGCCATGAGTGCTTTTCGGTGATGACCAGCCCGCCGCCCCTCCATTTGCACGGCTCGAACTTGGTAGTGCGCCAGGATCTGGAAAACCAACTGGGTTGGGACATCGGAACGCTCAATGGATCGGCCCTGATTGCGGAAGACCTGATTTTCGGCTTGGCCGCCTATCTGCGTTTCGGATCCGAGGTCTTCGGCTGGCATCACGCCGAAATGATCGAACAGCCCCCGTTCAGCTTGAAAGCCGCCTACAAGCAGCGAGAACGCTGGGTCTTCGGTGCCCTGCAAGCCCTGGCCCACGTCCGTCGGGAACAGAATTGGCTCCGGCTTTCCCGCCGGGACCGCTGGCACATCAACATCGTGATCAGATTGCGGGTCTTCACCTATGCGCTGGGTTTCCCGGTCTCCTTGCTGGCGCTCAGCGCCAATGCCGCCGGCCTGGCCAATCTGGCGCTGGACTCTGCCGGCGAAGGAAACCTGCACTTCGACGCGCCGGAGATCACGGCCTACAGCTTTGTCAGTGTGGCCGGTTTCCTGCTCTGGATGGCCGGCACCCAGCTCGGCCTGTTTTACAACCTGCGGTATGCCGGGCTCACCGGCAGGCAGAAACTCCGGGACCATGTCCTGGTCCTGCTCGCCACTCCGTTCGCCGGCATCGTCGACACCCTGGGCCCGCTCATGGCGGTGGCCAAATGGGTTACCGGCACCCGGGAGGTCGCTTGGCAGCCGACGCCGAAGCTTGCCGCAGAATCGCCGACGAGCGAGCTGCGGCCCGACGCTGCTGCGGTGGACCCCGCCCGGCCTTCCGAGCGGCTGATCCGCACGGCCGAAGAAGAATCGGCTCACGACTGATCCCAGATGAGGATTTGTGACTCCGCGAGTCTTTTGTGCCGCCAGATGAATTCGTGCGACGCGAAAGTTTGCCCGGAACGGCAACGGGGCATTTAGTGAATGAAAGGTCCGCCGTCGGCACGGCCGGGGCGGCTTCGAAACACTATTCGAGGGGGAGCGCATGAACAGTCCGACGCAGCACCAGGTAGACCTTTCCACTCCGCTCAAGTTCGCCTACTGGGTGCCGAACGTTTCCGGCGGGCTGGTGGTCAGCACCATCGAGCAACGCACCGACTGGAGCTTCGACTACAACCGGGAATTGGCCCGGATCGCGGAACGGAGCGGCTTCGAGTACGCGCTGACCCAGACCCGCTACGCCGCTTCCTACGGGGCGGACAAACAACACGAAGCCACCAGCTTTTCGCTGGCTTTGCTGGCGGCCACGGAGAAGCTGAAAGTGATTGCCGCGGTGCACCCGGGAATGTGGCACCCGGGCGTGCTGGCGAAGTTCATGATCACCGCCGACCACCTTTCCAACGGCCGGGCGGCGGTGAACATCGTTTCCGGTTGGCTCAAGGACGAATTCGTGAATTTCGGCCTGCCGTGGTTGGCGCACGACGAACGCTATGTCCGGACCGAGGAATTCATCCGGGTTCTGCGTGGGCTCTGGACCGAGAAGAGGTTCTCGCACGCTGGGAACTACTACAACATCGCGGACTTCACCCTGCAACCGGCACCCGTGGCGGTCGCCGGGCGGCCGCATCCGGAGATCTTCTTCGGTGGGAATTCGACCGCGGCCCAGGCCACCGCGGGCAGGGTCGCTGACTGGTATTTCTCCAATGGCAAAGACCTCGACGGCTTCAGCGAGAACATCAGCGGAGTGCTGGCGGCAGCAGCGCCGCTGGGCCGCAGGCCCCGTTTCGGGCTCAACGGGTTCGTGATCGCCAGGGATACTGAAAAGGAAGCCCGCGAAACGCTGCGCGAGATTGTGGCCAAGGCGCACAAACCAGCGGTCGAAGGGTTCCGGGACGCCGTACAGGAAGCCGGACCTGCCACCAAAGACGGCAAGGGCATGTGGGCGGATTCGTCCTTCGAAGACCTGATCCAGTACAACGACGGGTTCAAAACCCAGCTGATCGGCACTCCGGAACAGATCGCCACCCGCATTGTGGAGTACAAGAAGCGCGGCGTGAACCTGCTGTTGACCTGCTATCTGCATTTCCAGGAGGAGCTGGCCGCCTTCGGGAGGGATATCCTGCCGATCGTCAGAGAACTCGAGGCCGACGCCGCGCGCCAAGCCGACGTCGAACTGGTCGTGGCCTAGTGGCTGAGCGCAGTTTCGGTTTCCGCACCAGGGCGTTGCATGCCGGCGGGACCCCGGATGCCGAGCACGGAGCCCGGGCGGTGCCGATCTATCAGAGTTCATCGTTCGTCTTCAAAGACACCGACGATGCGGCCAGCCTGTTCGCCCTGCAGAAATACGGCACGATCTATTCCCGGATCGGCAATCCCACCGTGGCAGCGTTCGAGGAGCGGGTGGCTTCGTTGGAAGGCGGCCTCGGGGCGGTGGCGACGGCGTCGGGCATGTCCGCGGAGTTCATCACCTTCGCAGCGTTGGCCGGCTCCGGGGACCACCTGGTGGCTTCCGCCCAGCTGTACGGCGGCACAGTGACCCAGCTCGATGTCACGCTGCGCCGCTTCGGCGTGCAGACGACATTTGTCCCGGGGACGGATCCGGCCGCCTATGCCGCGGCGATCCGGCCGAACACCAAGGCACTCTACGTGGAGGCCATCGCGAATCCTTCAGGAGAAATCGCCGATCTGGCCGGGCTCTCCGCGGTGGCGCAGGACGCCGGGCTGCCCTTGGTGGTCGACGCCACCTTGGCGACGCCGTACCTGCTCCGGCCGATCGAATACGGGGCGGACATCGTGATCCACTCGGCGACGAAATTCCTCGGCGGGCACGGCACGACGCTGGGCGGCGTCGTCGTCGAATCTGGAAAATTCGACTGGGGCAACGGGAGGTTCCCGAGCATGACCGAGCCGGTGGCCTCCTACGGGGACGTTTCCTGGTGGGGCAATTTCGGCGAATACGGCTTCCTGACCAAGCTCCGTTCGGAACAGCTGCGGGACATCGGGCCGGCGCTGAGTCCGACTGCCGCGTTCCAATTGCTGCAAGGCGTGGAGACCTTGCCGCAACGGATGGACGAGCATCTGCGCAACGCCGCGGCCGTGGCGCAATGGCTCGAACGCGATCCCCGGATCAGTTATGTGAATTACGCGGGGTTGCCTTCGCATGCGCATTACGATCAGGCACAGCAGTATCTTCCACTGGGCCCGGGCTCGGTCTTCTCTTTCGGTGTGCGGGGCGGACGGGCCGCTGGCCAGGAATTCATCGAATCGCTCCAGCTGGCCAGCCACCTGGCGAATGTGGGGGATACCCGCACCCTGGTGCTGCACCCGGGGTCCACGACGCACCGGCAGTTGACCGCGGAACAGTTGGCAACGGCCGGAGTGCCGGCCGACCTGATCCGGATTTCGGTCGGTTTGGAGGACCTGGCGGACATCCTCTGGGACTTGGACCAAGCGCTCGAGGCGTCGCAGCGCGTCGGCGCCGAGCTGCAGGAGGCCGGCCGATGAATGCGTCTCCGCCGCCGCTACCGGTCGGACAGGGAACCGCGGCCTGGACACCGCCATCGGCGCTCGACCGGCTGGCGATCCTGCGAGACACCAGATCAGTCGCCATTGTGGGGGCTTCGGACAAGCCGTCCCGGGCGTCCTATTTCGTGGCCACGTATCTGCTCGGTTCCACGGACTACAAGCTCTATTTCGTCAACCCTCTGGTCGGGGAGATCATGGGCCGGCGCAGCTATGCATCGCTGGCCGAGATCCCGGAACCGGTGGATCTGGTCGATGTGTTCCGCAAGCACGACGATCTTCCCGGCGTCCTGGCCGAAGCAACAGCCATCGGAGCCAAGGCGCTCTGGCTGCAACTGGGCTCCTGGCATGAGGCCGTGGCCAGCCAGGGGCAGGCTGCCGGGCTGCGTGTGGTCATGGACCGTTGCCTCAAAATAGAGCACGCCCGGTTCCACGGCGGCTTGCATCTGGCCGGGTTCAATACCGGAGTGATCTCGGCCAAACGGCAGGTTCTGGGCTAGCCGGGACAGCAGAACGATACGTGGTCGAAGAAGAACATGATGATTCATGCTGCATGACGTTTGCGGAAAATGGCAGTACCTCAATCCGTCTCACCCACCCGGCCAACTGCTGAATAAATTGGTGATCGTGCTGCATTGACCGGAAATGGTGCTGACGTCAGCTCAGCGATGCCCAGGAACTCAGCGATGTCCAGGTTCGCTGGAAATTATCGTTGAACCGGGATGACAGATAACCGGAAAAGTTGTGCCCCAAAATCCGGTACTTTTCCGTGGCCGTGCCAACTGACCGGCTAGGGGCCGGCCGATAAGGAGTACCGCAGAACAACGTCGGTTGGCCCGATTGGTGTACTCCTGTGGTTGTAGGTCAAGTGACATCCTCTGGTGGATTCGTTGGCGTTGGTTTTTCAGCAGACTAGATATTGCTGAGTCAGTACGGACAAGAGAAGGTGAAATTTTGGGGACCTTAATGATCGCAACTGTTGATACGAGTGGAAGATTTGACGATGGGCTCGTGGATTTTGGCTACGGTTGGATTTATTTTCTACCCGCGCTCATCTGGGTTCTAGTCGTGGGGTCGATTGTCTGGGTGGTTTTCTGGTCGATTGTTCAAAGCAGACCACCGCAACCAAAGATGCGGCGAAGGAATTCTCCGAGACATCAAAGTGTCGAGGAGATGCTAGCGAGAAAGTTTTCCCAGGGCGGAATGGAGGAGCGGGAATATCAATATCGACTAAGTGTTTTACGAAGCAGCTCCGCAAGTCAACGTCGGTATCGAAACTTTCTCTAGAAGTTTGGGTTGAAGTTTTTACAAACAATTTAAAAATATAAAAATAACAATTACGAAATGGAAAAACAGTGAAGCTCAAAGACTTTGTAAGCGCTAACGGATCTGGCGTGGACGTCTGGAGCGCCGGATATGGATGGCTCTACTATGCGACTCCGGTGATCTGGGCAATAGTCATCGGGGTGATCATTTGGCTGGTAGTGTGGCTGGTCCTGCGATCAAGAAAAGATTTCTCCGGTGATAAGCAAGGATACTCGACTCCTGAGGATGTGCTGGCGAAACGATATGCCAACGGAGAGATCAGTGAAGAAGAATTCCACTACCGTTCACAGTTTCTGAGGGGTAACGGAGTCGGGAAAGGAAGGTTCTGAACCCGAAGACAAGTCGAATCGAAATCGCACATTATAGTGGTCGGGCGAAAAGCCGATTCTTAGACATGATCGTTCTGATGCTTGTTGTGGAATCGTGCTTTTCGCTCGCCTTGACAATATTTCATCAAATATCTATCGGCGATGCCTTTTTGATTATTCTTAATGTTTCATTTTTTGAATTAACGTTTTTCAACAAGAAAATGTTCTTCACAAGCAGATATGATCTTCTATTCTTGATTTCGATTCAAATTGGATTTCTTGGTGTGATTTTGGCGCCGATGTGGGGGGAGGCTTGGGATGCGGTGAGGGTCGTGTGGGTCGCTGTTAGCGGTGCTGGGTTCATTGCGGTTCGGTTTCGTTGGTCCGAATCAAGAGGGAGAACTCTGGAAGCTCAGGGCAAAATGGGCCAGTGACGGAATTTGTAGATGTGCGGTGTAGGTGGCATCGGGCGGCCGGGAGTATTCTGGAGTACAAATGCTCCTGGGTTTCGCGGTGATTTGGGCCAGGCTAAGGATGTTCGAGCGGGTCGGGGGCGAGGTTCAATCATACTCGATGGGGTAGAAGGAAAGGCGGAATCGGAGAGTTTAATGAGTTCATCGGTTTTTTCCAGAATTAATTTCTCAAAACAAGAGAACGGAATTCCGCTGTGGATGGCCAGTCTAATTTGCCTACTTCTCCTTCTCCCTTCTTTGCTCGCCTTTTTGGATTTTTTGTCGGTGGGCGCCGAAAAATATTCCGACGGAACTTATGATCACCCTGATTTGGTATTTGGTGTGCTGCCTCCGAGTTTGGTTGAGCTAGTCCTCGGTGGTGTCGGAAGTATTTCTCTGCTCCTTCGGGGAAGGTATCCCTACTTCATTACTTCCGTTGTAGCGGTGCTGAATATTCCATTACTGGTAATTCCTGAAATTTCAATATTTGCATATACTCCCTTGGTGGTCATCATTGCGATGCTAGTTTCATCGCTCAGTCAGGTCTTCGGGTGGGCTTTGGCTGTTGCATCCGGACTCATTACCGTTGTCTCCGCGGCCATAATCTCACCGGGTTCCTCCTGGAACATACTTCGGCCTGTCTTCGCCCTGGTCCTCTTTTCTGCAGCTGCCCTCGTAGCTCAACTGAGACGACTTGGTGTTGAGGCCCAGGTTCGTTCCTCGATTCGAGAGATAGCCCAGCGACAGCGTCGCGAGAATGAACTACGTTTGGAGTTCGCCCGTGAGGTCCACGATATCCTGGCCCATACGTTGTCGTCGATTCATTTGCAGGCGGGAGTCGGCACTCATTTCATGCAAAATGATCCGAGAAAGGTCGAAGAGGCGCTGGAGCTGATCAAGTCTGCGAGCAAGTCGGGACTAGACGAGATCCGCGTAACCCTAGGAGCGATCCGCGGCGATACAGCGCAGAATCCTCCGCTCACCGTTTCAGGGATCAATGGCTTGCCTGCGCTTATTTTGAATTTTCGACAGCACGGACTCGATGTCATACTCAATATTAATGTTCCGGAGCCCCCTGAACTTCTGCCCAGCTCCACGTTGTATCGGATTTGTCAAGAAGCGTTGACGAACGTTCTGCGTCATGCAAACGCGAAGATTGTTCTCGTAACACTCGAAGCTCGTGGCAACGACTATGTATTGGAGATCATCGATGATGGAGACGGGATACCAGATGGCTCAGAGCCCGGACGAGGGATCATCGGAATGCGTGAACGCGCTGAAAGGCTTTCTGGTGAGTTGAAGGTCATGGCGAACATCCCCCACGGAGTCCACGTCCGAGCGCGTCTTCCGCGAGACCAAGATTTTTCCGAAGAGTTGTCATGATTCGAGTAATGATCGCCGACGATCAACAACTAATACGAGCCGGATTCAATTCTTTGCTCAGTGCGGAGCTAGACATAGAAGTCGTTGGAATGGCTTCTACCGGACTTGAGGCGATCAAGGTTTGCCGCGAAGAGCGACCGGATGTGGTCTTGATGGACATCCGCATGCCGGAACGAGACGGCCTGTGGGCGACGAGGGAAATCGTGGCAGATCCAATGCTTTCCCAAACCCGTATCGTTGTCGTTACCACCTTCGAACTCGATGAATACGTCACTGAAGCAATCTCCTCTGGCGCAAGTGGATTTCTGATCAAGGACACGGACCCGGCCGATCTCATTAACGCGGTAAGAATCGTGGCGACAGGAAATGCTCTGCTCTCGCCCTCGGTAACCCGAAGATTGCTCTCCAGAATTGCTCAGGACATCAGGCACACTGTAGACCTGTCGCGTTTGGACATCCTCACCGAACGGGAGCGTGAAGTGTTACTCCATGTGGGCAAGGGCAGTTCAAACGATGAAATAGCCACCGAACTTTTTCTCAGTCCTTTGACAGTAAAAACGCACGTATCGAGGATCATTCAAAAACTTAATGCCCGAGACCGCGTGCAACTAGTCGTCCTCGCCTACGAGACAGGTCTGGTCAAACCATCCTGGTGAACGGCGCCGCCCGATCGGTTTTCTTCTGTTCCTGGGTCAGGCTCTAGCTAGCTAGGTATTGTCTTGGCCTGGTTTCAGATGCGCGCGCAAGCGGTATCGAAAGACCTCAGTCAGCTGAACGAACGTGGCGATCCATGTCGACGTGATGCGGAGCAATAGTGTAGCGAGCCTCTGGCAACCCTCTTGAAAATCAACGAAAGAACGGCTCCGACCGCATTTCTGCGATCGGAGCCGTTCCGTTGTGCACCCCCCGGGACTCGAACCCGGAACCCATTGATTAAGAGTCAATTGCTCTGCCAGTTGAGCTAGAGGTGCAATACTATTGCGGTCACTTTCGGACTGTTTTCGCAGTCATTCTGTGATCCGCAACGACATGTAATACTACACGGGATTCGGCCCGCTGTGAAATCGGAGCCGCTGCCCGGCGACACCGGCGGTGTGAACCGCTAAAGTGCTGCTGGTGAGCAAGCTTACCGTGATCCGGAACGTCCTTTTGCCCAGCCAGGAGCTGTTGGATTCGCTCGGTCCGCTGCCGCAGGGAATCCGTGCCGCCGCTTGGGACTTCGCCGCGGAGCCTGCCGGTTTGCCCTTGAGCGAAGTCGACGCCGTCGTGCTGCCATACCTGGGTTCGCCCGCACCGCTCAAGGAACCCCTGTCGAAGTTGCCGAATCTGAAGCTGCTGCAGACCCAGACCACGGGCTACGACGGCGTGCCCGAGCTCGCCGGGCCGGAGGTCGCCATTTGTTCCGCGGCCGGGGTCCATGCGGCCTCGACGGCGGAGCTCGCAGTCGGTTTGGTGCTGAGTTCGCTGCGCGGCTTGGACATCGCGGCCCGGGATCAACGGAATGAAATCTGGCGGCACGAACGGCGCAGCTCGCTGGCCGATCGCAAGGTGCTGCTGATCGGCGTCGGAGGCATCGGCCGGGAAATCCAACGCAGGCTGGAGCCTTTCGAGGTGGAGCTCACCCGGGTGGGCCGGACCCGCCGCGAGGACGCTGCGGGCACCGTGCACGGCTTCGCGGAACTCCTGGAACTCGCCCCGCAACACGATGTGGTGATCGCGATCGTGCCGTTGACCCCGGAAACCGACTCGCTGATCGGCCGCGAGTTCCTCGCCCGGTTGCCGGACGGGGCCTTGGTGGTCAACGTCAGCCGTGGCGCCGTCGTCGATTCGGCCGCGATCACAGCGGAGGTGGTCGGCGGACGCCTGCACGCGGCACTCGATGTCTTCGATCCGGAACCGTTGCCGGCCGGGCACCCGCTCTGGCAAGCGCCGAACGCCTTGATCACTCCGCATCTGGGCGGCGACTCCACGGCTTTCCCGCGTCGGATCGGCAGATTCCTGGCACGGCAATTGAACGCTTTCGCCTTGGGGGAGCGGCCGCAGAACCTGGTCCGGCCCGGCTTCTACCGCGACTGAGCCGGCTGGCGCGTCATGGAACGGTCCGTTTCGTGGACACTTTCGCGCACTGCCCCGTGCAGTCATAGACTCGGCCTATGAGCGTGGAGACCAGCAATCAGCCAGACATCAAACCGCGGAGCCGGATCGTCACCGACGGCATCGCCGCCGCCCCAGCGCGGGGCATGCTCCGCGCCGTCGGCTTCGGCGACGAAGACTTCGCCAAGCCGCAAATCGGCGTAGCCAGTTCCTGGAACGAGATCACCCCTTGCAACCTCTCCCTCGACCGGCTCGCCAAAGCGGTCAAGGAGGGCGTGCACGCCGGTGGCGGATTCCCGATGACTTTCGGCACGATTTCGGTCTCCGACGGCATCTCGATGGGCCACGAGGGCATGCATTTCTCGCTGGTTTCCCGTGAAGTCATCGCGGATTCGGTGGAAACCGTGATGCAGGCCGAGCGGATCGACGGCTCGGTTCTGCTGGCCGGTTGCGACAAATCCCTGCCCGGCATGTTGATGGCCGCGGCGCGGCTGAACGTCTCGAGCGTGTTCCTCTACGCCGGCTCGATCATGCCCGGCTGGGTGAAACTCGAAGACGGCACCGAAAAAGACGTCACG
The DNA here is from genome assembly GCA_017419405.1 of Renibacterium sp. Lineage (GTDB taxonomy): Bacteria > Actinomycetota > Actinomycetes > Actinomycetales > Micrococcaceae > Renibacterium > Renibacterium russicum. The sequence continues at coordinate 295,932 of JAFOLH010000006.1, read as the reverse complement.
CTGATCGATGCCTTCGAGGCCGTGGGCGCCTGTGCCGCCGGCAAGATGTCGGTCGGCGATCTGGACCGGATCGAACGCGCGATCTGTCCCGGCGAAGGCGCGTGCGGCGGCATGTACACCGCCAACACCATGGCCTGCATCGGCGAGGCACTCGGCATGTCGCTGCCCGGCTCCGCCGCTCCGCCCAGCGCGGACCGCCGGCGCGACATGTTCGCGCACCGTTCCGGGGAGGCCGTGGTGGAATTGCTCCGCCGTGGCATCCGTTCCCGGGACATCATGACCAAAGAGGCGTTCGAGAACGCGATCGCGGTGACCATGGCCTTCGGCGGTTCCACCAATGCGGTGCTGCACTTGTTGGCGATCGCCCGCGAAGCCGAAGTCGACCTGCAGCTTGAGGATTTCAACCGGATCGGCGACCGGATCCCGCATCTGGGTGATCTGAAGCCGTTTGGCCGCTATGTGATGAACGACGTCGACCGGGTCGGCGGGGTGCCGGTGATCATGCGGGCGCTGCTCGACGCCGGACTGCTGCACGGCGATGCGCTGACCGTGACCGGCAAAACGCTGGCCGAAAACCTCGAGGCGATCAATCCGCCGGATCTGGACGGCAAGATCCTGCGTGCGCTGGACAATCCGATCCACAAGACCGGCGGCCTGAGCGTGCTCAAGGGTTCGTTGGCGCCGGGCGGCGCGGTGGTGAAGACCGCCGGCTTCGACGCCGAGGTCTTCGAGGGCCCGGCCCGGGTCTTCGAGCGCGAGCAGGGTGCTTTGGAAGCGCTCAAAGCGGGCGAGATCAAGGCCGGCGACGTCGTCGTCATCCGTTATGAGGGGCCCAAGGGCGGCCCCGGCATGCGCGAAATGCTTGCGATCACCGGCGCAATCAAGGGCGCCGGTCTGGGCAAAGACGTGCTGCTGCTCACCGACGGCCGGTTCTCCGGCGGCACCACCGGCCTGTGCATCGGCCACGTGGCGCCGGAAGCCGTCGACGCCGGCCCGATCGCCTTCGTGCGCGACGGCGACCGGATCCGGGTGGACATCCCGAACAAGAGCTTCGACTTGCTGGTCGACGAAGCCGAACTCGAATCCCGCAAAATCGGCTGGCAGCCGTTGCCGGCCCGTTTCACCAAGGGCGTGCTGGCGAAGTACGCGAAGCTGGTCCACTCGGCTTCCGAGGGAGCCTACTGCGGCTGAGCTCAAGACGTCAGCCCAACATCTAACCTGCAAAGTGGAGCTGGAACGCTCCGGCTCCACTTTCAAGGGGCAATGTTGAGCTGACGTCCGCTCCACGAGTCAGTGAGCGTCCACTAACTGGACTCCCTGTCCATATCGTGAGACAAGGGGTGGTCCAGTTGACACCCGGGGGCCAGCCGGGAAAACTTGCAGCTATGCAGATCGGAATTCTCGTCGTACTTACCAGGCGCGTGACGGAGTAGCCCACAAGGCAAACCGTCCGGCTGGCAACAGTCCGAGCTGCATAGCACGCGCAAACCCCTCGCAGAGCCTACCGGCTGGAGGGGTTTTTTCGTTTCCACAACAGGGTATGCATTGAACTTTTAGATTTACCGTGCGACACCGGATCACCGCAGCGGCCACCGTTGCGGTGAAAACGAAGGAAGAGCCCCATGAGCAAAGGTCCGACCGTCAGCCCGGCGCTGATGGCCAATAAGCCGCACCCTGCGGCCAAACCCAGCGGAGCTGGACAGCGCAGCGGCGCCGCGGAACCGGGCAGCGCGCCCTTGGCCAAAGCGGAAACGTCGTCGATTTCGGTGGTGTCCCAAGTCCAGGGACCCAACCGGGTCATCCCCGCGCAGCCAATGAGCGGTTCGCAGGCGATCGTGCGATCCCTCGAAGAACTCGGGGTGCAGGACATCTTCGGCCTGCCCGGCGGTGCGATTCTGCCGACCTACGACCCGCTGATGGCCTCGGAGATGAACCACGTCCTGGTCCGGCACGAGCAGGGCGCCGGGCACGCAGCCGAAGGCTACGCCATGGTCACCGGCAAGGTCGGCGTCTGCATTGCCACCTCCGGCCCCGGGGCGACGAACCTGGTCACCGCGATCATGGACGCGCATATGGACTCGGTGCCTCTGGTGGCGATCACCGGCCAAGTCGCCTCCGGGGTGATCGGCACCGACGCGTTCCAAGAGGCGGACATTGTGGGCATCACGATGCCGATCACCAAGCACTCGTTCCTGGTGACGGATCCGAATGAGATCCCGAAGGTGCTCGCCGAGGCGTTCCACCTGGCCTCCACCGGACGGCCCGGCCCGGTCCTGGTCGATGTGGCCAAGGACGCGCAACAGGCGCAAATGACCTTTTCCTGGCCGCCGACCATCGATCTGCCCGGGTACCGGCCGGTGTTCCGCGGGCATTCGAAGCAGCTCCGCGAAGCCGCCCGGCTGATCGCGGCGGCGAAGCGGCCGGTGCTCTACGTCGGCGGCGGCGTGATCAAAGCGCATGCCTCGGTCGAATTGCGGGCCTTGGCGGAACTGACCAATGCGCCGGTGGTGACCACGCTGATGGCCCGCGGCGCGTTCCCGGATTCGCATCAGCAACACGTCGGCATGCCCGGTATGCACGGCTCGGTCTCCGCGGTCACCGCACTGCAGCAATCCGATCTGCTGATTACGCTCGGCGCGCGGTTCGACGACCGGGTGACCGGTGTGCTCTCCAGCTTCGCGCCCGGTGCCAAAGTGATCCATGCGGACATCGACCCGGCGGAGATTTCCAAGAACCGGGCCACCGATGTGCCGATCGTGGGCTCGGTCAAGGAGATCATTCCGGACCTCACCGAGGCGGTGACTGCCGAGTTCGCCGAATCCGGTACCCCGGACCTCACCGAATGGTGGGCTTTCCTGAACAATCTGCGCAACACCTACCCGCTGGGCTGGACCGAACCGGAAGACGGGCTTTCCGCGCCGCAACGGGTGATCGAGCGGATCGGCGCGTTGAGCGGTCCGGAAGCGATCTATGCCGCAGGCGTGGGGCAGCACCAGATGTGGGCCGCGCAGTTCATCAAGTACGAGCGCCCGCATTCCTGGCTGAACTCCGGCGGAGCCGGCACCATGGGTTACTCGGTCCCGGCCGCGATGGGCGCCAAGGTCGGCGAACCGGACCGGGTGGTCTGGGCGATCGACGGGGACGGCTGCTTCCAGATGACCAATCAGGAACTGGCCACCTGCCGGATCAACAACATCCCGATCAAGGTCGCGATCATCAACAACTCCTCGTTGGGCATGGTCCGGCAATGGCAGACCCTGTTCTATGAGGGCCGCTATTCGAACACCGACCTGAACACCGGGCACGACACCATCCGGGTGCCGGACTTCGTCAAGCTCGCCGAAGCCTACGACTGCGTCGGGTTGCGCTGCGAACGGGACGAAGACATCGACGCCACGATCCAGAAGGCCCTGGAGATCAATGACCGGCCGGTGGTGATCGACTTCGTGGTCAGCCCGAACTCCATGGTGTGGCCGATGGTCCCGGCCGGCGTGAGCAACGACCAGATCCAAGTGGCCCGCAACCTGACCCCGCAGTGGGAAGAGGAGGACTGAGCATGACCAGGCACACGCTTTCCGTTCTGGTTGAAGACAAACCCGGAGTTCTGACCCGGGTGGCCAGCCTGTTCGCCCGTCGCGCCTTCAACATCAACTCGCTCGCCGTTGGGCCCACCGAGGTCGCCGGAGTCTCCCGGATGACCGTCGTCGTGGATGCCCAAGGCGACCTGATTGAACAAGTGACCAAACAACTCAATAAACTGGTCAACGTGATCAAGATCGTCGAGTTGGTCACCGAATCTTCCGTGCAACGCGACCACATCCTGGTCAAGGTGCGCGCAGATGCGGCAACACGCCTGCAGGTCACCCAAGCCGCAGACTTGTTCCGAGCTTCAGTGGTGGACGTTTCCCCGGATTCGCTCATCATCGAAGCCACCGGCCACCCGGAAAAGCTGACCGCGCTTTTGAATGTGCTGGAGCCATTCGGCGTGCGCGAGATCGTCCAGTCGGGCACGCTGGCCATCGGACGGGGATCCCGTTCCATGAGCGACCGCGCGCTGCGAAGCGCCTGAAATCCTGTCGACTACCCGCTAACTAATAGTTGCTGCACGAATACACACTGAGGAGCACCACACCGTGACTGAATTGTTTTATGACGACGACGCCGATCTGTCCATCATCCAGGGTCGCACCGTTGCCGTCATCGGCTACGGCAGCCAGGGCCATGCGCACGCACTGAGCTTGCGCGATTCCGGCGTCGACGTCCGCGTCGGCTTGGCCGAAGGTTCGAAATCCCGCGCCAAAGCCGAGGCCGAGGGCCTGCGCGTGCTCAACGTCGCGGACGCGGTCGCCGAGGCGGACGTGATCATGGTGCTGACCCCGGACCAGGTCCAGCGCCACGTCTACGCCGACTCGATCGCCGCGAACCTGCAAGCCGGCGACGCGCTGTTCTTCGGCCACGGCTTCAACATCCGCTACGGCTACATCCAGCCGCCGGCCGACGTCGACGTCGCACTGGTCGCGCCCAAGGGCCCGGGCCACATCGTGCGCCGGGAATTCGAAGCCGGGCGCGGCGTGCCGGACTTGATCGCGGTCGAGCAGGATCCTTCGGGCAACGCTTGGGCGCTGGCGCTTTCCTACGCCAAGGCTATTGGTGGTACCCGTGCCGGCGTGATCAAGACCACCTTCACCGAAGAGACCGAAACCGATTTGTTCGGGGAGCAGGCAGTGCTCTGCGGCGGTGCTTCGCAGCTCATCCAGTACGGTTTCGAAACCCTCACCGAGGCCGGTTACAAGCCCGAGGTCGCGTACTTCGAGGTGCTGCACGAGCTCAAGCTGATCGTGGACCTGATGGTCGAAGGCGGCATCGCGAAGCAGCGCTGGAGCGTCTCCGACACCGCTGAGTACGGCGATTACGTCTCCGGCCCCCGGGTCATCGACCCGCACGTCAAGGAGAACATGAAAGCCGTCCTGAAGGACATCCAGGACGGCACCTTCGCCAAGCGTTTCATCGACGACCAGGATGCCGGCGCGCCGGAATTCAAGGCGCTGCGGCTCCAGGGTGAACAGCACCCGATCGAGACCACCGGCCGGGAACTGCGCAAACTGTTCTCCTGGATCCAGAACGACGACGACTACACCGAGGGTTCGGTAGCCCGCTAGCTACTTCCCGCGAACGCACACGTGAGCGTTCGCGCGGCAAAGCACAGAAAGTACGGCAATGAGGCCGGGTCTGCACGTAACACTGTGGGCTCGGCCTCTGCCATATCAATACACTCGACATAGCCAATCCGCCTGACCGCTGAGGACCTCTTGTGACCAAGCCCGTTGTTCTGCTCGCCGAAGAACTTTCCCCCGCCACCATCGAGGCCCTGGGCCCGGACTTCGAGATCCGGCACACCGACGGTGCGGACCGATCCCAACTGCTTGCCGCGATTGCCGACGTCGACGCGATCCTGGTCCGCTCGGCCACCCAGGTCGACGCCGAGGCGATCGCGGCCGCGAAGAAACTCAAAGTCATCGCCCGGGCCGGGGTCGGCCTGGACAACGTGGACATCAAGGCGGCGACCCAAGCCGGGGTCATGGTGGTGAACGCGCCGACGTCGAACATCGTCTCCGCCGCCGAGCTCACGGTCGGCCACATCCTGAGCCTGGCCCGGCACATTCCGGCGGCCAGCGCCGCGCTGAAAGCGGGGGAGTGGAAGCGCTCCAAGTACACCGGAACCGAGCTGTACGAAAAGAAGATCGGGATCATCGGCCTGGGCCGGATCGGTGCGCTGATCACGGCGCGGTTGCAAGCTTTCGAAACCCAGATCCTGGCCTACGACCCATATGTCACCAGTGCCCGGGCCGCCCAGCTCGGCGTCCAGCTGGTGAGCTTGGACGAGCTCCTGGAACAGTCGGACTTCATCACGATCCACATGCCGAAAACCCCGGAGACCGTGGGCATGATCGGCCCCGAGGCGTTCCGGAAAATGAAAAACAGCGCCTACGTCATCAACGTCGCCCGTGGCGGTTTGATCGATGAAGCTGCGCTATTCGACGCTTTGCAAGCCGGAGAGATCGCCGGCGCCGGCATCGACGTCTTCGTCAAGGAACCCAGCACGGATCTGCCGTTCTTCGGCCTGGACAACGTGGTGGTCACTCCGCACCTGGGCGCCTCGACCGAAGAGGCCCAGGAAAAGGCCGGGGTCTCGGTGGCCAAATCGGTCCGGCTGGCGCTTGCCGGCGAATTGGTGCCGGACGCGGTCAATGTGGCCGGCGGCGTGATCGATCGGGAAGTCCGCCCCGGCATCCCGCTGATCGAGAAGCTCGGCCGGGTGTTCACCGCGCTGACCCACGCCTCGGTGACTCAGATCGACGTCGAGGTGGCCGGTGAAATCGCCGGCAAGGACGTCAAGGCGCTGGAGCTCGCGGCGCTCAAGGGTGTGTTCACCGATGTGGTCTCGGAGCAGGTTTCCTATGTCAACGCCCCGGTGCTCGCCGAGCAACGCGGCATCAATGTCCGGCTGATCACCACCGAGGAAGTCGCGGACTACCGGAATGTGCTGACCTTGCGCGGTGCGTTGTCCGACGGATCGCAGATCTCGGTGGCGGGGACCCTCACCGGGCCGAAGCAGATCGAAAAGATCGTCGGGGTGAACGGCTACGACGTCGAAATCCCGATCAGCGAGCACCTCGTGGTCCTGATTTACCAAGACCGCCCGGGAGTCGTCGGCACGGTAGGCGGGATCCTCGCGGAGAACGGCATCAACATCGCCGGAATGCAGGTTTCCCGGGCCCAGGACGGCAACCAGGTGCTCTGCCTGCTCACCGTGGACAGTGCGGTTCCGCAAGCGGTGCTCGATTCGGTCCGGGATGCGATCGACGCCAGCACTGCGCGGGAAGTCGATCTGGAGGGCTAGCCGGCACCGGTCGTGAAGTCATCTTTCGACAAGGCATCCGACGACGGGTACTTTCATTAGGTGACTAAGACGCCGTACTACCTGACGACCGCGATCACCTACCCCAACGGTGTTCCGCACATCGGCCATGCCTACGAATACGTATCGGCCGATGCCCTGGCCCGGTTCAAGCGCTTGGACGGCTTCGACGTCTTCTACATGTCCGGCACCGACGAGCACGGAATCAAGGTGCAGCAGGCGGCGGAAAAAGCGGGACTGACCCCGTTGCAGCTGGTAGACCGGAATTCCGCCGCGATCCGTGCGGTGCACGATCTGGTGGACAGCAGCTACGACCGGTTCATCCGCACCACCGAGCCGGAGCACTACCTGGCCTCGCAGGAACTCTGGCGGCGGATGGAGGCCAACGGGGACATCTATCTGGACAAGTACACCGGCTGGTACTCGGTCCGGGACGAAGCCTATTACACCGAAGAAGAGACCGAACTGCGCGGCGACGGCGTGCGCTACGCCAAGGAAACCGACACCGAAGTCACCTGGACCGAAGAGGAATCCTACTTTTTCCGGCTGTCCCAGTACCAGGACAAACTCCTGGCCCTCTACGAAGCGCAACCGGAATTCGCCGCGCCGCGCTACCGGTTCAACGAGGTGATCAGCTTCGTCAAGTCCGGACTGCAAGACCTCTCGATCAGCCGGACCTCGTTCGACTGGGGGGTTCCGGTACCCGGCAACGACAAGCACGTGATGTACGTCTGGGTCGATGCGTTGACCAATTACCTCACCGGCGCCGGTTTCCCGGACGAAAACTCGGCCCAATGGAAGTATTGGCCTGCAGATGTGCACATCATCGGCAAGGACATTTCCCGGTTCCATGCGATCTTCTGGCCGGCATTCCTGATGAGTGCGGGATTGCCGCTGCCCAAACGCGTGATGATCCACGGCTTCTTGTTCAACAACGGGGTGAAGATGTCCAAATCCCTGGGCAATGTGGTGGCCCCGGCGGACTGGGTGGCCGAATACGGTGTGGACGCGGTGCGGTTCTTCTTCCTGCGCGAAGTCTCCTACGGCCAGGATGGCAACTACAGCCATGAAGCGATCATGGGCCGGATGAATTCGGACCTGGCGAACAACCTCGGCAACCTGGCACAGCGTTCGTTGTCCATGGTCGCCAAGAACTGCGGGGGCGAAGTGCCGGCGCCCGGCGAGTTCAGCGACGCCGACTGCGCGATCCTGGCCCAAGCCCAAGGCTTGCTCGCGGCCAATCGGACCAGCTACGAGGTGCAGGAATTCCACCGTGCACTGGAGGCGATCTGGACCGTGCTGGGCGAGACCAATGCCTACTTCGCGGAGCAGGCGCCCTGGGTGCTGCGCAAAACCGATCCGGACCGGATGGCCACGGTGCTCTATGTGACGCTCGAGGTGCTGCGGATCGTCGGCCTGCTGATCCAGCCGGTGATGCCGACGTCGGCCGGGAAACTGCTCGACGTGCTGGGCGTCTCCGGTGCGGAAGGGGCCCGCGATTTCGCCGCGATCGAGGCGCCCTTGGTCCCGGGTACCCCGTTGCCGGCACCGACGCCGATCTTCCCGCGCTACGAAGAGCCGGTTTAACCCAGCCGAGCGTTGAGTGTGGCTGCCAAAACCGGGTTTTGCCAGCCACAACTCAACGCTCGACGGCGGTCGGTGCCGGACTCAATCGGTGGCGAGTCCTTCCACCGGGGAGAGCTTGGCGGCCCGCCGGGCCGGTACCACCGAGGCGGCGAGCCCGGCAGCGGCGGCTACCGCGACGACCAGGAGCAGTTGCAGCCAGGGCAGATTCGGCACCACCGCGGTGAAACCGCCCAGTGCCGACTGCGCCCCGAGCCAACCGTACAGGCCGCCCAGTGCGACGCCGATCAGCGCCGCTACCCCGGCGACCAGGACGGCCTCCAGAGCCAGCATGCCGCGCAACCCGCGCTTGGTCAGGCCCAGTGCGCGCAGCAGTGCGTTCTCCCGGGTGCGTTCCAGGACCGAGAGCGAGAGCGTGTTCGCGACACCGATCAGCGCGATCAGCACCGCGATCGCCAACAACCCGGTGACCACCAGGAGCATCAAATCGATGACCTGGTTGAAGCTGGCCTTTTCCATCGCACCGCCGTTGACCGCATAGTCGTCTACGGCCAGGGTCTTGGCGATCTGGGTCCGCAGGTCCAGGATCTGGCCACTGCCGAGGCCGGGGACCAGCTTGACCCAGACTGCCTGTTCCGCGCCGGCCGGAGCCGGCACGGTGTCCAGGTTGACCATCGGTGCGAAGCCGTTGCTGGTGGCCTTGACCACCGGCAACGATCGATCGGTACCGCCGGACTTCACGGTGAGCGTGCTGTCCTTGGCCGATTTGGGCATCAGCAGCTGCCCCGGTTGCACCCGGTTCTGGGCCGAGCCGAGCATGGTTGCGGCGTCGGAGCTGGAAATGCCGTAGACCGAGCCGCCGGTGAGCATCGGGTCGGAACTCCCGACGACTTCACCGACCAGCGGAAGCTGTGCCACGGCGCTGACTCCGGCCAGCGTTTTCAGGCTCTGCACCTTGGCCAGATCGTAGCTTCCGGCCTCGACCGAAATGTCCACCGGGTAACGCTCGTCGAAGGTGGTCTCGAAGGCGCTGCGCGCGGTCGAGGCGCCGGTGAGCATCATCGAGACCAAGGTGACGCCGATCAGTAGCGCCGAAGCGGTCGCCGTCGTCCGTCCGGGATTTCGGACCGCATTGAGCGAGGCGAGTTTCCCGGGCACCCCGGCGGGCGAAGCGAGCTTGCCGAACGCCGATACCAGCCGCGGCACGAACAGCGAGGCGCAAAGCAGCAGGCCGATGAAGGTCATCGCGCCGCCGGGCAACGCGATCATCAGGTTGGAGCTGATTGCGCCGAAGGCCAGCAGCAGGCCGCCGAGCGCGATCAGCACGCCGCCGATGGCCAACCGGGTCCGGCCGCTGCGATTGCTCAGCGCGGCGTCGTCGACCGGGCGCATCGCGGCCAACGGCGCGACCGCGGTGGCGGCCCGGGCCGGGACCAGCGCTGCGGCCGCGGTCAGCAGAATACCGACCAGCATGCCGGCGATCGGCGCGGAGAGGTTGCCTTGGAAGGTCGCGAACTGGTTTCCGGGGGTGGTTTTGAGCCAGCTGATCAAGGCGTACATGCCGCCGAAGGCCACAGCGACGCCGGCCGCCGAGGAAACCACGCCGACGATTGCCGCTTCGGCCAGCACCGAGTTTCGGATCTGGCTCTTCTTCGCGCCGATGCAGCGGAGCAGGGCCAGTTCCCGGGTCCGTTGCGCGACCAGCACGGCGAAGGTATTCGAGACCACGAGTACTGCGACGATGATCGCGATTGCGGCGAAGGCCAGCAGGACCAGGGTCAACACGTCGTCGCCACCGGTCATGCTTTGGATCTGGGCGGTGGTCTGCTGGTCCGGGGTGTTCACCGTGGCCTTGTCGAAGCCGGCCGCGGCCAAGGCCTGGACGAGCCCGCTGCGCTCGGCGTCACTGAGCTTGCCGTCCAGCTTGAGCTGGATGGTCTGGTAGGCCAAGGGCTGCGCCGCCAAGGGCGCGATGGTCTGCGTGGTGGCGAGAAGTTGCGCCGAGCCGGAGCGCATCGGATCGCTGCTGGGTTTGACGATCCCGGAGACCGTGGCACTGGTGGACTGCCCGGTGGAACTGGTCAGCGTGAGCACGCTGCCGACGGCAAGCGAACTGCGCTCGGCGGTTTTCTCGTCCACCGCGACTTGTCCCGGCGCGCTGGGCAGCGCCCCGGAGACCAGGACTGCGGACTCCAGTGCGGCTTCGGGCGCGGTATTGAGCAATTCGCTGTAGAAGGTGCTGTTCGGCGACTTCGCTTGCAGGGCGGTTTCCAGTTGCGCAAAGCTGGCGGTCACGCCGGGGACCTTGCCGACGGCGTCGACGGCGGTTTGGTCGAGCAGTTTGGGGTTCCGCCCCGGGCCGGCACTGATCACGGCATCGGCTTTGGCGAACGATTGGCCCAGGCTGGCTTTGAGCGTGGCCTGGGTGGAGGAATTCACCAGCAGCGTGGCGACCAGGAAGGCCACCGCGAGCAGGACGGCCAGCCCGACGGCGATGAACCGCCGGGAGTGCAGTTTGATTTGGGCGAGGGCGACCTGGAACATGTCAGGCCCCCAGCGTGGCCAGCGCGGCGAGCACGGTTTCCGGGGTGGGGTTTTCCAACTCGCCGGCCAGGACTCCGTCGCTGAGCAGGACCACCCGGTCCGCGTACGAGGCGGCGATCGGATCGTGGGTGACCATGATGATGCTCTGGCCCATCTCCTGCGAGGAGCGGCGGAGCATGCCCAGGACTTCGGCACCGACCCGGGAATCCAGGTTGCCGGTGGGTTCATCGGCGAAAATCACTTCGGGCCGGGTCAGCAGCGCCCGGGCCACGGCCACCCGTTGTTGCTGGCCGCCGGAGAGCTGGTGCGGCCGGTGGTTGAGCCGGTCGGTCAGACCCAGGGTGCCGGTGATGAAGGTGAACCAGTCCCGGTCCACGGTGCCGTTCGCCAGGGCGACCGGCAAGGTGATGTTCTGTTCCGCGGTCAGGGTGGGCACCAGGTTGAAAGCTTGGAAGATGAAGCCGATCCGGTCCCGGCGCAGCGCAGTCAAAGCGGTGTCATTGAGCTGGGTGATGTCGGTGCCGCCGATGTGGATGCTGCCGGAGTCGGTGCTGTCCAGGCCGGCCAGGCAATGCATCAGGGTGGATTTTCCGCTTCCGGACGGACCCATGATGGCGGTGAACCGGGAGGCATCGAAGTCGATGTCGATATTGCGCAGGGCGCTGACCGCGGTCTCGCCCCGACCGTAGTTTTTGTTCAAGCCCCGGGCGGAAACCGCATTGCCCTGATGGGTGTGTTCGCGTTCGATCAAAGTCGTCATACATCAAAATTAGAGAATTGCCGTGCCCGCCGAATCGGGCCAGGGCATGATTCGACGGTGACGGTGGGCGGTGCGGGATCAGACCAGGGTATGAGCCGGCCCGGTCAGCGCTGGCCGGGCCGGGGGAGTCATCCCGGAGCGACGGCACCGGTTTCGTACGCGATGACCACGATCTGCACCCGGTCCCGGGCTGCGAGTTTGCTCAGGATGTGCCCCACATGGGTTTTGACCGTGGCCTCGGAGAGGAACAGCGAAGCAGCGATCTCCGGGTTGGACAACCCTTGCGCGATCAGCAGGAAGACTTCGTGTTCCCGGGTGGTCAGACTCCGCACGGCCTGCTGATGCTCGTCGTTCGAGGCGCTGGGCGCGCTGAGCATCGGCGCGACGTGGTCGAGCAGCCGCCGGGTGGTGGACGGGGCGATGACCGCATCGCCCCGGTAGACCGTGCGGATCGCCTCGAGCAACTCTTCCGGCGGTGCGTCTTTGAGCAGGAATCCGCTGGCGCCGGCTTGGATCGCGGCCAGGGCGTATTCGTCCAGGTCGAAGGTGGTCAGCACCACGATCTTCAACCCGGCCAACCGGGAACCGGGTGCCGCGGCACGGACGCGTTCCATCAGTTTGCGGGTGGTCTCGATGCCGTCCATGCCCGGCATCCGGACGTCCATTAGGACGACGTCGGCAGCGGTCGCGGAAAGGCCGGCGAGGGCTTCCCGGCCATCGCCGGCTTGGAGCACCACCTCGAGGTCGGACTGCGAATTGATCAGCATGGTGAACCCGGAGCGCACCAATTGCTGGTCGTCCACCAGGCCCACCTTGATGGCCGGGGCGGGCTGGGCTGCGTCAGTCTCGGTCACACTAGGCCTCCGTGTAGGGGATGAATGCAATGATGCGGAAGCCGCCGCCCGGCTGGGCTTTGGCTTCTAACGTCCCATCGTAGAGCTTGACCCGTTCGGCCATGCCCCGGATGCCGTTGCCGCCGCCGGAGTCGGGGGGATCCGCCGCGGCGCCGCGGCCGTCGTCCTGGACCGAGACTTGGAGCCCGCGGGCTTGCCAGTCCAGACCGACCACGGTGTGCGCATGCGGTCCGGCATGCTTGAGCACATTGGTGAGGCCTTCCTGGATGGTGCGGTACACGGTCAGTTCGGCGCCCGGTGGAAGCTCCCGGCGCGCCTGGCCGGAATGGTTGTATTCCAGCGATATCCCGGCGGAACGGAAGCCCAGCAGCAATTCGTCCAGATCCACCAAACCGGGGAGCGGACGGAACGACGTTTCCTCGTCGCCGCGGAGCACCCCGAGCAGGCGGCGCATTTCCCGCAACGACGTCCGGCCGGTGTCCGAGATGGTTTTCAGGGTGTTGGTGGCGATTGCCGGGTCCTGTTGCGCGGCGTAGCGCGCCCCGTCCGCCTGGGTGATGATCACGGAGAGCGAATGCGCCACGATGTCGTGCATTTCCCGGGCGATGTGGGCACGCTCGTCACTGGCGGCGAGTGCCCGTTCTTGCTGTTGTTCGATTTCCAGACGGCGCGCCCGGTCTTCCAGGCCCTGCTCGCGGAGCCGCCGGGTCCGGGTCAGATCGCCGAAGGTCCAGCTGAACAGCACCAGGAACCAGACCAGGAAAATCAGCAGGGCGGTGAGCGGCAAGCTGGCGATTTCACCGGTGAAAGTGTCGCTCATGTAGTACCGGGTGACCACCATGACCGAACCGAGCAGCGCCAGCACGAGTCCGCTCAGGCTGGCCCACCGCGGTGCATAGGCGGCGAGCGAGTAAACCACCAGGATCACCGCGACATTGGCCGGCAGCGGCGGATAGGCGACGGCCCACTGGATGACGGCTACCGCAGCGATTGCCGCACCGGCGAACACCGGCTTGGTGCGGCGCCAGGCGAGCGGAAACACCAGGAAGGTGCTGACAGCGATGCTGGTCAAGCCGCTCGCGGAGGAGTACTGGATGAAGGCGGTGAACAGCCAGAGCAGCGCCATGGCGGCGAAATCCACGACGAACCGGTGGGTTCGGAACCACTCGTAGATTTTGTGCATGACCATGGTCCCCAACTTTACGGTGCAACCGGGTGCGCGGCATCCTGCCACGGTCTGATTGTCATCCTCGCTCCCCGCCGAGTGGCCAGATCGGCACATTCTGAAGTCCGATTAGCCTGCCGATCTGGCCACTCGGCGGAGCGATTCCACTGGGCGTCCGAAGTTTGAGACGCTTTGACCAGCATCTGGATACTTTGGCTAGGCTGGGGAAATGAGCATCGATCTGGCAGTCATCCCCGGCGACGGCATCGGCCCCGAGGTCATCGCGGAGGCCCTCAAGGTCCTGCGCGCCGTGACCGGCCCGGCCGCCGTCGAACTCGAACTCACCGAATACGCGCTCGGTGCGCAGCATTGGCTGGAGACCGGAGAGACGCTCTCCGATGAGACCCTGGTGAAATTGCGCCGGCATGATGCGATTTTGTTCGGTGCGGTCGGCGCGGCGCCGGGGGATACCCGGATCCCCTCCGGGTTGATCGAGCGCGAAATGCTGCTCAAGCTCCGGTTCGCTCTGGATCACTTCGTCAATTTGCGCCCGGCGAAGATCTACCCGGGAGTGCCCAGCCCGCTGGCCGCACCCGGGAAGGTGGATTTCGTGGTGGTGCGGGAGGGCACCGAAGGGCCCTACGTAGGAAATGGCGGCGTGCTTCGCAAAGGCACCGATCAGGAGGTGGCCAACGAACTCTCCGTGAACACCGCCTTCGGCGTGCAACGGGTGGTCCGGGATGCCTTCCGGCGGGCCGCACTGACTGACCGGAAAAAGCTGACCTACGTGCACAAGCACAATGTGCTGGTGCACTCCGGACACTTGTGGAAGCGCACCGTGGAAGCGGTCGCCGCCGACTTCCCCGAGGTGGCCGTGGACTACCTGCACGTCGATGCCGCGACGATCTTCTTCGTCACCGACCCGGGCCGCTTCGATGTGATCGTCACGGACAACCTCTTCGGCGATATCCTGACCGATCTGGCCGCTGCGGTGACCGGCGGCATCGGGCTGGCTGCGTCCGGCAACCTCAATATGGACCGCACCGCGCCCTCGATGTTCGAACCGGTGCACGGCTCGGCCCCGGACATCGCGGGTCAACAGAAGGCCGATCCGACCGCGGCGATCCTTTCCGCGGCGTTGCTCCTGGACCATCTGGAGCTCCCCGAATTGGCGGCGAAAATCAATGCCGCAGTGACCGCCGACGTCGCGGAACGTGCGCAGCTGGGCGTGCGCCCGACGTCGGCGATCGGCGATGCGATCGCGGCCCGGCTGGGTTAACGTCCACTCGGCCGGGTTTGGCCGCAACCGGAAGCATTCCGGCGCAGTAGGATTAATCATCGGCGACCCCGAAAACAACCGCATTCGACCTTAAATCTACGCAGCGCAGCGCAGTATCCCGTGGAGGAATCATGACCCAGACAGCGACCGAATTGAGCTTCGCCCAGCATCTCTCGGAGAACCCGAAGACTGCTCAGGAGCGGGCTGCGATTCTGGCGAACCCTGGTTTCGGCGACTATTTCACCGACCACACCGCGGTGGTCGACTATACGGCCAGCACTCCCGGCGAAGGATCCTGGCACGACGCGCGGATTGAGCCCTACGGCCCGATCGCGCTGGATCCGGCGGCCTCGGTGCTGCACTACGGCCAGGAGATTTTCGAGGGGCTCAAGGCCTACCGGCACGCCGACGGCTCGGTGTGGACTTTCCGCCCGGAAGCCAACGCTGCGCGGTTGAACCGTTCAGCCCAGCGGCTGGCCTTGCCGCAACTGCCGGAGCAGGTCTTCCTGGACGCGATCGCCGGCGTCGTGCAGGCCGATCAGGAATGGGTGCCGTCCGGGGACGGCGAAAGCCTCTACCTGCGTCCGTTCATGATCGCCACCGAGGCGTTCCTGGGCGTCCGGGCCGCCCGCGAAGTTTCCTTCCGGGTCATCGCTTCGCCGGCCGGCAATTACTTCGGCGGCGAATTGAAGCCGGTCTCGATTTGGATCTCCCGAAACTACGCGCGCGCCGGCCGTGGCGGCACCGGTGCGGCGAAATGCGGCGGCAACTACGCCGCCTCGCTCCTGCCGCAACTCGAGGCCGAGGCGCACGGCTGCAAGCAGGTGCTGTTCCTGGACCAGGAGAACAACAATGCGGTCGAGGAACTGGGCGGCATGAACGTGTTCTTCGTGCTGAAAGACGGCTCCTTGGTGACTCCGGCGCTCTCCGGAAGCATCCTGGAAGGCGTCACCCGGTCTTCGGTGCTGCAGTTGGGCCGCGACCGCGGCTTGGACGTGCAGGAACGCACGATCACGCTGGACGAGTGGCGCGACGGCGTGGCTTCCGGGGACATCGCCGAGGTCTTCGCCTGCGGTACCGCTGCGGTGATCACGCCGATCGGCCGGCTGATGGACGAGAACGAAGAAATCGGCTCGGCTGATGCCAAAGCCGGTGAAGTCACGTTGAGCATCCGTGCGGAATTGCTCGGCATCCAGACCGGCACGGTCGAGGACAAGCACGGCTGGTTGCGCCGCTTGGTCTAAACCATTTCGGATAGCCGCTTGCTCCTGCGATAGCGATTTGCGCGTCAGAACGCTAACGCAGGGGCAACAGGCTATCTGAAACCGTGAAATAGTTGGATCATGCGTATAGCCCGTTTTGTCCTTGATGCCGACCCGATGTACGGCGTAGTCGACGCCGCCGGCGAAACCGTGACCGTGATCAAGGGGGATCCCTTTTTCAACGGCGTGGAAGCGACCGGCGAAGTCCACCCGCTGGAGGATGTCCGGCTGCTCGCTCCGATCATTCCGCGTTCCAAGGTCGTGGGCATCGGACGCAACTATGCGGACCATGCCAAAGAGCTCGGCAACGAGGTTCCGCCCAGTCCGTTGATGTTCCTCAAGCCGAACACTTCGGTGATCGGGCACAATGATCCGATTGCGCTGCCGGAGTTCTCCGAGGAAGTCTCCTATGAGGCGGAACTCTGCGTGGTCATCGGCCGGATCTGCAAAGACGTGCCGGAGGACCGGGTGGACGAGGTGATTTTCGGTTACACCTGTGGCAACGACCTCACCGCGCGCGATGCGCAGCGCACCGACAACCAGTGGGCGCGGGCCAAAGGCTTCGACGGATCGGCGCCGCTGGGGCCCTGGATCGAAACCGAGCTCGACGTCGACGACTTGGCGGTGCAAGGCCGGCTCAACGGCAAGGTGGTCCAGGACGGTCGCACCGATCAGATGATCTGGAGCGTCAAATCCCTGGTGTCCTATGTTTCGCAGGCTTTCACGCTGCTGCCCGGCGACGTGATCATGACCGGCACCCCGGCCGGCGTCGGGCTGGTCAGCGAAGGCGACCGTTTCGAAGTGGAGATCGAGGGGATCGGCACCTTGTCCAATCCCATCGTGCGCCGATAGTTCCTCACCTAAACTGAAAGCACCATGACTACTCCCATTGTTGACGCGTCGACTCCGGTCCGCGTCCGTTTTTGCCCTTCACCCACCGGCACCCCGCACGTCGGCCTGATCCGGACCGCCCTGTTCAACTGGGCCTATGCCCGGCACACCGGCGGCAAGATGATCTTCCGGATCGAAGACACCGACGCCGCGCGGGACAGCGAAGAGAGCTACCACCAGCTGCTGGAAGCCTTGCGCTGGCTGGGCATCGACTGGGACGAGGGCGTGGAAGCCGGGGGACCGCACGGCCCGTACCGGCAGTCGCAGCGCGGCGAGATCTACCAGGACGTGATCGCGAAACTGCGTGCGGGCGGATTCGTCTACGAGTCCTACTCGACGCCGGAGGAGATCGAAGCCCGGCACAAGGCGGCCGGACGGGACCCCAAGCTGGGTTACGACGGCTTCGACCGGGAGCTTTCCGCGGAGCAGATCGCCGCATTCAAGGCCGAGGGCCGGCAGCCGGCGCTGCGTCTGCGGATGCCGGACGAGGACCTCACCTTCACAGACTTGGTCCGCGGCGAGATCACCTTCAAAGCCGGCTCGGTGCCGGACTTCGCGGTGGTCCGGCCCAATGGCGCGCCGCTGTACACCCTGGTGAATCCGGTGGACGACGCACTGATGGGAATCACCCATGTGCTGCGGGGCGAAGATCTGCTGTCCTCCACACCCCGGCAAATCGCGCTCTACCGGGCGCTGCACGCCGTCGGCGTGGCGGAGTACCAGCCGTTGTTCGGACATTTGCCCTATGTGATGGGCCAGGGCAACAAGAAGCTCTCCAAGCGGGATCCGGAATCCAGCCTGTTCCTGCTGCGCGACTGGGGCTTCATCAAAGAAGGCCTGATCAACTACCTGGCGCTGCTGGGCTGGTCGCTCAGCGCGGACGAGGACATTTTCACGGTCGAAGAACTGGTCAAGGCCTTCGATGTGGCCGATGTGCTCGCCAACCCGGCCCGCTTCGACGTCAAAAAGGCCGAGGCGATCAACGGCACGCACGTGCGGTTGCTGGCCGCCGAAGACTTCCGGGACCGGCTGGTGCCGTACCTGCAGAACGCGGGTCTGGTCGGTGCCGAATTGACCGGACGCCAGGCCGAGGTGTTGACCGAAGCCGCGCCGTTGATCCAGGAACGGATCCAATTGCTCGGCGAAGCGCCGGAAATGCTGCGTTTCCTTTTCGTCGCGGACGACGACGTCGCCCCGGCCGAGGATGCGCTCAAGGGGCTGCCGGAGAACTTGGCCGAGGTGCTGGATGCCGCGATCGACGCCGTCGAGCCGTTGGCCTCCTGGACCGCGGAATCGATCCAGGAGGCGCTGCGCGCCGCGTTGATCGATGGGCTGGGGCTCAAGCCGCGGCTGGCGTTCGGGCCGGTGCGCACTGCGATTTCCGGTCGGCGGAT
Organism: Renibacterium sp.; assembly: GCA_017419405.1. GTDB lineage: Bacteria > Actinomycetota > Actinomycetes > Actinomycetales > Micrococcaceae > Renibacterium > Renibacterium russicum. The sequence continues at coordinate 277,280 of JAFOLH010000006.1, read as the reverse complement.
TTCGCCGCCGCTGTTCGAATCCATGGTGATTCTGGGCAAGGATTCCTCCTTGGCCCGGTTGCGCGGCTTCCGGGACCGATGAGTTTCCCGAGTTTGGCATCGGAGCGGCCGATCCGGGCCGTGCTCTTCGATATCGACGACACCCTGGTCGATCTGCGCAGCGCGATGGAAATCGCGGTGCGCCAGGTGAGCGCCGCGTTCGTGCCGGAACTGTCCGAGGAGGCTTGGGAGCAGGTCCACTGGGAATTCCGGGTGGACCCCACTGGGCTGTACCAAGCGTTCCTGAACGGCGAACTGAGTTTCGTGGAGCAACGGATCACACGCGCTCGGCGGGCCTTCGCAGCCGTGGGCGGCGCTCTGCCGGAGGAACACGTGGCCACCTGGAACAGCGCCTATGAGCTCGAGGCCAAGCGCCGGTGGGCGGCCTACCCGGACGTCGCCGCGGCTTTGGACTTTTTGGAGGCGCGGCGGATTCCCTACGGTGCGGTGAGCAACAACGTGGTGGATTACCAACGGAACAAGCTGGATCTGTCCGGGCTGCAGCGGATCTCGGTCCTGGTCGGCACGGACACCGTGGGCGTGCCGAAACCCGATCCGGCGATTTTCCACGAAGGCGCGCGGCAACTGGGCTTCGAGCCGCGGGAGACCCTGTACGTGGGGGACAACTTGCTGATCGATGCGATCGGGGCTTCCGAAGCCGGTTTGCCCGCGGTCTGGTTGAACCGCGAGGGCGTGGCCGATGACCGCTGGAGCGGAGCGCAGATTTCCGGTCTTGACCGGTTGGCGGGCTTGTTGGAGGATGTGCCCAGCTTGTAATTCGTCCTGATGTGGGGGTCATGTCCTGGAAGAGGCAGCATGCTCAACTTCGTCAGCGTTCCCGAATCGGTGCTGTCCGCGCAGCGGAAACTGAACCAGCAGATCGCCGCGATGCCGTTGCCCGCGCCGAACCAGCCGGATGCGATTGAGCTGATGCGTTCGGTGTCCCGGTATCGGCCGGCGGCCACTGAACTCGAAGCGACTGAGCTGGGGATTCCCGGCGTTTCCGCCGACTCCGAGATTTTGTTGCGGGTTTACCGGCCGGAAGGCGAGCTGCGTGGCGTGGTGTTCAATATCCACGGTGGCGGATTCGCCCTGGGCTCGCGCCGCAACGACGACGCCGCGAACGATCTGACCGCACGGAGCATCCAGGTGGCCACCGTCGCGGTGGAGTACCGGTTGACGCCGGAACACCCGTACCCGGCCGGGCTGGACGATTGCGTGCTTGCCGCGACCTGGCTGGCCGAGCACGCGGCCGAGGTTTTCGGGACCGAACGCCTGGTGATGGCCGGCGGATCGGCCGGGGCCTACTACGCGGTGCAGACCTTGCTGCGATTGCGCGAAGGCCGGCCGGAGTTGTTCGCGAAATTCGCCGCGGCAAGCCTGGTGTTCGGGGTCTTCGATTTGGGCCGCAGCCCGAGCGTAAGGGCCGCGGATGATCAGGCTCTGGTGCTGACCAGCAGCTGGATGGTCGAATTCATCGAGATGTTCCTGCCCGGTACGTCGCTGGCGGAACGGCAGGCTCCGGAGCTTTCCCCGATGTTCGCGGACCTCCGCGGCCTGCCACCGGCCCTGTTCACGGTGGGGGACTTGGACCCGCTGCTGGATGATTCGATGTTCCTGGCCGCGCGCTGGCTGGCCGCCGGGAACTCGGCGGATCTGGACATTTGGCCGGAAGCGCCGCACGCTTTCCTGAGCAGCACGCCACCGGTGGGGCAGCTGGCGCAGCGCCGGATCAATGAATGGATCGACGGTCTGCTGGACTAGTTGTTCGGGTCTGGCGGCAAGCAAAGCTGCGGCCCCGTCCCTGGCAGGGACGGGGCCGCAGCTTGTTCGTCCTGGGTTAGGAGATCACTCCGCGGCGGCGCAGGATGATCGAGACGATGCAGCCGATCAGGATGATCGCGCAGACGATGATGCCGATCAAACCGACCGGGCCATTCGGCGAGATCATGGTCGACTCGCTCTGCAACTGCTTGGCTCCGTCGTCGAGCGCTTTCGCCCCGGCCTTCAGGCCCTGGTATTCGCCATTGACCACGTTCGGGTTGTTGAGCCCGTCGGAAAGCTGGTCAGTGCCGTTGGCCAGTAGTTTGGAGCCGGGCGCCAGACCTGGTTGGGTCGGGTCCGAGGGATCCTTGTACATGCCGTTCAACAGCTGGTTGGTGCCGTCGGCGAGCTTCTGCGTGCCTTCTGCGAGGCCGTACGGGGACTCGGCGAGCGGATCCTGGTACATGCCTTGCAGAGCCTGGGCGGTGCCGTCGGCGAGCCGGCCGGAACCGCTGAGCAGATTCTCATTGCCGCCGTTTGCTCCGTTGACACCGGACTTGAGCTGCGCGATGCCGTCGGAGAGGCTCGGCGTGCCATCCGGACGCGGGCCGATCACACCGGCGAAGAGCTGATTGACGCCGTTTTGCAGGCTGGGTTTGGCCGCGGTTCCGGGGCCGGTGACGCCGGCTTGCAGGAGCCGGACACCGGCCTGCAGGCTCGGCGTGCCGTCTGGGCGCGGGCCGATGACTCCGGTGGAAAGCTGGTTCACACCGTCCACCAGACTTGGGTTGCCGGGAGTGCTGGGTCCGACGACGCCGGCCTGCAGTTGGGCGACCCCGGATTGCAGGCTGGGGCTGCCGTCCGGGCGCGGGCCGATGACGCCGGCTTTGAGCTGCCCGATGCCGTCGACCAGGCTGGGGTTGCCGGGAGTGCTCGGCCCGATCACGCCGGCCTTGAGCTGTGCGACGCCGTCCGCCAGGCTCGGGTTTCCGTCCGGGCGCGGGCCGATGACGCCGGCTTTGAGCTGGGCGATGCCCTGGACCAGGCTCGGCGAGCCGTCCTCGGTGGGACCGATGACTCCGGCTTTTAGCTGCTTCATGCCGTCGACCAGGCTTGGGCGGTCTTTGGGAGCGTTTTGGTTCACGGTTGGGTCCGCGCTATAGCCGGTCACGCCTTTTTGGATGTAGTTGGCACCGAGCACCAGTGCGTCAATGCCGTCACGAAGCTGAGCGATGTCGTTTTTGATGGAGCTCAGCGTAGTGATGTCTCCGATCAGAGGAGTATTTGCGACCTTGTCGAGATAGCGAAGTGCCTCTTGCAGCTTGGAAGCCCCACAGGAATCGGAAAAAGTTGGCTTCGGCAGGACTGCTGGATCTTGCCAGTTTCCGGTGGAATGAACGCCGACCAGATCGTTGATTCCATCTGAAAGGGTAGAATTTGGATTCACTTGAGACGGGTTCGTGGGCGAGTTCGGCGAACATTTGGTGGGATCGGAATTGACTGGAAGCACTCCGGCAGCGGCTTGTTGAATACCGGGAGCGAGCTTTCCATTGACGCCTTGGTCAAGCTGCTTGATGCCCGGAATCAACTCATCATTGACGCCCTGGTCGAGCTGTTTGATCCCGGGTGCGAGCCGGCCGTTGACGCCCTGGTCGAGCTGTTGGATGCCGGGGATGAGTTCGTTGTTGACGCCTGCGGCAATCTGATTGACGCCTGGAGCCAGTTTCCCGTTCACGCCTTGGCTCAACTGTTGGATGCCGGGGACGAGTTCATTGTTGACGCCCGCGGCAATCTGATCGATACCCGGAACCAACTCGCCGTTCACACCATTGGCCAGTTGCCTAACCCCTGGAATGAGCTCGCCATTGAGCCCGGCGGACAATTGGTCGACGCCAGGGGAGAGCTGGTTCTTCACCGCATCGCCGAGCAGCGCGCTGCCGTCCCGGAGCTGGATCAGCCCGGGCGTCAGGATCGAGTTCACCCGGTTCGAAATGATCCGGGCCCCGTCCTGAAGCTGGATCGCGCCCGGCAAGCCGACGTCGTTGATCCCGCTGGCCAACTTCTTGGCGCCGGCCTGCAGCTGGTCCACGCCGTTGGACAGCTTGCCGTTGACGCTGTCGGTCAGCTGCTGCGTGCCCGCGGCTAGTCGATTGCCGCCGTCGGCCACTTTCAAGGTGACGGCGATGAACAGCAACAGTAGGCCCAGCACCATGAGCGCCAAGATGGCGATCACGATATTGTGCCGACGAGGGTTCGGTACGGGTCCAGCGGCTCTGCTAGGTGACACGGGCATTTCCAATCACGAGTGCGTCATTGCAACATAATATGGGACATGTGACCTGGGTTACATGCCCCCAGTTACTATCCAGTAACCTACCGCAAGTAAAGGTCTGATTGTCAAGGATTTGGCCGACGTTTCGTGGCAAATATTGTGGAGACCTTGGCTCCGGGATGGCTCCGAGTGTCGTTTTGGCGAGAACGCGGATGTCGGGTAAAGTTATATCCCGGCGCTTGAGCAGCTCGCAGGTCATCTGCAGAGCCTGAGCAAGACCATTGGGATATGGTGTAATTGGCAACACAACGGTTTCTGGTACCGTCATTCTAGGTTCGAGTCCTGGTATCCCAGCGCTGAAAACGCGGTCGATTGGCGCGCAGCACATCATTCATGCTTTACTTGATGAGCTTGTTTTGCGCCTGAAAACTGCAAAATCGGTAAGTACTGGCCCCATCGTATAGCGGCCTAGTACGCCGCCCTCTCACGGCGGTAACGCGGGTTCGAATCCCGCTGGGGTCACAAAAAGTGCTCCTGACCTGCGGAAACGTAGGTCAGGAGCTTTTTTATTTGGTTGCAACTAGGTGCAAAGCACGCTTAAGGCAATTGTTTCCGTTGTCGGGTCCAACTTGGCGCTGCTTCAAGCCCCCGCCGCATCGCGCACTTTGATCATGGTCCGCAGATTCCTGGTCGTGGTGCTCGCTTTGTAGGCCGCTTTGGCGGTCAACTTGCTGATCGGCGAATCCAAGGTGCTGCCGACTGCGACCGTCCAGGCCAAGGCGTCCGGCCCCAGCAAGGTCCACTCGTCATCCACCGATGCCAGCTCCGCAGTCAGCGAATCCGCCGCAGCAGAGTCCGCGAACAGCGTCAGGTAGGTGTGGAGTTCCTTGGAATCCGCCGGATACGGACAGGCTTCGATCAATTCGCGGACTCTGCTTCCGGGGAGCACCACCACCCAGGCCTCATAGCCGAACCGTTCGCGCAGCGCCGCCTCCACCGAAGCCTTCAACTCGGCGGCGTCCAACCCGGTCTGCAGTACCGCATTGCCGCTGGCCAGCAGGGTCTTCACTCCGGTCACCGGCAGCGCGGACAGGCAATCCCGCAGATCGGCTGATTTGATCGTCACTCCGCCGACGTTCACGCCGCGCAGGAAGACCCCGAAACTCTTCATGCCCCGAAGCCTAACCGCAACACCGGATCGGCAAAAGCGCTACTCGCCGCTGTCCCCGCTCTTCCGCAGCGCTTCGGTCAGCGCCCGGGCCGCATTCGACACCACTTCGGCGTGCAACCGCCCCGGCTGCCGGGTCAACCGCTCGATCGGCCCGGAAATCGACACCGCCGCGATGATCCGGCCGGAGGGTCCGCGCACCGGCGCGGACACCGAGGCCACCCCCATCTCCCGTTCGCCGAGCGATTGGGCCCAGCCGCGCCGTCGGACCCCGGCCAGCACAGTCGGCGTGAACCGGGCATTCTGCAGCCCGTCGAACAGCCTTTCGTGGTCTTCCCAGGCCAGCAGCACCTGTGCCGCGGAGCCGGCTTTCATGGACAATTTGGTGCCCACCGGAATCGTGTCCCGCAAACCGATCGGACGTTCCGCAGAAGCCACGCACACCCGCCAATCGCCTTGCCGGCGGAAGATCTGCGCGGATTCGCCGGTGGCGTCGCGCAATGCGATCAGCACCGGGCCGGCAGCGGCGATCAGCCGGTCTTCGCCGGCTGCGGAGGCCAACTCCACCAGACGGCCGCCCAGGACGAAGCGGCCGTGGATGTCGCGGCTGACCAAACGGTGGTGGGCCAGGGCCTGGGCCAGCCGGTGCACCGTGGGGCGGGCCAGCCCGGTCGCCGCCACCAGCTGGGCCAGAGTGGTCGGTCCGGCCTCGAGCGCATCGAGGACTTGGGCGGCTTTGTCGATTACGCCGACTCCGCTGGAGTCTTGAGTCTTGTCCATAAGCTGATACTAGCGTCTCAGAATATGAGATGCGAGCCGAACTCCTGGCGTCCCCCGAAGTGCCGCTGGCACAGTAGACGGATAAAGAGAGGATCCGGTCATGACAACGACTTCCGTACCGAAGACTTATGCACCGAAGACCCTGGCCGAAAAGGTCTGGGCCGACCACATCGTGCGCAAGGGCGAAGGCAATGAGCCGGATCTGCTTTTCATCGATCTCCACCTGCTCCACGAGGTGACCTCGCCGCAGGCGTTCGAAGGCCTGCGTTTGGCCGGCCGGCCGCTGCGCCGCACCGACCTGACCATCGCCACCGAAGACCACAACACGCCCACCCTGGACATCGACAAGCCGATCGCGGACCCCACCAGCCGGATCCAGATCGAGACGCTGCGCAAAAACTGCGCGGAATTCGGCGTCCGGCTGCATTCGCTCGGCGACGCGGAACAGGGCATCGTGCACATCGTCGGTCCGCAGCTCGGATTGACCCAGCCCGGGATGACCGTGGTCTGCGGCGATTCGCACACCTCGACGCACGGCGCAGTCGGCGCGCTGGCCTTCGGCATCGGCACCTCCGAGGTCGAGCACGTCATGGCCACCCAGACGCTGCCGCTCAAACCGTTCAAAACGATGGCGATCAATGTCGAGGGCACGTTGCGCCCGGGGGTCAGTTCCAAAGACATCATCCTCGCCGTGATCGCGAAGATCGGCACCGGCGGAGGCCAGGGCTATGTGCTGGAATACCGCGGATCGGCGATCCGGGCGCTGTCCATGGACGCGCGGATGACGATTTGCAATATGTCCATCGAGGCGGGCGCCCGGGCCGGGATGATCGCGCCGGACCAAACCACCTTCGACTACCTCAAGGGGCGCCCGCATGCCCCGGAGGGCGCGGAATGGGACGCTGCGGTGCAGTACTGGGCTTCGCTGCGCACTGAGGACGACGCCGTGTTCGACGTCGAAGTCGACCTGGACGCGGACGCTCTGGAACCGTTCGTCACCTGGGGCACCAATCCGGGCCAGGGTGTGCCGCTGAACGATGCGGTGCCCTCGCCGGACGACTTCGCCGATGAGAATGCCAAGGCGGCCTGCGAACGCGCACTGGCCTACATGGGGCTGGACGCCGGCACCCCGATGAAGCAGATCCGGGTGGACACCGTCTTCCTGGGCTCCTGCACCAACTCGCGGATCGAAGACCTGCGTGCCGCGGCTGCGGTCATCGCGGGTCGGCAGAAGGACCCGGAGATCAGGATGCTGGTGGTCCCGGGCTCGGCCAGGGTACGCCTGGAAGCCGAGGCGGAGGGTCTGGACCAGGTGTTCAAGGACTTCGGCGCGGAATGGCGTTTCGCCGGATGCTCGATGTGCCTGGGCATGAACCCGGACCAATTGCAGCCGGGGGAGCGCTGCGCCTCGACCTCCAACCGGAACTTCGAGGGCCGGCAGGGCAAGGGCGGCCGGACCCACCTGGTTTCACCGGTGGTGGCCGCCGCCACTGCGGTCCGCGGCACGCTCAGTTCGCCCTCGGACCTGGACCCGCTGCCGGACACGGCCGCGCCGGCGTCGGCCCGCAAACCCGCGCACGCAGCCTGAGAGGAGAACCCTATGGAAAAGTTCAGCACGCACACCGGCATCGGCGTTCCGCTGCGCCAGTCCGACGTGGACACCGACCAGATCATCCCGGCGGTCTACCTCAAACGGATCTCCAAAACCGGCTTCGACGATGCGCTCTTCGCCTCCTGGCGGAAAAAGGACGACTTCGTTCTCAACCAAGAACCATTCAACCGGGGCAGCGTCCTGGTCGCGGGCCCGGACTTCGGCACCGGCTCCTCCCGGGAACACGCGGTCTGGGCGTTGCGCGACTACGGTTTCAAAGCGGTGCTCGCTTCCCGGTTCGGCGACATCTTCCGCGGCAATTCGGGCAAACAGGGCCTGTTGACCGCGCAGCTGGCGCAGGACGACATCGAGCTCATCTGGAAAGAGTTGGAAAACGCGCCGGGCACCGAAGTCACCGTGGACCTGGAATCCCGTCTGGTCACCTGCGGCAGCATCGTGGCGCGGTTCGAGATCGACGACTACATCCGGTGGCGGCTGCTGGAAGGGCTGGACGACATCGCCTTGACCTTGCAGCACGAAGCCGAGATCACCGCCTACGAAGCGACGCGCCCGGCGTTCAAGCCGAAAACCCTGCCAGCCAAGGTGCAATGACGGTTGCCCGTGGCGCCTATTTCGGTCTGAGGTAGCGAGAAACTATGCTTGGTCGGAGGCTGTGGAACGTCTGAGCGCAGTCCTTTGAACGATTAAGTGGGTGTTGATGAGCAGCGTCTTGACGGTTCGTGGCGGAGTACCTCTGTCCGGCAAGGTTACGGTGCGCGGGGCGAAAAACCTTGTGCCCAAGGCCATGGTGGCGGCCCTTCTGGGCAATTCGCAATCGGTTCTGCGCAATGTACCGGAAATCAAGGACGTCGAGGTCGTCACCTCGTTGCTGCAGATCCACGGCGTGAGCGTGCTCAAGGACCCGGTGAGCGGTGATCTGACCTTGGATCCGCAGGGCGCCACCATGGCCGCCACTGCGCAGATCGAAACGCACGCCGGCGACTCCCGGATCCCGATCCTGCTCTGCGGGCCGCTGATCCATGCGATCGGCGAGGCCTTCATCCCGGATCTGGGCGGTTGCAAGATCGGCGACCGGCCGATCGACTACCACCTCAATGTGCTCCGGCAATTCGGCGCGGTGGTGGAAAAGCTCGATACCGGGATCCGGATCACGGCGCCGAACGGCTTGCGCGGCGCGAAGATCTCGCTGCCGTACCCTTCGGTCGGCGCCACTGAACAGGTCCTGCTCTCGGCGACCCGGGCTGAGGGCATCACCGAGCTGATCGGTGCGGCCACCGAACCCGAAGTGATCGACCTGATCGCGGTACTGCAGAAAATGGGTGCGCTGATCAGTGTGCAGTCCGACCGCACCATCCGGATCGAAGGCGTGCGCAACCTCGGCGGCTTCGACCACCGGGCGCTCTCGGACCGCAACGAAGCGGCGTCCTGGGCCTCGGCCGCGCTGGTCACCAGGGGCGACATCTATGTCGAAGGCGCCTCGCAACGCGACATGATGACTTTCATCAATACTTTCCGCAAAGTGGGCGGCGGGATGGACATCGAAGACGGCGGCATCCGGTTCTACCACCCCGGCGGCAAGCTCAATCCGCTGGTGCTGGAAACCGATGTGCACCCCGGTTTCATGACCGACTGGCAGCAGCCGCTGGTGGTCGCCCTGACCCAGGCCGAAGGCGTCTCGATCGTGCACGAAACCGTGTATGAGAACCGGTTCGGCTTCACCGAGGCACTGGTCCGGATGGGTGCGAACATCCAGGTCCACCGGGAATGCCTGGGCAGCGTGCCGTGCCGCTTCGGGCAACGGAACTTCCGCCACTCGGCGGTCATCTCCGGGCCCGCGCAATTGCGCGGCACCGATGTCCATGTGCCGGATCTGCGCGGCGGCTTCAGCCACCTGATCGCCGCGCTGGCCGCCACCGGCAGCTCCCGGGTCACCGGCATCGACGTGATCAACCGGGGCTACGAGCGGTTCATCGACAAACTCACCGGCCTGGGCGCCGATGTTTCGCTGGGCCGGGATTCCGCGGGTCTGAGCCGATGAGCGGTAGCCGGCCCGGCACGGAGGATTCGAAGCAGTCCAGATCGATGAAGACCATGTTCTCGATCATGGCGAACACGATGCGCCCGTTGATGAACCTGCTGCTGGCCAAGACCTGGCTGCAGACCGAAAAGCTGCCCCGGGACCGGGGATTCATCGTCTGCCCCAACCACTATTCGGAAATCGACCCGGTGCTGGTCGGCCACATGCTCTACAACAACGGATTCCCACCGCACTTCCTGGCCAAGGGGTCGCTGTTCAAACTGCCTTTCGTGGGCAAAGCGATGTCCGGCTCGAAGCAGATCCCAGTGGACCGCAGCGGCCCCACCGCGGGCCGGGCCCTGGTGGTGGCCCAGGAAGTCCTGGATGAGGGCGGTGCGATCATCATCTATCCGGAGGGCACGCTCACCAGGGACCCGGATCTGTGGCCGATGCGCGGGCATACCGGCGCGGCCCGATTGGCGCTGCAGACCGGTGCTCCGGTGATCCCGGTGGCGCATTGGGGCGCCCAGGAAGTCTTTCCGCGCTATGCCAGAATGGTCCGCCCGCTGCCGCGCAAACGGGTCACCATGGTCGTGGGCGATCCGGTGGATCTGGACCGGTTCCGGGACCGCCCATTGGACAAAACGCTGCTGCACGAAGCCACCGAAGCGATTCTGGACGAGATCACCGCCCTGCTGGTCGGTCTGCGCGGCGGCACGCCGCCGGCCGAGCGCTGGGATCCGGCAGAGCACAACCAGACCGGCCAGGGCCGCAAACTGGAACAAGACCCGAAGGACCACAAGTGAAAGCTGCGCCGGACAATATTGCGGTGCTGGGTGCGGGAAGCTGGGGGACAGCCTTCGCCAAGATCGTGGCCGACGCCAATCCGGCGATCCCGATCCGGCTCTGGGGACGCCGCGCGGAGGTGGTCCAGGACATCAATGCGGCGCACCGCAACCAAACCTATTTGCCCGGCATCGGTTTGCCGGGCAATATTTCGGCGAGCACCGACGTCGCCGAGGTGCTGGCCGGCGCCGCCTTGGTGATCGTCGCGGTACCGGCCCAATCGTTGCGCCCGCAGGTGGCCGGTTGGCGGGAGTTGATCGCTCCGGACGCGGTCGTGGTTTCGCTCATGAAGGGCTTGGAACTGGGCACCGACTCCCGGATGAGCCAGGTGATCGCCCAGGAACTGACGATTCCGGCGGAGCGGATCGCGGTGGTTTCCGGGCCGAATCTGGCGATGGAGATCGCCCGCGAGGAACCGACCGCTTCGGTGATCGCCTGCTCCGATGAAGAGATCGCCTCCTGGGTGGCTTCGCTGTGCACCGCGGCCTACTTCCGGCCCTATACCAACACCGATGTGGTGGGCGTGGAGATCGGCGGCATCGTCAAAAACGTGATCGCGCTGGCGGTGGGCATCTGCGAAGGCAAAGAGATGGGCGACAACACCAAAGCCTCGGTGATCACCCGCGGTCTCGCCGAGACCACCCGGCTGGCTTTGGCCTTGGGCGGCGATGCGGAGACCATGGCCGGTCTGGCCGGGCTCGGCGATCTGGTGGCCACCTGTTCTTCGCCGTTGAGCCGGAACCACACCGCCGGACGTTTGCTGGGCCAAGGGCTGAGCCTGGACGAGGTGAATGCGAAAATGACGCAAACCGCAGAAGGCATCAAATCCGGCCGTGCGGTCTACGACTTGGCCCGGAAGCTGGGTGTCGACATGCCGATCACCGCCGCGGTGGTGGCGGTTCTGGCTGGCAAATTGCACGTTGACGAGCTCGGCCCGCGGCTTTTGGCGCGGGAGCTCAAATCGGAAGGTGAGTTGGGTCTGTGACTGGAATCGAAGCGACGGGAATGCCCGCTCCGGAGGCCAAGCCGCGGGTGGCCGTGTTGTTCGGCGGCCGTTCCAGCGAACATTCGATCAGTTGCGTGACCGCAGTGGGCGTGTTGGGCGCGATCGACCGGGACAAGTACGACGTCGTCCCGGTGGGCGTGACCAAAGACGGCCGTTGGGTGCTGGCCGGTGCCGAGACGGCTTCCTGGGCCCTGGATTCCGGGAGCCTGCCGGAGGTCGACGGATCGGCGCAAGCCGTGTCCCTGGTCGGTCAGGCCGGGGTCGCCACCGGGACTGCGGAACTGCTCAGCAGCGCGCCCGGCCGGGTACCCGGCATCATCGGCGAGGTCGATGTGGTTTTCCCGTTGTTCCACGGCCCGTTCGGCGAAGACGGCACCATCCAGGGCATGCTCGAAATGATCGACGTGCGCTATGTCGGAGCCGGCGTGCTGGCCTCGGCGGTGGGCATGGACAAAGAGATCATGAAAATCGTCTTCGCCGCGGCCGGGCTGAGCGTGGGACCGTACCGGGTAGTGAACGACGCCGACTGGCGGCACCGCAAGGCGGAGATCCAACCCCGGGTGGCCGAACTGGGCTGGCCGGTGTTCGTCAAGCCCGCCCGGGCCGGTTCTTCGGTGGGGATCAGCAAGGTCGAGGGGCCGGACGATCTGCTTCCGGCCGTCGAACTCGCGCGGCAGCACGACCCGAAGGTGATCATCGAGGCCGCGATCCTGGGCCGGGAGGTCGAATGCGCGGTATTGCAGGGGCGCGGTGGGACTGAACCGCGGACCTCGTTGCCCGGCGAAGTGGTGACCGGGGGCAATCACGATTTCTACGACTTCGAAGCCAAATACCTCGAAGACGGCGCGGCGGTGATCAACTGCCCCGCGGACCTGCCGGAATCCGTAATCGCCCAGGTACGGGAACAGGCTGCCTTGGCATTCCAGGCGATCAACGCCGAAGGGCTTTCCCGGGTGGACTTCTTCGTCACTCCGGACGGCTCGGTGGTCATCAACGAGATCAATACGATGCCCGGGTTCACGCCCAAATCGATGTACCCGCAAATGTGGGCGGCCAGCGGCATGAGCTATCCGGAATTGGTGGACGAGCTTTTGCAGCTGGCGTTGGCCCGGAACACCGGACTGCGCTGAGCCGCCGACGCCGCGACCGGGCTAAGGCGCGGTGCTGCCCGTTTCCGACGGGAGCGGCTGGTCCGACGGGAGCGGCTGGTCCGACGGGAGCAGCTGGCTGTCCGCCGCGCCCAAGCACTTGCGGGTCTGCGGGATTTTCCCGGCTGCTCCGGAGAGCTGCGCCAGGACGGTGCTCGAAGCGACCTCGTTCTGGTTGAACAAGATCTCGGTCGCCGGCTCCCGGCCGTAAGTGGTCGCGGTCCAGGTCTCCGGCTTTTTCGGATCCTGGGTCAAGACCCAATCGACGCCGTTCACGCCGACGCATTGCTCGGTGGTCGGCCCCGGCGGATTCACCCCGCAGCGCAGCACTACCTTCGACGGGTTTCCCCAGGCCGCGGTGCCCTGCGAGCCGGTTTCGCGCAGCGGCTGATCGGCCAATTGGTCCGGCAACGCGATCATCATCGGGGCGCAGGCCGGATTGGCCGAGTCCGGTGCCGGCGCGAGGTCCACGAGCGGCGTGCATCCGGCCAAGGCCAGGGCGAGCAGCGGCACGGCGACGATCAGGTTCCTGCGACGGGGCATGATCGGCAGTCTAGCAGCGCAGCGCGGCTCCGGAGGACCTGGCATGGAACGTACTCTACATCTTGTAGAATCGATTCTACAAGATGTAGAGTACGAGCTCGACGGGGCGTCCGCCGCCCCGCGGCCGCGCATGCCGGCCCGCAAGACTGCCAAGGAGACAAACCCTGTGATCACTGACCCGGCCCTGCAATGGTCCATCACCGTGCTGTTCACGGTCACCGGCCTGTACAGCCTGATCCGGATCGCGATCGCCCGCAGCAGCATCGACCGGACCAGCAACATCCTGCACGTGCTGATGAGCGCTTCGATGCTTTCGATGCCGTGGTCCTGGGGGATGACCGTGCCGATGTCCTGGCAGATGATCGTCTTCGGCCTGGCCGCGCTCTGGTATCTGGCCCTGGCGGTGCTCAAACCGACCGCGGAAGCGGGGCCGGGCGACGGCCACCACGGCAGCCGGGGATTGCTGCTCTACCACGCCTTCATGATGGCCGCGATGGTCTGGATGGCGTTCGCGATGGAGCGGGCGATGGCCGGAATGCACGGCGGGGCCGAGATGCCGGGCATGGAGATGCCCGAAATGGGCCTGTCCACGCTGCCGATCGATTCGGGCACCGCCGCCTGGGCCAGCGCGGTCTCGATCACGCTGGCCGTGCTCTTCACCGGAGCAGCCCTGTGGCTGGCCGCCCGGTCGATCGCCCAGATCGTGCGCGGCGGTTGGGCCAAGCATTGGCTGCTGGTGGTCGATCCGGCGTTTTCCGCTTTGATGGCGGCCGGCATGGCACTCTACTTCTTCGTCAGCTGATCCTCCCGCCGTCGTCAATGCCCACCCGCAACCGCGCCGTTCCGGCGCCAGTGAAAGTGAACTCCGATGAGTACTGACCAAGCCCCGACCGAATCTCCGGCTGCCCCCGCGGACCCGGACGCCCGGCGCACGCCCCGGCGTGGTTGGCTGATTCCGCTGCTGCTCCGATTGCACTTCTACGCCGGAATCCTGATCGGCCCATTCATCCTGGTGGCGGCGTTGAGCGGAGCGTTTTACGCGCTGACACCCACTTTGGAAAAGCTCGTCTACGCGCAGGAACTGACCGCGCCGGTCTCGGCGCAGACCCAGCCTTTGGCAGCCCAAGTCCGGGCCGCACAAGACGTCGTCGGGGAGTCCGGCACCTTGGCCGGCGTCTGGCCGGCGCCGGAGCCGGGCAGCACCACCCGGGTGCTGTTCCGGGCAGCGGAATTGCGTGCCGGCGAGTCACGGGCGATCTTCATCGATCCCGGAACCGCCCAAGTGCGCGGCGATCTGACCGTGTACAGCAGCAATGGCGAGTTGCCGCTGCGGACCTGGAGTTCCAGCCTGCACAGCAATTTGAACCTGGGCGAGCCCGGTCGGATCTACAGTGAGTTGGCCGCGAGCTGGCTCGGCATCGTGGTCTTGGCCGGAGCGGCGCTCTGGGTGCAACGGCTCTTGAAGGCGCGGCGCAAAAAAGAGCTGCTCCGGCCCAGCCGCAAGGGCAGCGGCTACCGGAAGCTGTTCAGCTGGCACGCCTCGCTCGGCGTCTGGGTGCTGTTCGGCGCATTGTTCCTGTCCGCTACCGGAATCACCTGGTCGCAATTCGCCGGGGAGAACGTCTCCGCAGTGCGCGGGGCCCTGGATTGGAAAACGCCGTCGATCTCCACCCGGTTGGACGGCGCGGCGCCCGCGGAAGCCGGCGGCCACGGCGGGCATGGTGCTGAGGCGGCGAGTCCGGCGACCGTGGACCCTGCGGATTTCGACCGGGTGCTGGGCGTGGCCCGGAACGCCGGAATCGACGCGCCGCGGATCCAGATCAAAGTCCCGGCCGCTGCGGACCGCGCCTGGACGGTCAATGAGCTGGAAGGCGGGAACCCGGCCGACGCCGACCAGGTCGCCATCGACCCGAGGTCCTTCGAAGTCACCGACCGCCTCGCCTTCGCGGATTTCTCGCCGGCAGCCAAATTGACCAAATGGGCAATCGCGCTGCATATGGGCACGCTCTTCGGACTGGCCAACCAAATTCTGCTGTTCCTGACCGCACTGGGCATCGCCGCGATGACGGCACTGGGCTACTTGATGTGGTGGAAACGGCGGCCGACCCGCCCTGCCGGGGTAGTTGATGACCAGCGCAGCGGCAGCCGATTCGGCCGGGCCGTGCCTTCCGGAAAGCTGGCCAAAGCGCCTTGGTGGGGCGTGCTTTCGGTCGTTCTGGCCGGTGCCGTGCTCGGGATTTTCCTGCCGCTGGTCGGGCTGTCTTTGATTGCCTTCGTCTTGCTGGATACCCTGGTGAGCGCAAGGCGGGGCCAATGACCGACAAATCGATGAGCGACAGATCGATGATCGACAGGGGAGCAGGCAGGATGAGGCGCAACCGGGGTGAACTGGAAACGCGGGTGATGCGGATCCTGTGGAATGCCGGACGGCCACTCGCTGCCCGTGAGGTCTTGGACCAGTTTCCCCAGGATGAGGCGGTGCCGGCACTGACCACGATGTTGACCGTGCTGGACCGCTTGGGCAAAAAGGGCGCGGTACTGAAGTCTCCGGCGCGGGCCGGGGGCTCGGTCTTCGCAGCCGCGGTCAGCGAATCGGAATCGACGGCGGAAGCCATGGTCTCCGCCTTGGTCTCCAGCAACGACCGGAGCGCTGCGCTGCTCAGTTTTGCCGGTGAACTCGACGAGCGGGACATCGAAATTCTGCGCCGCGTGCTCCGGCCGGACAGCTGAGGCAGGTGACCGGATGTCTTTGTCGACCGTGGCCTGGCTGGGCTTCGCCGCGCTGTTCCTGATCGCCGTGTCGTACCTCCCGCTCACGCTCGGGAGCTGGCGGCTGCGCTATCCGCGGGCCGCTCTGCTGGCGAGCCATGCAGTGTTCTTCGGCGGGTTCGGGCTGCTGCTGTCCAGTCTGGTCGGCGCGATCCTCGCCGCGGTTTCGGCTGCCGGCCAGGCCCGGCTCTGGTTCGAGCCCACGGTGATCATGGGCCTGAGCTGGTTGGGCCTGGCGCTCGCCGGCGGATTGCTGTCCCTGGTCGCGGCGAAGCTCAAACCGCTCACCGAAGCGGACCGCCGGATGCAGCAGGAAGCGTCGCTGCTCGCCGCGTCCTGCCAGTCCAGCCGGCTCCGCGGCGCAGAACTGGTCACCATCGAATCAGACCTGCCGTTGGCGTTGAGCTTCCCCGGGCAGCCGGGGCGGGTGGTGATCGCATCGCGGTTGCAGGGCGAACTCAGCGAACCGCAATTGCGTGCCGTGATCGAACACGAATTGGCGCACCTGGACCAACGGCATGGCCGGATCCGCCAGCTGGCGCAGCTGAAACGGATCTGCCTGCCGATCCTGCCGGGTTCCCGCCGTCTGGAAAGCAGCACCCAGCTGCTGCTGGAACTGATTGCCGACGACGCGGCGGCGCGCCGCGCGGGTGCCGTGCACACGGCGAACGCCCTGGCCAAAGTGGGCCGGCTGCGTTGCGACGATTCAATGGCCTTGCGGGCGCAACGGATCGCCAGCCGCCCGCCGCGGGGCAGCCTGGGCAAGTCCTGGCGGCTGCGCAGCAGCCTCGGCTAGACCGAAATCGGCCCGCCCGGCAAGCCTGGCCGGAGCCTTGCCGCCCGCCGGGCCTGCGCTTGTCGGTCCACCCCGCTACCGTAGAGGGGTGG
Organism: Renibacterium sp.; assembly: GCA_017419405.1. GTDB lineage: Bacteria > Actinomycetota > Actinomycetes > Actinomycetales > Micrococcaceae > Renibacterium > Renibacterium russicum. The sequence continues at coordinate 260,428 of JAFOLH010000006.1, read as the reverse complement.
ATGAGCAGAACCCGGCAAGCCCGACGGACGAGCAGACGGCAGCCGACCCGTCGAGGTCGGACCAACCGACGGACGACCAGCTGAGGGTCGACCAACTCAGTGAGGGCCAGTTGCTGGCCCGGATTTTCCCTCGACTGCGTGCTTCGGCATCGGCGCTGATCGGCCCCGGAGACGATGCTGCCGTGCTGACTGCCCCGGACGGCCGGGTGGTCATTTCGACGGACACATTGGTCCAGGACCAGGACTTCCGACTGCTCTGGAACAACGGCTGCAGCTCCGGGGGCTTCGAGGTGGGCTGGAAGGCCGCAGCGCAGAACTTGAGCGACATCAATGCGATGGGTGCCGTGGCCACCGGCATGGTGGTGAGCCTGACCCTGCCCGGTGCGACGCCGGTCGCCTGGGCAGAGGGTCTGGCCGAGGGCCTGAGCCACGCCATCTCGGCACTCGGCGCCTCGGGCTGCGGAGTGGTCGGCGGCGATCTCTCCGGCGGCCGCGAGATTTCCGTGACCGTGACCGTGCTCGGCGATTTGGCCCGACGCGCGCCGGTGCTGCGTTCCGGCGCCGAGCCGGGGGACCAGCTGGCGATCGCCGGCCGGCTCGGTTGGGCGGCGGCCGGCTGGGCGCTGCTGGAAAGCGGGATTCCGTTTGCCGCATTGAGCCCGGCGGAGCAGCGTTTGATCGAAGCCTTCCATTGCCCACGCCCGCCGTTGCCGGCCGGTCCACTCGCCGCCGCGTCCGGAGCCAAGGCGATGCTGGACATCTCCGACGGGTTGATCCGGGACGCCGGCCGGCTCGCCGGGTCCAGCGGGGTGCGCATCGACCTGGATGCGAGGGTTCTGGCAGGCTTTCGCGAGCCGTTGGAAGCCGCCGCCTCGAGACTGGGGGCATCGGCGCTGGACTGGGTGCTCGGCGGCGGCGAAGACTACGGATTGTTATCCGCTTTTGACGGCGATGCACAGCTGCCGCATGGCTTTGCTGCGATAGGCTCGATACTGTCGAAGAAGGATGGAACTGCACCGGAAAGCGCGGTGACGGTGTCCGGACGGCACAGCGATACCGTGGGATGGGACCATTTTGCAGACTAAGATCGCAGCCAATGCCTCGGCGTTGAAGCGCTGGCTCGCCAGGTGCGAAGAAACGCTGGGCAATCACAGCGACCGGCTCAATGCCATCAATATCTTCCCGGTCGCGGACGGCGATACCGGGACCAATCTCTACCTGACCCTCCGTTCGGCGAACGGCGCCGCGCAGACCACCGAAGGTGCCGACCTCGGGGTTCTGCTCCGGGCCGCGGCGGAAGCCGCCATGGAGAATGCCCGGGGGAATTCGGGAACTTTGCTGGCGGTACTGCTGGCGGCGATGTCGGAACCGATGCAAGGCGCCAACCGGCTCAACGCGCCGTTGCTCGCAGCCGCGCTGCGCCGGGCCCAAATCCGTTCCTGGTCCGCGCTGAGCGACCCTTTGCAGGGAACCATGCTCTCCGTGCTCGAATCCGCGGCCGAAGCCGCAGCCACGGCTGATGCCTCGATGAACGGGGACGACAGCAACCATGCGCTTTCGGTCGCCCTGGACGCGATCGTGGATGCGGCCCTCGCGGCGGTGATCCGGACCGAAGAGCAGCTCAGCGAATTGCGCGATGCCCGGGTCGTCGATTCCGGCGGAGTGGGTTTGCTGCTGGTTCTGGACTGCCTCCGGGCGGAGATCCTGCACCAAGACCTCCAAGCCGGGCTGTTGGACGGCCTGGCCGGTTACGACGTGCACGGCAGCCATATCCACCAATCGATGCCGGTCGCCGAAGGAGTCGAAGTGATGTGCACGATCGACCTTTCGCCGCTGGACGCGGCCAACCTCCGGATGCGGTTGGACGAGTTGGGCGATTCGGTGATCATGAGCCCGATGGTCCAGGACAGCGAAGCGGAGTCCTACCGTTGGCGGGTGCATGTGCACACCAACGAGGCTGAGCCGGCGCTGGCCGTGATCCGTTCCCTGGGCGAACCGCAGAACGTCAGCGTGAGCGAATTGCGTGCCGCGACCCACGACCATGCGGACGACTGAGTCGCAGCTTCCGCTGGAACGGCTTTTGGGCAAGGCCTCCGCGGGCGCGATCGAAAAGAACTTGGGCCTGGGCACCGTCGGCGAGTTGTTGTTGTATTTCCCCCGCCGCTATCTCAACCGCGGCGAGTTGACCCCGATCAACGGCCTGCCGTTCGACGAGGAAGTCACCTTGATCGCGCGGGTGGTCAGCGTCAATACCCGGCGGATGCGGCAACGCAAAGGCAGCATCACCGACGTCGTGGTGGCCGATGATTCGGCCACCGGCGCGGGCTCGTTGAAAATCAGCTTCTTCAACGGCTGGCGTGCCGAGAAAGAACTGCGCCCCGGGCTCCGCGCGATGTTCTCCGGCAAAGTGGGCTTCTTCAACCGGGCACTGACCCTGACCAATCCGGACTACGTGCTGATCGATGCCGACGGCGTGGACGCCGAGCTGGCCAAGGCGCCGATCCCGGTCTACCCGGCCACCGCGAAACTGCCGAGCTGGAAAATCGGCAACGCGGTCGCTGCGCTCTTGGACGCCGTGGAACTGGACGATTTCCCGGATCCAGTACCGCAGGAAACCTCCCGCCGGGAAGGGTTCATCGGCCTGCCCGAGGCCTTCCGGATGATCCACCGGCCGGCCGATGCGGGGCAATGGCAGCGGGCCCGGGAGCGCTTCCGGTACCAGGAAGCCCTGGTGCTGCAGACGGCGCTGGCCCGGCGCCGGGCGCAGACCGCAGCCCAGCAGGCAGTTTCCAGACCAGGCCTCGAGCACGGGCTGTTGGCGGAATTCGATGCGGCCTTGCCGTTCAAGCTGACCGGTGGGCAGCAGACGGTGGGCCGGGAATTGGCCGGCGAGCTGGCTGCGGAAAGCCCGATGCACCGATTGCTGCAGGGCGAAGTTGGCTCCGGGAAGACCTTGGTCGCCTTGCGGGCCATGCTCCAAGTCATCGACTCCGGCGGCCAGGCGGCATTGCTCGCGCCGACCGAAGTGCTCGCTTCCCAGCATTACCAATCGATTCGCCGCACCCTGGGGCCGCTCGCCGAAGGCGGCATGCTGGGTGGCCATGAATCCGGTACCCAGGTCGTGCTGCTGACCGGCACCATGCCGGCGGCGGCCAAAAAAGAAGCCTTGCTGGCTGCCGCTTCGGGCCAGGCCGGCATCGTGATCGGAACCCACGCTTTGCTCTCCGACCAGGTGCAGTTTTTCGACCTCGGACTGATCGTGGTGGACGAACAGCACCGCTTCGGCGTGGAGCAACGCGATGCGCTGCGGGCCAAGGCAGCCCATCCTCCGCACCTGTTGGTGATGACCGCGACGCCGATCCCGCGGACGGTCGCGATGACGGTGTTCGGCGATCTGGAGACCTCGGTGCTGCGCGAACTTCCCGCGGGCCGCGCTCCGATCAGCACTTTCGTGGTGGGGTTGGTGGAAAACCCGGCCTGGTTCTCCCGCCTGTGGCAGCGCAGCCGGGAGGAAATCGAGGCCGGGCACCAGGTCTACGTGGTCTGCCCGCGGATCGGCGAGGCCGAGGGAGCTGAGTCGTCCAGCGGCGACGAGCCCGACGACAGTGGCCCCGATACCGGTGCTCCTGATGGCGGCGAGGACGGCCGGTCGATGGCCTCGGTACTCGAGGTGGTCGAACAACTTCGGCAGGAACCGGCCTTGTCCGGATGCCGGATCGAAGCCCTGCACGGCAGATTGGATCCGGCCGAGAAGAGCAGGGTGATGGCTGATTTCGCCGCGGGGAGCATCCAGGTTCTGGTCTCGACCACGGTGGTCGAAGTCGGCGTCGACGTGCACAATGCGACGCTGATGGTGATCCTGGACGCCGACCGGTTCGGCATCTCGCAGTTGCATCAGCTCCGTGGCCGGGTGGGCCGTGGCGGTTTGCCGGGTACCGCGCTGCTGGTCACCGAATTGGAGCCGGGCCATCCGAGCCGACGCCGGTTGGACGCCGTGGCCGCGACCACGGATGGGTTCGAGCTGTCCCAGGAGGACTTGAAGCTGCGCCGCGAAGGCGACATCCTCGGCGCCAATCAGTCCGGTGGGCGGTCGACATTGCGGCTGCTGCGGGTTCTGGAACACGAATCGGTGATCGAGATGGCCCGGGCCGATGCGAACCGGATCATCGCGGGGGATCCCGAGCTGGCGGCGCACCCGGCCCTGCGCGAGGCGATCGACGCATCGTTGAATCCGGAAAAGGAGGCGTTCCTTGAACGTGGTTAGTTGTTCGACGGCGGTTGCCGGATGAGCCGGATCATTGCTGGGCTGGCGGGCGGGCATGCTTTGGCTTCGGTGCCCGGCAGCGGGACCCGGCCCACGACGGACCGGGTCAAAGAAGCCCTGTTCTCCCGGCTGGAGGCGATGGATGTGCTCACCGGGGCCCGGGTGCTGGATCTCTACGCCGGCTCCGGAGCGTTGGGCTTGGAGTCGTTGAGCCGCGGTGCTTCCAGCGCCGAGCTGGTCGAAGCCGATGCCAAAGCCGCAGAAATCTGCCAGCGGAACGCCGAGCTGCTGAACCGCTTGGCTGGGCCTGGTGCTGCCCGGGTCAGCCGGGCGAAGGTGGAACAATTCCTGCAGCGCAGCGCCGGTCCCTGGGATCTGGTGTTCTTGGATCCGCCGTACCCACTGGAGGAATCCGGGCTCAGCTCGGTGCTGGGAACGTTGGCACCGAGGCTGGCAGAGGGCGCCGTGGTCGTCGTCGAGCGCTCGGTGCGCAGCCCGGAACCCGACTGGCCGGAGGGGCTGGCGAGCTTTTCCCATCGAAGCTACGGGGAGACCCGGCTCTGGTTCGCGGAGCCGGCCTTTGCTGAAGGGGCTTCGGTCAACGACTGAATTCGTCGAGTTCCAAGCCGCTGAGCAGCCGGGACGGGTGCGGGCCGAGTGCCAGGAGCTGTTCGGTCCAGTCCGGAGGCCAGGCGTGCGCTTTGACGCCGGCCAGGATCATGTTCCCGGGGTAGCGCCCGCTGAACATTCCGGATTCGGCCCACAGCGCGGTCGCCGGAAGAACCGATCGCAGCGCGGCGCATTGGCTGCGCACCAAGGTGAGTGCTGCCTCATCGCCGACGTTGACGATCAGCACGCCGTCGGGGGTCAGCAGCCGTGCCGCTTCGGTGTAGAAGTCGACGCTGGCGATGTGTTCCGGCGCGTGGGGTCCGGAGAAGATGTCCAAGACGATCGCATCGAACGGCCCGGTCCGGGCGGCTTCCGGGAGGGACCAGCGGGCATCGCCGATGATGTTCCGCAACCGGGTGCCGGGCGGCAGCGGCAGGTTGTCCAGCACGAAATCCAAGAGCTCGCGCTCGAGCTCGACGGCGGTCTGCTCGGAGCCGGGTCGGCGCACCGCCAGGTAGCGCACCAGGGTCAGCGCCCCGGCACCGAGGTGCAGGGCCCGGACCGGTTCCGCGGCGGGCCGGAAGACATCCAGCAGATTCCCGATCCGGCGCAAATACTCATAGAAGATCTGCTCCGGGTGCGCCAAATCCACGTGGGATTGCGCGGCGCCGGCGATCTCCAGCACGAAAGATCCGGGCACCAACGGGTCGGGCGCGATCTCGGCGTGGCCGCCCAGGCCGCTGAGCAGCCGCTGCGGATTCCCACCGGGACGGCTTCCGCCGGCCGGAGCCCCGCGGCTCAGAGCCGTTCCCCGAGGGTGGCCAAACGAGCAGCGGCTTCGCGGAGTACGGATTCCTGTTTGCAGAAGGCGAAGCGCAGCAGTGACTTGTTCCGGGCAGCACCCTCCGGATGGCAGAACACCGCGACCGGGATCGCAGCGACGCCGATCAGCTGCGGCAGTTGCCGGGCCAAAGCCACGGCGTCCTCGACGCCCAGCGGCGCGACGTCGGCGTTCACGAAATAGCCGCCCTGCGGCAGGTGCACGGTCAGCCCGGCGGCGCGCAGGCCGTCCGCCAGCAGGTCCCGTTTGGCTTGCAGTTCCGCTGCCAGCGAGCTGAAGTAGTCGGCTTCCTGCCGCAAGCCCCAGGCGATCGCGGCCTGGAACGGGGTTCCGGAGGAGTAGCTGAGGAATTGCTTCACGGTGCGTACCGCGGCGATCAACTCGGCCGGCCCGGTGGCCCAGCCGATCTTCCACCCGGTGAACGAAAAGGTCTTGCCGCCGGAGGAGATCGTGAGGGTGCGCTCGGCCGCGCCGGGCAGCGTGGCGATCGGCACGTGCGGCACACCGTAGGTGAGGTGTTCGTAGACTTCATCCGAAATGATCACGGCACCGTGCCGTTGCGCCAGTGCCACGATCCGGGCCAGGGTCTCCGGCGGGAAAACCGCGCCGCTCGGGTTGTGCGGCGAATTCACCAGCACCACCGCGGTGCGGTCGGAGAAAGCCGCGGCCAGCGCCTCGGCGTCGGGCAGGAAATCAGGTGCGGCCAGCGGCACCGTGACGTGGCGCCCGCCGGCCAGCGCGATCATCGCGCCGTAGGAATCGTAGAACGGTTCGAAGCTGAGCACTTCGTCGCCGGGGGAGACCAACGCGAGCAAGGCTGCGGCGATCGCTTCGGTGGCTCCGGTGGTGACCAGCACTTCGCGGTCCGGATCCGGCTGCAGGCCGTAGAAGCGTTGCTGGTGTTCCGCGATCGCGTGCCGCAACTCGGGCAGGCCTCTGCCGGGCGCGTATTGATTGGCGCCGGATTGGATCGCTTCCCGGGCCAGTGCTTTGATTTCCGCCGGACCGTCCTGGTCCGGGAAGCCCTGGCCCAGATTCAGTGCGCCGGTCCGCACCGCGAGCGAGGTGATTTCTTCGAAGATGGTCACGCCGAGGCTGCCGTCGTCGGCCAGCAGGTTGGCGCCCTGAGCGGCGCGCTGCCAAGGGGAAGTCATACTCCCACCTTAACCCCGCGCGAGTGCACACGTGACGCGGGTAATTTCCGGAAACACCCGCGTCAAGTGTGCGTTCGCCAGGGTCCCTCCGTGGCGAACGGAGTTCGACACGAAAGGGCCGAACGCTCACGTGTGCGTTCGCGCGGGTAGTTTGGGCAGGCGATGAGATACCTTGGGAATATGCGCCGTGCCGTTTGCCCAGGTTCGTTTGATCCGATCCACAATGGACATCTCGAAGTCATCGCCCGGGCGGCCGGGTTGTTCGACGAAGTGATCGTCGCGGTGTCCACCAACTACTCGAAGAAGTACCGGTTCAGCCTCGACGAACGGCTGGAAATGGCGGCGGAGACGCTCGCTTCACTGCGCGGCATCGTGATCGAGCCGATGGGCGAGGGCCTGCTCGCCGAATACTGCCGGCAACGCGGCGCGAGCGCAATCGTGAAGGGCCTGCGTTCTTCATCCGACTTCGATTACGAGGTTCCGATGGCGACCATGAACCGGCAACTCACCGGGGTCGAGACGATTTTCCTGCATGCCGAAGCCCGCTACGCGCACCTTTCTTCCACCATGATCAAAGAAGTGGCCGGCTTGGGCGGAGACGTCTCCGACTACGTTCCGCGCGCCGTGCAACGCCGATTCGCCGAAGCCGCCGGAGCGGCGCACGATTGATCCGAAGGCTTCGGCGTGGCGCAGTTTGAGGCTGGTACCTGTTTCAGGCTAAGATGATACGTCGGTCATATGTTTCCTCCAGGAGTTCCCATTAACACGAACCACCGGACTCATCCGGGTTCACCATTGCTTGTTGCGATCAAAGATTTCGGTCGCAGTCCAGGCAGTATGCGGGCTTGGCAGGATACAGTCGCGGCTCCGGGGGAACTCGGAACGCCGATGATCGGCGTTCAGGAAGGGTCGGACATCCGGCTCGATCTGAATTTGGAGGCCGTACACGAAGGAATCTTTGTTTCGGGAACTGCAACCGTCCACGTGGTGGGCGAATGCAGCCGATGCCTGGATCCCCTTGCGTACGACCTCGATGTCGATATCCAAGAGATGTTCTTCTTCGAAGAGCCCGTTCCCGAACGGACTGGCAAAGAAGAGCTCGAGGACGACGACGAACAGCGCCTGGTCGAGCACGATCATCTCGATCTCGAACCGGTGCTGCGGGATGCGGTAGTCACAGCACTGCCGTTCCAGCCGGTATGCCAGGAAGACTGCCAGGGATTGTGCTCCGAATGCGGAGTGCGGCTTTTGGACAATCCGGGTCACCGACACGAGGTTTTGGATCCCCGCTGGGCCGCTTTGGGCGGCTTGACGCAGGACCAAGAGCAGCAAGAGACGTAAGAAGTACAACAGACTGCAGCGGTGGGCACAGCCCGGCGTTGCGAAGAGAGAAAAGAGTTAGCCGTGGCTGTTCCCAAGCGGAAGATGTCTCGTTCTAATACCCGCGCACGCCGGTCCCAGTGGAAAGCCACTGCGCCCAACCTGGTCAAGACCGTCGAGAACGGTCGCGTGACCTACTCCTTGCCGCACCAGGCCAAGGTTGTCACCGATTCGGCTGGCACCGCCTTGTTCCTGGAGTACAAGGGCCGCAAGGTCGCTGACGTCTAAGTCGGTTCGCCCGTGAGTACCCACACTCAAGGCGTGGCTGCACAAGGCGCAGGTGCGCTTGACAATGCAGAGCTTTTGAAGCGTCTCGGGGTCGATATCGACCCCGAGACGCTTCGTCTTGCCCTGACCCATCGTTCATTCGCCTATGAAAACGGCGGCATCCCCACCAATGAGCGCCTGGAGTTCCTGGGCGACTCGGTGCTGGGCTTTTCGGTGACTGACGCCCTGTTCCGGGAAAATCCGGATCTGGCCGAAGGTGAGCTGGCGAAACGCCGCTCTGCTGTGGTCAGCACCCGGGCGCTGGCCGGGGTGGCCCGGAGCCTTGGCGTGGGCAATTTCATCCTGCTCGGTCAAGGCGAGCGGTTGACCGACGGCAAAAACAAAGCGTCGATCCTGGCGGACACCATGGAGGCCCTGATCGGGGCGGTTTACGTCTGCCATGACATCGAGACCGCCCGGCAACTCGTGATGCGTCTGATCGGCCCGTTGCTGCTCGATGCCGCGGCAATGGGCGCAGCCACGGATTGGAAGACCAGCATCCAGGAATACGCAGCCGGCAACCAATTGGGTCCGGTGCGTTATGAAGTGACCGGCGAAGGCCCGGACCACGCCCGCACCTATCAGGCCGTGCTCTGGATCGGCGGCACGTCCTATCTCAGTGGCAACGGCCACTCCAAAAAGGAAGCCGAACAGGATGCTGCAGCCAATAGCTGGCGGCAGATCCATTCCGCGGCCAGCGGTGCCGTCGGGTCGAAGGATGCGCCCGCCGCGGGCAACCCCACGACTGACCGCCCGGCGAAGCAGGGCTGATGCCGGAGCTTCCCGAGGTAGAAGTCGTCCGCCGGGGTTTGCAGAAGTGGGTGCAGGGCCGCACCGTGACCGGCGTCGAAGTCGTGGACCCGCGCTCGATCCGGCGCCATACGCACGGCACTGAAGACTTCCGCAGCCAATTGACCGGAGCCCGGATCGGTGCCGTGGTGCGCCGCGGGAAATTCCTCTGGCTGCCGCTGCTGCATGATTCCGGGGAACTGCAAGACTCCGAGGCTGCCGGGGCCGGCTCCGACGTCGCGCTGATGGCGCACCTGGGCATGAGCGGGCAACTGCTGATGCAGGATCCGGACCAGCCGGACGAAAAACACCTCAAGGTTCGGATCGCCTTCGAACCGCGCGCCGATGCGCCGGAAGAACTGCGCTTCGTGGACCAGCGGATTTTCGGCGGCCTTTCGGTCACCAGCCTGGTCCCGACGAGCGACGGACTGCCCGGCGGACTCGGCGACCAGGCACCGCTGATCGCCGCCGAGGCGGCGCATATCGCCCGGGACCCGCTGGACCCCTCGTTTTCCGTCGAGGCCTTCATGGCCGCATTGAAGCGGCGCCGGACCGGGCTGAAACGGGCGTTGCTGGACCAATCGCTGATTTCCGGGATCGGCAATATCTACGCCGATGAAGCGCTCTGGGCCAGCAAGCTGCACTATGCCCGGCCCACCGAGAAGCTGCGGCCGGCCGAGGTCGCGGAGTTGCTGCAGAACGTCCGCGCGGTGATGACCGCCTCGCTCGAAGTGGGCGGCACCACCTTCGATTCGCTCTACGTCAACGTCAATGGCGCCTCCGGCTACTTCGAACGCTCGCTCAACGTCTACGGCCGGGAAGGCCAGCCCTGCTACCGCTGCCAGGACAACGGGTTGCTCACCCTGATCCGCCGGGAGCCGTTCATGAACCGGTCCTCGTATCTGTGCCCGGTCTGCCAGCCGAAGCCGCGGAGCAGCCGGAAAGCGTAGAAATCCCGCAGAATCCGCCGCATAACGCGTAGATTTGGGGGATAGCCCGCCGCCAGTGCCACCCGTCCGCTTGGACCCTGCCAGAAAGAGCCCTTCCGTGCATCTGAAAAGCCTCACGCTCCGGGGCTTCAAATCGTTCGCCTCGGCGACGACTTTCGACTTCGAACCCGGGGTGACCGCCGTCGTCGGGCCCAATGGTTCCGGCAAGTCCAATGTCGTGGACGCACTGGCCTGGGTGATGGGCGAGCAGGGCGCCAAGACCTTGCGCGGCGGCAAGATGGAGGACGTGATCTTCGCCGGCACCAGCGGCCGGCCGCCGCTGGGCCGGGCGCAGGTTTCGCTGACCATCGACAACGCCGACGGCGCCCTGCCGATCGACTACAGCGAGGTCACCATCTCCCGGACGCTGTTCCGCACCGGCGGCAGCGAATATGCGATCAACGGCGAAAGCGCCCGGTTGCTGGACATCCAGGAACTGCTTTCCGATTCCGGCCTGGGCCGGGAGATGCACGTGATCGTGGGCCAGGGCCAGCTCGACAAGGTTTTGCACGCGACTCCGGAGGACCGCCGCGGCTTCATCGAAGAAGCCGCCGGCATCCTCAAACACCGGCGGCGCAAGGAAAAGACCCTGCGCAAGCTCGAAGCGATGCAGGCGAACCTGACCCGGCTGGGCGATCTGACCACGGAGATCCGCCGGCAACTCACCCCGTTGGGCAAGCAGGCGGAAGTCGCCCGCCGGGCGCAGAGCGTGCAATTCGAAGTCCGGGACTCCCGGGCCCGGCTGCTCGCCGATGATCTGGTGCAGTTGCGGGGTTCGCTGGAGCAGGAAGTCGCCGACGAAACCGCATTGAAGGCCCGCCGGGCCGAGGTCGAAGCGATCCTGGAAACCGGACGGCAGCGGCAGGCCGAACTCGAGCAGCTCGCGGCGCAGGCCACGCCGTTGCTCAATGCGGCCCGGGACACCTGGTACCAGCTCTCCTCGCAACGCGAGCGGCTCCGGTCGTTGGGGAACCTGGCCGCGGAGCGGCGCCGGCTGTTGGGCAGTGCCGACGTCGCGGTGGATTCCGGCCGGGATCCGGAACGGCTGGAGAAGCAGGCCGCGGCGGTCCGCGCCGAACAAGCGGAGTTGGAACGCGCCCTGGCGGACAGCCGGAGCGCGTTGGAGACCGCGATCGGTAGCCGGAGCGAAGCCGAAGCGGCGGCCCGGGCCGAAGAGCAGCGGCTGACCGCGATTTTGCGCGCCACGGCGGATCGGCGCGAGGGCCTGGCCAAACTCGCCGGCCAGGTGGGTGCGGCGCGATCCCGGGTCGAAGCCGCCGAAGCCGAGTTGGGCCGGTTGCGCGAGACCGAAACCGCGGGCGAGCAGCGCCGGCTGGCGGCGCAACAGGAATTCACCGCGCTGGAATCGCAGATCGCCGGCGTGGAAGAGGGCGAAGAGTCGCTCGACGCCGACTACGAGGACGCCAGCGAGGCGTTGGCCGCTCTGGACGAGCAGATCGAAACCCTGAAGCAGGCCAAGCAGAACGCGGAACGGGAACGGGACTCCTGGGTGGCCCGGCGGGACGCGCTCCGGGTCGGGCTGGAACGCAAAGACGGCACTGAGCAGTTGCTGTCGGCTTCACGGGCCGGCGTGCTGGGCCCGGTCTCCAGTTTGATCACGGTGGCTGCCGGATACGAGACCGCGATCGCGGCAGCCTTGGGCCAGCTGGCCGATGCGGTGGCCGTGGCCGGGCTGTCGGCCGCAGTGGAGACCCTGGATTGGGCCAAAGCGGACGACGTCGGCCGCTTGGAACTGCTGCTGGCCGCCCCGGCGGCAGGCAAGTCGAAAGCCGCAAATCCGGCAGGCAAAGCGGCCAGAACGGCTGCCGCAGCCCTGGGCTCGGCCAAAGCCGCCGTCGATGTGGTCACCGCCGAGCCGGGGATCGCCGAGCCGATTGCGGCAGCCCTGGCCGAGGTGGTGCTCGTCGCGGACTTGGCCCAGGCTCGCGGCGTGATCGAGCAGGATCCCGGCCTGACCGCAGTGACCCAGGCCGGCGAGGTGTTCACCGCCTTCGCGGCGCGGGGCGGATCGGCGTCGGCGCCGTCGCAGCTGGAACTGCTGGCCGCCGTGGACGAGGCGGAACAGCGGATCGCGGTGTTGACTGCGGAGGCCGAACGCCATACCTTCGAACTCGCCGGTGCCGGCTCCCGGCGACTCGAAGCTGCTGCGGCCAGCGATGCGGCCTTGGAACGATTGCACGAATCCGATGCCCGGATGGCCGCGGTCGCGGAACGGCTCGGACACCTCGGCACCACCTTGCGCTCCGCGGTGGGGGAGAGCGAGCGGATTGCGAAAGCCACGGAGACCGCGAAGCAGAGCATCGAACGGGAACAGGCCGCACTGGTGGAGATTTCCGCCCGATTGCAGGCGGCGCAGGACACGCCCGCGGACGAGGAACCTTCCACCGAGCTGCGCGACGAACTGGCCGCGGCCGCAGTGGCAGCCCGTTCCGCCGAAATGGAAGCCCGGCTCGCGTTGCGCAGCGGCGAGGAACAACTCTCCAGTACCGCGAACCGCGCGGCATCCCTGGAGCGGGCGGCCGCCACGGAACGCCAAGCCCGGGCCCAGGCGGCCGAGCGGGCGAAACTGCGGCAGTTCCAAGCCCGCAAAGCCGCAGCGGTGGCCAGCGCGGTCGGCATTGCGATCCACTACGCCGACGTCTCCGTGGACTTGGCCGGCCGGGAACGCGACGCCGCCGAAGAGCTGCGCGCCAGCCGGGACGCCGAGCTGTCCCGGGTCCGGGCGGACAATGAGGCAGCAGCGGCCGAGCTGGCCGAATTGACCGATACCGTGCACCGGGACGAACTCGCCCGCACCCAGCAGCGGTTGCGGATCGAAGCCCTGGAGAACCGTTCGATCGAAGAGCTGGGGCTCACCGCCGAGCATTTGGTGACCGAGTACGGTCCGGAGACCCTGGTGCCTCTGGGGCCGGGGGAGGTCACGGACAAATGGGCGGCGCTCCGGGTCCCGGTGGACGAGTACGGCAACGCGATCCGGGAAGGGATCCCCTTCGTCCGCGAAGAGCAGGAGAAGCGGTTGCGGCGGGCGGAACGCGACCTGTCCGCCCTCGGCAAGGTCAACCCGCTGGCCCTGGAAGAATTCGCCGCCTTGGAGGAGCGCCACCAGTTCCTGGCGAGCCAATTGGAGGATCTCAAATCCAGCCGCAAGGACCTGCTGGACATCATCCGCGAGGTGGATGAGCGGGTGGAACAAGTCTTCACCGCTGCTTATGCCGATACCGCGGTGCAATTCGAGCGGGTTTTCGGCAGGTTGTTCCCCGGCGGCGAGGGCCGTCTGGTGCTGACCGACCCGGAAGACATGCTGACCACCGGAATCGAAGTCGAAGCCCGGCCGGCCGGCAAGAAGATCAAACGGCTGTCCTTGCTTTCCGGCGGTGAGCGCTCGCTCACCGCGGTGGCTTTGCTGGTGGCGATTTTCAAGGCCCGGCCTTCGCCGTTCTACGTCATGGACGAGGTCGAGGCTGCGCTCGACGACACCAACCTGGGCCGGCTGATCACGATTTTCGAGGAGCTGCGCGAGTCGAGCCAGCTGATCGTGATCACGCACCAGAAGCGGACTATGGAAGTCGCCGATGCCTTGTACGGGGTGACCATGCGCGGCGACGGGGTCTCCACGGTGATCAGTCAGCGGTTGACCGCCGAAGTCTGAGCAGCACTTTCCATTCAGGACCTTTGTCGCACCGGAGCACCGGAAGCAGCTCTCACTAGCCGCCTCCGGCACTCCGGTCAGATCAAATGTTGTCGTTGGAAACCCGGCTCGGTCAGAGCACCGTGATGCTGACCGTCGGATCCACCGGGATGTTGGTATTGCTGCCGTGCCCGGTGATCACAGCGGTTCCGGTCGGGTAGTCGGTGGGCACGGTCAGGTCCACCGGCTCGATCGTGCCGGAGGCATCGGCTTCAGTGCTCACGGTGGTTGCAGGTTGGCCGTTGGCGGCCGCCAGAGTGAGCGTGACGATGTCATTGGGTGCGAAGCCGGTGCCGGACAATGTGGTCGTCCCGCCCCGGGGCACGCTGGCCGGTGCTGCCGAAATGACCGGTTTGTAGACCGGAGTCACGGTGCCGAGCACCGTGGAGTTGGCCAGGTTTACCGTTGCCAGCTGCACTCCCGGCAAGCCGAGACCGATCTGCAGAGCCCGCACGGTGAACGGCTGGTTCGGTGTGGGCGTGGTCGGCTGGACGTTGACATGGATGGAAGCGATCTGGTCCAACAGGTTCACCACCGGTTGCACCACGTTCACGGTCAAACCGTCGATCACCGATTGCAGGCCGCCCAGCACGGTGCCGAGCAAATTCCCCTTGAGCAACTCCAGGGCCGGTTTCAAGGTTCCGGAAACCAAACCGCCCACGGCGCCGAGCACGAAGCCGAGCAGCGGGTTGTTGCTGGTGATCAGCGGCTTGCCGTCCAGGATCCCCTGGAAGGAGACATCGGCATTCAAGCTGATGCCCAGGGCGGAAACATTGCCGATGATCCGGGTCTGCGCGAACAGCGTGTTGACGGCGTGCTGCACGGTCGAGTTGACCACGCCGATCAGCGTTTGGGTGAGCGCGGTGGTGATCGCCGCACCGACCAACGGGCCGCTCAGGGCCGGGCTGTTCGGCGGCAGGTCATTCAGGTCGATCGAGGGGTTGTTGCTGGAGAGGATCTTCTTGACGTCGATCACGACCTCGCCGGTGGCCAGGTTCACCGTGATTCCGCGGTCGATGCCGCCGGTCAACGGGCCGGTCGGCAGCAATTGGCCGAGGTCCGCGGGCAGCTGGACGTCCAGGTTCACCGAGACCAGGCCCAGCAGATCGATTTTGAGCGCTTTGACCAGGTTCTGGATCCCGGTCAACAGGTCCTTGACCGGGCCGCCGAGCAATCCCGACTTGACTCCGGTGTAGAGGTTGCCGACCAGGGGGCTGGTCACCTGGGCTTTCAGCCCGTCGACCAGATACTTGCTCTTGACCGTACCGGAAATCTGCTCGGCATAGGAGGCCAATGCACCGGTCTCGATCCGGGCCTTGGACAGCACCGAGGTGGCGACCGGGCCGATGGCGTTCAGGATCGGACCGAGGTCCACATGGGCGTCAGCGACGCCGGTGGTCCCGGCCGGCGGCGGGTTGATCCCGATGCCGCCTTGGTTCCCGGCCGCACCGGCCGCTGCTTTGGCATCGCCGTTCGGTTCGGCCTGGGAGTATTGCGACACGGCGCCGAGCTGGATGATGCCGGTGTTGCCGAACAAGTTGAGGTTGTTCAGCAGCGGGCCGAGTTTGATCGGCAGCGCATTGAGCAGCTCGGCGTCGATCTTGTTGTTGGCGCCGTACGGGCCGGGGCCGTTCGGATGGTTCGCGAAGGAACCGTAAATGGAGGCAATGGTATCCAAATCGAAACCCAGGACCTGGCCGCTGAGGAATTTTCCCTGGCTTTCCGAAATGGTATTCGCCGCGTGTGCCGGGGTAATCGGCAAAACGACCAATGCGGCGGCCGCCACGGTTGCCACGGACCCGCTGAACCACTTTTTCCCACTGGATTTTGTTCTGTGTCTTGAACTGAGGAATGGCAAAGTTATTCCCTTCAATTGTTTTCTGAATTTTGACCGACTCGGTCAATTCCAGTTTTTCATCCGCGGACAGCGAGTCCCATATCCAGCCGGGTAGGACCGCGCCGCCGAGCGGTCATCGTTGGACAGGGTCGCCGGGGAACTGTCCGGACATCCGGTTCGAAGGCCGCCGAATCGCCTTGGCGCGGCACCGATCAGCTAATCGGAATGGCCGATCAGGGCTGGTTTTCGGCCGGGGGAAGCGCTATAAGCGGACTCCGCAGATGGTCGGCCGCCGGTTGCTGGATGGATCACGGCATCCGGTTGCCGGGCGACACGGCGTGCCGGAGTCCGCCGGAGGCCCGTTCGACACGGTGCGGCAGGGTTGCTGCACCGGCGCAGTCGGGAAAGCGAGCGGTGGGTCGCATGGCCGACCCGGCGTCGGCCGGGGTGACTTTTTGCCGTGGATGACCGTCCATTGCAGTGCCCGGCTGCCGAAGGCGCGGCCACTTCTCAGGGATTCATCAGGTACTCGGGGTAGGCATATCTAGTTGGATACCGGAGGCTAGTCGAATGGCCACCTGGAAACTCTTGCGCTAACTGGTAGTCTCGACTCATTACGAGTTCATAACCATCCGGTGAAACGGATGAGTTAGCCAGTAGGCTTAGTGATGATCAATCTGTCGGCATTGGGGCTGAGCGGTAAGGAGGGGTCGTGAGTCTTCAAGCAGCCCCTAAAGTCATGCAAGCACGGGTAAAAGCAACTCCGGTTTCAACGGAGGCGCTTACTGAGACCGGACCGATCAAGGTCCATATAGCCGGTGGTGACTTTTTGACCAGACTCGGTCTGGCCCAATTGTTTGCAACTGCCGGGTTCATCGAAGTCAGCGGAATTAGCCGTACCGAGACCGAAGCGATTCGCCGGGTCCAAAATGACCATCCGGATATCGCTGTGGTGGACACGGAAATCGGTGTCGAGGCCTGTGCCGCAATATTGCGGGCGATCAAGCTCTCCGGGTCCCGGACCAAAGTGGTGGTGTTGTCCTCGGTGGAAGCCCTGGACAGCATGGACGCGATGATCGAGACCGGCGCCAGCAGTTTCCTGGACAAACGCTCGATGCTCGAAGACATCGCATCGATCGTGCGGATCGTCAGTGCCGGTGGTGTGGTGTTCGCCTCGAAGCCGCAACTGAGCCGGACCGCGGCGACCCGTCGTCTGGACAATCCGCAATTCGAACGGTTCCAAGCGCTGAACATCCGGGACCGCAGAATCGTCCGGGCCATCGCCAATGGGCTGACCAATGCGCAGATCGGGAATCTGCTGCACATCAGCGAAGCCACGGTGAAGGCGCACTTGGCGCAGATCATGCGCAGCGTGGGCATCGACAACCGGGTTCAGCTGGCCGTTGCAGCGGACAACGCCGGGGTGCTCGAAGAGGAAGAAACCGAGGGTTCCTAGCCGGCTCCAGCGGACTCCGGGCCTATGAGAAGCTAGATGCGTGAATGACATCTGGCTTCTGATTCTGTATATCGTCGTGGGCTTGGCCGTGATCGGCTCGCTGCTCGCGGTTTTCATCAAGACCGCGCGCAGCCGTGGCAATTATTCCGGACCTCGGGACGCCAACGACCCGGCGCCCGGTGCGGCGCCGGGCGCGGATGCCGGAGGCGCAGTGGATCTCGCCGAGCGGCCGGTGGTGCTCGATGTCCCGGATGAAGGCCTGGTAGTCCTGCCCGGTGGTGACACCCCGGTCCTGGAACAGCCGGAACCGGCGGCCGGCCGCTTGCAGCGTTTGCGGGCCAGGCTCTCGAAGTCGAACAATGCCCTGGGCAAGGGACTGCTGGCGCTGCTCGCCAGCGACAAGATCGATGAAGCCGTCTGGGAAGAGATCGAAGAGACCCTGCTGTTGGCGGACATCGGCACCGAACCGAGCCTTGAGCTGGTCGAAATCCTGCGCGAACGCGTCAAGATCATGGGCAGCCGGAAACCGGATGAAGTCCGCGCGATGTTGCGCGAAGAACTGGTGAAGTTGGTGGATCCCGGGATGGACCGGTCGCTGGCCGTCTCCCGGCAGGGCGAACTCCCGGCGATCGTCCTGGTTGTCGGCGTCAACGGTGTCGGCAAAACCACCACGGTGGGCAAGCTGGCCCGCGTGCTGGTCGCCGAGGACAAAGACGTCCTGCTCGGCGCTGCGGACACGTTCCGGGCCGCCGCAGCGGAACAGCTCGCCACTTGGGGCGCCCGGGTAGGCGTCCCGACGATCAAGTCCGACGTCGACGGGGCGGATCCGGCATCGGTCGCCTTCGAAGCGGTGAAAACCGGAATCGAGCAGGAAGTCGACGTCGTGATGGTGGACACCGCGGGCCGGCTGCAGAACAAAGTCGGCCTGATGGACGAGCTCGGCAAGGTCAAACGGGTCATCGAGAAGCTCGCTGCGGTCGGCGAGGTGCTGCTGGTCCTGGACGCCACGACCGGGCAGAACGGGCTCAACCAGGCCAAAGTGTTCGCCGAGGTCGTGGACATCACCGGAATCGTGTTGACCAAGCTCGACGGCACCGCCAAGGGCGGCATCGTGGTCGCGATCCAGAAGAGCCTGGGAGTCCCGGTTAAGCTGGTCGGCTTGGGCGAGGGGGCCGACGACCTGGCACCGTTCGACGTCGAGCAATTCGTGGACGCGATCCTGAACTGAGCCTGGCAACAGCCGGTGAATTTACCTGGCCGAAACATGGGCGTGACTCAGCATTTACGCTCGGGCCGGGCTTGTAACCTGCGCGCAATCTAGAACGTGCCGAGCCGAAACACGCTTTCGCGAGACTCGTTTGCAACAGTGGCGCCGCCTTCGTGCGGTGTAGGCAATCACTGACGCATCGGACGGGAAAGTGGGGCTGACGTATCCATGAACGCAGGGGATACCGCGTGGGTGCTGGTTTCGGCAGCGCTTGTGCTTTTGATGACACCCGGATTGGCGTTCTTCTACGGGGGGATGACGCGATCCAAAGGTGTTTTGAACATGATGATGATGAGCTTCGGGGCGATCGCCTTGGTCGCTGTGCTCTGGGTGCTGTTCGGCTATTCGGCCGCCTTCGGCACCGACCTGGGTGGCGGTCTGCTGGGCAACCCCTTTGAGAAGTTCGGACTCAACGGAGTTCTGGAGACTGGAGAGAACGCGCCATTAGTGGGCACGATTCCGGAGATCGCCTTCGTCGGATTCCAAGCGGTGTTCGCGATCATCACGGTCGCATTGATTTCCGGAGCGATTGCGGATCGCGCGAAATTCGGCGCCTGGATGCTGTTCGCCGGGATTTGGGTCACCGTGGTCTATTTCCCGGTGGCGCACTGGGTCTTCGACTTCAACGAGGACGCCAACGGCAATCCGATCGGCGGCTGGATCGGCCAAGGCCTGGGAGCGATCGACTTCGCCGGTGGTACCGCGGTGCACATCAATGCCGGCGCCGCGGCACTGGCTCTGGCGCTGGTGTTGGGTAAGCGCTTGGGCTTCGGTAAGGATCCGAGCCACCGGCCGCACAATCTGCCCTTCGTGATGTTGGGCGCCGGATTGCTCTGGTTCGGCTGGTTCGGCTTCAATGCCGGTTCGGCGCTGGCCGCCAATGCCACCGCCGGGTACGCCTGGATCAACACTTTGGCCGCCCCGGCGGCTGCGACCCTGGGCTGGCTGATCGTGGAGAAGCTGCGCGATGGGCACGCGACCTCGCTGGGTGCCGCCTCCGGTGCGGTGGCCGGGCTGGTCGCGATCACCCCGGCTGCGGTGGCGATCACCCCGGCCTGGTCGATTGGCCTCGGTTTGCTCGCCGGTGCGGTCTGTGCTTTGGCGGTCGGGTTGAAATACAAACTCGGCTATGACGATTCGCTCGACGTGGTCGGCGTGCACTTGGTCGGCGGTTTGATCGGAACCCTGTTCATCGGCTTCGCCGCGAACCCGGAATCGCCGGCGGGCGGCACCGGGCTGTTCTACGGCGGTGGATTGGAATTGCTCGGCAAGCAAGCGATCAGCTCACTCGCGGTGATGCTCTATTCATTCGTGGTGGCCTTCATCGTCGGCTGGATCATCAACAAGACCATGGGCTTCCGGGTTTCCGAAGAGCACGAGGTCACCGGCATCGATGTCTCGGTGCACGCTGAATCCGCCTACGAGTTCGGTGGGCGCGTGGGCAGTGCATTCCACCCGCTGGCGGAAGCCTTGCGCTCCCGGCAGACGGAACCAGCACCTGCGGAAAAGCCGGACGGAAAACCAGAGGGACCAGGCGACGGGAAGATTAGGGTGGAAGCATGAAACTCATCACGGCGATCATCCGCCCGGAGAAGTTCGACGACGTTCGCGGGGCCTTGGAGAGTTACGGAGTCCAAGGACTCACCGTGAGCGCGGCCAACGGGTACGGCCGGCAACGCGGGCATACCGAGGTCTACCGCGGCGCTGAATACGTGGTCGACCTCCTGCCCAAAGTCCGGATCGAGGTCTTGGCCACGGACGAGCAAGTGGACGACATCGTGGACGTGATCATCTCCAGCTCGAACACCGGACGGGCCGGCGACGGGAAGGTCTGGACCGTGGACGTCCATGAAGCGGTCCGGGTGCGCACCGGAGAACGCGGCACTGCGGCAGTCTGAGCCGAGCGCCGTCGTCGTTCCCGCTCTCAGATAGCAAAACGACTTTGGGATAGCCGGATGCCTGTCATCTGGCTATCCCAAAGTCGTTTCACTATCCGATTCAGTCGTTTCACTGTCCCGATTCAGCGGATCCGGGCTGCGGAGTGGTCGTTGCTCGTGGGCCAATCGGCGGGACCGGAGCTGCCCGCCGGGTACTCTTCCATCGGGACCTTCCCGGCGTGCCAGGCGTCGAGGGTCGGCTCGACGATTTGCCAGCAGAGTTCTGCGGTGTCGCCGCGCACCGAAAGTAACGGATCGCCGTTGAGCACCCCGTCCAGTACTTCGCCATAGGGCAGCAACGAATCCCCGGCGAGTTCCGCCTCGAGCCGGACCCGGTTCAGGGTGAACAAATCGCCCGGGCCATTGACGTCCAGATCGAGCTGCAAGGTGTCCGGACCGAAGCCGATGTGCAGTTGGGTCGGCGAATCGGTGCCGCGGAACCCCGTGGGCAAATGCGGAACCGACTTGTAGGTGATCACCGCTTCTTTGCGGGACCGGCCCAGCGATTTCCCGGAGCGCAGAATGAACGGCACGCCGGCCCAACGCCAGTTGGCAATCGAGACTTCGACCTCGGCCAAGGTTTCGGTGTTGTTCTTGGCCTCGACGCCGGCTTCGGCCAGGTAATCCGGCACCTTCCGTCGACCGATTTTTCCCGCGGTGTAGCGGGCCCGGCGGCTCTTGGCCGGGGCGGCGGTGCTGGCGCGCAGCACTGTGGCGATCCCGTCGCGGACGTCCTGCTCGCCCAGCGTGGCGGGCGGTTCCATGGCCACCAGTGCCATGATCTGCAGCAGATGGCTCTGGATCATGTCGCGCAGCGCTCCGGCCCGGTCGTAATAGCCGGCGCGGTTCTCCAGGGTCAGGTCTTCGTCGAAGATGATTTCGACTTGCTGGATGTGGTCGGAATTCCAGAGCGGTTCGAGCAGCCGATTGGCGAAGCGCAGACCGAGGATGTTGAAGACCGTGGACTTGCCGAGGAAATGGTCTACCCGGTGGATGTGCGATTCCGGGACCAAAGCGGCGAGGGTTGCATTGAGTTGATGCGCCGAAGCGGCCGACGAGCCGAATGGTTTCTCCATCACGAGCCTGGTGCCGGCTGGCAGGTCGGCCGCGGTTAGGAGCTCGCAGGCGCGCTGGCTGACCGCCGGCGGCAAGGCGAAGTAGATCGCGACCGGGCCGGTCAAGCTGGCCAGCAGTGCGGCCAGTTCGCCCTCGGCGGTCACGTCCAGCTGGTGGTAAGCGGTGGTCTTGGCCACCTTCGCGAGGGCGGCCCGGCCGCTGGCGTTGCAGCCCTCGGCGGCAGCCCCGAAGACCCGGTCGACCCGTTGCTGCCAACTCTCTTGAGGGTTTTGGCTACCGCCGGCGCCGATCAGGGTCAGTCCCTTGGCCCGGCCGGCTACGATCAGGCGGGCGACACCAGGCAGCAGAAGCCTGCCGGTGAGGTCGCCCGAGGCGCCTAGAATGAGAAGCGTCCGGATGGTCGAGTGCTGGCTGTCCTGTACTTTTTGGCTCACCGACCCAGCATGTCATTTTCTGCTCCGGATTGGCAGGGATCGTTCTTCCCGGCCGGTTCGTTGGGCTTGGTATCCTTGGTAGTTGGTCCGACCAAAGTTTCAGATTTCTTTAGCCCCTTGTCGAAAGATAACCCCTGGTGTTCAATTCTCTCTCTGACCGGTTAGCCGCGACTTTCAAGAATCTGCGCGGCAAAGGCCGGCTTTCCGAGGCTGATGTCGATGCGACGGTGCGCGAGATCCGCCGTGCCCTGCTCGACGCCGACGTCGCTGTGCCAGTGGTGCGCGAATTCACCGGTAAAGTCCGGGAGCGTGCCCTCGGTGCTGAGGTCAATGCCGCGCTGAATCCAGCGCAGCAGATCGTCAAGATCGTCAACGAGGAACTGGTGGAGATCCTCGGCGGGCAGACCCGGCGGATCCGCTTGGCGAAGAACCCGCCGACCGTGATCATGCTGGCCGGCCTGCAGGGTGCCGGCAAGACCACGCTGGCGGGCAAGCTTTCCAAATGGCTCAAGGGCCAGGGGCATTCGCCGTTGCTGGTGGCGGCGGATTTGCAGCGGCCGAACGCGGTCAAGCAGCTCCAGGTCAATGGCGAGCGGGCCGGGGTCCCGGTGTTCGCGCCGCATCCCGGAGTCTCCTCCGAGTTCGAAGCTGCGACCGGTGATCCGGTGGCGGTAGCCCAGGCCGGCCTCGCCGAGGCGCGCAGCAAGCTGCACGACGTCGTGATCGTCGATACTGCCGGCCGCCTCGGCGTCGACGCGGAATTGATGCAGCAGGCTGCGGACATCCGGGCTGCGATTTCGCCGGACGAAGTGCTCTTCGTGATCGATGCGATGATCGGCCAGGATGCCGTGGCCACCGCCCAGGCCTTCGACGAGGGCGTGAACTTCACCGGCATCGTGCTCTCCAAGCTCGACGGCGACGCCCGCGGCGGTGCGGCGCTTTCCGTGGCCACGGTCACCGGAAAACCGGTGATGTTCGCCTCGACCGGTGAATCCTTGGACGATTTCGAGGTCTTCCACCCGGACCGGATGGCTTCGCGGATCCTGGACATGGGCGATGTGCTCACGCTCATCGAGCAGGCCGAAAAGAACTGGGACAAGGACGAAGCCGCCCGGATGGCGAAGAAGTTCGCCGACCAGGAAGACTTCACGCTGGAAGACTTCCTGGCCCAGATGAACCAGATCCGCAACATGGGCTCGATGAAGAAGATGCTCATGATGATGCCGGGTGCGCAGAACATTCGCCAGCAGCTCGAGCAATTCGATGAGCGGGAAATCGATCGCGTCGAAGCGATCGTCCGCTCGATGACGCCGCACGAGCGCGTTGCGCCGAAGATCATCAACGGTTCGCGCCGGGCACGCATCGCCCGGGGCTCGGGGGTGCACGTCTCCGAGGTCAACGGCCTGCTGGAACGCTTCGGCCAGGCGCAGAAGATGATGAAGAAGATGGCTTCCGGCGGCGGCATTCCCGGAATGCCGGGGATGCCCGGCCCTGGCGGGTTCGGCGGCGCCCGCAAGAGCGGCAAAAATGCGCCGAAGAAAAAAGCCCGCTCCGGGAACCCGGCGAAGGCCGCGCAGCAGCTGCGCGAGGCCGAGGAGAAACGCGCCGGGAAGAATGCCGCGGCCCCCACTGGCGCAGCCTTCGGTGCGCAGAACCAGGATTTCGATCCTTCGGCGATGAATCTGCCCAAGGGCTTCGAGAAGTTCCTCGGCAAATAGGGACAGGCTGATCCAGGCTTTTGGCTGTTTCCCTTAGTTCATCCGGTTCGGTTGGTTCCTCCGGCCGAGTTGTCTTCGTCCACGGTAGCGGCGCCTTCGGTGCTGCCGCCTGGCCGGTCCAACATGTGCTGGCCGGAAGCTTCGATTGCCTCTTTGTACGCAGAACCGGCTTCGATCCGGTCGCCGAGCCGGTGCCTTCTGACTTCGCTGCCGACGCGCAGATCATCATCGACAACTTGCAACT
This sequence comes from Renibacterium sp., assembly GCA_017419405.1. Classification (GTDB taxonomy): domain Bacteria; phylum Actinomycetota; class Actinomycetes; order Actinomycetales; family Micrococcaceae; genus Renibacterium; species Renibacterium russicum. The sequence continues at coordinate 236,456 of JAFOLH010000006.1, read as the reverse complement.
GGATGGTCGCCATGGCGGTCAAGTGGTCGCCCATGCCCAGGGCTCGGTTGCCGCCATGATGGCCGCGGTGCAGCGTCCGGATCTGGTGCATTCATTGCTGTTATGCGAGCCTGCGGTTTTGTCTCTGACCAAGGATTTACCTGCTACCGCCGCCCATATCAAGCTCATGCAGCCGGTCTTCGATCTGCGCAACGAGCTGGGCGACGTCGAGTATTACCGGCAGTTTTCGCAGCTGGCGTTCGGTGAGGCGGCGCGGAAGCTGGATCCTGATGACGCTGAGGCGTTGCGCACTGCGCGTCGGCTTCGGCTGCAAGCGCCGGCCTGGGAAGCTCCGCTCGATATTGTTCCGGGTGTGCCGACCATGGTGCTCACCGGTGGTTGGGAGCCCATGTACGAAGAGGTTGCCGAATATCTCTCGAGTACTGGCGCGCGCCACCTCATTGTCGGTGGCGGCCATCGTCCGCAAGATACTGAGCAGGGTCAAGCTGCGATCAAGGAGTTCTTGGCCAATAGCCAGAAATAGCCGCCGAGCGTAGGCGCTCGCGCGGGTGTCTCCGTCAGGAGGCGTCAGATCCCGTAAGCCCTTCACTTGGGCGCAGATATGCAGGGTGTTGGGTTCTCTTACCCTGCATATCTGCGCCCAAGTGGCGAGATTTAGCGGGGTTGCCAGCCGGATCGAACCAGCGCGGCACGGACTTTGGCGACGGCGTAAGCTCCTTCAGCCTGCAAGTCCGCTGAAGTCAGCCGCACTACGGTCCAACCGGCGCGCTGCCAGTCGTCGTCGCGCGCAATGTCCGTAGCCAGCTGCGCGCGGGAGCGGTGGTGATCGCCTTCGTACTGAATCACGATCTTGTAGTCGAGGTAGGCCAAATCCGCCCAGCGAATCGGATGCCCGTCGAAGGGATCATCGAGCGAATGATTCACCGCGGGTTCCGGCAGGCCGGCGTCGACCAATTGCAGCCGGAGCCTGGTTTCCTGCGGAGAATCCACGCCGGAACGAACTTTTGCCGCGGCCGTTCGGCGCAGCACATTGGCCTGTGCTCGTTCCGGGAGCATTTCGGTAAGCTGGGCCAGGGTGCAGTGCGCCTTACGCTGCTCCCCGAAATCCCGTTGTCGCGACCTGACCAGGAAATCTCCTGCTACCACCAGATCTTCCTCGTTGAGAACTGTAGCCAGGTCGCGCCAAGTGCGTGCCGGCGTGGTGAGCCAGACTCCGTTTTGCAGCGTGACTTCGTCCCGAGTGATTCGTAGCCGGTGGCCGTTGACGCCCTTGCGGCGAGGCGCAGCAGCAGGACGTCTGCGGGCGATGTCGATCTCGGTGCGATTCTCAGCCCAAAACGGTAGCGGGACCCGCCAAAGTTTCGCAGCCGTGAGGTGACTTGCGAAGCAGCCGGGAGTTAAGGCCAATAGGCTGCGGACAAGAGCGGCCAGATCCGGCTCGGCACTTTTGAGTACTCGAAGACCCCGGCTGGGGACCTCCAAGTCCTGAGCGGTGGAGCGGGACCGGGGGGACGCCCAGATTTCTAGCTTGTGCCAGGGTGAAGGCGGGTAGCGGAAGATTTTCCGGAAGCAGGCTGCGTCTCATCGCTCCAGGCTGGAGCGCAACACTGACGTTTTCTTCGACTTGGGCGCAGTTGAGCGGGGTTCTGTGGATAAGCATCCTGCTCAACTGCGCCCAAGTCAGGTCAAGACCGGAATCCTGGTTAGGGCCGGGCTTCCGAGTAGATCTCCTTGCCGGCGGCGACAAACTCCTCGGACTTGGCCCGCAATCCGGCCTGCATCTCCTCGATCGATGCCACCAGCGTCGCCTGTTCCGTAGCGCCGCCGAACTCGGCCCGGATATCTTGGGAAATCCGCATGGAACAGAACTTCGGCCCGCACATGGAGCAGAAGTGCGCGGTCTTCGCCGGTTCGGCGGGCAAGGTCTCGTCGTGGAAGGCCTCCGCCGTCGCCGGGTCCAGCGAAAGCGAGAATTGGTCCTTCCAACGGAACTCGAATCGCGCCTTGGACAAGGCGTCGTCGCGCAGATGTGCGCCTGGATGCCCCTTGGCCAAGTCCGCCGCGTGCGCCGCGATCTTGTAGGTGATCACACCGGTCTTCACATCGTCCTTGTTCGGCAGGCCCAAGTGTTCCTTCGGCGTGACGTAGCAGAGCATCGCGGTGCCGTAGCGGGCGATTTCGGTTGCACCGATCGCCGAGGTGATGTGGTCATAGCCCGGTGCGATGTCGGTGACCAGCGGGCCGAGCGTGTAGAACGGCGCACCTTTGCACAGCTCTTGCTGGCGTTCTACATTCTCCCGGACCAGATGGAACGGAATGTGCCCGGGGCCTTCCACCATCACCTGCACGTCGAATTCCCAGGCCCGGGCGGTTAGCTCGGCCAAAGTATCCAGCTCCGCGAATTGCGCTGCGTCGTTCGCATCCGCGGTGGCACCCGGCCGCAGCCCGTCGCCCAAGGAGAAGGCGACGTCGTACTGGGCGAAAATTTCGCACAGCTCGTCATAGTGCGTGTAGAGGAAGTTTTCCTGATGATGCGCCAAGCACCAGCCGGCCATAATCGAGCCACCGCGCGAAACAATCCCGGTCACCCGATTCGCGGTGAGCGGTACATAACGCAGCAATACCCCAGCGTGAATCGTCATGTAATCCACGCCCTGCTCGCACTGCTCAATCACGGTGTCCCGGAAAATTTCCCAGGTCAGCGCGGAGGCATCGCCATTGACCTTCTCCAGCGCCTGGTAGATCGGCACGGTGCCGATCGGCACGGGGGAGTTGCGGATGATCCACTCGCGCGTGGTGTGAATGTCATCGCCGGTGGAAAGGTCCATCACGGTGTCCGCGCCCCAGCGGGTGGCCCACTGCATTTTGTCGACTTCCTCAGCAATCGACGAGGTCACGGCCGAGTTGCCGATATTGGCGTTGATCTTCACCAAGAACGCCTTGCCGATGATCATCGGCTCCGATTCCGGGTGGTTGATGTTGTTCGGGATGATCGCCCGGCCGGCCGCGACTTCGGAGCGCACCAGTTCCACTTCGCAACCCTCGCGCAGCGCGACGAACTGCATTTCCTTGGTCACGACGCCGGCGCGGGCGTAATGCATTTGGGTCACCCGCCGGCCGGGCAGGGCGCGCCGCGGTTCCGGCTTGGCACCCTGCCATTCCGCTGAGGCCGCGCCGCGCCGGACCGCTGAGCGGCCGTCGTCGGACAAGTCGCGACGCCGGCCCGGATAGGTTTCCACGTCGCCGCGGGCGGCAACCCACTCAGCGCGCAGCGGCGGCAGACCGCGCACCGGATCGCTGCCCGGTCCCGCGGTGCGATAAGTCACGAAGTCCGGATTGGGCCCCTCCGGCGAATCGTCCAAAGCTATCCGGGTGACCGGAACGCGCAGCTCGCCGGCTTCGAGGAAGCCGAGCGAATGAGCTGGGTGATTGTTGCCGGAATCGTGAATCTGGGCAGCAGACATGATGGTGTTTCCTACTTCCTTCGCCGGAATGACCCGGACAGGTTCGAACGGTCGCAGGCGGTATCGGCCTGATCTCAGCCCCTTGCCAAGGGCACCCGTGTGGATGATCCGAGGTTAGCAGATCCGGCTCGGCGGTGGCCGGTCCGGGGGATAGGATTCAGCCATGGAATTTAGTATCCGGACTGCCGAGGAGGCGGACTATCCGCAGCTGCCGGGGATCGAGAGCGCAGCGGACTCGGTGATGGGCATGCCAGGGCTGCCTGCGGCGAGCAGCGCGGAAGAATACCGCGCCGGATTGCACGTGCTGATCGCGGAACGGGCGGGCCAGCTATTGGGCCTGGCCAAATTGGACGAGGTCGACGGGCAGGCGCATCTGGAGCAGATCTCGGTGCTGCCGGAAGCTGCGGGGCAGGGGATCGGCAGAGCGTTGATCGAGGCGGCCAAGAACTGGGCGCGGACCGCAGGCTACCGCCGGATGACCTTGTGCACCTTTCGCGATGTGCCGTTCAATGCGCCGTTCTACGCGAGATGCGGGTTCCGCGTCGTCGAGCCGGCTACGCCCGGGTTGCGGCAACTGCTCGAGCACGAGCGGGCGCTGGGGCTGGACGCGCTCGGCGCGCGGGTGGCGATGGTCGCGGAATTGCTTTCCGAACGGCCCGCCCGGCGTGCTTGAACCGCTGCGAAGTCCGGCTAGTCTTGACTCAGCAGGGGCCCGAACCCAGAGCCCCGGACCACCGGCGGAAGGCCATGCCATGTCCACTAATCAGTTGTTCATCGCAACCCACCACGAAGCCAGCCGCTACGCACGCGACGGCGGGCCGAAGCCCAAGCAGTTGCTCGACCTGGGCGAAGCAACCGATCTCGATCTGGAGGTACTGGGCGAATTGGCGGTCAAGACGGTGCACGCCACGGGCACCGAGACTGCACTCGGCATGGTCGACGTCGACCTGGACCATCTGATGGTGCTTCCGGACGCCTTGGCCGAGGTCCTTGCCGAATTGCCGACGCTGGAAGACCAGGAAGAGGTTTCCGAACTCGCCGCGGCATGGGCGGCAACCGAAGAATTCGCCACCACGCCGGCCGTCGCCGAGCCGCTTTTGCGCAGCATCGCATCGATGGCGGGCCAAGTGGTCGCGGCCGACGAGGACGCGCGGTTGGCGCTGTATTACATCACCGTGTGAAGTTCGCGCTGCGCGGAACCATCTGGCATAATGAACAGGTACTCGATCCGCATGGCCCCTCTCTCCATGCGCGCATTGTGTCCTTCAGAACCCTCAGATCGGCCCGCCCCACGGGAGCGTGACACAGGGTTCGACCCGTTTCAGAAACAGGAGTGACCACAAAAGTGGCCGTTAAGATTCGCCTCAAGCGCTTTGGAAAAATGCGCGCACCGTACTACCGCATCGTTGTCGCCGACTCACGCACCAAGCGTGATGGCCGGGCCATCGAAGAGATCGGCAAGTACCACCCGACCGAAGAGCCCTCGTTCATCGAGGTCGATTCCGAGCGGGCACAGTACTGGCTCTCCGTCGGCGCTCAGCCGTCCGAGCAGGTCGCCCAGATCCTCAAGATCACCGGTGACTGGCAGAAATTCAAGGGCCTCCCGGGCGCCGAAGGTCGGTTGAAGACCAAGGTCGCCAAGGACGCCTTCGTGGCACCGGAGAAGAGCTCGGTGATCACCAAGGAAGCCATCACCCCGAAGAAGAAGGCCGAAGAAGTCGCTGAAGAGCCGGCTGCCGAGGCTGTTGAAACTGCAGAAACCACTGAGGCAGAGTAACTTGCTGGCCGAGGCTCTGGAGCATTTGGTCCGCGGAATCGTGGACAGCCCGGACGACGTGACTGTCGCGGCGCGCAACAACCGGCGTGGCGAGACCTTGGAAGTCCGGGTCCACCCGGATGACTTGGGTCGGGTCATCGGCCGTCAAGGTCGCACTGCCCGTGCCTTGCGCACCGTGGTGGGAGCCTTGTCCGGTGGCGACCAAGTCCGCGTCGACGTCGTCGACACCGACCGGCGTCGCTGAGCTACCAGGCAACGCAGCACCCCAGATTACAGCTAAGATTGTGGCTCCGGCACGGAATGTGCCGGGGCCCTTTCTTTTCCGCGCTTTCCATCGTTCCAACCCGGGAGAAACATGCAAGTCCACGTCGGCCGAATCGGCAAACCGCACGGCATCCGCGGCGAGGTGACGGTTGAGGTGCTCACCGACGCGCCACAGGACCGGTTCGCTGCGGGCGCCGTCTTCGCGACCGAACCGGCTGGTCGGGGGCCCTTGACGGTTGCCACGGCGCGTTGGAACAAAGAGATCCTGCTGCTCGGCTTCGAGGAAGTGCTGGACCGGAACCAGGCCGAGGCATTGCGTGGCACGAGGTTGGTTTTCGACACCGATTCCGAACTGGAAACCGACGACGACGCCTGGTACGAACACGAACTGATCGGCCTCGCCGCTCGGATCGGCTCCGAAGAAGTAGGCAAGGTCGTGGCACTGACTCCGATGCCCGCGCAGGATCTGCTCGTGATCAAAACTGCCGCCGGTGAAGAAGTCCTGGTCCCGTTCGTCACCGAGATCGTCCCCGAAGTGGATATCGAGGCCGGGTTCATCCGATTGACCCCGCCCGGGGGTCTGTTCGAGGTCAACCGGGACTCCGAGGCCGAACAGCGCGAGGGCACGGAGTAGATGCGCCTCGATGTGATCAGTATCTTCCCGGAGTACTTGGCTCCGCTCGAGCTGAGCCTGATCGGGAAAGCCCGCCAGGACGGCTTGCTGCGGCTGGAAGTGCACAATCTGCGTGATTTCACCTCGGACCGCCATCGCACGGTAGACGACACGCCGTACGGCGGCGGTGCCGGCATGGTGATGAAGCCGGAGCCCTGGGCGTTGGCCTTGGAGTCGTTGCTCGGGCGCGGTGGCGCCGCCGATTCGGAACCCGGTGCGAAGCCGGTGCTGATCGTGCCGGCGCCGGCCGGCGAAGTCTTCACCCAGCGGATCGCCGAAGAGCTGTCCGCGCAAGACCACTTGGTATTCGCCTGCGGCCGGTACGAAGGCATCGACGAGCGGGTGCTTGACTGGGCCCAAGAGCATTTCACGGTCCGGCCGATGAGCTTGGGCGACTATGTGCTCAACGGCGGTGAAGTGGCGGTCCTGGCGATGGTCGAGGCGATCGCCAGGCTGCTGCCGGGTGTGGTCGGGAATCCGGAATCCCTGGTCGAAGAGTCGCATCAGGACGGTTTGCTCGAATACCCGGTGTACACCAAACCCTCCTCGTGGCGCGGGGCCGACGTCCCGGAGACGCTGCTCAGCGGGAACCATGCCAAGATCGCCAGGTTCCGCCGGGACCAGCAGCTGCTGCGCACCGCCGCACGCCGGCCGGACCTGCTGCGCGGGCTCGAGGTCTCCGGGTTGAACCGCGCGGACCTCGAGCTACTGCGCAGCGCCGGTTTCCACGTCGTCGACGGCGGGTTGCAGCGGATCGACCTCGATCCGCGGTAATTGGTGCAGCTTCCCCGGATATGGCAGAATTGGTAGTTGTGTTTGCTGAGCGTCTCCTGCTACAGGGGGAGCACGTTCAGAAAGCGAATACTCCGGTCGGCCATCCGTGCCAGATCGGCTAATCCACTCTCCGGCAGCATTGCCCCGGCTCCGTCCGGGTGCTTGGTGCCGCGAAGCAAAGTGAATGACCTGTAGCGTTCACCAGGAGTCGCACTATGCACATCCTAGATTCAGTAGACGCAGCCAGCCTGCGCAGCGACGTTCCGGCTTTCCGGGCCGGCGACACCCTCAAGGTGCACGTCAACATCATCGAAGGCAACCGCTCCCGCGTCCAGGTGTTCCAGGGCTTCGTGCTCGGCCGCCAGGGCGATGGCATCCGCGAGACCTTCACGGTCCGCAAGGTCTCCTTCGGCGTTGGCGTGGAGCGTACCTTCCCGGTGCATTCCCCGATCATCGAAAAGATCGAGGTGGTCACCCGCGGCGACGTGCGTCGTGCAAAGCTGTACTACATGCGCGATCTGCGTGGCAAGGCTGCAAAGATCAAGGAAAAGCGCGACAACCTGCCTACCAAGTAGACAGCGGACGCTCGCTTGACCGCACGTACGGAGCGCCGGCCCAGGAAACTGGGTTGGCGCTTTGTTTTGCTCGCCGCCGCGGTGGCTCTGGTGGCCAGCGCCCTGATCCGTGCCCTGTGGCTTGAGGTCTACTACATTCCGTCCGGATCGATGGAACCGCAGTTCGGCGCCGGGGACCGCGTTGCGGTTTCCCGTACCGACTACGCCTTCGGCCCGATCAACCGCGGCGACATCGTGGTCTTCGACGGCCGGGGTTCCTTCGACCCGTTGAATTCCGGGCGTGGACCGCTGCTCGACGGTTTGTCCGCGATCGGGCAGTTCCTCGGCCTGGTCGGCAGTGACACGGTGTACGTCAAACGGGTGATCGGGATCGCCGGGGACGAAGTGAAATGCTGCACTGCCGGAGGGCAACTCAGTGTCAACGGTGAGGCCCTCGCGGAGCCCTATCTTTTTCCTGGGGATGCTCCCAGCTCGATGTCCTTTGATGTCATCGTGCCACAGGGTAAGTTGTGGCTGATGGGGGACCATCGTTCGGTTTCCGCTGATTCCCGTTCGTTGCTCGGTGCGCCCGGCGGCGGCCTGATCCCGGTGGGGAAAGTGATCGGTCGTCCCCTCCAGATCCTCTGGCCGCTCGAGCGCTTCGGATCAGTTCCACGGACCTTTATCGGTCCACCTGCCCAGAAAGGCACCCAATAGATGTCGCACCGTACCCCCGGCCCCGCTGATGACTCAATCTCCGAGCCGCCTCGGGAGCCGGGCCAACCAGGACCGGACGCCGCCGAGGGCGCTGGCGAGGCTGCGGGTTTCGACCCGGCTGCTTCGGCCGAAGCCATCGAGTCCAAGCACAAGAAGGACAAAGCCAAGAACACCGGCTTGCTCTCCTGGGTGAAGGAGATCGCGATTGTGATCGTGATCGCCCTGGTGCTCTCGTTTGTGATCAAGACCTTTTTCTTCCGGGCGTATTTCATCCCCTCGGAGTCCATGCAGAACACCCTGCAGGTCGACGATCGGATTTTCGTGAATCTGCTGGTTCCCCGACCGTTCGCGTTGCAGCGCGGCGATGTGGTGGTGTTCAAGGACACCCAGGGGTGGCTCCCGGCAGTTCCGGCCCAACCGGTCAACTGGTTCAAGGAGTCACTGACCTTCGTGGGCTTGATGCCGGACGAGTCACAACAGCATCTGATCAAACGGGTGATCGGGATGCCTGGCGATCGCGTGGTCTGCTGCGATGCCCAAGGCCAGATCACGGTCAATGGCAAGGGCTTGGTGGAGCCGTATCTCTTCCCAGGTTCGGACAATACCGCCGGGCCCAACGCCAGCTTTGACGTCACGGTGCCGGCCGGCAAACTCTGGGTCATGGGAGACAACCGCAACCGGTCCGCCGATTCGCGGTTCCACCAGGATTCAGCGAGCCAGGGCTTCGTCGCCGAATCCGACGTCGAAGGCACTGCCTCGGTGATCGCCTGGCCATTGAACCGTTGGGCGGTGCTGGGCAACTACCCGGACACCTTCCGCGATGTCCCGGCACCGTCGTCGGCGCCGGTCAGCAGCCCCGATCCCGTGCCGTCGGGCAACTGAGCCGTGCCGGTGGCTGCGGCACCGACGCTCGCGGTTGAACGCGGGTTGATGGCGCAAGGGCATCGCTTCGTGGCCGGTGCCGACGAAGTGGGCCGCGGCGCGCTTGCCGGTCCGGTGAGCGTGGGCATGGTGGTGATCGACGCCTCAGCGCAGAAGCCGCTGCCGGGGGTCAAGGACTCCAAGCTGCTTTCCGCCGAGGCGCGGGAGAAACTCGTGCCCAAGATCGAAGCATGGGCGGTCGGCCACGCCGTCGGGCATGCCTCGGCTGCGGAAATCGACGCCCTGGGCCTGATGTCGGCCCTGCGGCTCGCCGGAACCCGGGCCTGGGCGGCGCTGCTTGCTGCAGGAGTCCGTGCAGAAGTGGTGATTCTGGACGGCAACCACGATTGGCTCTCGGCGAGCCAGTTGAGCATTTTCGATGCTCCGGGCTCGCTCGACGACGGGGTGGACGTCCCGGTCCGGACTTTGGTCAAAGCCGATATGCAGTGTCTGAGCGTGGCGGCGGCGAGCGTGCTCGCGAAAGTGCAGCGGGACGCCATGCTGATCGCTTTGGATGCGGAGTTCCCGGACTTCGGCTGGAAAATCAACAAGGGATACGCGACCGCCGGGCACCGGGCCGCGATCGATCGCAGCGGACCCAGCGAATGGCATCGCCGGACCTGGCAACTCGGCAGCAAAGCGAGTCCGGCAGTGGATAGGGCATGATGGTTCAATGAGCGCTGAGGACCTTGAGAACTACGAAACCGATATGGAGTTGCAGCTGTATCGCGAATACCGCGATGTGGTGGGCTTGTTCAGCTATGTGGTGGAGACCGAACGCCGGTTCTACCTGGCGAACCATGTGGATTTGCAAGCCAGATCGGCCGACGGCGAGGTTTACTTCGATCTGAACCTCCAGGACGCCTGGGTCTGGGACGTCTACCGTTCCGCGCGGTTCGTGAAGAACGTCCGGGTGATCACGTTCAAGGACGTCAACGTCGAAGAGCTCAGCAAGAACGACGACTTGGAGCTGCCGAAGGCCCCCGATCTGGGGAATTGAGTTCCGCAACTTTGTTCCGGGGAATGGGAAAGCCCCGGAACATCGGCTCCGGGGCTCCCTTTGATGCGGTGAGTGTGCTTGTAGCCTAACAGGAAAAAAACATACGCGACAGTATGTTTCAATTGACTGGATCCAGGGGTGTTTCATCAGCCGGCGAAGCATTTTTCCGGATTGCTCTGCACCTCGGGTTATCCACATTCAGCCGGATTTTTCGGATTTTCAGACCTTCTTCCCGACCGGCCGGCGATGCTGGGAGGGTGCGGACGAAAATTGAGTTGGGGAAGCTCGGCGAGGCTCTCGCCTCGGACTACCTCGAACGGCGTGGGTTCACCGTCGTCGACGTGAATTGGCGCTGCAACCGGGGGGAAATCGACCTGGTCGCCTTCGACGGCGAGATCTTGGTCATCGCCGAGGTGAAAACCCGGCGCAGCCTCGCCTACGGCCATCCCTTCGAAGCGATCAACAAAGCCAAGCTGGACCGCTTGCGGACCTTGTCCGTGCTGTGGGCCAGACATCATGGCTATCTCGGCAGAGCGTTGCGGATCGATGCAGTGGCGGTTCTGGCACCGCGTAGCGGGGAGCCGACGGTGGAACACCTGCGGGGGATCGGATGACGCTGGGTCGCGCCTACAGTGTGGCCCTGGTCGGACTGAACGGCCACCTGGTGGAGGTCGAGGCCGATATCGGGCAGACGTTGCCGGCTTTCCAGTTGCTGGGCTTGCCGGACGCTTCGTTGGTCGAAGCGAAAGAACGGATCCGTGCAGCGGCGCACAATTCCGGGATCCCGTTGAGCCGGCGCAAGATCACGGTCAACCTGCTTCCGGCCTCATTGCCGAAACGCGGCAGCTCCTTCGACTTGGCAATCGTGATGGCGACGCTCCGGGCGGCCGGCGATGTCCAGGAGACCGGAAGCGCGGTTTTCCTGGCCGAGCTCGGCCTGGACGGGAGGCTGCGCCCGATCCGGGGGATTCTGCCGGCTGTCCTGGCCGCGGTGCGTGCCGGGCACCCGCGGATCGTCGTGGCCCGGGCCAATGTGCCCGAGGCGGGTCTGGTCCCCGGATCGGAGGTCGAGGGTTTTTCCAGTTTGGCCGAGGTGGCGTTGCGCTTCGGTGCGGACCCTGCGGAACTGCAATTGGCCGCCTTGCCGGAGGTGGACGTTGCCGGCGTCGCGGAGCACGATGCCCCGCTCCTGGACCTGGCGGATGTGGCCGGACAAGCCGAAGCCCGGGCGGCTTTGGAGGTGGCTGCTGCGGGACGGCACCATGTGCTGCTGGTGGGTCCGCCCGGGGCCGGAAAAACCATGCTGGCTGAGCGGTTGCCGGGATTGTTGCCGGACTTGGACGATGGCCAGGCGATGGAGGTCACTGCAATCCACTCCTTGGGCGGGCTCGGGGAAAGCCGTACCCGGCTGCTCCGGCGGCCGCCCTTCGAAAGTCCGCACCACACCGCGAGCATGGCGTCGATCGTCGGTGGCGGCTCCGGGATGCCCCGTCCCGGGGCCGCGTCGCGGGCGCACCGAGGAGTGTTGTTTCTGGATGAGGCGCCGGAGTACGACCGAAGGGTCCTCGATGCATTGCGGCAGCCTCTGGAGAGCGGCGAACTGGTGATTCACCGTTCCGCCGGGGTGGCGGCGTATCCGGCCCGATTCCAGCTGATGCTCGCGGCGAATCCGTGCCCTTGCGGCAATTCCGCCGGAAAGGCGCTGGACTGCAGTTGCACCCCGATTGCCCGGCGGCGCTACTTCGGGAAGCTCTCCGGACCGTTGCTGGACCGGGTCGACATCCAAATGAGCGTGCCACGGCTTTCCCTGGCGGAATTGGCTGTGGGGCCCTCGGGGGAGCCGACCGCTATGGTGGCCTGCCGGGTACTGGCCGCGCGGCACCGGGCATCGGCCAGGCTGCATCAGTTCGGGATCGGCTTCAATTCCGAAGCGACCGGGCAGCTGCTCCGCGGTCCATTGCGCCTGCCGGGTCCGGTGACCAGGCTGGTCGACCAGGCGCTGGACCGCGGAGCATTGACCGCCCGCGGTTATGACCGGGTGCTTCGGTTGGCGTGGACCTTGGCGGATCTGGCGGAACTAGCTGCTCCCGGGCCGGACCAGATAGGACAAGCTTTGAACATGCGCAGCCGGGGGATTGCCCGATGAATCCGGAGGATGTGCGGTTGGCCCGCGCGGCGTTGACCAGGCTGATGGAGCCGTCGGATCTGCCGGGGATGGCGATGATCAGGGTGCTCGGAGCATGGGAATCGATGCGGGTGATCGCCGGCCACGTCCGGATCGGCGCGAGCCGGGAAGCTGCGGTAGCCGAACTGCTGAGCTCTGAAGCCGGTATCCGGTGGGGCGGCTTGGCGGAAGCTCTGGACCGATGGCGGCCACGGTTGCCGGATCTGGCGCCCGGGCGCGACTTGCGGGTGATCCGGCGGTTGGGCGGAGGGCTGCTCATCCCGGAAGATCCGGATTGGCCGGCTGGAGTGGATGATCTGGGATTGGCGGCGCCGGTCGGGTTGTGGTTCCGCGGCCCTGCGCGCTTGCCCCGGTTCCAGGACTGCATTTCGGTCGTCGGCGCCCGGGACAGCAGCGAGTATGGGGAATCGGTGACCGCAGCGATCTGCCACCGTCTCGCCGCCCAGGGGAAAACTGTGCTTTCCGGCGGTGCCTACGGAATCGATGCGGCCGCACACCGCGCGGCGCTCAGCGGCGCGGGGCCGAGGGAACCCAGCGGCGCGGGGCCGAGGGAACACAGTGCTCCGGCCACGGTTGCCGTGATGGCCGGTGGGCTGGACCGGTTCTACCCGGCAGGCAATGAGGGCCTGCTGCGCCAAATCGCCGAGCAGGACGTGCTGATCGCAGAGGTCCCGCCGGGGACGAATCCGACCCGTTACCGGTTCCTGCAGCGGAACCGGCTGATTGCGGCGTTGTCCGCTGCCACCGTGGTGGTCGAGGCTCGATGGCGCTCTGGGGCGCTCAGCACGGCCCATCACGCGGCGGGGTTGGGTCGGCAACTGGGCGCTGTGCCCGGTTCGGTCTATGCCGCCGGTTCGGCGGGCTGCCATCGGCTGCTCAGGGAGAGCGCCGCGGTCTGCGTCACCGATGCAGACGAGGTGCTCGAGTTGGCCTCGCCGATGACGGTCCGGTTGCCGGAACGGGCCGCGCCGGTTTCGGTCCATGACGGTCTTTCGACCGAAGATCTGCTGCTCCTGGATGCTTTGCCGATGCGGACCGGATCAAGCGTGGAAAAGCTCGGCACTGTAGCCGGGCTCGGGACCCCTGCGGTCCAGGCCGGACTGGGCCGCCTGGAGCTGCTCGGCCTGGCCCGGCGATCGGATCGCGGTTGGGCTCGGGCCAAGTCCGGATCTGGCTGAACTTCGACGGGGGCTTGCGGCGGTGCTGCTTGAAAGAGCCGCCATCAGGCAGCACAGTGGGGGAATGACCAGTGCGCAAAAGCCGAATTCCGAGCTGCCGTTGCGGTTCGGCAGCGCCTTGGCTGCTTTTGCGCTCCATTTGGGTGCCGAACGGGCGCGCTCCGAGCACACCATCCGCGCGTATGCCGCGGATGTCGAAAGCCTGCTGTATTTCGCGGTCGCGGCAGGCGCCCGGGATCCGGGTGAAATCGATCTGGGGATGCTCCGGGAGTGGCTGGGTGAACAGAGCACCGAGGGGCTGGCCCGCTCCACCTTGGCACGCCGTGCGGCCAGCATCCGAACCTTCATGGCTTGGGCCTTGCGCGAAGGGCTGATCGCGGACAATCCGACGCTTCGCCTGAAGGCGCCGAAACGGCAAAAGTCCTTGCCCGGGGTATTGCAGCAGGCTCAGATGGCCCGCCTGATCGCTGCCTTGGAATCCGCGGCCAGCGAAGGGGATCCGCTGGCGGTCCGCGATCTGGCCCTGGTGGAGCTGCTCTATGCGGCAGGCATCCGGGTCGGCGAGCTGGCGGCCCTGGATATCGATGACCTGGATTTCGAACGACGCACGCTCAAGGTGCTCGGCAAAGGGAACAAAGAGCGCACGGTGCCTTTCGGCATGCCGGCCGAGGCCGCGGTGCTCCGCTGGTTGCGCAGCGCGCGCCCGGCGCTGAGCCAAACGCGCAGCGGGGCAGCACTCTTCCTGGGCGCCCGGGGTGGCCGGATCGACCAGCGGCAGGTCAGGGCCGTCGTCGAACGCGGCTTCAACGGGCTCGGCGATACTGCGGCGACCAGCCCGCACGCCTTGCGGCACACCGCTGCGACCCATTTGCTCGACGGCGGGGCGGATCTGCGTGCCGTGCAGGAAATCCTGGGGCATTCTTCTTTGGCCACCACGCAGATCTATACCCACGTATCCGTGGAACGGCTGCGGTCGAGTTATCAGCAAGCGCACCCCCGGGCCTGAATCTGGGCAGCAGCTGGGCGGGAGCGGAATTGCAGCCAAGAAATTTCACTGGCGTTATTCTGCCGGATACGGCACAATTGCTATAGATCCAGGTGGGCATCTGTCGATGGCAGCAGTGCGCAAGCACGGACAACCGGTTCCAGCAGCAGGTCGTTGGGGAAGACGTACCTACAGCTATGGAGGATGGAATGTCTGTTGTGATGGCACGTGGAGTGCTTTTCGTGCACTCAGCCCCCACTGCGTTGTGCCCGCACGTCGAATGGGCGATCGGTTCCGTGCTCGACAAGCGGGCCGATCTCGAATGGACGGCGCAGCCTGCCGCGCCCGGATCCTTCCGCGCCGAATTGTCCTGGGTTGGACCGCAGGGCACTGGTTCGCTGCTGGCTTCAGCACTTCGCGGCTGGGCCCATCTGCGCTACGAAGTCACTGAAGAACCGAGTGCGGGGGTCGACGGCGGCCGCTGGTCGCATACTCCGGAGCTGGGCATCTTCCATGCCATGACCGATGTACACGGAAACATCATGGTTTCCGAGGACCGGATCCGTTATGCCTACGAGTCCGGGGCCGGCGACCCGGCCCGGGTTTACCACGAACTTTCCCTGGCGCTCGGGGAGGCATGGGATGAGGAGCTGGAAGCATTCCGGCATGCCGCCGAGGGCGCTCCGGTGCGTTGGCTGCACCAAGTGGGCTGAACCAGCACGGCAGCGCGCGAACAAGTTTCAGATACCGAAATGGCTTTGCGTTGGCCCAATGTCAGACATTGGGCCAACGCAAAGCCATTTCGCTAACGCGAAGACTCCGCTAAGCGAAAATCAGTAGTTGCGGATGACCACGACGGCGTTGTGCCCGCCGAAGCCGAAGGAATTGCTGAGCGCCACGATGTCGCCGGTCGGCAAATCGCGGGCCGCGGTGACGATGTCCAGCGGGATCTCCGGGTCCTGGTTCTCCAGGTTGATGGTTGCCGGCGCCTTGCGGTCCTGGACCGCTTTCACGGTCAGCACGGCTTCCACCGCTCCGGATGCACCGAGCAAGTGGCCCATCTGGGACTTCGTGGCGGACACCGCGAGGTTGTCCACGTGGTTTCCGAAGGTGGCTCGGAGTGCGGTGTATTCCGGCTTGTCGCCGACCGGGGTCGAGGTCGCGTGGGCATTCACGTGCACCACGTCTTCGATCTGTGCCCGGGCGTCGAACAAGGCGGCCTTCAAGGCGCGTGTGGCCCCCAAGCCTTCCGGGTCCGGTGCCGTGATGTGGTAGGCGTCCGCGGTCACCGAGGTGCCGGCGAGTTCGCCGTAGATCCGTGCACCACGCGCCAGCGCATGCTCTTCGGCCTCGAGTACCAAAGCGCCGGCGCCTTCGCCCATCACGAAGCCATCGCGATTGAGGTCGTAAGGCCGGGAAGCGTGTTCCGGATCGTCATTGCGCCTGGACAACGCCTGCATCGAGGCGAAGGAGGCGAGCGTCATCGGGTGAATCGCGGCTTCGGTGCCGCCGGCCATCACGATGTCCACTTTGCCGGACCGGATCAACTCGACGGCTTGGTGGAGCGCTTCGGTTCCGGAGGCGCAAGCGGACACCGGAGTGTGTGCGCCGGCCCGGGCACCGAGGTCCAAGCTCACGGCAGCGGCAGCGCCGTTGGGCATGAGCATGGGAACGGTCATCGGCAGCACCCGCCGCGGTCCGCGGTCGCGAAGCGTGTCCCAGGCATCCAAAAGCGTCCAAACGCCGCCGATTCCGGTAGCAAAGGCCACCGCGAACCGATCCTTGTCGACCTCCGGCGCGCCGGCATCCTGCCATGCTTCGCGGGAAGCGATGACGGCGAACTGGCTGGACGGGTCCAAGCGCTTGGCTTCGATCCGGGTCAGCACCTCCGCCGCCGGAGTCATGGCGCGGGCGGCGAAAGTCACCGGGAGCTCGTATTTGGCGACCCAATCATCGGTGAGCGTATGCGCTCCGGACACGCCGATTTGCGCATTCTTCCACGTGGTCGGGACGTCACCGCCGATGGGGGTGGTGGCGCCGAGTCCGGTGATGACTACTTTGCGGGACATTTTTCACTCTCTTGGGTGTCTAAAAACTCATCGGGCTTGCGGTGACCGCCAGTTGGCGCACCGCAAGCCTGAAAAGCCGGCAATATTGCGAGAAGCTGCGTTGACTGCGGAAGCCTAGGCCTGCGCGCTTGCGATGTAGTTGACTGCGTCGCCGACGGTCTTGAGGTTTTTGACTTCCTCGTCCGGGATGCGGACGCCGAACTTCTCTTCCGCGTTGACCACGATGGTCATCATCGAGATGGAATCGATGTCGAGGTCGTCGGTGAAGGACTTGTCCAACTCCACGGCCTCCGGCGCCAGACCGGTCTCTTCGTTGACGATTTCAGCCAAACCGGCCAGGATTTCTTCGTTGCTAGCCATTGATGGCTCCCTTTCTCAGTGTCCGCCCGGTCCGGTTGCTGGACGGGCAGTGTCGATCAAACCACGAATGCGGCCCGAATCGCGACCTCTACGATGCATGTTGCACCGAAAAGACCGGCAAAATTATGAAATTTACGGCAAAACCACTACTTGGGCCCCGAACACCAGGCCCGCGCCGAAGCCGATCTGCAGCGACAAGCCGCCGCTCAGCTCAGGATTCTCCTTCAACAGCCGGCAGGTGGCCAGCGGGATCGACGCCGCAGAGGTGTTCCCGGTGTCTTCGATGTCGCGCGCCACCACGACGCTTTCCGGCAAGTCGAGCTCCTTGACCAGCGAGTCGATGATCCGCATATTGGCCTGGTGCGGCACGAAAGCGGCCAGATCGGCGGCGGTCACACCAGCAGCTTCCAGCGCTTGTTTGGCGACCTTCGCCATCTCCCAGACTGCCCAGCGGAAGACCGTCTGCCCGTCTTGGCGCAACGTCGGCCAGAGGCTGAACTCGGCCTCGGCAATCGCTCCGGCGGTCAACCCGCCATCGTTTTTCGCCGCCAAGCTCGCATCCCGGACTTCCAGCAAAGAATGCGTCATGCCGATCGCATCCCATTTGCTGCCGTCGGAACCCCAGATCGTGGGGCCGATGCCGGCGGTTTCCGAGGGCCCGATCACGGCGGCCCCGGCGCCATCGCCGAGCAGGAAGGAAATCGTGCGTTCGTGGTTGTCGATCACGTCGGAAAGCTTTTCGACGCCGACGACGAGCACGTAATCGGCCGCGCCGGAGCGGACCAAGGCGTCGCCTTGCCCGATTCCGTAGCAATAGCCGGCGCAGGCTGCGGAGATGTCGAAGGCCGGGGCCGGCGTAGCGCCGAGCCGGTCGGCCAGCAATGCTGCCGCCGAAGGGGTTGCGTACTGGTGGGTCACCGTGGAGACGATGACTGCACCCAACTGGGAAGCCTCGATGCCGGCGTTGGCCAGGGCTTCGCGGGCCGCCGCTTCAGCCATTTCCACCACGCCGATTTCACGCGGCGCCCGCAAACGGGTGATGATTCCGGTCCGCTGCCGGATCCACTCGTCGGAGGAGTCGATCCATTGGCAGACGTCCTCGTTGGTCACCACCAGTTCGGCGCGGTAGGACCCCAGGCCCAGAATGGCGGTCTTGTCCCGCAGGGCGGTTTGGTTCAGCGTGGGATTTGCCACTACGCTCCTTCTCCCCGTGCCGTGGCCCCGGAGGCCAAGGTGCGGGTTTTGAGTATTTCACGGGCGGCATCAAGGTCTGCCGGTGTCTTG
This sequence comes from Renibacterium sp., assembly GCA_017419405.1. GTDB lineage: Bacteria > Actinomycetota > Actinomycetes > Actinomycetales > Micrococcaceae > Renibacterium > Renibacterium russicum. The sequence continues at coordinate 218,251 of JAFOLH010000006.1, read as the reverse complement.
ACTGCAACGGTAGCAATTCCGGGCATCGCGCGCTTGGCGAGTCCGGTGAGCGTGCCGGCCGGGGCGAGCTCGATGAGGCTGTCCACACCGAGGTCCAGCATGGTCTTCATGCACAGGTCCCAGCGGACCGGGCGGGAGACTTGCGCAATCAGACTGGCCAAAGCGGCATCGCCGGTGGCTACCGCTGCGCCGTCGAAATTCGACAGCAGGGTTGCTGCGGGATTCTCGGGATGCAGACTGGGACTGAGTGCTTCCAGGGCGCCGACGGCGGGCCGCATGTGCTCGGTGTGGAAGGCCCCGGCCACCTGGAGCGCGATGACCCGGGCTTTTGCCGGAGGATTCGCGGCCAGCACCGCGAGTTGCTCGAGCGTGCCGGCGGCGACGGTCTGACCGGCGCTGTTCATGTTCGCCGGGGTCAAACCGGCCCCGTGGATGGCCGCGAGCACGGCTTCCGGATCCCCGCCGACGACGGCGCTCATTCCGGTGGGTGTGGCAGCCGCGGCTTCGGCCATCTTATTGGCCCGCTCCCGGACGAAAAGCATGGCCTCGGTCTCGGTCAGCACGCCGCTGAGCGCTGCTGCAGTGACCTCGCCGACCGAATGGCCGGCGACGACGTCCGGCTCCGCGACTTCGTCATTGCCGAACAGGGCGCGGGCGGCCAGCAACCCCGCCGCCACGATGAGCGGCTGGGCGATCGCGGTGTCCTTGATGGTTTCCGCGTCGGAAACGGTTCCGTGCCGCAAAAGATCCAAACCGGCGACATCGCTGAGACTGGACAGATGGGCTTCGACGCCGGGGAGTTCGAGCCAAGGGCTGAGGAATCCAGGGGACTGGGCTCCTTGGCCGGGGCAGACAATTGCAAGCACGTATCTAGTTTTCCAAACCTGAAGTGAAATCTCGGTGTTTCCTGGTACCAAGCTCAGGATGCCACATTGTAGGTAAGCTACAAAACTTCGGCGAGTCTGCCCGTTGCCGGCCCTGGCTTTTAGTGGACTTCCGATCAATTGCGGGCGGATGAGGCGAGCCGCCCCACAGCCAGAGCAGTTTGCAGCACGAAGGCTTCACGCGGCAGCAGTGGATCCCAGCCGGTCAGATCAGTGACTTTCCGGAGCCGGTACCGGACGGTATTGGCGTGCACGAAGAGTTCCCGCGCGGTGGCTTCGAGGGAGTGCCCGAGCGAAAGGTAGGCGCTGAGCGTCTCCACCAGCCCGTTGGACGCGGTGAGCAACGGGCGGTAGACATGGCGCACCAGCGATCGCCGGGCGTCATCGTCGCCGTTCATCACCCGTTCCGGCCAGAGGTCGTTCGCGGAGGCCGGACGGGGAGCTTGCGGCCAGGCGCGGACCGCAGCGAGTCCGGCGAAGGCCGCGCGGGCAGAGCCGCTGGCCTCGACCAAGGAAGGCGCTTCCGGACCGTAGACCACGGGTCCCGGACCGAAGAGTTCACTGATCCGCAGATAAGCGGATTCCTGGTCGTTGACGCCGCCGAGTACCACGATCAACCGGTCGCCTTGGATGCCGACCAGCGCGTCTTCGGCGTAGCGGCTCGCCGTCCGGCGCAACTCGTTGACGAACCCCTGGCCGGCTTCGGCCGGCGAGGCGCCCACCATCACGGTGAATTTCTCCTTGGATTTCCAGCCCAGCGCCGCGATCCTGGAGCGCAGGGCATCGGTGTTCTCGCCGCGCAGGATCGCATCCACGATGAGCGATTCGAGTCTGGTGTCCCAAGCGCCACGGGATTCCGCGGCGCGGGCATAGACATCCGCGGCGGCGAAGGCGACCTCCCGGGCATAACGGAGGACGGCTTCGCGAAGCGGCGCTTCGTCGCCCGGCGCGGCCAGCTCCGGGACCCGGTCTTCGACCACTTGGACCACGATCCGGATCAGTTGCAGAGCCTTCTGCAGGCTGATCGAGCTGGTGAGTTCGGTGGGCGCATTGCCGAAGACATCGGTGAGCACCCAGCCCGGGGACGACGGCTTCTGGTAGTAGCTGACGAACGAGGCTATGCCGTTTTGGGCCAGCAGGCCGAGTGCGCTCCGTTCCTCGGCGTCGAGCCGGCGGTACCAGGGGAGTGCGGCATCAAGTTGCCGGGTGGTCGCCGTCGACAGCGTGCCGATGCTTTCGCGCAGCTTGGCCAGGGTGTGATCGTTGCTGAGCATCGTAGTGGCGCCGGAAAGGGCTGATTTCGCTGCAGGCATGGTTTGAGCATACGACTTCAATTGTAGGAAGTGCACAACAGCTCGACGATTTTGGACAAGTTGACTGGGAGTTTTTGGAGACCAGCGACAATCAGGCGGGTTTCTCCGTCGTCGAACTGGGCCTTGCCGGTTGGTTCCGGGGTTGTCCTTCCAGATTGGCGGATTACACTCCGGCGTGAACACCTGATTGAAGATCATCTCAATCAGTCACGAAACGTCATCAGAAGAAAGCGGAGAACATGCCGAAGACAATCCGAGCGGCGCTGTCCGTGCTTGCCGCCTTGACCTTGAGTCTTGCAGTTTTCCCGGGCACCGCCTCAGCGCAGACCTTCGGCGGCAACGTCGGGTTCAGCTGGCAGATTCCCGGTGCCCCGGCGGCAGGACTGACCGATATCAGCTTCAGCACGAAGTTCAATCCGGAGACGGCCCGGGTAGCCGGGAATTACGTCGCGGACCAATTCAATTTCATGAATCAGAAGGACGTCGGGTACATGGGCTTGCAGCCCCGTCCCGACCAGAACGGCAAGCAGCGCCTGCATGCAGCCTTCTCCAGTTTCATCGCCGGCACGACCTCGGGCGACGCGCAATGCAGCAACGGCGCCGACGGCGGTGCTGGAGTCAGCTGTGCGGTCGATTTCGAGGCGAACTACCTCCATGGCTATACGCTGACCGTCGCCAGGACCGGTACGGACACTTGGAGCGGTACCGTCACGGACGCGGTGACCGGAATCCGTACGCACATCGGAAGCTACGTATTGCCGGCGAACAGCGGCAACTTCCGTGCCGCGCAGAGCGGCTTCGTGGAGAACTACAACACGAAGAGCTGCGCCACGGTGCCGCGGATCGACGTATCCGTGGGCGCCCCGACGACCTCGAGCGGACTCAGCGGCAGTAGTAGCAAGGCGCATGAATATGGCGATTGCCTGGGGCAGGCGAACTACGCGTCGAGTGTCGAAGGCAACGGTCTGCGGATTCAGCGCGGTTGGCAATAGCCCGACGGCTCGGTCCCATTGGGCACGGCAACTCACTGGGACAGACCTGGTGTGTCCCACTGAGTGGGCCTGCTCACTGGGACACCGCCGACCGGCGGAAACGGAAAGTGCCCGTTCCGGATGATCCGGAACGGGCACTTTCTGCGAAGTGCGGACTAGCGCGTCGCGCCTAGCTGTCGCCGCCGGCGTTGCCGGTGGTGCCGGCGTTCACGTCCAGCAAGCGGTATTTCTCAATCGCCTGAGCCGGGGCTTGCCAATCGACTTCGCCGCGCCGGGCGAGCATCTCCAGGGCCCGGACCACGATCGAATGCGAGTCGATTTTGAAGAACCGGCGCGCTGCCGCCCTGGTGTCGGAGAAGCCGAAGCCGTCGGCGCCCAAGGTCGCGAACTCGTTCGGCACGAACTGCCGGATCTGGTCCGGCACGGCCTTCATGTGGTCGGTGACCGCCACGATCGGGCCGGTCGCCCCAGCGAGCTGCTCGGTCACGAAGGGGATCCTGGCCTGCGCGCCGGGGTTGAGGAACTGCTCTTCCTCGGCGGCCAAGCCGTCCCGGCGCAGTTCGGTCCAGGAGGTCACCGACCAGACGTCGGCGGAGACCCCCCACTCGTCGGCCAGGATCTGCTGGGCCTCCAAAGCCCACGGCACCGCAACTCCGCTGGCGAGCAGCTGGGTCCGCGGTCCGTCGACCTTGGCGGGGGCCAGGAGGTAGATGCCCTTGACGATCCCTTCGACGTCGACTTCTTCCGGAGCTGCCGGCTGCAGGATCGGCTCGTTGTAAACCAAGATGTAGTACATGACGTTGCGCTCTTCTTCGGTGAACGAAGAATCGGTCCCGTACATGCGCTCCAGGCCGGAACGGACGATGTGCCCGATCTCGTAACCGTAGGCCGGATCGTAGCTGATCACTGCCGGGTTGGTGGCAGCCAAGATCAACGAATGGCCGTCCGCGTGCTGCAGGCCTTCACCGGTCAGCGTGGTGCGTCCGGCGGTGGCGCCGATCACGAAACCGCGGGCCATCTGGTCCGCGGCCGCCCAGAGGCCGTCGCCGGTGCGCTGGAAGCCGAACATCGAATAGAACACGTAGACCGGGATCAAGGGCTCGCCGTGCGTGGCGTAGGCCGTGCCCGCAGCGGTGAAGGCCGCCACCGAACCGGCTTCGTTGATGCCCGCGTGCACGATCTGGCCCGCCGGCGATTCTTTGTACGCCAAGACCAAATCACGGTCGACGGACAAGTAGTTCTGGCCCTTGGGGTTGTAGATCTTCGCCGTCGGGAAGAACGAGTCCATGCCGAAGGTCCGGGCCTCGTCCGGGATGATCGGCACTACCCGCTTGCCGAACTCCTTGTCCCGCATGAGGTCCTTGAGTAGACGCACGAACGCCATCGTGGTGGCGGCGAGTTGCTTGCCGGAACCGCGGTTCGCCACTTCATAGGCTTTGTCCTCGGGCAGGGCCAGTTCCGTGTGTTTGTGCCGCCGTTCCGGGACGAAGCCGCCGAGGGCCTTGCGCCGTTCCATCAAGTATTCGATTTCCGGGGTGTCCATGCCGGGGTGGAAATACGGCGGTTCGTACGGATTGGCCTCGAGCTGCTCATCGGTGATCGGGATCCGCAGGTGATCGCGGAAATCCTTCAAGTCCTGCAGCGTGAGCTTCTTCATCTGGTGCGTCGCATTGCGCCCTTCGAAGTGGGTGCCCAGGCCGTAGCCCTTGACGGTGTGCGCCAGGATGACCGTCGGCTTGCCCTTGAATTCCACGGCGGCTTTGTACGCTGCGTAGACCTTGCGGTAATCGTGGCCGCCGCGCTTGAGGTTCCAGATTTCTTCGTCGGTCATGTCCGCGACCATTTCCTTGGTCTGCGGGGACTTGCCGAAGAAGTGTTCCCGGACGAATCCGCCGGATTCGGCTTTGTACGTCTGGTAGTCGCCGTCGACCGTGGTGTTCATGATGTCCACCAACGCGCCGTCGTCGTCCTTTTCCAGCAGCGCATCCCACTCGCGCCCCCAGACGACCTTGATCACGTTCCAGCCGGCGCCGCGGAAGAACGCTTCGAGTTCCTGCATGATCTTGCCATTGCCACGGACCGGGCCGTCCAAACGCTGCAAATTGCAGTTGATCACGAAGGTGAGGTTGTCCAGCTTGTCGTTTGCCGCGAGTTGCAGCAGGCCGCGGGACTCGGGCTCGTCCATTTCGCCGTCACCCAGGAAGGCCCAGACGTGCTGGTCCGAGGTGTCCTTGATCCCGCGGTTCTCCAGGTAGCGGTTGGACTGCGCCTGGTAGATCGCGTTCATCGGCCCGATGCCCATCGAGACCGTCGGGAATTCCCAGAAGTCCGGCATCAGGCGCGGGTGCGGATAGGAGGAGAGGCCATGGCCGGCTTTGGATTTCTCCTGCCGGAACCCGTCCAGATCCGCTTCGCTCAGGCGTCCTTCCATGAACGCGCGGGCGTACATACCCGGGGAGGCGTGACCCTGGAAATAAATCTGGTCTCCGCCTCCCGGGTGGTCTTTGCCGCGGAAGAAGTGGTTGAAGCCGACTTCGTACAGCGTCGCGGCGCCCGCGTAGGTCGAGATGTGGCCGCCCACTCCGATGCCGGGGCGCTGCGCCCGGTGCACCATGATCGCGGCGTTCCAGCGCAGCCAAGCGCGGTACTTGCGTTCGATCTCTTCGTCGCCGGGGAACTCTGGTTCCTGGTCGACCGGGATCGTGTTGACGTAGTCCGTGGTGGTCACCATCGGTACGCCGACACTCTGAGCTCCTGCGCGCTGCAACAGCGAACGCATGATGAACTGTGCCCGTTCAGTGCCCTGCTCTTTGATCAACGAGTCGAGGGATTCGATCCACTCGGCGGTTTCGTCCGGATCACGGTCAGGCAACTGATTAGTCAGCACGCTCAGAATGTGAGAATTTTCTTCCCCAGCAGCCACATCCAACCTCTCTTGTGCAGCACCGCCTGATAGGCGGCATCGTCAAAGGACCTGCGTAAGGTGAGCGCAGGAATCCAACAACTACTCTAGACCGACGGCCTCTCGGATGCGTAGCCGGATGCGGACTGTGAAGCCGCGGATTGCGACTCGGACGGCAAACGCGCGGTAAGAAGCTTGATGCGGCGCGGTTTAGGGTGTTGTCTTGTGATAATGCACATAGTTGCTGCTCCGGGATTGGGTGCGGGATGGCAGACTTGGTGTCAACAACAGCAGAAAGGTTCGGGAGGATAACCGTGGGTGAGGCCGAAACCGGCACAGAAGACAACGTGGCGGTGCGATTGGGTTTCAAGGAAGGCGACCTGGTCCAGGAATTCGGATACGACGAGGATATCGATTTCGATCTCCGAGCTGATGTCGAAGACTTGATCGGATCCGACCTGATCGAGGAAGACGATCACGAGGTCGTGGATGCGGTATTGCTCTGGCACCGGGCCGACGACGGCGATCTGGTTGACGTCTTGATGGACGTGGTGACCTCGCTGGAAGACGGCGGCGTGATCTGGGTCTTGAGCCCGAAGTCCGGCCGGGACGGTTATTTGCCGCCTGCTGAAATCCAGGAAGCTGCGCCGACCGCGGGCCTGCATGTGACCAGCTCGGTGGGCGTTTCCGACGACTGGGCCGCTACCCGGCTGGTTCCGCGCAAGAACAAATGAGCCATGCCGCCGGGACGTCGCGCCAGGTGGTGATCGGCGAAGCGGCTCCGGAGTTCGCTTTGCCGAATCAATTCGGCGAGCTGATCCGGCTTTCCGGGCTGCGCGGGCAAAACGTGGTTCTGGTTTTCTACCCTTTCGCATTCTCCCAGGTGTGCACCGCCGAGATCTGCGAGTTGGCCGGCCGGTCGGCGGATTTCGATGCGGCCGGTGCGGCGTTGTTCGCGATTTCGGTGGACAGCAAATACACCTTGCGCGCCTTTGCGGCTGCCGAAGGCGTCGAATTCGGCCTGCTGAGTGATTTCTGGCCGCACGGGGCCGCAGCTGAGGCCTATGGCGTGTTCGACGCCGAGCGCGGCCTGGCCCGGCGCGGCAGCTTTGCGATCGACGCCGAGGGGATCGTGCGTGCTGCCTTCTTCAGTGAGGCCTCGCAAGCCCGGCCCTGGGCGGATTACCAACGGGCGTTGCAGGCCTTGGCCGGCTCGGATGGTTGAGCCGCAGCCTCCGGCGGCATCCGGAAGGCCCGGTTTGGGGCTGACCGGGTTCGTCGCGGACCGGGCGCGGAACAGTCCGCCGGCTTCCAGTGCCCAGGAGCTGGACCAGCAGGCGAGTTCCGAGCTGGAGCAGGCCGCGCAGATCCTTTCGGCCGGCCGGTTCGCGGTCTTGACCGGGGCCGGTCTGAGCACCGATTCCGGAATCCCGGACTACCGCGGCCCCGACGCCCCGCAGCGGAACCCGCTGACCTACCAGCAATTCGTCGGCGACGAGTCGTTGCGCCGCCGCTATTGGGCACGCAATCAGTTGGGCTGGCGGCACCTGCGCCGGGCGCAACCGAACGCCGGGCATCGTGCGATTGCCGAGCTCGAGGCAGCCGGGGCGATCACCGGACTGATCACGCAGAATGTCGATCGGTTGCACGAGGACGCCGGCTCGGTGAACGTGGTGGATCTGCACGGCAGGTTCGACCGGGTGGTCTGCCTGGCCTGCGGCACCGAATTCAGCCGGGATCAGATTGCGGTTCGCCTGGACGAATTCAACCCGGGATTCTTGGCGCGGGCCGAGGCGGGCGGGCAGATCGATCTGGCACCGGATGCGGATGCCGACTTGGACAGTGCCGAACTGATCGGTTCTTTTACCGTGGCGCCTTGCGAAGTCTGCGGCGGAATGCTGAAACCGGATTTCGTCTTTTTCGGCGAAAACGTGCCCAAGGACCGGGTGGAGCGAAGTTTCGGGATGCTGGCCGAGGCCTCGGCGCTGTTGGTCGTCGGATCCTCGTTGACCGTGATGAGCGGATTGCGTTTCCCGCGCCGCGCGGTCAAAGCGGGCAAACCCGTGGTGATCATCAACCGGGGTGCGACTCGCGGCGACGATTTGGCCACGCTCAAAATCTCCGCCGGAGTCAGCGAATCGCTGAGTCGGCTTGCGGCCCGGTTGTCGAAATCCGCGGGCGATCAGGTACAGTAGATATTCGTCCGGCAGCTTCGCTGCGGACGGTTGGGGCCTTTAGCTCAGCTGGTAGAGCGCCACGTTTACACCGTGGATGTCATCGGTTCGATCCCGGTAGGGCCCACCCAGGAAAAATCCCCGTCAATTCAAGGAACCCCGGTTCTGGCTGGCGGGGATTTCGCGTCGTTGTGGTCCTTTTGTGGTCCCGAAAGTTCCCCTAGATTGCAGTAAGTAGAAGCGTTCAGAAATAAGTGAAGGACCACAAAAGGACCACAGATTTTCCGCGTAGCCCGCGGACAAAAAACGCGCCCCCTTCGAGGTGGTCCTCAAGAAGGGGGCGCTGCAAACCGCGAGGGTTTGGCCGGGGAAGGCGTTCCCAGTTTAAACCCTCGTGCCTACAACGACGACGAACCACTGGCTGATGACTCCCAGCGCTATCGGTCGTATGCTGTGGCCATGTGTGGGCGACTGGTAGGCGTGAAAAACAAAATCGAGTTGGAGCACCGGATTCGCCAGCTGACGGACCCGGCGTTCTGGGACTATCTTCAGCGGACGAGCGACGAGTTCTCACGGATCAGCTCCCTGGGCAATTACAACGCGGCCCCGACGCAGGTTCTGACTGTGCTCAGTGAGCGCCTGATCGACGGGGAACTGGTCCCATCGATTGACGACGCCGTGTGGGGCTTGCTGCCGGTGTGGGCCAAGGACCGGGCGCAGGGGAGCAGGGCATTCAACGCCCGCTCGGAGACCGCCGCGGAGAAGCCGACTTTCCGATCTGCCTACACGAAGCGCCGGGGCGCTGATCCCGGCCAGCGGCTACTACGAATGGCAGAAGCTCGAAGGCGGCAAGCAGCCGTTTTACATCTACCCCGAAGCCGGGGAAGGGTTCTTTTTCGCCGGCCTTTACGACTGGTGGCAGCAAGATAAATCCGATGCTGATTCGTGGCTGATGTCCTGCACGATCCTGACCGCTGACGCCTCCGACGACATGAAGCACATCCACGACCGGATGCCGATCATCATGCCCGACGACCTCGGTGTGGACTGGATGAACTCGGCCACGACGTCGAAAGCGGATGTGGCCGCGATGATCGATGAAGCGGTTGGCCGGATGCCCGACACGCTCACCGCCCGCCCGGTCGGCCCGGACGTGGGGAATGTGCGCAACAACAACGCGGATCTGATCTTGCCGGCCTAGCTGGCGAAGTCGCGCATTGGCTTGGCTGGATTGCGCCGTTGAACCTGTGATGCAGGCAGCCAGCACTCGAATAGGGGTGACGTCATTTCAGTAGCGGTTTCCCATCGCCCGGAGTGCAAGTAGAGGATCAAAACCTCGTGCTTCGTCCAGGCCAGCGCAAAGCCATCTTTGATCACGACGGACCGTGATCGTTCGTAGTAGAGCCGAATCGATCGCGGCAACCGCCCAGCGCTACGCCAGAGACCGGTCGATCCTCGCCGGAATCGACGAAGTCAAGGACATGGCGAACAGGGAACAAGTTCTACTCGATCATGCTGCCGCTTCGCTGATCGTCTCAGCTCGGGATCATCTGCCGTCGGCATTGCACGCCCCCATGGCAGCCGGCATAGTCCTAAATGCTGGGGCGGATGTCTTCGCCGTGCAGCGACTGGTTGATGATTGGCCCAGGCCCGAGTACCACACGGGCCCGGGCAAGCCTTTGCTGTCGGCCGGGTAGGCTAGATCGGTGAAAATCATTGGCACTTTCCGCGACAGCGATGGCATCATGAGCGATGTGGTGATCGAGCGTGACGAATACCCAGACGACGCCATGGATCAACTCAAAGCCCTCGGCCCGGGCGGGTGTACTTTCCTGCATGTGAAGATCGACCGGTAAACGACGAAATTGCCCCACACCCGAAACCATCTAGGCGTCGGGGGTGGGGCAATTTTGGTTGGCGGGTGCCGGCTTACCGGGCGGCGCGGCGTCCGGTGGTTTCGAGGTTTCCCGCAGAGGGGTTGCCGTCGCGCCCACCGGAGGCAATCGAGGTGAACACGGACAGTACTGCTGCGAAGCCGGCCACGGAGGCCGTGGCGGCCCAGTCAATGCCGAACAGGCCGGTCACGCTACCGGTGGCCCAGAACGCAATAGCGGCCTGTGCTGCGGTCTTTGCGGCCCGCTCGATGGCCGCTGCCCAGAATGTGAAGGTGAACACTTTTTACTCCTTGGGGCTAGGCTCCGGTGAGGATTTTGAGGATGCGAATGAAGGCGGTGACGATGCTGCCAACGATGTAGGCTGCCGCCCAGAGAATGGCAATCGCCATGGCGGCCAAGACCGCGAAAAAGACTGCGGGGAGTGCCCGGGCGACCAGCGCCAGCGCCCGTTTGATCCGGGTTTTGATCATTGGATTCTCAGGACTTGCCCGACCTGGATCTTGTCCGGGTCGCCGAGGTTGTTGAGTCGGGCGAGGTAGTCCACGCTCACCCGGTAATAGGCCGCGATACTACCCAGGGTGTCGCCAGGGTCGACCACCCATTCCAGCCGGCCCGGGATGGTAAGCACTTGGCCGACCTGGATCCGGTCCGGATCGGCGATTCCATTGGCGGCGGCGATCTGTGCGGCCGTGGGGCCGTTGTAGTAAGCCTGGACCTGCGCGAGGGTTTCGCCGGCTTCGACCAGCCATTGGATCGGCCCGGCGGCCGGGGTAACCGGCGGCGGGGTCACGACCGGCGGGGTCACGGCTTCGGGCGTGGGAGCAGTCCCGGCCAGTAGGGCGTTGATCGAGGCGCGCAGTCCTTCCATGTCTCCGGGCCAGCCCGCCGGATCGATTTTGCCCTCCGAGGAGTATTCCTTGTGGCCGGCCTGAATACGGAGCTCCGGCGGGCGGTTCATCAGGTAGGCGCGTTCGAGGGCTGCGCCGAGCCGTGGGGCGGCATCGAGTTGTGCCGAGGTCCAATCGAACGGGGGTTCGCCGGCGGCTTCCATTTCCACGCCGATCAGGTAGTAGTTTCCGGCGTCCTGGGGGATGTCGGCGATTTGGCCCCGCCCGGCGTGGTTGCACAGTCCTGCTGCGACGACGTACACGGTTCCGTCGCGTCCGAGTCCGAGTTGGGCCAGTGGTCCTGCGAGGTTTGCTCGGCCGTTGGTGAGGACGTTGAGGGTTGGCATGTTGCCACCGCCTCGGGTGGCGGTGTGGTGCCAGAGGATTCCGCGAGGATCGTTGAGGGATTGTCCGGCGTATCCTCGGCTCTGCCAGCCGGGGATTTCGACTACTCGTAGCCCGCTGGTGCGTGCGACGTCGGCGAGGTTAGTCAGGAAAGGCATGTTCGGCTCCTAGCTTTGGTCATAAAAAAGGCCCCGGCGTTTGCGGGGGCTCAGGGGATGTATCCGGCGGGTGGTTCTGGCGGTGGCGGCTGCTTGCGTTGCCAGATGTGATCGATCAAAGCGGCGACAAAAATTCGAGAAGCGTGTTTGTCGGTGTAGAAGGAATCGATACGGGCCTGCAAGACGGCCACCTGAGATTCCCGAACGGCCCGCTCTTCTTGCAGCTGGTCGATCATTGCATGGGCTTCGGTCCGAGCCTCGGTCTTGGCGTCGGCGACGGTTTTGCTTCGGTCTACACGGGTGCCTACATAGATCCCAGTCGCGCCGGCAATCAAGGGGCCACCGATGCCGATGAGGAGGTCTATGATCCATTGGCTCATCCAGCTACCCGATTCTTACGACACGGACAATCGGAATCGCGTACCACTCGTTCGTCGAGGTGATCATGATCGAAATTCGGTCGCCGGAGGCTGCAAGGACTGTAGTGACTAAAGACATGCTCCAGGCGCGTTGTCCGCCGAATCCGGTCTCGGCCAGCTGGCCACCATTCCGGAGGATCGTGCAAACACCTGCCGAAGATTGGCTCCTACCGATGGGCGTAAATTCGATCTGGTAGAGGCCCGGGCGAGTGAAACGGAAAGTATCGTCACCGCTGGCGGGGACGAGGAAGTCATTTGCAACGGTTTCTGCAGACTGCTCGGTCGGATTTCCAATACTGCGCTGAGTGCCCGGCGCGAATCGCAGCTCGACGTTTCGGAGCGTGACGAATTGTCGGCTGCCAGAGTAGCCAACACCGTCCCACGATTCGATCAAACCGCCTTGGTCGAGTCGCAGAACCGTGGTGCCCAGAACGGGGCTGATCTCGTCTCGCTCCGCCTGATTCCGCACCGGGATCGGTGCCCCGCGCGGAACCGTGTAGCGCCAGAGTTGTCGGGAGGTGTTTGGGCTGGCGTTGGTCGCCGTCGTTCCTGAGAAAATTTGGTGCTCGGAGAGAGCGTAGGCGCCGGCAGGGATGGCAGGTTTGACCGGTGACGCGGCGGCCTGTCCCTGAGTAACCCGGACCATGGCCGTGTTCAGGTTCACCGCTGGGGTGCCGCCGTCGTTGTCTTGCTTTTCAGGGTCGTTTTGCTTGATCCATACAATGTCCCACCGCGAGCCCGAAGACGGGGCATTCCCGGTCAGGACGTTGGTCACACCGGTCGTCGTCGGCGTGTACACGCCTTCGTCCTGATCACGAAGGATCACCGCGGCGCAGGCGAGCACGTCGTAGGACATGTTCGCCTTGGGAAAGACAATGTTTGTGCTCGCAGGGTTCAGAAGCCCGGAGCGGGGTGTCCCGGGCGCGTTTTCTGCCATCATGCCGGCGATGGTGAGGCGGTGTTCTTTCGGGGTTGTTCCGGTGGTGCTGAGTTGGCGGACGCCTACGCCACGATTTGCAACCATGCTTTTCCTCCGTTGTGGTTAGTAGCCCTGGACGCCGAGCGTCCGGTTGCTGATTGATCCGGTGCTTTCCATGCCGGCAGATCCGTAGATCTGGAACAGGCCGTTGACCCGGTATCGGCCGGGGTCGAGTTGGTGAGTCAGGGTGAGTTCCCCGGATTGGGAATTGTCCATGCCGTAACCGTTGTGGACACAACGGATGCCTTGGAACTGGTCCGGCTGAACAACGACGGCTCCGGTGACTGCGTTGATGATCGAGTAGGAGTACATGACCGTGCATTTGTTCCCAGCGACAACGAGGGATCCGCCGGTGCTCACTTCGATTTTCCCCGAGGCCGTCGTCGTCGTGATGACCGGGCCGATGTTCTGCCAGCCCGTATTTTGACCAGTGGCCACGGTTTGCTCGTATTTGCCGGCGACAGTTTGGCGGTTGGGGCCGGAAGCGATTGAAGCGACTGGCACATAGCGGCCGTTTCCGACGAGCACTTCGAGGCCATATACGCCGGGTTGTGAGGTAAGTTCACCGAGGCGGGCTTGGACTGCTCCGGCATCGTCGAAAATCTCGATGCCGTATTTTGATCCGTCACTGCTCAAGGGGCCGAGGCCGATCCGTTTGCGGCCGTTTTGGCTGATCGATGAAGACCGTTGCGGGGCTGCCCGTTCGAGAACGTTGACTCGCCGGTTCGTGTCGGCGGCCCGGTTTATCCCGGAGAGGACCGGGTCCGGTTCGTAGGATCTGCGGGGTACCCCGTCGAGGCTGTCCATTATGGTCTCCCTTGGATCGGGGCTAGGGTGAGTTTGACGTTGTTCGTGTCGTCACCGTCGACGGCGAGGATCCGGGTTCGGACCGGGCCGCCGAGAATGAACGGGTGGTCTTCTGGGACGATAATCCGGGCCCAGTGCCCGGGGAGATAGCTTCCGAGCGTGGGGCGTTCGTCGGCCCGGACGTTCACCGTCCACGTCTCAACCGGATACTTGGCTCCGGCGATGCCGGCGTCGGCGTATTCCTGCAAAAGTGCCAAGTCTTCGACGTCCTTGGAGGCGATGTCGATTTCGGTCCAGGGGTAGCCGGCCGTATCGATGAGCGTGGTGTCGTCGGCGAAACGGAGTTTCATGTCGAGTTCGGACCCGGCCCCGGGCTGGTAGGCGCGGGCGGCCATCCGGGTCGCGTCTTCGGTGTAGCTGATGGCGCTGACCGTGGATTTCGGGGCGGCAGCGTTCCACACCCAGTCCGGGCCGCTCTGCGCCAGCAAAGGATTGTCCACCGTGCCGTGCTCCATGACCCAGTGCATGAAGCGGTGGTCGTCGGGCACGAATTCGGGCCGGAACCGGATGTCGGGGCCACGCTGGACACCGGTAAGGTTCCTGAGCAGGTCGCCGAGCCAGGGGAGCCCGTACCCGGGGATGTTCCTTTCGTTGGTGCCGTCCGGGACGATGTCGGGCAAGACGATCGGCAAGCCCGGATTTTTCGAGTTGGTTTCGATGCTGATTCGGACAAATTCGCGTGCGATGCTGCCCAGCGTCTTACCTACGACAGAGAGCGTCACCTCGGTCGGCGAAGTGTCTTTTGCCATCGCATACCAGGGGAGCGCTTTGACGGTGTCGAGGATTGACCACAGCCCGGCTGCGGTGATCTTGAGGATTTCGTTGCCGGCGTCGTAGGAGCGTTTCCAGATCGGGCCGCATTCGAGGATGATCCCGTTGTAGGAAATCCCGACGAATTGCCGCAAGCCTGCGGTGTTGGCCCGCAGGTTGAGCCGTTGATATTCCTGTGCCCGCACCGGCAAAGCGAGTTCGATGGACCCTGAGTCGTTGAGCCGTAGCCCCCATTTCAGCGAAGAAACGGGTAGATCTGCGGTGATTCGTCCCGTGACCATGGTCCCGACGAAAAGACGGAATCCTTCGGTGTCTACCACCATGCCGGCGTTACCTCCACGGTCAGTTTTGCGTTGGTCGAGTCCGGCGCTTCAAAAAGCCAGGTGCTCGAGGACTCGGGGCGGAGCTGGGTCCATTCAGCGCGGATGAGGTCGCTAGTACGGTCGGCATCACCGTCGAGGGTCACGGTTCCGTCACCGCTGTCCAGTCGAAGCACCTGCCCGGCGATGACTGCTGTGGTGAAGATCAACCTTCGGCCGCTCTGAGTTTCGGTGATCGTGAACCCGCGAGGCATCTGACCGGTGACCGTGAATACGGGGCTAGTGCTGGCCGTGCCGGCATTAGCCATGGTCACAGTTCCAGGGTTCCCGGGCAGGCCGTAGTCAAGGACGCCCGGAGCGATTGCGCTGGTCCCGAGGTCGTAGTAAAGGCCGCCTCCGTCGACCGGGACCTCAGTGGACCCGGTCGCCGATTGGCCGTACTTCTTAGGGTCCGGGGCGATCAGATGAAGCTGGAAGGGGTAAATTCCGGGCACTGACCAGTGCCCGTCGGTGTCGGAGGCAAGTTGGACGTCGGTGTACTGGACACCAAAGACCGGATGATCGACGGTAAGGCGCTCAGTTCCGCCGTCTTGGAGGACCGCGGCGAGCCGGTTGGTGGCTTCCCTGAGCGCTTGTTCGGTGGGCATGAAAACCCGGCACTCGATCGTGATCAGCCGCGCATCCGATTGGCCCGGTTCCGTGAAGATGCCCGGCGCCCACACCCGATCCGTTTTGTTCCGCCGCATTCCAGGTTTGTGACCGTTCCAGCCTTTCAAATCGAGCACCTTGATCAAGAACCCGTGCTCGGTCCACCGATTGAACATCAGTGAACCGAGCACCAAGAACGCCGTCCTGGACGGGACCGAGTAAGGGGCCATCAGCTTCTCACCAGCCATTCCTGCCGCTCGGCGGCGATGCGCGCAAGGTTTTCCTCGGACATACCCTGTGACGGATTGACGGTCAGGTTGGACGTGTTGTTGATGATCGTGGTCGGAGCCGTACCGAACCCGCCACCGGAGGCGAAATCGTAGTTTCCGCCTGCCTGGAGTTGCGGGTCGATCCCGTTGGCGATCATCCACGACACATCGCCGAGGGTGTTCTTCAGTGAAGGCATCGAGTTCTCGATGCCTTTCTGCAGGCCGTCCATGATCCAGCCGCCGGCGGGAACTAGGAGCGCCAGGTCGTATGCCTTCGGGCCCTTGTTCTGGGCGATCCAGTCACCGATTCCGCCGACGAAGTCCTTGACCGCGTTGAAAGCGCCCTTGAGGCCATTGAGGAATCCGTCGATGATGTTGCGCCCGGCGTCGATCAGCCAGGATCCGGCACCGGCGAAGAACCCGCCGATCTGGCCGGGCAGGTCTCGGACGAAGCCGAGGACGTTGTCAATGCCGGAGCGAACACCGTTGCTGATGCCGTTCCAGACATTGCCGATGAGATCCCGCGCCGAGTTCCAGGCGTTGCCCCAAAATGCGGAGATGCTGTTGAGGACGTTCTGAATCGTGGATCGAACGTTTTCAATAGCGCCGGCAATCCAGGAGACAATTCCGTTCCAGATATCGGAGACGGTTTTGCCGATTCCGTTCCAGACGCCGGACCACCAGGTCGCATGTGAGAGCAGCGCGCCGACGATCCAGGAAACGAACCCGTTCCAGGTTCCTTGAATCCAGCCGATGAATCCGTTCCACACGTCGGAAATAGTCTGTCCGATGCTGTTCCAGATGCTCTGCCACCAGCTGTAGTAGCCGATCAAAACGGCCATAATCCAACTGACGAAGCCGTTCCAGATGCCTTGAACCCAGCCGACAAAGCCGTTCCACACGTCGGTGGCGAAGCCGAAGAGCCCTGCCCACATCTGATTCCACCAGCCGAAGAATCCGTCCATGACGCCGGTAAACCAACCGATGAAGCCGTTCCACACATCGGTGATGAAAGCGACGACGGTGTCCCAGTTGGAGACGAGGAGGACGATGATGGCGATGAGCGCGGCGATGGCCAGGATGACCAGGCCCACAGGATTCGCGGCCTGCACAGCGTTCCAAACCGCGGTAGCGGCGGTAACGATGGCAGTCCAGGCCGCTTGCGCTTTCATCACAGCGTTGTAGGCGACAAGCCCTACGACCAGTGCGGCAATTCCGGCCGCCAGAGCTTGCGATCCGCCATTGAGGTTCGAGAACCAGGAGATCGCGGTGCTGATGCCAAAGACTACGCCGGCAATTGCTGTTCCTAGGACCGTGATCACCCCGGAGAGCGCCGGGATTACGGCGGCGATCAGATTGCCCAACGGTTCAGCCAGTTGCGCAATGACGCCAAGCAGCGGAGCGAAGGCACCGACTAGCATGCCGATCACCGGGACGATTTGCTCGAATGCGCCACCAAGGGCCGAGCGGAGTTCCGGAGACGCCGCGATCAATCCGGCGATCGCGCCAACGAAAAGACCAACCGGACCGGTGATGTTCTTGAACATCGGGCCGAGGAGCGGAAGTTTTGTCATCAGGGGGCCGAACGCGCCCATGATTCCGCCAATTGCGGGCAGGAGGATGCCGCTGAGGTTTTCTGCAGAACCGCGAATCGTGTCCACGAACTTCGTGAAAAACTCCGAAACCGTGCCGATCGCGGCAGAAGCCCGGGACGAGAACGCTTCAAGCCCGGACGCCATACTCGCGGCCGCCGCCGCCACCTTCGGCGCAAGGTCGGCCGCAAACGGCTTCAGAGCATTGTTCAGGCCATCGAAAATCGGCATCACAGCGTTCAAAATCGCTTTCGATGCAGCGATGAACGGCAACACCAGAGTCTCACCGATCCGCGACAGAGCGGCCCTGGTGTTTTTCAGGGCACCGCGGAACGTCTCGCCCGACTTCGCGGCCGCGCCACCCAGCCCTTGTTGCATGGCGTCGGAGAAGATCTCGAAGCTGACCTTGCCCTTCGACGCCAGGTCCGCCGCCTCGCCGGCAGTCACGCCCATTTGCTTCGCGACGAACTGGAGCACCGGCACGCCGGCGTCCTGGAGTTGATTGATGACGTCGCCTTGCAACTTGCCGGAGGCCGCGACCTTGTTGAAGATCGAGCCCATCGAAGCCATGTCGGTCCCGGCGATGGTCGCCGAGTCCGCCACAAGCTTCAAGACTTTCTCGAGTTGCTGGCCCGGCTTGATGCCTGCGGCCACCGCGCCGGCCGACGCCGTCGCCGCCTCGCCCAAACCAAACGCAGTGCCTTTCACAGCGGCGGTCGCATTCTTCATGATCGAGGTGACCGTGTCGGTGTCGTGGCCGAGGCCCTTGAGCTTCGCCTGTGCGTCCTCAATCTGAAGCGCCCGGCTAATGCCGCCCTGAATGGCCAGCCCGCCCAGGAGCCCGCCGACAGCGCCGATAGCGGCACCTGTCGCACCGACGAACTTGCCGATGCCTTGGCCGAAACCGGACAGCGTCCCCTGAGCCTTTCCGACGCCTTGGTCGAACCCTTTGGAATCGAGGGTCAGATATCCGACGAGCTCGCCGATGGTCAGGGCCATGTGGACCTCCGCTATGCAGTTATGTTTTTCGTGGTGGCTCTGGCGGGAAGGCGGCCAGGCCGAGACGGCTGGCATGGACGGGTCGGCCGTCTGGGGTGAAGGTAGGCGGGAGCGCCAGGAGCGAACGGATCCGGACGATCAGCCACTTGTAGGAGCGCTGCCGAAGGATCCCGGATTGGATATCGATGCGATAGAACTGGTGCAGATCGGCCTCGATCAGGGACCAGTATTTGACCACTTTGTCCCAGGTCAGCCCGCCGTCTTGCGTGTGGCCTTCCGGGTAGTCGTACCAGTCCGAGAGGCCGGTTTCTTGGTCGTAGTGGCCGCGACCGTGCGGGTCCGGGTCGCCGTTCGGCGCTCCGCTCGATTCCGGCCGAGTTCTTTTCCCCCGGAGTTCCAGAACCGTTCTGCGATTTCCTCGCCGTAGACACCATGCATGATCACGAACAGGGCCGCCGTCTTGAGCTCGGCGAAGGTCAAACCGTCCTCGGTCATGACTTGCCAGGAATCGGCGAGAGCGTCGCGGTACATGTCGTTTTCGGCGGCGTCGGTCAGGATTTGGATGTCGTCGGCGCTGGGCTCTTTGCCTTCGTTCTTCGCGTCCTGGAGTTTGCTGGTGACGTTCAGGGTGTCTATAAAGCGGAGGCCGACGTCGGCGGTGATTGGTTGGACTTCGTAGATGACGCCGTTGATCGGCAGGCGGAGGGATTCGTTGAGGGAGTCTCTGAGGTCGTTGAGGGGCATGTTGTTCTCCAAGGGTGGGGTTCCAAGGGCTGGGCTGATGCTGGTGCCTTCCTGCGCGGTGCCTTGGATCACCGCGCAGGAAGGGGTTGAGGGGTTAGGAGGCGCGGGTGAAGGAGATGGCCGGCTTGGTGTATCCGGTGCCGCCGGCGGTGATGTTGACGTTGATGACTTCGCCATTGGCTACGGAGGCCGTGGCCGTGGCTCCGGTGCCTGCGCCGGTGATTTTCACCGTGGGGGCTTTGGTGTACCCGGTTCCGCCTTTGCTGATCGTCGCGCCGGTGATCACGCCGCCCTCGACGATTGCTTTGGCCGTGGCCTCGGCCTGGACTCCGGGCGCGGCGCTGTATTCCTTGAGCTCACCTCGCCCGGTCAGCGTGAACGCCGCGGTCGTGAGGTCAGTTTTCGGGCCGCCGTTCGCGGTGAGCGTCGCGTCCGCGATCCCTTCCCAGCCTTCGCCGCTGACCTTGTTGAAGCAGCGGAAATGGACGTATCCGGCCTCGGCCACGCCGATGCCGGCATCCTTGAGGATCTTCTGGCCGGGATCCGTGGGCATTCCGCCGCGCGCGAGCTTCACGGTGCCGCTCGAGTTCCAGCTAATTCCGGTCGAAGTCTGGGAACCCCAGACACCGTTGTCGTAGTCGCCGTCGTCTTCCTGGTTCTTTTCGATGACCGGCGGGGTGAATTCGGTGATTCCACGCAGGGGCACGTGATCGGAATCGGCCGGGGTCGATCCGTCGGTGTATTTGGCGAGTTGGACAGCCCAGTCGGAAAGCTGGCCCGGGGTGATGGAGGTGGTAGACATGGTGCTCCTAGTCGTCGGTTCGGTGGGTGCCCTCGCGGGTCAATTGGATGTAGTAGTTGGCTGTGTGCTCTTGGCGGAGCTTCTCGTCCGGTCCGAGGTTCGCCCCGGATTGGTGCCAGATCCGGACAATCGGGATGCCGCCAAGTTCGGTATTTTTGAGGTCATGCAGGGCGTCGAAGAGCCCGTCGAGGATGGTCTTGTCGGACCGTTTGTCGTTGGGTGCTCCGCGGATCCGGAATTGGAGGCCGACAACAGAATCAGTGGTCCCGTCGTCCTGCACCGGGTAAAGGTTCAGCGAGACGGCCCGGTCCGGCGACGTGGGCAGGTCGTCGAGCGTGATGGCCGTATCGGCCGGGGCAAAAGGCTGCGTCGGATTCCATTTGCCGATTGCGAGGGTGTCGAGGTATTCGCCGATGCCGGCGAGAAGGGCGAGGTGGAATCCCATCAGAGGCTCCCCTTGATGGCATCGGCAATGATCTTGCGGACTGCACCGACCTCGGCGTTCATGGTGTTTTCCAGGTACTTCGCTTGGCGTCCGGGGTCGTGCCGGAGCGATAGGTCTTCGTGCTGCCGCACGGCGTAGGGAGTGTCGTAGGAAACGGCTGCCTGGAGTTTCGCGGGGTCGACGCTGGTCGTCCCGGAGCGTTCGAGCGTGCCCTCCTCAATGGGCACTACGGCGTTTGATTCTCCGAGCACATACTCGCCGGCCAGTGTAAGGCCACGGACTGCGCTGGCTTTGACGATCTTGCTTGCATCCGGGCCTTGTTTGAAGGTAAATGCTGCCTTGGCCACGGATGCCTCCTAGGTGAGATTGACCTCGATGTGGTCGGGAAGTTCGAGCGGCCCCGAGGAGTTGTCGGCCGTTTTCATCACGGTCGCGACCCGGGTGGTGAGGTGGACGATGGAGCCATCAGTGAAGAGTCCGGCGTACTGGCGGTTTGCGGTGAACGTCGATTCGGAGACTGCGTTGTCGCCGGCGGCGGTGCGAATGAGCTTCCGTTTGTCCGAGAGGAACCCCGGGATCGGGTCGCTCACGGGTGCGTACTGTTTGCCGAATGTCGTTTCAGCGAGGAGTGTTTCGACGGTGACGGTGTGGACCCAGAATTCCGCGAGCTCGTCGGTCATGATTGAACCGCGGTGGTCACGAGTTGGGCGTTGCGCAGGATCCGCAACGCATTCGCATTGAGCTGGTCCAGTGCATCGATTTTTGCTTGCTTGGTTCGCGCGGCGTCGTTGGCGTCGTAGCTGATCGAAGCGCCGCTAATCGCCTTGGTCGTTACTAGGCGTTGGGCCTGGGTGGAGAGCGCGCCTTTGGCAGGGTCCAAGTCGTTGTCAGCCCAGAACCCGGCTTGCTCGCAAGTCGCCTCGAGGAACGCTTGCCGTATAGCCGGCTGCGTTGGTTTTCCGTCGCGGTCGACGGTGTAGATTGCGGTGAGCGTGGCGTCCTCGACGAGGACGGACGCAGATCTGAGGAGGCTCGTTGCGTTCGCCGGCGCGGGTTTACCTGTCCAGTCGGTCAGGTCTTCCGGGGTCGCGTAGATGCGGGGCATACGGGCCTCCTCAGATCGGTTAGGTTCCGGCCGGCGGGGTCGGTTTCGCGGCGGTCGGCTGTTGGGTGATGAGGTGGTCGGTTTCTTCCTGGGACTGAGTCGCAGGAGTGGACGAGACCAGGTTCGGCCGGATGGTGTGGACGCCTTCGAACGCGTGAATCTCCGGGGAGATAACGTTCGGGCCGTGCGGGTTGCCGCCAGGCCCGGCGACACCGGCGTTTGTCGGTGGCAGGAAGTCGGACGGCTTCGGGTTCACCGCGGCATCCCGAAGCGGTGTTCCGATGACGATCGGGACTACGTCGCGCGGATCGAGGCTCATTCCGCACCACCGTCCGGGACTTTGGTCCCGCCAATGGACTCAAGCAACGTGCTGCGGTTCTTGCCAGCCTGCTCCGCTTCCAGAACCCGGACAACCTCGGCATCGTGCGCTACCGGGTCGCTGTCATCAAGCCCGGCCAGATAGGCGAGGACGTCCTCGACCTTGTTCTCCGACGGATCGAACAGCGCAACGTTGTCGCCGCTGTTCTCATCGTCACCGAGCTCGACACCGAAACCGTGCTCCCGGAAGTACGCGAAGTGCCCTTCGCTGACCGGCTCGTCGGTGGTGGCGACACCGTCGACGAAGTCGAGCCGGAGCGGTCCGAATTCGGTGGTGGCTGTGTATCCCTCGACGGGCGAGGTGATCGTAATTGCCATGGTTGGTTCCTTTCCGAGCAACGGGGCAGCACCGCAACTTGCGGTGCTGCCCCGTTGCGTTGACGTTAGGAGAGCTTGATGCTCCGGGCCACGGCCGCCGCTTTGGTGGCTTTCAAGGCGACACTGACCGGACCCATCTCGACCTCGCCAGTTTTCACGGCGCCGGCCTTGGTAAAATCGGGCAACCACGTTTCGACGAGGTTGCCGCCGAGGGTGCTGACCCCGTGGAAGCCGTCCAGGCCCAGTCGGACAGCGTAGAGGCTGCTCACCCCGGCGGTGACGGGGATGATGTCGTCGTTGGTTCCAGCCTTCTTGCCGGCGTCGAAGAGGATCGTGTTGCCGTAGCGTTCGAGGCTGGACTTTCCCGGGCCGGGCTCTTTGACGTACATCGAGGAGCGCCGGGCGGCGGCCCGGATCTTTGCCAGCGTCTTCGCATTCGCGATGAGCAATCCGGCATCGCCGTCCAGGAGTGCGAGCAAGGTGTCGAGGTCGTCCAGAACGGCGAAGGATTTGTCTTCGTTCATGCCGCCAGACCAGTCGATGGTGCTGGTCAGTTCGGTCGTGGATCCGGCGAGAGCCTTGGACAGGCCGTCGAACGAATCGGCATTCGTGGCGCTATCGCCGTTGATGACCGCGTCAGAGAAGGTCGCCTTTGCGGCCTTGATCTTCTGGCTCATCTGCAAGGACACTTCTCCGCTTGCTGCCGGGCCGACCTTGGCGAGGACTCGGTCGATCTGGAACGAACCGCCCAGCACCTTTAAAGCACTGGTGTGTTGGGTGGTCGTAACCTCGGTCGGCGCGTATTCGCTGTTGATTGCGCGGAATTGGGCGCTCCCCATGGTTGCGAGCCGGCGGTAGCCGTAGGTCAGGGTCGCCCCGCCGCCGGCGGGGTTGACCACATCGGCGAACGTGAGTTGGTCCAGGAGCGCGGAGGTGCGGAATTCGTCGATGACGTTGACATCGACGGCGGAGGTGGCGTTCTGGGACGCCTGGTCAAGAGTTACGGGCATTGTCGTTCCTTTCGGATTTTAGGAGCCATAGTGTTCGCTGATGGCCCCGTCGAGGGTCGTGGGTTTGGTGGTGCGCTGCTCGCCGGGCCCGCCGTTGAATTCTGCGCTGCTCTTGCCAGCCACCCGGGCTGCCGCGAACTTGGTGGGGTTTTTCTCGACAGCGTCTTTGATGGCGGCGTCGATTTTCTCGGTGTCTGAGGCGTCCAGCCCCTTGATTGACGCGAGGAAACTGGTGGAATCCAAAAGTGAGTCGCCATCAGCACCGAGCCGGCCGGCCTTCCGGAAGACGGCGAGTTGCAACTCGGTGGATTGGAGAGTTTCGCGTGCCGTCTGGCCTTCGGCTCGCTCTTTGACGAGGTCGGCGGCCAGTGTTTCGGGATCGACCTTCGCGTCGGCGGCGTCGGGGTTGATGGCTTTTTGGATCGCGGCGAGCGTTTTGGCTGCGACGCGTTCGTCGCCGTCCTTTTCTCGCAGATCCCGAATCAGCTTTTGGACTGGTTCGGGTAGGGACTCGACTTTGCCGTCCCATTCCGCAGGAGCTTCCGGAGCCTGCGCTTCAGGGGCGGCCGTGGCCGGGGTGCCCGGCGTGGGGGACGACGGGTCGCCGCCGGCATCTTCGGCAGCTGCGCCGTCGCCTTCGGATTCCATGACGGCATCGCCGAAGGTAGCGCGGTGGAAGGCGAAGAGTTCGTCGAGCCCGCCGGGGGCGTAGGGGTCGATTCCGTGAATAGTTTTTGGCATGGTTTCCTCCAAGGTAGTTATTTTGTCGGTGGTTCCGGATAGCGTCATTGGTAAGGCTGGGTGCATTCGGTGTTCAGCCATCTATCGAAAGGGGGTCGATCATTTTGACGACTCAGCGCTATTTCACGCCGAATGATCAAACGGCCGAATTGCACGATGAAACATATGCAAAAGCAGAGCTTCATGCGCTGCGCAATGTTCTGGAATCCACCGGATCCGGCAGTGCCAGGCAATGGGCCGAGGTTTACGCGTTGCTCCGCGGAACATATCCGGGCCCTATCCCGAAGGCTTAGCGGCTGGTGATGTTTGTTCGGTAGGAAAGGTTCTTCCGGTTATTGGCTTCGCGCCAGGCAGTGAATTCCCGTTGCTTGGCGCGAAGCTTCGCCCGGGCTGCCGTCGCCTCGACACCGCCGAACTCCTGAGCGATGGCATCGGCGCGTTTCAACTCCCGCACCCGCCGCTCAAAAGCCCGCTGCTTCACCCGCAACTCGCTCCCAACCGGATCCGCGGTCGCCGCCCTACGCTTCGTGAACCCCGGAATGTACATCGACATCGAGTGGCGGCAGGAATTGTGAAAAAGCCCCTGCGCCTTCGCGTCCTCCAGCGAAGCGAAAACGGGGACACCGTCGCCGAGCAACTGGCCGGCGCTGCGCCCACTTAGCGACAGCACGCGGCCTTCGAACGGCCGGCACCGCGGGCATTCTTCCGGGGCGTCGGAAATCATGACCTCGTCGGCCCCGAACTCGCCCAACCTGTCGACAGTGCCTTGAAGCATGGCGTTCATCGCCGAGGACCGGACAGCCATTTCGTTATAGGCTCCCATTTCCCAACGCCGGCCACGCTGGTCCACGAACGACGCGATGCCGTTCTTGGTCAGGTCGGTCAGCGCTTTCGCCGATGCTTCGCGCCGGGTCATCGTCCCGGTCAAAACCTGGGCGGTCGCCGCGGTGATCGCCTGTTGGTAGGCGTCGGCGACCGCCCGGCGGATCTGGAACGCCTGGGCAGCCTGTGAGGCTGTCGTTGCTGCTACCAGCGCGGCCACGGCCTGGGTTGGCATGATTTCGGCAAAGGCCGCCGCGCCGAAACCGCTATCGGCTAATTCCTGAGAGGATGCGGCAATGCCTCGCTGATAGGCGAACTGTAGCGCTCGCTCGACTGCGCCGGGAACGTTGGCGGCAAGGTCGGCAAGCACCTTGTCCGTGGCCGCAGTGACTGCCCGGATGCCGAGAAGCTTGCGTTCCGCCCAGTCTGGGCCGTCATCACCGGAGGCTAAAGCCTTGGCGATTTTCGCCAGCAGGACGGCTTCGGCCTCGACATAAACCTCGCGAACCCCTTTTGCCAGGTTCGCGGCATCGTCGGGGCGGATCGGCATATCTGGATCCTAACCGCGCTGAGGTACAGTGCCGGCGCTGCCGCCGTTCTGGCCGACGAGCTCCGGATCGTCAAGGATAGGCAGATTGTTCTCCTCCATGATCTTGCGCACTTCGTCCTTGACCGCGGCTTCCTCCCAGTCTCGGTGCATGAGCCGAACCCGGGTTTCGACGGACGCCGAAAGCGATACGGCGAGAAGCTGAGCAGTCCTAGCCAGCTTCTCCGGGTCGTCCTGGACACCGTCGGGGAAGTTGACCCGAACACGAACTGGCGAAGCGCCGGAATTCATCAGGGCGGCGTCCATTGCCAAAGCTTTCGAGGTGATTTCCTCGAGGGCCGGTTGCAGGGCCCGGAGCTTGCGGTCCCGGGTCATGAAAGACCGGCGCTCTTTCGAGGTTACCTCGGTTGCCGTGATCATGGTCTCTTTGCCTTCACCGAACGTTCCGGCGGAGTATCCGGCTGAGTTGATGATGCGGTTCCAAATCAGCATCATCGTCTGTTCGTGCTCAGCCACTCGGATGTTGAACTGGACCCGTTCAACTGCCATTTTCTGCTGATCGGCGGCCGAAGGTGCAGCGTTCACCGGTGTGAAAACCTCGTCGTGGGTGAATGATGCGCCTTGCCCGGGGCCATTGTTGTTGAGCATCATCTGGGGCACGATGAGCATGGACTTTCCGGTGCGAACGTCACGCATCAGGGACGAAAACGCTTCGTCGAAGGCGTCCATCAGCGGCTCGACACCTTCGTAGTCGGAGCGTCCGAGGTTGCAGCCGACCGGGTCGTTTCTCCAGGTCCGGGATGGTGCAATGTTGGGGGCGTAGACGACAGCGAGGCCCGGAGTGGCGGTACTGATGGTGTTTCCGTCGGCGAGGTTTTCGGCCATGGCTGCGAGCCATTGGGTGGCTGCGTGGTCGTCGAAAGCCATGGCCCGTCCGAGGTTCGTGGTCGTTCCTTGGTAGAGGCCGTGGACGATCTGGCCGACGCCGAGGGCTGTGAGTTCGTGGCGTTCGAGGTGCCGCCACACAACGTTGTTCGCTGATTCGACGACTTGCCAGAAAGTGACGGCGATGAGCTTGCCGTGGCGGAATTCTGGATATGCCTTGTCGGCGTCGACTTTGCTGATGAAAATGTGGTCGGCGACGTCTTTGTCCCAGGTGGCGCGGAGGTACACGCCGCCTAGGGCTGCGGAGACTTCGGCGGCCGAGACGATCACTTGTTGGAAGGCTGGGCCGGTGATGAGCCGGATGCGTTCGTCGGTGGTGTCGTTGCTTTCGTCTTTGTTGGCGGGCGCTACGGTTGGCGGTTCTGAGAAGAGCAGGTCGGCGCTGGCCTGGGCGATGTCGGCGGCAAGGGGGACGTGAATTTTGCGTTCTGGTTGGCGGGTGAGGTCGGTTTGGTGGTTGTCCCAGAAAAACCGGATGACGCGTTGAATCATGCCGGCACGTTCACGCCGGCTCAGCCCTGAGGCTTGGGCACCGTAGGCTTGGCTGAGTGTCGCCATGTCGTTGCTGTAGAGAGCGGACCAGACGGACATGTCTTTGCTGATTTGGTCGAGGGCCGGCGGCGGCCAGGCGGTGTTGTTTGCCGGGAGCGGCATGGTGCCTCCTATGCGGCAAGGTCGACGTAGTTGCGCCAGTTCGTTTCGGTGGTGGCGATGACGTAGCGGCCGCCGTCGAGCGAGTGGTCGGCCACTTTGAGCGGCTTGTCTTCGCCCTTTTCGGTCGCTTTCTGATCCCAGGAGTAGCCCGGGACCTCCTGGATGAATCCTCGGCACCGATCGGCGACGAGGAGTTTCCCGGTCGAGAGCAGCGAAGCCGTGGTGCGGATGCCGTACAGGACGTTGTTGTCGCCGTTGATGACGTTGGTGAGACCGTCGGCGGCTAGCTGCACTTTGAATGACGCTGCGGCAGGGTCAACGATCGTCCATTCCGGGGTGATCGTGTTGACATACGGCAAGTGCTGTTGTCCCATCCAGGCGACCATCCGGCGGCTGATTTCAGCGTCGGTTAGGCGCTGCTGGGACACTCCGGCGTCGTATCGCCATTCGTCGACGAGGTAGAGGCGGTTGTCCTCGCCTAGGCCGAGGATGAGCGCGGTGGAGGCGTTGGTGGTGCCGTAGTCGATGCCGGTTCCGAGGAGGCGTTGCATCCGCGGCAGTTTGTCCCAGGCGATGACGTGACGGGCAGGGTCCCACATGTCGTAGATCGCGCCCTCGGCGGCCACCCATTCGCCGAGGATGAAGCGTCGGTACCAAAGCCCGGTGAATTCGTTGCGGATCGATTCTTTGTAGCTGGCAGTGAGGGCCGGGTTGTCGTCGAGGGTGAAGTGCCAAGACGCCCAATCGGTGATCGCGTCGATGCGGTCGAGGAACTTCCGTTTCAGCCAGTGCGACGGCGAATCAGGGTTGGAGGTGCCGAAGAGCTTGGCCTTGGGCACGGACATCCGGCCGAGAAGCTGGGTAAAGAATTCCTCGGGGATTACGGTGACTTCGTCAACATAGGCTCCGGCGACGGTCATGCCCCGGATGACCTTTTCGGCTTTCGCGTCGGAGGCTCCGAGGATGTGCACGACACGGCCCATGATCCGGACCGTCGGTGCACCATAGTTGCCGATGACTTGGAGTGCGGTGAGTCCGAAGAGTGCCACGTTTTGGAGTGGGCCGATGCAGTTGCGCCAGACGGCGTCGCGGGTGCGGCCGATCATGACGAGTTCGCCGCCGAGTGGTGCCCGGTGGACGTAGATTTTCCATCGGAGGAGGCTGATGATTGTTTTTCCGGAGCGGATGGACCCTTCGAGGATGTTGACGCGTTGGCTGCTGTTCCGCAGGAAGTGGAGTTGTTTGGCGCTGATCACGTCGGCCGGTTGGACGGTCTCGCCCTGGATCCGGTCGGTGGTGACGAGGTTCGCCGGGGGATTCGTTGTTGAGGGTTCATTCATCCGGGATGCCGATCCCTTCGATGAGCTTTTGGATCATGGATTGTGCGTCGGCGATGCCGTTGTCGTTGTCGAGGGCGTCGAGTTTTACGACTCGGTCGACGGCAATGCCGACGGCGGAGAGGATGTTCTTTTTGTCGACGAAGAGGGGTTCGTCGAGGAGGGTTTCGTTGAGGGTGTTGTCTTTGCCTCCGAAGTTGAGAAGGCGGGTTGGTGCCCAGAGTTGTTGCCGGAGTTTGTGGGCGTCTTCGAGGAGGAGTTCGCGGAGTTCGGCGCGGCGGGCTTTGGCGTCGATTTGTTTGGCGGCGACGGCGGCGCGGGTGTGGTCGCGGTTGAAGGTGAGGTTTTCTTGGTGGCAGATTTTGGTGACGGTGGCGGGGGCTATGCCGGTTTGTTTGGCGATTTGGTTGCGGGTGTGGCCGGCGGCGTGGAGTTTGATGACTTGTTGGCGTTTTGCGGGTGGTGTTGGTTTGGGCACAACGTGGTCACCTCGTTCCGGGTTCGGTAGGGTTTGGTGGCATGAGCGATAAAAAGTACGAGACTCGCACCATCGAGTATTTTCCTGGGGCGAAGCGGGGCCATAAGTCGCGTAAAACTCTCGAGGCGCTTTTAGCCGAAGGGTGGGAAGTGGTAAGCGAGAAGCATCGGTTTGGTGCTGTATCGACGGCGACCTTGCGTCGGGTTGCGCCTGAAGCCCCGCCAATGGCTGAACTTCCGAAGTCGTGGGCGGAGTTCAAGGATGCGTTTCGACGCCCCAAAAAGGCCGAGGACCCGGCCCCTGTCGAGCCGGCGCGGCCTGTGTCGTTGCCGGCTCCGTCGGGGCCTCCGGCGGGCTGGTATGTCGATCCCGAGTCGGGCGAGGGGCAGCGTTGGTGGGATGGTTCGGCGTGGTCGGAGCATCGGCAGGCTTGATGTTGTTGTGGTGATGCCCCGGCGGTCTGTGGTCGCCGGGGCATCACCTTATTCAGTTGTCGGCCTGCGACGGTGCGCATTCAAGCGCGGTCGGGGCCGCTTCGCCCAGTGCAAAGAGCGTTGTGGGCGGGGTCTCTGTGGCTGTTGTTAGGTCCACGTCTTCTGAGACTAGAACCAGACTACCCTAAAAGTTCTACGTCTCGCAAGACTGTAGACAATTACGTCATGCGGATTTTCGCCGGCGTGCTGCCATGCGCTGCGCCACCGCATAAACATCCGCCACCCGATACCCGCAATTCCGACTCGCCACATCGCACAGCCTCGAAACGTGACCAAGCTGCTCCCAATTCTGGAGACTCTTAGCCGTGATCATCACACCTTGCGACCGCAGAGCCTCGACAACGACGCGAGCAGGGGCAAGGACATTCCACGCAGACCGCAAAGCATTATCCCTGCGCTCCTGAACGCCCCACACGCGGCCGCAAACCTCGCAAACCACCTCGGAGGCATCCGCGGCCACGAAAAGCTCCTGGAAGCACTCCTGACCCTCCCAGAACGCACCGCACGCCCCGACATGCACCAACTCCGGCGGCAAATCAACCACCGCCAAACCATTCAGCACAGCCGCCTCCACCCGATCAAACACCGCCACCGCATCCAAACGCCGCGCAATCAACAGAGCATTCGCCGGCCGCCAAACACCAACAGCCCGCACCAACTCAGCAGCCGCCTGCACAGCATCAAAATTCACCGGCAACGGCCGACCCGAAACCCGGGAACGCACCGACGACACCGAAACCACATGATCAAGCCGCGCCGCCGTCACCCGCAAATCCGCCAACAAACCCGGCACCCGCGCCAACAACGACCGCAACGAACCGACGCACACACCACACAGAAACGCTTCCTTCACAAACCGCGAACAACGACACTCGCGCACCTGAACGCCACTACGACTGGTCACACTGGGGGTCACAGGTCTACCTCCTGGATTTGGATGACGATTAGCGCTGGGCCCTTGCCTCCGTGGCGCATGTCTGGGCCGATGATGTGTTTGTGGTCGTCGTCGGGAAAGATTCCGGCGTCGACGAGGCCGTCGAGGATTGCTTTGGCGGTGGGGTAGAGGTTGCCGGGGTCGTAGCGGCCGGCGTGTGGTTTCCAGATGGTGGCGGTGACTCTGGCGGGTGTTTTTGCTGGGGTGATGGTCTTGGCGGCGTTTTTTGCGGCTTCGCGCCAGGTTTTCGTGAGCTTGGCGATCTGCATTCGGTGGAGGCGCTGGTTTGAATTTATCCATCCGCAGGGTGCGGGGATTTTGATTTCAGAATGGGGGTTCATTGGTGGCTTCCTTTGGTCGGGGGAAGAGGTGTTCCCAGGGGATCGGGTAACCGAGGTGTTCATTGCAGCGGTGTTGTGGGGCGACGGGGTGGAGTGATTGGTTGGCTGGCTTTTTTTGGATGGCTGTTTTGTCGCGTTCGGTGATGGTGATGCCGGTGACTCCTTTTTCGATGGTGTGGGTTGTTCTGCCGGCGAGGAGGGCTTGGAGTTCGTCGGCGTTCGTGAGGAGCGTTAGGTCGACTTTGGCGTCGCATAGGTGGTCCCAGCGGTTGTCGAGGGCTTTCAGGACTGGTTGGTGGCAGCGGGGGCAGCCGGCGAGGTGGGCGTAGGGGCCGAGGCGTTGGTTTTGGTTTTCGATGGTGAGGATTAACCAGTCGGGGAGTTGGTCGAGCCAGCGCTCGCGGGCGCTTCGTGGTCTGGGTGTTGGGAAGAGCGTTGACTGGGTCATTTCGGCCCCGGGGTGGCAAAGGTGGCACATGGTTTGTTTATCCGGCTGCGCGCCTGCGTGTACGCGCCCGCGTAGCGTCGAACATAGAAGGTTGTGCCACATGTGCCACCCCATCCCGTGTTTTGGGTGGCACAAGTGGCAAAGGTGGCACAATTTCCAAAGATAACGAACGGGTAACTAATTGCGCTGACCTGCTGAAACGCTTCGTATCGTGGTCCGATTTCGTTGTCTTGAAAATGTGCCACTTGTGCCACCCACGGGGTGGCACACTGGGTGGCCGAGGTGTGGAAGTGTGCCACCCCGCGCATCAGTAGCCACCCCGGTCGCCGTCGAAGAGGTCGGCCTCGGGCTGGTTCGAGCGGATCGAGATGCCGCCATATAGTCGGGTGCCTTTCGGTCCTTTGGGAACTTTTGCACCGGTGGCGACGCCGTGCCGGTTGAGCTGGGTGGTGAGGCTGCGGGGGCTGAGCGGGGTTTCTCCGTTGTCCGAGCACCAGCGTTCGTAGGCGGCCCGGACGGCGGTCATTGCGGTTGCTGGGAGGCCGGGGTAGTAGTTGGGGGTGATGGTGCATTCTTCGTCGATGAAGCGGCCGACGGTGTCGGTGGAGGCGGCGTAGTCGGTGGTGGCGACGGTGACGGTGTCGGGTTCTTGGAGGCCGTGGGCGGCGTAGTCGGCGGCTCCTTGGATGGCCCAGGCGAGGACGGCGGGTCCGTGTTGGGCGGCGAGGGTTTCTTTGAGCCCTTCGATTTGGTCTTGTTTCGGGACGGTGTGGGTGAAGGGGATGAGGCGGAGTCTGCGCCAGAAGGAGTCGCCGCCGGATTCGACGGAGGGCTGGAAGTTGCCGGCTAGCCAGAGGTGGTGGGTGGGGGTGAAGGTGAAGTCGTCTTTGCGCATGAATCGGGCGGTGAGGGTGTCGCCGCCGGTGAGGGATTTCACTTTGGCTTCGTCGAATCGGTCGGATTCGTTGACCTCGTTGCAGACGACGAATCGGGCGCCTTTGAGCCTTGCGATTTCGGTGGTGTGGGCGGGGTAGTGGCTGGCCATGAGGAAGCCGTTGGGCGAGCTGGTGGCGTATTCGCCGAGGGTGGCGATCATGGTGTCGAGGAAGACGGATTTGCCGTTGCCGCCGGAGCCGTAGACGAAGGGGAGGATGTGGTCTCGGACTTCGCCGACGAGGGAGTATCCGGAGAGTCGTTGCATGTATTGGATGAGCTCGGTTTGGCCGTTGAAGGTGGTGTCGAGGAAGTTGTGCCAGAGGTTGGCGGCGGCTTCTGGGTCGGGGGTGCAGGAGGTGATTTTGGTGTGAAGTTTGGTGGGGTCGGCTGGTTCTAGTTGGCCGGTTCGGAGGTTGACGATTCCGCCGGGGGTGTTGAGTTCCCAGGGTTGGGCGTCGAGGTCGTCGATGCCGACGGTGATGCGGGTGTCGGTGCGGGCTTGGATGAGCATGTCGGTGATGCCCTTGGCGGAGAGGGAGCGTTTTTTGTGGGCTTTCCAGTCGTCGTGTTCTGGGAGGTTTCGGGCGATGCGTTTGCCGAGTTCTCGGGCTTCACCGCCGTCGTTTGCTTGCCAGTGCCAACGGGTGCCGTCCCAGTGGAGCCAGCGGCCGCGGTCGGGGTTGTAGCGGAGTTGGTCGCCGTAGGTGTCGATGAGGGCGATGGCGTTGCCGTCGTCGGTGGTGGCGATCGTGGGTGTGTCTGCGTCGGGTTTGATCTGGTGGACGGTGGCTAGGGCTAGGTTCCCGGCCGTGGTGGCGGGTGTGGGTGGTGCGGGGAGTTTGGTGACGCTTCTGGTGGGTTCGGTTCCGTGGCCGGCGGCGCGGAGTGCTTTGGCCGCTGCTGAGTGGTCGCCGGCGTGGGTGAGGAGGGCGTAGGCACCGAATTTGGTGTAGGGGTGCTCGGCTTGGAATTCGGTAGAGGTCGAGAAGACGTAGAGGCGGTCGCGGTCGGCGGCGTGGCCGGTGGTTGCTGAGAATCCGGGGTCGGTTTTGCCGGGGCGTTTCCAGTAGGTGGTTTGGCCGTCGTTGCTTACTTTGGTCCATCCGTGGGGTTCGAGGATTTGCGCCCAGGTGGTTTTTGCTTCGTAGTCGTCGCCGGGTTTGATGCCGTCGTTGTCGGGGCTTGTAGGCCGGTTTCGGAGGGCTTGGTCGAGGAGGGTGTCTTGGACGGGTTCGGGCGTGTTTTGGCGTTGGTCGAGGGTGGCGGCGAAGAGGGCGTGGAGGGTTTCGCGTTCGCTTCGGGTGATGGTGGGGGTAGTGGTGGGGCCACCTTGGAGTCTTGCCCAGGGCTTGCCGGTGGGGTGGACGGTGCCGTTGGAGGGTGCGATGACGACGAAGCCGCCTTCGCCGCGGGTTTCGGCGATGGTTTCGTGGTTGCTGGCTTGGGCGATTTTGGTGTTTCCGGGGGTGGGGTGGTCGAGGCGGTAGAACCAGTGGTAGCCGCCGGAGGGGGAGAGTTCGAACCAGCCGGTGGTGATTTTTTCCCAGAGGGGGCCGAGGCCGGTGGCTTTGGCGAGGTCTTGGAGGTGGGTGATTTGGTGGGCGGCGCGGCCTTCGATTTCGAGCATTTCGAGGTTGCCGGAGACTTTGCCGGTGATGACGCCGAGGCCGGCGTTTCCGGTGGTGAACCATTCCCGGATTTCTTGTTCGGTGGCGCGGGCGGTTTGGAGGTGTTTCCAGGGGCCTTTGGGCCGTTTGGTGCCGTCGGTGGTGACGGGGACGGTTGAATATCCGTGCCGGTGGAGTTCGAGGGCGGTGTCGAGTGTGCTGGTCAACGGAGTCTCTTCCTGGTCGTACTTTTGTTGTTACTGGGGGTAGGTGCCTTTTCGCGCCTGGATATTGCAGTTGGCCGCCAACTATTTTTTGGCCCGGAGTTGGGCGATGAGGTTGTCTATGATTCCGTCCGTTAGCCGGGCGCTGGTTCCGACAGTTGTGAAAGCTTTGTTGACGGTTTCGAAGACTTGGGCGAACCGGGCGCGCAGGTCATCGGACGGCGGTGATGCTTTGATGATCATCTCGAGGGCAAAGTTTTGCTCGCGGTCCCAGCGTTTGCGGGCGCGGGCTTTCATGCGGGGGAAGTTGGCCGGGGTTCGTTGGCGCTGTCCGGAGCTCATGGGAGGACGTCGCCGATGTAGGGGAACGTGAATTCGACGATGCTTTGCACTGCGCACCATTCGGCGTTCTCGGCGCTGTTCTGCCGTGGGTTCTCGGCCAGTTCGGAGGCGAAGGCTTTTTCGGCTGCCGCGATTGCTTGTTCTCGGGTGTCGGCTTGCACCAGCGCGCAGACCGGGCCGTAGCCTTGGTAGCCGTTGCTCGCTGACCAAAATTTGCTCATTGTTCTGTCTCCGGTTCGTGCGGTTGGTAGCATTCCGGGATCTGGCAGTAGCCAGGGCGCGGTTTGAGTCTCGCGGGCCTGGACCACGTGGCCTGAGCCGAGGCTGCCATGCTGTAGGTGATCCACGGGGTGGGGTCATGCCGAAGACTGCAAGCGCGCGCGTCGATGGTGGATTCGTGATTCATCGCCCAGGCTCCGGTTTTGTCGATCTGGTGCCTTCTTGGGCTTCGGCGGCAGCGCTGAGGAATTCCAGTAGATCTAGGTCGTTTCGCGCTGCTTTGATGAGTCGCTTGACCTGGTCGTGCTCGCCTTGGATGGCACGTTTGGCGGCGAGTTTGATCCGGCACGCGGCGTTCAGCGAGTGGTACCACGCTTCCTGCCATTGAGTAAGCATCACGACTCCGGTTTCGTTGTTTTGTGGTCCCAGACGGCGATTAGCCGGGCGTCGGTGGCGATTTGGTTTTCGGCACAGAAGTTTGATTCGTCGCGGTAGATGGCGCCCGAGGTGGTCTGTCCGGAATGCTCGGGCTTGCCGGTGGTCAGTTTGCGCAGTAGCCGGCCGAGGTGGCGCAGGATCGGGCCGGCGAGGACCCATTTGAGCCGTTTCGCGGCGATGTAGAGGTTCCAGTAGGCGTCGTTGCCGTTGAGCCGTTCTTGGCGCTTCCAGGCGGTGAAGGCGCGGTCTTGTGCTTCGGCCTGGAGCTCGGCGAAATCCACGCCGCAGTAGATGGCCAGGGTTTGGTTGCGACGGTAGGCCATGTGGGTGCGGAGTTGGTCGACCTGGGCGAGGCCGAGGGTGTGGCCGAGTTCGCGGTAGGTGTGCTCGATCTTGTCGAGCTCGTATCCGAGGGAGCCCTCCGGGTAGTCGCTACGAAACTTGCTCATGTTGCGACCCGGGGGAAGTACTTGTCGATCAGGTCCGGACGGAATCCGGTCCAGTCGATCGGATCGACGAGGTTTTCGGGCCAGGCGACGACGACGGGCGCTGCGCGGTAGCCGAGCGTTGTTTTGATGTAGTCGAGGGCGACCGGGTCGGTGGTGACGTCGACGGTGGTGTACGGGATTCCTCGGCGGTCGAGGACGTTTTTGGTGCGGTCGCATTGGACGCAGTCCGGTTTGGTGTAGACGGTGATCGCGGTGTTGTGCGGTCCGGGTTCCGGGAATTGCTCGGTGAACGGCATGGTCTTAGTCCTCATCCGAGTTGAGCCAGTCAGTCACGTCATGCCAGTTCTGGGAGACTTTGGCGAGTTGTGCCCGGCCTTCGCGTTCCTCGTCGATGACGTCGAGGTAGAGGTCGCGGTCGAGGTAGGTGTCGATTTTTTCGATGATGAGGTTGGAGAGGGTGTTCGGGTCGAGGGCGTCGAGTTCCCAGGAGCTAGCCCCGTACTCGGCGATGTAGCCTTTGGCCCGGGAATCGGTGAGTTTCGCCGGGTTCGGCGGTGGGTTGTATTGCTCGACTTGGTCCCAGTTCAGGGCTATCCGCTGGATGGTCGTGTTTGCGCCGAAGAGTCGGAGGCGGTCCTCGATGTCGCGGGTCATGTCGATTCCGGATGGGTCGTGGTCGCCGAGGTGGATGACGGCGACCTGTTTGCCCTGGTCCTGGTAGTCGAGGTGTCGTTCTGCTGCCGCGTGGAGCTCGGACTGGCTGACGTAGCCCCGGCAGGAGAAGTAGTTGACGCCGCGTTGGTCGGCGGCGCGGCTGATGACGCCGGCGAGGGCTTCTTTTTCGACCCAGACTTCGACGGCGTGGTCTTGGCCGCGCCATTTGTCGAGCCGGAATTGTCGTTCGTTGCGTGCGATCAGGTCGGCTGGGTCGTCGTAGGTGATGAAGCCTCGGAGGTTGCGGGTTCGGTCGACGATGTAGTTCCAGTCGAGGAGGCCGGCGAGCCGGGCTTTGTTGATCGTAGCGCCGAGGTTGTCGTAGGAGCGTTGGGAGTTCGGGAGGAAGTCGCGAGCGACGAATTGGTAGTAAAGCTGGCGGAGGGTGAGGTCGTAGCCTTGGCTGCGGTATTCGGCGCAGATGTTGTTGGCGATTTGGACGATGGACAGGGAGCGGTCGTTGGGCCGCCAGTCTTCGTAGGCGATGCGAGCCATGATGTTGGTTCCTTTCTGCAGGGTGGTTTGTTGGTAGTGGAACCGGCAGGACTCGAACCTGCATCGCTGTTAGGTATTGCAGCGGCCGCCGCAGTGCTCTTCCAATTGAGCTACGGTCCCTGGTGTTCCCAACCCCGGTTGACGGGGCTGGGAACGGTGGTGCTAGTTGGTGAGGTAGAGGTAGCCGGAGGACCGGGAGTGTTCAGCGATGCCCTCGGCGATGCTGTCGAAGGCGTCGGTGGTGATTTTTTCGGCGTTCTGGAGCTTGTAGCCCAGCGACAGGTCTTTGCCACGGAGTCGCCACCGGAAAAGCGCGTCGACCTTGTACGTCTCCCCGCCATCGAACCGGCGCAAAGCCAGGGTGAAGCGTTCCGGGATGCTCAACTGCCCGGCCGTGCCGGCCGACGCTGTGCTAGTTTCCCGGTAGCCGAACTGGACGTCACCGGTCGCGAGCCGGGTGGCTGATTCGAATTCGACGCCGCGCCGGACTTGGAGGCTGGACGCGATTTCGAGGATTTCCGCGCTGGACGGTTCGACGATGTTGACCGCGTTGTTCTCGATGAACTCGGCGAACTCTTCTTGGCCGGTAAAGGTGCCGCTCTGGTAGTTCCAGCGTTCCCATTCCGGGGCCTCACGCAGTTGAAGGACAACCTTTTGATCTTCCCAGCCCGGTAACCGGTCGGTGCCGGCGTCGATAGTGGCCTTGAAGTGGGCTGCCTCGGGAAGCCCGGTTACCTCGGTCTCGCCGGATATGCCGTGCTTGTCGAGGTATTCGATGAAGGATTCGGCAGTGGAAACCCTGGTGAGACCGGACTTTCGGCGTGGCCGTGGCGCATAGGCATCGGTATCGGCGATGCGGATCCCGCCGTCTTCGTCGAGCAGCGCGTAGACCATTCCGGGCAAGAGAGCATCTGCGGTGGCGGCTTGCTTGCCGAGCTCAGCAATAACTTCGGCGTCGGGTCGGGCCGCGGTGTTGTAGTTGTCAGCCATGGGCTAGTTCACTTCCTTCATCTGGGCCGGTTCAGCCGGCGCGGAGACGTCGCGGAGACCGGGCAGTTCTTTCTGGTTGGGGTCCGTGCGGGACAGGTTGCCGGCACGGTCCTTGTAGTAGATGCGGCGCGGTCGGTCATGCTTCGGTGCGCTGATCTTGACGGCGTCGCTGATCCGGAACGTCCCGGCGATCTGCTTGTCCGGTTCGACCTTGACCGTGAGGGTCACGGTTCCCGGTTTGCCGGTGGATTCCACAGCCGCGATGACGTCGTGGAGGCCGTCGGAGAGTTCGCCGTGGGTCGCGGCTTGCTCGATGAGGAAATCGGCGAAGGGGCGGGCGTGCTGGTCACTCATTGGAATCCTCCGATTCCTGTTGCCCGATTTTCTTGGCCCATTGCTTGATGAAATCGGGTTCACGCAGAAGGTTGGCCGTGAGGTCGAGGAACGTGTCGAGGTCTTGAACTACGGCCCCGCCGCCGGCGACAACGCTGATCCGGTACGAGTCTCCGGAAATGTGCGTTGGCAGGAGCAGGACGAAGGGGCTGAGTCCCAGCGGGACGATTTTGAGGTTTCCCTTGTCGAGCTCTTTCACTTCGAGGGCGAAGGAACCCTCGATCAGGTCAGTTGTTTCGGTCATGTTTTTATCCAAGGTGTGATCCTGTGCGGCCGGTGACGGCCTGGTTGGCGTCACCGGCCGCACAGGGGTTGGGTGGGGTTATGCGGCCAGTTGAGCCCGCATTGCTGCGACGACGACGTCGGAGAGCCCGGTCTGGGTGCTGATGACGTTGTCGGGGATGCCGAGGCCAATGAGTTGCTTGGCGAGTTCGACCGGGTCCGGTGCCGCGGGTGCGGCAGCCGCCGGAGCCGCCGGAGCCGCCGGCGCTGCGGGCTGGGTCGGTGCGGCCGCCGGGGCCGGGCTGATTTCCCCGGTACTGGTGTTCACCGTGCCGCCCAGAGCCGAATCGATGGCCACCGGTGAGCCTTTGCGAATCTCGTACTTGTGGAGCTTGGTCGGCGACATTCCCTTTTTCTCGGCCGGCTTGTCGCCGGTGTAGGTATCCGAGAAGTAGTTCCCCGGCGCAAGGGCTTCGGAGACTTTCCCGAATCCGGCGGCCTGGACGGATTCAAGCAGTGCGGCCTTCCAAACGCCCCACGTCTTGATGTAGAGCGCCCGGATACCGTCATCGTCTTTGTCGTTGCGCTGGTCAGTCTGGACACGAATGACGATCTGCTCTTGCGGGCGTCCGTCGTCCCAGAATTTCGGCTTGTCGTCCGCGATGTCCTTGATCTGCCGGACCATGGCATCGACGATGGGGCCGCCGATCGTGGTGCCGGCAGGTGTGTCTTTGGTGAATGCGGTTGCTCCGCCTCCGCCGCTGAGGACGTCGTCAAGGTTGCTAAGTGACATGATGTTCCTTCTTCCTGGTTGGTTGGTGCGTTTGCTTTTGCGTGGAAGTGCTAGACCCGGTCGAGACCGTCGAGGAACGGGTCGGCCGGCGCCGGTGGCGCGTCAGGGAATCTGGCGCAGTCCCGGCAGTTCTTGGCCCGGGGGAGTGCCCGGATGTAGTCGTCGGCGGCCGCTTCGCTGATGCTGCGGAGCGCCCGGACGTTGACCGCGAACCCGTTGGCCCGGTCCAACGCGGTTTGGGCTATGTCTCGGTCGTAGGGTTCGTTCCACCACACGGCATCGCTGAGGACCACCGAATTCCGGGGCAGGTAGGCAATGGCGACATGGTCGATGCGGTGGCCGGCGTCGTTCCAGCCCTTCGCGTAAAGGTGCTGCTGCACCCGGTACACGTTGGACGGCCCGGCCTTGGCTGATCTGAGCGTGGTAACCCCGACGATTTTGTAATCGAAGGTGACGCCGGCGGCCAGGTCGACGAGGTCCGTCGATCCCCAAATCTCCGTCCCGTCAATCACGCCGACCATGGTCCGTGCTTCGGTCAGGTACCGGCGGCCGGTCGTGTTGGCGGCGTTCCGGTTGGCTTCGTATTGGATGACCATTTCCTCGAGCGCTGCGTGAACCGCGGTGCCGACGAACGGGAGCCAAGGGACGCCTTGCTCAGTGGATTGCCAGCCGGCGAGCTTCGCGGCGAGGCAGTGGTCGCAGTCCGTTCCGATTTCCGATGGCCCGATGGTCTTTTGCCTGGATCTGGGTTGATTCAGGATGCTGTGCTCAATGAGCGCGCGGAGCTCCTGCCCGGCCGCTTTCGGGTTGATGCCCTCGAATGCTTGGTGCCAGGGTGCCGGCTGGGTGTAGTCGAAGTCGGGCGGGGGAGCGAACGCGAGGCTCATTACTTGATCACCACGGTCGGCTTGCCTTCGATCTTGAACTGCTCGACGACGATCGGGGCCAGATAGGTTTTGAAGGCTTCCGGGTCGAGAACCGTTTTGTAGAGGACCGGGTTTTCGGCTGCCGGGTAAGCCTTTTCGGCTGCCTTGGCG
The DNA here is from genome assembly GCA_017419405.1 of Renibacterium sp. Taxonomy (GTDB): domain Bacteria; phylum Actinomycetota; class Actinomycetes; order Actinomycetales; family Micrococcaceae; genus Renibacterium; species Renibacterium russicum. The sequence goes on along the minus strand of JAFOLH010000006.1, from coordinate 178,435 downwards.
TCGAAGCGTTTGGCACCTGCCCGGACCTGGACCGTGTAGTCTCCGGCGTCGTGGCTGCCGACGCCGAAGGCGACCAGGAGTTCTTTGAGGGCTTTGACTTTGTTGGTCCAGGCTTCGACCATTTCCTCCGCGAGGACGCATTGTTTTGCAAGGAGTTCGACGCTGAATGTTTCAGTTTCTGGAGTCGTGTCGTTCTGGAAGGTGGTCATGGTGTTCTGCTTTCTTCGATTGCCCGGATGCGGCGGGCCTCTTTGAGTGCCCATTGCATCTGTTCGGGGGTGAGGCTTAGTTTTTTGGAGCTCTGCCGGCATGCTTGGCAGAGCGCTGCGGGGTTCCGTGCGGTCCGGATGTGCCCGCAACCGGGGCAGGGAAATTGGTCTTTAGTCGCCATCGTCTTTGCCTCGGTCGGCGAAGAACGCGATCCCGCCGAGGATCAGCAGGAAAACGTTGACCAGCAGTAATTCCGTCATCGCTTCACCTCCGGCCCGGGCTGGCGAGCCTTGTAGTCGACGAGGTCGCCGACCGGCACCCGCCAAGGACTGTTGGTCTTGCCTTGGCCGGATTTGTAGGCGTTGGGGAAGTATCCGCGTCGGATGAGCTCGCAAGCGTTGACGCGGTGAATGCCCAGGTCATCGGCTACCTGCTTGACGCTCAGGTCGGACCGGACCGCCGTAGCGGGGCTCACGGCGTGGCCTTAGTGACCGTAGCCGGGGACCACTTGGTGATAAGCCGGCTTCTAGCATGGTCAGGTCCGCCGGGGAAGCGCCGCTCGCCCTGCCAGAATCCAAAAATGTCGAGGAATGCGAGGATCGGCGGTGTAAGTACGTTGCCGTCGAATTCCTCGACATATATGAGCCTGCCGGGCTTGGTGGGAAGTTTCGGGGCCGGCCGATCCACCAATTCGACGTCGGAAACCCAGGAAAGGAACACCTCGCCGAATTCTTCTGTCTCGAACGAGGCAACAGCACCAAGATCCCCCACTTTCGATACTCGGAGCTCCTTGGTGGTCTTGATCCCGTCTATGGTCGTGCTGGTTCGGATGGTGTCGCCGACCCGGATATCGACTACTTTGATCGTTGTCATGCCGCCTTCTCCAATTGGTTGCGGTGGGCGCGGTGCTTGGCGAGGCCCAGCTTGAGGCGGTCGCGCTCGATCTTGAACTGGACTTTCGGATACCGCCGGGCGAAGCGCTCGAGATAGGTGGTCTCGCCGGCATGTTTTCCGGCCTTCTCAGCGACGGGCGCGGGTTCCGGGATGACGTTCTCCGGAGTTGATACAGTGGTCATTGTTAGCCTTTCCTTGTGATTGGTTCGGCCCTCACCTGTTCGCGCAGGTGGGGGCTTTTTCATGCCGCAAAACGGCGGTTTGCGCGCTTCGGAATGTCACGCGTGACAGTAGACGCTTTGTCCAAAAAAAGAGATCCCCTGGGGGCGTCGAGCGCTCTCTCAATAGCGCGGGCATTCTCGGGTCGGCAACTGAGGCGCTTTCCGGAATGCAGGTGCCCGACTAGCTGTGGTGAGCATCCAGCGCGATTTGCGATCTGCTTCATGGTCATGCCCCGATGCTTGACGTAGCTGCGGAGCGCTTCTGTGCTTATCAACCTCACATCGAATCTCCAAGCCTTTGTTCTCAATGTGTACTCCTTGATCGTAGACGATAGATAGCTGTCATGCAAGACTGTAGACGCAACTTTCTACAAAAATCAACTTCACGTCTACCGGAACATTGGCTAAATACGGCTTACAAGCGTGTATTTTGTAGATGAGGTGTCTACAAAGTAGCTAGACAGTCCTACCAGTGTCAGTGCGAAGGTTGTAGATATGAACACAGAACTTCCAGACCCTTGGGGCGAGTATGCGGAAAGAAAAGGTGCGAACTCGTTTCGAGCTATTGCGCGATTGACCGGGGTATCGGTCGAAACTGCGCGAAAGGTGATTCTCGGGTTGCGCACGCCGACGCCTGAGACTGCGCGAAAGCTGGCCGAGGGACTCGGAGTGGAACTTGAGCATCTAAATGTTTGGCTCGGCTATCGGGGGGACGATGCGTCTCCATATGTGCCGCCCGCTGAAGCTGCGCGTCTTAACAGAAGGCAGCGACGAGCAGTCGACGAAATCATTCGAGCTATGGTTGAGCGCTCCACGGTCGAAGTATCTGCCAAGCCCTCCGAATCCGTGCCGACAACGGGCGCAGCGTCTTACGATGATTCATCGACAATGTTTGACTTGGCGGCTCACCCGCCGCTGAACACGGCCGAAGCTCGCGAGCGTAGGGCCGCCGATAGCCGCGGTGAGGAATCGCAGGAAGAGGGGTGCGACAGATGAAATACGGTTTCAGACTTTTCAGCGTTGGCCTTCGACGCCAGAACACCTTCGCAGACGTGGATTTCAGCAAGGCCGTTCTTGGTAAGAACGAAGCGCAAGAGCACTTGCTCGACACCGTCGCGTCGGTCTGTGAGGGGCTGCTGCACCAAACCTTCACTGAGCCGCTTCGTTATATAAAACGTCGAGCCCTTGATGAAGATGAGCTAGCCGAGGAAGGTGCCCAAACCAAGCCGTACATTCGGCTGACTAATTTCGATCTTAGCCATCCGACCTGCTTGCAGTTCGAGTTCAAATTTGGACGGCTTGGTACGCATTCGGTTGCTCTAGCCGCTGCGGAGTCAGATGATGCGGACTTGAGCACAAGAGCACCTTCCAACGACTACTATGCTTTCCTGTACCTGCCTAACCAGGGTGACCGAGGTGTTTTGGTGGCCGAGACGCGTAGCCGTACTTGCCCCGGAGAGGAGGTTCTGAAGCTGCTGGGTGTCGGATCTAAATTGCGAGACGAGAGCAAGCCTAGTGAGGACCAAATTGGTTGGTGGAAATTTGTTCCTCAACGCATCTCCGATAGCAATCAGCTGGAGCATGTGATCCGATACGGTCAGGGTAGTTACATCGAGCTTGTCAAACACGCGGTGGACGCTCAAGGCGGGCGTGAAAAGAAAAGGATTTCCGTTCGCCAGGATGGTTTTCGCTCGTTGTCCTTCGCTGAGCAGGTTAGGGCTCTTGCTGGAAGTTGGCTCCGCATGACGCCGGACAAACTCAAGACTACAGCGAAAGTTCCGCCAGGCAGCAACCCTCAGGAACAACTTGCTGCATTGATGGACATCAAAGTTGACGCTAAACAGTTCGATGACGGCGGCATCGGGTGGGAGGCCCCTGACGGCACCACTAGGCACATCAAGCCTGACGATTTCAGTGACATTTTTACCTATCCTGTCGGTGCGAAGGGGTACGGTCGTCCAAGCAAGGAAGAGTTGAGGCTGGAAGCCGAAAATGTACTGCGTCCGTTGCTTCCAGCGCTTAAACTTGACATAGACATATAGCGATCGTTACGAAGGGAGAGCGTGGACATGGTCAACCTTCTTCCGTCGAGATTGATCCGGGGTCACATCAAAGCCCTCCGAGCCAGTGGGCATAAGCCGTGGGGTGGCAAAGTTATGGTGGCCTTGGTGTATCTGACGCCCTTAGCGGTGTTTGTCCTAAGTTTGGCTACAGGTTTTGTGCTACGTGCTCCAGCCGCCCTTCTTACTGCGGCGGCCCTGATTTCAGGAGGTGCACTTTCAGCCTTCACACACTTGTCAAACCTTCGGCAGAGACTGACCGACCGGGCGGAATCTTACGCAAAGTCCGAGGCTCCAGAACGCAAACTTGTCGACATCTCGGCGACCCATCTACTCATGTGTGCTCTTGGAGCTATGACATCCGCTGTATCCCTCGTGGTCGGAATGACCTTGTTCGGCAGCTATGACCCGGCGTCGAAGGCTTACATGGTCGACTTCGGAGGGGTCATAGCTGGAATTTCCGTCGGACTGCTCACCTGGACTGCGTTGCTCTTTTGGATCGCGATCCCGAAACTGTATGCCGCATACGTCCAGATTCACGACGTCAAAGCTGAACTCAACGGAGCAGACCGGCTATAAGGCTCGAAAACTGATCGACCGGTCAAATACTGTCGGTGCCGGGCGCTACAGTCGGTGGCATGTATCACCCTTGGCGCGAACTCCGAGGACTCGACCACGTCGACCTCCACATGGTCACCCTGCCCGGCACCGCGCCAGGAAGAACCAACGGCGTCGACACGATCTGGATGGACAAAAACCTCCAACAGGTAGAACGACGCTGCATCCTCGCGCACGAGCTCGTCCATCTTCACCGCGGCCATACCGAATGCCAAACCACGGCCGCCGAAATCGACGTCCGCGTCGAAACCGCACGCCGTCTCATCACCCTCGAAGCCCTCGTCGCCGCCAAACGCTGGGCGCGAAGCTTCGACGAACTCGCCGACGAACTCTGGGTCATCCCCATGGTCCTCGCCGACCGAATCAACTACCTCCGCCAACACGAACACGAAGCCCTCACCAACGACGAGGACCACCACCCATGAACCAACGACCCCGGAGCCGGGAATGGCTCGCGTAGTCGACCTGTGGCACACCAAGACCAAAAAGCGCACCACCCGGTACGGCAAAGGATCACGATGGCAGGCCGTCTGGACTGATGCGGGGGAGCGGCAGAAGCGCTCATTCGTGAGCAAAGCGGCAGCCGAAGAGCATCTAGTCTGGGTGACGCACCACCAAAAGACCGGGTCGTATGTCTCGCCGGAGCGCGGACGGGTTTTTGTCGACGAACTGCTCGAGGATTGGCTCGCCACGCTGGCGCACTACAAGCCGTCCACGCTCGACACCACCAAGAGCGATGTCTCCGCCACCATCAAGCCCTATTGGGGGCGTAAGGTCCTCGCCGACATCACGACTGCCGACGTGCAAAAGTGGGTAACCAGCATGGATAAGGCCGGCCGGACGGTGCAGACAATCCACGGCCGATTCCTGACCTTCCTCGAGTGGTGCATTTCCGAGAGCCGTATAACCAAGAACCCGGCCAAAGGGGTCAATCTGCCGCAGGGGCGGAAGCGTGAGCATATCTTTTTGACGCCACAGCAAGTCGATGCGCTGGCCGATGCCGTGGAGGCAATTTACCGCGCCTTGATTTGGGTTCTCGCCACGACTGGGTTGCGAATGGGTGAAGTCGTCGAGCTTCGCGTGCGTGATCTTGACGTGAAGCGGCGACGCCTTCGTATCGAACGTTCGGTGACGTTCGTCCGCGGGTTGGGCGCAGTTGTCGGGCCGCCGAAGAGCGGCAAGGCGCGGACGGTGCCGCTGACCCTGCTGGCCTTGGCGTTCTTGGTCTCGCAGGCCGAAGGCAAAGCGCCCGACGATCTGCTGTTCACGACGGGGCGCGGCCGGCAGATCCGAACCAACAATTTCAAGGCCCGCTATTTTGATGCGGCAGTGCGAAGGGTGAATGAGATTGCGGTGGAGGATGCGGCCGGCGGCCCTGTGAAACTTCCGACGATTAGCGCGGACCTCTGGGTCCACGATCTGCGGCACACGGCGGCATCTTGGGCAGTCCAGTCCGGCGCTTCGGTAAAGTCGGTGCAAAGGATGTTGGGGCACGCTACGGCGGCCATCACGCTCGATACCTACACTGGTCTTTTCGATCAAGATTTGGACCACGTCGCGGAGCGAATGGAGGACCTGATCTTGGCCTCTGTGAAGGTCGAAGGACCACAAAAGGACCACAGACCAGACGGATAAGGCCGCTGACCTGCGGTGATGTCCGGCATAGGCCACGTTTACACCGTGGATGTCATCGGTTCGATCCCGGTAGGGCCCACCCAGGAAAAATCCCCGGCTTCAGGTTTTGCGAGACCTCGAGGCCGGGGATTTCTTTGTTGTATCGATACCGGCAGACAGCCGGTCAACTGGTGAAATCCGGCGAGTCGAGCCAAGCGATGACCTGGTCGGCCAGTTCCGCCACCGTCGTTCCGGTGTCCAGACGGAGCACCGGAAGGTCGAAGCTGGCGAGCCAGCGGTTTTGGCTCGCCAAGCTGCGGCCGTCGAAATCCGGATCGTCGTAGCCTTGGGCCCATTCGAGGAATTCGCGGTGGGCTTGGGCAAGCGGTCCGCCCGGCGCAATGGCCTCGCCGTATCGGCCGGCTTCCCGGGATTCCAGCCGGGCCAGGCGTTCTCGGGCGCCGAGGGTCAGGAACACCACCGCGTCGACGCGCGGCATGACCGGTTCTCCCCAGCCCATCAGCGACCCGGAGAGCACCCAGGAGTCCCGGGGCAGGAAAACCGACTCCATCAAGGACAGCCTTTCGGCCGCCGGGCGCGGATCCTGGTAGGGCGGAACCGTCGGCAGCCAGAAGTAGTCATCGGAATCACCGTGCGGTATCGAGAGCCGATCGGCAAGCGCCCGGCCCAAAGACGTGCTGCCGGCGCCGCTGGCTCCGGTGACCAACAATCGAAATGGCACGGCAGATCCTCTCGGCGAATTCAGGGGTTTACCGGCAAGCCTATCGAAGTGGCCGCGTTTTGTGATCCGTCGACGTTGCTCCGGAAAACTTGATCAATTGATCAAGTTAGCCGTAGGGTGCTTCTCGACGACACCGTCGCTCCATCGGTCTGAGCAGTGAAGGAATCCAGGTGAACAAGGGCAAAGCAGCAGCGGCCAAGGAAATTCCGGGGCAGGTTTGCGCGATTTTGAGTGTGGGCCTGGGGGCTTTCGGGATCTGGATGGTTTTGAGCATTTCCGCGACCGGTGGGCAGTGGTTTTTCTCCGTCCTGATGTCGGTTCTGCCGCTGTTGTTCGGCCTGCAAGGGCTTCGATTGAGCAAGGAGCCCGGGGCGACCTGGCCCAGGTTCAGCCGACTGGCATCCTGGTTCGGGATGTTTCTCGGAACCGCGTCCTTCCTCGGATTCCTCTGGTTGCTCGCCAGGTCGAGCTGAATCGGGTCCGGCCGAATCCGGGACAGCTGGATCAGGTCGTCGGGGGAGGCCGCCCTCCGGATTGCGTAGGCTTGGGCCATTGGATGTCCTACCGGAGGTGCGAAAAGTGGCCGAGTCGACGGCGTCTCAAGTGATGGCCGAATTGGCGGTGCTCGAAGACCCAAAGGTGCGCGCGGTGAACCTGCGCCACGGTGATGACCATGGAGTCAACCTCGGTGAGCTCCGGGCTCTGGCCAAGCGCTTGAAGAAACAGCCGGAACTTGTTCCGGAGCTGTGGCGGACCGGTGACACCGCGGCCAGGCTCTTGGCGATCCTGATCTGCCGGCCGAAATCGTTTTCCCGGGAGCAACTGGACGTCATGCTCCGGTCGGCCCGGGTCCCCAAGGTGCATGACTGGTTGATCAACTATGTGGTGAAAAAGGGTCCGCACGCCGAGGCTTTGCGGCGAGAGTGGCTACTTGATCCGGATCCGGTGATCGCTAGTGGTGGCTGGGCACTGACTGCCGAACGCGTGGTCAAGGCGCCTGAAGGGTTGGACCTCGCCGAACTGCTGGACGTCATCGAAGCCGAGATGAAAGAGGCGCCGGACCGGTTGCAGTGGTCGATGAACAATTGCCTGGCTCAGCTGGGGATCGCACATGCCGAGTTTCGTGCGCGGGCCATCGACCTCGGGGAGCGCCTCGAAGTCCTGAAGGACTATCCGACGCCGGCCAACTGCACTTCGCCGTTCGCGCCGGTCTGGATCCGGGAAATGGTCCGGCGGCAATCCGAGGGGCACCCCTGACGGACTGGTTGGGTTCCCGGGGCGCAAGACGCCGAATCCCGGTCCGAGTCTGTCGGAAGTGATTGTCGCGGTCGAAGCGGGTTGCCGTGCCCGGTTCGGGCGGCGCGCTGGAAGCTAGACGCCAGCCAAGATGTAAGGCACCGCGACCAGCGCGCCCGCAGGCACGCCGGCGATGACTTGGGCCACCGTGTGGTCCTTGAGCACCACCCGGGACCAGCCGATGACGAGGGGCAAGAGTAGGAGCGGTGCCCAGGCCCAGCCGAAGCTGCCGACCGTGGCCACCGCGACGAATGCCGCCACCGCGTTGTGCACGGAGAGTTTCCAGAAGGCGTTCACCGCGCCGACCACGATCATGCCGAGTGCTGTGGCCAGGAGCCCGACGACGGCGGTCCGGGGCGCCTGCAGCAGCAAGAGCACGACCAAGCCGATCGCGGCGCTGCCCAGGCTGCCGATCAGCACCGGCAGCCGTTGCTTGCGGTCCCCGACGTGGTGGTCCGTGAGCTTTCCGCTCCGCGCTGCGATGAGAATGCCCAGAAATGGGCCGAGTGCCACGAAGATCGCTGCGATGAACCCGAAGAGCAATCCGCGCCAACCATCCCGGGCGGCCCCGCTGCCCAGCAGGAAAACTGATACCAGTACGGTGGGGGCGAATGCCTCGGTGACGATGCGGGCCAGGGAAGGTTTCACCTGACGATGATACCGGTGGCGGATGAGCTGCAGATAGACATGGCTCCCGGCCGTCGTCATTGGGGGATACGACGGCCGGGAGCCATTACTGAAAAATATAAACCACGATCTGCTGGTGTGCAAGACGCGAGGGGCGTGTTGCAGAAAACTTGTCGAAGTTAGTCGAGTAGATCGCCGAATAGCCGCCTCGGACACAAAAGTGGCCTCCAGCTCTGACTATTGGGGGATGCCAGACCTGGAGGCCATAGATAAATATACAGGTGATCGTATACGAAGCAAATTCGGTGGTCGGCAACGTCACATTCGCCGGTTCGGTCATGAACCGGGGCGGCCGTCCCGGGGAGGCTAGGCTGGAGTCACAACAAGGATCCACATCACCCCACGGAGGAAGAATGTCTGCACAGATCGGGGTCACCGGCCTCGCTGTCATGGGTGCCAACTTGGCACGAAATCTTGCCCGGAACGGTTTCACCGTCGCCCTGCACAACCGCTCGGTGGCGCGCACCGACGAATTGCTGGCCAAACACGGCGACGAAGGCGACTTCATCCGCACCGAAACACTGCAGGAACTGGTGGATTCGCTCGAGAAACCTCGACGGGTCTTGATCATGGTCAAGGCCGGCGCCCCGGTGGATTCAGTGGTGGATCAACTGGTCCCGCTGCTTGAGCCGGGCGACATCGTGATCGATGCCGGCAACTCGCACTACACCGATACCCGCCGTCGGGAAGCTGCCCTGGCGGAACACGACCTGCATTTCGTCGGAATCGGCGTCTCCGGTGGCGAAGAGGGTGCACTCAACGGCCCGTCGATCATGCCTGGCGGCTCCAAAGAGTCCTATCAGGCCCTCGGCCCGTTGCTGGAGAAAATATCGGCGCACGTGGACGGCAAGCCGTGTTGCGCCTGGATCGGCCCGGATGGCGCCGGGCACTTCGTGAAGATGGTGCACAACGGCATCGAATACGCGGACATGCAGGTGATCGGTGAAGCCTTCGATCTGCTCCGCTCCGCGGCGGGCCTCGAACCGGCGGAACAGGCAGAGATCTTCGGCGAGTGGAACAAAGGCACTTTGTCCTCGTTCCTGATTGAAATCACCGCTGAAGTGCTCGGGCACGTCGATGCCAAAACCGGCAAACCGTTCGTCGACGTCGTGGTGGATGCGGCCGGCCAGAAAGGCACTGGCCGGTGGACCGTGATTTCGGCCCTGGAATTGGGCTCGCCCACCTCCGGCATCGCCGAGTCGGTTTTCGCCCGGGCCCTGTCATCGCAGGCCGCACAGCGCAAGGAGGCACAGAAGACGCTGATCGGAAACGAAGCCGATATCGCCGTCGGCGAGGGTTTCGTGGAAGACGTCAGGCAGGCGCTGTTCGCGTCGAAGCTGGTCAGCTACGCCCAGGGTCTGGACATGCTGACCGCGGCGGCGAAAGAATACGGCTGGGATTTGAAACTCGATGAAATCGCTTCGCTGTGGCGCGGCGGCTGCATCATCCGGGCCGAGCTGCTCAAAGACATCACTGCCGCCTACGCCGGCGATTCGAAGCCGGCGAACCTGCTCTTCGCCCCGGCCTTCACGGAGGCGATTGCCGAGGCAGTGCCCGCTTGGCGCCGGGTGGTTGCCACCGCGGTGCAGCTGGGCATCCCGGTACCGGTGTTCTCGGCGTCTTTGGCCTACTACGACGGGCTCCGGCGGGACCGGCTGCCGGCAGCGCTCACCCAGGGCCTGCGTGACCTCTTCGGAGCGCACACCTACCAGCGGGTAGATGCCGAAGGGACCTTCCACACGCTTTGGGGCGAAGACAAGAGCGAAATCGAGGCAGTGGACAGCCACTGAGTTCGGCAGCGTTCCCGACGACGACGGCGGGTACCCCGGGAAACCGGGGTACCCGCCGTCGTCGTTCTCGGGAAAGATTCAGATGTACATGGCCGGATCGATGTACTCGGCCGGATCGACCGCGGGAGCGGTCTCCTTCTTCGCGTCGCGGTGCCGCCAGGTGGCCGGAATGCCGGTCACGATCGATTCTGCCGGGGCGTCTTTGACCACCACCGCATTCGCTCCGATCGCACTGTCGGAACCGATCACCACCGGCCCGAGCACTTTGGCCCCGGCACCGACCGTGACCCGGTCGCCGAGCGTCGGATGGCGTTTGATCTTGGCCAGCGAGCGGCCGCCCAGCGTGACGCCCTGGTAAAGCATCACGTCGTCGCCGATTTCCGCGGTCTCACCGATCACCACGCCCATTCCGTGGTCGATGAAGAAGCGTTTGCCGATGGTCGCTCCGGGGTGGATCTCCACCCCGGTCAGCCATCGGGTCAGTTGGGAGAGCGCCCTGGCCGGAAACCGCAATGCCGGGTGCTGCCACATTTTGTGCGTCAGCCGGTGCACCCAGATCGCGTGCAGACCGGAATAGACGAAAAAATTCTCCACCGATCCGCGGGCCGCCGGGTCATGCGCACCGGCGGCCTGCAAATCTTCACGGAGTCTGGCGAAGAATGCCATGGACCTCTTTCAGTTTCAGCGGATCCGGAAAGCCGGGTTCCGATCAGCCGCGGATATCGTCGTAGAGCACCGTGGAAATGTAGCGTTCGCCGAAGTCGCACACCACAGCGACGATCAGCTTGCCGGCGTTTTCCGGCCGTTTCGCCAATTCCAAAGCAGCCCAGACGATGGCTCCCGAGGAGATCCCACCCAGAATACCTTCCTTGGTGCCCAGCTCCCGGGCCACCCGGACCGCGTCTTCGATGGTCGCGTCGATGACTTCGTCATAGATTTCGGTGTCCAGGATTTCCGGCACGAAGTTCGCGCCGAGGCCCTGGATCTTGTGCGGGCCCGGGGCGCCGCCGTTGAGGATCGCGGAATCTTTCGGTTCGACCGCGACGATCTGCACACCCGGCTTGCGGGCCTTGAGCACCTGGCCGACGCCGGAGACGAAGATGTCCACTTTGCCATCGGTGTCCGCCCAGATCTCTTCCGCGGTGGTGGTCCGGTGGACCTCCGGGTTGGCTTCATTGGCGAACTGCTGCGCCCAGATTGAATTCGGCGTCTCGGCGACGATCTCCTTGGCCTTCTCCACCGCACCGCGCATGCCTTCGGAGCCGGGGGTGAGCACGATGTCGGCACCGTAGGCGCGCAACATCACCCGGCGCTCGGTGGACATGGTTTCCGGCATGGTCAGGATCACTTTGTAGCCGCGTGCTGCGCCCACCATGGCCAGCGCGATGCCGGTGTTCCCGGAGGTGCCCTCGACGATGGTTCCGCCCGGCTTCAGTGCGCCGGCAGCTTCGGCGGCATCGATGATGGCTTTGCCGATCCGGTCCTTGACGCTATTGGCCGGATTGTAGAACTCGAGTTTGACCGCGACCGTCGCATCGAGCCCTTCGGTCAAACGGTTCAACCGAACCAAGGGCGTTCCGCCGACCAGATCGGTCACGTTGTCATAGATGGGAGCCATGAGAATCCTGTTCTGAAGGAATACCTGCCGTGCAGCAAGAAGTTGCTTGACAGCCTATCCGCGCCGATGACGCCAGATTAAGCGCTCAGCCACGAAGAGTAATATTTCCTCGCCTTGGCCAGCTTCGGGTTGATGATCACCTGGCAGTAGCCCTGCTCCGGGTGCTTGGCGTAGAAGTCCTGGTGGTATTCCTCGGCGCGGTGGAATTCCGGCAGCCTGGTGACTTCGGTGACGATCGGATCAGACCAGAGCTTCTGCGCCCGCTCGATCGCGTCCCGGAAAGCTTTTTCCTGCTCCGCGTCGGCGTAGAACATCGACGACCGGTACTGGGTGCCGACGTCGTATCCCTGGCGGTTCAAGGTGGTCGGATCGTGCGAAATGAAGAATAAGTCCAGAATGACCTCTTCCGGGACCACGGTTTCGTCGAAGGTCACTGCGACGACCTCGGCGTGCCCGGTCATCCCCGCGCTGACCGATTCATAGTCGGGATGGCGGGTGTGGCCTCCGGTGTATCCGGAGGCCACGTCGGCCACGCCCTTGGTTTTCCGATAAATGGCATCCAGGCACCAGAAGCATCCGCCGCCCAATACAAAAGTTTTCACATCCGGTTCAATGTTCGGGACCGCCGGATGATTCCCGGCAGAGCTTACGAAAGTGCAACATAAGATGGCCTCATGGATGAGGTGCACAACAACCAGGGGAATCCCGGCCAAGCGCCGGATGCGTCGGATACTGATTCGTCCGGCGCGGCAACCCGGCCGGCGGTGGCCGAGGTGCTGTTGGCGGTCGAGGAACTCTGGCCGGAATCCCTGGCCGAAGAGTGGGATGCGGTGGGCCTGGTGGCCGGCCGGCCGGCGGCTCCGGTACAGAAGATCCTCTTCGCGGTCGACCCGACCATCGACGTGGTCGAGGAGGCGCTCGAATGGGGTGCCGACCTGATCGTGACGCACCACCCGTTGTTTTTGCGCGGTGTGAATTCGGTGGCCGCAGTGGGCGGCAAAGGCGAGGTAGTGCATGCGTTGATCGAATCCGGATGCGCTCTGCTCACCGTGCACACCAATGGAGACAGTGCGGTGGGCGGAGTTTCCGATGTTTTGGCGGACGCGCTGGGGCTGCAGGATGTGCGGCCCCTGCAAGCCGCGAAGCACGGCTTGCCGGAGGAAGGCATCGGCAGAGTCGGCGAGCTCGGACAGGTGAGCAGCCTGGGCGATCTCGCTGCCTTGGTGTTCAGCGTGCTGCCTGCGGTGGCCGGCGGAGTGAAGGTCTCCGGCGACCGGCAAGCGCTGGTGCGACGGGTCGCGTTGTGCGGTGGTGCTGGGGATTCGCTTTTCGACGCGGTCCGCACGGCCGACGCCGACGTCTACATCACTGCGGATCTGCGCCACCACGCGGCGTCGGAAGCCCGGGAAAGCAGCACGGACGGCCGGCCCTTCCTGATTGACCTTTCGCATTTCGCTTCGGAGTGGCTGTGGCTGCCGGCGGCAGCGAACGCGCTCGGGAACGTCTTGGCGGATCAGGGTTTCGACGTGGAGCTGCGGGTCAGCCAGCTCAATACCGATCCCTGGGATTTCGTTTTGACCCCGGGCGGGGACTGAACCGGTCCGGAAGGACATAGGCTTGGATGATCGGGCCGGAACGGTCCGTGGTGGAGAGAGGGTACTGATGGCGAAAGCAGCGCCGGCCGAGCAGATTCGGTTGTTGGATTTGCAGGCTTTGGACGGACGGGCCAAGAACCTGGCCGTGCAGGCCAAGACCTTGCGCGCGGATCCGCGATTGGTGCGCCTGCAGGCCGAACTGGACGCCGCCCGCTCCGCGCACGGCCAAATCACGATCGAGTTGGCCGATGCCCAGGCCGAACTCAAACGGGCCGAGGGCGACGTCGAGCAAGTGGTCAATCGGATCGATCGGGACGAAGCCCGGCTCAACGCGGGCGGGCTGTCCAAGGACTTGATGGCGCTGCAAGCAGATCTGGCGTCATTGGCCAAGCGGCGTTCGGATTTGGAAGACGCCGAACTCGAAGTGATGGAACGTCTGGATGAAATCACCGGGCGGGAATCGGCCCAGACGGAAGTCGTCGGCCGGGCCGCAGCGGACCTTGCCGCGGTGCAGGAAGAGATCGACGGCCAGTTGGCGGCGATCGGGTCGGAGCAGCAGACCGTGCAGGGCCAGCGCGCCGAGCTGGCGGCCAGCTTCGATGCGGCTTTGCTGGGCGTCTACGAAAAGACGTTGGAACGGCGGGGGATCGGCGCGGCCAGATTGTTCCATGGCACCTCGGAGGGGTCGGGTATGCAACTGAGTCCGGGCGATTTGGCGGATATCTCCAAAGCAGCTGCCGACGACATCGTCTTTTGCCCTGATTCCGGCTGCATTCTGGTCCGTTCCGCTGATTGGAGCTGAACTTGGCCGGGCTGCACCATGTGGAGATCTGGGTGCAGGACTTCGCGGCAGCCGAACGCAGCCTCGGTTGGCTGTTGGGCCGACTCGGCTTTGCCCGCAGAGATTCCTGGGGTGCTGATCCGATCGGTGCATCTTGGCAGATCGGTGATTTCTACCTGGTCCTGGAAGCCGGCCCGGCAGTTTCCGCCGGACATGACCGGATGCGCGCCGGGCTGAACCATCTCGCTTTCACGGTGCCGGATGCGGAAACCGTCGAATCGATTCTGGCCGAGTCGAGTCAGCACGGCTGGACGCTGATGTTCGCCGAGCAGCATCCCTATGCGGGCGGTGCCGCGCATTATGCCGGCTACCTGGAAGATGCCCAGGGCTTCGAAGTGGAACTCGTCGCGCAGCAGTGAATCAGTGCTTCGGCGCAGCGAAGCTCACGCCTTCGGGCAGAATCACATTGAGGCTGTGCGGCCGTTTGGCGCTGCCGGGCTGCAATTCCGTCTGCCAGGCGGATTGGGTCGCGCGGAGCAGCTCGGCCGGAGATTTCGGCGGATTTCCGCGGCGGGTCAGCAGCAGCCTTGCCACCTCGCCGCGGGTGTGTTTCGCGAAATGCGAGACCACCGAGCGTTTGCCGTTGCGCAACTGGAAGACGTTGACCTCGACGGTCTGTTCCGCGGGCGGCGTCCACGCTGTGGCGTAGGTGCTGGACCGGCAGTCGATGATGAGCTCGCCGGCCGCACGTTCGGCGAGCGCAGCGCTGAGCAGCGGCTTCCAATAGGAGGCCAAGCGTCCGACGCCGGGCAAGGCGACGGACATCGAAAGCCGATAGGCCGGAATCCGGTCGGCGAAGCCGACCGCGCCCCACAGGCCGGACATCACCAGGATCGATTCGTCGGCCTTCCGCCGTTGTACCGGGGTCATGCTGTGGTAGCCGAGCGCATCGTAGAGCACCCCGCTGTAGATGCTGTGCGCGGCTGCTGCCGGTTCGTCGGAGAGCCGCAGATTGCGGGCGACTTCGGCGGCGAGCGAAGCTCCGACGCCGAGCCGTTCGAGCGCTTCCGGATGCGCGGAGACTTCGGCGAGCGCCGAATGCACCCGGTCCCGGGCCGCCGTCAGTTGCGGGAAAGACAGTTCGTCCAGCGCCAACGGGCGGCCTTGTGGAGCGGGTGTTTTGCCTTCGGAGGGCGGGAGCAGAATCAGCACCCATCGAGCTTAGCGCCACCGGGCTGCGGAATGCGCGGGCCGGAGGCTATGTTGTCGCTCTCGGGTGCGCAAGCGCCTAGGCCGGGCGGAAACCGAGTTCCGGTCGTTGCACTCCGTCGAAAGATCGCGAATATGAACTTGTTTTCCCCTGTTTCCTTCGGGAGCCTGACGCTGCCGAACCGGGTCGTCATGGCGCCGTTGACCAGGTTGCGTTCCGGTAGTCGAGGAGTCCCCGGAGATCTCATCGCCGAGCACTATGCGCAGCGGGCCAGTCTGGGGCTGATCGTCACCGAGGGGACTTATCCCAGCGATGAATCCAAGTCCTATCAGGGGCAGCCGGGGATTGCGAACGCCGAGCAGGCCGCCGGGTGGCGGAAGGTGGCCGACGAGGTGCATCGGGCCGGCGGACGGATCTTCATGCAGATCATGCACGGCGGGCGGACCGCGCACACGGCGTTCACCGGGACCGGGCGTACCGTGGCCCCGAGCGCCATTGCGATCGACGGCAAAGTGCACTTCAGCGGGGAGAAGCTGGCGCACCAAGTGCCGCATGCACTGCGGACCGAGGAGGTTGACGAGGTCCGTGCGGAGTTCGTGGCCGCGGCCCGTCGGGCCGTGGATGCCGGGTTCGACGGCGTGGAAATCCATGGCGCGAACGGTTATTTGGTCCATCAATTCCTGTCCCCGGTTTCCAACGTGCGGGAAGACCGCTATGGCGGTTCGCCGGAGAACCGGGCAGCTTTCGCGATCGAGGTAGTGGCTGCGGTGGCTGCGGAAATCGGTGCCGAACGGGTCGGCATCCGGTTGTCTCCGATGCACAACATCCAAGGCGTGCTCGAATCTGAGGAAACGGATGCGGCGGCGACCTATGGCGTGTTGCTCGATGCCCTGGCTCCGATGGGGTTGGCCTACGTGAGCGTGTTGCACCGTGAGGCCGGAAGCGATTTGGTGCAGGGGCTGCGGTCCAGATTCGGTGGCGTGTTCATGCTCAACAGCGGGTTTTCCCAGTTGACCGACCGGGAGGAGGCGGCGGCTCTGGTCGCCGACGGCCTGGCCGATGTGGTCGCCGTCGGGCGCCCGGTGATCGCCAACCCGGATCTGCTGGAACGCTGGCAGGGCGGCCATCCGGAGAATGAACCGGACCCGAGCACTTTCTATACGGCGGAGGCCGCCGGCTACAACGATTACCCCCGGTTGGCGGAGACCGTGGCCTGAGTACGTGAGATTGGCCACGTCGCACCGGTTGCGGGCCATTCCTTCCTGGACGAACGCTTAGAATTGTCAGCGGATCTGAACCAAAGGTGTTTCGATTCAGGAAGGAAAACCCGTGACTGTGAACCCCGAACTCGCCCACGACACTTGGGCGAAACGTGAGGCGATGGCCGAGGCGATGATCCCGCTGATCGGCCGGCTCTACCGGGAAAACAACGTCGTCACCAATGTCTACGGCCGTTCGCTGATCAATCAGTCGGTCATGGGCTTGCTCAAGGCGCATCGCTGGGCGCGGCAAATCGACGACGTCGAACTGCCTTTGGAGGAGACCCTTCCGATGCTCCAGGCGCTGGCCGGGATGAAACTCGGTGCAGCCTCGATCGACCTGGCGCGGCTGAGTCTGCGGTTCAAAGCGCAACTGGCCGACGGCGAGCAGTACGGACTTGAGGAGTTCTTGCGCACCGAGCTGGCGGATGTGGTCGAACAGCAGGGCATCGACGAGCGCAACAGCACCGATGTGGTGTTGTACGGCTTCGGCCGGATTGGACGCCTCTTGGCGCGGATCATGATCGAACACGCGGGAGGCGGCAACGGGCTGCGGCTGCGCGCGATCGTGGTGCGCAAGGGTTCGGAACAGGATTTGGTCAAGCGCGCGAGCCTGCTGCGCCGGGATTCGGTGCATGGTCCTTTCGACGGCACGATCACGGTCGACGAGCAGAACAACACCATTTTGGCCAACGGCACTTTGATCCAGGTGATCTACGCGGACAATCCGGCCGCGGTCAACTACTCCGCCTACGGGATCAAGGATGCCTTGGTGGTGGACAACACCGGCCGCTGGCGCGATGCCGACGGCCTGTCCCAGCACTTGCAGAGTCCGGGCGTGGCCCGGGTGCTGCTCACCGCTCCGGGCAAGGGCGACTTGAAGAACATCGTGCACGGGATCAATCATGCGGCGATTTCGGATACCGATCGGATCATCACGGCGGCTTCCTGCACCACGAATGCGATCACTCCGGTGCTGAAGGTGCTCAACGACAAGTTCGGCATCGTGCACGGGCACGTCGAGACCGTTCACTCCTTCACCAATGACCAGAATCTGACCGACAACTTCCACAAGGGTGATCGGCGTGGGCGTTCGGCCGCATTGAACATGGTGCTGACCGAAACCGGCGCCGCCAAAGCCGTGGCCAAGGCATTGCCGGAGCTCTTGGGCAAGCTGACCGGCAATTCGATCCGGGTTCCCACTCCGGATGTTTCGATGGCGATCCTGAACCTCAATTTGGAGACCGAGACGTCGAAGGACGAGGTCAACGCCTACTTGCGGGATGTTTCACTGCATTCGGAACTGCATCGGCAAATCGACTACATCGATTCGCCCGAAGTGGTTTCCACCGATTTCGTCGGGTCCCGGCGTGCGGGCATCGTGGACGGTTTGGCGACCATCGCCTCCGGCAAGAACTTGGTGCTCTATGTCTGGTACGACAACGAATTCGGCTATTCCTGCCAAGTGGTCCGGGTGATGGAAGAAATGGCCGGGGTGCATCCGCCGGCGTTCCCGAAGTCCTGAACCTTCCGCCAGCTGAGATCCGAGGGCTTTCATGACATTTCAGGAGGGCCGCCCGGCCACCCTTCCGGAGGACTTCGCAGCCCAGGTCAAACCGGGCAGCGGACTGGCCATCACGGCCCTGGTTCTGGGCGTGGTCGCCTTGCTGCTGGCGGCGCTGCCGTTCGTCTCGCTCATTGCATTGCTGCTCGGCACAGCAGCCGTCGTGTTGGGCATAGTGGCCTTGGCCCGGCGCACGGCAGGCAAGGGAATGGCGATCACAGGCATCGTGACCGGCAGTGTGGGCCTGCTGATAGCGATCGTGGTCAGCTTCATGTCGGTGATCACCCTGGTGTTGCTCGGGAGCACGGCGGGCCAAGCGGCTTCGAACTCGGATCGCCGGATGGTCGAGGAGACCTGGGTCAACATCGCACCGAAACGGTACGCGATCCGGATCGTGGTCGCGAGCGATATCCCGGTCACCGTACGCTATCAGGCTGGTGAAGGCGCGCAGTCCGCGGAAGCCGACGGCACCTGGTACCAGGATTTTCCAGACAGTGTCCTGGCTCTGGCCAGCGTCAATGTCATTCCGCAAGATTTTTCGGTAGTGGGCAGCTTCTCCTGTGAAATCTTCGTCGACGGAGTGAGTGTGGCCAAGGAGTCCGGCAGCAATTTCGTCAGTTGCGTTTCCCTGCCGGACCTCGGGAAGTAGGCTGCCGATTTTGTCCGTGCCGCCGGATACTCTTTTCGCATGGCAAAACGCAATGCTCAGGCAGCGGGCCGCAGAACCAAAAGGTTCTCCGGCCTCGTAGCTTGGGCGGCCATTGCGGCAAAGTTTCTCAGCCTTGCCGCGCCGGTGGCCGCGACCATCTTGTTTTTCATGGCGCGTGACGTGCCATTGTTTTTCTGGTGGGCAGCTGGAATCTTGCTACTGAGCTTGGGTCTGCAAGCAACCAGCTTCGGTTGGGAGCGTCGACTCGCCGCTCATGCACTCGTCACCAGCAATGTGTTGAACACCCATGTCTGCCAAATGGCAGCAGCGGTTTCCCGGATGCCGAGACAGACCGAACAAGGCCGAATCGGCACCTTGAACGAATTGACCAGATACGCCGTGACCGCACTGGTCGGTGTCTTTCAACAGGCCAAGGATGTTCGGGCGGTGGCCTATTCGCTGGAGCCAGATACCAACAGTCTCGAAGTTTTCCGATACGCCGGAGTGCGCGAGCCGACGGGGGCTTTCGCCGCCGGAGACGGCGGCCGCGGGGCGAAGGCCTTGGACTTCGTCTTCAACTCGACGTCTTCTTATCTCTTCATTCCGGATCTTAGGCAGGAAAGACCGGAAGACTACGGTGGCAGCGGCCGAGGCTATCGAACCTTCATTTCGGTTCGGATCAACAGCGGTCTTGACGTCTACGGAATGCTCACCTTGGATGCGGCCGACGTCGGCGACCTCACCGAGGACGACGCCCATGTAGTAAAAATGTTCGCCAATATCCTGGCCATCGCATTCGCCGAAACAACGCGTCCTGACACCGCTGACTCGGCTCTGCGGCAGTAGAATGAAAATGACGGAGGAGGAAACATGACGTCCATTCCAGTAGGAAGCGCCAAAGCGTTGCACCCGCTCCCGGCCAAACTCCCGGATTTGTCTGATCCGCAAGTGATGGACCGAATCTGGGCCGAGGCAGAAAAGTCCGCCAAAGCATCGCGACGCAGGCGGTTGGGGATTTTCCGCAGCACCAAGCCGGTCCGCGGCTGATTTTTCCGGCGATTCATGGTCCCGTGAACCGCTATACTTGAGGGTCGGATGGGGCAGCTGGACGATCGCGTGTTGTGCGAACAACCCGAGGAACGTCCGGGCTCCGTAGAGCAAGGTGGTGGGTAACGCCCACTCGGGGCAACCCGCAGGCCAGTGCCACAGAAAACAGACCGCCTCTGCTTGCAGGGGTAAGGGTGAAACGGCGGTGTAAGAGACCACCGCTTTCCAGGTGACTGGAAAGGCAAGGTAAACCCCACTTGGAGCAAGGCCAGACAGGGCACATTCGAGGGCTGCTCGCCCGAGTGTCCGGGTAGGCCGCTAGAGGGCGTCGGCAACGGCGTCCGTAGATGGATGATCGTCGCCGCCGGACCGGCAACGGTCCGGCGGAACAGAACCCGGCGTACAGGCTGCCCCATCCGGCATCCCGCCCGATTTGCACTAGATCTCGCGCCTGTATGGCCTGCGCTATGCGAAATCTGGAGAGCAATGGGAGAGTCAACGATTCCCCAATTTGCGGCAACTTAATTGATCTTGCGGACTCTAATCCTCCCTGAGATCTGTCGCTTGGCAACGCCAGAAAGCAACGTTTGCTGTGCCCGTGTGTGAACGACTGGTGGGGTGATATTTTATGTACCAGGTCTTGTTTGTCAAAAGGACGTGCAGTACCGTTCATTCATGGGGGATTCAAAGTTCGATGACGGTTCAACCTCAGGAATGACTGTCCGGCAAGGCGTGGCTTCGGTATCTGGGCCGACCCGGCGCCAAGCCATCACCGCAACGGTTGTTGCCTCAACTGCACTCCTTGGCAGTTCGGTCCTGTTCCCACAATCAGCGTTCGCGATCGGCCCTGGTTTGGTGTATCCCACGGACCCGTGGCGTTACAACGATGCCCCCGGTGAGCGATATCTCGCTCCGCGGGGCGGAAGCCGCCGTCATATGGGGATCGATTCGCAGGGCGGTCCAGAACAGCCGATTTTCGCGATAGCTGCAGGCCGGGTTGTCAATGGTACGTGGGGTACATCGGGCAATGATGGGCACGGCTGGGGCAACTATGCGCGGATCGATCATGGCAATGGAATCCATTCGCTCTATGCACATTTCAACCGGGCCCCATTTGTTGGACGTGGGAGGTCCGTGCAGCGGGGTCAGCAGATCGGCGTTATGGGCGGTAGTGGTTTCGGCCGGTTGGACTATTACCCACGGCATCTGCATTTGGAGATTTTCCGCAACAACGCCAATATCAACCCGCTCGAATATTTGGAGCAAGGCAACCCTGACACCCCGCCCCCTGCCCGTCAGTTTTGGAAGGACAGCACTATGCGACTTATCAGAAGTTCGAACGGCCCGATCTGGCTGGTTGGCCCAGGCGGGTCAGTCCACATCACATCTCAGGATGACCTGAAGCTGTTGCAAAGGGTCTTGAATTCTGACCCGGCAGCCTATGATACTTTCACGCCGGAGCAGACAGCGACGATCGACCGTTACATGAAAAACCTCGTGGGCAGACCGATCAACGGGGTCACGGTGCTGAAGACCAGCGACGGCAAGGCGTTCCTCGCAGGTCCAGGGGGAACCGTGCACATTCTCAACCCTAACCATCTCGATATCATGTTGCGCTACTTGAGGTCGGGCACATACAGCGTGCTCACGTTCACCCCGAGCGAGAAGGACATCATTGACGGTTACCTGGTGAAACTCGTCGGCAAGTAACCCGCGTACAGGCTGCCCCATCCGATTTTCCCGATCGGTCCGGTCTTTCCAGACGGGCCACCGGCTCAGAACCGGCCTGGCTCAGTCGAAACGCCGATCCAGGCGGGCCTCCAGACCCGACAACGCGCGCTTGGCGGCTTCTCGTTGAGCCGGCTCCGGACTGGACAGCATCGCATGCAGGCCTTCCGCGTGTTCGGCTTCGCCGACTTCGCCCAGTGCCCGGGCAGCGGCCATCCGGACCCGTGGGACTGGATCCACCAGCAGCTCCGGGAGTTCCGTGACGCCGATCTGTCGGTAGCGACAGACCTTGGCACACATCTCACGAACCCGCCAATGCTCGTGCCGGAGGTTGCCGATGATTGACTCCGCACAATCCTCACGCCAGAGATACAACCCGCACCGGGCACCCCAAACCGGCAACCAGTACGGTTTCCATCCCTTCCCCTGCGAGCCGCCGAAGACAGCCAGGCCGAGCCCGGGCAGCTCGCCGTCGAGCAGGTTCAGCATCGAATCGACTACGGCGTCATAGCCGTAGGCGGCGACTGCCTGTTCGATCCGCACTGCTGGATGGGCCATTCGGCCAGTCTAGGCTCCGGCTGGGAGCGTATGGCTGGAAACCCAGGCGAGTTGTCCACATTCAGCGGCGGATTCGGCGGCTTGGCGCAATTTCGTGGGTGCCGGAGCCTAGATTCGCTGCATGATCCCGAAAATGGGCAGGCATAAAAACGGCAGGGCATTCCGGGTATGGCCGGGCGCGGTGCTGGTCATGGCCTTCCTCCTCGGTGCCGGATTCAATGCTGCGGCGCTGCTGCACCGCTCGCAGCATTGGCGGATCGCACTCGGTGCCGAAATCATCGCCGAACCCGCCGATGCCAATACTCCCGGTCCGGTCACACGATTCCGCCAGACCACGGCGGCGGCTTTGCTGGAATCGCTCGAAGTCAAAGCCCCCGTGCCGAGGACCGGATACGGCAGGGACAAATTCGGCTCCGCCTGGAGCGACGTCGACGGCAATGGTTGCGATACCCGCAACGACGTGTTGCGCCGGGATCTGCGCGGAGTCACCGTGCAACCCGGGTCCGGCTGCCTAGTGGCGGCAGGCAGCCTCTTGGATCCGTACACCGGTCGGCAGATCGACTTCCGCAGAGGCCCGGAAACCTCCGGTGCGGTGCAAATAGACCACGTGGTGGCGCTTTCGGACGCTTGGCAGAAAGGTGCACAGTCGCTGCAACCGGGACAGCGCCTGGCCTTCGCCAACGATCCGCTCAACCTGATTGCGGTCGATGGCCCAGCGAACGTCAAAAAGTCCGACGCCGATGCGGCTGGCTGGCTGCCGCCGAACCAGGGTTACCGCTGCGGTTATGTGGCACGTCAGGTTTCGGTCAAAGCGGCTTATGGCTTGTGGGTCACCGAGGCGGAGAAACGGGCCATGGCAGAAGTCCTCGGCGGCTGCATGATGGAGCCGAGTCTGGCTTCAGGCCTCTGATTCGCCAGAGTCCCGGAACAGCCTGTGGACACAGCTCGAGTGCGCCGAAAATACTGGAATTGCACAACGGATCGGGTGATCATGATGCCATGAATGAAATCGTTAACCCAGTGGAACTCGCCCAACGCAATCTGGACGAGGCCGATCGGCAATTGAAACAAGCCGAGTCGGATGTGAAGTCCGGTGCCATCAGCCAGGAGCGGTACCGGCAGTTCGAGCACTTGCGGGAGATCTGTTCCGAGGACCTCCAGCGGGTGATCAGGGAGAACTGACCTCGGGCAAATTGAGGTAACCCTGGGCGGCTTGCCAGGAGCCGCCCGCGTCAATCCGTTCGAGGACCACTTGTTGCAGCCGGGATTCTCGGGGGAGTCCGGCCAGTTTCGTCATGTCCCGGGTCCGGAAGGTGAAGTAGACCGCGTCACCGGGAGCGTCGAACAATTCGCCGAACCGGGTGAAGCGGTTGGCGAAAGCGACGATATTCGAATCGGACGGCAGCTGCTGGGCCAGATACGGGTCCAACAGCCATGAATGGCAATGCCCGAACCGGACCGGGTGTTCCGGGAAGCACTCGCCGAAGAACTGCACCGCACCTGCCAAGGATTCCTGAACCAACCCGGGCAGGAGCGGGCCGGCCTCGGGGATGTGCATCCCGAGGACCTTTTCCCCGGCGCGCAAACCCGGGATGCCTGCCGGTCCGGGAATCAGGTGGAAATGCAACCGCCCGAGCTGGAACAACGTTCCGCTGGCCTGTTCGGTGAGCCACTTCCAGGTCTCCAGTCCGAAATGCCCATTCGTGGTCCGGGAAATCGCCACGTGCCGCCCGATGTCGGCGAGCGTAGCCCGGGCCACAGCCTCCGGAACCCCGCGGCCCCGGTAACCTTCGAGCTGCTCCGGGATGAATCGCAGCAGGGCGTGCAACCAGGCGAGTTCATCGATCCCGGGAGCTGGCGGCGGCGCGCCGATCTCCATCCAACGCCGGCGCAGTATGCGCAGTGCAGCCTGAACCTGCGGGCCGGGTTCGGCCGCCAGCAACGAACCGGCCTCCGCACGATCGGAGGCCTGGATGTCCGCCCAATCGAGCAGCTCCGCGGTGTCCATCAATGGCCGAACGGGTCGGGGTCCACGCCGGGCATCCAGCTGAGCCCCGGGACGCCCCAGCCGTGGTCTTTGGCGACCCGCCGGGCCTTGCGCTGATACCGGTCCACCAGGCGGTCAACGTACAGCTTGCCGTCCAGATGGTCGTATTCATGCTGCATGCAACGGGCGAACCAGCCCGTTGCCTCGAATTCGAGGGCTTGGCCGAACTCGTCGAAGCCGCTGACCCGCACCCATTCAGCGCGTTTGAGCGGGAAATGTTCACCGGGAACGGAAAGGCAGCCTTCAGCTTCATCGTCCGGATCCGGAGCGTTTCCGGAGACCTTGCCCAAGACCAGGCTCGGGTTGACCAGAACGCCCTGTGCCGGAACGCCGTCGTCGTTCTCCATGGCATAGACGAAGATCCGCAAGCCGAGGCCGATCTGCGGGGCGGCCAGCCCGGCGCCGTTGGCCACCCGATTGGTTTCATGCATATCCGCCACCAAGGTGCGCAAATCATCGTCGAAGGTCTCGACCTCTTTGGCGCGGCGGTGCAAGACGGGTTCGCCTTTGATGACGATCGGGTGCACGGTCATTGCGTTCTGGCCTTTCGAACTGGGTCGCCCGGGAGACTGCGCCCGGGATCGTCGCAACGAATTCAGCGCTGCCGCCGACCCTCGGGCGAAGATCTGAAACTACCGTAATACACGAATGAGGGCTGTTCCGGAATCCTCCGATACAGCCCTCATCCGCATTACTTGGGGTGAGATACGGGGGTTGAACCCGCGACCTCCTGGACCACAACCAGGCGCTCTGCCAACTGAGCTAATCCCACCAAGTGCGTTTTGCAGCGGTAACTACTCTACAGGGTCCGAAGGGGTGCTCGCGACCTCATCGGCCTCCGGCGCGCCGATTTTTTTGGAAATTCGTTGCGCGGTGGCGGTATCCGGGCCCGGAGCAGGCACGAAAACCGCCTCGCGGTAGTAACGCAGTTCGTTGATCGAATCCACGATGTCGCCCAATGCCCGGTGCCCGCCGTGCTTGGCAGGGGATTGGAAGTAAGCCCGCGGATACCAGCGGCGGGCGAGTTCCTTGATCGTGGAAACGTCGACCACCCGGTAGTGCAGGTGCTCCACCACAGCGGGCATGTCGCGGGCCAGGAACATCCGGTCGGTGCCTACCGAGTTTCCGCCGAGCTGCGCCTTGCCCGGTTCCGGCACGAACTTCTTGATGTATTCGAGGACCTCGGCCTCGGCGGCTTCCATAGTGGTGCCGTGCGGCAGCTCAGCCAAAAGTTTCGAAGCGGTATGCATGTCGCGCACGAAGTCGTTCATTTGGGCCAATGCGGCGTCCGCCGGTTTGATCACGACGTCGACGCCCTCGCCGAGCACGTTCAGATCGGAATCGGTGACCAGGACCGCGACTTCGATGAGGGCGTCGGCGGCCAAATCCAGGCCGGTCATCTCACAGTCGATCCAGACAATACGTTCAGAAGAAATAGACACTGGACTAATGTACTCTGCCGGGCCCGTTCCGCCGAGGTCTTTCGGCTGCAGTGCGCTCGCCTCCGGTGTTGCGGCGAGCGAGTTGCCGCCATCCGGTCTAAAATGGACGAAGCTTCATCGCCGCCGGCATCGCTGACTGCTGCGGCCCGGGAAAAGCAAGATCGGAATCTGCCCTATGACAACGCCTGAGTCGACCGCCGGTGTAGGGGAGCGCCCGGAGACTGCATCGCAACCGAGCCCGGATGGCCGCGGCGCAGAACTCAATGCGCCGATGACCGGATCCGGCCGGGCCGGAAAATCCGAGGAATCCGGCTCCGACCATGGGCTCCATGATGCCTGGGTTCCGCTGATCGCGGGGTTGATCGGCTCCTTGCTCCTCTTGTTCGGATCGGTCGGCATCGGTTGGGTGGGCACCTCCTCGGTGCTTTGGCGCAACCCGGTTTTCACCTGGATGCGGGTGGAGCCGATCGGTGCCGCGTTGTCGATCAGCAGCCTGGCGATCGGCGGGATGCTGTTGGTCCGGGCCTGGCTCAGACTGGGCCAGCGCGCCAAAGGGTGGCCGCCGGCGTCGGGCCGGATCGTCAAACAGGCGATCGTGCTCTGGGGCCTGCCGATGATGTTCGCGATCCCGCTGTTCAGCCGCGACGTGTATGCCTACATCGCCCAGGGCCGACTGGTGCAGGCCGGAGTGGACCCGTATTTGAACGGGATCTCCTCGGTGTCGAACTGGTTCGGATTGGGGGCCGACAAGCTCTGGGCAGAGGCACCGACGCCCTACGGCCCGGTTTTCCTCTGGATTGAGCAAGCCGTAGTCGAGATCAGTGCCGGGAGCCCAGAACTGTCGGTTTTCCTGTTCCGATTGACCTCGGTGTTCGGCATCGTGCTCTGCATGATCTATGTGCCCCGGCTCGCGGTCCTGCACGGCGTCAATCCGCATCGGGCGCTCTGGCTCAGCGTGGCCAATCCGTTGTTGCTGGTCAACTTCATCGCCGCCGTGCACAACGATGCGTTGATGATTGGTCTGGCGGTCGCAGGCCTGTACTACTGCGCCACCAAACGCGGCTTCCTCGGCGTGGTTTTGATCACGCTGTCGATTGCCGTGAAGCCGATCACCGTGATTCTGCTGCCGTTCGCCGGATTGCTGTGGGCGGGCAAAAAAGCCGGCTGGTCGAGGAAGTTCCTCTTCTGGGGCTTGACTGCTGCGCTTTCCTTGGGATTGATGGCTTTGATGGGCTGGATCAACGGATTCGGCTTCGGCTGGATCAACGGCCTTTCCGCCCCGGGCAGCGTGTGGATCTGGTACGCCCCGGTGGGTGCCATCGGGCTCACCGTGGCCACCGTGGCCGGAGCTTTCGGCTGGGACGGCTGGGGGATTGCGCACGGAATCTGGAACGTGGCCAAGGTCGTGGCGATCGGTTTGGTGGCGTGGCTGATGTTCCGCGGCACCTATGAACGGATCATCCGAAGAATGGCGCTGGCTTTTGCCGCTGTGGTACTGCTCGCTCCGATGATTCAGTCCTGGTACGTCGTCTGGCTGATTCCACTATTCGCGGTGACCGGGATCCGGAACGATTGGCAGGTGAAATCGCTGTACTTCATCCTGTCCTTCTTCATGATCTACGCGATTTCGGACCAACTGAACGTCTACCCCTATCTGCAGCAGCGTGACGCCTGGCTGAGTCTGGACAATGCCCGGATCGCGGCAGCGTTGATCGGGCTGGGGTTCGCCCTGTACATCGTGCTGGTGGATCGCAAGACCCGGAAGCTCTTCTTGCAGGATCAGCAGATCCGGGACGTCATTTAGGGTCCCGGCGCGGACCGCGGGTCCAGTCCGATCGCTGCGGGAGTTCCTGGAAGCCCGCGGCGGCATAGGTCGCAACCCCGCCGGAGTTGGAACTCGGTGTGCAAACCAGCGCGCTCGAGGCGCCGAGTTCCCGGAGTGCGGCTGCGGCGGCTAGCGTAATTGCCCTGCCATGACCCTGGCCGCGAAAGTCCGCGGAAACACCCATCGGTTCCAACAGGCCCGGCTTGCCCGGTCCTGCGGACCATACGGTGGCCACGGCCACCGGATTTCCCCGGCCATCGTAGCCGAGCAAGGAGCGGGCATTCCGGTAGGCGGGTTCTGCCGCCATGGCGTGCCAGCGCGATTCTGTGAAACTGGATTTATCGAAGGCCGCGCGTAGCACGTCGGCGTAGCGGTGTGCGTTCTCCGGTCCGACGGTCTCGACCCGGATCCCGGGTTCCGGAACCGGCTCGGCGAGCCCGCGCCGCAGCGGAGTCCATGGCTCGGCCGGGTGCCAGCCTGCCGCTGACAATCGGGCCAACAGCGGTGCTCCGGCCGGCGCTTCCACGGAGCCTTCGCCGGTCGGCAGCAGCCCTTGTCCCGGGTCGGTGAGATCGTCGGCCATCTTCTGCGCCAGAGACTGGTCCGACCAGGCATCCGGAGCCAGAGTCAACCGGACCAGGGCGACGCCGTCGAGCAATCCAATGCCCTGGATCTTGCCGTCTTGCTGCCAGAGCCGGGTGGCCGCCGCGGTCGCCGCCGCGCCGAACCGCATGAACCAGCCCAGATCGCCCGGATGCAGCTGCATCGGTAGGCCGTCGGCTTGCCAGCCGCGCAGCACCTCGACCACCCCGGCAAGGTCGTCGACATCAGGTGTGGTCAAGCTGATTGCCATGTTCTGCGTTCCTCCCGGATCTGGCCGCGTGCTTTCGGAAATCAGCCCAGCGGCGGCTGCGCACGCTGCGCGGCACCGGAGCCACGGGCCAGCCGGACCACTTCACGGATCGCCCAGCCGAGCAGCACTACGACGGCCAGGTTGCGCAGCGAGAGGATGACTGCGATCCACGGGTTCAATTCGTAGAGTTGAACGTAGAAAATCGGATAAACCAGCGTGGTCAAAACTGCGATCGCGAGCATCAGATAGCCGGGGAAGCGCCATTGCTCCTTGGCGTAGAACAGCCCGACCGCGACGATGGCGGCAAGCCAGAGCTGGAACTGCGGCGAGCCGACCTTGTTGAAAACGATGAACGAAGCGACCAGGGCCAGCGAGCCGGCGATGATCAGATTCTGGACGTCCGCACCCCGGCGCAAAGCCCAGAGCAACAGCACCACGATCACTATCGCGGCGATGGCCAGCAACGGATTCATCACTGAGCCCACGGCTTCACTCATGCCGCCCCGGACTTCCCGGGTGTTGATCACGGTGTCTTCGAAAACGTAGGCGCCGTTCTGTTGGAAGATCGCTTGCCACAAGCCAGGTGTGGTGAAGGGTGCCTCGAGCTGCATACCCCGTCCGCCTTGGGCGTTGAGGAAACCGAGCAGGAATCTGGCCCCGCCGCCGGCCAAGACGACCGCGACGACGACGGCAGTGACCAGCAGACCGGACACGATCACCTTGAGCCGTTGTCTGCTCGCCACCACGATCGCGAACAGCACCGCGGCCGGCCAGACCTTGATCCAGGTGGCCAGGCTGAGGATCGCCGCGGCGAGGTAGGGCCGGGCGGTGAGCAGAAGCAGGCCGACGATCACCATGGGAGCGGTCATCCCGTCGATTCGGCCGACCGCAACGGTACCGAGGATGGCCGTGGCGCCCATCCACCAGTAGGCGGCGTAGTAGCCCGGTTCCGATCTGGACCGGGTGAGGAACCAGACGCCGATGAAGTTCAGGATCGTGAAGAGTACGAACCAGCCGAGTTGGTACAGGAAACCACCGAAGCCGGCAGCCAGGACGATCGGCAGCAGGGCACCAACCGGATAGACCCATTCGACGGATATGCCGCGCCACAGGCCATGGTCGATTCCGTCGAAGGCCCATTGCCGGTAGAAGCTGATATCACTGAGCACCTGGCCGGATAGGATCAGCGGCATGAGCAGGCCGAGGATCAGCAGGTGCAGCACCGCGAAGCTCAACCAGAGGCTGCGCGGCCGGTGGAATCTGCTGGCGAGGGTGCTGGAGGGGGCTGTCGACAAGGCGGTGCTTTCTGCTCGGCTCACGATCACCGGCCCGAGGATCCGGTGAAATGATCGTGTTCATCCTAACCGCCGCTAGGCCAAGTGCTTGAGCGCCTCGCGACGCGACAACGGACTCAACTCCGCGATGTGCTCGGTGACGAAGGCCTTCACCCAGTCCGGATTCGTCTTCGCATAGTCCCGCAGAGCCCAGCCGATGGCTTTGCGGATGAAGAACTCCGGATCGGCCAGATTGGCTCCGATGGTGGCACTGAGCAAATCTGGGTCGGTTTTGGCTTTGGCTTGGAGCTGGCTGATGATCGCGAGCCGGCGGAACCAAAAGTCCGGATCCTTGCTCCAGCGCATGATCTGCGGTTTCATCGAGTCCGGGTGCGCCGCCAAGAGTTCGGCTATCCGGTGCGCCACGTCGTCGACGTGGTCCCACCAAGCTCCGGAGCTGACGATCTCGCAATAGAACGGCAGGAAGCGGAGGTCGCCGCGGGCCAGTTTGCTGCTGCACAATGCTGCGGCCGCATAGCGCTCTTCGCGGAACTCGGCGGAGCGCCAGAGCTCGGTCGCGGCGTCCCGGAGGTCTTCGGCGTCGGCGGGCGGAAACGCCTTGGCTGCGGCGGCCACGACTTTCCGGACCGCAGGCAGCGGTACCCCGCGGTAGGGCATGCTGGACTTCATATAAGCGGCCATGCCGGCCGCCCGTTCGGGATCGGCGAGCTGCGCCAGCTCTTGCCGGATCGCCGTGATCATTGTTCGGTCAGCAGGCATAATGACCTTCGATCTGGGCGGGGCTGGCGTCGTCGAAGAGGAAGCACGCTGATTGCCAGAGCTGGGTTCTGCGGGCCTGGGCATTCAAGCCGGAGCACCAGGGCGGGTAGACCCGGAATCCGCGTTTGCCGCCGATTCCGGACTGCGAAACGATGCCGCGCTCGATGAGCACTTCCTTGCGGAACACGAAATGCCCCCGCGAGCCGCCGGTCCGTGCCCGGATCAGAAACAGCTCGGCGTCGTCATCCGCGTCGAACGGCCGGATCGGACCATCCGCGGAACGTTGCCAAAGGGTCACGAAGAGTCCGGCCTTTTCCGGGGTGTTCTTGGCAGCCCGGAATTGCGCGGACCGGCTGCCGACCCGGAACTGGCAGGCAGCATATTCGCGGCTCTCCGGGGCTAGGACGACCGAGTGGATCCGCAGCCCGGGAAGGCCGGCCAGGACCGCGCGGACTTCCGACAATTCTCGGGGCAGCAGCCCGCTCACCTGATCGACCAAGCCCAGCTGTAGGTTCCGGAGGGTATCCGGTATTCCGGCAAGACATCGGGCCCGACCGATGCGGTTCCCAGGCCGCGGTGCACGACGTCGAGGTACACGAAGGTTTCGGGCCGGGCAGCCAGCTCCCAGCTGTGCCGGGTCTGCACCAAATCCTCGGTCCGGAAATGCGCCGCGGAAAACTGCATGCCACGGTCGAAGCGCAACTGGAGCGAAGTTTCGCCAGCGCTCAGATCGAGTTCATGGACCCGGCCGCGGCCACCGTTCTCCTGCGGTCGAAGGTAGGGCACCTGGAGTCCGGCCACGCTGGAGCGCCAACGGCCAGGCATCGCCGCAGCCCGGCGGTCCGGGTACGACTCATGCGGTCCTTCGCCGAGCCATTCGACGTATTCGAAGCCCGGCACCAGCGCAAGCATGATTCCGACCCGGGGAAGGTCCTCGAGCCCGCCCGGGATCTCGACGGTTTCCTCAATTGCCACTCCGCCGTCGAGCAGGCTCCGGATTTCTTGCCGATGCCGAATCGTGAATCCGGTACTGGTCCGGTAGCTGCTGGAGACGACGGCTGCCGAACGGTCGGCCGACCACCGGACTTGTTCCAGATCGCGTTGCACCGCGTCGAGGCCGCTGCCGCCGAAGGCCTCGCCGCCGAAGCGTAGCCGGTCATTGTCGGTCGGGGCCCGCCAGAAATTCAACACCGGTGCAGAGCTGAGCAAAGGATGGCGCAGCAGGCCCTCGGCATCCAGATCGAGCGCTTGGCCCGGCCCGCCGGAGGCGACCACGGAGGCTGGTTCGCAGACGGTGAGCTGGAGTTGCGCGAGTTCCGTCCCGGCAGCGGCCCAGAGCCGATCCCCGGCGGTGCAGACGGTCAGCCGCAGGCCGATCGTCTGCGCTGAACCGAAGGCTTCGGTCCAGGAATCGGGTAGCACGACGTCGGCAATCCCGCCCGGGCCGGCTGCCGCGGCCAGGGCCAGCGGATCGCCTTCGCCGTCGACCCGCACCAGGCATGCGCTGAATGCCAACCCGGTGAGGTCGGCGAAGTGCTGCATATTGCGCAGACGCAGGACTCCACGGCGCAGATCGTTGGCGGTTGATTCGAACTCGACCGGACTGAAGATCCGGCGTACTTCGTACATCGCGGGGTGCGGTGTGCCGTCGGGGAACAGCAGACCGTCGATGCAGAAGTTGCCGTCGTTCGGCGTGTCGCCGAAATCTCCGCCATAACGGTATTGCCCCGTGGCCTCCGGATCGAGGCCGTGGTCCCACAATTCCCAGATGAAACCGCCCTGCAGCCCCGGCGTCGAGCGGATCGCCCGCCAATAATCGTCGAGCGAACCATTCGAGTTGCCCATCGCGTGCTGGTACTCGCACATGATCAGCGGCCGATCGGCCGCCGGATGCTGCGCATAGGCGACGATGGCTTGGATCGGCGGATACATCGGAGCCACGATGTCCGTCTGCCGGTGGCCGGAATGCCAGTCCGCATTGATCGCGCCCTCGTAGTGCAAGGGACGGTGCGGATCGTAGCCGCGCGCCCAGCCTGCGGCGGCGTCGTGATTGGCTCCGCTGCCGCTTTCATTGCCGAGCGACCAGATGATCACGCTCGGGTGGTTCTTGTCCCGCAAGATCATCCGGGAGACCCGGTCGACGAAGGCGCCCAGGTACCGCGGGTTGTCGCAGATGCTTCTGGCCCAGTCATGGGATTCGATATTGGCTTCATCGATGACGTAAAAACCGAAGCGGTCGGTCAACTCGAGGAACACCGGATCATTCGGATAATGCGAGGTGCGGATGGCATTGATGTTGAAACGCTTGAGTTGGGCCAATTGCTGGTGCAGCTGTTCCCGGTCCAGGGTCCGACCGGTATGCGGGTCGAAGTCGTGCCGGTTGACGCCCTGAATCCAGACCCGCTGCCCGTTGACCAGCAAATCCCGGCCACGGACCACTACCCGGCGGAAGCCGACGTCGATCCGGGTTTCATCGGTCAGCCGGCCTTCGGGATCGATCAGCTGTACCAGTAGCCGGTAGAGCTGCGGCAGCTCGGCGGACCAGGGTTGTACCTGGCCGGGCTGGATCCGGAGCTGGACTTCGCCGGGTTTCCGCCAGGTCGCCCGGTGGTAGCCCTGGACCAATTCCTCGACTTGTTCATCCAACTCGATGCCGGCTGCCGACAAGTAGACGGCAGCGGGCAAGTCCAGGTCGCCGAGGGCTGCGTCCGGGACGGTTTCCGGATCCAGGACAAAGCCCTTCCGCTGCTGCGACGGCAGCTCTGCTTCGACCGGCGCCTGGTCTGCCAAAGTCGCGCGAACCCGGTAGCCGTCCGGCAGCTGGGCGTCGGTGCCGGCTACCGTGACGGTCAGCTCCAAAGTGCCGTCGCCGGTCAGCGGGTCGAAGTCGGCGACCGCGGCCACATCTTGCAGATAATTGGGCGGCGTCCGGTAGAGGTAAACGCTCCGGGTCAACCCGCCATGCCACCACTGGTCTTGGTCTTCGATGAAGCTGGCGTCCGAAAACTTCACCACGGTGAGCAGGAGTTCGTTCTCGCCGTCGTTCAGCAGCCCGTCGAGCTCGAACTCGGCAGCCAAATGGCTGTCCTTGCTGAAGCCGACCTGCTGCCCGTTCACACTGACCAGGAGCACGCTTTCCGCGGCTCCGACATGCAGCACGAGGCGTTGTCCGCGCCAGGCTTCCGGCACGGTGAAGTTTTTCCGGTAGCGTCCGGTGGGGTTCTTCGCCGGAACTTCTGGTGGACTCTGCGGGAATGGCATCTGGATATTGGTGTACTGCGGCAGGTCGGCGGTGCCCTGCATGGTCCAGGCCCCGGGGACTCGGATCTGGCGCCACTGTCCGGTCGGCTCGGCCTCGGGGGAGTCCAGCAATTCGAAGTCCCAGAGGCCGTCGAGCAGCAATTGCTCCGGGTGCTCCAGCGCGTGCATTGGCGCGCGGCCGGCAGAAACGAGCTCAGGACTGAGCCATGGTTTCGGAAAAGGCATGTGTTCATTGTGCTAGCCGGAGCGCCAAGAAGGAAGCGTTTTTCGGCCGGTTCTCCGCCCGGTGCGGAAGGGCATCCCGGTTAGAACAGTTCGTCGCGTTCTGCGCTCTGCCCGGTTCGGCGCCGGCTTCGGTGCGCCAGGGCCAGACCGAGTGCCGCAGTGGTGCACAGCAGCAGTGCCAGGAGCACGAAGATCCCGTCTACGGTCTGGTAGACGGGTGCCGGCAGCTGACCGGTGGACAGCGAGCTGAGCGCTGCGACCAGACGTTCGATGACCGCGATGCAGGCAATCAGGAATCCGAACGACATGACGGCGTACCAGACGCGGCGGGCGCCACTGAGCCCGCGGCTCAACCGCAGCGTCCGGGCCGCCAATTGGTAGCTGCTCACGCCGATGTAGATGTTGATCAATTGCGTGAAACCGATGACCGCCGGCTGCAGCCGGTAGGACTCCACCCGGAAGTCGGTCACCGGAAGATCGGAAAGGAAGAAGAGTACCGTGACCGCTGTTCCGAAAACCACGGCGACGCCGAGTTCTACGGCGGCAACCGGGAATCGGGAGCCGGCCGCGAGCTTTTCGGGATCGGGCAGAAAGGCGTTCTTCACGAAGAACAAACCGAAGAGGAAGGTCAGCTGCACCAGCAAATAGGCATGATTGGCCCCGCCCATTAGCTGATCGAAACCCTGATAGACGCCGTCGGTATTCACCAGCAGGCAGATGGCGATCAGGAGGAGGCCGGTCATGATGCCCACCATCCGGTAGGACAAGTTGCGGGAGAATCGCACGACGCAACTGACCAAGATCAGCAGGGCGATGATCGACAGCGGTAGGCCCCATGGCCCCATGGATACTCCTAGGGATGCTAGAAACTGCGGCAAGACCGGGAACGCCTGGCCTGCCGATCTACCGGCTTCGGCAAGCCAGGCGCGAAGCGCTGTGCCCCAGGCGGGAATCGAACCCGCGACCAAGAGATTAGAAGGCTCCTGCTCTATCCGCTGAGCTACCGGGGCTGGGCGCTTTCACCGGGCGAAAGCACCGTGACTACTGTACCGAATCCAGCGAGAAAGACTCGACTTATCCTCCACAGGGGATAGAAAGCCGGAGTTTCCCCACTTCCCGGAACCTGGGACTGGTTGCCGCCCGCGTCTGCCGCCAGACTTGGCACACCGCTCCAGATGGGCGGGCGAATCAAATGATGGGCGGAAGGGGCAAACACCATGAGCGATGTTGTGACAGTCCGGGGCTTCGTAGCCAGCGAAGTCAAGATGACGCTGACTGAATCCGGGCTTCCGGTGGCGAATTTTCGATTGGGTTCCACCGAACGGCGGTTCGACCGAGGCCGGAACCAGTGGATCGATGCGGCGACGAACTGGTATTCGGTATCGATGTTCCGTGCGCTCGCGCAGAACGCTTCAGCCAGCATCAGCAAAGGCGAGCGGGTCATTGTGACCGGAAAACTGAAGTTGCGGCAGTGGAGCAAGGACGACGGACGGCGTGGCATCGCGCCGGAAATCGATGCAGATGCGGTCGGCCATGACTTGGTGTGGGGCACCGCGAAGTTCCGCCGTGCGGTGCAGACAAGTCAGATTTCGGCAGAATCCTCTGAGCCCTCTGAGCCCTCTGAGCCCTCTGAGCCCTCTGAATCTTCTGGACCATCGGGGCAGCCGGGGGATTCCAGCGGCGGCGCGGCTGCTGATCCGCCATCCGGGACTCTGTTGTCCCAAGCGGATTCCAGCGGCGAACCCGTGGACCGGGATGACCGGGATTCGGAGCCGGAGCAGGCAGAGGAGGGTGCCGAGGATGTCGAGTCGCCGGTGCATGCGCCGTATTGAGACCAAACTGGCCAGACTGCGCTGGCAGAGCTTTCTGTCCTGGGCTGGGCGGTTGGGCGTCTTCTGAAGCCCCGACCGCTTCATCGTCCGCTGTGGCCGGCGGCGAAGGGGCCGGGTCAGAAAAGCTGGGACTCAGTCGGACGCGCCGAAGTCGTCGAGCAGCCGGCGGAGATCGCGTCGCGGTCCGGCGGCTGCGCCAGGATTGTGTTCCAGCGCGTCCACCAAGCTGATCAAAGCTTTCCACAGTGCCCATCCACGTCCGCGGGACCAAGTTGCCTGGTCGACGCCGAGCGCCGCACGGAACGCATCACGGGCCGCTCGGTCGAAGAATGTCCAGGCGATGGCCAAGTCGCAGGCAGGGTCGCCGACACCGGAACTGCCGAAATCGATGACCGCTGACAGACTGCCATCGCGGGTCAGCAGATTGCCGGTGGCCACGTCGCCATGGAACCAGACCGGATCGCCCTGCCACCGCGAATCGACCGCGTGATCCCAGATTCTTCGGACCGCGTCACCAGGGATTTCGCTGCCCAACGCGTCAATGGCGTCGATCGTCTCCGCCGCGTAAACGGAAGGGGCCGCGCCCCGATGCCAATTGTGCTTTCCCGGTGCCGGCCCGCCGCTCGGATCGATTCGATGCAATGCCTTCAGGAATCGAGCCAAGGCGGTCGCGAACTCGGAGAAGTCCGAGATTCCGGTTTCGTGGGCGACGCGGCCATCGATCCAGCGATACACCGACCAGGGGTAAGGGTAGCTTTGCCCGGGTATTTCTTCGGCCACCGGCTCAGGAATCGGCAACGGCAACTCGGGAGCCAACCGGGGGAGCCATTGTTGTTCTTTGGCAACCTGAAGCGCGTACCACTGACCACTTGGCAAGCGGACCGTCAACTGTGCACCGAGCCGAAAGGTCCGATTGTCCCAACCGTTGATTTCGACCGCCCGGAGGGGCAACCCGGCCCACTCGGGGAACTGGGTGTCGATGAGCCGACGGGCAAGCTGGATATCGACAGCAACCGGGCTTCTTTCTGGAAAACTCGGCTCATCCTCGCTCATGACCATCGATTATTCGGGTCCGGGAGAGCCACGTCAAGAGATTCCAAGGGCAGCCGCGGCCTGCTGCGCCGGGACGGGACCGACGGTCGGGCCAGCAGTGAGTTCGCCGGAGCTGCAAGCTTCGAGGCCATGCCATTGACCTCAATCGCAGTTGAGGTTCTAGGTTGGTGGGGTGAATGTTGACGAAGCGGCCGCAAAGGCAGTGGACGCCGACCAGACGTCGATCTGGGCACCGAGGTATCTGCTGACCACCTTGGGCATGGGATCGTTGATCCTGCTCCCCGCGTTCGAATCCTTGGCGGTGACCACGGTGATGCCGGCGGTGAGCCGGGATCTCGGCGGAGAAGCTTTGTACGGCTTGGCTTTCGGAATGGTTTTCGCGGCCGGGTTGATCGGGATGGTGCTTGCCGGATCATGGGCGGACCGACGAGGTCCGCGGCATCCGTTGTTCGCCGCGTTGCTGGTCTTCGCCGTGGGCCTGCTCTTGGCCGGGCTGGCGCAGAGCATGCCGATGCTGGTCTTGGCCCGGGCCGTCCAGGGCATCGGCGGCGGCGCGCTGAGCGTGGTGATCTACGTACTGGTCGCCCGAATCTACCCGAGCGCGCTGCTGCCGAAGGTGTTCGCGGTTTTCGCAGCAGCTTGGGCTCTGCCGGCAGTCGTGGGACCGTTCATCGCGGGGATGATCGCCGAACAGTTCCATTGGCGGTGGGTCTTCCTCGCGGTGTTCCTGCTTTTGCCCCTGGTGCTCATGTTGATGCTGCCCGGTTTGAAGACGCAGAAGACGTTGTCGTCCGGTCCGCAAGTTTCCTCGGCACCGCCCGCGCCGTGGGTCAAACGGGCGGTATGGGCAGTGCTCGCCGCGCTCGCAATGCTGGTTTTGGGTGCTGCGGCCGAATTCGCCGGCGGGCTTGCCGTGCTGATCGCGGCAGCCGGATTGCTGGGGGTGGTCCTGACCGTCCGGCCGTTGCTCCCGGCCGGGACCTTGACCGCGAGGCGGGGCCTGCCGAGCATGGTCTTGCTGCGCGGGATGTTCTCCGCAGCCTTTTCGGGCACCGAAGTCTATTTGGTTCTGGCACTGGTGGACCACTACCGATTCAGCCCGGCAGTGGCTGGGCTGAGTTTGACTGTGAGCGCCCTTTCCTGGGGGCTGGCTTCGCAGGTCCAAGCCCGCACCAGCACCCGGGTGCCGCACGGCTTGGCGGTTCGGATCGGTGCCGGATTGGTCTGCGGCGCGATCCTCGCAGCCGTGCTGGCCACGGCTCTGGCTTGGCCGCCGTCGACCTTGATCGTCATCTGGTTCTTCGGCGGGGCAGGTATGGGGTTCGGCCTGCCCCGGCTCAGCACCTTGACCCTGGCCGAGGCGCCGGAGGGGGCGCAAGGTGCGGTCGGCTCGGCGCTTTCCATGGCCGATTCGATTGGCGCTGCGGCATCCCTGGCGATCATCGGCGTGGTGTTCGGCTTCGTCAACTCGCTGCGGCCGATGGGACCCGGCGCCGATGGGCTGTGGCCGGTGTTCGCGGCCTTGGCCGTCGCTGCGGTGTTCGGGGTTCTCGCAGTACTCGCCTCGGGGCGAACCGCAGTGCGGAAGCCGTACCCGGTCGGCATGGCAGAATGAAAAGGTGAGCGGACTACAGAAAACCCCTGGTGCCCGGCTGGCCGGCGGTATCGCAACCGGCCTCCTCGGCGTACTTCTGCTGGCCGGATGCTCAGGCAACACGCAGACTCCGGCGGTCAGCTCGCCGAGCAGCTCCGGCACGTCGACGGCCGCACCCGGTCCAGCTGATCTGATGTTGGCGCAAGTCACCTCGGCGCTGGGCACCCTGGCCGGGCAAAGTCCGAAACCCAGCCAGGACCAGGTCCGCAGTGCGCTGCAAGGATTGGCGGCGACGCCGTCGGCGG
The DNA here is from genome assembly GCA_017419405.1 of Renibacterium sp. GTDB lineage: Bacteria > Actinomycetota > Actinomycetes > Actinomycetales > Micrococcaceae > Renibacterium > Renibacterium russicum. The sequence goes on along the minus strand of JAFOLH010000006.1, from coordinate 139,803 downwards.
TGGAAGTGTCGATTTCGAAGACGCCTACCGGACTCGAAGTCGAAGCCGTCCAAGGTTCGGTCAAAGTGGACAAGAGCTGCGTGATCGGCGAGATCCGCAATGGCGCGGTGTCCACGACGGTGCAGCCAGTATTGCCCACCGGATTGTGCTTCGTGGGGGACCAGCGCTGAGCTCTGCAGGAAACGGCGAATGTGAGTTCTCCGGGTGCAAGCACTAGCCTTGAGGCATGGCGGAATTCATTTACACTATGACCAAGGCCCGCAAGGCGGTGGGCGACAAGGTCATCCTCGACGATGTCAGCATGTCCTTCTTCCCCGGTGCCAAAATCGGAGTCGTCGGCCCCAACGGTGCCGGCAAGTCCACGATCCTCAAAATCATGGCCGGTCTGGACACTCCGTCCAACGGCGAGGCCCGGCTCAGCCCGGGTTACACGGTAGGCATCCTGCTCCAGGAGCCGCCGTTGAACGAAGCGAAAACGGTTCTGGGCAATGTCCAGGAAGGCGTCGGCGAGATCTTCGAGAAGATCCAGCGGTTCAACCAGATTTCCGAAGAGATGGCCAATCCGGACGCGGATTACGACGCCCTGCTCGAAGAAATGGGCAAACTCCAGGAAGCCATCGACGCGGCTGATGCCTGGGACCTCGATTCCCAGTTGGAACAGGCCATGGACGCGCTCCGTTGCCCGCCGCCGGATGCCGATGTGACCGTCCTCTCCGGTGGTGAGCGGCGACGGGTGGCTTTGTGCAAGTTGCTGCTGCAGAAGCCGGACCTGCTGCTGCTCGATGAGCCGACCAACCACTTGGACGCCGAAAGCGTGCTGTGGCTGGAGCAGCACCTCTCCGCCTACCCGGGAGCAGTCCTGGCGGTCACCCACGATCGCTACTTCCTGGACCACGTGGCCGAATGGATCGCCGAGGTCGATCGCGGAAAGCTGTACCCCTATGAAGGCAACTACTCCACCTACTTGGAGAAGAAGCGCGCGCGCCTCGAAGTGCAAGGCAAGAAGGACGCGAAACAAGCCAAACGATTGAGCGAAGAGCTCGAGTGGGTCCGCTCGAACGCCAAAGGGCGGCAGACCAAGTCCAAAGCGCGTCTGGCGCGCTACGAAGAAATGGCCGCGGAGGCGGACCGGACCCGGAAACTCGATTTCGAAGAAATCCAGATCCCGCCGGGCCCGCGCTTGGGCGGCCTGGTGCTGGAAGCGAGCAACCTGAAAAAGGGCTTCGGCGAGCGCACGCTGATCGACGGGCTCTCCTTCACTTTGCCCCGCAACGGCATCGTCGGTGTGATCGGTCCGAACGGCGTCGGCAAGACCACCTTGTTCAAGACCATCACCGGCATCGAACCGCTCGACGGCGGTGAGCTGAAGATCGGTGACTCGGTCAAGATCTCCTACGTCGATCAGAGCCGGGGCGGAATCGATCCGGACAAGACTCTGTGGGAAGTGGTTTCCGACGGCTTGGACTACATCAAGGTCGGCAATGTCGAAATGCCGTCCCGGGCCTATGTCGCAGCCTTCGGGTTCAAGGGCCCGGATCAGCAGAAAAAAGCCGGAGTGCTTTCCGGCGGCGAGCGGAACCGGTTGAACCTCGCGCTGACCTTGAAGCAGGGCGGCAATTTGCTGCTTTTGGACGAACCCACCAACGACCTGGACGTGGAAACCCTTTCCAGTCTGGAGAACGCCTTGCTGGAGTTCCCGGGCTGCGCCGTCGTGGTTTCGCACGACCGCTGGTTCCTCGACCGGGTGGCCACGCACATCTTGGCTTATGAAGGCACTGAGGAGAATCCGGCGAACTGGTACTGGTTCGAGGGCAACTTCGAATCCTACGAGGAGAACAAAGTCGAGCGGCTCGGCGCGGACGCGGCCCGCCCGCATCGGGTGACCTATCGCAAGCTGACGCGCGACTGACCCAGCGGAGCATCTGCTCTCCGGACCGGCTTCGGGTCCCGGTACTACGCCATCGCTGCGTAGCGCCGGGACCCGAAGCCGTTAATCAGAGTTTCTCCCGGGGCACCCGGATCATGCCTTCTTGCGCCACCGAAGCCACCAGTTCGCCGCTCCGGTTGAAAAACTTGCCCAAGCTCAGGCCGCGGGCACCAGAGGCACTGGGCGAGTCCGAGACGTACAGCAGCCAATCATCGACCCGGACCGGGCGGTGCCACCACATGGCGTGGTCCAGACTGGCGATGCTGACGCCGGCCGAACGCCAGGGCATTCCGTGCCTCCGCAAGACTGGTTCCAGTAACGTGTAGTCGCTGGCGAAAGCCAATGCGGCGCGGTGCAGAACCGGGTCGTCGGGCATGGCGCCCACCGTTTTCAGCCAGACTGCCTGCTGCGGTCTGCGGTCGTCGTCGACCGAGAAATAGATGTTGCTTCCGACATGCCGCACGTCGAAGGGGCGTTCCACGGTCCACTCCCGGGCTACCGGATGGTCGAGGTTCCCCAGGAGATCGGCGGCGTTCGGCAAAGATTCCGGATCCGGAATTCCTTCCGGGAATTCGGCTTGGTGGTTCAAGCCGTCATCGGGTTCCTGAAAAGAAGCGATCATGGACAGGATCGGCTCGCCGTTCTGATAGGCATGCACCCGGCGGGCGGAAAAGGACCGGCCGTCGCGCAGTCGCTGCACACCGAAGGTGATCGGCTGATTCGCGTCTCCGGCGCGTAGGAAATACCCGTGCATCGAATGCACCGCCCGGCTTTCCGGCACCGTCCGCGAGCTCGCCACCAGCGTTTGGGCCAGGACCTGCCCGCCGAAAACGCGTTGCGAGGGGCGCTTTTGCGAGGTGCCGACGTAAAGGTCTTCGTCGGTGCGGGCACCATCCGCGTCACTGAGGTCGAGTAATCCGAGCAGATCGGCCAGCGGGTCATGGGCAGCTTCAGTCATGAGCTGACTCTATTGCGCTGCGGGGAATCCGCTCAACTGCGGTGTTTTCGGACACACTATTTGGGCCTGCCGCCGGGCTTTGCGAAGATGAGCGCATGAGCTCGGTCATTCAGATTCCCCTGCAGATCCGATTCGGGGACATCGATTCCTACGGACACGTCAACAATGTGCAATACATTCAGTTTTTGGAGGATGCCCGGGTCCAGTTGACGCACACGCCCTTGGGCGAAGCCGCAGGAGCCGGCGCGCAGGCGGGCGACTGCTTCAATGATCTGGTCGCAGCCGATCAGTTCACTTTGGTCGGGCGGCATGAAATCGAGTACTTGGCACCGCTGACCTTCCGCACTGAACCGGTATTCGTGAATATTTGGATTACCCGGATCGGTGCAGCGAGCTTCGATTTCGGTTATACGGTGGCCGAAGCCGACGGGTCGAAGGTTTATGCCCAAGCGGCTTCGGGTATGGTCCTGGTCTCGCGGAACACCGGCCGGCCGGTGTTCTTGGACGGACCGCAGCGGCACGCCCTGGAGAACTGGCTGGGCGAACCCATCGACTTCCGCAGACGACCGCCCACGGGCGAGCAAGGCAGGGCCGCCGAATGAGCCAGACGTTGGTCTTTTCCGACGACGCCGGAGTCGCCGACTTCCGCACCTTCGTTTCCCGCGCCCGGGCCGCGGACGACGGCGCGATCAGGTTGCAGGCGAGCAGCGGGGTCCTGGCGGCTTGGGTTTGCTCGATGCGTCCCAAGCTGCTCGGCGAAGGCACCCCGACGGTTTTGGGTTTGCGCACCATGGCCGTAGCGCGGCAGGCGGATTCAGACGATACCGTGAGTTTGGCTTCGGTCGCGGACCGGCTCGCCCGGCTTGAGCCGGGCGAGCGGGAGTTGCCGGTCCCGCCGATGGGCGTCCGGGAAGCCTGGGCCTCGGTGAGCCCGCCACGGGCCGATTGGCGGCTCGTGGCGCAGTTGGACGCGGACCGATTGATCCAGGCGGCAAAAACCGGCGTCCGCGAGGTAGCACAGATCATTCCGGTCAATCCGGGCGCCCTGATCGTCAACAACGCACGTGCCTCGGTCTGGGGGCGAGAGCTGCCGGATGTCCCGGGGGTGCCCGCCGGAGCTGCCTTTGCCGGTTATGCCCTGGGCTTCTGGAAACCGGGCGAGCCGGTGGCGCTCTTCCAGTCCGCCCGCTGGCTCAGGCTCAGCAGCGGAGCCGGGCACGTTTTGGTGCGGCCGGGCAGTCAACTGAGCTAGCCGGCCGGGCGACTCAGATTGAGCAGAGGCCAGGTCCAGCAGGGGCTTCGCCGCTCAGGCCGAGTTGACCATCGAGTGCGCCGCGCGTTCCAAATAGTCCCACAAGGTAGTTTCCTGCAGCGGCGGCAGCTCCAGGGTGTCCAAAGCCGCCCGCATCAGTTCCAACCAGCGGTCCCGGGCCGCCGGGGTGACCGCGAACGGGGCGTGCCGCATCCGCAGGCGGGGATGCCCGCGTTCTTCCAAATAGGTTTTGGGACCGCCCCAATACTGTTCCAGGAACATCAGCATCCGGCGCTCGGCCGGAGCCAAGTCCTCGTCGGGGTACATCGGGCGCAAAAGGTCGTCGTCGGCGACCCGGCGATAAAATTCGTGCACGAGTTTCACGAAGGTATCGTGCCCGCCCACGGTCTGGTAAAAGTTCTCCGGCGGTGCGGTGAAATTGCTGGCCGGCCCGCTGACCGGGGTGAGCCGCGCCAGCGGTTCGCCGAAGCGGGACGGAATCGGTAGGCCTTGCGGTTCTTCGGTCATCTCAGATTCCCGCTCCTTCATCGCCGTCGGCCGGTGCTTGGTAGTTGCCTTGCGAGCGGTTGCCCACCCGGAGGATTTCACCGTTGCGCAGGTACCAGATCGCACCGTCGGCAGAACGCACCCTGGTGATCCGCAGACCGACTGATTCCACGATCCCGACGACTTCCGAGGTTTCGATCACATCGCCGATTCCGTATTGGTCCTCGAGCGTGATGAAGATCCCGGCGAGGAAATCCCGGATCAGCTGCTGGCAGCCGAAGCCGATCGCCACACCGAGGATGCCCAGGCCGCCCAGCAGCGGGACCACATTGATCTGGAAGGCCAAAAGCACGTAGACGAAGACGATCACCACGATCACCACGCCGAGTACCGAGGTCAACAGCGTGCCGATGGTGCCGGCCCGTTGCACGCGGCGTTCCGAGTCGAGCGGACGCAGCGCCGGTTGCGCCCAGCGCAGAGCCCGTAACTTGAACACCGAGCTGCCATTGCGCACCCGGCGCACCAGCTTGGCGATGACGAATTTTCCGACCCCCCACACCAGCAGGCCGATCACGATGCTCAATCCGGCGCTGATCCAGCTGTTCAACAGGGGGTCTTGGGTCCATTGCGGCACTGCGGGCAGCGCTCCTCTCTCAGCAGAAGACAATTCCTCTGCATCTATTCTGTCATTGACTAGGCTGATCGCATGCGACTTCTGATCCTCGGTGGAACGGTCTTCCTCTCCCGCAACATCGCCAGGGCGGCGGTAGCCCGCGGCCACCAGGTCACCGCGCTGGCCCGGGGGAGCCGGCCGGTTCCCGCCGGTGCGATGCTGCACGTGGCGGACCGCGACCAGGGGGTGACGGCTTTTGCCGGCTTGACCGGTGAGTGGGACGCCGTGATCGACGTGGCCAGGGATCCTGTGCAGGTCGGGGCGGCGCGCCAAGCCCTGTCCGGTCGGGTGGCGCACTGGACCTTCGTCTCGACGCTGTCCGTCTACGCCGACCAAGCGGTGGCCGGCCAGGACGAATCCGCGGAGCTGCTGCCGGGCTTGGCCGAAGGGGCGGATGCTGCTGCCGAATACGGTGCGGCGAAGGTGGCATGCGAGCAACTTTTCCGCTCGGCCACGGAGCCATTCGCGATCGTCCGGCCGGGACTGATCTGCGGGCCGGGCGACCCTAGCGACCGCTATGGTTATTGGCCGGCACGCTTCGCCCGGGACAACGGCCCGGCCCTGCTTCCGGACCTGGGCGCGATGGCCACCCAAGTAATCGATGCCAGAGACCTTGCGCTGTGGCTGGTGGAACTCGCGGAGTCCGGGACCGGTGGCGTTTTCGACGCATGCGGCCCCACGGTGCCGTGGCGCACCCTGATCGGAGCCGCGATGGAAGTCGCCGGGTATTCCGGCCGGCTGCGACTCGCGGACCCGGCGTGGCTCAGCGCGCACGGCGTCTCCCCGTGGGCCGGGCCGGAGTCTTTGCCCCTGTGGTTGCCGGAAGACGCGTTCGGCTTGATGGCCCGAAGTGGCGCTGCGGCGCGTGCGGCCGGGCTGCGGCTGCGTCCTTTCGACCAGACGCTGGAATCCGTGCTCGCTGACGAGAAGTCCAGGGGCCTCGGCCGGGAACGCCGGGCTGGACTCAGCCAAGCCCGGGAAGCCGAGCTATTGGCTTTGCTGGCCGGCTAAGCTCCGCGAGCCACGCAATTTCCTCAGCGCTACCCCCGCTGTGCGCCGGTCCAATGTGCATGTTCAGTGGGCACAGACGTCTGTGCCCACTGAACCCACGGATTGGACGGGCCGGGGGAGGGCTCAGAGCGGCTCGTGGGTTACCGGAAAATTCATGCTCCGGGCGATGAAGCACTTCTGTGAGGCTTCGTGGTGCAGTTCCTTGGCCAGCTCGGCTTGCGAGGGGTCGGCCAACTCGACCTGCGGGCGCAGGGTGACCGAGCTGAATTGACCGCTCCCGTCCGGATTGAGCACCATGGTGCCTACTGCGGAGTCGGTGTAACCGGTCACCGTGAGGCCATGGTTCACCGCGACGTGCAGGTAGGAGAGCATATGGCATTCGCTCAACGCGGTCAGCAACAGCAATTCCGGGTTCCAACGGGTCTTGTCGCCGTGGAAAGTGGCGTCGGCCGAGCCCAGGATGTCCGGTAAGCCATCGGCGCTGACCGTGTGGTCGCGACCGTAGTCCCGGTAACCGGACGTGCCGCTGCCGCGGTTCCCAGTCCATACCGTGTGGATCGCGTAGTGGTGTTCGTTGCCGATTCTTCCGCTCATGCGATTAGTTTAGGCTTCGCCCGCCTTGCCGGTAAGCGCGAACCCCGCGCGAACGCACACGTGAGCGTTCGGCCCTTTCGTGTCGAACTCCGTTCGCCACGTAGGGACCCGCGCGAACGCACACTTGGTGCGGGTGTTTCCGGAAAACACCCGCACCAAGTGTGCGTTCGCGCCCCGTGCAGGGTGGGCTCAGGGCTCAGGGCTCAGTGGTCCGCGGCTTGGGCCTTCAACGCCCGCAGCACGCCGTCGCGGTTCTCCAAGACCAAGCGGCGCAGCGCGGGGGTTTCCTCGCCCAGTTCGGCCAAGAAGGCATCGGTCGCGTCAATGGTCGCCTGGGACACCAGGTGCGCCGGGTAGAAGCCGTTGACGATGGTAGAGGAGATCTCATGGGATTTCTCCGCCCACACGGAGCGGATCGCGGCGAAGTACTGGCTGCGGAACGGTTCCAGCAGGCTTTGCTCGTGGACCCGGCTGAACCCGGCGATGGCTGCGCGCTGCGCCGCATTGGGCAGGCTGCCTTCGACCACGACGGCGTCCCAGACCTTCTGCTTGGCTTCGGCCGTGGGGATTGCGGCTGAAGCGGTGGCTGCCGCGAGTTGGCCGGTTTGGGTGTGGTCGCGCTCGAGTTCGGCGTCGACCTCGGCCTGACCGAGCCGACCGCCGGCCACCAGCGAAGTCAACAACTCCCAGCGCAGGTCCTGATCGATGTCCAAGCCGTCCAGCCGGTATGAACCAGTCAGCAGATCGGACACCGTGTCCAGTTGTTCGGAGCTCTGCGCGAGAGCCGCGAAGCTCTTGACGAACTGCAACTGCGAATCGGAACCGGGAACCGCTGCGGTGAACAGAGCCCAGAGCCTTTCTGCGGCGGCGATCCGGGTTTCGTGCTGGGCCTCCGGTGCCACATAGAACGCCAGCGTGCTGGCGAGTTGGCGCAGCAGCACGGTGACCACCGAGGAATCGGTTTCGGCACCGATGTTGGCAAGTACCAGATCCACATAGGCCCGGGCCGGGGTCTCGCCGTCCCGGGCAGCGTCCCAGGCCGAGGCCAGGACCAGGGTGCGCGGCAGCGATTCCGCGAAATCCTTCAGATGGGCGGTGGCGGTCGCCAGCGAATGCTCGTCGAGTCGGATCTTGGCGTAGGCCAAATCGTCGTCGTTGAGCAAGACCAGGTCGGGCCGCTGGCGGCCGACGAGTTCGGCGACCTCGGTCAGTTCGCCGTCCACGTCGAGTTCCAGCCGGTGGCTGCGAACCAGCTTGCCGTCGCCGTCGAGGTCGTAGAAGCCCACGGCGAGACGGTGCGGCCGGATGGTCGGATAATCCGGGACGGCGCTCTGTTCGATTCCGAAAGCGGTGATCACACCGGCTTCGTCGGTCTCGATCCGGGCGCGCAGGGTATTGACGCCGGCCGTTTCCAACCAGAGCCGGGACCATTGCTTCAGGTCGCGGCCGCTGGCCTGTTCCAGCTCGCTGAGCAGGTCCACCAATTCGGTGTTGCCCCAGGAGTGTTTGCCGAAGTAGGCGCGGACTCCCGCCATGAATTCTTCCTGGCCCACCCAGGCGACCAGCTGGCGAAGTACCGAAGCGCCCTTGGCGTAGGTGATCCCGTCGAAGTTGACCTGGACGTCTTCCAGGTCCCGGATCTCGGCCACGATCGGGTGGGTCGAAGGCAGCTGGTCCTGCCGATAGGCCCAGGACTTCTCCAGGGAGGCGAAGGTGGTCCATGCCTGGGTGAATTCGGTGGCCTCGGCGGCAGCCAGGGTGGACATGAATTCCGCAAAGGATTCATTGAGCCAGAGGTCATTCCACCAACGCATGGTCACCAGATCGCCGAACCACATGTGCGCCAGCTCGTGCAGGATCGTGATCGCCCGGCGTTCGACCAGGGCATCGGTGACCTTGGACCGAAAGACATAGCTTTCCAAGAAGGTCACCGCGCCGGCGTTCTCCATGGCTCCGGCATTGAACTCCGGGACGAAGAGCTGATCGTATTTGCCGAACGGGTAGGGCGTACCGAACTGCTTTTCGTAGAATTCGAAACCCTGCCGGGTCAACTCGAAGACGTTGTCGGCATCCAGGTACTGCATGAGCGACTTGCGGGCGAATACGCCCAGCGGGATGACCCGGCCGTCCGAACTGGTCAGCTCGCTGCGCACGTTTTGGTACGGGCCGGCGATCAGCGCAGTGATGTAGGAGGAGATCTTCGCAGTGGGCTCGAAGTCCCAGGTCTTGCGGGCACCACCGTCGGAGTCCGCGCCGGCGTCGACCGGTTCGGGAGTGGCGGAGTTGGAGATCACGTCCCAGTGCGCCGGGGCAGTGACCTGGAACCGGAAGCTGGCTTTGAGATCGGGTTGCTCGAAGACTGCGAACATCCGGCGGGAATCCGGGACCTCGAACTGGCTGTAGAGGTAGACCTCATGGTCCACCGGATCCACGAAGCGGTGCAGGCCCTCGCCGGTATTGGTGTAGCGCGCATCCGCGACGACGACCAATTCGTTCTGTTCGGCCAGGCCGGGGAGCGTGATGGTCACGCCGTCGGAGACCTCGGCCGGGTCGAGCTCGACGCCGTTGAGCGTCACCGAGTGCACGGCGTCGGTGATCGCGTCGATGAAGCTCTCGGTTCCGGCCTGAGCCTGGAACCGGACCGTGGTGGTGGAGCCGAAGATCCGCTCGCCGCGGGTCAGATCGAGTTCGACGTCGTAGCTTTCGACGGTGAGGTTTTCGGCGCGGTTGCGCGCCTCAGAACGGGTCAGGTTCATTCCTGGCAAAGGGGGCCTCCGAGGGCGTAAAGACTTCTCCCGGAATGTGACCGGGCTGACATTTGCCCATTCTTCCACGCCGCGCCGTGAGATTCATTCTCAATCGCGGTGGCGGGGTGGTGGCTGGAACGTCCCTGCCGGCTGCCGGCCGAAAACTGAGAGACTGGAGGCATGGTGCTCAAGGTTGCGATGATCGGCGATGGATCGGTGTCCCGGGATCTGCGCGGGTATCTTGCCGCGTCCGGGCGGTTCGAGGTGCTGGGCGTGCAGCGCAGGCAAACCGGGGCCGGTGCCGCGGGGGAGCAGTTCGGACGGCTGCTGGACGCCGCGGATGTGTTCGTGGAGGCGGCGGGAGTGGCTGCGGTGGCCGAATACGGACCCCGGGTGGTCCAGGCCGGCAAAGACTTGCTGGTGACCTCGGTCGGCGCCTTCATCGATCCGACGCTGCGGCGGTCGGTCCTGCATTCCGGCCCAGGCCGGGTCCATTTGAGCAGCGGAGCCATCGGCGGGCTCGATCTGATCCGGGCTGCGGCGGCCAGCGGCGGCATCGACTCGGTTCATCTGGAAACCAGGAAACGGCCGGTCGCTTTGCTCCAGGAGTGGATGACTGCCGCGGAACGGGAGCGGATCACCGGCTCTCTGGAGCCGCAGCTGCTTTTCGAGGGGAACCCGGCGGAAGCGATTTCCCGCTTTCCAGCCTCGTTGAACGTCGCGGTGGCGCTCGGCCTCGCCGTCGGCGACATGGACCGGGTGTCGATCAGCTTGATCGCCGATCCGGAAGCCGAGTTGACCCAGCACCTGATCACTGCGGGCGGCGCTGCAGGGGAATACGTTTTCCGGATTGCCAACCGGCCCAGCCCGGCTCAGCCCAGAAGCAGCGGATTGACCGCTCGGGCCTTGTATTCCGGGCTGCTGCGGCTGACCGAACCGGGCGGGAATTTCGTATGAGCCAGGCGCGCGAGGAACGTTTCGACCGCAGGTTCACCGCCTTCGGCATCGGATTCCCCTGGGTGTTGGCCTTCTGTTTCGCGGCGGTGGCCTTGATGCTGCGTCGGGCGGTCCCGGACCCGATGGGTCTGCACTGGTCGGGCCAACGCGCCGATCTGACCGTCGGTTTCCCGGCATTCGTGCTGTTGGCCGCGCTGTCGATCGCTATCCCCGGCGCGGTGTGCGGGGCGGTCGCCGGGGCCAGGCTGCACCGCCGGTGGTTGCGGCGGCTGCTCATGGGCGCAGCGGTTTTCTTGAGCCTCTTGACCGCCTCAGCAGGTGCGGGGTTCCTGATCGGCCAACAAGGGATCTCCTCGGCGGATGCCGGCGGCTTCGACAGCACGGTGTTCGCGCTCGGCTCAGGCGCGGCGGTGGCCCTCGGGGTGATCATGATGTTCACCTTCCAGCCGGATCCGCGGTGGACTGCGCAAGATGAAAGGGCCTTGGCGGAGGAAGCTGCCGCCCTGGCCGGGACGCCGCGGGTCGTTTACTGGGTGCACGCGCGAAGCTCGAGTTTCGTGTTGCTGGGCATGACTCTTCTGCTGATCGGTGGATTGCTTTTGCTGCTCAGCCCTTGGATCACTTTGGCCTTGGCGGTGCTGGTGCTGGCCGTGACGGCCTTCTTGTTCGGCCGGGTCTCACTGCCGGGATCGCATGAGCCGGAGCCGCATTTGCGCGTGCAGGCGGCGGGTTTGATCCCGGTGCTCGATCTTCCGCTGAGGCAGATTCGCGCGGTGGAAGTGCTCGAAGCCAGGGTTTGGGACCTGGGCGGTCCGGGAGTCAGGTGGCCTCGCACCGGAATGCAGTTCCTGACCCGGAACGGCGCCGCTCTGCGCTTGCAAACCGAGTCGCACCCGGCGGTGCTGATCAGCGCTCCGGATCAGGCTGCTGCCCGGAACCTGGCGGACCAGATCCGCCGTCGGCTCCAGCTGGATGACGGGCCGTGACAACTAGTACGCTCACCAGTGGATCCGTTCATCGCTTTGAGGAGAAAAATGTCCAAGCCACGCGTGCACATCGCTACCGACCATGCCGGACTGGAACTGAGTGCGCACTTGATTTCGCACCTGACCGGGCAGGGCTACGAGGTCGTGGACCACGGGCCGCAGTCCTACGATCCGGACGATGACTACCCGGCGTTCTGCATCAAGGCCGCGCAGGGCGTGATGGCCGACACCGAGGCGGGTGTCTTCGCCCTGGGGATAGTCCTGGGCGGATCCGGAAACGGTGAGCAGATCGCCGCGAACAAAGTCAAGGGGATTCGGGCGGCGTTGGTCTGGAATCTGGAGACCGCGAAGCTCGCCCGGGAGCACAACGACGCGAATGTGGTTGCCGTCGGCGGCCGGCAGCACAGTGTCGCGGAGGCCACCGAACTGATCGAAGCCTTCCTCACCGAGCCGTTCAGCAATGCGGAACGGCATGTCCGGAGGATCGGCAAGATCGCCGCTTTCGAGGCGACCGGCGAGGTCGAGGCCTAAGCATGCCCGAAGGGCACACCATCCACCGCCTCGCCCGACAACTGGCCGATGTCTTCGGCGGCCAGCTGCTGAGCGCATCCAGCCCGCAGGGCCGGTTCGCGGCCGGCGCAGCCCAGCTCGACGGTCGGAGGCTGAGCAGCACGCAGGCCCATGGCAAACAGCTTTTCGCGACCTTTGACAATGCCGCCGTGCTCCGGGTCCACCTAGGACTCTACGGCGCGTGGGATTTCGGCGGCGACGCGAGCTTTCGCGGGGCATCGAGCATCGGTGCCCCGCGCCGAGTGGGGGAGCGCGAAGTCGGATCGGAAGAATCCGACTACCACGGCCCGCCCGAGCCGGTTGGAGCGGTGCGACTCCGACTGGTCTCCGAACACGGCTGGGCCGATTTGCGTGGGCCCAGTGCTTGCGAGGTGCTCAGCGAAACCGAGGCTGCCGCAATCCAAGCGAAACTCGGCCCGGATCCGCTCGGTGCGAGCGGCGGGGAAGCCGAATTCGTGCGCCGGATCCGCTCCAGTTCGCGGCCGATCGCGGTGCTGCTGATGGAGCAGAATGTGGTGGCCGGCATCGGCAACGTCTACCGGGCAGAATTGCTTTTCCGGAACAAACTCGACCCGTGGCTGCCCGGCAAAGAGCTGACCGACGGGGAAGCCCGGGCCTTGTGGGTGGACGCCGGACGCCTGCTCGCCCGAGGTGTTGCCGAAGGGCGCATCGTCACTACCGAACCGTCGGACCGGGATCTGCCGGCCGATTCCCACTATGTCTACAAGCGGCACAGTCTGCCTTGCCTGCGCTGCGGCAGCACCGTGGCGCTTCGCGAGCTGGCGGGCCGGAAACTCTATTGGTGCCCGAACTGCCAGCCGGAAAACCGGGCCGCTCAGTAGTCCGGTGCTGCCGGAAGTCCGTAGTACTGCTCCAGGGTGGGAATTCCGCGATTGCGCATGTCCGAGGCAGTCGGGGTGCCGACGTATCGCAAATGCCAGGGCTCGTAGGAGTATCCGGTGGTCGGAGTCTGGCCCCACGGATACCTGATGATGAAACCGAACCTCCAGGCATTGTTCCTGGCCCACGTCCCGGCAGCAGTGTTTTCGAAACAGGTCTGCAGATCGCAGCCGGTGTTGGTATCCCCGATGTCCAGTGCCAGGCCGGTCTGGTGTTCGCTGTAGCCCGGACGCGCCGAAATCAGGTCCGCTTGGCTTTGGCCATACCGATTCACATAATCCGAATAGAGGCCCCGCTGCGTCCAATAGTCCCGGTAGCCGCTGACCGTCAGGAGCCGAACACCGTCCGAAGCAGCTGCTGCGATCATCGCGTTGGCGGCATCAGCGGCGGTGCCCTGCATCTGGACGCTGCCGATGTTTTGGATCGGCCAGGGAACATAATCGATGGGACTCAACGGCCGTTTCTTATTGACCACCAGCGCCGAGTAGTAGATGTTCGCTCCGGTATTGGCGGTCCAGAGGATGTAGCCGCCTTGGAAGTTCTGCCGGCATTGGCCGGCGTTGCAGGATTCAGCACCGGTGGGGTAGCCCAACTGCCCGTTTTGGGCACCGGTTCCCTCCCACGCGGTTTTGATCGCGTACCAGGTCGGCCAGCCTCCGGCTGTCGGTGACCACAGGACTGCGCCGCCTTGGAAGTTCTGCCGGCAGCCGTTGCCCTTGAGTCCACAGGTTTCCGGCCCGGTGGGGTAACCCAAAGGGCCGTCCTCGAATTTGTATTGGCCCCAGACCTGGCGCATCCCGCCTAATACCGGTTGCGCTCCAGTCGCCGGGGACCAGATTATGGTGCCGGATTGGAACATCTGGTAGCAGCCGCCGTTTTTTAGACCGCAGATTTCGGCACCGGCGGGATAGCCGAGCGGCCCGTCTTCGAGATTGCTTCGCAGCCACGCATTTCCAATCGCAGACATCGTGGCCCAACCGCCGTTGGACGGGGACCAGGCGATGTAGCCGTTTTGGAAGTTCTGCCGACAGCCGTTGCCCTTGAGTCCACAGGTTTCCGGGCCAGTGGGGTAACCCAAAGGGCCGTCCTCGAACTTGTATTGGCCCCAGACCTGGCGTATCCCGCCTAATACCGGTTGCGCTCCGGTTGCCGGGGACCAGACGATCGCGCCCTTCTGGTATGACTGATAGCAGCCGCCGTTCTTGAGGCCGCAACTGACCGGGCCGGTAGCCCAGCCCAAACCGGCGGCCACTCCCGGCCGGTTGTAGGCCGCCGAAATGGCGGCCTCGGCTTGGCTGGACGCGGTCGCCGGAGCCAGGCCCGTCAAGAGCGCACAGAAGGTCAGCAAAGCTACAAGCAATCCGGTGAGCTTTCGCATGACGTCCCCTTCGTCGGTCTGCCGGTCCATGCTGAGGTCGGCGTCGAGTTCCGTGCCCAGTATAGGCCGCCTAGGCCATTCATTGGATGAATTCGGGGCGCGTCCGCCGTGTCGGGGGAGTGCTTGGAGCCAAGGAAAAAAGAAAGGCCCTCGGTAGATTCCGAGGACCAAAGGCGAGGGGATGACGGGAATCGAACCCGCGTAATCAGTTTGGAAGACTGAGGCTTTACCATTAAGCTACATCCCCGGATCCCGAACCAAAAGCTGTTCAGGCCGGATACAACTACATCATACGGAACCGGAGGTTCGCAAATGCTCGCCGATGTGCGTGCAGGGCCGGTAACCCGTAGACTGTCTCGAGCACCACGGGGCGTAGCGTAGTGGCTAGCGCGCCTGCTTTGGGAGCAGGAGACCGCAGGTTCGAGTCCTGTCGCCCCGACACCGCAATAACGCAGTATCTGTTCGGCCCCATCCTATAGTTGATCTCAGGAGTAATACGCAGTGAAGAGCGCTGTCGAAAACCTCTCGCCCACACGGGTCCAGCTCGATGTTGAAGTTCCTTTCGAGGAACTGCAGCCGAGCATTGCCGAGGCTTACAAGACCATCGCGGAGCAGGTTCAAATCCCCGGCTTCCGCAAGGGCAAAGTGCCCAACCGCCTGATCGATCAGCGTGTGGGACGTGGCTACGTCCTGGAAACCGCGATCAACGAGGGCCTCAACGGCTGGTACCAGTCGGCGGTCGCGGAAACCGGCATCCAGCCGCTGTCCCGCCCCGAGGTCGAGATCACCGAGGTCCCGGACCCGGCGGCGACCGAAGGCGAACTGAAGTTCAAGGTCGAGGTCGACGTCCGTCCCGAGGTCGAGCTGCCCGAATACTCCAGCATCGCCGTCGAGGTCGCTCCGGCGGCCCAGTCCGATGAGGATCTGGATAAGGCGCTGGATGATCTGCGTGGCCGTTTCGGCACCTTGACCCCGGCGGACCGCCCGGCGAGCAAGGACGATTTCGTCACCATCGACATCACCGCGAAGATCGACGGCGAAGCTGTCGACTCGGCGACCGGACTGTCTTACCAGGTCGGAGCCGGCACCATGCTGGAAGGCCTCGATGAAGCAGTCGAAGGCCTCAGCGCGGATGAAGAGGCAATCTTCGACACCAAGCTGGTCGGTGGCGACCATGCCGGTGAAGAGGCCCAGGTCACCGTGAAGGTCACCGGCGTCAAGGTGCGCGAACTGCCCACCGCCGACGACGACTTCGCCCAGTTGGCGAGCGAGTTCGACACCATCGCGGAGCTGCGCGAGGACCTTGCGAAGCAGGTCAACCAGTCCAAGACCGTGGAGCAGGGCGTCGAAGCCCGCGACAAGGTGATGGAGAAGCTGGTCGAGCTGATCGAGGTTCCGGTTCCGGAATCCGTGATCGAAGAGCAGATCGAGCAGCACTTCGACCCGGCCAATGCGCATGGCGAAGCAGACCACGACACCGAGGAACACCGCGTCGAGGTCCGGGAGAACACGGAACGCGCCTTCAAGAACGAAATCATCCTCGACGCGATCGCGGAAAAGGAAGAGATCACCGTCTCGCAGGCTGAACTGATCGATTACATCGTGAACTCGGCCAGCCAGTACGGTATGGATCCGAACCAGTTCGCGCAAATGCTGGACCAGTCCGGACAGGTTCCGATGATCGTCGCCGAGGTGCGGCGCCGCAAGGCTTTGGCGGTTGTCCTGGGCCAAGCCAAGGTCACCGACACCGACGGCGCTGAGGTCGATTTGAGCGACTTCGTCAAGCCGGCCGTCGATCCGGCCCTGGAAGCCGCGTTGAACGAAGCGGCCGGCGTCAGCGAAGGCGACGAAAGCGAAGAGGCCGCAGAGTCCGCCGCTGCGGTCGCCGTCGACGATCCGGGCGCTGCCCGGTTCTGAGCCGACCACCGGGCGAGTCCGCCCACCGAAGCACCCTGACCGCCGTCGTGCTCCTGACCGGAGCGCGGCGGCGTTCTTTTTGGCTGGTTCCGAGCCGCGAATTCTGCTCTGGGCAGCCGTGATGCGCCATCAGCGAACAGTGCGGTTTTGCGGAAGATATCAGCTGCCGGAACGGCTACTGTCCATATAGCGACATTGGTCCGGAATGAAGGAAGCGTAAACATGACTGAACGGGCAAACTCAGAATTTGCAGCACCGCACATGGCCACGGTTAACCCGGGCGGCCAGGACGATTACGTCTACAACCGGTTGCTCAAGCAGCGCACCATCTGGCTCGGTTCCGAGGTCCGGGACGACAATGCGAACATGATCTGTTCCCAGCTCCTGCTCCTGGCGTCCGAAGACCAGGACAAGGACATCTACCTCTACATCAATTCGCCCGGCGGATCGGTGACCGCTGGCATGGCGATCTACGACACCATGCAGTTCATCCCGAACGATGTGGTCACCGTGGCGACCGGCCTTGCCGCGTCGATGGGCCAGTTCTTGCTGTCCTCCGGTGCCAAGGGCAAGCGTTACGCCACGCCGAACGCTCGGATTCTGATGCACCAGCCTTCCGGCGGAATCGGCGGAACGGCCTCGGATATCAAAATCCAGGCGGAACTGATCCTGCACATGAAGAAGGTCATGGCGGAACTCACCGCCGAGCAGACCGGGCAGACCGTGGAACAGATCCTCAAGGACAATGACCGTGACAAGTGGTTCACGGCCGAAGAAGCGCTGTCCTACGGTTTCTTCGACAAGATCAGCGCCCACGCCGGCTCGGTAGCCGGCGGCGGCGGAACGAACGCGAAGTAAGCGGCAAGGACCAACAGGAGAACATCATGAGCCTCAATTTCACCGCCGCAGGATCAACCGACGTCTGGGGCGCCGCGCAGAATCTGCCGACCTCGCGTTACATCCTTCCGCAGTTCGAAGAGCGGACCCCGTACGGCTTCAAGCGCCAGGACCCTTACACCAAGCTGTTCGAGGACCGGATCATCTTCCTGGGCGTCCAGGTGGACGATGCCAGCGCAGACGACATCATGGCGCAGTTGCTGGTGCTGGAGTC
Organism: Renibacterium sp.; assembly: GCA_017419405.1. Lineage (GTDB taxonomy): Bacteria > Actinomycetota > Actinomycetes > Actinomycetales > Micrococcaceae > Renibacterium > Renibacterium russicum. The sequence goes on along the minus strand of JAFOLH010000006.1, from coordinate 122,315 downwards.
GACCGACCCGGACCGTGACATCACGCTGTACATCAACTCGCCTGGTGGTTCGTTCACCGCGATGACCGCGATCTACGACACGATGCAGTACATCCGCCCGGAAATCCAGACCGTCTGCCTGGGCCAGGCTGCCAGCGCAGCCGCGGTGCTGCTGGCTGCGGGCACCCCGGGCAAGCGCCTTGCTTTGCCGAACGCACGCGTGCTGATCCACCAGCCCGCGCTTTCCGGCGGCCAGGGCGGCCAGGCGTCCGATCTGGAGATCCAGGCGAACGAAGTGATGCGGATGCGCGCCTGGTTGGAAGAGACCTTGGCTTCGCACTCCGGCCGCACCCCGGAGCAGCTCAACAACGACATCGAGCGGGACAAAATCCTGACCGCTGCAGAGGCGATGGACTACGGTTTGATCGACCAGGTGCTCGAGTCGCGGAAGATCAAGGCCACCGCGATTACCAAATAGTCACCGGACGGATGCCGGTCCGGAATCGGGCCAACGACGCCGGGGGGTTCAGAATAACTGGACACCCCGGCGTCTGGCATTCCATCGGCGGAGATTTGGCCTAGAGTGGAAAGTAGTCGTCAACAGCTGTGGAGGAAAACACGATGGCTCGTATGGGTGAGAGCACAGATCTGCTCAAGTGCTCTTTCTGCGGAAAGAGTCAGAAGCAGGTTCGCAAGCTGATTGCCGGACCAGGCGTCTACATCTGCGACGAGTGCATCGAGTTGTGCAACGAGATCATCGAAGAAGAACTTGCCGAAGTGGCGGATCTGGGACAGTTTGAATTGCCCAAGCCCAAGGAGATCTTCAACTTCCTGCAGGAATACGTGATCGGCCAGGAACCGGCAAAACGCTCGCTTTCGGTGGCCGTCTACAACCACTACAAGCGGATCCAGGCTGGGTCCAAAGGGTCGGTGCTTGCGGACAGCAGCCTGCACGACGAGGTGGAAATCTCGAAATCGAATATCCTCTTGATCGGGCCCACCGGCTGCGGCAAAACCTATTTGGCGCAGACTTTGGCTCGGCGGCTCAATGTTCCCTTCGCGGTAGCTGACGCGACCGCCCTGACCGAAGCCGGCTATGTCGGCGAAGACGTCGAGAACATTCTGCTCAAACTCATCCAGGCCGCCGACTATGACGTCAAAAAGGCCGAACAGGGCATCATCTACATCGACGAGATCGACAAGATTTCACGCAAGAGCGAGAACCCGTCGATCACCCGCGACGTATCCGGCGAAGGCGTGCAGCAAGCGCTGTTGAAGATCCTCGAAGGCACGGTGGCTTCGGTGCCGCCGCAGGGCGGCCGGAAGCATCCGCACCAGGAGTTCATCCAGATCGACACCACCAATGTGCTCTTCATCGTGGCCGGAGCCTTCGCCGGTTTGGAGGAGATCATCGGTGCCCGGGCCGGGAAGAAGGGCATCGGGTTCGGCGCTCCGTTGGGCGCGCTGGCCGAGGACGAATTGGGTTACGGCGATGTGATGCCCGAAGACCTGCTCAAATTCGGTTTGATTCCGGAATTCATCGGCCGATTGCCGGTGATCACCACGGTCTCGCATCTGGATCGGCCGGCTTTGATGCAGATTCTGACCGAGCCCAAGAACGCTTTGGTCAAGCAGTACCAGAAGATGTTCCACCTGGACGGCGTCGACTTGGTCTTCGAAGACGATGCGCTCGAAGCGATTGCAGACCAGGCCCTGGAACGCGGTACCGGTGCCCGTGGACTGCGCGCGATCATGGAAGAAGTCCTGCTGCCGGTGATGTTCGAGCTGCCCAGCCGGGAAGACATCGCTTCGGCCGTGGTCACCGCCGACGTAGTCCGCGAAGGCGGCCAGCCGACGCTGATTCCGCACGACGTGGTGGCCAAGCGGCGCAATAAGTCTGCATGAGCCAGTACCAGCCCGGATCAGGAGACGGACAGCCGAACCCCGGCTATGCTCCGCCGCAGCATCCGCTCAGCGGTACCCGGCCGGCCAGTGCGACCAACCAGATCCTGTATTGGCTCCTGGACGGTTTGATCTTCGGGATTCCGATCATGATTCTGACCCTGCTCGGGTTGATCCCGTATTTCATGAACCTTTTCAACGTCATGGCCCAGCCTCGCGGTCTCAGCGAAGGCGCCCAGGAACAGCAATTCAGCCAGCTCATGGGGAGCATGCTCATCGTCGTGGGAGTGTTCGCCCTCGCGATGCTGGTCTATTTTGTGGTCTTCTCCTGGTTCATCGCGGTCAAAGGGCAGACGCCCGGCATGCGGATCCTGGGCCTGCGCCTGGTTTCGGTGCACACCGGACAGCCGGTGGGCTGGAAGCTGGCTTTGCTCCGCAACGCGGTGCTGATCTTGGGCAACCAGTTCACCGGCGGCATTCTGGGGCTGCTGTTCTGGCTTTCGCCCTTGTTCGATACGCAGAGCGGCTGGAACCAGTCCTGGCAGGACAAAATGGTGAAAGCGGTCTTGATCAACGTCAAGGAAGGCCGGGATACCTTCCAGGCCTAGTCAGCGGCTGCCGGCTTGCGCTCCGAAACCTGTCCCGAGCCTCGGAATGCCCGGGCGAAGATGTGCGTTATTGACAGAGTCAACACCCCCACCCACGAGGAGATCGCTTCATGACTGAGACCGCTGTGGCAACTGCCGAACAGACGCCGGTCGGCAACCAGGCAGATTTTTGGTTCGACCCGCTCTGCCCCTTCGCGTGGGTGACCTCGCGGTGGATCGGTGAAGTGGAAAAAGTCCGCGGAATCAGCGTGACCTGGCATGTGATGAGCCTGTCGGTCTTGAACGAAGGCCGCGACGGCTTGTCCGAGAAATACAAGTCCCTGATGGGCAAAGGATGGGGCCCGGTACGTGTGGTGATCGCGGCGCAGCAGTTGCACGGCGACGAAGCAGTCAAACCGTTGTACGACGCGATCGGCAGCCAAATCCACCATAACGGCATCGACGATTACGACGAGGCGATCAGATTGGGCCTGGCGGAAGCCGGACTGCCCGCCGAGCTGGCCGAATACGCGCACAAAGACACCTTCGACGCCGAACTCCGGGCCAGTCACGAAGACGGGATTTCCCGGGTCGGCCAAGAAGTAGGCACTCCGGTGGTCGCCTTCAACGGAACCGCGTTCTTCGGCCCGGTGATCACCCGGATCCCGCGCGGCGAAGACGCCGGTCGGCTGTGGGACGCGACCGTGACCTTGGCCGGCTTCCCGTACTTCTTCGAGATCAAGCGCAGCCGCACCGAATCGCCGCAATTCGGCTGAACCGCGGTTAATGGCGAACGGCGCAGCAGCCATGGGCTGCTGCGCCGTTCGCCGTGGTGGTTCAGCCGAGTTCGGCTTCAGCGAGCCTTACTTCGTCGACGGCGAGTTCATCGGCTTCGACCAGGGTCAGGTCCCGGGCATTGGCCGCCGCTTTGAGATCGGCCAATCCGTCCTGCACCTGGCGCAGCTGGCCGGCGGGGGCTCCGATCCGGGCACTGAGCACCTCGGTGCGTTGTTTCACCTTGGCCTCGGACTTGGCTTTCCGCAACCCGCTCAGCGCCGCACCGAGGGTGCCGAGCATGCTCAAATCGCCTTCGCCCAACCGCACGGCTTCGGGCCAGCTGGCCTGGTGCACTGAGCCGGTTCGCCACCAGGACCAGACCTCTTCAGTGGCGAAGGGCAGGAATGGTGCGAACAGGCGCAACAAGGAATCCAAGGTGGTCGCCAATGCGGCCAGCACGCTGGCCTGTTCGGCTTGGCCGGCAGCCCCGTAGGCGCGATCTTTGATCAGTTCCACGTAGTCGTCGGTGAACGACCAGAAGAAGCTTTCGGTCAGTTGCAGTCCGCGGGCGAACTCGTAGGATTCGAAGGCGCTGGTGGCCCGATCGACCACATCGGCCAGTTGGGCCAGGAGCGCCTTGTCCAGAGGATTGATCAGGGTCCCCGATGCGGGGGTTTCTTCCGCGTTGAGCACATTGGCTTCGGTAGCGCCCAGATTGAGCACGAACTTCGACGCATTGAGCAGTTTGATCGCCAAGCGGCGGCCGATTTTGATTTGCCCGACGTCGAACGCGGTGTCCACGCCCAAGCGCGCCGAGGCCGCCCAATAGCGCACCGCGTCCGCGCCGAACTGCTCCAAGGTGTCGGTGGGAACCACCACATTGCCCTTGGATTTGGACATCTTCTTGCGATCCGGGTCCAAGACCCAACCGGAGATCGGCGCGTGCCGCCAGGGTGTGGCGTCCTGCAGCGCGTCGGCGCGGACCATGCTGGAAAACAGCCAGGTACGGATGATCTCGTGGGCTTGCGGGCGCAGGTCGAACGGGAAGACATTGCCGAACAGCTTTTCATCCCGGCTCCAACCGCCGACGATCTGCGGGGTCAACGAAGAAGTGGCCCAGGTGTCCAGGACATCCGGGTCGCCGCTGAACCCGCCGGGCTGATCGCGCTGCGCCTCGCTGAACCCCGGCGCCGGCTCGGCAGCCGGGTCGACCGGCAAGGCCGAGTCGGCGGGCAGGATCGGGTTGGCGTAGTCGGGTTCGCCGGACCCGTCCAAGGGGTACCAGACCGGGATCGGTACGCCGAAGAAGCGTTGCCGGGAGACCAGCCAATCGCCATTGAGCCCGGCCACCCAGTTTTCATAACGCGCCCGCATGAAGGCGGGATGGAATTCCAGCGACTTGCCCCGCTCGATCAGTTTCTCCCGCCGGGCGGCGTCCCGGCCGCCGTTGCGGATGTACCACTGTCGGCTAGTCACCACTTCGAGCGGCTTGTCGCCTTTTTCATAGAAGTTCACCGGGTGCACGATCGGCTTCGGTTCGCCGTCGAGGTCGCCGCTTTCGCGCAGCTGCTGCACGATCGTCTCTTTGGCACTGAACGTGGTCTTGCCGGCCAGTGTTTCGTATGCGGCGACGCCGGCCCCGGTGATCCAGGCCGGGGTGTCTGCCAAGAGGCGGCCGTCGCGTCCGACGATCGCGCGGGTGGGCAGATCCAATTCGCGCCACCAGGTGACGTCGGTCAGGTCGCCGAAAGTGCAGACCATGACCAGTCCGGAACCTTTGTCCGGCTTGGCCAGGGGGTGCGCCTTGACTTCGAGTTCGACGCCGAACAGCGGCGAGGTCACAGTGCTGCCGAAAAGCGGTTGGTAGCGCTCGTCGTCGGGGTGGGCCACGAGGGCTACCGCGGCGGGGATCAGTTCCGGACGGGTGGTCTCGATATGGACGTCCGTGCCGTCCGGCCGGTGGAAGGCGACCCGGTGGAAGGCGCCAGGGCGTTCCCGGTCTTCCAGTTCCGCTTGGGCGACCGCGGTGCGGAAGGTGACGTCCCAGAGCGTCGGGGCTTCGGCCAGATAGGCGTCGCCGGCCGCGAGGTTGGCCAGGAACGCCCGCTGGCTCACTGCCCGGGAGACATCGTCGATCGTGCGGTAAGTCAGATTCCAATCGACGGAGAGGCCGAGCGTGCTGAACAGGTCTTCGAAGACCTTTTCATCGTCGACGGCGAGTTCTTCGCAGAGCTCGATGAAGTTCCGCCGGGAGATTTGGATGAAATCCCGTTCGTTCTTGGCCGGTTCGGCCGGCGGGGCGAAGTCCGGGTCGTAGGGAGTCGCCGGATTGCAACGCACGCCGTAGTAGTTCTGCACCCGGCGTTCCGTGGGCAGGCCGTTGTCGTCCCAGCCCAGCGGGTAAAACACGTTTTTGCCGCGCATCCGCTGGAACCGGGCGATCACGTCGGTCTGCGTGTAGGAGAACATGTGCCCGACGTGCAGCGATCCGGACGCCGTCGGCGGGGGAGTGTCGATCGAGAAGACCTGATCCCTGCTGGTCTCCGGTTCGAAGACGTACGTTCCTTCCTCGCGCCAGCGGGTGGCGAGCTTGGTTTCCAAGCCTTCCAACGCCGGCTTGTCCGGAACCGAGTTCACTGCGGTCGATGCGGGCGTGTCTGTACCCGGAATATTTTCAGCCATGGAGCAATTGTTCCATGGCGGCGCCGAAGCCGGGCAATCATCCGGAAATGATCACGGTGGGGCACCCGGGCCCGGGCATGATCGGTTGCCCGTGCAGGGACAGATCAGCGACCCGGGCAGCCGGATAGCCGCCGATGAACACCGTGGCGCTGCCTTGGGCGATGCCGTTCGGCACCGGGGAGACGCAGGGGATGCTGCCCGGAATCTGGTTCGCCACCGCGGCGGGCGCGCCGCCGATCAGCACGGTGGCCACCGCGGCGGCCGGGGTCAAGGGTCCGCCGAGGTGCGGTTTGGGTCCGTCGGAAAGGCTGCAGAGGCAGGTGTCCCCGGCACGCAGGGCGGGTCCGCTGGGCATCTGGCTACGGCTTGACCGTGGTCTGGGTGCCGACGAACAGGGCACCGGTATCGCATCCGTCCGGCTGGCTCGGCGCATTCGGCGGATTGCCCACTTTGTTGCAGGTCACGCTCATCACGATCTTTTGGCCCTGGGCGAATTCGATCGGGGTGCCGACGTGCTGGTCCGCATTGCGGAAGTTCTCCATGCCGAAGTCGAAGAGTTTCTGCCGGCTGCCGTCCGGGTTGACCAGGCTGATCGCCAAACGGCCGAAGTCGCCTTGCGGATTGCTCAACGAGAGATCGGTCAGCTTGATGGTGCTGCGATCCGGTACCGTGAGCTCGACCTCGCTCTGGCTGCCGGCCTTGGTCTGGGTTTCCAACCGCTGGTTGAATGGCGACGTGCTGATCGCCACCGGTGGCTTGCCGGCTTGGGCATTGACTTTGTTGGCTGAGTCCGATGCGGCCTGGGCAGCGTCCTTGGCCAGCTGGGCCGAATCTTTGGCGCCCTCGGCCTTCTGGTTCGCTTGTTGCACACTGGCTTGGATCGCGTCCTTGGCCGCGGATTCGATGGTCGGTTTGAGCAGGAAGAACCAAGCGAGCGCCAGCAGCGCGGCTGCGCCGACCACACCGAGCAGCGCCTTGGGCAGCCAACCTGGCATCGAAGGCTCCTGCAGGTGGCTCCCGTCGAGCACGATCTCTTCGCCGCCGACCGGTTGGACGCCGACCGTGAAGGGATGCGTGATCGCTTCGCCGCGGATCAGACCCTCGACGGGTTTGACCGCCAGGTCCACGAAAGCCACGGTCCCGGGAGCAATTTCGACGGTCTCCGGATTCCATCGGAAATCCAGGGCACCTTGCCGGTCGGTGCCGGAAAACTGCACCGAAATCGGAATATTGCCACGGTTGTCCACGGCAACCCGGTGCTTTCCGGAGCCGCGACCGCGGCTGGTACGCGGCAACAATTCCGCGGTCACCGCGGTGAAGGCGGCGATGCTGATCTCGCCCTCCGGAAGCACCGCCGCCTCCGGATGCTCGCTGGGCAGTACCCGGACCCCGTAGGCCACCGGGCCGGCTGGGATTGCGAAGTCCTGCGGCGGCGCGAAATTCAGTGTGACGGTTTCGCTTTGTCCGGGATAGACCGAAATCGCCTTCGGCTCGACGGTGCAGTGTTCGGCGAGCAATCCGAGGACTTCGAAACGGTATTCCTCGACAATGGCGTCGTCGTTCCGGATATCGAGCTCTACCGTTGCCCGTTCCCCTGGGGTCAGGGTGACCGGGGTCGAGTCAAGGGTGGCGATGGTGGTCATGTGCTCTCCTGTAGGCGGTGCCCGCGCAGCGGATAGTGCGGGCCAATGTTGACCTTAGGCCGGTGCCGCGGGCTCCGGAACGTCCACCCGGCTGTCCTTTCGGGCAAAGGTTTTGCCCGTTGAGTGCTTGTTGAGTGCTTGTTGAGAACCATTGTGCAGACTAATCGTGCAGGTCGGGGGGAGAGCTGCGCCGCAGACCTTAACGAGAGAAAGACACCGAGAACCATGACCGTTTCAGAGCCGATTGCCGTGCACGTCCACGCCAGCGACCCGATCTCCCTGGCCGGGGTGGTCAGCCACTTGCGTCCGCGTCCCGAAGTGAAAATCGTGGGACCGGCCGATGTGATGCAGGCGAAAGTCATTCTGATCTTGGCCGACAAACTGGATGAACACACAGTGGGTGCCTTGCGGCAATTCCACCGGGCGGGTCACCGCCGGATCGTGTTGATGGCGGCGAACCTGGACGAAGCCGACGTGGTCAACGCGGCCGAGGCCGGCGTCGTGGCTCTGGTCCGTCGGAGCGAAGCCTCTGCGGAACGCATGGTTGCGGTGCTCACCGGCGCGGCGACCGGGGAAGGCACCGTGCCGGCGGATCTGCTCGGCAAGTTGCTCGGCCAAGTGGGCAGATTGCAACGTCATGTGCTGTCGCCGCGCGGCATGATGTTCAACGGGCTAGCCCCGAGGGAAGTCGAAGTGCTGCGGCTGCTGGCCGACGGCTTCGACACCCAGGACATCGCCAAGGAGCTGTGTTACTCGGAGCGGACCGTGAAGAACGTGGTGCACGATGTGACCAGCCGTTTGCAACTGCGCAACCGCTCGCACGCCGTGGCGTACGCCCTGCGGGAAGGCCTGATCTAGTGCGGTTGCGCAGTATCGGCCTGGCGGCCGCGTTGGCCGCCGGGCTGCTTGGCCCGGCCGCTGCTTCCGAGCCGGCGCCGATCGCGGCCGCAGCAATTCTGGCGCCGGCCAAGGAGCCGCAGCTGGCTTATCGCAAGGACCGGAACACTTTGGGCGTTTCCGAAGTTTTCCGCCGTTACGGCAAACCATCCGAGGACGGTCCCCGGCCGTATTACTCCTGGCAGAACCGTGATTGGCCGAACCTGCCCCAGGACGGCAGCTCCAGGGCTGAGCCCACGGCCAGACCGGCGGTGGCTTCGGCGGCGGCCGCGCAGGCGGCGGCCCCTGGCGATCCGCTGCCGGTGGGAAACAACGTCGAAACCCGGAGCACCCCGGACGGCGGCCAGGATCTTTATCGGATCGACGGCAAGGGCCGGGAAGTCCGGGTCACCTGCTCGCCGACGATGCCCAAAGCGCACAGTTCGATCCACGGCAACCGCGGCATGATCGTGTATTCGGCTTTCGATGGAAAGCAGTGGCAGTTGTGGCTGGCCACGCCGAGTTCGTCGTTCGCCGGCCCGGAGGCCGACGCAGCGGACGCGGCGGATTGCAATTACGCCAATCGCCAGCTCACTTTCGGCGCCGGCGATCGCAATTGGCCGTCCTGGGTTCCAGGAACCGACTTCGTGGTCTTCAGCGGCACCAAGGACAACGCCTTGGGCAGCATCTATCTGCTCGAGGCGATCCAAGGATCTGCTTCCCTCGCTGCGCCGGAGGAGTACCGGCTCACCACCGGAGACTTCGCGGACGGCAAGCCGAGCGTGGGGATCGTCGGCGACGGGGGTGTCGCGGACGTCGACCAGGGTGCGGCAGCCGGTTCCGTGGGATGCCCGGGATGCCGGGGCACCGCCCTGTGGGTGGTCTTCAGCACCAACCGGTACCGGGCGGACGGCAGCCTGGCCGGTTTCCAGCTCGGCCGGGGCGGTGCAGCGTTGCGCGCGCAGGCGGCAGAACCCTTGACGGTCAGCTCGCTGTGGCAGGATCAGAGCGGCTTCGGAGTCGCGCCGGACCAGGGGATCTGGCAGAGCGACGAATCTGCGTGGGAACCCGGTTGGACGTTCGGCGGCGAGCAGAACCGGATCGCATTCAGCAGCAAACGGAGCGACCCGGCCGGCGACATCTTCCAAGCCGGGCTGCGCCTGCAGGGCAACGACTGGAATGATGCCCGCCTGATCGCCGATCCGGAGGACGCTTCCGCCGTCGCGGACCGGCCGGGTGTGGCAGAGTCCCACCCGACCTGGATCTCCCGGTTCCAGAGCGAGGACGACGCCCAGGATCGGGCGATCATCGGCTACACGGTGCCGGCGCAGGACGCCCGGGCAATGCTCGGCCCGGTCAACGGCGGCTCCGGGAGCGTCGGCGGCGAAGTACCCGCGGTGCCCGGCGACGCCAAGACCGCTGCCGATGCCGGAGAGCCGGGGTTCACTCCGGACGGTGGCACGCTGTTGTGGAGTCAGCGTACGAAAGACGGCCGCAAAATCGGCCAGCTGGCGGGCTCGACGGCTGCGGAAACTCCGACGTTGCTCAAGTACCAGGGCCAAGAACCCAATGACTGGCTCGGCGAGCCGGCCATCTCACCGGATGGGAAACGGATCGCGTTCAGCCGAATATCGACCCTGGGCAGAGCCCGGGTATTCGTCGGCGACTATGCCGCCGACGGCACGATCTCGAACCTTTCTCAGCTGCCAGCGGGGACCGCCACCGGCAAGGACTGGAGCGAGGCGAGTCCCAGCTTCTCCCCGGACAGCAGGAAGCTGGTGCTGTCCCGGACCTTCTGGGGTGCCGACCCGTCGTTGCGGTTGGCCGACGAGACCAGGATCGTGACTCCGCCGGCGTTCGCCGGGGTGCAGGGCTGGTTCGGCCGAACCACCGTCGGGGTGCACGTGAAGAACGACGGCGACCGGCAGAGTGAACCGACCGCCGTCGAACTTAATGCGATCCGCAATGACGGGCTGCCCGCATTGACCCCGGACGACCTGAGCAACATCCCCCAGGGCTGTCTTGCCGGCAGCACTCCGGCGAGTCTGCGCTGCAAGGTGCCGTCGCTGGTACCCGGTGCGGAATTCCAGTTCCAATTCGACGTGTACAGCGGGACCAGCTACGGGTTCAAGGTCTTCGGATCCGTCGATCTGCAGGCCGGCGACTACCCGCGGAACAATGTCGCGGAGCTCAATTCACCGTATGTGAAAGAAACGCCGGGTCCCACGATTCCGCCGGCTGCGGCGGCCGGGTCCGCTGCGCCCTCGGGGGTAGTGGTGCCGCCGCCGGCACCGGGCGCGTTCATCGCGCCGCGGCCGCAACTGTGGGTTGCCGACTTGGGCAGCGCTGAGGTGAAACCGGTCACCCAAGGATGCGCGCTGCGCAGTGCCGGCTGCCCGATCGTCGATGGCGCATCGCCGGCCTGGGGCCCCGATGGCCGGATCGCCTACCAGGACCGGGAGGTTTTGCACACTGCGGCGATCGACCAGGACGGCACGGCGGTCAAGCAGCAGCAGCTCACCGGGATCTTTCCCGAGGGCAAGCCTACGGCGAGCCGGACGGTTCTGGATCAGGCTGCAGACCCCGCGTGGAGCAGCGACGGCAAGGATCTGCTGTTCACCGGCCAGCCTGCGGGCAGGCCGAGCAACAAGGGGATCTATGCGTTGGATGCCAGCAGTGGTGCCGGGTTGCGTACCGTCGCCCAGACGGCCTGGGAGGAGAGTCAGCCGGCAGCCAGACCGGCCAAGGCGCCGGACCCCGCGAAGCCGGTGGACCCGAAGGCCGCTGACCTGCTCGTGGCGCTGAACCTGGACCGGGACCGGCTCTGGCTCGGCGGCAAAGCGGTTCCGGGCAAGGCCGAAATCCGCAACGATTCGGATGCTCCGGCCAAGGGCGTGGTGGTCGACTTCGCGGCCTCGCCGGAATTGTCGATCAGCGCGGAAGGCTGTGCCGGAACGCATTGCGAGCTCGGCGAACTGGCCGCGCAGCAAAGCCGCACGATCACGCTGACCGTGACCTCCGCGGCCAAGGGCTCGGGGCAAGTCAGTGTCAAAGCCGCCAGCTCCGGAAACGAACGCGACTACACCAACAACACCGTGGAACGCAGGCTCACGGTGCTGGAGACCACGGTGCGGCTGTTGCCCAGTGTGGCCAAGCCAGGCGAGGTGGTGCTGGCCTACCTGGAAAACCTGCCGCCCGGCGAGACGGTCAGATTGACCTGGGAACAAGGCATCAATTCGGGGGCTGACACCTACGCTTCGGCGCAGGACAACCTGACGGTTCCGGTGCTGGTGGTCCCGGGCGACCAGCTCGGCGACCGCACGCTCCGGGTACACAGCACTACGGGTGGCTTCGGCGGTGCGGACGGGATCGCCGGCAATCTCCTGGTAGTGCCCGGTGCCATGCAACCGCCGGGCTTCCTGGGCCGTGGCTGAGCCGCGCCCGTGGAACCGAACCAAAAGGCTGAAATGAGGTCCCGATGATCGGGCAGGTAGATGAAGCGCTCCGGCAGTTGGTCAAGACCGAGGCGCTGGCGGGCAGTGAAATCGAAGTGGTTTTCGACGCACCGACCAAAGACTGGTCGTCGCGTCGGAATTCACCCACGATCAACTTGTTCCTGTACGACATCCGGGAGGATGTGCGGCGACGCGAACGGGGCTGGACCGAGGACCGCGCCCCGGACGGCACGGTGATTTCCCGGCGTCCGGCGCCCCGGTACTACAAGCTTTCCTATTTGGCCACGGCCTGGACGCAACGGACCGAAGACGAACACCGCCTGCTGGATTCGCTGCTGCGCGGGTTTTTGAAATTCGAGGCGTTGCCCGAGGAATTGGTGGTCGGCGAGTTGGCGGAGCCGCGGCTACCGGTGCCGTTGAGCATCGGAGTGCCGCCGCCCGACGACCGGCCCTCCCCGGACGTGTGGTCGGCTTTGGGCGGCGAGCTGAAGCCGTCCTTGGAAATCGTGGTGCTGGCGCCGATCATGACCGGCGTCGTATATCCGATCGCCGCACCGGTCACCGAAGGCGTGATCCTGGACGTGGCCGACACCCGGTCCGGCGGCCACGACCAGGGCCGACGGCGGGGACCCCTGACCGGGGGGATCCGGCTGCGGATGCCCGCCGAGCCGGCGACGGCGGGCGGGGCCGACGACGAGCGTGCCGCCAAAGGGCCGGGGAAGCGGCGGTGAACGCGGTCGGGGAACTCGACGCGCATCACCTGCTGTCCAGGGTGGCAATCGTCGAACAACGGGTCCGCGCGCTGCTCGCCGAGCGCCGGGCGGACGATCCGAATCCCGGGGATCCCTACCGCGGACTCTATTTGAGCGAAGAGCACCTGGCACGGCTGCTCGCCCGGGTGGCCGGCCAGTCCGCGGATTCCGGGGTGCGCGGCAGGTTCGCGGAACTGGACCGGGAAAGCCAGGACTGCGATGCCCGGTTCCGGGCGATGGCCGCAGCGGCTGGAACCGGGCTGGCGCTGGACCGCTTGGTGGCGAACTTCGACTTGGCCGCCCCGGAGGTGGAATTGCTGTTGATCGCGGTCGCCGCGGACATCGATCCGAGATTTGAGAGCTTTTTCGGCTACCTGAACGACGATGTGACCCGGCGCCGGCCCAGCAGCGCGGTGGCGATCGAATTGTGCGGCTGCCTGCTGAGCGATCCCGGGGTCCGCAACCGGCTGATCGACGGGCCCCTGGTCCGCGGTGGTTTGCTCGGGCTGAGCGATCCGGACCGGCCTTTTCCAGGCCGTGCGCTCCAGGTGCCGGATCGGGTGATCGGCTATTTGCTCGGCGGAAAAGAGCTGGAGCCAGCGTTGGCGCCAGTGCTGGCCGAAGTGCCGGCCCTGGACTGGGGTGATCCGGCGGACCTCGCTGCCGCGTTGCGCAGCGGCGCCGGGCTGGCCTATTTGCGGGAGCAGCCGACCGGTTCCGGCACGGTGCTCGCCCGGGGTGCGCTCCGGGCCCGCGGCCTCGGAACTCTTGCGGTCGACGGCGTCCGGCTTGCCGGTGCGAGCGGCAAAACCGAGCTCGCCCGGGCGGCGGCGCGGGAGGCCCGGCTTTCCGACGCGGGACTCGTGGTGACGAATGTCCAGGCGCTTGACGGCGACCGTGGCCTTTTCGCCGCTCTGGACTGCGCGCCGATGCCGCTGATCCTCACCGGCACCGCCGCTTGGGATCCGGAATGGCTCGACGCCCCGCCCTGGCAAGGCGCTGTGCCGGCGATGAGCAGCCGGGAACGGGCCGAGCAGTGGCAGCAGTATTTGGCGCACGACGGCGGCGCCGATCTCGCCGAAGACCTGGACCTGGCCGAGGCGACCGCGTTGTTCCGGCTCCGCCCGGAACACATCGCCCGGGCCAGCCGGACCGCTTTGGCGCAGAGCCGCAGCAATCCCGGGAGCCGGCTTTCCGCGGGACACCTGGCCCTCGGGGCGCGCGCCGAAAACGGCGCCGCCCTGGACAAGCTCGCCCGCCGGATCGAACCCGGCGTCGGCTGGAACGATCTGGTTCTGCCGCCGCCGGTTCGGTCCGCCTTGCAGGAAGTCGAGTTGCGTGCCGTCTATCGGGACCGGGTCCTCGGCGACTGGGGGATGCGTCCCGGAGCCGGCCGTGGCCGCGGCGTCGCGGCGCTCTTCGCCGGCGACTCGGGCACCGGCAAAACCATGTCCGCCGAGGTCATCGCCGGGGCGCTGGGCCTGGACTTGTACGTGGTCGACCTGTCCACGGTGGTCGACAAATACGTCGGCGAGACGGAAAAGAACCTGGAGCGGATTTTCAGCGCAGCCGCCGGGGTCAACGGGGTCTTGCTCTTCGACGAGGCGGATGCCATCTTCGGCAAGCGCTCCGATGTCAAAGACGCGCACGACCGGTACGCGAACATCGAAAGCGCCTACCTGTTGCAGCGGATGGAGTCTTTCGACGGCCTGGCGATCCTGTCCACCAATCTGCGCGCGAACATCGATGACGCCTTCACCCGCCGGCTCGACGTGCTGATCGATTTCCCGATGCCGGACGCGAAGCACCGCAGCCTGCTCTGGGACCGGTGCCTGGGCAGCCGGTTGCGCCGGGCGGGCCGACTCGACCTGGACTTCATGGGTGCGGCTTTCGAACTCAGCGGCGGGGCGATCCGCTCGGCCGCGGTCACCGCCGCCTACCTGGCGGCGCATGACGACGCGGCACTGGGCATGGGCCACCTGGTCAACGCGGTGCACGGTGAGTACCGCAAAATGGGCCGGCTCACGGTGGAAAGCGAATTCCGGCCCTATTGGCATTTGGTCCGGCCAGCCGAATGGCGCAGCGATGAAATCAGGAAAGTGGAGGAAACCGGATGACCCACCATCAGCATGAGCACGACCAGGAGCAGGCCAAGACCGCGGGGCAACCCGGGGAACGGGAGCAACGGACGCCCGACGCGCTGCAATTCGAGGCCGCCGCGCACGGCCGTCCGGAAGCCCTCGGCGGCCTCGGGATGCTCGGCCTGCAGCGGGCGGTCGGCAATGCGGCGGTCCGCGAGACGATCCAGCGTTCTCCGGTGCTGGACGTGGTCGCCGGTGGTGGACGGGCACTCGACGAGCCGGTCCGCCAGGATATGGAAGCCAGATTGGGCGCAGACTTTTCCGAGGTCCGGATCCACGACGACGCCGCGGCGCACGCGTCGGCGAAATCGGTGAGCGCCCATGCCTATACGGTGGGCAACCGGATCGTCTTCCAGCGCGATGCCTATGCGCCGGGCACCGCCGCCGGAGATCGGACGCTGGCCCATGAGCTCACCCATGTGATCCAACAACGGTCCGGCCCGGTGGAGGGCACCCCGGCGGGCAACGGAGTGAGCATCAGCGACCCTTCGGACCGCTTCGAACGCGAAGCCGAGGCGAATGCGGAACGGGTGATGGGCCAGTCCGCACCAGCCGTCCGCAGCACGGCAAGCCCGGCGGAGCGGGCGACGGGACCTCAGTTGCAGCGCGCCGTGCTGCAACGTGAAGCGGAAGGTCCGGAAGAAGCCGAGGAGGCTGCGGAATCCGCGCAGCTGCAGCGCCGGGCGTCGGTGCAACGCGAAGCAGCAGCGGCGGACGAGCCTGCGGAAGCGGACGACTGAACCCGATGCCCCGTGCCCGCCGACACCTGGTGGCAGCCGGCCCTGCCCCTAAGTGCAGGGCCGGCTTCCCCTATGCTCGGCCGCACAGCCCTGCCGCCGCGGACCGATCCGCAACAGACTGTATGAGTACCTTTGGTCTGAGCAGGAGGATCCATGCCGACTTACCTTTCACCCGGTGTCTATGTCAACGAAGTTGCCGCCGGGACTCGCCCCATCGAGGGCGTGGGCACCGCCGTGGCGGCCTTCGTGGGCCTCGCCGAACGAGGGCCCGAAAACGAACCCATCCTGGTCTCCAATTGGAGCCAGTTCAGCGAAATCTTCGGTGATTTCATGTCCGGGTCGTACTTGGCCCAATCGGTCTACGGATACTTCCTCAATGGCGGTGGAAACTGCTATGTGGTCCGGATCGGCGCCGCGCTGGCGGTTGGCGACCCGAAGGCGGCGAAGTCGGGCAAAGCGCTGGCCGCCGCCGCCAAAATCGGTGAACTGAACGTAGCCGCCAAACCCGGGGCCCCGGCGGGGAAGAAGATCAGCGTGGAGATCGCCGATGCGTCCGGCGAGAACGTGCCGGAGGACCAATTCAAACTCGTGGTCACGGTGGACGGCCGGGCGCCCGAAGTCTTCGACAACCTCTCGACAAAAAAGGGTGCGAACAACGTCGCGACCAAGGTCAGCACCGAGTCGAAACTGATTCTGATCGAAGACGCCGCCGGCGCCGGGGCGCTGGCCCGGCCGGCCAACGGAAGCACCGCCCTGGCGGAAGGCGCAGCGCCGGCCGGCACGCAGAAAATCGACCCGAAGGTGTACGTCGGTGATCCCGCGGACCGTACCGGTTTCAGCGGCTTGGAGGCGATCGAAGAGATCACCATGGTCGCAGTGCCGGACCTGATGGCCGCCTACGAACGGGGCGCGATCGACGCCGAAGGCCTCAAAGCGGTGCAGCTGGCGCAGATTGCGCATTGCGAGCTGATGGGGGACCGGATGGCGGTCCTGGATACCCCGCCGAACCTCAATGCGCAACAGGTGGCGCAGTGGCGCAGCAAGGACGCCGGCTACGATTCCAAGTTCGCGGCCTTGTACTGGCCCTGGGTCAAGGTGTTGGATCCAGCCACCGGCGCTGGAACTTTCGTTCCGCCATCGGGCCATGTCTCCGGTGTCTGGGCACGTAGCGACGTGGAGCGCGGGGTGCACAAAGCCCCGGCCAATGAGGTGATCCGCGGTGTGCTGAGCCTGCAGACCCAGATCACGCCCACCGAACAGGAACTGCTCAACCCCTCCGGGATCAATTGCCTGCGCAGCTTCGCCGGCCGCGGCATCCGGGTGTGGGGTGCGCGCACCTTGTCCTCGGACGCCGAATGGCGCTACTTGAACGTGCGCCGGCTTTTCAACTACCTGGAGGAATCGATCCTGGTAGGCACCCAATGGGCGGTGTTCGAGCCTAATGATCCCGCGCTGTGGGCGCGCATCCGGCGCACCATCAGCGCCTTCCTAACCAATGAATGGCGCAAGGGCGCGCTTTTCGGCATGACGCCGGAAGAAGCCTTCTTCGTCAAATGCGATGCCGAAACCAACCCGGCGGAAAGCATCGACGCGGGCCAGGTGGTGTGCCAAGTCGGCATCGCTCCGGTCAAGCCTGCCGAGTTCGTCATCTTCCAGCTGTCCCAGTTCTCGGGCGGCACCAGCCTCGTCAGCGAATAGTCGCAGACTTCAATAGGAGCAGCACATGCCACTAGACCCCTTTGACTCCTCGCCGGCGAACGCCTTCAAGGTCAAGATCGACGGAATCCAGATTCCGAAAGTCATCGAAGTGACCGGGCTCAAGAGCGAGGTCGACAAAATCGAACTCAAGCAGCAGACCGACGACGGCAAATACGTCGTCCGGCAGTTGATCGGCCGGCGCAAACCAGGCGAATTCACGGTGACCCGCGGGCTCACCGACTCGAAGACCGTGACCGACTGGCTCAAGACCGTGATGGAAGGCGACGTTTCGGGCGCGCGCAAAACCGCTTCGGTGGAATTGCTCGATTACAAAGGCGAGACCTTGAAGACCTACAACTTCGTCAACTGTTGGGTGCGCAGCGTCGAACTGAACTCGCTCAAAGCTGGTGCCGCGGAGCAGGCGACCGAGAAGTTCACCATCTGCTACGACGAATCAACGGTGGGCTGATGCGCCGTGGCCAAGCCGTCGACGTCGTCGAGGCGGAGGTTCCCGGCAGCGGGCAGACTCCGGGGACGGAGCCGGCGATGCGCACCGAATTCGACTTCGAGCTGCCGCGCGGCTTCCTCGACGGCGATGGGGTGCTGCACCGCCGCGGAAGCATGCGGCTGGCCACCGCCAGAGATGAATTGCTACCGCTGTTCGATGCCCGGGTGCAGGAAAATTCGGCCTACACGACCGTGGTGCTGCTCAGCCGGGTGATCACCCGGCTGGGCAGCCTGCCCGCGATCAGCTCGAACACCGTGGAACAGATGTTCGCGTCCGACGTGGCCTTCCTGCAGGACTTCTACCGTCGGATCAATGCCGAAGGCCACACCCGGATCGCGGTGACCTGCCCGAGTTGTGAGCAGCGCTTCACCGCAGACCTCGCAGGTGGGCGCCTGGGGGAATCGTGACGTACGCGCCGGACCGGATCTATCAAGAGGTCGCGTACGTCGCCTATCACTTCCACTGGGATCGGGACCGGATCCTGGACTTGGAACACCGGGAACGGCTCCGCTACATCAATGAGATCGCGGACATCAACACCCGCCTGACCCAGGAGCGCTGAAGCATGCGATGGCCCTGGCAGAAACTTCTCGAAAAGCCCGCCCCGGCAGTGCCGGAGCGGGTCACCGGCCCCTCGGCCCCGGCATCGGGCTGGGCCTTTTTGCCGCCCCTGCAGCGCACCGTTTCCCCGCAGCAGAGCATCACGGCCGCTCCGGAGTTCTCGGCCGGGTTGGGCACGGTCAACTCTCCCGGGTTCCTGGGCACGATGCAGCGTTCCCTGGACGAGTCCGCGCCGGGCGGATTGTTCGACGCCGACGGCGCGGGGCTCGCCGCACCGTCGATGTGGAGCGGGGCGGCCGAACAGCCGCTGCGTCGGCAAAAGACAGCGCCGGCCCAACCGGCCGACCCGGTGCGGCACAGTGCGTGGTCAGCGGAACGCCCGATTCCGGATTCCGGGTCGCTCACCACGGCGGCGCTCCGGGCAGCAGCCCGGGAACTGCCGAGCCTGCCGCTGGACCACGCGGCCCCGGGGCCATCGGCAGCAGGTGCCGGACCCGCGGTGCGTGTTCTCGGCCAGCCGGAGACCGGCCTGCCGCTGCAGCGGACCGCCCGGTCCGGACAAGCTGCAGCGCGGCCCGAGGAGTCGTCAGCGGACCCAGCTCAGCAGGCGGCTTCGGCCAAGACCCGGGGGGCGACCTTCATTCCGATTCCGCAGGCCGGATTCGTGCCCGCCGGTCCAGCCGCTCGAGCCAGCGGGGCTGGCCCGGCCGCAGATGACCCGGCAGCGGCAACCCCGGTGCAACGCGCCGGGTCCGCGCCGGAGGCGTTGCCGGCCGCCGCGGCCCGGCCTTTGGCCGGCCGGAAGCTGGGCTTGGGTGCCGCGTTGCGCGCGCCTTCGGCGGCGCCGATTCCGCTGCAACGCGCTGCCGAGCCAGGACAGCCTGCGGCTGCAGACCAGCCTTTCGTCGCAGATCAACTCAGCGCCCCAGATCAACTCAGTGCCGCAGCAGCGGGCCCGGGGACCGCCATTCCGCTCACGGCACCGGGCGCGGCAATCGCGCCCGGTGCGCCGGAGGCCCTGGCACAACGAATGGCAGCGGGTGCAAGCCTGGTGCGCGATAGCGGTTCTCCGGCCTCGGCCCAAGTCCAGGCCGGGGCGGAGCTGCAGCCTCCGGCCAGCATGCCGTTGGCTCCGGCAGTTGGCGCCGGGCAAGCGTCGCGGCCGGAACCGGTGCAGCGCAGCCGGGAATCCGGGGACGACGCCGGGTTCGGCCCGGCGGCCAACGATGCGGCACCGGAACCGCAGGATTTGCCGGAACCGCCGGAAGCGGAACGGGCCGAGCCTGCTGCCCGGGTCTTCGTCCTTCCGCCGGATCCGGCACTGTCGCCGGATCTGCCGGCGCCGCTGCTCGACCGCGGCGGTCCGGGCGGCACCAAGCCGCCGTCGAACCGGACACCGCAGCTGCAACGCCATACCGCGGGGGCGGCCGAACGGGGCGGAGCCGGGTCGGAGCCGGACGCGCCGGGCCAGACCGGGCAGGGCGCGACCCGGGAACGGGCCGACGGTCAAGGAAGTAATGGGCAAGGACTTGGTGGGCTAGGACATAGTGGGCCAAGCCGCGCCGGGCCGGGGCGCGGCCCGTCCGGGAACGCGACGCCAGCAGCGTCGTTCATGGGCTTGCCCGCACCGGAGCGAATCCTGCAGCGCTCGATCGCCTCGGGCCGTGCCGTCGGATCACCGGCCTGGCCGGAGGCAGCGGAGACCGCCAGTTCGGCAGTCGGGGTTCCGGAAGGGTCGGGACCCGGGAGTCTCCGGCCGGGCGGCCGGGCGGCCGATCGCGATCCTGCGACGGCTACCGGGTCGCTGCGGGTCGTGCAACGGAGCAGTACCTCGGCTCGGGCCGGTGGTCATGCGGCCCTGCCCGCAGAACACTTGCCGGTGGCGCACCCGCCGGCCGGGCAGCCGACTTCGGCGGAGGGCGATTTGGTGGCCGTGGAGTCACCGGTGATCCAGCGTTCCGTGGAATCGACCGGGGGACAGGCCGGTGCGGTGCCCGGCGCCGGGCCCGGGAAGGCCCCGGATGCGGTTGGAAGCACGGCGCCGCCGGAAGACATCGAGGCGCTGGCGGGCCGGCTTTTCAGCCCTTTGATGCGTCGGATGAAAGCGGAACTGCTGCTCGACCGGGAGCGCCATGGCCGGCGGATCGACCGGATCTGACGAACCGCCGGCCAGCGCACCGAAACAACCGACAGATGAGCCGCCCGGAAACCATCCCGGCGAGCAGGAGGAGCAGAAGAATTGTTGCAGGACACGGATACCGCGCTGAGCGTGCGCTACAAATTGGCGCTCGACTCGGCGAATTTGGGCACCTTCAGCACCTGCGAGGGGCTGGGTGCCGAGGTCGTCATCGAGCAACGCGAGGAGGGCGGCAACAATGATTTCGTCTGGCAGCTTCCCAGCCGGTTGAAATACCCCAATATCAAGCTGAGTCGCCCTTTGGGCAGAGAAACCGAGAAGGTGGCGACGTGGTTCGCCTCGATGACGTCCGGATACCAGCGCTGCACCGGCACGATCCAGGCGATGAACGCGCAAGGCACGGTGATCGCCGAATGGTCGCTTTACGACGTGGTCCCGGTCCGCTGGACCGGACCGGTGCTGAATCCGGACCAGCCGAAGGTCGTGATGGAAACCGTCGAAATCGCCCACCATGGATTCCTGCCGAGCGCCTGAGCCCGACTGTTTGCCGAACCGAGGAGAATCACCATGACACAGACCGCGGGCACGATGACCGCCGCCGGCATCGGAGGTGCCGGGAAAGCCGGATCCCGGCCGAAGCTGGAGCGGGCCTATTTGCAGCTGTTCGAACCGTCCAAAGACGCTTCGATGCACAACCCGGGACCGAAATTGGCCCGGATCGACTTCCAGTTCAACCCCAAGGAACTGGTCATCGCCAAGGCTGCGTCCTGGAGCCGGAAAGCAGGCAAAGGGAGCGCTAAAAGCGCGCCGCCGCAGTATCAAGGCCCGCAACCGTCCAAGCTCGCCTTGGAGATGTTCCTGGATTCCTCGCAGGCCCAGTCCGGGGACGTGGTCGCGGTAGTCAACAAGCTCCTGGAGTGCTGCGTGCCGACCAGCGAATCGCAGAGCCAAAAGAAGGGATCGCCGCCCTGGGTCCAGTTCCGTTGGGGCAGCCTGACCGGATTCATGGGCTACGTGGCCAGCGTCTCGGCGAAATACACCTTGTTCACCTCCGGAGGCCTCCCGGTCCGGGCGGTCTGCACCTTGTCGCTGGAAGAGCTCGCCGGCGATCCACCGAAACAGAACCCCACCTCGGGCGGGTTGTTGCCGCGGAAGATCCATCGGGTGGTCGTCGGGGACACGCTGGCCGGCATCGCCTATCAGGAGTATGCCAACGCCGGAAAATGGCGGGCCCTGGCGGAGGCCAACGGGATCGACAACCCGATGAAACTCAAGCCGGGAAGCCAAATCATGCTGCCGGCGGTGGAGGAGCTGGGTGCGCGCTCGCCTGCGGGCCACGCCTGGGACTCCGAAGCTTCGGCGGAAAGCCGGAAGCGGGCGGTCCATGCCGCACGGTGAGGAAGTGAGCTTCACCCCTCGGGTGAAGCTCAAGGGGGCTCCATTGGAGGCGTCGTTGGCAGGCGCCCTGGTCTCCGGGTACGTCGATCAGAGCCTGTTCAGTGCCGACCTCCTGCTGTTGCGGTTTCGGGACCCGGAACTCGGCTTGCTCAGCAGCAGCCGGTTCGCGATTGGCGACCCGATCGAAATCGGCATGGAACAGAGCGGGCCTTCGGATCAAGCTCCGCTTTTCATCGGGGAGGTGACCGCTCTGGACTTCGAAGTCGGGGCCGACGGCGCCCACCTGCTGCTGCGTGGCCTGGATGGGGTGCACCGTTTGCAGCGTGGCAGCCGGGCCGAAGTCTATACGGACATGAAGGCCGGGGACATCGTGGCCAAAATCGCCAAGCGCGCCGGACTTGCCACCGGGACGGTCGATCAGGGCGGACCGATCTTCGAGCATCTGGTGCAGCCGGCCTGCAGCGATTGGGATTTCCTGCAATTGTTGGCGGGACAAAGCGGCTGCACGCTGTCCGTGCGCAGCGGCAAGCTGCATTTCGCCAAAGCCGAGCCGGCCGATTCGGCTCCGGCCCAGGGCGAACCGGGCAGCGATCCTTTGATCCTGGACAGCGGCCAGAATCTGATCCGGTTGCATGGCAGCCTCACGGCTGCGGAACAGGTAGCAGACGTCGAAGTGCGTGGCTGGGACGTCAAAGCGAAAAAACCGATCAGCGTCGTGGCGAAGCCGGCGGCCCGTACCGGGGAAGTGTCCGGCACGCCTTTCGCCGGAACGGTCGCCGCAGTGAACCAGGGCCGGCACACGGTGGCGATGCCGCATTACGATCAGAGTGCTTTGGCCCAGCGCCACGCCGATGCGCTCGCGGATCGGCTCGGCGGTGGATTCGCGGAGATCGAAGGAACCGCCCGGGGGAACACCCGACTGCATGCCGGAAGACCGGTGCTGTTGCGGGTCGGCGCGGCTTTCAAAGCCCGGTTCACGCTCACCGCTGCCCGGCACGAGTTCGGCCAGGGAAGCGGCTACCAGGTCAACTTCAGTGCCAGCGCCGGTTCCGAGCGCAGCTTGCTCGGACTTGCCGCGGGAAACCGCGCTTCACCGGATTCCGGCCGGGCGGCGGTGGTGAACGGATTGGTCACTGCGATCGACGACCCGGAGCATTTGGGCCGGGTCCGGGTGATGTTTCCGGCGTACGGCGAGAAGGTGGAGTCTTGGTGGGCCCGCACCGTGCAAGCCGGTGCCGGCAAGGCACGCGGAGCCGTGGTGCTGCCCGAGGTCGGCGATGAGGTGCTGGTCGGCTTCGGCGACGGCGGATTGAACCAGCCGTATGTGCTCGGGGGACTCTACAACGGCGAGGATCTGCCGGCCGAACCGTGGCAGAGCCAACGTGAAGGCAGCGATTCGGTTCGCCGGCGCTCCTTCACCTCGCGGACCGGAATGCAGGTGGAGTTCCTTGAATCCTCGAGCGAGCAACGGATCAACGTGGCCACGAAGGGCGGCAAGCACCGGATATCGCTGATCCAGAATGGCGAAGGCGGCGTCGAGATCGAAACCTCGGGCAAAGTCGGCATCAAGGCGGGGTCCGGGGTGGAGATCACCAGCAGTGCCGGCCCGTTGAGCCTGAGCGCACCCAAAATCAGCCTCGAGGCCACCTCCGAGCTGCTGCTCAAGGGCGCCACGGTGAAGCTGCTCGGCGATGCCATGACGGAAGTCAAGGGCGCGATGGTCAAGATCAACTGATGTCCGCCCGATGCAGTACACCCGGGCGGTTCGCGCCGGGCCAGCCCGATACCCGATCAACCCCCGCCCCGACGGCGGAGAAGAGAAGCAGGAAAACCATGGCACGAGACTTCGTCGGGGCCGGTTGGCCCTTTCCGTTGCGCACCGACCGCACTGGCAGCGTCGCCTTGGTCGACAGCACCCGGGAGGTGGAAGAAAGCATCGCCCTGATCCTGGCGACCTCGCCGGGGGAACGCCCGATGCGGCCGGACTTCGGCTGCGCCGTGCACGATTACGTTTTCGCGCCGGCGGACGCTTCGACCGCAGGCGATATCGCCTATGCGGTCCAGGTCGCGCTGGAGCGCTGGGAGCCGCGCATCGACCTCGAAGACGTCACCGTGCGGTTCGACCAGGTGGATGAGGGAGTGCTGTTGATCGACATCTCCTACGCGTTGCGGGGCAGCAACGACCCGCGCAACCTGGTTTTCCCGTTCTACGTCATTCCCCGGCACCGAGAGGAAGATTCCTGATGCTCCCCGCACCCCATTTGGACGACCGCCGATTCCAGGACCTGGTCGACGACGCCAAACGCCGGATCGCACACCACTGCCCGGAGTGGACCGATCACAATGTCTCGGATCCCGGGGTGACCTTGATCGAATCTTTCGCATTCATGATGGATGAGATCTCGTATCGGCTGAACCGGGTACCGGACCGGCTGTACGTGAAGTTCCTGGATCTGCTCGGCGTCCAGTTGCACGCTCCGGCGGCAGCGACCACGGAACTGGTGGTCAAACTTTCGGCTGCCCGGCCGGAAGCCGTGGTGGTGCCACTCGGCACCGAAGCGGCGACCCGGCGTACCGACGACGATGCGGCGGTGGTTTTCCAGACCACCGCGGAGCTGTCCATCCCGCCCCGGAAACTTGCCTATCTCTTGGCCGCAGCCGTCGACGGCGAACCGGTCGACCGGTTCGAACAGCTCGGTTCGGCCGCGGAACAGCCGGTCTTCAGCCCGCAGCCGGCCGAAGGCGACAGTTTGCTGATCGGGCTCGACGATGCGGCGGCGAACACCTTGATCGCTTTGCGGTTCGATTGCAGCGTCCGGGGTGTCGGCGTCGACCCGCGGCGTCCACCCTTGGTATGGGAAGCCTGGACCGGCAAGAGTTGGCGAGCCTGTGCCGTCGAGGACGACGGCACTGGGGGACTCAACAAAGCCGGGGACGTGCTCCTGGTGCTGCCGGCTGGGCATACCGCTTCAGTACTCTCGGGCGTTCGGGCCGGCTGGATTCGCTGCCGGGTCACGGCGCCGGAGGAGGGCTTTTCGTTCTACAGCGCATCTCCGGTGATCCGATCGCTCGAAGCGTTCAGCATCGGCGGTGTGGTTCCCGCGGCGCACGCGGAAACGGTGCAGGAGGAGACTTTGGGAATCTCGGAAGGGGTCCCGGGGCAGGTCTTCGCCCTGGCCCAGAGGCCGATGGTCGACGACGGGCTGCCGCTGTCCGTGGAGGTCGCCACCGGGTCGGGGTGGCAGCGCTGGCAGGAAGTCGACTCGTTCGC
This sequence comes from Renibacterium sp., assembly GCA_017419405.1. GTDB lineage: Bacteria > Actinomycetota > Actinomycetes > Actinomycetales > Micrococcaceae > Renibacterium > Renibacterium russicum. The sequence continues at coordinate 97,208 of JAFOLH010000006.1, read as the reverse complement.
CGGATTCGGCGACTCGGACCCGGTGATCATGCTGGACCGCTCGGCCGGGTTGGTGCATTTTCCGCCCGCGGTGCGCGAAGCCGACGGAAGCCTGCGGCAATTCGGCGCGCTGCCTCCGCTGGGCGCGGCGATCCGGATTCCGGAGTACCGGGTCGGCGGAGGCCCGAGCGGAAACCTGTCCACCCGGGCGATTTCAGTGCTCCGGGGATCGGTCCCGTTCGTCTCCGAGGTTTACAACCGGCGCCCGGCCCAAGGCGGCATCGCGGCAGAGACAATCGCGGAGGCGATGCAACGGGGTCCTTTGGCCCTGCGCAGCCGGGACCGCGCGGTCACCGCGGAGGACTACGAAGAGCTGGCGCTCGCCGCCGCACCGTCGATCGCCCGGGTGCGTTGCGTGCCGGCTGCTGCTACGGAGGCCCAGCATGGCGTCCGGCTGCTGGTGGTGCCGGCCGCAGCTGCCGAAGCGGATGGGCGGCTGCGTTTCGAGGATCTGGTGCCCAGCGAGTCGGTGTTGCAGACCATCGCCGGGGAATTGGAAGAACGCCGGCCGATCGGCGCCCGGCTGGTCGTCGAACCGCCGCTGTACAAGGGCGTGACCGTGGTCGCGAAACTCATCGCGAAACCGGCCGCGGACCGGGAGCGGCTCGAAGACCAAGCCGTCGAAGCGCTTTACCGGTTCCTCGACCCGGTGCGCGGCGGCCCGGAAGGCAACGGTTGGCCCTTCGGGCGACCGGTCCACGCCGGCGAGGTGTATGCCTTGCTGCAAGCGTTGCCGGGCGTGGAGCTGGTCGACGACGTTTTGCTTTTCGCCGCCGATCCGATCAGTGGAGAGCGCGGTGATCCGGTGCAGAAAATGGCTCTAGGCAGTCAGGAATTGGTGTTCTCCTTCGAGCACCGGGTGCGGATCGGGGCTCCGCTCTGATGCGCGGCATGGTTCCCGGGCTGCGCAGCTCGGCGCCGTTCGGGCCGCGATTGCCGGCAGTCTTGCAGGAAGACGAACTGATGAGCCGGTTCCTGCTCGGCTTCGACGAATCACTGGCCCCGATGCTGGCGACTTTGGACATGCTCGACTCGTATCTGGATCCGGATCTGACTCCGGAGGATTTTCTGCCCTGGTTGGCCCAGTGGGTCGGCGTGGATTTGCCCGATGCGGGGGAAACTCTGCGCAATCGCCAGACGATCCGGGACGCAGTGCCGATGCACCGGGCCCGTGGCACCAAACGGGGCCTGCTGGCCGCGGTCAAAGTCGCGTTGCCGCTGACCGCCGAAGTCAGCATCGAAGATTCCGGCGGATCTGCCGCCTCAACCAGCCCGGGCACGCCGTTTCCGGGGCAGGAGCCGGCCGGAGTGCTGGTCCGGATCAAGAACGCTGCCGGTGCAGAGCTCAACCTGGCCTTGATCGAGGCCACCGTGCGCGAAGCGAAACCGGCGCACATCCCGCATCGAATCGAGGTATTGCCATGAAAACCCAGAACCCGGTGATCTGCGGTGAATGCGGTGCGGAGAACGCGCCGGGGGATCGGTTCTGCGCCGAGTGCGGGGCCTATTTGGAATGGTTGAAAGCCGAGCAGCCGGCCGCACCGATCGCGCCAGCGTCAACGGCTCCGGTGCAGCCGGCGATGGACGGCCAACCGGCGGAGACCACCAAGGCCGCTGAACCGGTCGCCGGACGGCCCGCGCCGGCGGCGCCCGAAGCTGCGCACCCGGGCGTTCCGGAACCCGGTCAGCCGGTACCGGTTCCGGAATCGGCGACTCAGGAGCCACCGGTGCAGCCCGCCCTCGGCTACGCGCCGGTGCCCGAGCGGCCGGGCGCGCAAGCGGACCCGAGTCCGCGAACCGGGCCTGGCGCCGTCGAACCGGCCGGACCAGTCGCCGTCCGGCCGGGGAAGCGGAAACTCAAGGCGCCCCGGGCCAAGCCCCGGCCGCGACCGGCGGGCAGTCTGCCCGGGGACTTGATCTGCGGACAGTGCGGCACCGGCAACTCGCCGAACCGGAAGTTCTGCCGGCAGTGCGCGCACAGCCTGCTCGACGCGCCGAAAGTGGCCCCGCTCCCGTGGTGGCAGCGGCTTTTCGGGGCGGGTGCGCGCAAGCCGGCCCGAGCCGGTACGCGCCCGAAATTCCGGCAACACCGGTTCCCCACCCGGACCGTGACCACTGTGCTGATCCTCGGCCTGCTCGGTGGCGGCGGGTTCGCCGCCCGGGAGCAACTGCGCAGTGGCTTCGGTTTCGTGCAGGACAAATTCAGCAACAACTCGCCGCTGCGGCCCAGCAGCATCGAAGCCTCGTCGTCGGCCGAAGGCCACCCGCCGGAGTTGGCGATCGACGGCGTGGTCAACCGGGCCTGGCAGCCGGCGCAGCCGGGCGACGGGGTCGGCGAGTTCCTCCAGGCGCACTACCAATTGCCGGTGCGGCTGGTCTTCCTGCAGATCCGAACCGGTGCCGCCGAGCAATCCGAACTGTTCCTCGGCTCCGGCAGGCCGCTGGGCCTCCGGGTTGAGCTCAGCCTTGCCGGCGGCGCCCCGCGGACGCTGGACCTGGACTTGGCGGACAAACCGACGGTGCAGCAGTTCTACCTCGGCCAAGACGACGTCGTCGGCGTCAAGCTCACGGTCCGGAGCTCGATTCCGGGAACTTCCGATCCGCGGATCGCGCTGAGCGAGGTGGAGTTCCTCGGCCGGTCCTGATCCGCTCGGATCGGAGCGCGGGGCTCAGGCGCTGCCGGCGAAACTGTCCGGCACGCCGAGCGCCTCGAGAACCCGGGCATAGTTTTGCGCGGCTTTCGCCGCTGCCGCGGTGTTCCCGGAGCGTTGGTGGGCCTCGATCAGCACCCGCCAAGCGTCGTCGCGCCATTCATCGATTTCGAGGCAGCGGTTGGCGAGCCGGACCGCGTCGGGGTATTTTGCCAGCGAAAGCAACACGGCAGCGCCGGTTTCCGCCGCCTGCGCGGCTTCCAAACGGAACCGCTCGCGGTATTCGATGACCCATTCGGCCGGGCCTTCTTCGGGCAGCAACTCATCGTTGTAGAGTTCGACCGCCGCGGAAAGCCCGGTGGCTGCGGCGGCAGCGTCCTGGCGCGCCATGGCGGCCATGGCGGAGCTGATCGAGCTTTCGAACTCGACCACATCGCTGGCCCCCCATGCGGTTAGATCCAGCGCATAGGCTTCGCCCTGCCGCTGGATGATGCTCTCCTGCCCGCGGAGCCGTTCCGGTTCCAGGATCCGGCGCAGATTCGAGATGCTGACTTGGACCCGGTGCAGGCTTTCATCCAGGGAGTTCTCCGGCCAAAGCGCATAGGCGATCCGTTCCCGGTGCACCGGTTTGCCGGCAGCGACCGAAAGAATCATCAGAATCGTGCGGGCCTGCGGGCGCAACCCGCCCAGGTCGACGAGTTCCCCGGCCCGGGTCAACTGGAATTTGCCGAAGCAGCGCAGCGCATGCTGTTGCGGAGCGGCCTCCGTCGAATTCAGCTGAACCGCGCTTGCCGCCCGGTGCTGCAGCCAAGTCCAGGGTCGCCAGACCAGGCCATTCGCCCGGGCCAGGTCGCGTGCCGAACGCATGAGTTCGCCGCCGGGATCCCCTTTGGCCTGGGCCAAAGTAGCCTGGGCGATCGCCAAAGCGCCTGGCACTGCGGCCAGCTGTGCGGCTTCGACGGCCTGTTGGGCACAGCTGATCGCCGCTGAATCATTGCGGCTCGCGCCGACCAGGGCGCGCATCGCCAGGGTCCAGGCCAGCAAGGTGCCGGCTCCCAAAGTCTCGAACCGGCCGGCCAATTCGTCGAAGTCCGAAGCGGCAGCACGCCCGTCGCGCAACCTGGTGATCAGCTGAACCAACAGAACCAGCGCGGAAGTCCAATCGTCACCGCGCTCATCGCTTTCCGCGATCACCGCAGAGGTGATGATTTCGCTGTCCGAATGCGGCGTCAGCGCGGCCGCGATGCCATTGGCCAGGCGGCCGATCCATTTGAGCCCGTGTTTGTACGATCGTCGCGCCACGGAGCTGGCTTCGGTCGCCTGTGCATAAGGGTTGGCGCTGCCGGCCAAGGGGCCGACCACCGCGAGCACCAATTCCGCGATCAGCGGTGCGGTGGGGGATTCCACACTCTCCCGTTGGGCGGCGCAGGTGCGGAGGTAGAGCCGCGATGCGGACTGGTTCCCGCTCATTTGCAGGGTCAATCCCCGCGCGAGCAGCACCAGGGGATCGGATTCCGAGTCGAAATGGCTCAGTTGCGCGCCGGGATCGGAAACCGTGGCCATCCTGAGCGCGGAGGCCGGCCCGGCTTCCGCGATCTGCCGTGGATCCTGCCACAGGTTGGCCGATTGCCAGATTTCCAGCAGGATACCCATGGCTGCCCGGCCCGGCAGCAGCCGCTTGAGCTTGCTGGACAGGTCTTCGGCGGCTTTCTTGTAGCCGAGGTCGTAGAGGTTCCGGGCCTGGACCAGCTGCAGCCAGGGGGAGGAGTCGATCCGTTCGGCGGATACTCCTGCGATCCAGGAACAGGCGCCAGTGGCGGCGACCTGTTCCGGATTCTGCCGGATCAAGTCGTTGAGCCGATCCCATTCGCCGGCCAAGGCCAGCATCCTGGCCGTGATCTGCAGCTCGCCGGCCGCGCACATGAGGTCGGCGACGTGACGGCGTTCCGCGGCGATGACCGACGGGTTGAACATCGTCTTGCGGTACCAGGAAAGGTAGCTCTGCACCGATACCCTGACTCGGAAGACCCCCCGGCTGACCGGGAAGATCACCAGATGCTTCTGCAGGGTCATCAGAATGTCTGCTGAGTTGTCGCTGCCCAGCACCAAATCGCAGTGTTGCGCACTGAGCAACGGCAGGTCCGCGCAGCGCAGCAGCAGGTTCTTTTCCTCCGGCTGCAACCAGGCCAGAACCTGGCCTTCGACGTACTCCCGGGTGCTCTGCCAGGGTTCGACCTGGTCGTGCAGGCTGTTGCCGAATTCGAGTTCGGTCATCGCGGCAGTGGCCAGGTTGATCAGGTGCAGCGCGCCCGGAGTGCCACCAGTCTGATCGACCAGGGCCAGCGCATCGGCTCCGGAAATCCGTCGGTTGTAATACCGCCGGAACAGTTCCCGGGCCTCGGCCGGCACGAAGAGCAACCCCTCGGTGTTGATCGGCGAAAACGAGCACATTTCAGTTCGGGCCAGATTGAAGCTGGTGGGCCGACGGGACAGCACGGCCATGTGCACGCGGCGGCCGCAGCCGATCAGCAAGTTCTCGATTTCCTGCTCTACGCCGCATTCGAGCACGTACTCGAAGTCGTCGACGACCACCACGACGTCGGAATCGGCTTCGCTGATCCGCCGGATGGTGCCATCGAAATCCCTGGCGTCCTCCAGCCCGAGCGCCTCGGCGATTTCCCGGACGATCCGGGCCGCCAGGACGCCGGGCGCCTGGTCCGGACGGTAGGCGCGGATCCAGGTGACCGGCAGCTCCAAAGTTTTGGCCCAATGAGCCAAAGCAGCGGTTTTACCGGAACCGTGATTTGCGACAATGAGTCCTAATTGGTGCTGCAGAATCCGCTGGAGACTGAAGTCGATCCGCGGTCTATGCAAGCCAGATATCTGGGGTACTGCGCTCAATTCTGGGTTCCGATCAGATGCATCCGGAGAATAACACAATTAGGTGGAATATTTAACCAAAGTTATCTTACACAAGTGCTACGGCGGGAAGCTAAGCGCAAGCTGACATTCTGCTGGGTGTAGCCCGGTGATCCGGCCGGCTCGAAAGTCCGGTTCCGAGCCGGATTCGAGGGCATCCGGCGGGTTGCTCCGAAAGCCCGACGGCAGTTCCGCAGCGCTTCGTGAAGTTCAGGTTTCTTCCCGGATTTTCTTGGAATTCGTCGAAATTTCACCGACCTGCCACGCGGCCGGATTCGCGTCCGTCGGTCGCATATCGGCCAGTTCGATTCGACTCCGGAAAACCGGGCTCCAACCGCAATCAACGGGACTGCGGGTCGCTTGAAATATGGCCACTTCAGCGGAATTGGTATTCACCGGTCGGCATTGGCTGAGCCGGCTACCAGACCGTAATCACGCGGCCGGTTTCAATTCCTTCGATCGAACGGACGTAGGCGCTGCCCACCTCGGTGCCGGGCACCGGAGTAAAGCCAGGAAAAGCCGGACCGTATTCGGGCCAGGACTCGAGCAATGCCGTCGGGCTCACCGCATTGATCCGGATTCCGCGGGGCATCGCCCCGGCCGCCGCCTTGACGAACGAATCCACCACCGCATTCGCGGTGGTCGCGGCGAGCCCGTCCGGCACCGGGTGCGTGCTGAGGATCCCGGAGACCAGGGTGAACGAGCCGCCGTCGAGGAGCAGGCCCACGCCGGCTTGCACCACGGCGATCTGGCCGATTCCTTTGTGCCCGATCGCGGCGCTGAAATCCTCCGGAACGAGTTCGGCCAGCGGTTTGAATGGCGCGCCCCCGGCGGCGACGGCGATCGCGTCGTACCGGTCGCCGCGCTCGGTAGCCGCCGCGAAAAAGGCTTGCACCGACGCGGTATCCGAGGTGTCGATCGCCGGCTCGCTACTGCGAGAAGCTCCGATCACCTGGTGGCCGCGTCCGCGCAATGCTGCTGCGGCTGCGGTACCGACGGCTCCGGTATCGCCGATCATGAGGATTTTCATGGTTCTCCTGACAAAGTGCCGGTTGACTTCAGCTTGTTCCCCGCACGCGGCAACCGGGAAACCGCCGGATTCATTCCGGTGCCGGATATGCTGGCGCTGTGAATCCATCTCAGACGAACCCGAGCCGGCCGGACCAGACGCCGCGGACTGCGCTGGTCACCGGCGCCAGCACCGGAATCGGCGAAGCCACGGTGCGCGCGCTCGCCAGCCAGGGCTGGCAGGTTTTCGCCGTCGCGCGGCGGGAAGACCGGCTGGCCGCGCTCGCTGCGCAGACCGGTGCCGTGGCCTTGGCCGGCGACGTCACCGACGATGCGGCAGTGGCCCGGATCCTCGATGCGGTATCTTCGGCCGGCGGGGTGGACACCCTGATCAATGTGGCCGGCGGCGCCCGGGGTGCCGATCAGCTGGGGCAGGCCAAAACGGAGGACTGGGAGTGGATGTTCCAGGCGAACGTGATCGGTTCGATGAAGCTGATCCGGGCGTTCCTGCCGATGCTGCGTGCCGGTCGGCGCGGCACGGTGCTCAACCTGACCTCGACCGCGGCTTTGGTCGCCTACGAAGGCGGTGCCGGGTACAACGCCGCGAAGGCCGCGCAACGGGCGATGACCCAGGCGCTGCGGCTGGAAGAGGTCGGCAACAATCTCCGGGTCATCGAAGTGCTGCCGGGCATGGTGCAGACCGAAGAGTTCGCGCTCAACCGGTTGGGGGACCGCGAACGCGCGGCGCAGGTCTACCGAGGGGTGGCCGAGCCGTTGACCGCCGAAGACGTGGCCGACGTCGTCCGTTATGCGGTTTCGCTGCCGCACCATGTCAACCTGGATGAAATCGTGCTGCGGCCGGTGGCCCAGGCGGCAGCACACAAAGTGGTCCGCGACTCCTGACCGGACGGCAGGCCGAAGCGACGCGGACCGCTTTGACGATGCACCCGTCCGACCAGAGTGCACAGGCCAGTCGAGATCGCGTTAGACTTGTGCCCAACAGCGTTGACCCGGCCATCACCGGAGAGCTTCCGGAAGAACGCCCCACCGGCTCGGCGGGGTCAGTAGAACCGGACGGGTAAGCCCGTCACAGCAGTTCGAGCGGCGCTCGGCACGGTGGAAACCTGGCCGGGTGCAAGCGAGGTGGTACCGCGGTGTTGGCCCGTCAGGGCGGGCGCCGTCCTTGCATCCTGGATCCGAACGACCCGCAGGATGAGCCGATGCCGCACTACCCGAAGACCAACTCCGACCGCACCGGGGTTCCCGCCAACGTGTCTTTCCCCAGCTTGGAGGAAAGCATCCTCAAGTATTGGGACCAGGACGGCACCTTCCAGGCGAGCATCGAGGCGCGCCCGGCAGGGGAGAACGGCAGCAATGAGTTCGTCTTCTACGACGGACCGCCCTTCGCCAACGGCCTGCCGCACTACGGCCACCTGCTGACCGGCTATGCCAAAGACCTGGTGGCCCGGTACCAGACCCAGCGCGGACGGCGGGTCGAGCGCCGGTTCGGCTGGGACACGCACGGTTTGCCGGCCGAACTCGAAGCCATGAAGCAGCTCGGCATGAACGAAAAAGAAGAGATCGAGTCGATGGGCATCGACAAGTTCAACGATGCGGTGCGCGAATCGGTGATGAAGTACACCAACGAGTGGCGCGAGTACGTGACCCGGCAGGCCCGTTGGGTGGACTTCGACAACGACTACAAGACGCTCAACGTCGAGTACATGGAATCGGTGATCTGGGCCTACAAGCAACTGCACGAAAAGGGCCTGACCTATCAGGGCTTCCGGGTGCTGCCCTATTGCTGGAAAGACGAGACCCCGCTGTCCAACCACGAACTGCGGATGGATGACGACGTCTACAAGATGCGCCAAGACCTTTCGGTCACAGTCAGCTTCCCGATCGTGGCCTCGGCGCATGCGCTCAGTGCCGAACTAGAGGGCGTCGAATTGCTGGCTTGGACCACCACGCCCTGGACCCTGCCGACCAACTTCTCGGTCGCCGTCGGGCCGGAGATCGATTACGCAGTGGTCGCCAGCGCTGGACGGAAGTATCTGCTGGCCGGTTCCTTGCTCGCCGGGTACGCCAAAGACCTGGGCTTCGAGTCCGCCGAAGCCGCCGCGGCGGCCGTGGTCAAGCATTACTCGGGCGCCGAACTCGGTGGCCTGAAGTACCGGCCGCTGTGGGATTACTACGCGGACGCCGAAAAGTGGGGGACCGGCACCAGCTGGCAGGTTCTGGTGGAGGACTACGTCACCACGACCGACGGCACCGGCGTGGTCCACCAGGCTTCCGCCTATGGTGAAGAGGATCAGCGCAGCAGCGAAGCGCACGGCATTCCGGTGATCGTCTCGGTCGATGAAGGCGCCCGGTTCCTGCCGATGTTCGGCAACGAGGTGAATGGCGAACGGCCGCTGGCCGGCATCGTCGGAATGCAGGTTTTCGAGGCGAACAAGCCGATCATCAAGCTGTTGCGCGACTCCGGCCGGCTGATCCGGGAAGCCAGCTACGAACACAGCTACCCGCATTGCTGGCGCTGCCGGAATCCACTGATCTACAAGGCCGTCTCCTCCTGGTACGTCCAGGTGACCCAGTTCAAAGACCGGATGCTGGAGCTGAACCAGGAGATCAACTGGATCCCCGGCAACGTCAAGGACGGGCAGTTCGGCAAATGGCTGGAAAATGCCCGTGATTGGTCGATCAGCCGCAACCGCTACTGGGGCAGTCCGATCCCGGTCTGGCAATCGGACAACCCGGACTACCCGCGCACCGACGTATACGGATCGCTCGCGGAGATCGAGGCCGACTTCGGCCGGCTGCCGCGGAACAAAGCCGGTGAGGTCGATCTGCACCGTCCGTTCATCGACGAACTGACCCGGCCGAACCCGGATGACCCCAGCGGCCGCGCCACGATGCGCCGGGTGGAAGACGTGTTGGACGTCTGGTTCGACTCCGGCTCGATGCCTTATGGCCAGGTGCATTTCCCGTTCGAGAACGAAGAATGGTTCCACACTCACCACCCGGCCGATTTCATCGTGGAGTACATCGGGCAGACCCGTGGCTGGTTCTACATGCTGCACATCCTGGCCACGGCATTGTTCGACCGCCCGGCATTCAAGAACGTGATCAGCCACGGCATCGTGCTGGGTTCGGACGGACAGAAGATGTCCAAGAGCCTGCGCAATTACCCGGACGTCAACGAAGTCCTGGACCGCGACGGTTCGGATGCCATGCGTTGGTTCCTGATGGCCTCGCCGATCCTGCGCGGCGGCAATCTTGTGGTCACGGAACAAGGCATCCGCGATGGCGTGCGCCAGGTGATCCTGCCCCTGTGGAACGTCTACAGCTTCTTCACGCTCTACGCGAATGCCGCCAATGGCGGGCAGGGCTACGAAGCGACGTTGCGCTATGACGGCTACCAGGACAGCTTGGACCGCTACCTCGTGTCGAACACCGCTTCCATGGTGGAAGCGGTCACTGCTGCGCTGGACGGCTACGAGATTTCCGATGCGGCCGACGTGCTGCGCGATTACCTGGACATGCTGACCAATTGGTACGTACGGCGCTCCCGCCAGCGCTTCTTCGAGGAGGACCAGGACGCCTTCGACGCGCTGTACACCGCCTTGGAAGCGTTGTGCCGGGTAGCCGCCCCCTTGCTGCCGCTGGTCACCGAAGAAATCTGGCGCGGCCTCACCGGCGGGCGCTCAGTGCATTTGACCGATTGGCCGAGCACTGCGGATTTCCACGCCGACGCGGATTTGGTCTCCGCGATGGAAGTCGTCCGGCAGGTGTGCTCAGTGGGCTCCTCGTTGCGAAAAGCGGCGAAGCTCCGCGTCCGGTTGCCGTTGCAGGAACTCACCGTGGTCGTGCCTGGCGCGGCTGCGCTGGAGCCGTTCGCCGGGATCATCGCGGAAGAACTGAACCTGAAGCAGGTGCGCTTCCAAGACGCCGAAGCCGCTTCGTTGGCGGAGTTCGGCATCGAGCAGCGTTTGGCCGTCAATGCCCGGGCTGCCGGTCCGCGGCTGGGCAAAGACGTGCAGCTGGCGATCAAGGGTGCGAAGAGCGGCGATTGGTCGGTGGCCGACGACGGGCAGGTGGTCGCCGGCGGCCTGGCCCTGGCCGAGGGGGAGTACAGCCTGGAAACCGCGGTGTCCGCTGATCAGGGCGGCAGCTTCTCGGTGGCCCTGCTGCCCGGTCTCCAGGGTCGGGGCAGCGGTTTCGTGGTGCTCAACACCGAAGTCACCCCGCAGCTCGAAGCAGAAGGCATCGCCCGGGACCTGGTGCGCAGCATCCAGCAAGCCCGCAAAGACGCCGGCCTGCAGGTGAGTGACCGGATCGTGACCACGGTCAGCGCGCCGCAGAGCGTGGTCGACGCGTTGGAGAGCAATGCCGAGCTGGTCCGGGCCGAGACTTTGTCCGTCCGGCTGGAACTCGTGCCCGGCGACGAAGAAACTTTGATCACGGTCAACCGCACGGCTTTCGAAGGAGCACAAGCGTGAGCGACGAATTCTCGGTGGAAAGCGTCTATGCCGACCTTTTGGGCCGGGCCCCGGAAAACAAAATGGAGCCCCGGATGGCTCCGTTGTGGCGGGCCATGGAGCTGTTGGGCGAACCGCAGAAGGCCTACCCGGTAGTGCACCTGACCGGCACCAATGGAAAAACCTCCACGGCCCGGATGATCGAAGCCGGCTTGCGCGCGCACAATCTGCGGACCGGCCGGTTGACCAGCCCGCATTTGAACTCGGTGACCGAGCGGATCAGCATCGACGGCGAACCGGTGTCGGATGAAACTTTCGTGCGCATCTGGGACGAAATCCATCCGTACCTGTTGATCGTCGACGGTGAATTGGCCGCGGCCGGAGAGCCGCGGCTGACGTACTTCGAGGCGCTCACCGTGCTCGGATTCGCGATCTTCGCGGACGAGCCGGTGGACGTGGCCGTCGTCGAGGTGGGCTTGGGCGGCATTACCGATGCGACCAATGTCGCGGACGGCGCGGTGGCTGTGGTGACGCCGATCTCGCTGGACCATACCGATCTGCTCGGCGAGACCACCGAGGAAATCGCCGGGGAAAAGGCCGGGATCATCAAACCAGGGGCGTTTCTGGTCTCCGCAGCGCAGCCGGCCGATGCCGCTCAGGTGCTTTTGGAGCAGGCGCGCGAGGTGGGTGCCCAATTCCGCTTCGAAGGCGTCGAATTCGGGGTCGAAGACCGGAAGGTCGCGGTCGGCGGCCAGATCATCTCGGTGCAGGGCCTGGCCGGGCGCTATCCGGACCTGATGCTGCCCTTGCACGGCGCGCACCAGGCGGAAAATGCCGCTGTGGCGATTGCCGCGCTGGAAGCGTTCTTGGGCGGCGGGGAAAAGGAACTCGGCCTGGAATTGCTCCAGGAAGCTTTCGAGCAAGTCACCTCACCGGGACGGTTGGAAGTGGTCCGCACCGCGCCCACGGTGATCGTCGACGCAGCGCACAACCCGGCCGGGATCAAGGCCGCGGCCGAAGCGATCGAAGAAGCCTTCAGTCTGAGCAAACTGGTTCTGGTGCTCGGCGTGCTGCGCGAGAAAGACGCCTTGGAAATGCTGAACCAGCTCCGTTCTTCGTTGGCGGAGAACGCCGAAGAGATCTGTCTGACCCAGTCCACCTCGCCGCGCGCGATCCCGGCCGGCGAGCTGGCGGAACTCGCGTTGGACGCAGGGTTCGAGGCGGAGAACATCCATATTGCGGAGAAGCTCGACGACGCGCTGGAATGGGCGGTGGAGCGGGCCGAGGCCAACAACGACCTGGCCGGCGGCGTTTTGGTGACCGGGTCGATCACTCTGGTCGCCGAGGCCCGGATGCTGCTCGGCGGCGGCCGATGATGGCACAGCGCCGGATGACCAAGGCGCAACGCGAATGGCGCCCGGGGATGCCGAAACCGCGGCGTTCCACCAAAGTGATGTTCGCTTCCACGGTGCTCGGTCTGGAAGGATTCGTGGCTTTTTTCGCCACACTCGCGGTGTTCGGCCTGCGTTCCCGGGAGATCGCCCCGGCGGCGATATTGATTGCGGGTATCACGTTGAGCGTGGTGCTGATCGCGGCTTGCGCCTTTTTGACCAAGAAGTGGGGGTTCTGGCTGGGCTGGATCCTGCAATTGGTGCTGATCGCGGTCGGTTTCGTGGAACCGATGATGTTCGTGATCGGACCGTTGTTCGCGATTTCCTGGTGGTACGCGCTGCGAGCCGGCTCCCGGATCGACCGGGAGAACCGGGAGCGCGATGTCGAGCAGGCAGCCTGGGAGGAATCGCATCCGGACCAGGCCGGGCCGGCTGCCGGCGATCCCGTTTAACGCATACACTGAAGACAAACATCCCCTCGTCAGGAGACAGCTATGAGCACCGAACGTACCCTTGTCCTGGTCAAGCCCGATGGGGTGGCCCGAAACCTTTCCGGTGCCATCCTGAGCCGGATCGAAGCCAAAGGCTATGTGCTGGCCGACCTGAAGCTGGTCCAAGCCGGCCGGGACCAGCTCGAGGCGCACTACGCCGAGCACCTGGGCAAGCCGTTTTACGAGCCGTTGCTCGAATTCATGCTCTCCGGGCCGGTCGTCGCCGCAATTTTCGAAGGCGAGCGGGTCATCGAGGGGTTCCGTTCCTTGGCCGGAGCCACTGATCCGACGGTTGCCGCTCCGGGCACGATCCGCGGCGATTTCGGCCGTGACTGGGGACAGAAAGTGCAGCAGAACCTGGTGCACGGTTCAGATTCGGTGGAATCCGCAGAACGCGAAATCGCCATCTGGTTCTGAAACAATTCGAAGATGCATCTTCAGCATTCGGATGGTGTTTTGGCAGCAAAAATGCCATCGCAAAGCTGAAGATGCATCTTCGCCGGAGTGCGGTAGCATGACGTTGTGAACTCGAACTTGAACCAGTGGTGGCGGCTGCGCTAGCGGCCCGCTCAATCGTTCACGCATCATTGCTGACGGGCTGCATCGCAGCCCGTTTTTTGTTGCCCGGAATCAGCGGCGACCGGTCTCGATGCAGTCTCGTGAAACCACCCGAGACCAAGAGGACCAAACCATGAACCCGCTGCTTTCCGCTTCCGTATCGGCCGCCTCGCTGGAAAACACCCGGCAGTTGAGCCGGCACCTGTCCCGCGACGTCGTCGAGCATTCCGAAAACTACCGGGTGCTCACCGGTGATCGGCCTACCGGGGCACTGCACCTCGGCCACTACTTCGGCAGCCTTGCCGAACGGGTCCGGTTGCAGGATCTCGGGGTTGAGGTGGTCGTGGTGATCGCCGACTACCAGGTGATCACCGACCGGGACTCCGCCGGCGATATCCAGAACCAGGTCTACGGACTGGCCCTGGACTACTTGGCGGCCGGATTGGATCCCGAACGCAGTACCATTGTCACGCATTCCGCGGTGCCGGCGTTGAACCAGCTGATGCTGCCGTTCCTCAGCCTGATCACCGAAGCGGAACTGCATCGAAACCCTACGGTGAAGGCCGAGGCGGCGGCGTCCGGACGGGCGCTGAGCGGACTGCTGCTGAGCTACCCGGTGCACCAGGCTGCGGACATCCTGTTCTGCAAGGGCAATCTGGTGCCGGTGGGCAAAGACAATCTGCCGCATGTGGAGCTGACCAGGACTATCGCCCGGCGGTTCAACGAACGCTACCGGGAGGTCTTCCCGGTGCCGCAGGCGCTGTTGACCGAAACTCCGGAGCTGCCTGGCCTGGACGGGCGGAAAATGTCCAAAAGCTACCGGAACAGCATTCCGCTGCGGCTGAGCGCGGACGAGACAGCGGAGCTGATCCGGAAAACGCCTACCGACAGCAGACGGCGGATCAGCTACGATCCGCAGGCCAGGCCTGGGGTATCGGCACTGTTGGATACCGCTGCGGTATGCCTGGGGATCAGCCCCCAGGTGCTGGCCGAGCAAATCGGGGACGCTGGAGCGGGCCGGCTCAAGCAGTTGGCCACCGAGGCGGTCAATGAACGGTTTGCCCCGTTCCGGGCGCGCCGCCGGCTGCTCGCGGAAGATCCCGGAACGGTGCGGCGGGTGTTGGCCAGCGGCAATGCCCAGGCCAACGACCAAGCGGACCGCACACTGGCCCAGGTACGCACCGCGATGGACATGGATTACTGATCCCGCCCGGGCCGGTTCGCGAGCCCCCGGCGGACCGGAGCCTAGGCGGTGCTGCGGACGAAGAGGTTGATGAACTGGAAGAAAATCGTGGCGATGGCCGCCAGGTAGAGCAGGACCACGATGGTCCAGCCCCAAGTGCTGAGCACGCGGACCAGGCCAGCCGGGGCCGGGATCACGCCATGCACCAGATTCCGGATCGTGGTCCAGATGAACAACGGAATCATCATCGCCCAGACGATCATGCAGTACGGGCAGAGGATGGTGATCGAATAGAGCGCCTGGGACCAGAGCCACACGATGAAAACCATGCCCAAGGTGACCCCGATTTGGAAGCAGACCCAATACCAACGGGCGAACTTCGCGCCGGCCAGCAGCGACATGCCCAAAGCGAACACGATGCCGAAGGCGACGATGCCGATATAGGGATTCGGGAAGCCGAACAAGGAGGCCTGCCAGGTGCCCATCACAGCCCCGCAGGAGACGAAGGCATTGACATCGCAGCCAAGCTTCGCATTCGGATTCTCCAGCAGCTGGAGCTTGTCCAGGACCAAAGCGAAGGATGCGATGAAGGCGACCAGGCTGGTGATCAGCAGCAGCACCGCATAGGGCCGGGTCTGGGTGATCCAGGGCAGAGCGGTGGCGGTTCCACGGGGACTCCTGCTTTGCGGTTGACCGGGATCATCGTCGTCGGCGTCGATGAGGTCCGTCGAATCGAGTGCGGCGGGAATCTTTGACTTGGCCATGAGCCTGATTCTAACCTGAGCGGCTGAGCCGTCTGCACAGTTTCCGCAGTCCAATACCGGCCGGCTCCGATCTGGTGTGAGACAATGAGTTCGGCTGGACGATGATCCACATGCACCGCCCAGTCCGATGGTTTGTTCTCCTGCCAGCACGTGTTGATGCATGACTGTCGGAGCCGAGGAGGCTCTGCGGCCCACATCCACAGTCGCCGTTTGTCGAGAACCCGCCGTCGGCGTCCTCGACGATGCCGCACCCAAGAGATGGTGCCACCCGGGACGTAATTCATTGACTTCGGTCGGCGCCTGAGGGGGCCGGCACTTGAGCCCGTGCGGGTGTCGGATGTGGCGGCTCCGCTCGGGATGGAGCACAGCCATAAATGGACATTGACGAAACCAGCTCGGCCAACGCGGAGACTTCGGAAGAAACGACCGGGAAGCAGCCGCGCCGCGCTGCCAAGAAGGCTCCGGCCAAAAAGACGGCGGACGATGCGGCCCCCGCCAAAAAGACAACGGCCAAGAAAGCGCCGGCCAAGAAGGCCAAAGCCAGTGAGCCGAGCGGTGCCGAAGCCCTCGCCGTCGAACTCCCCGTGGTGGAGGCGTCCGCGGAGCCGGCTGAACCGGCCAAAAAGGCCAAACGCCCCAGCCGGAGCAAGAAACCGATTGCCGAGGATGCTGCGGAGCAGCCCACGCTAGAGCTGCCCCCGGCAGCCGAATCTGCCGCGGAGACTGCGGCTGCGGAATCGCCGATCAGCAGTCTGCTCGCGCCGAAGCGGGCTCCGCGGAAGCGGGCCAGTACCCGGAAGAGCGCAGCGCTGCCCGAATCGGACGATGCGGCTACGGCGGAAGCGGCCGAGACCGCCGAAGTGCCCGAGGCCGCTCCTGCTGCGAGCGTTGCCGATGAAGCCGGGACCGGCTTGGCGTCGCCGTTCCTGGCACCGGCCTCGCCGGCGTCGTTGCTCTTCCAAGCCCCGGATTTGTCTCTGGCCGCGGTGGTCCGGGAACCGGCCGCCGAGCTCGATTCTGACCAAGCCGACGATGCCCAGCCGGAAGCCGAAGACGCCGGCAAGCGCCGGCGCCGCTCACGTTCCCGCCGGGCGAAAGGCAGCGATACCGAGGAGGGTTCGCCGGCGCAGGAAGACGCAGCCGACGGCGGCGATCCGGCCTCCGAAGACGGCGTGGTTTCGCGGCGGCGCCGCCGCCGGCGCCGTGGCGACGCCGATCTGGAGCTGACCGGCGGCAACGACGACGATCCGCCCAATACCGTGACCAGGGTCCGCGCCCCGCGGCAGCCTTCGGAAAACGTTTCGAACAAGGTCACCTCCTTGCGCGGCTCGACCCGCTTGGAGGCGAAGAAGCAGCGCCGCCGGGAGTCCCGGGACACCGGACGCCGCAGGCAAGTGATCACCGAAGCCGAGTTCCTGGCCCGGCGCGAGTCGGTCGACCGGGTGATGGTCGTCCGGCAGCGTGACGAGCGGATTCAGATCGGCGTGCTCGAAGACGGCATTCTCGCCGAGCATTTCGTCTCCAAGACGCAACAGGACTCGTTGATCGGGAACGTGTACGTCGGCAAAGTGCAGAATGTGCTGCCCAGCATGGAAGCGGCATTCGTTGACATTGGACGCGGCCGCAACGCGGTGCTTTACGCCGGTGAAGTCAACTGGGATGCTGCAAAGCTCGACGGTGCTCCGCGCCGGATCGAGAACGCGCTGAAGTCGGGAGACACCGTCCTGGTCCAGGTGACCAAGGATCCGGTGGGCCATAAGGGCGCCCGCCTGACCAGCCAGATTTCCTTGCCGGGCCGCTACCTGGTGTATGTGCCGGGCGGTTCGATGACCGGTATTTCGCGCAAGCTTCCGGATGTGGAACGCAACCGGCTCAAGAAGATCCTCAAGGAGAATCTTCCGGAAAACGCGGGCGTCATCGTTCGGACCGCGGCCGAAGGAGCAAGCGAAGAGGAACTCACGCACGACATCAACCGGTTGCGGGTGCAGTGGGAGGGCATTGAATCCCGGGCCACGTCGACCAAGACTTTGGCCCCGGAGATGCTGTACGGCGAACCGGATCTGACCATCAAGGTGGTCCGTGACGTGTTCAACGAAGATTTCTCGAAGCTGATCGTGTCCGGGGAAGAAGCTTGGGACACCGTCGAGGCGTATGTCACCTACGTGGCACCGGACCTGGTGGACCGGCTGGAGAAATGGACCAGCAACGAAGACATCTTCGCGGCACACCGGATCAACGAGCAGATTTCCAAAGCCCTGGAGCGAAAAGTGTTCCTGCCCTCGGGCGGCTCGTTGGTGATCGACCGCACCGAGGCGATGACCGTGGTCGACGTCAATACCGGCAAGTTCACCGGCTCCGGCGGCAACCTCGAAGAAACGGTGACCAAGAACAACTTGGAAGCGGCCGAAGAGGTCGTCCGACAGTTGCGTCTGCGCGACATCGGCGGCATCATCGTGATCGACTTCATCGACATGGTGCTCGAGTCGAACCGCGATTTGGTGCTGCGCCGCTTGGTCGAGTGTTTGGGCCGGGACCGGACCAAACACCAGGTCGCCGAGGTGACCTCGCTCGGCCTGATCCAAATGACCCGTAAACGGATGGGCACCGGTTTGCTCGAAGTATTCGGCGAGCAGTGCGAAGCCTGTGCCGGCCGCGGCGTGGTCACCCATGACGAACCGGTCGAACACCGTCGGGCGACCCATGCGATCGCCGCGGAACAGCACAGTCCGCGGGCCGAGAACCAACGGCCCAGCCGGGGCGAACGCAAGCGCAATCGGAACCGGCAGCAAGCCCAGGCTGAGCCGGAGGCCGTGGTCGAGGAACTCAGCGAAGCGGAACGCGAAGCCAAAGCCTCGGCAGCGCGGGCTGCGCTGGCCAATATCGCGGCGGCCGCCCAAGCTGCGCATCACGAGCAACCGGACGATGCCGCAGAGCCTGCGCACGACCCGGCCGCAGTGCTGACCAT
Organism: Renibacterium sp.; assembly: GCA_017419405.1. Lineage (GTDB taxonomy): Bacteria > Actinomycetota > Actinomycetes > Actinomycetales > Micrococcaceae > Renibacterium > Renibacterium russicum. Next base: position 78,761 of record JAFOLH010000006.1, on the reverse strand, counting down.
CGGCGGCGAGACCGTGGAAATTCCGCGTGGTCACCTGGATGAGGCGCCCCGGAAGCCGGATCTCACCTTGGACGGCTTGGCCGATGTGTTCGATCACCTGAAGCCCCAGCAGCCGGCCGAGCAACCGGAGCGGGAAGCAACCGAATCCGAGCCGAAAACTTCGGGCGGCCGTCGTCCGCGACGGCATCGGGCCGCGGGCCGGGCCCAGGGCGCTGCGGGCAGCAATGAGATTCAGTCGATCGAGGGCGAACCGCAGGGCGGAGCGATCTCGGCTCCGCCTGCCTCGGCGAAACGCGCCGCGGAAAAGAAGCCTGCGGCGGAAAAGCAGCCTGCGGCAGCTGAGCCGATGATCCTCGGCGTCGGGGTACCGGCTTCGGAGCTCTAGTTCTGCGGCGGCGCGCTTCGCGGAGCCGCACGCGATAGAAGATGGCTTCGGGTTAGCAGGAGAGCAGGTTTTCTTGCTAACCCGAAGCCATCTTGCTCTCTGAAACCGGTAGGCTGAATACCTGACACGGGGTGCCAGGCCAGCAGGGCCGGCTGAGATCAGATACCCGTTGAACCTGTCCGGTTAATTCCGGCGGAGGGATGTCATGGTTGTTTCTGCTGCCGCGTTGCCCACTCCTACCGCAACGGATTCACCGGTTGCCACCGGGATTCCGCGAATCTTGTCGATCGCCGGTTCGGACCCTTCCGGCGGTGCCGGAATCCAAGCGGATCTGAAGAGCATTTCGGCGCTCGGCGGCTACGGCATGGCCGCGATCACCGCTTTGACTGCGCAAAACACGCACGGAGTCCGTGCCGTGCACGTGCCGCCGGCGGAGTTCCTGCGCAGCCAATTGCAGGCGATCAGCGATGATATCGAACTGGATGCGGTGAAGATCGGCATGCTGGCCGATTCCCAAGTGATCGGCGTGGTCCGCGATTGGTTGCGCGAACACCGCCCGCCGGTCATCGTGCTGGACCCGGTGATGGTCGCCTCCAGCGGGGACCGGCTGCTCGACGCCGAGGCCGAGGAAGCTTTGCGCGAGCTGGTCCACTTGGCGGATCTGGTGACGCCCAACCTTCCGGAACTCGGCGTGCTGATGGGCGAAGCGGAGCCGGGCGACTGGGCTGCGGCCCTGCGCATGGCGCAGCAATTGGCGGACGCCCAGCAGACCCGGGTGCTGCTCAAGGGCGGTCACCTGAGCGCCGGGCCGGCACGGGACGCACTGCTGGTGCCGGGGGAGCAGCCGGTGGTGGTCGAGCTGCCCAGGCTGCAGACTTCCAACACGCACGGCACCGGCTGTTCGTTTTCCGCGGCGATCGCCACCTGCCAGGCGCGCAACGGCGATTGGGCGCAGAGTTTGGCCGAGGCGAAAGACTGGTTGCATGCGGCGGTGGCCCGGGGCGCGGAGCTGCGCGTGGGCAGCGGGCTCGGGCCGGTGCACCACTTCCACCGTTGGCACCCGGCGCCGGTGACCGACGACTGGTGGCGCCGGATCGAACCGATCCGGGCCGGCATCCTGGAGTTGCCTTTCATCCGGGGACTCGCTGCCGGGACGCTTCCGGAGCCGGAATTCTCCTACTATCTGGCGCAGGACGCCCGCTATCTGAACGGCTATTCCCGGGCGCTGGCCAGGGCCAGTGCCTTGGCTCCCGATGAACGGCAACAGGCGTTCTGGGCGCGCGGCGCGGCGAATTGCCTGGATGTCGAGGCCGAGTTGCACCGCACCTGGTTGCAAAAGCACCCCGCCTCGCTGTTGGAGGGCCCGGTCACGAAAAAGTACGTGGACCATTTGTTGGCAGCCAGTGGCAGCAGCTATGCGGTCCTGGTTGCGGCTGTGCTGCCTTGCTACTGGCTGTATTCCTGGGCCGGCAAAGAGCTGGCGGCCTCGCGCAGCCTGATCGACCCGCATCCTTACGGGGCCTGGCTGGACACCTATGCCGATGAGGAGTTCGCCGCTGCGACCGAACAGGCGATCGAATTCGCGGCCATGGCCGCGGCCCGGGTCGACGGCGCAGAACGCGAGCTGATGTGGCAGGCGTTCCAGGCCGCGAGCCAGTACGAGCTGGAATTCTTCGACGCGCCGCGCGCCGCGCTTGGTCAGGCCGGAAGCGGCCGGTAGTATGGACAGGCACGGTTAGCCGTGCAAGCCACTCGGGCCGGGGACTATTCCGTCGGCCAGGAGCCGTGCATTTGCGGTGTGAACGTCCTATGGCGTATTCTGGACTGTCGGTGCATACGCCGTTATTGGGTCGCGTCTTTCGCAGTGAACATCACCGCGAAGATGCTCAGATTCCCTCGGCGAGTGGCACAAGCAGATCCTGGGAACATCCGTGAACAGTATCCGCACGCAAACTTTAGTTTTTAAACGTCGAGAGAAGTGAGTTACCCAGTGGTGTACGCGATTGTCCGCGCAGGCGGCCGCCAAGAGAAGGTTTCCGTCGGAGACTTCGTGACCCTGAACCGCGTCCCCGGTGGAGTCGGCAGCACCATTGAGTTGCCTGCCGTGCTCCTGGTCGATGGTGAGAAAATCACCTCCGATGCCAAGGACCTGGCCAAGATCAAGGTCAAGGCTGAAATCCTCGAAGACCTCCGTGGTCCGAAGATCGTCATCCAGAAGTTCAAGAACAAGACCGGTTACAAGAAGCGCCAGGGCCACCGCCAGTCGCTGACCAAGGTCAAAGTCACCTCCATCGCGTAACCCCGACGGCATCGAAGAATTAAGGCAGGTCAAGGAAAATGGCACATAAAAAGGGCGCGAGTTCCACTCGCAACGGTCGTGATTCCAACGCTCAGTACCTGGGCGTGAAGCGCTTCGGCGGCCAGGTCGTCAAGGCCGGCGAAATCATCGTCCGCCAGCGCGGCACCCACTTCCACCCCGGCGCAGGCGTTGGCCGCGGCAAGGACGACACCCTGTTCGCCCTGGAAGCCGGTGCAGTCGAGTTCGGCGCACGCGGTGGACGCCGCGTGGTGAACATCGTGGTTGCTGCTGCAGCCGAGTAGTACCGAAGAGTTCTTCGCGGTGGAGCGAGCCGAACGGCTCGCTCCACCGTTGTTTTAACAGGCATTTAGAATAGTTTCAGTCCCGGAACCAAGGAGATCACCATGGCAAGCTTTGTTGACCGAGTGGTGCTCCACGTCTCAGGCGGTTCCGGCGGGCACGGTTGCGTCTCGGTCAAACGGGAGAAGTTCAAGCCTTTGGGCGGGCCCGACGGCGGCAATGGCGGAGACGGCGGAAACGTCATCCTGCGGGTTTCGCATCAGACGACCACGCTGCTCGATTACCACCATGCACCGCACCGGCATGCTGGAAACGGCGGCCCCGGAATGGGCGATTGGCGGGGCGGCAAACAAGGGGAGACCCTGATCCTGCCGGTCCCGGACGGCACCGTAGTGAAGACCAAAAGCGGTGAGGTGCTGGCCGATCTGGTCGGCGAGGGCACCGAATTCGTCGCCGCGTCCGGCGGCCAGGGCGGCTTGGGCAACGCCTCGCTCTCTTCGCAGAAACGCCGGGCGCCCGGTTTCGCGCTGCTCGGCGTGCCCGGTGATGCATCGGACATCGTCCTGGAGCTGAAGTCGATCGCCGATATCGCCTTGGTGGGGTTCCCCTCCGCCGGCAAATCGAGCCTGATCGCGGCGATGAGCGCCGCCCGGCCCAAGATCGCGGACTATCCGTTCACCACCTTGATCCCCAACCTCGGCGTGGTGGAGGCCGGAGAAGTGCGCTTCACGATCGCGGACGTGCCCGGTCTGATCGAAGGCGCCAGCGAAGGCAAAGGCTTGGGCCACGACTTTTTGCGCCATGTCGAGCGCTGCGCTGCGCTGGTGCACGTGCTCGATACCGCCACGCTGGAATCCGACCGGGATCCGCTCAGCGACCTGGCGATCATCGAGGCGGAACTGGAGAAGTACGCGGTCGACATGAGCTACGCCGGGGTGGACGGCGAGGTCGTGCCGCTCAACGAGCGGCCCAAATTGGTGGCCTTGAACAAGGTGGACACCTCAGACGGCAAGGACATGGCGGAATTCGTCCGCACCGAGCTGGAAGAACGCGGATACCGGGTCTTCGACGTTTCCGCGGCTTCGCATGAAGGCCTGCGCCAGCTTTCCTTCGCGATGGCGGAACTCGTGCTGGAAGCGCGCAAGCGCGCGGCCGTGGTCAGCGCCAAGGTCACGCCGGTGGTGCTCAAACCGCGGGCGGTCAACCGCAAGGAATTCACCATCCGCTCCGAAGAACGCAACTTGGAGCCGTTGTTCCGGGTGCTCGGGGCCAAGCCGGAGCGCTGGGTGAAGCAGACCGACTTCACGAACGAAGAAGCGATCGGCTATTTGGCCGAGCGGTTGAACAAGCTCGGTGTCGAGGACGGCCTGTTCAAACAGGGCGCCAAACCCGGGGACACGGTGGTGATCGGCGAGGACGGCGAGAATGCCGTGGTCTTCGATTGGGAACCTACGATGATGGCCGGAGCCGAGCTGCTCAGCGGACCGCGTGGCACCGACCCGCGTTTCGCGGACTTGGGCGACCGGCCCACCCGCTCGCAGAAACGCGAGGAATACCAGGAACGCCGGGACGCGAAGTCGGCTGCCCGGGCGGAGTTGGAAGCGGAGCGGAAAGCCGGGATCTGGACCGAATCGGTTGCGGCCCGGCGCGCTGCCGAAGCTCGGGCGGCCCGCGAAGCCGAAACCGAGCCCGAACGCAGCACGGACCACGGCGATGCGCTCTGACCGGGTCGATCCGCAGTTGGATTCCGGCGCGCCGTTAGGGCGCGGTCTGCTCGCCGCCGCTTCGCGGATCGTGGTCAAGGTCGGCTCGTCCTCGTTGACGTCGGTGAGCGGCGGGATTTCCGAGCAGGCACTGACGAATCTGGTCGACGTGCTGGCAGCCCGGCGGAACCAGGGCACTGAGATCATCCTGGTCTCCTCGGGCGCGATCGCGGCAGGGCTGGCCCCGCTGGGGCTGGGCCGGCGGCCCAAAGACCTGGCGACGCAACAATCGGCAGCCAGTGTCGGGCAGAGCCTCTTGATGGCCAGGTACGGTGCGGCTTTCGGCGCGCACGGCATCACGGTCAGCCAGGTGCTGCTCACTGCGGAAGACCTCACCAGGCGAACCCAGTATGCCAATGCCTACCGGGCTTTGGAACGGCTGTTGCATCTCGGAGTGCTGCCGATCGTCAATGAAAACGACACGGTGGCAACGCACGAGATCCGGTTCGGCGACAATGACCGGTTGGCCGCATTGGTGGCGCATCTGGTCAAAGCCGATGCGATGATCCTGCTCTCGGACGTGGATGCGGTGTATGACGGGCCGCCGGCCCAAGGCGCCCAGCGGATCGAACACATTGGCGGACCGCAAGATCTGAGCGGCATCAGAATCGGTTCGACCGGAGCTGCCGGGGTTGGCACCGGAGGCATGGCGACCAAGATTCAGGCGGCATCCATTGCGGCTGGATTCGGCACGCCTGCTCTGGTGACTTCGGCAGCCAACGCGGCTGCCGCGTTGGCCGGGCACGACGTCGGAACCTGGTTCAGCCTGCATGGCGAGCGGCGGCCGATTCGGCTTTTGTGGCTGGCGCACCTGGCGAGCACGCACGGCCGGCTGACGCTCGACGACGGTGCGGTCCGGGCGATCCGGGAACGGCACAAGTCGTTGCTGCCGGCCGGAATCAAAGCGGTCTCCGGAAATTTCGAGGCCGGTGACGCGGTCGAGCTGGCGGACCTCGGCGGTCGGCCGTTCGCGCACGGCCTGGTCAACTACGATGCCGCGGAGCTGCCGGTCATGTTGGGCCGGAAAACCAAAGATCTGGCTGACGAGTTGGGCCGGGAATACGTGCGCGCGGTAGTGCATGTGGATGATCTGGTGCTGCTCTAGGACGCCCGCCGCAGGCGGTCTTCGTCGAAAGACCCGACGATGCATCGACTTGGCAGCAGTTGAGCCGGGTGCCTGAGCCCAAGACCCTGCCCAACTGCGCCCAAGTGGTTCATGTCGGACGCCATCCGGGAAACGATCGGCAGCCTCGACGGTTGCCGATGACGCCGGGCTAGACTTGGGGGATGACGGATTTGATCGACTCAGCAGCCGCCTACGAGGCCGACGCCGGCAGCCGGGAGCCGCAGCCGGTGGAGGACGCGGTATTCGCGATCGCGGACCGGGCCCGCGCGGCGTCGCGGAAGCTGGCCCGAGCCACCCGGGCTTGGAAAGACCGGGCGTTGCTGGCGATCGGCGCGGAGTTGCTGGCCCAGCAGGATCGGGTGCTCGCCGCCAATGCGGTCGACATCGCCGCGGCCCGGGAATCCGGCACCTCGGCGGCCTTATTGGACCGGATGTCGCTCAACACCGAACGGATTGCCAAATTGGCGGCCGCGTTGGCGGGCCTCGCCGCGCTTCCGGACCCGGTCGGTACCGTGGTCCGCGGCCAGACCCTGCCCAATGGGTTGCGGTTGCGCCAGGTCAGCGTGCCGATGGGCGTGGTTGCTGCGATCTACGAGGCGCGCCCCAACGTGACCATCGACATCGCCGGTTTGGCGCTCAAAAGCGGCAACGCCGTGATCCTGCGCGGCGGCAGTGCGGTGGCGCAGACCAACCTGGCTTTGCTGAATGTGATCCGGGATGCGCTCGAGCAGGTCGGCTTGCCGGCCGACGCCGTGCAGAGCGTAGATGCCTACGGCCGGGAAGGCGGTGCCGTCTTGATGCGCGCCCGCGGCCGAGTCGACGTCTTGATTCCCCGGGGCGGCCGGGAACTGATCCAGACGGTGGTGAACAACTCCTCCGTTCCGGTGATCGAAACCGGGGAGGGCAATGTGCACATCTTCATCGACGAATCGGCCCCGGTCGGCTCGGCGGTGGAGATCCTGCTGAATTCGAAAACCCAACGCCCGAGCGTATGCAACACCGTGGAGACTCTGCTGGTGCATTCGGCGTCGCCGGCGTTGGGTCCGGTGCTGACCGCCTTGGCCGAAGCCGGGGTGCGGTTGCATGTCGATGCGCGGGTGATGTCCGCCTTGCCGGCCGGCATCGAGGCCAGCCTTGCCGATGACACCGACTGGGCCACCGAATACATGGACTTGGATTTGGCGGTCGGCATGGTGGATTCGCTCGACGAAGCGATCCGGCACATCCGCCGTTGGACGACTGGGCACACCGAGGCGATCCTGTCCAACGACCTCGGGCACACCGAGCGGTTCGTCGCCGAAGTCGATTCGGCCGCGGTGATCGTGAATGCCTCAACCCGGTTCACCGACGGCGGCGAGTTCGGACTGGGTGCCGAAGTCGGCATTTCGACCCAGAAACTGCACGCGAGGGGCCCGATGGGATTGGCTGAATTGACCACGACCAAGTGGATCGTGCATGGCGAGGGCCAAGTTCGCGGCTGAGCCGCGTAACATGGAGTCGATACCGAAGAAGATCCAGGATTGAACACTCAGGGAGAGAAATGCTGACCCAGCTCGTCGGAGCCGCCGCGATCACCGCCAGTGAAACTGAGGAACGGGCGCCATTGTGGATGCCGGACTGGATGTTCGGGCTGTCCATTTTCCTGATCATGTTGCTGCTGATGCTCATCACGGTGTCCTTCACGAACCTCGGCAATCGCCACGAAGCGCACGAGGAAGAGCCGGACCCGCACCGCCAGCACACGAACAAACACGACCACGGCGAGCTCAAGGCGTCGTCCAATCACTGAGCAGGTGCGCCTGGCTGCAGGTCCCGACGCAGGAAAGCGCCGGCTGCGCCTGGGCGTGATGGGCGGAACCTTCGACCCGATCCACCACGGCCACTTGGTGGCGGCGAGCGAAGTCGCGGCCCGGTTCGAACTCGACGAGGTGGTCTTCGTGCCGACCGGGGAGCCCTGGCAAAAAGCAAACCGGTCAGTCAGCGAAGCCGAGCACCGGTACTTGATGACCGTGATCGCGACTGCGGCGAATCCACGGTTCACCGTGAGCCGAGTGGACATCGAGCGTCCGGGACTGACGTACACGATCGACACCTTGCGTGATCTGAAACGGATGCGCCCGGAAGCGGATTTGTTCTTCATCACCGGCGCGGACGCTATGGCTCAGATCATGTCATGGAAAGATAGTGATGAGCTTTGGTCATTGGCCCACTTCGTCGGGGTCACCCGGCCGGGGCACGTATTGGACGATGCCGGACGCAAGGACGTGAGTCTTTTGGAGGTGCCAGCGATGGCGATTTCATCGACGGACTGCCGGGACCGGGTGGCCGCGTCCAGGCCGGTGTGGTACCTGGTGCCGGACGGCGTCGTGCAGTACATCGGAAAACACGGCCTTTACCAAAAGCACCAGTAACCGAAACGATCGACAATCAGCACGAACGAACAGTGGAAGACGCGAGAATGAGTCAGGACGCCGAGCAGCCGAAGAGCCGCAGAGACTTGCGGCGTGCGCAAATGCCTGTTTCGTCGACGCCGGATGCGGCGCTGGAACGGGAGTATCCTTCTGTGCCGTTGTTGCCGCCAAGCGGCCTGCCCGCCGACGCCGACCCCTTGCCGCCCGCTGCCGGTCACCGCGACCGCGGTGCGCATGCGGCCGAGGCCGCCCGGACCAGACAAGCGCGTCGTGCCGAAGAGCGGGCCCGATTGGCCGCTGAAGCAGCTGGCTTCCAGGTCTCGGAATCAGCTGTGCCCGAGCTCCCGGTGGTGCCGCCCGCAGCGGCGGCGAATGCTGCCCGCCCGCGTCGGGCCTTGGATACTCCGCTGGACAGCGTGGCAGGTTCCGGTGCCGGCGGTTCCGGCACCGCGGAACCCAAAGCGGAACGGAATTCCCAGGTCCGGGCACGTAACCGCGCTGCGCTCCGGGCGTATCGCGAAGTCGCCGAGCCGGCACGCGCCGAGGAACCATTGCCTTCCCGGCGGTTGCTCCGCCAGCAGCAGGTGGAAGCCGAACGGGCGCCGGCGACGAATCCGCAGGGATTGACTGCGGTCCCGGTGGCTCCCGCGGTGGTGGCCGGCAGCACGGAGCTCCCGAGTCCAACTCGCCGTTCCCTGAGTCCGGAAGCCGGGGTTCCGGACGGGCCGGCCGTGGCCGCAGCCGACTCAGCCGGAGCCGCCGTGCCGGCGGGATCCTCCGGATTGAGCATTCCGGAAGCGTTGGCGGAACGCGATGCCTTGCTCGAAGACGTGCGAGCGTTCACCGCGTCTTTGCCGCAGAATGCGGATCCACTTGCTGTGGACCTCGATGTGTTGGCGGAACAGAAGGCTTTGGCCGAACGGGCCGCGATTCTCAATGAACGGGCCCTGGCCCGGGCCAGGCTGGCCGAGGAGAGTGCGGAGGCGCGGCAGCGGCTCAATGATCCGACGGCGGCGCACAACCTCGCGATGGTGACCCCTTTGCAGTTCGTCAAGGTCCCCGGCGTCGACGGCCCGGTACTCAAGCCGCCGGCGACCTCGCACGTTCCCGTGGTGACCCGTTCCAGCCCGATCACTCCGGCGCCACTGCGGCCACCGGCCACACCGCCGCGTTCGATGCCGGCAGTGCCGGAATCCGCAGTCCAGGAATCGGCCGCCGAGACCGGGGGAGCGACGCCGGTCGCTGCAACGGGCCGCCCGGTAGCTGCTGCCCGGCATGGCCGGGCCCAGGTTTTGCGTCGGGCCGAAGAAGCCGCTGCGCTCCGGCCGCGGTCTGCCAAATTGCTGCGGACCGCCGGCCCCGGAAGTGCAGACGAGGCAGAGGTCGAACCCTTGCCCGCGCAATCCGCGCACGGTCTGGAGCCGTTGGACGCCATGACTGCCGGGCTGGGGCGGGTTCAGCGGAATCGTATTTTGCAGTGGGGCGTGGCCGTCGTCGGCCTTGCCGCGCTGATTGCAGGAATAACCATGATCATCACCACGATGGCTCGTTGAGCCGCCCATTTGAGGAGCACATTGACTGCTACTGAGAGTTCTCTCGCCCTGGCGCGCGCGGCCGCGCACGCCGCTTCGGAGAAACTGGCCCAAGACATCACCGCATTGGACGTCAGCGACCAACTCGCGATCACCGACATCTTCCTGATCGCCTCGGCACCGAGCGAACGCCAGGTGAATGCGATCGTCGACGGCATTGAAGAAGAGCTGTTGAAGCAGAATCTCCGGCCGGTGCGGCGGGAAGGGCGTTCCGAGGGGCGCTGGGTTTTGCTGGATTACGTCGAAGTCGTGGTCCACGTGCAGCATGAAGAGGACCGGGTGTTCTACGCCCTGGACCGGTTGTGGAAAGACTGCCCGGTAGTGGACTTGCAACTCGGTTCATGAGGCGGCTGCTTTTCTGGCGGCACGGCCGGACGGAGTGGAATCTGGCCGGCCGGTTCCAAGGCCAAACCGACATCGGGCTGGACGACGTCGGACGGGAGCAGGCTCGCAGGTCGGCCGCATTGTTGGCCGGGCTGCGCCCGTCGGCGATCGTCAGCTCGGATCTTTCACGTACCCGGGAGACTGCGGGATACTTGGCCGAACAGACCGGGTTGGTGCCGACTCTGGACCCGCGGTTGCGCGAGACCTTTGCCGGGCGCTGGGAGGGTTTGACCTTCACCGAGATCGATCAGGCGTTCCCGGATGAATCCGCGGCCTGGAAATCCGGCACGGTGCATGTACGGCCCGGCGGCGGAGAAAGCCGTTTCGAAGTCGGCGAACGAGTGGCTGCGGGAACCCTGGCGGCTACGGCCGGCGTTCGTCCGGATGGCCTTCTGGTGGTCGTGACGCACGGCGGAGCCGCCCGGTCCGGGCTGGCCAGTTTGCTCGGTTTGCCAAGCGAATACTGGGGCGCGATCTCCGGTTTGGCGAATTGCCATTGGTCGGTCCTGGAAGAACATGACGCACCCGGTGGCTGGCGGCTGACCGAGCACAACGCGGGTTCCTTGCCGGAGCCCGTGGTCGGCCAAGAAGGTTGAAAGTCCGGTTTCCGAAACGCCGGCCGTGGATTTGGCAAGGGTCCGGAAACTGTTCTAAGATAGACAAGTTGCTTCGGCAGCGGAAGAACTGAATACGGGGGTATGGCGCAGCTGGTAGCGCACTTGCATGGCATGCAAGGGGTCAGGGGTTCGAATCCCCTTACCTCCACCGACAGGGTCCTGGAATGTTCGGGATTCACGGTAAAAGGCCCGCTCTTCGGAGCGGGCCTTTTCGTGTTCCGGTGCGGATTCGGACTAGTCCCCGCGATGGAAGACGAGCAGGTCCTGAGCACGCCGGGATCTGTGCGCGGACAAGCCGTTGCGGATCAGAAGTTGCTGGTATTCTTCCGGGATCGGCGGCAAAACCGTCTGTTGCCCGTTCCGGAGCTGCGACTTGCGCAATCCGAGCAGCAGCGACGTCGTGCCACTGCCGGTCACTACGACCAGTCGGGCGAAATCCGAGGAGTACCGCCAGCGCAGAATCCGGATGTCCTGCAGTTCGATGAACCGTTCGCGGCGCGGAGCGCTGATCGCGATCCCGCTCGGGGAGAGCCGGACCGTGTACTCCGATACCACCGAGCGGAGCGCCGCGGACAGCGCGTAGCACAGGGCCAGGCCGAGGGCGGCTCCGAAGAGCAGTGTCAGGCCGCGCACCGGCAGCATGCCGTCGAAGGGGCCGAGGCCCATCCCGATCAGTACGGTCGCGCTGCCGACCGGCAAGAGCAGTAGGCACCCGAGCAAGAGCGCGAAGGCCGGCATCGGCAAGGCGATCGCCCGGAACCGGAGGACCTGGGATTTCCCCTCCTGCTGCCACGGACCGGCCTCGCTGGACTCAGCCGGCTGCATGGCTTCGCAAAAACGTTCGCATCGACTGCCCGCGCCGCTGCGGGGCTGCTCGGCTGCCTGGTCCGGTGCTCATGGCCGGGCCCCGTCCGCGCGCCGGAAGCTGACCAGGTCCGGCGCGCGCCGGGTCCGGTGCGCGGAAAAGCCCAGACCAGCCAGATGCTGCTGATATCCCTCCGGGATCGGCGGCAAGACGATGCTTCGGTCGCTTCGGAGCCGTGCTCGCCGCAATCCGGCCAGCAGGGAAATTTTCCGGGTTCCAGTCACCAGGACCAATCGCGCATAGTCGGTTTGGGACCGCCAGCGCAGCAGCCGGATGTCCTGCAGCGGGAAGCTCTGGTGCTCGCGGGCAGAACTGATATCGATCCGGGACGGTGTGAGTCGCACCGTGTATTCCGTGGCCAGGGCACGGATAGTCCGGAAGAATATGAGGCAGACCGGGACGGCGAGTCCGAGGCCGACGACGACTATCGTCACGCGGACCGGAAAGCGGAAATTCATCATGTCCAAGCTGATCAGCATCGCTGCGGTGGCCGCGCCGATCGGCAACACCATGAGCGTGATCACGAGTGCCAGAGTATGCATGCGCATGGGGCACGCGGTGAATCGCAGCACGTTGGAGTCGCCGTCCTGCTGCCACGAACCGGTCCTTGGCGGCTCGCTGCTTTGCGTGGCCCGGGCGGATGCTGCCATGGCTACTTGGGCTCCAGATAGGGCTGGCAAAGCGCATCGACCTGCTTCGCCTTGGTCTTGGTTTCCGCCGACGTCGCTTCGAACCTCTGCTGGTCCGGCTGCTGCGTGGCCTTGCCGTCCTCCAGCACCTGGAGATATCTGCTGAGACTCTCGCTGTAGTCCGCCAGGCCGGCCTTCAGCGCGGGGTCGGCGGCTTGTTGGCTGGCCGCCGCGAGGTCCTGTTGGAACCTCCGGAGATTTGCCAGGATCGCATCCTGGGTCCCTGGCCCATTCGTCCGGCCGTCGACCATCCGGTTCATCGCGGCTTCGAGCTGTTGGCAACTCTGCTGCGCTGGTTGGCTGCCGGCCGCTGCGCTGCCCGCGGCTGCATCGTCCGGCGGGAAGACCGCCACGCAGCCGCTGAGCAGCAGGCCGCCAGACAACACGGAGATGATGCTGCCCAAGCGCCTGGAATGTCCCATACCGGAACCGTAAGCGAACATGATCACTCGATCAACTTCGTGACTTCGTTCCGTCTTGCGGGGCCGGGTGCGGAAGCTATTTCGGCAGCAGGGAACTGTCGTCTCCGGCGTTCAGCTGGTCGGCGATCTGCTGGTTGACCTGGGCCTGCGAATCAGTGGCCGGGGCGCCGAGGGTCGCCGAGGGGTCGGTCTGCCGGGCCGGTGAAGCGGTAGTGGCGTTGCCCCGGAGCACCTGGTCGATCCGGTCGGCGGTCGAGATCATGCCGGCCTTGGTCGGATGGTTGGCCACGGCGCTGAAAACATTGGTGCTCGACCCCTGGATGAACGGATTCGGATCGCAAGGGGTATGGCCGGCGGTTGCCGAGTAGCTGTCGACATAGCCGACGTGTTGTGACCGGGCAGCCGCGGCGACTGCCAAGTTGAGCTTGATCGACTGCTCATTGAGATAGCTGTAGTCGCCTTTGGCGATGTCCAGCGCACTGCAGGTGCTGCCGTCTTCGGGCAGTCGCAGACCGTAGCCGACGACCAGGATCCGGGCGCCGGGCGCGGCTTTGGCCCGGATCGCGGCCAGGGCATCAGTGAGCCGGTCCTGAGTTCGGGCAATCGTGGCTTCCCACTGGTCGTGGCCGTTCTTGGTCCGGAAGAAATCGCGGCACGGCGAGCCCTCCGGCGCGCGGTCCTTGACTGCGGGGCATTGTGCGACCAGGGAGCCGAAGAAGCCTTCGTCATTTCCACCCATGGAGATCGTCACCAAATCCGTCGACGGGGTGACCGCGTCCAATTCCGGGGCTTCGTCCACGGGCAGGATTCCGATCTGGGTGTACTGCGCGCGGTGGGCTATCGCGTCCGTGGTCGCACCGCTGCAGGAAACGTCTTGGAACTGATCGTTCATCCAGCCGGACCAGCCGACCAGGCCCCGGTTGTAGGCCAGCCAGGTCGCGTAATTGTTCGTCGAGCGAATGCAATTGGAAAGCCGGGTGTTGGGGATCAATGGGCCGGCTGCATATGAGTCGCCCAGGGCGACATAGCGGGTGATCGGCCCGGTCAGCGGCCTCTGGTCGCCGAGGAAGGAGGCTGGGGCGCTCAGCGTGGCTGGCGCCGCTTGTGCGGGCACCGAGCCGAGAAGTTGCGAACCGGCCAATGTGGCGAGGGCAAGGGCGGCGAGCAGGCGGGCTCGGGCATTTTTCCGCATGGTTGAGGATCTTTCGTCGTGGCGAGATGCAGCGGGAAGAACGAGCAAGTTACCGTTCAGTAACAAACCGTAAAGTGAGCCAGCTCACATGTCAAGAGTTGTTTATACAACCTGGCTCAGCGCTTCCCTGCAAATCCTGGAATCTTGGAATCCAGGCAACGACGTAGCCCCGGTAAATGAATCGGGCGCTCTGCTGAATGCCCGAACCCGCCCTTGCCGGCTCAGCCGCCGATGCCCAGTAGCGGCCGGCCGAGCAGCATCACGGCTCCGGTGATCAGCACCACGCCGACCACGTTCATCACCACACCGGCCCGGATCATCTGACTGATCGGCACGTATCCGGTTCCATAGACGATGGCGTTCGGTGGCGTGCCGACCGGGAGGATGAACGCGCAGCTCGCCGCCATCGCGGCCGGAATCAACATCAGCAATGGATCGATGCCGACGCTGAGCGCCACCGCGGCCAGCACCGGGATGAAGGTCGCAGCCGTCGCGGTATTGCTGGTCAGTTCGGTCAGCAGCAGGATCAGAATGCAAACGCTGGCGATCAGCAGCAGGACCGGCAGGGCGCCCAAGCCGGTGACATTGTTGCCGATATAGGTATTGAGCTTCGAGGACTGCACTGCTGCCGCCAAGGACAAGCCGCCACCGAAGAGCAGGAGCGCGCCCCAAGGGATCCCGCTCTGCACGGTGTCCCAATCGAGCAGCGCTTTGCGCCCTTTGCCGGGCAAGAGGAAGAGCACCACTGCTGCCGCGATCGCGATCATCTCGTCGGTGAGCCGGGGGAGGAAAGGCAGCAGCTCAGTCAACCAACCGATGTCCTTGAGTGCACCACGGAAAACCCAGAGCAATGCGGCGCTGACGAAGACCGCAGTGACCGACCACTCCTGCCGGCTCATCGGGCCCAGTTCACGCAGCTGTCCGCGAACCTGTTCCCGGCCGCCGGCCACTTCCTTGAGCTTGGTGGGGAAGATCAGCCGGGTGAGCACGAGCCAACCGATCAGCAGGAAGCTCCACGAGGTGGGGATGCCGATCAGCATCCATTGCGCGAAGCTGATGCTGCGTTCCGGCATGGACTCGTTCAAATAGCCCATCAGGATCAGGTTCGGCGTGCTGCCGACCGGGGTGCCCAAGCCACCGATGGAGGCCGAGTAGGCCACGCCGAGCAGCATCGAAAGCGTGAAGTTCCGGGAATCCTTGTCTTTCGCCAAGGCCTTGAGGCCTTCCCCCGGAGAGCCGTCGCCGAGGCCGGGGACCGCGAGCACGGTCAAGCTCAAGGCGATCGGGATCATCATCACGGTGGTCGCGGTGTTGTTCACCCACATGCTCAGGAATCCGGTGGCCACCATGATGCCCAGCACGATGGTCCGCGGCCTGGTTCCGACCGCCCGGAGCACCAGCAAAGCGATCCTGCGGTGCAGGTTCCAACGTTGCAAGGACAAGGCGATCACGAAGCCGCCCATGAAGAGGAACACGATGGGCGAGGCGTATGGTGCCGCCGCTGCGGAAACCTGGACCGCGCCGGTCAAGGGCAGCAGTACCAGCGGCAACAACGAAGTCACCGCGAGTGGCAGCGCCTCGGTCATCCACCAGATGGCAATCAGGGTCGCCACTGCGGCTACGCTGCGGGCGTCTGCGGTCAGCGCCGGGTCTTCGGGCAAGAGGAAGTACACTGCCAGCGCCAACAGTGGCCCCAGGATCCTGCCGACTACCGGTGCACTGCGAAAAGCGCCGGGAAGGCCACGCGGAGTTTTCTTGGTCGAGTTATTGCGGTCTAGCTGCGACGTCATTGTCTGCATCGGGAAACAGCCCCCTGCTGTATCGAATGGAATCAGCGGAGGGTCGACTGGCAAATTGTCCCCCCCGGCCAATCTGTCTGGCCAGCCTAGCTGATAGACCAGGCTGGCCGACGGATTGTGCCAGGCAGGTCGGGGAATGTGGACAACTCGGTGGAAGCGCTGCTCAGAACGCCGTCATCCGGCGGCAATCAACAGTTCCGCGGCTTTTTCGCCGATCACGACGCTCGGCGCATTGGTGTGCCCGCGAATGATGTTCGGCATCACGGACGCGTCGGCCACGCGCAGGCCCGCAACGCCGCGTACCCGAAGTTGCGGGTCCACGACAGATCCCGGATCGGTGCCCATCCGTGCGGTTCCGATCGGGTGGTAAAGCGTCTGCGCGTGCTGGTCGATGGCGAGTTGGATCAGTTCCGGAACCGGCAACCGGTCTGCGTTCTCGGGCATCAGGTAGCCCTCGGAGAGGCTGCCGTCGAAGGCCTTGGCGTGCAGCAAAGCATGACAGATCCGGATTCCGGCGGTCAGCGTGGCCCGGTCTTTTCCCGCCGGGTCGCTGAGGTACCGCGGATCGATGTTCGGCTTGGTAAAGGGATCGGCAGAGGCCAGCTCGACGCTTCCGGAGCTTTCCGGCTGCAGCAGGATCGCGCCGATGGTGAGCCCGTGCGCCGGCGGAGGAACCAGCCCTTCGCCGACGAAGGCCACCGGAGCGAAGATGATTTCGATGTCCGGGAAAGCCAGCCCCGGATCGGTCTTGACGAATCCGTAGGCTTCGGCCACGTTCGAGGTGAGCATGCCCTGCTTGCGCAGCAGGTAGTCGGCCAGTTGGCGGGGTTTTTTGGCGGTGAACAAAGTGTCTCCGACCGCATTTTTGATCAGTCCGGAGAGCAGGTGGTCGTAGAGGTTCTTGCCGACCTCGGGGGAGTCGGCCACAACGTCGATGCCGTGGCGGCGCAGTTGCTCCGGCGCCCCGATGCCGGAGAGCATCAGCAGCTGCGGGGTGTTGACCGATCCGCCGCTGAGGATCACCTCCCGCCGCGCCCGTGCGGTGCGCGGTCCGTGCTGCCGATACGCGACGCCGACGGCGCGGCGGCCTTCGAACAGCACCTTGCTGACCTGGGCGTCGGTCCGGATGGTGAGATTGCCGCGGCGTTTCGCCGGTTTCAAGTAGGCGTCCGCAACGCTGAACCGCGAACCCCGGTGCTGATTCACCAAGGTCTCGCTGAAGCCGAGCGGGGCCTCGGTGTTCTGCGGCGCCATCGGGTAGCCCAGCTCGGCAGCGGCGTTCAAAAAGGCCGCGGTGTGCGCGCGGGGGCTGCGCTGTGGCTCCACGATCATCGGGCCGGCATGTCCGTGGTCCGGGTCGGAACTCCCTGCGATGTTCTCGATCCGGCGGAAATACGGCAGCAGGGCTTCCCAGGACCAATCGGCGCCGGCGGCCTGCCCCCAAGCGCGGTAATCGGCCGCGAACCCGCGGATCCACATCATCGCATTGATCGACGACGACCCGCCCAGCGTCTTGCCCCGGGGCCAATAGACCTGGCGGTGGTTCAACTCGGCCTGGGGCACGGTGTCGTAGTTCCAGTCGGCCGCCGAACGGAAAAGCGCGGAGAATGCAGCCGGAGTATGGATTTCGAGCTTTTTGTCCGGTCGGCCCGCCTCGAGCAGCAGTACCGAAACCGCCGGATCCTCGGTCAGTTTGGCGGCGAGTGCGGCTCCTGCGGATCCGGCACCGACGACGACATAGTCAAAGCTCTCCGCGGAATCGGCCGGAGCCGTCCCGATGGCAGATGGGTTCACGTTTTGCTCCCAGAGTGGATCGGCAGTTGCTGACTGAGGTTCAATCGCCCGGTGCCGGATGTCCGATTGTGAGACAGATTACATCGATCTGTTTCACAAGGCGAGTCATTGACTGCCCGAAAATGCGTCCGGAAGACTGGCGCAATTGCGTCCAGCGAACGCTAAGCTACTGATCAGTAAAGATGCCGCTGGTTTGCAAAGGAGCCCCGCTGGTGAACGACGTCGCAGTATCCCCCCTCGACCCGATGAATGTTGCCTCGATGCTGACCGCCTCGGCGGCGGCGTTCCCGGATCGGACCGCGATCAAAATGGACGAGGCGGAGCTCAGTTATGCGGCGTTGGACCGGCTCAGCCAAAAAGTGGCCGGGCTGCTCGCCGCCAAGGGCGTCAAGCGAGGCGACCGGGTGGCATTGATCTGCCCGAACCTGCCGCAGATGCCGGCGATTTTTTACGGGGTGCTGCGGGCCGGGGGCATCGTGGTTCCGATGAATCCTTTGCTGAAATCCCGGGAAGTCGCTTACCACTTGGCGAATTCCGAGGCGTCCCTGGCGTTCGCCTGGGAAGGCGTCGCGGCCGAGGTGCTTGCCGGGGCGGCCCGGGCTGCTGAGGACTCGGGGCGCGATCCGATCGACGTGGTGACCATCGATGGTGCCGGTTTCCTGGCTTTGCTGGACGCTTCGGAGGCAATCGCCGAAGTGGCCGATACGCTGGCCGGCGACACCGCCGTCGTGCTTTACACCTCGGGAACCACCGGGAAGCCCAAAGGCGCCGAACTGACCCACTACAACTTGCTCAGCAACTGCGAGTTGAGCGTGGACATGTTCAAGATCACCGAACAGGATGTGATCTTCGGCGGCTTGCCGCTGTTCCATATTTTCGGCCTGACCTGCGGGCTCAACAGCGCGGTGCGCACCGGTGCCTGCCTGACCTTGTTGCCGAGGTTCGATCCGGCAAAAGCCCTGGAGATCATCCAGCGGGACCAGGTGACCATCTTCATGGGCGTTCCGACCATGCACATCGGCATCTTGCGCTGCCCGGACTTGGACCGCACGGATGTCTCCACGATCCGGCATGGAGTATCCGGCGGCTCGGCTCTGCCGTTGGAGGTGCTGCGCGAATTCGAGTCCCGGATCCAGGCGACTCTGCTGGAAGGCTATGGCCTGTCCGAGACTTCGCCGGCGGTCTCCTTCAATCAGCTCGACGGCGTGCGCAAGGCGGGTTCGGTGGGCCAGGCCTGCCCGGGTGCGGATTTGGCGGTGTTCGACGAGAACGACGTCGAAGTGCCGCTCGGCGAGGTCGGCGAGCTGGTGGTCGGCGGCAAATATGTCATGAAGGGCTATTGGCGCAATCCGGAGGCGACCGCCTTGGCGATCCGCGACGGCTGGTTCCACACCGGGGACATGGCGCGCAAAGACGAAGACGGCGTCTACTTCATCGTCGACCGGAAAAAGGACATGATTCTGCGCGGCGGGTACAACGTCTATCCGCGCGAGGTGGAGGAGGTCCTGTATGAGCACCCGGCAGTCGCCGAAGCGGCAGTGGTCGGCCGCCCGGACGAGGTGCACGGCGAAGAAATCTATGCCGTGGTGGGAATCAAAGCCGAGGCGGTAGGCGACCACGCGGCGCTGGCCGAGGAGATCAAGGAGTTCGCGAAAGAACGCTTGGCGGCCTACAAGTATCCCCGGCACGTGCTGATCGTCGACTCGTTGCCGAAGGGGCCGACTGGCAAGATCCTCAAACGGGAGATCCAAGTCTGATCCGGAGCGTGCAGCGCCATCGGCCGCGACGCAGGGCGGCTGCGCGCTGAACGCTGCGGCACATCGCTGCGTGCGCTCCGGCCACGGTCAGTGCACGCGGGACCGTTCTTCGGCGACGATCCGGTTGAGCTCCTCGGCCCAGGCGTCCAAAATCCACGCCCGGCGAATGGTGTCATCCGTGAGGATGCCGGCCAGACCCAGGCCGCGGCCCAAGTCCAGGGTGGCGGCGACAATCGCGCGCAGCCTTTCGCTGTCCCGGTCGATCCGCAGGAGTTCTGCGGCTACCCGGAATGCTTCCCGGGAAACCGATTGTTCCAGCGGAATGATGTGCGCCCGGACGCCCTCGTCGACGGCTGCGGCCGTCCACACTTGAAGCGCCGCGGCGAACAACGGTCCGGTGTACAGGCCGACGAGCAGATCGAGCGTGTGCCGGATCCGTTCCGGGCCTTCGGGCATTGACTCGAGCGCGAATCGAATCTCGCGGAGCCGGGCTTCGGCCATGTGTTCGATGGCCGCGCCGAAGAGGTCTTCCCGGGTGGGGAAGTGGTGTTGCGTCGCGCCGCGGGATACCCCGGCCCGCTCGGCCACGGTGGCAACCGTGGTCTGGGTCCAGCCGACTTCGGCCAGTGAAGCCAACGCACTTTCCAAGAGCCGCTCGCGGGTTGCCCGACTGCGATCTTGTTGCGGTGCTGAAGGGTTTCGGATCATTGCCGTAGGCTAACACGGAATAAAACAAGCGCGCGTGCTTGCTTTATGGTGGCCAACGTCACATACTTTGTGGAGCGGTACAGGCATCGAGGCCTGTACCGAGGGCTGATGAGGAGTACGCAGATGGTTTCCGCGGAGCTGGTCCTGGCCGATCTGGTCGATGAAAGTCAGTCGCTTGACGATTTGGTGGCGGGACTCGACCAGTCCGGTTGGGCGCTCCAGACCCCGGCCGAAGGCTGGACCATTGCCCATCAAATCGGCCACCTGGCGTGGACCGATGAAAACTCGATCCTGGCCGCGACTGATGCCGAAGCCTTCAAAGCTCAGGCCGAATTGGCGTTCACGGGCGGATTCACCATCGACGGTGCAGCCGATGAATGGGCACGACAACCGCCGGCCCAATTGTTGGCCCGCTGGCGCGACGGCAGAGGCCGGCTTGCCGAGGTCTTGGCCGCCGTGCCGGAAGGCGCGAAATTGCCCTGGTACGGACCGCCGATGAGCGCAACCTCGATGGCGACCGCCCGGATCATGGAAACCTGGGCGCACGGCCAGGACGTTGCAGATGCACTGGGCGTGACGCGCACCCCGACTGACCGGTTGCGGCACATTGCGCATCTAGCCGTGCGGACCAGGGGATTCGCCTACTCGGTTCATCGCCGGGAACCGCCTACGGAAGAATTCCGGATCTCCCTGGACAGCCCGGGGGGTGACTTGTGGACCTGGGGTCCGGAGGACGCCGCACAGTCCGTGCGCGGTTCCGCGTTGGACTTCTGCCTGCTTGCCACGCAACGCCGGCACCGGTCGGATACCGATCTGCAGGCTGTCGGTGAACAGGCAGAATCCTGGCTCGGCATCATTCAGGCTTTCGCCGGCCCGCCCGGCAAGGGCCGGCGGCCCGGCTCCCTCGGCGCTGGCGGCGCCGCATGAGCGCTCTCAAAATTGCCAATGCCTCCGGGTTCTACGGCGACCGGCTCAGTGCCTTCCAGGAAATCCTGGACGGGGGTCCGGTCGACGTCATCACGGGTGATTACCTCGCCGAGTTGACCATGCTGATCCTTGGTCGAGATAAAGCAAAAGACCCAGACGGCGGTTACGCGAAGACCTTCCTGGTGCAGATGCAAGGCTGTCTGGCCTCGGTGGTCGAGCGCAAGATCAAGGTGGTGGTCAACGCCGGCGGCTTGAATCCGGCCGGGCTGAGTGGAAAACTCCGGGAACTTTCGGTGTCGCTGGGGGTTCCGGCCAAGATCGCCTACGTGCATGGCGACGATCTGTTGGCCCGAGCCGAGGAACTGGGCTTCGGCAACCCGCTGACCGCGAACGCCTACTTGGGCGGCTTCGGCATCGCCCGAGCACTGGCGGCCGGTGCCGACATCGTGGTGACCGGCCGGGTCACCGACGCTTCCTTGGTGGTCGGGGCAGCAGCGGCACACTTCAACTGGGAGCGGACGGACTACGACCGAATCGCCGGCGCGATGGCGGCCGGTCACGTGATCGAGTGCGGTACCCAGGCGACCGGGGGGAACTACGCGTTCTTCGACCGGATTCCTGATTTGCACCGGGCCGGCTTCCCGATCGCCGAGATCGAAGCCGATGGATCCTCAGTGATCACCAAGCATCCCGGCACTGGAGGTGCAGTGACCGTTGGGACGGTGACCGCGCAATTGGTCTACGAGATCACCGGTGCCCGGTATGCCGGGCCGGACGCGATACTCCGGATGGATTCGATTCAGCTTGCTGAGCTGGGCCCGGACCGAGTGCGGCTCAGCGGAGTTCGCGGCGAGGCGCCGCCGGACACGCTCAAGGTTTCCTTGAACCGGCTGGGCGGTTTCCGCAATGAAGTCAGCTTTGTGCTTACCGGTTTAGACATCGAGAAGAAAGCCGAATTGGTCCGATCCCAATTGGCCGACGTCGTTCCTGGAGGGACCAGTTGGACGCTGGCCCGGACCGATCATCCGGACGCGGAGACCGAAGAGGCGGCCGGTGCAATTCTGCATTGTGTCGTGCGCGGACCGGATCCGAAGCGGGTCGGCCGGGCGTTTTCGAATCTCGCGGTGCAAATTGGCTTGGCGAGTTATCCGGGCTTCCACCTGACCGCGCCGCCTGGCGACGCTGCGCCGTACGGAATCTATCGACCGGGCTACGTTCCCGCTGATCAGGTCCCGCATCTGGTCCGGTTGCCGGACGGTACCGAACTTTCGATTGAACCCGCACCAGGCAGGATTCCAGCCGACGTCGCTCTTTCGGCGGTGCCGGAGCCTCCAGCCGCGAGCTTCGAGCCAAAACCAACCAGGCTTCTGCCGCTGGGCAGGATCGCTGCGGCACGCAGCGGCGACAAAGGCGGCGACGCCAATATCGGGGTTTGGGTCGAGGACGCCGCAGCCTGGCCTTGGCTGGCCGACACCTTGTCCGTTGCCGCACTGAAACGGTTGCTGCCGGAAACCGCCGAGCTCACGGTTGAGCGCCACGTGCTGCCCAATCTTTTCGCCGTGAACTTTGTTATCCGCGGCCTGTTGGGCGAAGGCGTTGCCAGCAACTCGAGATTCGATCCGCAAGCCAAAGCACTGGGGGAATGGCTGCGTGCCCGCACAGTAAAAATTCCGGAGGAGTACCTGTGACCGTCATGAGAAGCACGCTCAATCCGAGCACTACGGACTTTGCCCGCAATAGCGAGGCAATGGTGGCCAAACTCGTTGAACTGGACGCCGAACATGCCAAAGTGCTGGAAAGCGGTGGCGAGAAGTCGGTTGCTAGGCATCGTTCACGGGGCAAATTGCTTGCGCGCGAGCGTATTGAGATGCTGCTGGACCAGGACTCGCCCTTTTTGGAGCTTTCACCGCTGGCCGCCTGGGGGAGCAAATTTCATGTGGGTGCGAGCGTGGTGACCGGGATCGGCGTGGTGGCCGGCGTCGAGTGCGTGATTGTGGCCAACGAACCCACCGTCAAAGGTGGAACCAGTAATGTCTGGACGTCGAGGAAGATCTTCCGGGCCAACGACATCGCCCGGGAGAACCGACTCCCGATGATTTCGCTGGTTGAGTCAGGTGGCGCGGATTTGCCCACGCAGAGCGATATTTTCATTCCGGGTGGCAGGATGTTCCGGGACCTCACCAGATTGTCGGCAGCCGGAATCCCGACCATCGCCTTGGTCTTCGGCAATTCGACCGCAGGCGGCGCCTATATCCCCGGCATGAGCGATCACGTGGTGATGATCAAGGAGCAATCCAAGGTTTTCCTGGCCGGTCCTCCGCTGGTCAAGATGGCGACCGGCGAAGTTGCCGACGACGAGTCGCTGGGTGGCGCTGATTTGCATGCCCGGACGTCGGGATTGGCCGACTACTACGCGGTTGACGAGAAGGATGCGATTCGGATCGGCCGTCGAATCGTCGCCAGATTGAATTGGCACAAGGCCGGTCCGCAGCCGGCGCCGAACCCACTGCCACCAAGATTCGCCGAAGATGAGCTGCTGGGAATTGTTCCCTCGGACTTGAAGGTTCCCTTCGACCCCCGAGAAATCATCGCCCGTCTGGTCGACGACAGTGATTTCGATGAGTTCAAGGCGTTGTACGGCACGAGCCTGGTCACCGGATGGGCGCAGCTGCACGGCTATCCGATCGGCATTCTGGCCAATGCGAGAGGGGTGCTGTTCTCCCAGGAAGCCCAGAAAGCAACGCAATTCATCCAACTGGCGAACCGGTCAAATACCCCACTGCTTTTCCTGCACAACACCACCGGCTACATGGTGGGCAAAGAATACGAGCAGGCAGGGATCATCAAGCACGGCGCGATGATGATCAACGCAGTGGCGAACTCGACGGTGCCGCATCTATCGGTGCTGATGGGCAATTCATTCGGCGCAGGCCACTACGGCATGTGCGGCCGAGCCTTCGATCCCCGGTTTGTCTTCAGCTGGCCATCGGCCAGATCTTCCGTGATGGGTGCACAGCAGCTCGCCGGAGTCTTGTCGATTGTCTCGCGTGCCGCGGCCCAAGCCACTGGACGCGAGTTCGACGAAGACGCGGACGCGATGATGCGCGCCGCGGTCGAAGCGCAGATCGAGGCCGAGGCGTTGCCAGCGTTCCTCTCCGGCCGAATTTACGACGACGGCATCATTGATCCGCGCGATACCCGGACCGTTCTTGGCCTGGCACTGTCTGCAATTGCTACTTCGACTTTCAAAGGTGCTGAGTCATTCGGCACCTTCAGGATGTGAGCCAGATGACGACGAACCCCATCACCTCAGTGCTAGTCGCGAATCGGGGCGAAATCGCCCGACGGGTTTTCCACACCTGCAAAGAACAAGGGATTCGCACGGTTGCGGTGTATTCGACGCCGGATGCGGATGCCCCGTTTGTCCGGGAAGCCGAGGTCGCGGTTCATTTGCCCGGCGCAAGCGCCGCACAGACCTATCTGCGCGCGGACCTGGTCATCGAAGCGGCGCTCAAAGCCGGTGCCGACGCGATTCATCCGGGCTACGGCTTCCTCTCCGAGAACGGCGATTTCGCGCAAGCGGTCAAAGACGCGGGTCTGACCTGGATTGGTCCCTCTGCTGAGGCGATTTACGCGATGGGATCCAAAATTGAATCCAAGCGCTTGGTGGCTGCCGCCGGAGTGCCGATTTTGGCCGAGATGGATCCGAGTACCGTCACTGAAGCTCAATTGCCGGTGTTGATCAAAGCCTCGGCTGGGGGTGGCGGCCGCGGGATGCGCATCGTACGCAGCGTCGAGGTGCTTCCGGGTGAACTGGAATTGGCCCGGGCCGAAGCAGCGAGTGCCTTTGGTGACTCCACGGTATTCTGTGAGCCCTATTTGGAAACCGGCCACCACGTCGAAGTCCAGATCATGGCAGACCGGCACGGCACGGTGCATGCGGTCGGCGAACGCGAGTGTTCAATTCAGCGCCGGCACCAAAAGGTCGTGGAGGAAGCGCCGTCGCCGTTAGTGGAACGAACCCCCGGGATGCGCGCGCGACTGTTCGAAGCGGCGATCTTGGCTGCAAAGGCCGTGGATTACGAGGGCGTCGGTACCGTTGAGTTTCTCGCCGATGAACAGGGACGGTTCTTTTTCCTGGAAATGAACACCCGGCTCCAAGTAGAGCATCCGGTCACCGAGTGTACGACCGGACTCGATTTGGTCGCCATGCAACTGCACGTGGCGGAGGGTGGGGAGCTACCAGCTGAACTGCCTGCCGCTCATGGTTCTTCGATTGAAGTACGCATCTATGCGGAGGACCCGGCGGCGGATTGGCAGCCGCAAGCCGGCACGCTGCAGAGTTTTGAATTCGACCGCTTGCAGCCGGCTTTTGCGGTGCCTGCGCGGGATCGCGGTGTCCGATGCGATTCCGCGGTTGAAAGCGGCTCGGTGGTGAGCGTCAACTACGATCCGATGTTGGCGAAGGTGATTTCCTGGGCACCGAAGCGTGCGGACGCCGCACGAGTATTGGCCAACGCGCTCAGCAGCGCTCGGCTACATGGTGTGCGCACCAACAGAGACCTGCTGGTGCGGATTTTGCAACACCCAAGCTTCATCGCGGGCCACACTGACACTGCGTTCCTAACCAGCTTTGGCTTAGCGGAGCTTTCAGCGCCGCTATTAGATGCCGAAACCGAGCGCATAGCGGCCCTGGCTGCTTCACTCGCGGCGGCGGCAAAGCGCCGCGAAGCAGCGCGTGTGCTCGGCGGCCTGCCAAGCGGCTGGCGAAATCTTCCGTCGGCCTCGCAGACTTGTTTGCTCAAGGGGCCGCGGGCCGAGCATCAGATTTCGTATCGCTGGAGCCGCAAGGGTGTTGATTCTCCTGGGTTCGACAATGTTGAAGTAGGTAGCGCTAGCGCCAACCGGGTGACCCTCGCTGTCGATGGCGTAATCAGCAGCTGGGCTGTTTCGCACTATCTGACCACCTCGGGGTCGAACATCGTTGTGGATACGCAGAGCGGCTCAGCAAGCTTTGAGGTGATTGATCCGTTGCCGGATCCTTCCGCGGCCAGGGTTAGCGCTGGCTCGTTGATCGCTCCGATGCCCGGTGCGATTGCCGCAATCCATGTCGAAGCGGGGGATCTAGTGACCGAGGGCCAAGCACTCTTGGTTCTTGAGGCCATGAAAATGCTGCACACCATTGTGGCCCCGACATCAGGGGTAGTCACCGAGCTTCCGGCGCACCTCGGCGTGAATGTCGAGGTCGGAACTGTGCTGATCGTCGTGGGCGAAAGCGAGAGTGCAGCAGAGGCTGAAGACCAGAAAACAAGCGAAGAGATTGAGGAAAAAGTATGAGCTTTATCGAGACTGAAGAACAGACGGCGCTTCGCGCAGCGGTGCGCTCCGCGGTCGAAAGCTACGGTGCCGCCTACAACGAGGAGCATGCGCGCAACGGTCAGTCGATGACCGAATTGTGGAAGGAATTGGGCCAGGCAGGATTCCTGGGCGTCAACATCCCGGAAGAGTACGGTGGCGGCGGTGCCGGCATGTACGAACTTTCACTGGTGCTGGAAGAGATGTCCAGCCTGGGCGCGCCGTTGCTCATGATGGTGGTTTCGCCCGCTATTTGCGGCACGATCATCACTCGATACGGCACGCAGGATCAAAAAGAACGCTGGCTGCCTGGCTTTGCTGACGGTTCCACTGTGATGGCTTTCGGTATTACTGAGCCAGATGCCGGCTCGAACTCGCACAACATCAGCACCGTCGCGAAGCGCGAGGGCGATGAATGGGTACTGAATGGACGCAAGATCTACGTGACCGGGGTGAACAACGCGGATTACGTGCTGATTGTCGCCAGGCTCGTCGATGAACGCAGCGGACGGCTCAAGCCGGCGATGTTCGTCTTGCCACGGGAGACGCCCGGCTTCGAATACACCGAAATCGAAATGGACATCGTGGAATCGGAGCGGCAGTACCTGCTCTTCATGGACGATGTCAGGCTGCCGGCCGATGCTCTGGTCGGCGGCGACGAGGCACCATTGGCGGCGCTGTTTGCCGGACTGAACCCGGAACGGATCATGGCTGCGGCGCTGGCCACCGGAATCAGCCGCTACGCGATCGGGAAAGCCACCAGCTACATGAAAGAGCGCAATGTTTGGGGCCAGCCGATCGCCCAACACCAAGGTCTGGCGCATCCGTTGGCAAAATGCCACATCGAGGTGGAACTCGCGAAATTGATGTACCAAAAGGCGGCTTTTATCTATGACAGTGGCGATGATACGGCCGCTGGTGAGGCCGCGAACATGGCCAAATACGCGGCGGCAGAAGCGTCCATCGCGGCCCTGGACCAGTCGATTCAGAGCCTGGGCGGCGCCGGCTTGAGCAAGGAATACGGCTTGGCCATGCACCTTGGCGTGGCAAGAATTGGCAGGGTGGCACCGGTCAGTCGCGAGATGATCCTGAACTACATCGGCCAGCACTCGCTCGGCCTGCCGAAATCCTACTGAACCAAAACCTTACAGAACCGTCACGGCAGGGAGGATGCAATCCATGACCGAAAGTGCTGAAGCAGCAGCCGAGTTGGTCCATTACGACGTCGTCGATGGCATCGCGACCATCACGCTTGACTCGCCCAAAAATCACAATGCCCTGTCTAAGCAACTGATGACCGAGTTGATAGCGCACTTTGAGCGCGCCACAGCAGAGACCTCGGTCCGGGCGGTGCTGCTGACCCACACCGGCCCCACATTTTGTGCCGGCGCGGACCTGAGCGAAGCACGATCGCAGGGCGTAGAAGAGGGAGCCAAAGAGTTGGCGGCCCTGCTACGGAAATTTCTCGTGCTGCCGATTCCGGTGATCGCGCGCATCGACGGCAAAGCCCGTGCCGGTGGGCTGGGCATTCTAGGCGCCTGCGACATTGTGGTGGCAAGCACTGAGTCGAGTTTTGCCTTTACCGAAGTGCGGATTGGGCTGGCGCCAGCGGTGATCACCTTGACCACAGTGCCGCGAATGACTAGCCGCACGCTGAGCCGCTACTACCTGACTGGGGAAACGTTCGCTGCGCCGGCGGCGAAGGACAGCGGATTCATTACCGATTTTGGCGACGACGTCGACGCAGTCCTGGCGCCGATCGTGGCCGCGGTGCGACTGGGCTCGCCGCAAGGACTGCGGGAGAGCAAGCGGATCAGCAACGCAAAAACGCTCAGTGATTTTGATGCTGGCGCAGCCGAAATGACCGCACTCTCAGCGCGGTTGTTTGGCACGGATGAGGCGAAAGAGGGTATGACCTCATTCTTGGAACGTCGCCGCCCTCGTTGGTTGGCCGACGTCTAGTGACTTTCGGCAACGCCGGTTCGACGACGACGTCGTGCCGTAGAGCAGACAGCGGGAAGGGAAACCGACGATGAATGTTGCTACTCGCACTCAACCCCAGGTGCTTCAGGACAACTTGGACTACTGGGCTGAGGTCAAGGCCGAGGAGACAGCTATTGACTTTGAAGGGCGGAGCTACAGCTGGGCAGAGCTGAAGACTCGTGTGCTGCGCTTGGCAGGCGCCCTGCAGGAAGCCGGTGTAGTCCGGGGGAGTCGGGTTGCAACGTTCGACGCCAATCACTTGGCGCTTATCGAGGTCACCCTGGCAGCAGCCAGATTGGGTGCGGCAACTGTTATTGCCAATCATCGAATTTCTGCTGAGCAGTTGGAGTATCTTTTGCAAGACTCCGCACCGAGGATTCTCTTCTATGGCGCGGAGTTTCAAGGCACGGTAGAACTGAGCGGCGCAGCAGCCTCGGTCGCGAGATTGGTCAGTATTGACGGCAGCGCAGATCAATATGAACCTTTTCTGATTTCCGGGGCAGGGCTTTCGACCGACCAAGCTGCCGCGCCGGACGATACCTGTTTGATTGTTTACACTTCCGGAACCACCGGTCGCCCGAAGGGGGTTGAGCTCACCCACCGGAGCATCATCGCGCACAGCACTGCCACCAACACGGTCTTTCACATGGACTCGGATGGCGTCAATTTGGTCGCAATGCCGTTTTTCCATGTTGGTGGTTCTTGCTACTACCAAGCCGGGATGCAAGTGGGAGCCAGGTCGATTCTGCTCCGAAAGCCGTCCGGCGAGGCATTGGTTCAAGCTGCCCTGGACGGAGCAACACACGCCTTTTTGGTGCCAGCGGTCTTGCATGGATTGCTTGGCGCGGGCGAACAGGTGGTCAAGATTGTCAGTGGCTTCAAACGATTGGTCTTCGGCGCGGCACCGATGCCGCTGCCGATCCTGGAGAAAGTTTTGGCGGCTTGGCCCGGGGTTGACTTTGTGCACGCCTACGGCATGACCGAGCTGTCAGGCGTCTGCGTGATGCTGGCTCCGGATGTGTTGCGACACCCGGAACGACCCGAGTTGTTGAAGTCAGCGGGCAAGCCGCTTCCCGGGATTGAACTTCGAATTGTCGATCCCTTTACTTTGACCGACGTCGAGCCAAACGAACAGGGCGAAATCTGGGTTCGCGCGCCGCAAAACATGAAGGGTTATCTTCATCGTCCCGAGGCCAACGCCGAGACGATCACGCCGGACGGTTACCTTCGAACTGGTGACGTCGGCAGGCTCGACGCCGAAGGCTACGTCTACATTGTGGATCGGTTGAAAGACATGATCATCACTGGCGGTGAGAACGTCTACAGTCCTGAGGTTGAGAACGTACTCAATGCTCATCCGGAGGTTTTGGAGGGCGTGGTGATCGGCGTGCCGGATCCGAAATGGGGTGAGACGGTCAAGGCTTTCGTCGTGCCAACGCCCGGAATTGCACCGAGCGCGGAGGACATTATCGCGTTTTGCCGTGCGCGGCTGGCCGGCTTCCAAACCCCTACGTCGGTGGAATTTCTGGAAGAGTTGCCTCGTAACGTCACCGGAAAGATCCTCAAGCGGGATCTCCGCCAACCGCATTGGAGTAATCATGACCGAGTCATCTGAAAAGGTTCAAACGTTAGCGGGCAAAACCGTCATCATGTCCGGCGGTTCCCGGGGGATCGGCTTGGCGATTGCGCTCCGCGCTGCTGCGGATGGCGCCAATATCGTGCTGATCGCCAAAACCGACCAACCCGACCCCCGGTTGGAAGGCACGATTCATACTGCGGCAGCGGCCATCGAAGCTGCTGGTGGCAAAGCGCTGCCTATTC
Organism: Renibacterium sp.; assembly: GCA_017419405.1. Classification (GTDB taxonomy): domain Bacteria; phylum Actinomycetota; class Actinomycetes; order Actinomycetales; family Micrococcaceae; genus Renibacterium; species Renibacterium russicum. The sequence continues at coordinate 48,572 of JAFOLH010000006.1, read as the reverse complement.
TGGGTGATATTCGCTCGGACGAAACCATTGCACAGGCCGTTGCTGCCGCCGTCGAAAGCTTCGGCGGCATCGACATCGTGGTCAACAACGCCAGCGTGCTCTACTTGGCCAAAACCGGAGAGGTGCAGCCCAAGCGCTACGACCTGATGCAAGGGGTGAATGTGCGTGGCACCTTCATGCTCACCCAAGCCGCTCTGCCGCACTTGCTCAAGGCGGAAAACCCGCACATTCTGACCCTGAGCCCGCCGTTGAACCTTTCGCAGAAGTGGCTGGCTGCGCATCCGGCGTACACCCTGGCCAAATACGGCATGACCCTGGCTGCCTTGGGCTTCGCCGCGGAGTTCGCCGAACAGGGAATCTCCTCGAACGCGCTCTGGCCGCGGACCGCGATCGCCACCGCAGCCGTTGGCAACATCCTGGGCGGCGAAGAGATGATTCGCCGCTCGCGCAAGCCGGAAATCATGGCCGATGCTGCGCATGTGGTGCTGACCTCCACCGGGCTGACCGGGCAGACCCTGATCGACGACGAGGTGCTCCGCGGTGTGGGCATCACCGACTTCACCGACTATGCCGTGGACCCCACGGCGGAACTCTTCATGGATATCTACATCGACAACTGAACGGCCGCGGGCATGGAAAAGCCGGGCCGGGATTCTCCCGGCCCGGCTTTTCCATGCCCCTGGGCTTAGCGGCCGACCTTCCCGGTCAGTGCGGCGATCGGCCGCAAGAACAACGGCTGCGCCAAGACCCAGGCAGCGGCCATCACCACGAGGGAAACCGCGAAGATCGAAAAGCCCCACCAATTGACCTCGTCGGAGCCGCCGTACATGTGGTTCAGATTCCGCAGTGCGCCGGTAGCCAGCACCAAAGTCACGTGCACGATGATGAAGAACACGAAGTACAGCATCACCGGGAAGTGCACCGCGCGGGCCAGCTCGATCTTGTAGATTTTGTTCAATTTCGTGGCGTCCTTGGGCCAGGCTCCGGACATCCGCAGGCCGGTGATGAAAGCCAACGGTGCGGCAATGAAAACCGTGACGAAATAGGTCAGCAGTTGCAGCGAGTTGTAGTTGACCCAGCCGTTGTCCGTAGGCCAGTTCAGCGAGAGATACTGCAGTCCGGCCGATACCGCGTTCGGGAAGACATCCCAACTGGTCGGGACAATCCGCATCCACTGCCCGGTGGCGAACAACAAGATCACGAAAATCACGCCGTTGATCATCCAGAGGGCATCCAAGGTGAGGTGGAACCACAGTTCCAAGCTGATCTTCTTGGGTGGGTTCTTGGTTCGGATCAGCCCCTTGTTGTTCCTGGTCCAGTAGGCCTGGGGCCGGGCCGTGGTCCGGACCTGCCAACCGGAGCGGATAATCAGCACGATGAAGAATGCATTGAAAAAATGCTGCCAGCCCAACCACGCGGGAAAGCCCACCGGGGCACCCTCGGGAAGTTCCGAATCACCTGGATACTGCTGCAGGAATCCCTTGACCCCCTCCAAGCCGACGAACCAACGGGCGGCGAAAACCAGGATTGCGAGCACCACCAGCACGGCAGGGACAATCCAGAGGAGTTTCGCCCACTTGCCGTCGCCGGAGGTGAGCTTTTTGTACAGGGCAGACATGGCTCCTGCTACCTTTCGGGGAAAGTGGCGCTCAGTTGGCGCGCGCGTTGATGGCTTCGATGAGTTGCGGGACGACCTTGAAGATATCGCCGACGATTCCGAAATCGGCGACTTCGAAGATCGGCGCGTCTGCATCCTTGTTGATCGCCACGATGGTTTTCGAGGTCATCATGCCGGCCCGGTGCTGAATCGCACCGGAGATGCCGACGGCGATGTAGAGCTGCGGCGAGACGCTGACTCCGGTTTGGCCCACCTGCATGGGCTGCTCCACGAAGCCGGCATCCACCGCGGCCCGGGAAGCGCCTACTGCGGCGCCGAGCGCGTCGGCAAGCTGTTCCACCAGCACGAAGTTCTCTTTGGAGCCTAGCCCGCGGCCACCGGAGACCACCTTCTCCGCGGTGCGAAGTTCCGGCCGGGCGGATACTGCCGCGGGGTTGGTCCGATCGATGGAAACCACCGGTCCAGCGCCCGGATGCACCTCAAGCGGGATCAGCTCCGGTTGCGCCGCCGGGGCCTGCGTCTCAATGGCACCCTGCCGGATGGTGATGATCGGCAGGCCGCCTTCCACTGTGGACTCGACGTCGTACGCGCCGCCGAAGACCGAGTGCGCCGCAATGATCCGCCCGTCCGCGGAGCGTACCGCGACGGCATCGGCAGCGAAGCCGCCATTGCTGCGGACCGCGAGCCGGGCCGCGATTTCCCGACCGTCGATGGAGTTGGCCACCAGCACCGCAGCCGGCTGAGCCGACGGAATCGCCGCGCTGAGCGCCTCGAGCTGCGGTGCGACCAGCACCGCGTCCGCCTGGGCATCGACCGACCAATAGACCTGTTGTGCCCCGAGCGCGCCCAGCTCGGCGATGAGTTCGCCAGCTGCCGGTTGCGCTGCCGCGACGACCGCTACCGGGCTGCCCAGCTGCGAGGCGGCGCCGAGCAGGCCGCGGGTGCTGCCGGCGATTGCGCCGGCCCGGGTGAGTTCGACAAGAACCAAGATGTTCGACATAGTGCGTTATCTCCTAGACCAGGCGTCCGGCAACGAGGAAGTCCGCCAGCTCGGTGGCCGCGTTCCCGTCATCAACGATTTTCTTGCCGGCGGCGCGGGCCGGCCGTTCGGCCACCGAGAGCACCGCCGAGCGCACCGAAGCAGCGGGGTCGAAGCCCAGGTCTGCGAGCGAGTAGACCGTGACGGGTTTCTTCTTCGCGCTCAGAATGCCTTTGAAGTTCGGGAACCGGGCCTCGGCGGAACGTTCGGTGACCGCAATCACGGCCGGCAGCGCTGCATGCACGTCGAGCGTGCCTTCTTCGCCCTGGCGTTCGCCGGAAACCTCGCCGTCGTTGATCTGCGCCGAATGCAGCGAACCCAAAAGCGGCAACCCCAGCCGTTCCGCGATCATCGCCGGTACCGCGCCCGCGCGGCCATCGGTCGATTCATTGCCGGCCACCACCAGGTCGAACCCGGTGGCTTGCAAGGCCGCTGCCAGCACCGCAGCGGTGCGTACCACGTCGGCGCCCGCCAGGGCGTCGTCGACCACGTGCACCGCCGAATCGGCGCCCATGGAGAGCGCCTTCCGGATGGCCTGGTTGGCATCTGCCGGTCCCATCGAAAGCACGACGACTTCGGTCTTCTTGTCCGAGTCTTTGTGCTGCAAGGCGACTTCGAGTGCCCGTTCGTTGATTTCGTCAGCGATGGCGTCGCTGGCTCCGCGATCGAGCCAGCCGGTGGACAGATCGAGCTTACGCTCCTCTCCGGTATCCGGAACTTGCTTCACGAGCACGACGATCTTCATTGATTTGCTCCTTTTAGATGGCTCTGACGACTATCCTACGAACAATTCCCCGGCTTCGGCCTTCGCCACGAGCGAGGCCGGCGGGGTGAACTGCGGTCCGTAGCGTTCTGCGAGTTCCCGGGCCCGGGCGACGAAGCCGGCCAATCCGCCGGGGTAGCCGTTCATGTACTGCACCACGCCGCCAGTCCAGGCCGGGGTGCCGATGCCCAGAATCGAGCCGACATTGGCATCCGGGACTGAACGGAGCACCCCCTCATCAAAGCACTTGACCGTTTCCAGCGATTCGGCGAACAGCATTCGCTCTTTCATGTCTTCGAACGGGATCTGGGCCTGCCCGCCGAAGGCTTCGGCCAGCCCGGGCCACAAGCCGGTTCGTTTGCCCGCCTCATAGCGGTAGAACCCGGCGCCTTTCAAGCGTCCGCTGCGGCCGAGTTCCAGCATCTTTTCCATCACCTGGTAAGCGGCGTGCTCCTGGAACGCGGGCCCAGCCGGCTCGGCGGCCGCGGCTTCACGATTGGCGATCTGGATCTTGTTCATGAGTTCCAGATTGAGCTCGTCGGCCAACTGCAGCGGGGGAGCCGGATAGCCCGCCTGCGCTCCGGCTTGTTCGATCGACACCGGATTGACGCCCTCGGCCAGCATGTTCAGCGCCTCGTTCATGAAGGTCGCGATGACCCTGCTGGTGAAGAATCCGCGGCTGTCGTTGACCACGATCGGGGTCTTGCGGATCTGCAGGGCCAGATCGAAGGCGCGGGCCAGCGCGGCATCCGAGGTGTTGGCGCCGGTGATGATCTCCAGGAGCGGCATCTTATCCACGGGGGAGAAGAAATGCAGGCCGATGAAATTCGCCTGGTTCTGCACGCCTTCGGCGAGTGCGGTGATCGGCAGCGTGGACGTGTTGGATCCGAGCAAGGCGTCGGGGGCGACGAGCTTTTCGATCTCCTGGAAGGCCTGCTGCTTGACCGCGACGTTTTCGAAGACCGCCTCGATCACCAAGTCGCAGCCGGCGAGGTCTGCCGCCACTGCGGTGGGAGTGATCCTCGCCAGCAGCGCGGCAGCTTTCTCCGGCGTCGTCCGGCCTCGGGCGATGTCCTTTTCCAGGAGCTTGGCCGAGTAGTCCTTGCCCCGTTCGGCCGCTTCCTGCGAGACGTCTTTGAGGACCACGTCGATGCCGCTCTTGGCGCAGACATAAGCGATGCCGGCACCCATCATTCCAGCGCCGAGCACCGCGACCTGCTGCGCGGTGGCCTTGTCGAATCCCTTCGGCCGGCTTGCTCCGGAATTGATTTTCGCGAGGTCGAAGAAAAAGGCCTTGGTCATGTTTTTGGAGATCTGGCCGGTGACCAGTTCGACGAAATACCGTGACTCGATCTCCAAGGCGGTATCGAAGTCCACCTGCGCGCCTTCGACTGCCGCGGCGAGAATGGCGCGCGGGGCCGGGTAATTCGCGCCTTTGAGCTGTTTGCGCAGATTTGCCGGGAAGGCCGGGAGGTTGGCGGCGAAGGCCGGGCTGGCGGGCGTGCCTCCCGGGATCCGGTATTTCGGGTCATCCCAAGGTTGGGTGGCGTCCGGATGTTCCCGGATCCAGGCTTTTGCGGCCGGGATGAGTTCTTCGACCGAGCCGACGAGTTCGTCCACCAAGCCCAAGTCCAAGGCCTTGGCCGGGGAATACTTCTGGCCCTGCAGCAGGACCTTCATGGCGGCGTCGGCGATGCCCAGCATGCGTACGGTACGGGTGATGCCGCCACCGCCGGGCAGCAGGCCCAGGGTGACTTCGGGCAGTCCGAGTTGGACGCCTTTCAGATCCGCCACGATGCGGTGGTGGGTGCCCAGAGCGATTTCCAGGCCGCCGCCGAGCGCCGTGCCGTTGATTGCGGCGACCACCGGCCTGCCGAGGGTTTCCAAGCTGCGCAACTGGGCTTTGATCTCGGAGCCGAGATCGAAAATCTCCTGCGCCTGGCCGGCCTCGGCGGCGGAAAGCGCGGTGAGGTCGCCACCGGCGAAGAAGGTCTTTTTCGCCGAGGTCAGGATCACCCCGGAAATTGTTTCCCGTTCGGCGAGCAGCCGGTCGACTGTGGCCCGCATCGACTCGGTGTAGGCCTGGTTCATGATGTTGGCCGATTGCGCCGGGTCGTCCATGGTGAGGATTACGACGCCGTCGTCGTCCTGCTGCCAGCGGACCATGTTCTGTGCGGTGGGATTCTGCTGAGTCATCATCGGTGATTTCCTTCGGCCTAGACGCGTTCGATCAGAGTGGCGACGCCCATGCCGCCGCCGATGCACAAGGTGATGACGGCGCGGCGCAGGTTACGGCGTTCGAGCTCGTCGACCATGGTTCCCAGGATCATCGCGCCGGTGGCGCCGAGCGGGTGCCCCATCGCGATGGCCCCGCCGTTGACGTTCAGTTTCTCGGTCGGAATGTCCAAGTCCCGTTGGTACTTCAGGACCACTGAGGCGAAGGCTTCGTTGATTTCGAAGAGATCGATGTCGGCCACGGTCAGACCGGCCGTCTCGAGCAGTTTCCGGGTTGCCGGCGTGGGGCCGGTGAGCATGATCGTGGGGTCGGCGCCGCTGGTGGCGGTGGCTACGATCCGCGCCCGGGGGGTCAATCCGAGTTCCACGCCCACCTGCTCGGATCCGACCAGGACCAGGGCCGCGCCATCGACGATGCCGGAGGAGTTCGCCGCGGTATGCACGTGGTCGATCTGCTCGACGTCGTGGTACTTCTGCAGGGCCACCGCATCGAAGCCGCCCAGTTCGCCCATGCCGGCGAATGCCGGTTTCAGCGCCCCCAGGGACTCGACCGTGGAACCGGGGCGACGGTGCTCGTCGTGGTCCAGGATGAGCAGGCCATTCTGATCGGTGACCGGGACCACCGAATTGCTGAAGTAGCCGTTGCTCCAGGCATGTTCGGCGCGTTGCTGGGATTGCACAGCGTAGCGGTCCACGTCGTCACGGCTGAAGCCTTCGATCGTGGCGATCAGGTCGGCGCCGATGCCTTGCGGCACGAAATAGGTGTCGTAGTTGGTGGCCGGGTCCATCGCCCAGGCGCCGCCGTCGGAACCGATCGGGACCCGGGACATCGATTCCACGCCTCCGGCGATGATCAGCCGGTCCCAGCCGGATCGGACCTTCTGCGCGGCGGTATTGACCGCTTCCAAGCCGGAGGCGCAAAAGCGGTTCAACTGCACGCCGGCCACAGTGTTCGGCAGTCCGGCGGCCAGCGCCGCCGTGCGGGCGATCACCGCGCCTTGATCGCCGACCGGGGATACCACGCCGAGGACGACGTCGTCGATCAGCTCGGCATCCAGATTCGGATTGCGTTCGCGCAGCGCGTTGATCTGGCCCACGAGCAGCGAAATCGGTTTGCTTCCATGCAAGGCGCCGTTTTTGCCGCGCCCCCGCGGGGTGCGGATCGCATCGTAGATAAAGGCTTCGGTACTCACGCCTGCACTTCCTCTCTCTGGTCCGTCGTGCGGGCCTGCGAAGGCGGTTCCGACGGCGTTGTTGTCACCATGCCAATAGTGCAAGACTATTGGCGCAGGGTCAATGGGATCGCTTCTTGCCGGCTTCGGTTGACCGGGCTTGCAAAGGTTCACGGCCGGAGTCGACGGTTTGCGGAATGGCTTCGTCGATGATCGCGAAAAGCGCTCCGGCGAGCAAAGCGTGGGTCTGCTTTTTGCTGAGCGTCTTGCGCACCAGCCATTCCCGGCCGCCGCTGCGGGCCAGCTGGCCGAAGACCCGGAGCATCGCCCTGATCTGGGTGTGTTTCGCCCCGGAAGCGCTGAGTCCCATTGCTGCCATCAGCCGGTCGACCGATACATTCTCCGCCTCGATGAGGATCTGTTCGAGTTCGGGGTCCTTGCCCAGCCCGTTGGAGCCCATGGCGGAAAGCCAGGCGATTCCCGCGGTCTCCAGGTAGTCCAAAAACCAGGCCACGCCGGCGTCGACGCGCTGCGCCATGGTGCCGTCGGCGAAGCTGTTGAAATCCATTGCGGGCATGGTCGAGGTTTCCCGGATGACCTCGAGGTAGATCTCCCGTTTCGAACCGAAGTAGTGGTTGACCAAGCCGCGGGCGACGCCGGCCGCACCGGCTATCTGGCTCAAGGAGACTTCCGCATAGGGCAGATCCGAAAACAGTTGTTTCGCGCAATTGAAGATCTGTTCCCGGCGGGCATCCGGACTGAGCCGTTGCCAGCGGGGCTCTGCCGGTTCCGGGGGAAGTTGCAGCTGGCTCATGCGTCCCGCCGGGGTGCCCGGGGATGCCCGCCGAGCGGCGCCCCGGTCAAGCCGTTGTGCGCTTGCGTTCGATTGATTGCGCTCGTGGCAATATGCTCAGAGCGGCGGTAAGTGATTTCGCAATAGCCGTTCACGTTGATACATCCTCAAGCCGAGTGGCCGGTTTTGTTGACCTGGTGCCAATTATTGCGGACTATTGACGCGATGCCAACTACTTTTTTCGTGCCGATCGATCGGAAGTGAAAACGCAGTGATAACTGTTACCGGGCTCGCCCAACACCAAGCCTGGCAGGACAAAGCCATGCCGGCGGTCGAAGAAGTGCGTCCGGGGGTCTGGTCGATTCCGTTGGCTTTTCCGGGGAATCCGCTGCGTTACACGCTGGGCTACCTTTTGCGCAGTGACCAGGGTGCGGTTTTCGTCGATCCGGGCTGGGACAGCGACGCCGGTTGGCAGCAGTTGGTCGAGGGCCTGCGAACCGCGGGCCTCCAGCCGTCGGAGCTGACCGGAATCGCGGTCAGCCATTACCACCCGGACCACCTGGGCATGGCGGCCCGGCTGAAAGCCGCGTCCGGGGCGTGGCTCGGGCTCGGCGAACACGAGGGGCTGTACTGCGACGATGCCGGTTCCGCGGCCGATTTGCTGGCGGGGGACCGGTCGAAGCTGAGCGAGTGGGGTGTGCCGGCCGATCGGTTGCCGGAGGTTTGCCTCACTGCGGAGATCCTGGCGAAGAGCCGGCAGTCCGGCGAGCCGGATCTGCGCTTCGCCGACGGCGAGCAGCTGCCGGTCCCCGGTCTCTCGTTACGCGCCTTGGCGACGCCCGGGCACACCCCGGGACACCTGTGTTTCCTCGACGAGGCAAACTCCCTGTTGTTGACCGGTGACCATATCCTGCCCCGGATCACCCCGCATATTTCGCTGGAGTCATTCGGCGCTGCCAATCCATTGGCGGACTACTACGCCTCGTTGGACCGGGTGGATCTGCCCGGCGGCCTGGAGGTCCTGCCCGGCCACGAGTACCGGTTCCGCGGACTGGCCGAACGAATCGCGCAGATCAAAGCGCATACCGATCAGCGTTCTGCGGAGGTCCGGCAGGTGGTGTCCGGACAGAGCCCGCACACGGTATGGGACGTCGCCCAGGTGTTGACCTGGTCCCGGGGCTGGGATTCCCTGCGCGGCTATACGCTGCGGCTCGCTTTGGCCGAGACCGCAAGCCACCTGGTCTACTTGGAATCACTCGGCTTGCCGGTAGGAATTCCCGGGTTGACCGTGGACTGATTCTCCGGGCCGGCTCTGGACAGACTGCCGCGCGGGTACCAGGCTGTCGATTATGAAGATCAGCATTCTGGATGACTATTTCGACACCTTGCGCGGCTTGCCCTGCTTTCGGAAACTCGATGCTCACGAGGTCACGGTCTGGCACGATCACGTGCAGGACACCGCGGCGCTGGCGGCGCGCCTGGCGGATGCCGATGCCCTGGTGCTGATCCGCGAGCGGACGGCGATCACCGCGGATTTGCTGGCCGCACTGCCGAAGCTGCAATTGATCAGCCAGCGCAGCGTTTATCCGCACGTCGACGTGGCCGCGTGCACCGACAACGGAGTGCTGCTCTGTTCGGACCTGCATGCGGACACGCCGTCCTATGCGGCCGCAGAGCTGACCTGGGCATTGATCATGGCCAGTGCTCGGCAGATCCCGCAACAAGTGAATTCGCTGCGGGCCGGAAACTGGCAGACCGGGGTCGGCCGAACGCTCCGCGGCCAGACGTTGGGCATCTTCGGCTACGGCCGGATCGGCAAGGTGGTGGCCGGTTACGGCGCGGCCTTCGGCCTGCAGGTCTTGGTCTGGGGGAGTGCGGCGGCACGCGCCAGGGCAACAGCGGACGGCTATCCGGTAGCGGCCGACCAGGCGGACTTCTTCAGCCAAGCGGATGTGCTTTCGTTGCATATGCGCGCGGTACCGGCCACCAAGGGGATCGTCGGCGCGGCGGACCTGGCTCGGATGAAGCCGACCGCCATTTTGGTCAACACCAGCCGTGCGGCGCTGATCCAACCGGGTGCGTTGCTCGCCGCCTTGGAGCAGGGCCGGCCCGGTGCCGCTGCTGTGGATGTTTTCGACGCCGAGCCCTTGTTGGATCCGCTGGATCCGCTGCTCAGCTCGCCCAAGGTTTTGGCGACGCCGCACATCGGGTACGTCACCGAGGAGGAGTGGGATCTGCAGTTCGGCGACATCTTCGACCAGATCAACGATTATGCCGCCGGTGCGCCAAGCAACATGATCAACCCCGAAGTCTGGTTCGGCCGAAACGCTTGACCCTGACACGGTGTCAGCCCGTAGACAGGAGGGGTTATGTTCACCATCGGAGATTTCGCCAGACTTGGCCAGGTATCGGTACGGATGTTGCGGCACTACGACGCGATCGGGCTGTTGCGCCCCGCAGTGGTGCGGCACGCCGGCTACCGGAACTATGCTGCCGGGCAATTGGCCCGGTTGAACCGGATCGTCGCCTTGAAAGAACTGGGCTTCACTTTGGAGCAAGTCGGTTCGATCATCGACGACCGGCTCAGCCCGGAACAGTTGCGCGGCATGCTGCGGCTGCGCCAGGCCGAATTGCAGGCGCAATTGGCCATCGACCGGACTCGGCTGGGCAATGTCGAAGCGAGGCTCCAACTGATTGAAAGCGAGGGCGCCATGCCCCAGGATGACATCCAGATCAAGAGCTTGCCGGCCGTCCGGGTCGCGGAATTGGTCGGCCGGGCGGAAAGTTTCGAACCCGAGTCGATCGGCCCGGTGATCCAGCCGTTGTATCCCGAGTTGTATCGACGGCTCGCGGCCGCCGGGATCAATTCCAGCGGGCCGGGAATCGCCTACTACGAAACCGCCGACGGCGGCGGAGTGGTGGTCCATGCGGCCGCTCCGGTGGACGCCGCGGCGATCAGCGACGGCGTGTTCAAGATCGTCGAATTGCCGGCGGTGGCGCAGGCCGCGACCATTGTGCATCGGGGCCCGATGGACAAGGTGATGCCGACCATCCAGACCCTGGCCCGATGGATCGAAGCCAGCGGCTACACCTCAGTGGGGCTGAATCGGGAAGTTTACCTCGACTATGCCTGCAACGACCGCCCGGAAACCTGGGTCACCGAGTTGCAGGAACCGGTGGTCAAAGCCGGCGGCTGACCGGGGTGTTCGATCACGGCTGTTCGATCACGGAAAGGATATTGCCGGCAGGGTCCTTGAACCAGGCGATCAACGGTCCGCCGTGCCGGTTGATGCCGCGTTCGTCCACACCCGGGTACTTCTCGAATTCCACGCCTCGGGCGCGCAGTTCGTCGATCGTGGCTTCGATATCGGGGGTCGGGAAATTCAACACGGTATAAGTCGCCGGCTCGTGGTCCGGCTTCGGATAGATCAAATGGTGCCGGCCTTCGAGGTCGAGCGAGAGCATGCCATTCTGCTCGGACACCTGCAACCCGAGTTTTTCGGCGTAAAAGGATTTCGCGGCGGGCAAGTCGTTGCTGGAAAAGCCACTGAAAGTCTGCGAAACGTTGAACATGGTCGGTCCCTCCGGGCTGTTGGCGTCGGCAGATCTGCTGGCACGGCACATTTTGCGGCGAAGCACAGGATGGCCGCCCAAGCCCGAATCTACACCGGTCGGAGTCGGTTCGGGAGTCCGGGCCGGGCTGATTCAGCGCTCGACCCGGACTCCGGCTGCGATTCCGGTGCGGACCGGGGCGCTCCGCCGTTTGTCGATCACCGAAATGATGTTGCCGGCTGGGTCCTTGAACCAGGCGATCAGAGCACCGCCCTGCCGCATGATGCCGTCGTCGTCCACTCCCGGGAACTTTTCCACCATCACGCCTCGGGCCGCGAGTTCGCCCACCGCGGCTTCGACGTCGGCCACGGGCAGGTTGAGCGCGGTATAGCTGGCCGGCAGGTGGTCCGCCTTGGCATAGATCAAGTGGGTTCGGCTTGGGCCCAGATGGAGCGAGAGCATCCCCCGGTGTTCGGTGATCCGGAAGCCGAGGATTGCCGAATAGAACTCCCGTGCGGCGTGGATGTCGTCGCAGGAGAAAGAACTGAAGACCTCGTCGGATTCGAACATGACCTGGCTTTCCACTGCGGATCGGAGACAAAGCCCAGATTAGCCCGGGACGCGGAGCAGCAAGGGTCGCAGCGGTCGTTCTGCGCCGCGACAGACCGGCAGGACCGGTTCCGAGAATGCAGGTGGAGCGTTCGGTGCTGGATACCCTGGAGGAATGAACCCCGACTCCTTCCAACTGAGCGATCTGCGCCGCTCACCAGACGTAGAGGCTGCGAATCTCTTCGCCTGGGACGCCAGCGATGGATATCTGCTCGAGGCTGTGGCGCAGTATCTGCCGGATCTGGCCGAGCCGGCTGATCAACTGGTGCTGCTGAACGACTCCTACGGTGCCCTGTCCTTCGGCATGGCCGCCCGATTCGGCGTCAAGGGGATCCGGGTGCAGCAAGACCTCTGCACCGGTGAGCAGGCTTTGCGTGAAAACGGCGAGCGGCTGGGCATCGAGCTCGGCGCCCGGCAGCGTTCCTTGCTCGTCGACGGCGGCGCGGCGTTGCTCAGCGGTGCCCGCTTGGTCCTGCTGAAGCTGCCCAGGGGATTGGCCGAGTTGGAGCAGACGGCGCAGGCGATTGCGCGCCATGCCGATCCCGGGGCGGTGCTGTTGGCAGCCGGTCGGGTCAAACACATGAGCCTGGCGATGAACGCGGTGCTCGCCCGGTATTTCGGCACGGTCCGCGCTTCACTGGCGCAACAGAAGTCCCGGCTGCTGACCGCGACCGATCCGGCGTTGCCGACCGACGCAGTGGGGTTCCCGCTGTCTGCCACGGTCCAAGCGGCGCCCGGGCTGGAGCTCGAGGTCCGGGCGCATGGCGCGGTATTTGCCGGCGCCGCCCTGGACATCGGCACCAGGTTTTTGTTCGATTCGCTGACCGAACCGCAGCTGCCACAGGTCGGCACGGTGATCGATCTGGGGTGCGGCACGGGCCTGCTGGCCACCCGGGCGGCATTGCTGCGGCCCGAATCGAAGGTCATCGCGACCGACCGTTCGGAGGCCGCGATCCGATCTGCTACGGCGACGGCGGCCGCCAACGGCGCGCGGAACGTGACGGTCTTGCAGGACGATGCCGGGCAGAGCCTACCGGCAGGCTGCGCCGACTTCATCCTGCTGAATCCGCCGTTCCACAGTGGCGCGGCGGTGCACACTGGCGTCGCCTTGAAGCTCTTCGCCGCGGCGGCGCGCTTGCTGGCACCGGGCGGTCGGCTGTGGACCGTCTACAACCGGCATTTGGACTATCGGCCGGTGTTGCAGCGAACCATCGGCCCGAGCCGGGCGATCGCACAAGGCCCGAAGTTCACCGTGCTGGAATCCACCCGCCGCTGACGGGGCCGATGCCGGCTCGGGACGATGGCTGCCCGGACGGCTGGAGGGTGCTGGGTCAGTCGGCCAGCACTGCGTTCACCACGTGATCGCCCAAGGCCCGGAACTGCGGATTGTCGTCCGAGTTGGCGAGCAATGCAGTGCCCAGATTCAGCGCCCAACCCCGGGCCCGTTGCCACAACGCCGGATCGGGGCCGAGTGCGGCGCCCACCTCTTGTTCGAAGCGGGATCTGGCTTCGGCATCGAAAAGGATCCAGCCCGCTGCCAGGTCGACTGCGGGATCGCCACCGGCCATATCGCCGAAGTCGATGATCGCGCTGATCCGCTGCTGTTGCACCAGGATGTTCGCGGAGTGCAGGTCGCCATGGATCCAAAACGGTTCGTATTGCCATTCCGGAATCTCCAGGACTTCTTCCCAAACCGCGATGATCTGGGCCGAATGAGCGGTGTCGAGCGTCTCCATCCGGTGCCGGAAGGCCCGGTCCCGACGTCGTAATGGCACCCCGCGGACCGGGTTCTGCGGGGCATCCGCGGCAGCCGGCCGGTGCAGCGCAATGACGAATTCGGCGAGTTGCCCGACCAAACCGCAGTGTTCGCTGGGGGCGGAATCGATCGCCGGTCGACCGGCGAACCAAGGGCCGATGGTCCAAGGCCAGGGAAAATGCGCTCCCGGCCGGCCGATCCGGATCGGAACCGGCAAGGGCAGGCTGGTCAGTTCCGCGATCTGCGGCAAGAATAGTTGTTCATTGCGCAATAGTTGGACTGCGATCTCCCGACGCGGCAACCGGACCACGAAATCCGAACCGAGTCGGAAGACCGCGTTATCCCAACCATTCGATAATGTGTGTACAGGTAGATGTGCCAAGTCGGGGTGTTGTTCACGGAGCAAACGGGTGACCAATGCTTCGTCGATCGGCACTTCGGCAGCGGGCATATTCGCCATCGGGAGAGATCCTTCGGTGGTTTGGATTAAGACCGAGATTACCCGGCCGCAACGGCGGATGGGGATCCGCGAGTTTTAGGGACGAGGTTAGATTGCCAGAAGCAAAGGCACTGGTGCGCAGACGCGGTACCAACCTGCCACGAATGGGAGACTTCAATCTTTCGGTGATCCTGGATGCGATTCGTCGCAGTCCGGATGGGGTGAGCCGGGTCGAACTCGCCGGCATCGTCGGCCTCGCGGCGCAGACCGTGTCCAATATCTGCCGTAGGCTGCTGGATCAGAGCCTGATCGTCGAGGCCGGCAAATACGGCAGCGGCCCCGGCAAGCCGCGGACCATTTTGCGGCTCAACCCGGCGGGGATGTATGCGATCGGCGTGCATCTGGACCCGGCGGAGACCAATTTCGCTTTGCTCGACCTCACCGGTTCGGTAGTGATTTCGCGCAAGCTGCCGACCCGTGCGGACGCAGATCCCCAGGAGACGCTCGACGGAATCGCCGAGGAGATCAACTCGATGATCGCCGAGCGGAGCATCCATCGGAGCAAGATCGCCGGACTAGGTGTCGCCACCCCGGGACCGATCGATCCGGTGGCCGGGGCCGTCGTCGAACCCCCGCACATGCAGCGCTGGGGCAAAGTCGCGTTGCGTGATCAACTGCAGAAAGCCGTCGATCTGCCCGTGTTGCTGGACAAGGACGTCACGGCAGCGGCGGTCGCCGAAATTTGGGCAGGCGGCGCTTCAGGTGCCGGGAGCTTCATTTTCGTCTACATGGGCACCGGCATCGGCAGTGGCTTGGTGCTCGACGACGAAGTCGTGCGCGGCAGTTCTGGAAATGCCGGCGAAGTCGGCCACATCATCGCTGATCCGGACGGACCCGAGTGCGATTGCGGCCAACGCGGCTGCGTGAAGGTGACGTGCATGCCGGAGAACATCGTGGCCGAGGCGCGGACCGCCGGGGTGAAAGCGGTTCTGGCCGCGAGTCCCGACTCGTTGCAGGAACAAGTAGCGGCCTTGGCCGAGGCCGCAGAGTCCGGGGACGAACAGGCCATCAACGTGCTGGACCGGGCAGCCGAACGTTTCGCGGTGGCGGTGTCTGCGCAGACGAATTTGCTGGATGTGGACCATGTGGTCTTCGGTGGCCCCTTCTGGAAGCATTTCGAAGCGGCCTTCCTGGCGAAGCTGCCGGCCCGGCTGACCGCGCGCAGCGCCACCGGCAAGGTGCACGGCATCGAGGTGATGAGCACCGGTGTGGGCAGCGATGTCGGAGCTGTAGGTGCGGCCTGCCTGGTGCTCGAAGACTCCTTCGGCCCGCACGCTGCGAGCCTGGTGCTGGCCAGCGAAGAGTAGCCGCTCAGTGGACCGGCGGGTTCGGTGCCAGTCCTAGCAGTTCGATCGAGCTGGCCCGCATCTCCATTTTCCGGATCTTCCCGGTGACGGTCATCGGGAACTCCTGGACAATCAGGACGTAGCGCGGGATTTTGTGCTTGGAGAGCTTGCCGGCGCAGAATTCGGCGATTGCGGCCTGGTCGATCGGTTGGGCCCCGGCGCGCAAGGTCATCCACGCGCAGAGTTCTTCGCCGTACTCGGGATCCGGCACCCCGACGACCTGGACATCGGCGATATCGGGATGCGTGTAGAGGAATTCTTCGATTTCCCGGGGGTAGAGGTTTTCCCCGCCGCGGATCACCATGTCCTTGATCCGGCCGACGATGGTGACGTAGCCGTCCTCGCGCATTTCGGCGAGATCACCGGTGTGCATCCATCGAGCCTGGTCGATGGCCTCGGCGGTCTTCTGCGGGTCCTCCCAGTAGCCCAGCATGACTGAGTATCCACGGGTGCAGAATTCGCCGGGTGTGCCCCGGGGCACGGTCAACCCGGTGGCCGGGTCCACGATCTTGACTTCCAAATGCGGGTGCACCCGGCCCACGGTGGCAGTCCGCCGCTCGACGTCGTCGTCGGGTCTGGTCTGCATCGACACCGGTGAGGTTTCGGTCATCCCGTAGGCGATCGCTACCTGCTCCATGTGCATCTCGGTCATGCACCGCTTCATCACTTCGACCGGGCAGGGCGAGCCGGCCATGATCCCGGTGCGCAGGCTGGAAAGGTCATAGCCGGCGAAATCGGCGAGGTTCTGTTCTGCGATGAACATCGTCGGCACGCCGTAGAGCGCGGTGCATTTTTCGTCCTGGACGGTTTGCAGGGTGCGGGCCGGATCGAACGCCGGCCCGGGGATCACGATGGCCGCGCCGTGGCTGGTTGCGCCGAGATTGCACATCACCATGCCGAAGCAATGGTAGAAGGGGACCGGAACGCAGATCCGGTCCTGGTTGGTGATCCGGATGGTCTCGGTCACGAAGAAGCCGTTGTTCAGAATGTTGTGGTGGCTCAGCGTGGCGCCCTTGGGGAAACCAGTGGTGCCCGAGGTGTACTGGATATTGATCGGATCGTCGGCGGAGAGTTCCGCGGCCCGGTCCGCCAGGGCCGAGTCGGGCAGGTCCCGTCCCGCGTCGATCAACCGCTGCCAGCTCGGATCATCGATGTACACCGCGTCGGCCAATGCCGGGCACTCGGGCCGGACGGCGTCGATGAGTTCCCGGAAGGCCGAGTTTTTGAAGCCGACCTGGGCGATGATCATCCGCATGCCGGACTGGTTCAGGGCATAGGCGAGTTCGTGTTGCCGGTAAGCCGGGTTGACGTTGACCAGAATCGCGCCGATCTGCGCCGTGGCGTATTGCACGATGACCCATTCGGCGCAATTGACCGCCCAGATGCCCACCCGGTCGCCTTTCCGGATTCCGGAACCAAGCAGTCCGCGGGCGAACTCGCCGACGGCGTCGGCAAGTTCGCGATAGCTCCACCGCCGTCCAGTGGCGGCTTCGACCAACGCTTCCCGCTCGCCGTGCTCCGCGGCGATCCGGCTGAAGTTCGCACCGATGGTTTCGCCGAGCAACGGCAACTCCGAAACGCCGGATGAATAGGAAGGCAGCTGGGGCCACGTCGTTGTAGTCATGGGGAAACGCTATAACGCCAGCTCTTCCGGCGGTAGGGACGCGACCCGGGCGGATGGGGAGATCTGCCCATTGCACAGCATGCCGTGATTGGATTGGATGGAATTTGATGTCCGGCCCGGTGCCCGAGTTTGCCGGGCGAGACCAAACGGCCGCGTTGACGGGGGAGCATGCTGGACGATCGAGAAGCAGTGGAGCCGCAGATGAACCAGATGACCGCCGCGCGTGTCGCCCCGGAGGATTTGCAAAGCGCGCAAGCCCTTTTGGCCGGGATATCCCGGAGTTTCGAAGGCAAAGTGGTGGGTCAGGCCCGGCTGCGGGAGACTCTATTGATCGGATTGATGACCGGCGGCCACATCCTGCTCGAAAGCGTGCCGGGTCTGGCCAAAACCACCGCGGCGCAGACCTTGGCCGATACCGTGAGCGCTCAGTTCCACCGGATCCAGTGCACCCCGGACCTGCTGCCCAGCGACATCGTGGGCACCCAGGTCTACGATGCCTCGAAGGGCGTCTTCAATACCCAGTTGGGTCCGGTGCACGCCAATTTGGTCTTGCTCGACGAGATCAACCGGTCGAGCGCGAAGACGCAGAGCGCGATGTTGGAGGCCATGCAGGAGCACCAGACCAGCATCGGCGGTGTGGTGTATCCGCTGCCGGACCCGTTCCTGGTGTTGGCCACGCAGAACCCGATCGAGCAGGAAGGAACCTATCAGCTTCCCGAAGCCCAAATGGACCGGTTCATGCTCAAGGACGTGCTGGACTATCCGACGCCGGCCGAAGAAGCGGAGGTGATCCGCCGGATCGATGCCGGAGTTTTCGCGCCGGAAGCAAAGCCCACCGCCGTCGCGGGCTTGGACGACGTGCGCAGGCTGCAGGCATTGACCCGCCGGGTCTACATCGATCCGGCGATCGTCCGGTACATCGTCGGGCTGGTCTATGTCACCCGGCACGCTGGGCAGTACCTGGACCCGAAGTTGGCCGGATTCGTGGAGTTCGGCGGCAGCCCCAGAGCGTCGATCGCGTTTTCCCAAGCATCGCGAGCGGTGGCCCTGCTCAACGGCAGGGACCACGTATTGCCGGAGGACGTCAAGGGTCTGGCGCATCGGGTGCTGCGGCATCGGGTGCTGCTCGGCTTCGCAGCGGTCGCCGAGCAGGTCCAGGTGGAATCGGTGATCGACGCAGTCCTCGCTTCCGTGCAAACCCCCTGATTCGGCGATGGCGACGCTTCTGCAGAAGGTGAAGTCGAAGATGTTCATCTTCGCGCACCGAAAAGCCCACAGCATGCTCGACGGCGAATACGCAGCGGTTTTCCGCGGCCGGAGTTTGGACTTCGACGACCTGCGGGGCTATGTGCCCGGTGACGAAGTCCGGGACATCGATTGGAAGGCGACCGCCAGGCATGGTTCGCCCCTGGTCCGCAGGTATGTTGCGGTCCGCAAGCAGACCGTGCTGCTGCTCGCGGACACCGGTCGGAATATGGCTGCGGTCGCCAAAGGCGGGGAGAGCAAAAAGGAACTGACCGTGCTGCTGCTCGGCGTCCTCGGCTACCTGGCCTTGAAGCACGGAGACCAAGTGGCCCTGGTGCACGGTGATGCGAGCGGTACCGTGATGAGTGCCGCCAAAGGCGGCGAAGCCCACTTGGAGTCGTTGCTGCAGACCGTGGACCGGGAAACCTCCCTGGCGTCGGCCGATTCGGAGCTGACCGGGCAACTCGATTTCATCGCGCAGCACGTCAAGACCCGGACGCTGCTGATCGTGGTCGCCGACGAACTCGCGGCAAGTCCGGAGCTGGCTGGTTTGCTGCGCCGGTTGCGTGCCCAGCACGAAATCCTGTGGCTGACCCTGGAAGATGCGGACCTTCGCGATCCGGCATGGGGCGCGGAGCCGCTCGGGGTGCAGCAGATGCAGCCCGTGATGTCCTTTCTGGCTAGCGAGCCCGGCTTGGCCGCCGAATACGGTGCCGCGGTGCAGGCCCGGCGGCAGAGCCTGGCCGAGCTGCTGGGCCGCGAAGGGATCTCCGCGGAATGGTTGGGCCACAGCGCGGACGCGATGCCGACGGTTTTCCGCCTGTTGGAGAGGCACCGACGTGCCGGGAAGTAGCGGTGGCTTTTTCCCGCCGGTCGGTTACGCCTGGTTCTGGCCGGCCGCCGGAGTGTTGTTGTTGCTGCTGGCCGGCGCTTGGCTGGGCTTCGTCTTCTGGTGGACGCGGAAACTGCGGATCGCGCCGGGCGAAGCCGCACCGCCACTGCCGCCGCGACGGCTGCCGCCGGTCCGCGCGAAGTATTCCGCGCTGATCGATGAGATCGCGCACCGCCACCGGCGCGGTGACATCGATGCCCGGGAGGCCAACCAGCGGCTCAGCGCGGCGGTGCGGGGATTCACCCGGGAAGTCACCGGGGTCGCTTCGGATCGGATGACGCTCAGCGAGCTGCAGGCGATCGGATTCCCGCCGGTGGTGGACGCGGTGGAATTCTTCTACCCGGTCGAATTCGGCCTGCAGAGTGCCCGCGAAGTCGAGCATTCCGTGTCACTGGCGCATCAGGTGGTGCGGGCATGGTCTTAGTCTTCTGGTGGTAGCTGCCGATCGGTGCGGCCTTGCTCTTGGGCGTGCTCTATTGGGCTTGGCGCGGACCGAAGCGCGAACGCCGCCGCACACCGGTGGCACACGCCGATCGGCTGACCGGGTTGCCGGGGTACCGTGCGGCCTTGGCCCGCCGACGGCTCTGGACCGCGGTATTGGCGGGCTCGGCCCTGCTGCTTTGCCTCGGTGCGCTGATCGCGGCATCGCGGCCGGCCGTGCCGCAGAGCAACAGCCCGCAGTCGAACAACCGGGACATCATGCTCTGCCTGGATGTTTCGGGCTCCATGGTGGATGCGGATGCCGAACTCGTCCAGGTCTTCAATGACTTGGCGCAGAACTTCCGCGGCGAACGGTTGGGCATGGTGATCTTCGATTCCTCGGCCGTGCAGGTTTTCCCGCTCACCGACGACTATGAATTCGTGCGCGAACAGCTCACTGCGGCGCACACTGCGATGTCGGATCAGAGCAAAGACACCGGATTCTTCGATGGCACCTACAGCGGCAAAGGATCGTCGCTGATCGGCGATGGTTTGGCGACTTGCGTGAACGGATTCCCGCAGACCCCGGATGCGTTCCGTTCCCGGACCGTGGTCTTCGCCACCGACAATGTGCTGCTCGGACGGCCGCTGTTCAGCCTGGACCAGGCTGCTGCCCTGGCCGTCGGGAAGTCGGTGCGGGTGTACGGCATCAATCCGAACGGCCCGGAGGCCACCGGCACGAAGGCCAGCGCCGCCCGGCAACTGCAAGCCGCCGTGGAAAAGACCGCCGGGGCCTACTATCCGCTCGGGGATCCGGCAGCGGCCAAGGACATCGTGGCCCAGGTCCAGGCGACTGAAGCGCGACGGATCGAGGCAGCACCGCGGATCAACCTCCGGGATCAGCCGGAACCCTGGCTCGCCGTGGCCGGCCTCGGACTGGGCGGGCTGATCTTCGGAGCTTGGCGGTTGCGCCGATGAGTTTCGCGCCGTGGTTCCCGTGGTGGGTGATCCTGCTGGCCGGCTCCGGATTGCTGGTTTGCTGTCTTTGGCTGGCATTCCGCGAGCGCGGCCGTCGGATCAGTTGGCTGCGCCGGGGCGCGATGGTGCTGTTGCTGGCTTTGGCGTTCCTTCGTCCGGGCGTGGGCGGAGCCGATGCGAGTTCTGCGGCAGCGCAGCTGGACGTGTTCTTCGTGGTGGACACCACGAGCTCGGTCGTCGCCCAGGACTTCGGCGATGGTCAGCCCCGGCTGACCGGGGTGAAAGCGGACATCACGTCGATCGCTGCAAAACTGCCCGGAGCGTCGTTTTCGCTGATCGGGTTCGCCCAAGATACCCGGGTCCTGGTTCCGTTGACCAGCGATGCGAACGCATTGACCAACTCGGTGGACGGGCTGAGCCCGGAGATCACGGTCTATTCGCGGGGCTCGTCGGTGACCGTGGCGGCCAAGAGCTTGGCTGCCCGGCTGGAAGCGGCGAAGCGCGCGCACCCGGACCGGGCGCGGGTGGTCTACTACCTGGGCGACGGCGAACAGACCGCGGCCACGGCGCCGGCTCCGTTCGACCTCCCGGAAGGGCTGGTCTCCGGGGGAGCAGTGTTGGGCTATGGCACCTCCGCCGGCGGCCGGATGCTGGTGAATTCCGGGTTCGGAAACGGCCTTGGCCCGGGCTACATCCAGGATTACTCGACCGGCGCCGATGCAGTGTCGAAAATCGATGAAAACATGTTGCGGTCCATTGCCCAGCAGCTGCGGGTCGGCTATGTGCACCGGGCTACGGGCGACGGAATCGATGCGGCGATGACCGGGGTCCAGCCAGGCGTCCTGAGGATCGACGGGCAGAGCCAGGTGCGCGCACAATTCGAGTTGACCTGGATTTTCGGCCTCGGCCTGACGGCTTTGGCCGGTTGGGAGCTCTTCGGCGCCGGCCGCGAGCTCCGGCGATTGGCTCCGCCGGCGGCCGGTATTGCCCGCCCGAGCAAAGGAGCGCCATGACGAATCGAATTCTTTCGCCCGAACGGGAGCGGCTGGAGCCGGCGGTCCTGGCCGCGCCCTGGCAGCCGGGATCGCGGCAGGACCGGCAGGCGAAATTGCGACTGCGGCGGAAACTGCTGCTGTTCTCGGCACCTCTGCTGCTGTTGCTGCTGTTGCTGGCGGCGAAGACCTTGAGCGTGGGAATCGCTTCGGCCCAGCTCGAGAGTGCCTTCGCGAAAGGCGACGCCGCCGGCGTGCATGCCGCTGCCGGAGTGCTCAAAGTCGCCAATGTGATTGAGCCGTACAAGGCTTGGTTCAACGATGGTGACGGCTACCTGCTCAGCGGTGACTTCGAGTCCGCGAAGCCCGAATTCG
The DNA here is from genome assembly GCA_017419405.1 of Renibacterium sp. Taxonomy (GTDB): domain Bacteria; phylum Actinomycetota; class Actinomycetes; order Actinomycetales; family Micrococcaceae; genus Renibacterium; species Renibacterium russicum. The sequence continues at coordinate 26,664 of JAFOLH010000006.1, read as the reverse complement.
AACAAGCTCTGGCGCTGGCGCCCAGCGCGGAATCCTGCCGGGTCCGGGTCAATCTGGTGCTCACCGTGGAAAAGCTCGGAGATGCCAAACGCGCAGCAGGGGAGCAAAGCGCGGCTCAGGCCTTGTACGACCAGGGAATCGGTGTCATCGATGCAGCCCCGCAGGGGTGTTTCCAGGCTGGTTCGAGTGGGAATCAGCAAGGAGAGGGGCAGCAGCTCCAGGACGCCAAAGGCAGGCTGCAGCAGAAGTCGGAGCAGTCGCAGCAAGGCCAGAACGGGCAGAATCCGGGTTCAGCAGATCCGTCGCAGAGCCCTGATCCGAGCCAGCTCGATCAGCTGAACCAACAGAACAAAGATGCGCAACAGGACCGCAACGATGGAACCAGGTTGCGCGACGGTGCGGGCAATCCGGTGCCCTTCGATCCGAACGCCAAGCAATGGTGACCGATTTTCCGGTCCAGGGTTAGAGTTGGCGCATGACGCCGATGAGTTTGCCCTGGATCACCGTGATTTTCGCGATCGTCGCCGCTTTGATCCATGGATATTTCTGGTTGTTGGAGTCGGTCCGCTGGCGGCGGCCATCGGCATGGCAGCGCTTCGGCGTGAAAGACCAGGCCGAAGCCGACGTGCTCGCGCCGATGGCCTTCAACCAGGGCTATTACAACTTGGCGCTGGCGGCCGGAAATCTGCTGGGCGTGGTGCTGCTGTGCACCGGAGCTGCCGGAACGGTGTTGTTCGGTGCCGGTCTAGTCGCGATGTCGTGCTTCACCATGGTGGTGGCAGCGGTTGTTCTCTTGGTCAGCAAACCCGGGTTCATCGTGCCGGCGCTCATTCAGGGCGTGGCGCCACTCATTGCAATATTCGGATTTCTGGGCCTTCGTGCCATCTGAACTGCATTAGTGGCCGGTCCAAAGGCTTAGAAGCCATCTTAATTCGGCGAAATATTCGGCGGCGATTTGCCAGCACGGCCTGCGCTTCTTAGAGTGGGAAGCACGTTACTGAACGTAACATGTCAGCGATCCCCGGTCTCCGGGGGTGTGGGTGCCCCCATGTGGGCCTGACATTTGCACAGTCCGATCGGCTTCCTCCGCGCACTCCTGCCGGTGGAGTACGGATCGGCTGTTTTTCCGATGGCAGCTGCTTCGCTAGGAGCAGCACGATGGTCAAGGTCTGCAAATGTCCCCACCGAGTATTATTTCCAACCCCCTCGAGACGCTCTCCGGCCCGGCTCCTGCTCCGCAGAACGCGCCGATCGCGCTCTCCTATGAACTGTTCCCGCCGCGCAGTCCGGCTGCCGACGAGCACCTGTGGACTACGATCCGGGAACTCGAAAGCACCAGCCCGGACTATGTCTCGGTCACCTATGGTGCCTCCGGATCCAATCGCGACACCGCGGTGGACCTGTTGCACCGGTTGTTGCAGGAGACCAGTCTGCGTCCCTTGGCGCATCTGACCTGCATCGGCAACACCGCAGACGAGTTGGCCGCCATCATCACCGATCTGTTGGAGCACGGTGTCCGGGGAATCCTGGCGCTGCGCGGCGACCGGCCGACTGATGGCAGTGCGGAACCCCGAGCCGGCGCGTTGAACTACGCCCAAGACCTGATCGAACTGATCCGCAGGGTGGAGCAGCGCCGCTCGGCGATGCTCGCCGCTGGGAAAGTCGCGATCGGAGTTGCCGCCTATCCGGCCCGGCACCCGGAATCGCCCAGCGTGCAGCACGATGTCGAGGTTTTGCTCGCCAAACAGCGTTCCGGCGCCGATTTCGCGATCACCCAGGTGTTCTTCCATGCCGAACAATACGCGGACCTGGTGTTGCGCGCCCGGCGCGCCGGGGTCAGTATTCCGCTGATCCCCGGAGTGATGCCGTTCACCAGCCTGCGCAGGCTGGAACGCCTGGGCCAGCTGACCGGCGTCGAACCGGCTCCGGAGCTGCTCGCCGCGCTGGCTTCGGCCGACGACGACGGCGAACGGCGGCGGATCGGGGTCCGCGCCACAGTGGAACTGGCCAAGGCCGCGTTGGATGCGGGAGCCCCGGGGATCCACCTCTACACCTTCAATCAGCACCAGGCCGCTCTGGAGGTGCTGGATCGGCTCAATCTGCTGCGTCCAGCACCGCCGGCCGGCAAACTCCGGCATTTCAGCCGGGCGCATTGAGCGCCTCGGCCATTTCGCTTGCCGACCTTCGAAACCACTAAGGACCAAACCATGACTGAAAACACCCCTTTTCCGGCTGCCTCGCTTTTGGGATACCCCAGGATCGGCCGCCGTCGGGAATTGAAAAAGGCCGTCGAATCCTACTGGGCCGGGCGGATCGACGCCGCCGAACTGGCCGCCACGGCGCAGCAGATCCAGCTCGGCACCGCACAGCGCTTGCAGGAACTCGGTTTGACCGAAGTCGCGGCGGTTCCGGGGACCTTCTCCTATTACGACCAAGTGCTCGATGCCGCGGCCCACGTCGGCGCGATTCCGGCGCGGTTCGGAAACCTGCTCGACGCCGATGGCGGCCTGGGCTTGGCCGGCTACTTCACGCTGGCCCGGGGGGACCGGGAGCAGCAGCCGCTTGAAATGACCAAATGGTTCGATTCCAACTATCACTACCTGGTGCCGGAAATCGGTCCGGACACGGTCTTTTCGGTCACTTCCGATCGCATCGTGCGGGACTTCGCCGCAGTGCTCGAGTCCGGAATCGAAACCCGGCCCTACCTGGTCGGACCGGTGACCTTCCTGCTGCTGAGCAAGGCCGAGGCCGGAGCTCCAGCGGATTTCGCCCCGTTGGCCAAGCTGGCTGAATTGCTTCCGGTGTACGCCGCGCTGCTGGAACGGCTGGCCGCCGCTGGAGCCAGCTGGGTGCAACTGGACGAACCCGCGTTGGTCGCCGACGGCGCAGTGCCGGCAGCCGAGCTGCGTGCAGCCGTGGAACAGGCCTATCGGGTGCTCGGTTCGGCGCAGAGCCGCCCGAAGCTACTGGTGAGCACGCCTTATGGCGCGCTGGGCGAGTTGCTCGAACCTGTGGCAAGCCTCCCGGTGGAGGCGATTCACCTGGATCTGTTCAAGGGGGAACTGCCCGCCGACCTGACCGGATTAGCGCAGGCTCTGGCGGGCAAGACCTTGGTGGCCGGCGTGGTCGACGGGCACAATATCTGGCGCAATGACCTGGCCGCCTCGGCGCGCAAACTCGATGCGCTCAAGGCCGCCGGCATCAACCTGGCCGTCTCAACGTCGACGTCGGCGTTCCACGTTCCGCACGATTCCGCCGAAGAAGCCCAGCTCACCGAGCAATTGCGCAGCTGGTTGGCGTTTGCGGACCAAAAGGCGGTCGAGGTGGCCACCTTGGCCGGGCATCTCGCCGACGCCGAGGCCGCCCGACCGGAAATCGAAGCCGCCAGCCGGATCATCGCGTCCCGGGCTTCCGCCGAAGGCGTCCGGCGGAGCGAGGTCCGGGCCCGCACTGCGGCTCTGGCCGAAACGGACTTCCACCGGGCAGAGTATGCGGACCGCGCGAAAGCCCAGCAGGAAGAACTCCGGCTCCCACCGCTGCCGACCACCACCATCGGTTCGTTTCCGCAGACCGGCGACATCCGTTCCGCACGGGCCCGGGCGAACAAGGGCGAAATCAGCGCGGTCGACTACCAGGAGCTGATGCGGGAGGAAATCCGCCGGGTCGTGGATCTGCAAGAAGACCTCGGCTTCGATGTGCTGGTCCACGGCGAGCCGGAGCGCAATGACATGGTGCAGTACTTCGCCGAGAACCTGGACGGCTTCGAGGTCACGGTGCACGGTTGGGTCCAGTCCTATGGCAGCCGGTGTACCCGTCCGTCGATCCTCTGGGGCGACGTCACGCGCAGCGCGCCGATCACGGTCGAATGGGCTTCGTTCGCGCAGTCGCTGACCGAGAAGCCGATGAAAGGCATGCTCACCGGGCCGGTGACCATTCTGGCCTGGTCTTTCGTCCGCGACGACCAACCGCTGGCGGACACCGCGAACCAGGTGGCCTTGGCTTTGCGCGACGAGATCGCGGACCTGGAAACGGCCGGAATCAAAATCATCCAGGTGGACGAGCCGGCACTGCGCGAACTGCTGCCGTTGCGCAAAGCCGATCAGCCGGAATACCTGGCCTGGTCGGTGCGGGCCTTCCGCCTGGCGACCTCGGGCGCCGCCACCGGCACCCAGATCCACACCCACCTTTGCTATTCGGAGTTCGGCGTGGTGATCGATGCGATCGATGGCCTGGACGCCGACGTGACCTCGATCGAGGCGGCACGTTCCCGGATGGAAGTGGTCAATGACCTGCAGTCGCATGGCTTCGGCCGGGGCGTCGGCCCTGGCGTCTACGACATCCACTCACCGCGGGTGCCGGGCCAGCAAGAGGTCACCGAGTTGCTGCAGACCGCGGTGGCGCACGTGCCGGCGCGGCAGCTTTGGGTGAACCCGGACTGCGGTCTGAAAACCCGCGGCTACGCCGAGACCGAAGAATCCTTGCGGAATCTGGTGGCGGCTACCCGGGAAGTCCGGGCGCAGCTGGTCTGAGTCCGATCGAACGCCTCGCGCGGGAAATTGCCGACGGCCCGCTCGGCCGGTCAAGATCGTGTCATCTGCCGAGCGGGCCGGTCGAGGGTCTTCCGAAATAAGTTACCGACGGGTAAGTTAGCTCCATGAGCAACGACGCTGTGAATTTGGCCCGGAAGGCTTTCGAGACCGGCGAAGGTTTGGACCTGGATACCAGGCTGCGCCGAATCGACGCGGTGCGCAGGATGTTGCTGGAGCAGACCGCGGATTTCACCGCGGCGCTGGCCCAGGACCTGCGCAAACATCCGGATGAATCCTGGATGACTGAAATCGGCTTCACCTGCAACGAGGTGCAGCATACGACGAAAAACCTGCGCAAATGGCTCGCCCCGGAGCGGGCCTCGGTGCCGTTGTCCTTGTTGCCGGCCACTGCGAAGATCGTCCGGGACCCGCTCGGCGTGGTGCTGGTGATCGCACCCTGGAACTACCCGGTGCAATTGTCCTTGGTTCCGGTGATGGCTGCGCTGGCCGGCGGAAATACCGTAGTGCTGAAGCCGAGCGAGCTTGCTCCGGCGACCTCGGCGGCTTTGGCCCGCTGGATCCCGGAGTATCTCGGCGAGGCTGTCCAAGTGGTCGAAGGCGGAGTGCCGGAAACCACCGAACTGCTGAAAGAGCGCTTCGACCATATTTTCTATACCGGCAACGGCCAGGTCGGCAAAGTGATCCTGCGCGCTGCTGCGGAGCATCTGACTCCGGTGACCCTGGAATTGGGCGGGAAATCCCCGGTGTACGTCGACGACTCGGTGGACCTGACCGCGGCCGCGCAGCGGATCGCCTGGGGAAAGTACCTCAACGCCGGGCAAACCTGCGTGGCCCCGGATTATGTTCTCGCCAGCCCGGAGACCGCACGGAAACTGGCCGAGGTATTGCCGCAGGTGATCAAGGGGCTGTTCGAGAAGGATCCACGGAGCAGCTCGGACTACGGCCGGATCGTCAACCAGCGGCATTTCGGCCGGCTGACCGGGCTGCTCGAAGGCGTAGAGCTGGTCACCGGTGGCGATTCCGAAGCGGGCGATCTGTATTTGGCGCCGACGGTGGTCCGGGCGAAGTCCACGGACCCGGTGATGCAGGAGGAAATCTTCGGACCGATCCTGCCGATCGTCGAGGTCCCCGACGAAGCGGCGGCGCTGGCGTTCATCAAGGAACGCGACAAGCCGCTGGCGCTCTACGTTTTCAGCGAGAACAAGGCAACCCGGCGGAACTTCATGGACAATACCTCGTCGGGTGCCCTGTGCTTCGGGGTGCCGGCGGCGCACTTGCTGGTCCCGGGACTGCCGTTCGGCGGAGTGGGCCCCAGCGGAATGGGCGCGTACCACGGCCGTGATTCGATCGACGTCTTCACCCACCGCAAGGCGGTTTTCGACAAACCGTTGAAGCCGGACACCATGAAGCTGATCTACCCGCCGTTCAACAACCTCAAGCACCAGGTGATCACGAAAGTCATCGCGCCGGCCGGGAAGTAGTCCGGTTCAATCCGCGACCGCTTCGGCGAACGCCGCAGCCAACAAGTCGACGAAAAGGTCCAAACTGGCGTCTTCGGAGGCCGCATCCTGCCGTTCCGATTGGCCGCTTTCCTGACGGCGGAGGGCGAAGACCGTCCGGGCGAGCCGGATTTCCGGCACATCGACGACGACGAAGTTCTCTTTGCTGTGTTTGAGCACGAGTTCCGGTACCAATGCGGCGCCCAAACCGGCTGCGGCAAGGGCCAGGGAGGCATTGAAGTCATCGCTGTAGCCCACCACTTGGGGATGCAGATTGCACGAAGCGAAGAGCCGCTCGATCACGGTGGCGTCGCTGGTGCCCGGGTGGTGCATGATCCAGGGCATCTCGGTCAACTGCGAGGCGGTCATCCGGGAACCATCGGTGATGCCCCAACCATGGGGCAGCACCACCCGGAAGACATCGTCGCCGACCCATTGCCGATGCAGCGTATGCGGCCAGGCCAGGCCGCTTTGGCCGACTTGGAACACCAAAGCCAGATCCAGTTCGCCGCCCGACCGCAATCCTTGGATCGTCTGCGGCGGCTCGCCGACCCGGATCCGCAATCGCCTGCCCAGGCCCTGCCAGGCCGAAGTCTGCAAGACCCGGGGCAGCACATAGGTGGCCAGCGAAGGAAAGATGCCCAGGACAAGTTCCCGGGTGGCATGGTCCGGTGATTTCGTCGCGGCGGCCAGCAGTGCATCGAGGTCGGTGAGCACCTTGGCCGCATGCCGGGCCATCACGAACGCGGTGTCCGTGGGTTGGACCGAACGGGCGGTACGGGTGAAAAGCACCACGCCGGTCTCCCGCTCCAAAGCCGCGATCTGCTGCGAGACCGCTGACGCCGTGTAACCGAGATGCTGGGCCGCTGCGGCGAATGAGCCGCGCCGGGTGACTTCGAGCAAAGTACGCAAATGTATCGGGTTGACCACTCGACCGCCCCTTTCCTGCTGATGACCTGGCCTGGGTCGCCGTTTCAGTCAGGGGTGACAAACCGGCGTGCCGGTCGAACCCATCCCCGAAGCAGATCGCGCCGAACCTCTGGCAGAGGGCAACCGCCCCCGGGTGCTTTGATTCTAAGCCAGGAGTTGCCGGAGTGAGCATGGACCAACCGAGAGCCGGATTCGATCTGCTCATGCCCGATGATCCGGTCGCCGCGATCGTGTTGGTCCTGGCCGGGGGCAAGCCGGAAAGCCGGGCGCGGTCCCGGCCTTGGCAGCTGTCCAACCTGCGGATGCGCCCGTTCACCCGGCGGCTGGCGAAACAAGGGCGTTCCCGGGGCATAGCCGTGGCGCAACTGAGGTATCGGATGCGCGGCTGGAACGGCGTCGAGCAATCTCCGGTGGCCGATGGCGTTTGGGCGTTGCAGCAACTCCGGGAACATTTCGGCTCCGCTCCGGTAGTGGTCCTGGGACATTCCATGGGCGGCCGGACGGCGGCGCATTTGGCCGCGCGGCCGGAGGTGCTGGGGGTGGTCGCACTGGCGCCTTGGTGGCCGGAGCAGGAGGGGCGTGCGTTCCGCACCGGCCAGCAGCTTTTGGTGCTGCACGGCGCGGCCGACCGGTGGACCGACCCGGAGGAGTCCGCCCGGCAGGTCCGGTTGGCGGCGGAGCACGGAGTTGCCGCGCGGTGGCGGGCGATGCCAGGCGGGCATTTCATGCTGCGGAGTCCCCGGCTCTGGCAACGCGAAGCGGTACGGACGGCGATTTCCTGGGCCGACCCATCCCAGCGCCGGACGGCCCCGAATGCAGGGCAAGAGAGCTGAACAACCCAGGAGGAACCCGTCCCGTGGCAAACGACCAGAGGATTTCGGAAACCGGCGATGTCAGGGCCCCGCGTTCGATTGCCGTGGTGGGCAGCGGCATCTCCGGTTTGTTGGCTGCCTGGGTGCTCAGCAGCACTGACCGGGTGACCTTGTTCGAAGCCGATGACCGATTGGGCGGCCACGCGCACAGCCACGAACTGGCCGAGGGCACCGTGGTCGATTCCGGATTCATCGTGTACAACGAACGCACCTACCCGACGTTGATCCGGCTGTTCGAACAGTTGGAGGTGCCGACGAAACCGTCGGACATGTCGATGTCGGTCAAATGCGCCGGCTGCGGTCTGGAATATGCCGGGGCCAAGGGCTTCGGCGGCCTGTTCCCGGAATGGCGATCGTTCCGGAACCCCCGGTATCTCCGGATGCTTGCCGAGGTGCTCCGCTTCCACCGCAAGGCCCGGGCACTGCTGGCGTCCGAGGGGGACGAGCTGACCCTGGGCGCGTTCCTCGAAGCGGAAAACTTCAGCCAATATTTCCAAAGCCATTTCATGACCCCGGTAGTTTCGGCAGTATGGTCCTGTGATGCTTCAACGGCCCTGGCATACCCCGCGCGCTACCTGTTCACGTTCATGGCGCACCACGGCATGCTGGCGGTCAAAGGATCGCCGAAGTGGCGGACCGTCGACGGTGGTTCGCAGGAATACGTCCGCCGGGTCGCCAAGTCGATCACCCGGATCAAACTCGGGGCCAAGGTGACTTCGGTCGAGGAGCTCCGCAGCGGAGTGCGCTTGGGCTGGACCGAAGACGGGGTCGCGGAGACCGCCGACTTCGCTGCCGTAGTGCTGGCCACGCACCCCGGCCAGGCCGCCGAAATCCTGGGCCGGAGCGCGACTCCGGCGCAGCGCCGGGTGCTCGGCGCGATTCCGTATTCGAGCAATGAAACCCTGTTGCACACCGACGAATCGGTGTTGCCCGAGGGCGAGCGGGCACGCGCGTCCTGGAATTACTACCTGCCCGATTGCCTGGCCCGGCCGGAGAACGTGCTGGTCAGCTATGACCTGAGCCGGTTGCAGTCGCTCGACTATCCGAGAGGGCGGCTGCTGGTCAGCTTGGGCGAGGCCGATCGGATCGCCGATCCCACGGTGCTGGCCCGGATGCAGTACGGACACCCGCAGTATTCGCCGGTGTCATTGGCCGCGCAAGCCGAACTGGAACAGATCTGCACCGGGCGGGTAGTTTTCGCCGGGGCTTACCACGGCTGGGGTTTCCATGAGGACGGCGCGCTGTCCGGCTACCGTGCGGCGCAACGGCTCGGTGGATCATGGCCGGCATGAGCGCGCTGTACGCGATCACGGTCCGGCACGTCCGCGAAGAACCGGTGCGGAATGAGTTTTCCTACCGGAGCTACCAGTGGTTCGTGGACCCGGAGCGGCTGCCGGTCCTGCCGTTCTGGTTGCGGCCTTTCGCGCAGTTCCGGGCCAAGGACCATCTGGGCGATCCGGCCCGGGGGATCGGCGCGAACCTGCGAAGCTACCTCGCCGAACAGGGGATCGAAGCGGCAGGGCAGATCACGATGCTGAGCAATGCCGCGGTGCTCGGATACGTCTTCAACCCGCTTTCCGTCTTCTGGTGCCACCGGCCGGACGGTTCGCTCGCCTGCATCGTCGCCGAAGTGCACAATACCTATGGCGAACGGCACCGCTACCTGATCGAGCCCGACGACGCCGGCCGCGCCCGGGTGCCCAAGGAATTCTATGTTTCACCCTTCTACCCGGTGGACGGCGAGTACCGGATGAAGCTCCCCGAGCCAGGAGACACGGCCCGCTTGTCGATCGTGTTGCAGCGGCCAGAAGGCAGGCCCTTCGTGGCCTCGGTGGTTGGCAGCAGATTGCCAGCCAGCAACGGCAATATTGTGCGCATGCTGCTGGATATCCCGATGTCCCCATTGCGGGTGAGCATCCAGATTTTCTATCAGGGGATCGGCTTGTGGCTGCGGAGGCTTCCGGTGCAGCCGCGGCCGAAGCATGTGCCGCAAGCCGAACCGCAAGGAAGCCCGGGGAAATCGGTTTCCAGCCGAACCGTTAAGGAGGCAACCAGATGACGCAAACTGCTTCGAATCCAGAAGTCCGGGCGGAGCTCTGGCCCGATGTGGCCCGGATTCCTTCGGCGATCAGAGCGAAAGCCGGTGCTCCGGTGGCCGGGGCGCTGTTCCGTGCCGCGGTGCGCCGTTTGCCGGTGTCCGTGCATTTGCCGGACGGCTCCCGGCTCGGCAAAGGCGGCCCGGAGATGGTCTTGCGGGACCCCGAGCGGTTTTATGCCCGGATCGCGGACAACGGCCTGATCGGGCTCGGCGAATCGTATATGGCGCGGGAATGGGAGGCCGCAGACCTGGCTGCCCTGATGACGGTGTTCGCTTCCCGGGTTTCGCAGTTGATCCCGCAGCCGCTCCAGGCATTGCGCGGCTTGATTCTGCCGCAGCAGCCGCGGCGGGAACGGAACACCGAAGCCAACACCCGGAGCAACATCTCCCGCCATTACGACTTGTCGAACGAATTGTTCGCGGAATTCCTGGATTCGAGCATGAGCTATTCCTCGGCCCTGTTCGGGAGTCTGGACGCGCCGCCGTTCGGAGACCTGGAGGCGGCCCAGCACGCGAAGATCGACCGATTGCTCGACCTGGCCGGCGTCGGGCAGGGGACCCGGCTTCTGGAGATCGGGACCGGGTGGGGCGAACTGGCGCTGCGCGCTGCGCGCCGCGGTGCCCAGGTCTACTCGGTCACGCTCAGCAGCGAACAGAAAGAACTGGCGGAGCAGCGGATCGCCGATGCGGGTTTTGCGGACTCGGTACGGATCGAGCTGCTCGACTACCGCAAGGTCCAAGGCAGTTTCGACGCGATCGTTTCAGTGGAGATGATCGAGGCAGTCGGCTTCGAGTTCATGCCGGAATACTTCCGGATCCTGGCCGAACATCTGGTTCCGGGGGGAGCGGTCGGCCTGCAAGCGATCACGATCGGCCACGAACGGATGCTGGCGACGCGGAACAGCTACACCTGGGTGCACAAGTACATCTTCCCGGGCGGCATGATCCCGTCGGCGGAACTGATCGCGGAACAGTCTGCGGCGAACGGGCTGACGGTGGAGAACCGGATGGCTTTCGGCCAGCACTATGCCCAGACCCTGCGCTTGTGGGACGAACAATTCAGCCGGAATGCCGTGCAGGTGGGCCGCTTGGGGTTCGATGAGACGTTCCGCCGGATGTGGCATTTCTACTTGGCCTATTCGCGGGCCGGGTTCGCCTCCGGCTACCTCGATGTCCAGCAGTTCCAACTCCGCAAAGCCAAAGGAAACCAGTGATGATCGCGCAGCAGCTCGCGGCATTGCTCGGCCCGTTCCTGGGCGGTGACCTGCCGGTCCGGATCGTCGCCTGGGATGGCTCCGCGACGCCGGAGCTGGACTCCGACGAGCGACCCGTAGTGACCTTGAACTCGCCGAACGTGTTGCGCCGGCAGCTGTGGGGACCGGGCGAGCTTTCCCTCGCTCAGTCTTATGTGCTGGGCGAGTTGGCAGTGTCCGGTGAACTCCATTCGGCGCTGCGCCAGGTCTGGGAGGTGGTGGCGGAACGACGGCTGAACGCGATCAAAATCACCCCCGCGCTTTTGGCCAAGCTGGCCGGTTTGGCACGGTCTGCAGGCGCGATCGGCCCGCGGCTGGCGGCGCCCGGTTCGCAGGCCAAGTTGGTTGGTCGTCTGCATTCGAAACTCCGGGACAAACGGGCGATCAGCCACCACTACGATCTGTCCAATGATTTCTACGGGTTGATCCTCGAAGAGCGGATGGCCTACTCGTCCGGGTACTGGGGCGACGGTGCGACGGATGTGTTTCAGGCACAAGGCGCAAAGTGCCGTTTGGTGGGCGAAAAACTCGGTCTGCAACCGGGTATGCGGGTATTGGACATCGGTTGCGGCTGGGGATCTTTGTCGATCGAACTGGCGGAGCAGTTCGATGTGCGCATGGTCGGCGTGACGATTTCGGCCGAACAACAGGCATTCGCCAGGGAACGGGCGCGCAAACGCGGCGTCGCCGATCAAGTGGAGATCCGTTTGCAGGACTACCGGGAGATCGACGGCGGGCCGTTCGACGCGGTGGTTTCCTTGGAAATGGGTGAACACGTCGGGCAGCGGAACTATCCGGGCTATGTGGACGCGATCCGGAAAAATCTCGCCACCGGCGGGCCGGCGTTGATCCAGCAGATGGCGCGCACCGGGAAGTACCCCGGGGGCGGGCCATTCATCGAGGGCTTCATCGCCCCGGACATGCACATGCGCCCGCTCGGTGAAACGATCGGCTTCTTCGAAGCGGGCGGCATGGAGGTGCTCGGGGTTCAGTCGCTGCGCCAGGACTACGTGCAGACCATTGCCGCCTGGCGGAAGAACTTCGAGCGACACCATGCCGAAGCGGTTGCCATGATGGGTGCCGAAGTCGTCCGGGTGTGGGAGCTCTATCTGGCCGGCGGCGAGTTGACCTTCGACCAGGGCCGCATGGGCGTAGACCAGATCCTGATGCGCCGGCGCTGAGCCGTTTTCGCCGGCGTCCGGCCGCGCTGCGCAGTACTTCCAAGCCCGTCCAATTCGCCCGTTCAGTGGGCAGTGCCGTCTGAACCCACGCAACAGGTGAATTGGACGGACGCGTGATCGAACTGGTTGCTGCGGCGTTGTGTCCGGGTGCGACACGCGACACGCCGGAGGCCTGCGACACGCCCGTGTTTTTAAGTGCAGAAGTACTCCACAGACTGTGGATAGACCCGCTTAAAAGTCCGGAAATCCGCTGATTTTTTCGCTGTTGCCTGTGGACTATCGGTGCATAAAATGACATACTTGTAATACATCATCTTGGGGTCCAAGCAAACCGTCTGCACTATATGTAGTATCGATTTACGGATCTGGTCCGATCGGCTGAAAGGCCGGGCGGGCAAAGAATGCCAAAAATGAAGCAGGTTCGCCCAGCGGTATCGGGCGAACCGGAACAGCAGCCGTTTATGGATGCACTAAGGGGACAAAGGATCATGACCGTCACGGTTTACACGAAGCCAGCATGCGTGCAGTGCAACGCTACTTACCGGGCCTTGGACAAGAAAGGCATCACCTACCAGAGCGTCGACCTTTCCCAGGACCCCGAGGCGCTGGAGCGCGTCCGTGCGCTCGGTTACCTGCAGGCCCCCGTCGTCGTGACCGAACAGGATCACTGGTCGGGCTTCCGTCCGGACAAAATCGATGAACTGGCACAGGCCTCCGACGCGGCAAGCTCGGTGGCCTGAAGCTCCTGACCGCTACGCTGCTCCAGTCGTCTGACTTCCGGTGGCCGACGTCGGCAGAGGTTCCCGATCTCGGCAGGCAATCAGCCAGGGGAGGTGCGCATGAACCCCACGAACAGCAAAATCATCTATTTCTCGTCGGTCTCCGGCAATACCCACCGCTTCGTCGACAAGCTCGAGCTGAATGCGGCCAGGTTGCCGGTGAAGACCAAGGACGAGACGCTCCAGGCGACTGAACCCTTTGTCCTGGTCCTCCCCACCTATGGCGGGGAAACCGGGCACGGGGCGGTGCCGAAACAAGTGATCAAATTCCTCAACGTCGCGGAAAACCGATCACTGATCCGCGGTGTGATCGCCGCAGGAAATACGAATTTCGGGGAAACCTACTGCCTTGCCGGCGAGATCGTGGCCAGCAAATGCTCGGTTCCCCTTCTTTATCGATTCGAGCTCATGGGCACACCGGAAGATGTGGACCGGGTTCATCAGGGATTGGAACAATTTTGGACACCACAGTTGCAGATGCAGTGACCGCGGCTTCGCCCGGACGGGATCAGCAAAGCGAAGCCGTCGACACGGCTCCGGCGAAGAAGAAAAAGGATCTGCCCACGGCTTACCAGGGCCTCGGCTACCACGAGCTCAACGCGATGCTCAACTTGTACGACGCCGACGGCAACATCCAGTTCGACGCCGATCGCGAAGCTGCGCACCAGTACTTCCTGCAGCATGTGAACAACAACACGGTGTTCTTCCACGACCTGGAGGAGAAGCTCGATTACCTGGTGAAGAACCAGTACTACGAGCGGGAAACCCTCGACCAGTACACGATGAACTTCATCCGTGAGCTCTACCAGCGCGCCTACAAGAAGAAGTTCCGCTTCGAGACCTTCCTGGGCGCCTTCAAGTTCTACACCTCGTACACCTTGAAGACCTTCGACGGCAAGCGTTTCCTGGAGCGCTATGAAGACCGCGTCTGCATGGTGGCTTTGCACCTGGCCCGCGGCAACGAAGATTTGGCCAGCAAGCTCGTCGATGAAATCATCGAAGGCCGCTTCCAGCCGGCCACGCCGACCTTCCTCAATGCCGGCAAGGCGCAGCGCGGCGAGCTGGTCTCCTGCTTCCTGCTGCGCATCGAAGACAATATGGAGTCGATCGGCCGATCGATCAACTCGGCGCTGCAGCTGTCCAAGCGCGGCGGTGGCGTGGCATTCGCGCTGACCAACATCCGTGAGGTCGGCGCGCCGATCAAGCAGATCGAGAACCAGTCTTCCGGCGTCATCCCGGTCATGAAGCTGCTCGAAGACAGCTTCTCCTACGCGAACCAATTGGGTGCCCGACAGGGTGCCGGTGCGGTCTATCTGCACGCGCACCATCCGGACATCAACCGCTTCCTGGACACCAAGCGGGAAAACGCGGACGAGAAGATCCGGATCAAAACCCTCTCGCTCGGCGTCGTGGTCCCGGACATCACCTTCGAGCTCGCCAAGCGGGACGAGGACATGTACTTGTTCTCCCCGTACGACGTCGAAAAGGTCTACGGCATGCCGTTCTCCGACATCTCGGACACCGAGAAGTATTACGAGATGGTCGACGACTCGCGGATCAAGAAAACCAAGATCAAGGCACGGGAATTCTTCCAGACCCTCGCCGAGATCCAGTTCGAGTCCGGCTACCCGTACATCATGTTCGAGGACACGGTGAACCGGGCCAACCCGATCGAAGGCAAGATCATCATGAGCAATCTCTGCTCGGAGATCCTGCAGGTGTCCAAGCCGACCACCTACAACGACGACCTCTCCTATGCGGATACCGGCAAGGACATCTCCTGCAACCTGGGCTCGCTGAACATCGCGAAGACCATGGACTCGCCGGACTTCGGCAACACCATCGAGACGTCGATCCGGGCGTTGTCCGCGGTTTCGGACATGTCGGACATCACGTCCGTGCCTTCGATCGCCAAGGGCAACCGGGCCTCGCGGGCGATCGGCCTGGGCCAGATGAACCTGCACGGCTACTTGGCCCGGGAGCGGGTGCACTACGGTTCCGAAGAAGGTTTGGACTTCACCAATATCTACTTCTACACCGTGGTCTACCATGCGTTGCGTGCTTCCAACCTGTTGGCGATCGAGACCGGTGAGACCTTCGGCGGCTTCGAGAACTCGAAGTACGCCTCCGGCGAGTTCTTCGACAAGTACACCGATCAGGAATGGGCTCCGCAGACCGAACGGGTCCGTGAGCTCTTCGCGAAGGTGCACATCCCGACCCAGGACGATTGGCGCGAGCTGAAAGCTTCGATCATGGAGCACGGCATCTACAACCAGAACCTGCAAGCCGTTCCGCCGACCGGATCGATCAGCTACATCAACAACTCCACGTCCTCGATCCACCCGGTGGCGTCGAAGATCGAGATCCGCAAAGAGGGCAAGATCGGCCGGGTGTACTACCCGGCGCCGTACCTGACCAATGACAACCTGGAGTACTACCAGGATGCCTATGAGATCGGCTACGAAAAGATCATCGACACCTATGCCGCCGCCACGCAGCACGTGGACCAGGGGCTGTCGTTGACGTTGTTCTTCAAGGACACCGCCACCACCCGGGACATCAACAAGGCGCAGATCTACGCCTGGCGCAAAGGCATCAAGACGGTCTACTACATCCGGCTGCGCCAGCTGGCGCTGGAAGGCACCGAAGTAGAGGGCTGCGTCAGCTGCATGCTCTGAGTTCGGCCCCCACTGCCCGCCCTGGACGTAGGAATTTTTGAAAGAGGAAGCTGCAATGACACCCGATAAGCTCAAACTGGTCGACCATGTCCAGGCGATCAACTGGAACCGGATCCAAGACGAAAAAGACGTCGAGGTGTGGAACCGGCTGGTGAACAACTTCTGGTTGCCGGAAAAGGTGCCGTTGTCCAACGACGTGCAGTCCTGGGCCACCTTGACCCCGGAGGAACAGCAGCTCACCATGCGGGTGTTCACCGGGTTGACGCTGCTCGACACGATCCAGGGCACCGTCGGCGCGGTGAGCCTGATCCCGGATGCGCTGACCCCGCACGAGGAAGCGGTGTACACCAACATCGCGTTCATGGAATCCGTGCACGCGAAGAGCTATTCCTCGATCTTCTCCACCTTGTGCTCCACCAAGGAGATCGACGAAGCGTTCCGCTGGTCGGTGGAAAATGAGAATCTGCAGAAGAAGGCGCAGATCGTCATGGACTACTACCAGGGCGACGACCCGCTCAAACGGAAAGTGGCTTCGACCCTGCTCGAATCGTTCCTGTTCTACTCCGGGTTCTACCTGCCGATGTACTGGTCCTCGCGGGCCAAGCTGACCAACACCGCGGACTTGATCCGGTTGATCATCCGGGACGAAGCCGTGCACGGCTACTACATCGGCTACAAGTTCCAGAAGGGTCTGGAGAAGGTTTCCGAGGAGAAGCGCGAGGAGATCAAGGCCTACACCTTCGATTTGCTCTACGAACTCTATGAGAACGAAATCCAGTACACGCACGATTTGTACGATTCCGTGGGCCTGGCCGAGGACGTCAAGAAGTTCCTGCACTACAACGCCAACAAGGCGCTGATGAACCTGGGCTACGAGGCGATGTTCCCGGCCACTGTGACCGATGTGAACCCGGCGATCCTCTCCGCGTTGTCGCCCAATGCGGACGAGAACCACGACTTCTTCTCCGGTTCCGGCTCTTCCTACGTGATCGGCAAAGCCGTGAACACCGAAGACGAGGACTGGGACTTCTAAAGGCCCACCAAAGCCACCTCCGCCCGAACGCACAGATAATGCACGTTTTTGAGCTTCAACGTCGCGTTATCTGTGCGTTCGGGCGTTAAGACGAGGGATTAGACGACGTCGCCTCGGGACCCGGACGGCTATTTGATCGAAGCGGGACAGGCCGCGGAGCCGACCGGGCCTTGGCCGCCGGCAGAATGGCTGCCTCTCCGGGCGAGCGCTCTGCCCTGACTGCACACCCGCTTAGGAGAACCTAAGCCGGATGTGAAACGATGGAAGACACAAGGCCTCAGGGTGCCGGGGGAGGGCAGGGTTCCGGATGGAATTTTTCACATCGCTGCCTTTCGGCTGGGCGTTTCTCTCGCTCTTCGGCATCGTGATGGCGCGCGCCAATGCCACGTACTGGCTGGGCCGCGGTGCGGCGGCCGGCGGTCGGAAAACGAAACTCAAGAAATACCTCGATTCCGCAGCGATGGCCAGGGCCGAGTCGATCATCGCGCGCTGGGGTGCGCCGGCGGTTGCGGTCTGTTTTGTCACGGTTGGCTTGCAAACCGCAATCAACCTCGCGGCCGGCGTCGGCCGGATGCCGTACGCCACCCGGTACCTGCCCGCCGTCGTCGTCGGCTCGGTGATCTGGGCGCTGCTCTACGCGACCATCGGGCTGGCCGCCTTCACAGCGGTCATCGATGCGATCGGCGGCGAGCCGGCCGGACTCGCGGTGCTGCTGCTGATTGCGTTGGCGGTGCTGGGAATC
This sequence comes from Renibacterium sp., assembly GCA_017419405.1. Classification (GTDB taxonomy): domain Bacteria; phylum Actinomycetota; class Actinomycetes; order Actinomycetales; family Micrococcaceae; genus Renibacterium; species Renibacterium russicum. Next base: position 9,049 of record JAFOLH010000006.1, on the reverse strand, counting down.
GTGCTCTGGCGGCGCAAGGCAAAGGCTCTGAGCCGGTAATATCGGTGTGGTGCAGACAGAGGCAGACTCCTATTACCGCAAGCTCGGCGACGGCCGTTATGAATCCACGATCCATGCGCAAGGCGCTTGGAATCCGCAGGAACAGCACATGGCGCCGGTTTCCGGAATCATGGTCCGCGAACTCGAAGGGTTCGCACCGCGTCCGGACCTTCGGATGGCCCGGATCAGTTTCGACATCCTGGGCATGATCCCGGGCGGTGAATTCAGCATTGAATGCACCGTCTTGCGGCCTGGCAAGACCATCGAACTGGTCCAGGCGGAAATGATCGCGAACGGCCGGACGGCGGTCCGGGCCACGGCTTGGCGGCTGCAGCGCTCGGACACCACGGCGGTGGCCGGGCTCGGCGACGTCGCAATGCCGCCGCGTGCCGAGGCCACGGTTGCCGAGGGGCTGGCGGAATGGCCGGGCGGCTACATCCGTTCGATCGAACTGCAGGCGGTCCCGGGTGCAGTTCCAGGCCGCGGCCAAGCCTGGCTGCGGGGCAGATATCCGATGGTCGAGGGTGAAACCACGGCTGATCTGGTCAAGCTGATCGGCGTCGCGGATACCGCGAACGGGATTGCGCCGCGGATTGCGCCGGGCGAAGGCACCTACATTTACCCGAACACCGATTTGTCCCTGCACCTTTACCGGGAACCGGAAGGCGAGTGGCTGGGATTGGACACCTCGGTGACCTTCGGCAGTGACGGAATAGGACTGACTTCGTCAGTGCTTAATGACTACAAGGGTCCCTTCGGGCGAGCGGAGCAGATTCTGACCGTCCGGGCGATCAGCCAACAATAGTAGGAGTCGTGGCCAAGGCAATGTGGAACGGCGAAGTGATCGCCGAATCGGACGACATCGAACTCGTCGAAGGCAATAAGTATTTTCCGCGTTCGTCGGTACGCGAGGAGTTGCTGGAACCCAGTGTTTTCCACACCCACTGCCCCTGGAAGGGCGATGCCAGCTACTTCACCCTCAAGGTCAAGGGTGAACGCAATCCGGATGCGGTTTGGTATTACCCGGAACCTCTGAAGGGAGCCGAAATGGTCACCGATCGGGTGGCATTTTGGAAGGGTGTGACGGTCACTGACTGAGCTGCCTGAAGCAACTGAATTCTCCAGTGCCGCCGGGCCCGTCGAACTGATCGACCAGACTGATTCCGCAGGTGCCGAAGCGGACCTGCAACGTGGTCTGGATCTGCTTTCCGAGGTGCAGCGCGGGGTGCGCGGCCGGACGCTCCGGTTGTACCGCCCGGAGCCGACGATGGCGTTCGGCCAGCGCGACGCGAATCTCCCGGGATTCCCGGCCGCGGCGGCCGCAGCCCGGGCGCACGGCTTCGAACCCTTGGTCCGCAAGGCGGGAGGACGAGCAGCGCCCTATCACCGAGGTTGTCTGGTCGTCGATCACCTGGAGCCGGAGGCAGATGCGGTTTTGCAGGCGAAATCCCGCTTCAGCCGGTTCGCCGAGCTGTTCGCCGGGGTGCTGCGGCAAGTGGGCATCGAGGCCGGAATCGGCGAGATCCCGGGGGAGTATTGCCCCGGGGAGTTCAGTGTGCACGGCTCAGGCAACGGTCTCCGGTTGAAACTCGTTGGAACCGCGCAGCGGGTGGTCGCGGGCGCTTGGCTTTTCAGCTCGGTCATCGTGGTCGAAGACGGTGATCCGCTGCGCGAGGTGCTGGTCGATTGCTATCGGGAACTGGGCCTGGCCTGGGATCCCACGACGGCCGGTGCGGCGGCGGACCTCCGGCCCGAACTGCGCGTCGAGCAGGTCAAAGCAGCGCTCTTGGCCGGCTACGGCTTGTGACTCAAGCAGCCAGGCGTTGCTTGACCTCGATCAACGACGGGTTCGTGGCGCTGGAGCCGTCGGGGAAGATCACGGTGGGAACCGTCTGATTACCGTCGTTCAACTGCTCGACCAGTTCCGCGGTGCCCGGAACCTCTTCGATATTGACCTCGGTGTAGCCGATCCCTTGGGCGTCGAGCTGGCTTTTCAACCGACGGCAGTAACCGCACCAAGAAGTCGAAAACATCGTGATGCTTCCGGATTCCGGAGTGTAATCCGAGGTAGCGGGCTGATTCATGCGGATGGCTCTCCTGGTTTGGTTCCGTTTCCTACTTCAGATTCAACCACGTGGGCGGAGCCGGTATTCCGGCCGCGCGGTCAATCCTGCTCGTCGTCGTTTTCCCAACGGCGGAAATCCAAGGACAGGTAAAGCGCCAGCGCCGCGGCGTTGCTGTCGTCCACGGAGACTGCGACCTCTTGGTACCCGGCGTTGAACAGCAGGTCCCCGGAAATCACCACCAGGCGCTCGGCCAGGCCTTGCCGTCGGTGATCTCGGTCCGTGAACAATTCGATGAGCAGTGGAGCCGTCGGGCCTTCGGCCTCCGGCGCATGCTCCACGACGAGCACGCCGGCGATGATCTTGCCGGTTTCGTCGACTGCCACTTGGGAGATTTCGGTGAGCAGGTTGCCGTACTTGCCGGCGAAGGCCTCGCGCATCTCCTCGGTTGCGGCCGCTACCGACTGCTCGCCGAGGCCCTGGTCGTAGGCATTGAACTGGAGCTCGCCCAATGCGGGGATGTCTTCCGCACTGAGGCTCCTGGTCGAAATATCCGGGTCGAAGCGCAAGGGAGAGGTCCGCGCAATCAGGGTGACTTTGCTGCTCATGGAACGCTCCTTCTGTTGGATTCGGATCTTTCGGTTTCCCGGAAGATTCCGCTGACGGGGGCAGAGTAGCGCCGTTGGACTCTACTGCCATGCTAGACGGCGAGCGGGATAATCGGCTATTCCGATTTCGTTACAAGCTGGGAATCCACTGAGGATCCGGAGGCTGGACAACCCTGGCATTCGAAGATATATTCGAATATAGATCTTGCTCTGACTGCAGGGCACGGGTCGCCCAATTGGTTCGGGGCGATCGGAAAATCGTTGGCAGGGGGTTCGGATTGGGCACTTTCAGTGAAGCAGTGGACATCGAGTGCGGGCCGGGATGCCGTCCGATCGGAATTCTGTGGCGTGGCGAGCGATATTGCGTGGTCGCCGGACGACGGCGTCCGTTCAAGGTTTCGGGATTCCTGGGGCCGGGCCAAGGGGTGAGTTCCGCTGAATACGAGTTGTGGGAGCTCGAAGTCACACACCCGGAGCGTTCGCGCAGCGTGTTGAGCGTAGCGCACCGGGTGGGCGGTGCACAGTGGCGGCTGCTCCGGTTGGCAGCCAAGCCTGCTCTGGCTTCGAGTCCAGTCGGCTAATCCGGTACCGGTGCGAATCCTCTTCGGCTAGCCTCGTCGGGCGAAATCCGGAGCATGCTCGGGTCGGGGACCGAACCCCACCAGCCGCGGCATGATCTTGCGGATCGGGCGAATATTGTCCGCGGCCCATAAGAGCGGCCGGGGCATCCCGGCGAAGGTTCCGGTCACCGCCGGGGTGAAGACGTATCGGTGCAGCATGCGCTGCAATCGCTGGATCACGACCATGGGGAGCCAGCGGCGGCGTTGGATCGCAGCCAGCAGAGTCACCGGCACGGCGCCGTTTTTGAGTGCCGGGGCGAGCATCCGCCCAGCGGCGACGCCATCCTGGATGGCGAGATTGATACCGATTCCGCCAGCTGGTGACATGGCATGAGCGGCATCGCCCAGTGCGATGAACCCTGGGCGGTACCAGGTTTTGAGCCGGTTGAGCTTGACATCGAGATGATGCAGATCGTCGAAACTGGTGATTTCATCGATCCGGTCTGCGTATTCAGGCATCAAGCTGGCGATTCGTTGCTTGAAGGCTTCGAGTCCATCTCGCCGAAGCCGGGCGTCGGCGCCTTTCGCATCGAAGTAGGCGATCTGATAGTACGTCGGCCTGCTCAGCGACAAGACGATTCCCTGCCGGGACGCGCGCGGCACCAGCATGCCGACTTGAGCCTGTTCGGCGGGCTTGCGGGACAGGCGGAACCACCAGGTGTCGAAGGAGACCGGGTACTCGAATGGCTGCAATCCAGCGGCTGCGCGGGTGGTCGAATGCCGACCGTCGCAGGCGACGGTCAGCAGTGCGCGGATCTCGCCTTCTTCGCCCGCGGAATTTCGGTAGGTAACCCCGGTCACGGTGCCGTTGTCCATGGTGAGCCAAGTGGCCTCGGTGTTCAGAAGCAGGCGGAAGCTGGGTTCCTCCCGTGCCGCCTCGACCAGCAGGTTCAGCAGGTCCCATTGCGGCACCATGGCGACGTAGTCGTACGGGGCGGCCAAGGTGTCGAAATCGCTGAAGGTGATGATGTTGCCCCGGCCGTCCGGCAGGCCGACGTTGCCCAGTCGGCTTTGCGGCAGCGCCCGGAACTTTTCACCGAGACCGAGTTCGTCCAGGAGCCTGATGGTGGCCGGATGGACGGTATCGCCACGGAAATCGCGGAGGAAGTCGGGATGCTTTTCGAGCACGGTGACCTTGACGCCGGCTCTGGCCAAAATCAGTCCGAGCATGATGCCTGCGGGGCCGCCGCCGGAGATGACGCAATCTTGGGTTTCCATTGGAATCTCCTAATTCATCAACTGATGAATTAATTACACTCCGCTTTCCCGCGGCTGTCCAGAGCACGTGGTTGAATACCTTCGATGAGTTCGGACGGAAGGGGCGTCGAGGCGCGGTGGATGGATGAAACGTTTCTTCGGGGTGCCGATGACCCAATGGGATTCGATGCGGGACCGGCTGCACGTGTACGTAGTGCCGGGAGCCGGCCTGAGTATGGAGTTGGCCCGGCTCCAGCAGTCATTGCGGGGGAGGGATTATTGCGCTGCGCAACCGGTCGAATTTTTGCATGCCACCGTCCAGCAGTTTGCGTTCACCACCGGAGAAGCCGAGGCCGGGCTTCCGGAGTTCGCGTGCCGGATGGCATTGCTCGCCGCACGTACGACGGCTTTCGAACTGCGGTTGGGCCGCCCCGTGGTCGACGACTACTCGCTGGGGGTCCGGGCCGAAGCCACTGACCAGTGGCAAAACCTGAGCCGGGAAATTGCCGATGCCGCGCTGGGCACGTTCCATGCCGGCCGGGCCATGCCGGCGGCTCCGCGGCAGCCGCACATCAGCTTGGGCTACGGCATCGGGGTTGGCAGCTCATCGGAGATCCAAGGCGCGGTCGATGCGTTGTACACCGGGAATCCGCTGGCCCTGGCAGTCGCTGAGCTCAAATTCGTGGCGGTGCACCAAGACGAGTCGCGTGGGCGATATACCTGGGACGAACTTGCGGCTTGGCCGCTGGCGGGCCCGTGAACCCGGTGATTCTGCACTTTCGGGCAGCATGCTGTTTCTGGGTGGCAGCTTCGCGTAGTCTCTGCGTATGGACGATGCGACGAAGCTTTCTCCACTGATCGACATTGCCTTGAGCGATACTGAGCGGAGGGTGCTCAAGCACGGGCTCTTGGAGTGGAGCGGCCCGGCCAGATGCTCGGATGCGCTTGCCCTCGCGATGGGCTTCGGGAACGTCGACGACTTGTGGGACGAATCCGATCGGATCATTTCCGCCCTCGAGACCAAGGCTCCGTTGTCTTCTTTGGATTGGGCCCGGACGTTGCTGGCCACCGAGATCTGCTTTGCCAGTGATGTTTTGGGCGCTGGTGTGGATTGGTCCACGGTATCCGGATTGGACGATGCGGAAACGCTGCGTTTGCTCCGCGGAATCCAGCGCAAGATCGGCGTGGACTTGGCCGCCGGCCAGCAGCAGCTGCAAGAACTCTGAACTCGCCGGGCGGCTCTCTGCCGCCTACTTGTTTCGCCGTCGGGGGCAGGCAAGAATCGAGGCATGGAGACCTTTGCTACGGAACGGCTGCTGCTTCGCCGTTGGACGCCGGCGGACGCGGATTTCGTCTTCGATTTGTATTCGCGATGGGAAGTCAAGCAGTTCATCGGGGCGGTTCCGAGCATTATGGAATCCCGCCAGGAGGCAGTTGACCGAATCGAGAAGCTACGTGCCTTCGATCATCCGGTGCATGGCTTTTGGGCCGTACAGAACAAGCAGGACGGTGAACTTTTGGGCACCATCTTGTTCAAGTTGATTCCGGCCTCCGGGGAGGTGCCGCCGGTGCCTTCCGCGGAAACCGAGATCGGTTGGCACTTCCATCCGGACGCTTGGGGCCGCGGTTATGCGAGCGAAGCGGCCACCAGGGTCTTGGCGCACGGCTTCGAACAGGGGCTGGAACGGATAGTGGCGGTGACGTCGCCGGACAACCGCGCCTCGCAAAAGGTCTGTTTGCGGATCGGCATGCAGCATCGGGGGAGGACCACGGATTTTTACAACACGGAATGCGAGCTTTTCGTAGCCGAGCAGGCCAGCTAGAAGTCGATGCGCATCACGACGCGGCGGGGACTCGGTCTGCTGACCTCGGAAAACCCTGCTGCAGCGAAAACCTGGTAGCTGCCGACGTGGAGTTCGCCCCAGGTGATCTCTTTGCCCGGCTGGGTGAGCATGCTGTACCCCTCGAGGGCCCTCGCGCCGCGGTCCCGGGCGAAGCCGACTGCGGCCCGGGCCAGGGCATATGTGACGCCACGCTTCCGGAAACCCGCTCTGGTGACGAAACAGGTAATCGCCCAGACCCCAGGATCGGATTTGTCTTCTGCGCGGCCAAGCCAGGGTGTGCGTTTGGTCAGCAGATGGGCATACACAGTACGCGGTTCAACGGCACACCAGCCCACTGGCTGGTCCGCCAGGTAGGCGACCAACCCGGTGGTCGCTTCGGCTTCCGGAGTGTCGAATTCACTTTGTTCCCGGAACCGTTGGCCGCGCACTTCGGTGGGAAGCTCACGCCACTGCGAGCTGGCCGTCTTGTACCACTGGCATTGGCAGCGGGCGGCGTCCCCGCGGAACCCGAAAACCGCCTGCAGGTCTGCCCAGGAGGCTTGATGGGCGGGAACGATCCGAAATGCTCCGGGATCGCCGGCCGCTGCGTCGTTCAGCATGCTAGGCCAAGCGGAAAACTGTCCATGCGAAGCAGGCTAGCAAGTGATCCGGACAGATTCTGTCCGGATTCGGATAGACGCCGAACACCGCCGGATTTAGGCTGATCGCGATAGACCAGTCCGATCTTTTCAAGGAGGAAAACGTGACTACGCTAGTGGACCGTCCGAATACCGCTTTGCTCGTCGTGGATGTGCAGAACGGAGTGGTTGCCGGAGCCCATCTTCGTGACCAGGTGGTGGCAAATATTTCTGCTTTGGTGGAAAAGGCCCGGAACGAAGGCGTGCCGGTGATTTGGGTGCAGCACTCCAGCGACGAGCTGCGCGAAGGCAGCCCGGCGTGGGAGTATGTTCCGGAGTTGCCCCGGCGAGATTCCGAACCGATGGTGCACAAACGGTACGGAGATTCCTTCGAAGACACCGATTTGGAGGCATTGCTTGCGGAGCGGGGTATCGGGCGGCTGATGGTCGCCGGCGCGCAAACCGATGCGTGCATCCGTTCGACCTTGCACGGAGCCTTCGTCCGCGGCTACGACACGACCCTGATCAGCGATGCGCACACCACCGAAGACCTGTCGGAGTACGGGGCACCCGCCCCGGCCGACGTGATTGCGCATACGAATCTCTACTGGGATTTCCAATCTGCGCCGGGACGTTCGGCCGGTACCGTGACCTCGGCTGAGCTGGATTTCGGGGCGTGAGCGGTCCGCGTCTGGACATCGCCGAGATAACGTAGCAAGATCTCGCGGGTGACCAGTAGAGCTTCGGACGCCCGATACCTTGCGGACCTGGTGCTGCTGCGCCGGGTCCGCGACCGGATCGACCGAGAGTACATGGAACCGCTCGACGTCGAGGCGCTGGCTCGGGCGGTGAACTGGTGGGCGGGGCATCTCAGCCGGCAATTCAAGCTCGCCTATGGTGAGCCGCCGTATGCCTATTTGATGACCCGGCGGATCGAGCGGGCCATGGCCTTGCTCCGCCGTGGGGATTTGAGTGTCACCGACGTGTGCTTTGCCGTGGGCTGCGCTTCGTTGGGCACCTTCAGCACCCGGTTCACGGAACTGGTCGGAGTATCGCCCAGCGTCTATCGGATCCAGTCCGGCCAGGCGACCTTGGGCATGCCGTCTTGCGTCGCCAAACAGGTGACCAGACCGATCAGGAATCGAGAAGCACCGCCGCCGGGCGATGTTTAGACTTGCCGCATGACGATCACCATTCACTCAAGTTTCCTTCCGCACACCGATCCTGACGCGTCGCTCGCCTTCTACCGCGATCTGTTGGGTTTCGAGGTCCGCGACGACGTCGGGTACGGCGGCCTGCGCTGGATCACGCTTGGCCAGCCTGGTCAGCCGGACACCGCCTTGGTTTTGGAGCCGCCGACTGCGGACCCGGGCAAGACCGAGGACGAACGCCGCTTCGTCGTTGAAATGATGGCCAAGGGCAGCTACGCGCGGATCCTCTTGGCCGCCGATGATCTCGATGCGACGTTCGAACGGGTTCAGGCCAGCGAAGCCGAGATCGTCCAGGAGCCCATTGAGCAGCCTTATGGCGTGCGGGATTTCGCGGTGCGCGATCCAGCTGGAAACCTGCTCCGGATCCAACAGAAACGCTGAAACACCGAACCCGGTGGTGGGCTTGGAATCCAAGCCCACCACCGGGTTCGGCCCGGACGTTGAATCTTTCAGTTATTCAGCAGGGTTCTGCCGGTGGCGCTGTTGATTGCGGACGACCAGCAAACCGCCCAGAAGCAGGAGCAACAGGCCCGCGCCGAGGAACAGCGCGATGTTTCCGGAAGCACCGGTGACCGCCAGTTCTTCCTTGGCCGAATCGACGGCCGGGTTGACCGAGGTGCCATTGTCGCCGGTTGCCGGTCCGACCGGGGTGCCCGGCTCCACCGGAGTCACCGGATCGACCGTCGGTTTGGGCGGCTCGACCGGATCAGGTTTGATCGGGTTGCCTTCGGGGCTGATGGCCCACCAGATGTTGTTGACGCCTTGGCCTTTGGTTTCGCCGGCTGCGGCGTCTTGGTTGAAGGTGTAGAGCGGGTAGCCGTTGAGGGTGATTTGTTTGCTGCCGTCGGCG
>JAFOLH010000005.1 GCA_017419405.1 Renibacterium sp. | reverse complement strand
TTCCCAGCATCAACCCACAACTTGCCACACGGGGTGTGACAACCATGAGCAAATACCAAAAAACAAAACAATTGGTATCAACAAAAAACAAAACACACTATTGAGTTCTCAAACAACAGACTGCTTCCGAAGCCGTTCTACCGGCCGCCGGAGCAACTTTTCTAGTTTACTCTTCTCAGTTCTCGGTGTCAAATCCGCGTTTTCGTCGTGATTTTCGGCCGAGTTCCAAGCTTACGTCCTGACCCCCGAAAGTGCCAAATCGTAAGATTTTCGTGCCTCGCGAACCTTCGATTTTCAACCGTTTTCGTTCACTTGGCGCGGGATAAAACTCTACCACCATGATCCGGTGATGACAAACTCCAGTCCGCGAGTAGGCTCAGATCCGCTTGTTTCCGGGGTTTTTGGCCGAGTGTCGGAGCCCGGACACCCCGCCTCGGGCAGCAAGCAGTCCGGTTCCGGATCCAGCACCGATGCCGACTCGGTTTTGCCTTTAGGACCAAAAGTGACCGCAAGGCATTGCAGACTGATTCCATGACGACCATTCAGCCCTACACCGTGCACATCGCCCAGCAAGAGCTCGACGACCTGAGCCAGCGGCTCCGTTCTGCCCGACTCCCGCACACCCTGCCCGGCGACGGCTGGGACACCGGGATCCCGAGTGAGTACCTGGCTGGCCTGACCGAGGCCTGGGCGGACCACGATTGGCGGGCCACTGAGGCCCGGATCAACGCCCACGGAAATTTCATCACCGAAATCGAGGGGCAGCGCATCCACTTCCTGCACATCAGGTCCCGGGAAACAGCTGCCACTCCACTGCTGTTGATCCACGGCTGGCCGGGCTCGTTCCTGGAGTTCCTCGACCTGATCGGCCCGCTCACCGACCCGGCAGCGCACGGCGGCACGGCTGCCGAAGCCTTCCACCTGGTCATTCCATCGATTCCAGGCTTCGGCTTCTCCACCCCGCTCGTCAATGGTCCCTGGCCCAGCTCGCGCACGGCCGGGGCCTGGGTGGAACTCATGAACCGGCTCGGCTATCCGCGATTCGCAGTGCAGGGCGGCGACTTGGGTGCTTTGATCGCGCCCGAGGTGGGCCGAGCTGCGCCGGAACGGGTGATCGGGGTGCACGTCAATGGCGCCCTCGGCTTCCCGGCAGATCTGGACCCTGCAGGGCTCTCCGCCCTCGAGCAGGATCGGTTGGCCCGGATGGCCGAGTTCCAGCAGCGCGAGTTCGGCTACCTCGCAATCCAGTCCACCCGGCCCGGTCTGATCGGAACCGCGTTGACGGATTCCCCGGTGGGGCAGCTGGCCTGGATCCTGGACAAACTGCGCGCCTGGACCCATCCGCTCGAGGCAATGCCCGACGTCGTCCTCGGCCTGGACTGGGTGCTGGCCAATGTTTCGCTCTACTGGTTCACCCGTTCGGCCGGATCGGCCGCCTACACCGGCTATGCCTCCGCCCCGCTGTGGGGCGTCGCGCCGCCGAATTCGGGAGTGCCGACCGCGGCGATCCAGTTCGCCCACGATATCGGGATCCGCAGCCACGCCGAGCGCAGCAATACGATCGTCCGGTGGACCGACGTGCCCGAGCGCGGCGGGCATTTCGCAGCGCTCGAAGAACCGGAGCTGCTCGTCGCCGATGTGCGCGCCTTCATCAACGGGCTGGAACCGGCAACGGCGGCAGACCGGAACTGAGCTGGAGCCCCTGGGCGGCGAGCCAGTCGCGGTCATACGCTTTGCTGGCATAGTTCTGACCGGTGTCCGGAGCAATCGCCACTACGAGCGAGCCAACCGGTGCAGCGTCGGCGACCCGCCGGGCCGCGGCAACCGCCAAGCCGGATGATGGCCCCAGGCAGAGACCCTGGCTCTGCTGCAGGAAATGCAGCGTCGCGTAGCATTCCGCATCGTCGACCACCTGGAAGCCGTCCACGACCGCCGGATCGAAGGTGCTCGGCCAACACTCGCGCGGCCAAGTGTTCCCTACCCCGTCGACGATGATCCGCCCGGCCGGAGCGCCCGAATAGACCGAGCCGGCCGGATCGGCAGCGTGCACCCGAACCGCGCCCCGGCTCGCCTCTTTGAAGTAGCGGCCGGCCCCGCTGATCGTGCCTCCGGTCCCGACCGAAGCCACGAAGTGAGTGAGCGCTCCGCTAGTTTGCCGCCAGATCTCCGGACCGGTCCCGTGGTAATGCGCTTGGGGATTCGCCTGGTTGTCGAACTGCTGCGGCCACCAGCTGCCCGGGATCGACGCAGCGATCCGTTCGGCAACCGTCCGGGGGTTGTCGGGCGACTCCGGAGCCGCCTCCCAATCGGCGAATTCCACCCGGGCGCCGTAGCCGCGGATCGCCTCGACCTTTTCCGCCGACGTGCTCTGACCGACCACGATCACCACCGGATGCCCGGTCCGGGAGCCGATCAGAGCCAGACCCACTCCGGTGTTTCCGGAACTGCTCTCCACGATGGTCGCCCCGGCGCGCAGTTCGCCGCTGGCCTCGGCCGCCCGGACCATGGCAAGCGCAGTCCGGTCCTTGATCGAGCCACCGGGATTCAACGATTCGAGCTTCAGCAGGACGCGATTGCGGACCCCCAGCCCGTGCAACTGGACCAAGGGGGTGTTCCCGACCGCAGCCAATACCGGATCACTCATGGCCGGCTCCAGAGCAGTTGCCCGGCCCGCAGGATCAGCTCTGCGGCCGGAAGCCGCTCGTCGAGCAGCGTGGACAATGCCTGGTGGATGGCTCCGGCGGCTTCGCCCAGCGGGCGCGACCGCAGGGTTTCCGAGCCAAGCAGGTAAACCGCGGTCAGAGCTTCGATGACGAGCAACTCGACACTGAGTTCAATCGAGCGTTCAAGCTGCTGCAAGGCCAAGGGTGCCAACGTCGAGTGGTCCTCCACATCCGCGGACAGGGTTGGCGCGCCCAGCGTCACCGGCTGGGCAAGCGCCTTGAGTTCCGCCAGCAGCGCCGCCGCCGAATACCAGAGCAACCCCGGGAATCCGTCGTCCTCCGGAGCGGATTCCGCAGCGGCCAACCGCGCCTGGCGCAATTCCCGTTGCGCCGGGAAGAGTTTGGCGATCCGCCGCTCGCTGATATGGCCGAGGTGCGCCAAGCCGAGGCGCAGCCCCTCGAAGGCCAGAGCGAGCTCGGTGATCTGGAAGTTCCCGCCGGACACCAGGCGGCCGCTGGGCGCATCGACCAGTGGGTTTTCGCCGCGTCCGTCCAACTCCGCTTGGAGCGCAGCGGCCAGGATCCCGGTCTGTGCCCGCACGGCACCGTGGGTCTGCGGCGCCGACCGGAAGGAAAGCGGGTCTTGGACTCCGCCGTCCCGGCCCGGCTGGGCCAACCAGCTGCCGCGCAACAATTCCTGGATTCGGGAAATGCTCTCGGCCAAACCGCGGCTGCCCTTCGCCCGCGCGATGATCGGCGAATAGGCGTCGAGCTGGGCAGCACCGCCGAGCCTTCCGATCGCCTCGAGTGAAAGCACCAAAGCCGTGTCGGCGAGCTCGACGAGCCGGTGCAATTTGTCGAGCTGCAGAACCCCTACGCCCACCGTGTAGGAGTTCGCGCTGACCAAGGCAAGGCCTTCCAGCCCCTGCAGCACCAGCGGATCGATGCCTGCGCCGGCGAGCGCTTCAGCCCCGGCGACCAAGTTCCCGGCCTGGTCATGGGCTTGTCCCTCGCCGATCGCCACACTGGCGACGGCGGCCAACGCGGTCAGGTCCGAGGACCCCACCGAGCCGGTTCTCGGGATCGCCGGAAGGATCCCCTGGTTCAGCAGCTGCCGGTAGAATTCGACGGTTTCAGCCCGGACCCCGGATCCGCCTCTGGCGAATCCGATCAGCCGGGACAGCAGGACTGCCCGGGTTTGCCCGGCAGCCAGGAATTCACCGATTCCACTGGCGTGATAGCGCACCAGCTGAACCTGGAAGGCCAGGATTTTCGAAGCCTCGACCGGAGTGTTCCGCCCGGAGCCGAGCAAGGTGTTCAGACCATAGACCGGCTGTCCGGCCGCTGCCGCGGCATCGACCAGATCACGGGAATCCCGGACCTGTTGCCAAGCCTCCTCGGTCACTTCGACCACGGTGGCCGGTTCCAGTGCCGCGGCAGCGAAATCGGCCAGTGCGATCGACCCGGTCCCAATGCTGAAGCCGGGCATCAGAAGTCCCGCAGGTTCGAGCGGAGACCGCCGTCGCCATAGCTGCTCCGGAGCAAGCCGCGATGCCGCAGCACCGGGGCCAACCGGTCGAGCACGCCGTGGACCGTGGCCGGGTCGACGAAACCGGAGAGCAGGAATCCGTCTCCGCCCACGGCTTCCGCACTGGCTTCGAAGTAGTCTGCGATCTCTTCGGCGGTGCCGATGATGCTGTCCCCGGCCCCGCCGCTGCGGCGTTGCAGGATTTCGCGCAGTGTGGCGCCGTCCGGAGCCGACGAGGTGAAGTGCGCCAAAGTCCCGCGATTGCTGTTCGTGCTCAGTGCCGGAAGCGGTTGGTCGAGGTCGAACTTCCGGAAATCGATCCCGGAAAGATAAGAGATCGAATTCAGCTGGCTGTCGATGTCCCGCCGGCTGAGGTTTTTGCGGCTTTCGCGCAGGTCCTGGGCCTCGGCCCGGGAACCGACCACGGTCGGCTTGGTGACGAACAGGACTTTGACTTCGTCCGGGTCCCGACCGGCCCGAACGGCTTCCGCCCGCACGCTGTCCCGATACCCGCGCATCCCGTCCACTCCCCGGGCAAGCGCCAGGGCGACATCCGCATTGGCGCCCGCGAAGGCCTTGCCGCGCGGCGAAGCCCCGGCCTGGACCAGAACCGGTTCCTCCGGCAGCGGCGCGGTGTTCAACGGACCGCGGACCGCGAAGAATTCGCCGCGATGATCGATCGGGGCGACCTTCCGGTGATCCGCGTATCGGCCGGCGGCGACATCTTCGAGCACCGCGTCTGGCGCCCAGCTGCGCCAGAGCTTGCGCACCACGTCGACGAATTCCTCGGCCTTCGCATACCGCCGGTCGTGTTCTATCTGCTGGTCCAAGCCGTAGTTCTGCGCTGCCAGGTCGCTGCCCGACGTGACTACGTTCCAACCGAGTTGCCGTTGCGAGAAATGCTGCAGCGTCGCCAGCAATCTGGCTGCGGTGAACGGCGGATAGAACGAAGCGCTGACCGTGGGCACCACGCCGAGGTTCTCGGTTGCCGAAAGCAAGTACGGGACCAAGGCCAACGGGTCGTGCTTCGGCGCGAACGATGCCTGCGCCAGGGAAACCTCCGCGCTGCCGCCGTAGGTGTCCGGGACGGTGAGCGAGTCCTCGATGATGAACAAGTCCAAACCGGAGCGTTCGAAAAGCCGGGCCGCAGCTTGGTAGATCTGCGGCTGCTTCCAGTCATAGCCCTGGGCATAGCCGGGCGTGCCCCAGCCCTGGACACCGAAACCATGGCCCACGAACCATCCGAAATGCAACATGGCTCGACCCTAGGGGGTTGCCGGGCCGCCGTCGTACTCGGCCGTCACGACGGTTCACGGTACTTCACCGTCCGTCGCAGAACGTCACCTGCCGTCACCCGAGAACGTCATTTCAGATAGCTGTTTGCTTTTTAGATTGCGTTTTGACGGGCAAAAAACTATCCAAAAGACAGGCGACTATCTGAAACCGGGTCAGGACTCGGGGACCAAATACAGGGTTCCGAGCGGCGGCAAAGTGAGCACCGCGGACGCCGGTTTGCCGTCCCATGGTTCGGGCCCGGCCTGCACGGACCCGCCATTGCCCACCCCGGAGCCACCGTATTCCTGGGCATCGGTATTGAGTGCTTCCCGCCACCGGCCTGCGGACGGCAAGCCGAGCCGGTAGTCGTGGTGCGGTGCGCCGGAGAAGTTCACCACGCAGACCAGCGGTTTGCCGGCCCGATCCCAGCGGATGAAGGAGAGCACATTGCGGTCGGCGTCGCTCGCGTTGATCCACTCGAAACCGCTGCCGGAGTTGTCCTGTTCCCACAGCGCCGGCGTCGCCCGATAGGTCTCATTGAGCTGCCGGACCAGCAACTGCATGCCGCGGTGCGGCGGCATGTCGGCCAGCCACCAGTCCAAGCCGTGCTGTTCGCTCCATTCGGCTTCTTGACCGAACTCAGTGCCCATGAAAATCAGCTGTTTGCCCGGGTGCGCCCACTGCCAGGCCAGGAAGGCCCGCAGATTGGCCAATTGCTGCCAGCGGTCCCCCGGCATCTTGCGCAACATCGATCCTTTGCCGTGCACCACCTCGTCATGGCTGATCGGCAGCAGGAAATTCTCGGTGAACGCGTAGGCCAGCGAAAAAGTCGCGGTGTCATGATGCCATTTGCGGTTGATTGGGTCTTCGGCGATATAAGTCAGGGA
The DNA here is from genome assembly GCA_017419405.1 of Renibacterium sp. GTDB lineage: Bacteria > Actinomycetota > Actinomycetes > Actinomycetales > Micrococcaceae > Renibacterium > Renibacterium russicum. Next base: position 560,565 of record JAFOLH010000005.1, on the reverse strand, counting down.
GTCGTGCATCCAACCCATGTTCCACTTCAGGCCGAAGCCCAGACCGCTCTGGTCGGTGGGCGCGGTGACCCCGGGGAACGCCGTCGATTCCTCCGCGATCATCACCACCCCGCCGGAACGTTTGTAGGCGGTGGCATTGACTTCCTGCAAGAAGGAAATCGCTTCCAAATTCTCCCGCCCACCCCAGCGGTTCGGCGCCCACTCACCGGCTTCGCGCGAATAGTCGAGGTAGAGCATCGAAGCCACCGCGTCCACCCGCAAGCCGTCGACATGGAATTCCTCGAACCAGTACAGCGCATTGGCGGTCAGGAAGTTCCGGACTTCGGACCGGCCGAAATCGAAAATCAGGGTCCCCCAGTCCGGATGCTCGCCCAACCGCGGGTCGGAGTGCTCGTACAACGGTCCGCCGTCGAACCTGGCCAAAGCCCATTCGTCCTTGGGGAAATGCGCCGGCACCCAATCCACGATCACGCCGATCCCGGCGCCGTGCAGCGCATCCACCAGATGCCGGAACTCATCCGGGTGGCCGAACCGCGAGGTGGGCGCGAAGTAGGAGGTCACCTGGTAGCCCCAGGAACCGCCGAACGGATGCTCGGCCACCGGCATGAACTCGACATGCGTGAATCCCAGCCACTGCACGTACTCGACGAGCTCCCGGGAAAGGTCCAGATAGCTCAATCCGGGACGCCAAGACCCCAGATGCACTTCGTAGACGCTCATCGGCGAATTGTGCGGATCGATGCCGCCCCGCTGCGCCATCCAGTCCGCATCCTGGAACTCGTAGCTGGAGGCGGTGACTTTCGACGCCGTCAACGGCGGCACTTCGGTGCCGAACGCCATGGGATCGGCTTTGTCCTGCCAGATCCCGGCTTTGCCGAGGATCTCGAATTTGTAGCGGCTGCCGGCCTGCGCCTCCGGAATGAAAATCTCCCAGACTCCGGAGGAACCGAGCGAGCGCATGGCATGGCCACGGCCGTCCCAGCCGTTGAAATCCGCTTTGACCCGGACTGCCTGGGCATTCGGCGCCCAGACCGCGAAGCTCACGCCGTGCACTTCGCCGAGCACTGAGGGGTAGCTGCGCGGATGCGCGCCGAGCACTTTCCAGAGCTCCTCGTGCCGGCCTTCGCCGATCAGATGCAAATCGACCTCGCCCAGGGTGGGCAGGAATCGGTAGGGATCGTCGCCCAGCACGTTCGCGCCGTCGGAGTAGCGGGCCTCGATCCGGTAATCCGGGACCTGGCCCGGTTCCTCGGCGTCCAGGACGGCAACCCACACGCCGCCGAATTCGTGCCGCATCGGCACCGTTCCGCCGGCGGTCCGCACCGAAACCGCCTCGGCCAGATGCCGCAAGGCCCGGACGGTCACGCGCCCGTGGTCGTCCGGGTGGGCGCCCAGGACCGAGTGCGGATCGTGGTGCAGGCCCGCGGAGAGCTTGGCGAGTTCGTTCGGGCTGGCCGGAATCGGGCTGGGCCCGGGCTGCCGGATCTCATCGGGTGCCATCGGGCTCTCGCTTTCCTCGGAATCCAGGGATCTGAGCAAACGCTGCACGGCGTTCACCGGCACATGCAACCAGCTGGGCCGGTTCCGCAGTTCGTACACCACTTCGTAGAGCGCTTTGTCCAGCCACAATGCGAGGAACAGCGGGGAGTTCTGTTCGATCCGGCCGCGATCCGCGCAATAGGCACGCAAGAATGCAGTGCTGGTCCGTTCCGCCCATTCGCCGTGTTGCTGGCCGGCGGTGGCCGCCGCATAGTCGATCGATCGGAGCATACCCACCACATCGCGCAATGGGATGTCCGGCGAGGAGCGTTCGGCGACCGGGCGCAACGGCTCGCCTTCGAAATCCAAAACGAACCAGCGCAGCCCGGTTTCCCGGGTGCCGGTACGGATCAATTGGCCCAGATGCAAGTCACCGTGGATCCGTTGCAGGCTGGCGACTTCCCGGACCTCCATCAAGTCCGCCAGGATCTGCTCGATCTGCTCCTGATAAGGCCCGACGGCGGCGCCGGCCTGGTCCCAGGCCCACCGGACGCGGCCGGCGAGCGCGCCGAGGAATTCCAGCCGGGCGGCCGGGTCGAGTGCGGTTTCGCCCAGCGCGCCGCGCATGGCCGAATGCAGCCGGGCGGTGAGCGAGCCGAGCAGCTCCGCATCCACGCTGAAATCCACGGAACCCGGCTGCCCGGCGGTTTCCGCCTGGCCGCCGGCGCTGGAGGCGCTGGCGACGGCCAAATCCCAACCGTCCTCGGCCTCCGGGACCAATTGGTGCAGCACGCTCAGGCTGCCGAAGTCCGCCGGCCGCACCGGGGCTCCTTCGGCAGCCCAGGAATCCGACCAAACGGCCTGCAGCCAACCGTGCAGCGCAGGGGTCTCCGCCGAGCCGGCGGCAGTCAAGGCGCGGCCGACCTCGATGTCCGGATTCACCCCGTGGTTCAGCACCCGGAAGAACTTCACGATCACCGGGAACCCATGGCCCCGCACGATCACCGAGCTGTTCGACTGTTCGCTGCTGATCGGCCGGATCCTGGCGATCTTGCCGGGTTCGTACCCGGCCCGGAACTCGGCCGAGGCGTAGCTCGAAATGCCTTCGGTCTCCGCGCCGTGCTCGGCTTGCATGAATTCGAGCCAAGCCGCGATGAACACCGGATCGTGCACCGCGTCGTAGATCCACCGGGTACCCAACTCCGGATGCTCCGCCGAGCCCAGCAGGAACCCTTCGGCATCGGGCAGGGGCGCTGAACGGTAACTCAACGGAATCTGCAGCACATCGGTGCGGCCGTCGGAGTCGACCGCGACCAAATGAACTTCCAATCCCGGCACCTCGCCGGTCAGGCCAACCGGGGCCGCGAGCGTGAAACCGCCCACTCGGCGCAGCCGCACCCCGTCCGATCCCCCGGCCTGTGCCGGCTGGTTTTTCGCCGGGAACCAACGCCGGCCGGGCAACCAGGCTTGCAGCAGTTCGGGGATCGTCGGAGTGCGGCTCGGCATCAGGGCATGGACCTCTCTTGGCTCGAAGCCTCGGTCACCGGAATCTGTCCGGTCGCCGGCACTGTCGACGGCGACGGTTCCACCGGCGGGCCGGCCACCAACGGCATCGGCTGGGTCAACGGCGAGGCCAGATTCGAATTCGCCGAACGCAATCGCAACCAGAAGAAATCATGGCTGCCCAAGGTCAGGGTGAGCAGGCCGTCCTCGCCCACGGTCGGGAACACGGTGCCACCGAAGACATCGCGCAGACCGCGGCCGGCGTATTGCGGAAGCCGGAGCTGCGTGGCCACCGGGTGCTGCGAGAGGTTGAACACGCACAGCATGCTTTCGGCCAGCTCGCCTTCCGGGTTGCCTTCCGGCAGCTCGCGCAAAAAGGCCAGCACCGAATCCGCACTGGCTTCCACGTTCTGGTAGCCGCCCAGGCCGAACGCCAAGTGCGCCTTGCGCACGCTCAGAATCTGCCGGGTCCAGTTCAACAACGAGGCCGAATGCGCTTGCTGCGCTTCCACATTGACCTGGTTGAAGTGGTAGACCAAGGACTGCACGACCGGAAGATAGAGCTTTCCGGGGTCCGCATTCGAGAACCCGGCGTTGCGGTCAGGCGTCCATTGCATCGGCGTGCGGACCGAATCGCGGTCCAGGAGCCAGATGTTTTCGCCCATGCCGATCTCATCGCCGTAGTAGAGGAACGGGCTCCCGGGCAAGGCCAGCAGGAGCGAGTTGATCAGCTCGAGTTCGGCCCGCGAGTTGTCCAGCAAGGGCGCCAGCCGACGCCGGATGCCGACGTTCGCCCGCATCCGGGAATCCGGTGCATACCAGCCCAGCATCGCTTCGCGTTCCGCCGGAGTGACCATTTCCAAGGTCAGCTCATCGTGGTTGCGCAGGAAAGTGCCCCATTGCGCCCCTGCCGGGATCGCCGGAGTGTCCTTCATGGTTTCGATGATCGGTGCGGCCTTCTGGTCGCGCAGCGCGTAGAACAACCGGGGCATGATCGGGAAGTGGAATGCCATGTGGCATTCAGGCTCGGCGGCGGTGCCGAAATACTCGACAACTTCGCCCGGAGGCTGATTCGCCTCGGCGATGATCACCCGTCCGGGGTACTCCTGGTCCACCATCGCGCGCAGGTCCCGGAGGAAGTCATGGGTCCCGGGCAGGTTCTCGCAATTGGTGCCTTCTTCTTCGAACAGATAAGGAATCGCGTCCGCCCGGAAACCGTCGATGCCCTGGTCCAGCCAGAACCGGACCACATCGAAGATCGCCTCGACGACCTTGGGGTTTTCGAAATTGAGATCCGGCTGGTGGCTGAAGAAGCGGTGCCAGAAGAACTGCCTGCGGATCGGGTCGAAGGTCCAGTTGGACTCTTCGGTATCGATGAAGATGATCCGCGCTTCCTGGTATTTCTCGTCGGTGTCGCTCCACACGTAGAAATCTCCGTACGGGCCCTCCGGGTCTTCACGGGAGGCCTGGAACCAGGCGTGCTGGTCCGAGGTGTGGTTCAGCGGCAGGTCGATGATCACCCGCACGCCGCGGGCGTGTGCCTCGGCGACCAGGCGTTGGAAGTCGGAAAGCGTGCCGAACTCATCCAGCACCTGGTAGTAATCCGAGATGTCGTAACCGCCGTCGCGCAGCGGGGACTGGAAGAACGGCGGCACCCAGAGGCAGTCGACGCCCAGCCATTGCAAGTAGTCCAGGCGCTCGATCAAGCCGGAGAAATCACCCGAGCCGTCCCCGTTGTTGTCATGGAACGCACGTACCAGCACCTCGTAGAAAACGGCTTTGCGGTACCAATGCGGATCATGCTGTAGCCCGGGGGCATTCATGTTGAAGTGCCCGGAGGAAATGCTCATTCAGACCGCCTTAGGTGCAGGATATGGGCCGGCTCGAGATGTGCGTCCAAGCGCACATAATTCTCATCCCGCCACTGCCAGCTCTGACCGGTGATGAGCTCGTCCACCGTGAAACTCCCGTCCGCGTTGAATTCTTCGATGCCAAGCGCGGCCAAGTCGAGATAGACGACGCCTTCGCGCACACTGTGCGGGTCCACGTTGACGACGACGATGATGGTGTCTGAGCCGGATTCCATATGGGTTTTCGTTTTGCTGAACGCAACTGTAGCGGGATCGGAAGTCCGGTGCACAGTCAGGTTCGCCAGCTCCAGCAGGGCCGGATGCTCCCGGCGGATCTGGTTCAGTTTCGCGATGAACGGGGCGAGCGAGCGGCCGGCCTTTTCCGCGCCGGCGAAGTCCCGGGCTTTGTATTCGTATTTTTCGTTGTCGAGGTACTCTTCGGCACCCGGCCTGGCCACGTGCTCGTAGAGTTCGTAGCCGGCGTACATGCCCCATAGCGGGCTGCCCATGGCGGCGAGCACCGCCCGGATCTTGAACGCGGCCGGCCCGCCGTATTGCAGGTACTCGGTCAAGATGTCAGGGGTGTTGACGAAGAAATTGGGCCGGTAGAACGACGCCGTCTCGTGGCTGATTTCGTGCAGATAGGCTTCGATTTCGGCTTTGTCATTGCGCCAGGTGAAGTAGCTGTAGGACTGCTGGAAGCCGGCTTTGCCCAAGGCGTGCATCACTGCGGGCCGGGTGAACGCTTCGGCCAGGAACACCACCTCCGGGTGTTTCTTGTTCACCTTGGCGATCAACCACTGCCAGAACCAGAGCGGCTTGGTGTGCGGGTTGTCCACTCGGAAAGTCTTGACGCCGTGGCTGATCCACAGCTGGACGATCCGCAGCACTTCTTTGGCCAGTCCGTCCGGGTCATTGTCGAAATTGATCGGATAGATGTCCTGGTACTTTTTGGGCGGGTTCTCCGCATAGGCGATGCTGCCGTCGATCCGGGTGGTGAACCATTCCGGATGCTCGGTGGCCCACGGGTGGTCCGGTGCTGCCTGCAGCGCCAAATCCAAGGCGACCTCGAGCCCCAATTCGGCGGCCCGGGCGACGAAGTCATCGAAATCCTGGAAACTGCCGAGGTCCGGGTGGATCGCGTCATGTCCACCGGCTGCGGAACCGATCGCCCACGGTGATCCCGGGTCTGCCGGGCCGGCCACCAGCGAATTGTTCGGGCCTTTCCGGTTCACTTCGCCGATCGGGTGGATCGGCGGCAGGTAAATCACGTCGAAACCCATCTCGGCGACCCGGTCCAAGCTGTGTTTCGCGGTCCGGAAGTTTCCGCTGGTCCATTCCCCGGTCTCCGGATGCTGCTGCGCGCCTTCGGACCGCGGGAAAAATTCGTACCAGGCGCCGCGCCCGGCCGCGTCGCGCTCCACTTTGACCGGATAGCGGCGGCTGACCGTCACCAGGTCTTTGATCGGCCGGCGCCCGACGGCGGCTCGAACCGACTCGTCCAGACCCGCAGCCAAGCGCTCCGGAACCGGTGCAGCGGTATCCGCCAACCCTGCGGCGGCGGCCGCGAGCGCTTGCCGGTCCGCGCGGGTCCGCGCCGGGTCTTCGGCCGCGTCGGCGAGCAACGCCCCGCCTTCGGCGAGCATCACCGCTACGTCCACTCCGGCCGCGATTTTCAGCTGGGCGTGATGCGCCCAAGTGGCGTACAGGTCCCCGAACGCTTCGATTTCGAAGCTCCACTGGCCGGGTTTGTCCGCGGTCAGCTGCCCGGCCCAACGGTCTCCGGGCCGGGCTTGCAGGGTGACCCGCTGCCGTTCCCTGCCTTTGCTGTCGTAGAGCACCGCTTCGGCGCCGATCAAGTCGTGGCCCTCGCGGAAGACCGTCGCGGCGACCTCCAACAGCCCGCCCGGCACGGACTTCGCCGGGATCCGCCCGTCCTCGAGCACCGGATGCACGGCGCTGATCGGGATCCGGCCGATGCTGGACTCGGCCATGGTTTTGGCGGGCTTCGGTGAAGCCGGTCTGAGCACTGGCGTTCCGGACTGCTTCGCGGCGGCGAAGGTGCTTGCGCGGGGCGTCGGCTGCTCAGTAGTCACAAGCAACACGCTAGTGGGTATCGGTACCGAATGCGATGACCACCAGGTGAAGACCACAGGACCTTGTGGTGCGGATGTCGATGCTCAGCCCTTGATTCCGCCCGCTGCGGTGAAGCCGACGCCGAGCCGGCGGCCCATCAGCAGGTAGAGCACCAGCACCGGCAAGGAGTACACCAGGGAAAACGCCGCCAGTTGGCCGTAGGCGACTTGGCCGTATTGCGAGAAGAAGGTGTACAGGCTCACCGAAGCGGGCAATTTGTCCGGGGAGAGCAGCAGCATGAATGGCACGAAGAAATTCCCCCACATGCCGACGAAGGTGAAGATCGTCACTACCGAGGTCCCGGGCCGGATCAGCGGCATCACCACGAACCGCAGGGCCTGCAAGCTGCTGGCGCCTTCGGTCCAGGCGCTTTCTTCGATCTCCCTCGGCACCCCGTCCATGAAGTTCTTCATCAAGAAAATCCCGTAAGGCAGCGCAGAAGCCGCCAGGAAAAGAATTGCGGCCGGCGTCGAATCGATCAAATTGACCTGGACGAACATCGCATAGACCGGAACCATGATCGCCGTGATCGGCAGCCCGGTGGCGAACACGATGATCATTAGGAACGGTTTCTTCGCCCGGGAGCGGTAGCGGGAAAGCGGGTAGGCCGCCAGTGCGGAGCAGAACACCGTGAGCACGGTTGCGCCGCCGCAGAGGATGAGTGAATTCAGGATCGGCCGGAACGTGGTCTTGGTATTGAGGATCGCGTTGAAATTCTCCAGGCTCGGCTGTTGCGGCCAGGCCACGCTCAAGGAAGCGTTCGGGTTGATCGAGGCGAACAAGACCCAGAGCAAGGGCACGCAGAAGACCGCGGCGATCAGGAGCAAAGCCGTGCTGCTCAGAATCTTGTCCACCGTGATCGGCTGCTTGGCCGGCCCGGATCTGACCGGACGGCGTCCGGTCCGGGCCGCGGGAAGGTCGACGCGGCTCATGATTTGTCCTCTTTCGGCAGCAGGCGCAGATAGACCAGGGAAGCGATCGCTCCGATCACCAGGAGCAGCAGTGCCACGGCAGCGCCATAACCGAGCTGGCCGAAGCTGAAGGCCTGCTCGTACATGAACAACGGCAAGGTCTGACTGGCGCCGGCGGGGCCGCCGGCAGTCATCACGTAGATCAAGCCGAACACCGAGAGCGTCTGCAAGGTGATCAACATCAGATTGGTGAGCACGGAGCGCCGGATCATCGGCAAAGTGATGCTGAAAAAGCGACGCACTGCGCCGGCGCCGTCGAGCTGGGCGGATTCGCCGATCTCGGGAGGCACCTGGGTCAACGCCGCCCGGTAGACCAGCATGCTGAAGGCCGTGCCACGCCAGATATTGGCGAAAGCCACCGCCAGGATCGGGAAGCTGATCAAAAGGTCTTGTGCCGGCAGGCCGAAGAACCCCAACACCCCGTTGAGCGAACCTTTTTCGCCGAGGAAGGTGTACCAGAGATAACCGGCCACCACCTCGGGCAGGATCCAGGCCCCGATGATGATCGCGCTGGTCAAGGTGGTGGTGATCCGGCTGGCCGAGCGCATCAGCAAAGCCAGCAGCATGCCCAGGATGTTTTGCCCGATCACCGCGGAGACCACGGTGAAGGCCAGGGTCAGCAACACCGAATGCCAGAATTGGGCCGAGCCGAAGGCTTGGCCGAAATTGCCCAGCCCGATGAATTCCGGGTCCGCAGCGCCGGCGCCGCGCAATGCCCGATTGGTGAAAGCCAAGTAGACGCTGTAAATGATCGGGCCGGCCATGAAGGCGAGCAACAGGACGACGGCGGGCAGGACCGGGAGCGCCCGCGTCCAGCTCCGCTTCCGCCGCGGATCCAGTCCGCGGCGGCCCGGCTGCGGCCCGGCAGCCTGCAGGTGCGCGGCTTTCATCGTGGACTCGCCCCGGTGACCTGGTCCGGACCGACGATGGCGGTGATTTGCTGGTCGTATTCCTTCGCGGCCTGCTCCGGTGCGGCACTGCCGGTCATCACCTTTTCCGTAGCCGCTTGGATCGAAGCCGAAATTTGCGGATAGGCCGCGAGCGCGGGCCGGAAGGTGGCTCCCTCGACCAAGGAACTGAAGAACTCCACGGTCGGCCCGGAAGCGCGGTAGACGGGGTCCTGCGCAACGTCGCGCCGGACCGCGATCCCATTGTCCGCCACGTTGTAGGCCACGGTGTTCTCCTTCGTCATGGCCGCAGCCAGGAACTCCCAGGCCAGATCGAATTTCTTCGACCGGGCCGGGAACGCCCAGGACCAGCCACCGGACATCGTGGTGTAGCCGCGGCCGGCACCGAATTGGGTGGGCATCCTGGCCTGCTGCAGCACGGTCGACCACTCCGGCCATTCGGCGACGGCGCCCTTGGCCCAATACAGCCCGAGCCAACCACCGTCGAGGTTCACGGCGAGTTTTCCGCCCGGCAACAAGTCGTTGTAGACCATGTCCGCAAGATTCGGATTGAGCGCACGGCTCGTCGACGGGCCCAGGCCGTTCTGGAAAACACTCCGATAGAATTCCAAACTGTCCCGGAAGCCGCGGCTGCCGGTGACCCACTTCCGGCGCTCCGGATCGTAAAGCCCGTCCGCGGTGCCGTACAGGAGCATTTCGAACCCTTGCATCACCGCGGCTTCACCCTGGGCTTTGCTCGAGAGGATGTTGAACGGGGTCACTCCGGGCAAGGCATCGCGCAGCACGGCCAGGTCGCGGAGCAGCTCGGCCCAGGTCGCCGGCTGCCAGGGCAGCGGCAAGCCGGCCGAGGCGAACAATTGCGTGTTGTACCAGAGGGCGCGGGTGTCGGTTCCGATCGGTACTGCGTAAACCCGACCGTCTTCACCGGTAACCGCGGTTTTCGCCGAGTCATAGATCTCGGTCCAGGGCTGCCACGACCGGAGTTTGTCATCGATCGGCCGCAGATAGCCGGCTGCCACGTCTGATTTCAAAATGAAGGTGTCTTCGTAGACCAGGTCCGGGGCGGTCGATTCACTCGACATCATCAATTCGCTTTTGGTGAAATAGTCGTTGTCTCCGGCCACCAGCGGAATCAACTGCACGGTAATGCCCGGATTCGCCTGCTGGAACTGTGCACTGACCTTGGTCAGGAAATCTTCCAGGACCTTTCCGCTACCCCATTGTTTGTAGGCCACCCGGAGCGTATTGCCGGAATCGGCAGCGCAGCCGCTCAGCGCCGGGAGCAGAAACCCAGCCCCCAATGCAGCTCCCAAAAAGCCTCGCCGGTTCAATGCCCCGGCTTTCGGTTGAATTCTGGCGTCCCGCAAAAGATATCCCATCGTCTTCGATGCCTTTACCGGAACAGCCTAGCAATGAACAGCCCATAAAAACTATCAATTGGCGATAAGCCGCGGCCTGATCAAAAACGCTTTCTGCGCAGCGCGCTGATCGCGGTCCTGATCCCGCCGGACCCTGCGGGCCCGCTGCGGAGCCCGGTGAGCAAGCGTTTACACGTCATATACCAAATGGTCATCCAAAGCAGTTCCAACGCTCAGCGTTCTCGGCTACCTTGGAAAAGGTGAAGGCCATCCGCAGATTTACCGTCCGAACTGTCCTGCCCGAGCCGATCGCCCCTTTGGCGCAGCTGGCCGGCAACCTCCGCTGGTCCTGGCACCTGCCGACCCGCGAGTTGTTTTCCTCGCTGAATCCGGAAATCTGGGCGGAAAGCTCCGCGGACCCGGTGAAGTTCCTGGGCTCCGTGACCCGGGAACAACTGCAGCAGCTCGCCGCCGATCCGGAGGTGGTCTCCCGGGTCGAAGTGGCCGCAGCGGATTTGCGGCGGTACCTCGAGGAACCGCGCTGGTATCAGGGACTCGGCGCGGAAGCCCCGAAAAGCATCGCCTACTTCTCGCCCGAATTCGGCATCACCGAGGTGCTCCCGCAGTATTCCGGCGGCCTGGGCATTCTGGCCGGCGACCACCTCAAGGCCTCGTCCGACTTGGGCATCCCGCTGGTGGGCGTCGGCCTGCTCTACCAGGCCGGGTATTTCAAACAGTCGCTCTCCCGGGACGCCTGGCAACAGGAGACCTACCCGGTGCTGGACCCGGACGGGTTGCCGTTGACGCTGCTCCGGGAGCCGGACGGCAGCCCGGCGCAGATCAGTTTGCCGCTGCCCGATGGGCGCGAGCTGCACGCCTGGATCTGGCGTGCCGACGTCGGCCGGGTCCCTTTGCTGCTACTCGACTCGAACGTTCCGGGCAATGACGATGCTGCCCGGTTGATCACCGACCGGCTCTACGGCGGCGGCGGCGATCACCGGCTGCAGCAGGAACTGCTTCTGGGCATGGGCGGCGTGAAGGCGCTCCGGGTGCACCAACGGCTGACCGGCGGCCCGGCGCCCGAAGTCTTCCACACCAACGAAGGCCACGCCGGCTTCTTGGGCATCGAGCGGATCCGCGAACTGATCGAAAGCAAGGGCCTGGACTGGGACGAGGCACTGGCTGCCGGCCGCGCCTCGACGGTGTTCACCACGCACACCCCGGTACCGGCCGGCATCGACCGCTTCCAGAAGACCCAGATCCAACAATTCTTCGACGCCGGGCTGGCTCCCGGCGTGCCTACCGAGAAGATTCTGGAACTCGGCTCGGAAAGCTACGACGGCGGCGACTCCGCGGTGTTCAACATGGCCGTGATGGGCCTGCGCCTGGCCCAGCGCGCCAACGGGGTGGCCAAGTTGCACGGTGTGGTCTCCCGGGAGATGTTCTCCGGGCTCTGGCCGGGCTTCGACCACTCGGAAGTGCCGATCTCCTCGGTGACCAATGGCGTGCACGTGCCCACCTGGGTGGACCCGAAAATCAGCGCACTCGCCGTCGAGCACTTCGGCGGCAGCGTGCTGGACCAGCCGGATTGGTCGAAAGTCTACGAAATCTCGGATCAGGACGTCTGGTTGCTGCGCGGTGAATTGCGCGCGGCCCTGGTCGACGATGTCCGGCGCCGGTTGCGCGCCTCGTGGAAGAAACGCGGTGCCGCGGATGCCGAACTCGCCTGGACCGATGCGGTGCTGGACCCCGAGGTGCTGACCATCGGCTTCGCCCGCCGCGTGCCGACCTACAAACGGTTGACCCTGATGCTGCGCGATCCGGCCCGGCTCAAGGCTTTGCTGCTCAATGAACAGCACCCGATCCAGCTGGTGATCGCGGGCAAGTCGCACCCGGCCGACGATGCCGGCAAGAAGATGATCCAGGACTTGGTCCGGTTCACCGACGATCCCGAAGTACGGCACCGGATCGTGTTTTTGCCGAACTACGACATCGCGATGGCCCGGACGCTGTTCCCCGGCTGCGATGTCTGGCTCAACAATCCGTTGCGCCCGCTCGAAGCCTGCGGGACGTCCGGGATGAAGTCCGCGATCAACGGCGGCCTCAACCTCTCCGTGCTGGACGGTTGGTGGGACGAAATGTACGACGGCGAAAATGGCTGGGCGATTCCGACCGCGAACAACGGCGCCTCCGCGGAAGAACGCGACGACATCGAGGCTTCGGCGCTCTACGAACTGTTGGAGACCCAGGTGGCGCCGAAGTTCTACGGCTCTGCCGGATTCGCCGAATCGGCGGGCGCGGCCGGGCCATCGATCCCGACGGAGTCGGAATTGCCGACGCACTGGATCTCGATGATCAAGCACACGCTGGCCACACTGGGTCCGGCGGTTTCCGCGGAACGGATGCTCGCCGACTACGTCAACGGCTTGTACCAGCCGGCCGCAATCGCCGGACGGGCCGCTGCTGCAGACGACTTCCGGCAGGCCCGGGAGTTCGCCCGGTGGCGAAACCGGGTACTGCAGGCTTGGCCGGCGGTCACCGTGGAGCACGTGGATTCCGAAGGGGTCACCGAAGATCCGCAGATCGGCGACAGCCTGGCAATCCGCGCCTACCTGAATCTGGGCGGCCTGGCCCCCGCCGATGTCCGGGTCGAGGTGGCCTACGGCCGGGCGCTGGACAGCGATGAACTCAGTGAAACCGCCTCGGCCGCGCTCGGCGCCGCCGAAGACCTGGGCGATGGCCGCTACCTCTTCACCGGCGACGTCGTCATCGACCGCTCCGGCAGTTTCGGTTACACGGTGCGGGTACTCCCGGAGCACCCGGCGCTGGCCAATCCGGCGGAGCTGGGCCTGATCGTCAGCGCTTAGCCCAGTCTGCGCACCGAAAGACCTTGCTGGTCGGCCCCGCGCGGCGGCCGACCAGCAAGGTCTTTTTTGCGGCTTGGGTCCAGTCCGAACGTCAGGATTTTGTGTTTCGGCATGCCTTAATTAATTTCTTCGGCGTGTCTAATGATTAATCGACATCCTCTTGATCTACTAGATCTAGTGTCAGTTTGGCACTTTGGACACATCATCTTGTGTCGACCAGTAGCTACTTAGGAGGAAGATGGTCAACCTCATCTACTTTTCCAGCGTTTCTGAAAACACTCGGCGTTTTGTGGACCGCTTGTCCCGGGCCGCGGCCCGGATCCCGCTGCGGCCCCGGCTCGAGCCCATGCTCGGTGCCACCGAGCCATTTGTCCTGGTGACGCCGACCTACGGCGGAGGCGCGGCGACCGGCGCGGTGCCCCGGCAAGTCGCCGGCTTCTTGAACCTTCCGCAGAACCGGGCCCTGCTGCGCGGCGTCATCGCCTCCGGCAACACCAACTTCGGTGCGGATTTCTGCCTTGCCGGTACGCTCATTTCGCGCAAGTGCGCGGTGCCGGTGCTCTATCGTTTCGAGCTGTTGGGCACCGAGCACGACGTGCTTGCCGTCGAGCGGGGGCTTGACGCCTTTTGGGCCGGCCAACCGGAACGCCGCGTCGCATGAGCCATCCCAGAACTGCCGAATCAGCCCCCAGGAACTTCTTCGACACCGCGATCACTCCCCCGGGCTTCGCCCAGGACCCACAAGCCCGCATCCGACCGATCAATTGGAATCGCATCGGCGATGAGAAAGACCTGGAAATCTGGAATCGGGTGACCGCGAATTTCTGGTTGCCGGAGAAAGTCCCACTGTCCAATGACCTACCGTCCTGGCAGCAGTTGAGCGAACTCGAACAAACCCTCACCATGCGGGTCTTCACCGGGTTGACCATGTTGGACACCGTGCAGGCCACAGTGGGCGAGATTTGCCAGATCCAGCATGCCCTGACCGATCACGAGGAAGCCGTCTACACCAACATCGCGTTCATGCAATCCATCCATGCGCGGAGTTATTCTTCGGTCTTTTCCACCCTGTGCAGCACCCCGCGCATCAATGAAGCCTACGAATGGGCCGTCGGAAACGACCTGCTGCAGCAGCGGGTGAAGACCGTGCTCGCGCATTACGCCGGCGAAGCGCCGCTCAAACGCAAAGCGGCCTCCACCCTGCTGTCCTCGTTGCTGCTCTACGCCGGCTTTTATCTGCCCTTGCATTTTTCCTGCCGGGGCGTGCTGACCAATACGGCGGACATGATCCGGTTGATCCTGCGGGACAAGGCGATCCACGGCTATTACAGCGGCTATAAATTCCAGCGCGGCATCGAGCTCGCCGACCGTACCGAACAGGCGGAACTGCGGGACTTCACCAGCGCGCTGCTGGCGGAACTCTATGCCCTCGAACTCGCCTACACGGAGGAGCTGTATGCACCTCTGGGTCTTGCCGAGAACGTCGCGGTGTTCGTCCGGTACAACGCGAACAAGGCGATGATGAACCTGGGTTACCCGGCTCCCTTCGCAGCGGCCGAAACCGCGGTCAATCCGGAAATCTTGGCTGCGCTCTCTCCGGGGGCAGATGAGAACCACGATTTCTTCTCGGGTTCCGGCTCGGCATACGTGATCGGGAAGTCCGAAGGGACCAGCGACGCCGACTGGGATTTCTGAGCCGTTCCGGGCCGGCCTCGGCGGATCGAGCCTCGCGGGCATATCCCACTGGGTCGGGCGTCGGAATGGGACACCACGGGCCGGTCCCACTGAGTCGGCGAACTCGGTGGGACCGGCCCGTGGTGAAACTGAACTCGGATTATTTGCTTTCGTCGATGTACTTGAAACTCGCGTAGTGGTCGGCGGTGTAATACTTCTCGCCGTCCGAACCCGCGATGATCCGGCGGGCGCCGCGATCCGAAGCACCCGGGGTTTTCACGGTGTACTCCCGGTAGTAGCCGCTGGGCTCGGCGGGCAGAATGCCTTCGCGGTTGCTGAATGTCTGGTCGTCTTGTTTGTACGGATAGGGGCCGCCCTTGGCGATCAGGGCGAGGGTGTCCCGGCCCTCCTTGGGCAGCGCGGACGCATTGATGGTGGGCAGGTCGGAGGGGTTCCCGGATCGGGCCGCCCCGGATTCCACGGAGCCGCCTAGGACCGCCGAATGGACCGCGGCCGGCTGCGCGGTCGCGGGCGAGGCCTGCGCCGGGGACAGGAAGAAGGCGCCGCCGAGCGCCAGGATCATGGCGGCGAGCAGGGCAGAGAAGGCAGAGCTGAGGGTTCGTCTCATGGCTTGTGCTTTCGGTAGCATTTCGCGTCCGCAGACGCTTGACGAGCACATCGTGGCAAGCGCAGATGACTGCAGCCTGGGCGCTGCCCGCGAACCGGATTAACGCGGATGTGCTAGTGCCGCTGGACGGCCGGGGCCGGAGGCTGTTCCTGCAGCACGAAACTCACCGCGGCCTTGGGCGACTCCTGCTTCGACTTGGCCGCCACCTCGGCCAGGATCTCCCGGATCAGGCGGTAGCTCCGGGTCGTTTCGAAACCCGCATCGACGCGCCAGACCACCGTGGTGGGCGCACTGGCCGCGGCCGCGAAATCATGCAGGCAATCGGCGAGCGCATCCAGGTTGCGCCCGAAGTAGTCCGGGAAATCCAGCGCTGCCGCGAAGGCGTCCAGAACCTGGTCCTTGCTCTGGGCGGCAGCCACTTCATAGACCTGCGGGCGGGTCATTGGTCCTCCTGGATGAACGAAAAACTGGCGTAATGGTCGTCCGTGTAATACTTCTCGCCGCTCTTTCCGACGATGATCCGCTTGGCTCCGCGATTCGAGGCGCCCGGCGTCGGCACGGTGAATTCACGGTAATAGCCGCCGGGTTGCTTCGGCAGGACCCCCTCGAAGTTCCCGAAGTTGATGTCGTCCCGGTCATAGGGGTACGGGCCGCCTTTGCCAATCAAAGCCAAAGTCTGCTGACCTTCCTTGGGGAGTTGCGAAGCCTTGATCACCGGGAGTTTGGACGGGTTCGCCGGCGCGTTGGTTTTGCTGCTCGCGGCAGCACTCGCGGAGCTGCTCGGGGTGCTGCCCGAGCTCGCCGGCGTCGGCTTCGCCGAACTGGTTTTGCCGGTGCTGGCTTTGGCCGAACTCGCCGCCGGCGCCGCGGCGTCGTTGGCGCCCAACTTGTTGATCAGGAAAGCGGCACCCAGCACGATCAATACGGCGATCACGCCGGCGATCAGGGTTGCCAACTGCTTCCGTTTCGCGGCCGGAGACTTCGCTCGGGTCGTCATATCGGGTACCTTTCCACGGGGACATCCTGCCAGAACATGCTCCGAAAGCGCTCCGGCCGGCTCAGGCCTTGTAGATCGTAATGGTGTTCGCGTCGACCTGGTCGGTGCTTCCGGGCCGGTGCAGACTGCCCTGGCGCTCCGGATGCGAGGCATTGGTGCTGAACCGGTGTTCGAACTCCCGACCGTCCAACGGCGGCAGGACCACGTCGACCGGTTCCGCGGTGCCGTTGAAGACCACCAGGCCGTCCATCACGCCGTCCGGGGAACCGAGCAGCATCTGCAAAACCCGCTGCGAGCCGTCCTGCCACTGCTCCGGGGACAAGGGGTTGCCCGCCGCGTCGAACCAGTGCAGATAGGACGTCTCGTCCCGCGCCGGGTAGGTGGAAGGCTGCGCCGAAAGATAGTCCTTGCGCAACCGGACCAGGCCGCGGGTCGCCGCGAACAGGTCTTGATCCGCCGCCGACCAGTCGAGCCAGGAAATCTCGTTGTCCTGGCAGTAGGCGTTGTTGTTGCCCTGCTGGCTGCGGCCGAGTTCGTCGCCTGCGGTGATCATCGGCACGCCCAAGGAGAGCAGCAACGTAGCCATCACGTTTTTCGCGCTCTGCCGACGGGCCGCCAAAATCCCGGCATCCTCGGTCGGCCCTTCGGCACCGTGGTTCCAGGACCGGTTGTTGTCATTGCCGTCCCGGTTGTCCTCGCCGTTGGCCGCATTGTGTTTCTGGTTGTAAGCGGTCAGATCCGCCAGGGTGAACCCGTCGTGCGCGGTCACCAGGTTGATCGACGCGAGTTGGCTGCGCCCGGAGGCGGCGAACAACCGGGTCGAGCCGGAGAGCGCATCGGCGAGCCGGGCCAGCCCGCCGCCGGTCCCGCCATTGGCGATCGAACCTTGGTCGGCAAGCCAGAAATCGCGGATCGAATCCCGGAAATTGTCATTCCAGTCGGCCCAGCCCACCGGGAACCGGCCGGTCTGCCAACCGTCGTTGCCCAAATCCCAAGGCTCCGAAATCAGTTTCACCCCGGATAGCGCCTGCGAGGTCGCCGCGGCGACCAGGAACGGATGCTGCGGACTGAACGCATTGGCTGCGTCCCGGCCCAGGGTGACCGCCAGATCGAAGCGGAATCCGTCGATGTGGAATTCCTCGACCCAGTAACGCAGCGAATCCAGCGCCATTTGGATCACCTTCGGCTCCCCGAAGTCCAAAGTGTTGCCGACCCCGGTGGTGTCCAGATAGCCGGCACCCGCCGCCGGGTCGCCGTCGAACCGGTAGTACCTGTGCTCCGCCAAGCCGCGCCAACTCAGTGCCGGTTCGCCCTGCGAGCCCTCGGCCGTATGGTTGTAGACCACGTCGAGGATCACTTCGATCCCGGCCGCGTGCAGCAGCTTGACCATGCCTTTGAGCTCGTCCTGCACGGCCTGCGGCCCGGCAGCCTGCGCCGCGGCGGAGGCGTACTGGGCGTGCGGGGCGAAATAGCCGATCGTGTTGTAGCCCCAATAATTCGGCAGCCCGAGCTCGCGCAAATGCGCCTCGTCGAGGTGCGCATGGATCGGGAGCAACTGGACCGCGGTAACGCCGAGTTCGCGCAGATGCCGGATCATCGCCGGATGCGCCAAGCCCGCGTAACTGCCTCGGATCTCCTCCGGAACCTCCGGATGCAGCTTGGTCAGGCCTTTGACATGCGCCTCATAGATCACGCTGTCCCGCCAAGGGGTCAAGGGCGCCGCATCGCCGCCCCAATCGAAATCTGCGGCCATCCGGACGCCCAGCAGGTGTTCTCCGGAGTCGATCGCCCGGGCATACGGGTCCAGCAGCAATTGGCTGGATTCCGGCTCGACGTCCTCGCGGCCGAAGCCGTAGTGCGATCCGACCGGCATGCCTTCCACGACCCCGTGGTGCACTCCGTCCGAAAACTCCGGCAAAAGCTGCGCTTGCCAGGCTCCGCCCGGAGGCCGGAAATAGAGGATCAGTTCGGTCAGGTCCGGGGCCCAGACGGCGACATTCACCACGGTGGCCGGGTCGCCCTGCAAAGGCGCGCTCAGGCCGAGCGGAAACGGCCGGGAAGCCGCCGCGCCGAGCACGGTGGCGGAAAGAATCTCGGTCATGGCCTAGGCAGTGGTGCTTCCCGGTTTCGGCGCGACGCGTTGCCTGGACACTTCGTACAGGCTGATGCCCACCGCCATCGAGGCGTTGAGCGATTCCATCGCGGAATCGATCGGGATCGAGACGATTTGATCGCAATTCTCCCGGACCAGGCGGGACAGGCCTTTGCCCTCGGAACCGACCACGATGCACACCGGCTCTTTGGCCACTGCGAGTTCCGGGAGCGAAACGTCGCCGTCACCGTCGAGCCCGAGCACGAAGTAGCCCATGCCCTTGAACGACTCCAGGGCCCGGTTGAGGTTTCCGGCCCGGGCCACCGGGACCCGCACGGCCGCACCGGCGCTGGTCTTCCAGGCGGAGGCGGTCAGACCGACGCTGCGCCGTTCCGGTACGACGACGGCGTGCCCGGCGAACGCGGAGACACTGCGGATGATTGCGCCCAGGTTGCGCGGATCGGTGATGCCGTCCAGGGCGACGATCAGCGGCGCGTGCTTGATGTAGCCCTTTTTGTACTTGTCCATGGTCTCTTGGGCGAGATCGATGGCGTCCGCGTAGTTGTACGGCGGAATTTGCAGGGCCAGGCCCTGGTGCACAGCCTCATCGGTCATCCGGTCGAGCTCCGGCTTGTGCGTTTCCATCAGCGGGATGCCGCGTTCCGAGGCCAGCTTCAAGACCTCTTTGACCCGGTCGTCGACCTCGATCCGCACCGCGATGTAGAGCGCTTTCGCCGGCACGCCGGCACGCAGCGCCTCGACCACGGAGTTGCGGCCGGTGACCATTTCCTCGCTGGCCCGGCCCCGCCGTTGGCCACCGCGCTGGGCGCCCTGGCCGCTGGAGCTGCCGGGGCGCTTCGCAGCCGAGCGCTCGGCGAGTTCCTTGGCCCGGTAGGCCTTGTGGTACGGACGGTCTTCGGCCTTGGGCGTGGGGCCTTTGCCTTCGAGCGCCTTGCGGCCGAGGCCTCCAGTGCCTTTCGACGGGCCCTTCTTGCCTTTGGCGGCGCGGGGATTTCCAGCCATTGCTCTACCTCTGTTGCTTTCGTTCAATGGACCACGTGGCGCCATTGGATGAGTCTTCGATCTTGATACCTGCTTCGGCCAGTTCGTCGCGGATCTCGTCCGAACGGGCCCAATTCTTTTCCGCACGGGCGGCGGCGCGGTCGGCCAAGCGGGCTTGGACCAGGGATTCCAGAGCCAGGGCCGATTGGTTGTCTGCTGAACCCACCAAGGGAACGGAGCTGAGTCCAAGCGCGTCAGTCATGGCCAGAACAGCCAAGAGAGCGGCCGAGGTCGCCTCATTCTCATCGTCGGCAAGGGCTGCGTTTCCACTTCGGACGCGCTCATGCAATACCGCCAGGGCTTTGGGTATGTTGAGGTCGTCATCCATGGCTTCGGCAAAAGCCTCCGGCATATGGCCCAACGGCGCATAGGCGAACCAGCCGGTCGGATTTTGTCCGCTGGCATCCTCGACCTGATGGATACGCACGATTGCCTTGCTGATGAATCCGTCGATCCGTTCCAGCGCGGCTGCCGCCTCGTCCAGCGATTCCGGCGAATAGTCCAGCACCGACCGGTAGTGCGCCTGGCCCAGGTAGTACCGGACCACGCGCGGCGAAGCCTGCGCGAACAGCTCGTCCGGGCCGACCACATTGCCGACCGACTTGGACATCTTTTCGCCCCGGTAGGCCACCAGGCCGTTGTGCATCCAGAAGTTCGCGAACGGCTTGCCGGCCGCCTGGGACTGCGCCATCTCGTTCTCGTGGTGCGGGAAGCGCAAGTCCAGGCCGCCGCCATGGATATCGAAGGCGTCGCCCAGGTACTTGCCCACCATCGCGGAGCATTCCAGATGCCAACCCGGACGGCCGGGACCCCACGGGCTGGGCCAGGACGCCGTCGCGGGCTCTTCGGCTTTGCGGCCCTTCCAGAGCGCGAAGTCGCGGGGGTCCTTTTTGCCGCGCGGATCCGCATCCGCTGCGGCTTGCATATCGTCGATGTTCTGGTGCGTCAGCGAGCCGTATTTGGCCCAGGAACGCACGTCGAAATACACATCGCCGGAGCCGTCGGGCGCCGGGTAGGCGTGGCCGCGGTCGATCAGGTCCTGGATCAGCGTGTGCATCTCCGGGATGTGCCCGGTTGCGCGGGGTTCATAGTCCGGTCGGCTGATGCCGAGCTTGTCGTAGGCGGCGTTGAACTGCTGCTCATAGCGGTAAGCGCGGGCCCACCATTCCTCGCCGGCTTCGGCCGCCTTGGCTAGGATTTTGTCGTCGATATCGGTGACATTGCGCACCACGGTGGTTTTGAGTCCTTTGGCCTGCAGCCAGCGCGTGAGCTGATCGAAGACCAACGCCGAGCGCAGGTGCCCGATATGCGGTTCGCTCTGCACGGTGGCACCACAGTAGTACAGCGAAGCCTGGCCCTCGACGAGGGGCACGAAGTCGCGTACTTCAGCTGTTGCGGTGTCATAAAAGCGCAGAGTCACCCCTCAAGGCTAGCCGACGAATCCACGTCGGCTCTGCTTTGCGCTTCCAATCTGGAGCTGAACTGCCACAGCTCGACATTCCGGGCCTAATGTTGAGCTGCAGTTCCAGTGCTCGGGTACACCAGGGCCGTCGCGATCGCCGCGATCCCCTCGCCCCGCCCGGTGAAACCCAAAGCGTCCGACGTCGTCGCGGAAACCGAAACCGGAGCACCCGCGGCTTCCGTCAAGACTGCCTCGGCCTCGGCTCGGCGGGGACCGAACTTCGGCCGATTGGCCACGAACTGCACCGCGATATTGCCGATGTCGAAACCCGCCTCGCGGATGATTCGAGCAGCGGCCGCGAGCAGCGTCGCTCCGGAAGCGCCGGCGTATTCAGGTCGGTCAGTGCCGAAATGCGTGCCCAAATCACCGACGCCGGCCGCCGAAAACAGCGCGTCTGCTGCCGCATGCGCCACCGGGTCCCCATCCGAATGGCCGGACAAACCGGGTTCCCCGGGCCAATGCAGACCAGCCAACCAGAGTTCCGCGGAATCGTCTCCGTAGGCGTGCACGTCGACGCCGATGCCGGTCCGCGGGAGCCGCATCAGCCTTCCACCCAACGAGGTGCGGCCGGGCCTTCGAGCAGGGCCTCGGCGATCAACAGGTCGGTCGGCGTGGTGATCTTCAGGCTCAGCTCGGAGCCGCGTACCAGGAACACTGGAACCCCCCGCGACTCCACCAGCATGGCGTCGTCGGTGATCGCCGCGGCTTGCGCGTCGTCGAACATCGTCGCGGCCTCATGCGCGGTCCGCAAGGTGGCCAAGTCGAAGCCCTGCGGCGTCTGCACCGCGCGCAACTCCTCGCGTTGCGGCGTGGAGTGCACCTGTTCCGGGGCGATGCCGGGGTCCGCCGCAGGCTGCGCCCGCTTGATCGTATCCACCACCGCCAGCGCGGGAATGACCGCCTTCGCCCCGGCGTCCAGGGCGTTGCGCACCCGGTGGAAGACTTCCTCGGGAGTCAATGGCCGGGCCGCATCATGCACCAGCACCGCATCCATGCTTTCCGGCAACACTGCCAACGCATTGCCGACCGAGTCGGAACGGGTGGACCCGCCGTCGACCGTGATGATCTCCGGATCGATCCCGGCGCAGACCGCGCGCAACTCGGTATCCCCCCGCGGCACCACTACGCAGACCAGCTGGCCGACCCGGGCCGCCAAGACGCCGCGCAGCGCATGCGCCAGCAGCGGTTCCGCGCCCAGAGTCGCCTGGGCCTTGGGCTGGCCCTGTCCGAGCCGTTCACCGGAACCGGCAGCCACCACGATGACCGCCACCCGCAATTCGTGCTGAGCATCCATCCCACCAGGGTATCCCGGGCACAGGCCGGAGTTCCGCTCGCCGCTTCGCCCTGCGGCTGTGTCCCACCGAGTAGGTTCGCCCACTGGGAGATGCTCATTCGGTCCCACTCAGTGGGCCGACTCAGTGGGACCGGACGGCCAGGCGCGACCGAAGCAAAACTGGACTGGGCAAAGCAGCCGGGCAAAGCAAAGGCCCCGGTCCATGGGGACCGGGGCCTTTTGCTCAGCAGCTGCGTACTAGGAGGCCAAAACCTCGTCCAATACCGTGGCTGCTTTTTCTTCGTCAGTCTTTTCCGCCAGAGCAAGCTCGGAAATCAGAATCTGCCGGGCTTTCGCCAGCATCCGCTTCTCTCCGGCTGACAACCCACGGTCATGATCCCGGCGCCACAAGTCGCGGACGACTTCTGCCACCTTGATCACATCGCCGGATGCCAACTTCTCCAGATTCGCCTTGTACCGGCGTGACCAGTTGGTGGGTTCCTCGGTGAACTCGGCCCGGAGCACATCGAAAACGTGCTCCAAACCTTCCTTGCCCACCACATCGCGGACGCCAACCAGATCGACATTCTCTGCCGGTACTTCAATGGTCAGGTCACCCTGGGCCACTTTGAGCTTGAGATACATTTTCTCTTCGCCCTTGATGGTGCGCATTTTGATCTCTTCGATCTTTGCTGCACCGTGGTGCGGGTAAACTACTGTCTCGCCGACCTCAAAAACCATGTGGATTCTCCCTTTCCCGCATCCCAGTTTATCACGAAATGATCGCGGCAGAGCCGCCAGATGCCAATGTTCTCGCAGGTCAGGGACAGCTGGGACAAAGAATTGGCTGCTAATTCCCTCTTGACTCGCTAGCCGAAAAGTGCATCGATATGCCCGCGGAATTCCAGAACTTCCGGTGATCCGCGGCCCGGACGGCGGGCGTCCGAGTCGAGTCGGGCGGCATTTGCGGATACGCTATGAGGGCAAGCTTTCTGAGCCGTAGCTGTGTCCCGGGACCAAATCCGATGCGTTCCCGTCGGAGACCGCGCAGACGATCGGCACAGCCGCGTTGATATGAGGAGAATGTACGTGAAACTCGCTGCGAGCCACCGAGGCCTGAGCCTCCCCCGCCGCCTGGGCGCCGTCGCCGTGATCGGCGCAAGCCTTCTGGGAGTCTCCGCCTGCAGCTACATCGCGCCGCAGCAGACCACCCACACCTATGCTCCGTCGGACGGTGCCCAGATCAATCTGGGCGATGTCGAGCTGCGCAACATCCTGCTCGTGACCAGTGGACGCGCGGACCAGCCGGGACGGGTGCTCGGCGCGGTCTTCAACAACTCGCAGGCACCGGTCCAAGTGACCTTCCGCGGCTCCGACGGCGCCCAGACCCAGGTGACGGTCAATCCGAGCGAACCGTACTACCTCAATGAAAGCAATGAGGCGTCGATCCTGAGCACGGTGGCCGAACCGGCCGGCGCACTGGAAGCAGTCACGATCAGCCAGGACGGAACCAGCACTCCGAAGAGCGCCGAGCTCAAGGTCCCGGTGTTGGACGGCACGTTGGAAGAGTACAAGAAGTACGTCCCCGGCCCGGCACTGCCGAGCCCGACGTCGTCGGCGACGCCTTCTTCCTGAGCCTCCGGTTCCGGAATCCCCGAGATTTGCCGAAGGGCCGCCCGCTTGAAGCGGGCGGCCCTTCTTATGCTCGAAAGCAGCTCTGGCCGGGCCGGCGCGGCCGGCGATTCGCGGCCGGTGGTTACGGCTCGAACTTGTAACCCAGCCCGCGGACCGTCACCAGATACCGCGGCGCAGACGGGTCCGGTTCGATTTTGGAGCGAAGCCGCTTGACGTGCACATCGAGGGTTTTGGTGTCTCCGACATAGTCCGAACCCCAGACCCGGTCGATCAGTTGGCCGCGGGTGAGCACCCGGCCGGAGTTGCGCAAAAGCATCTCCAGCAGCTCGAACTCCTTCAGCGGCAGGGACACTTGGTCGCCGTTGACACTGACCACATGCCGCTCGATGTCCATCCGCACCGGGCCCGCCTGGACCGTCGTGGTCATCAGCTCTTCCGGCTCGCCTTGCCGGCGCAGCACCGCCCGGACCCGGGCCACCAGCTCACGCGATGAATAAGGTTTCGTGACGTAATCGTCGGCACCGAGTTCCAGGCCCACCACCTTGTCGATCTCCGAATCCTTGGCGGTCAACATGATCACCGGAACGGACGAGCGTGCCCGCAGTTGCCGGCAGACCTCGGTTCCGGACTGCCCCGGGAGCTGCAGGTCCAGAAGCACCAGATCGGCGCCCACCCGGTCGAACTCGGTGATCGCGTCGATTCCGTTGTCCACCACCTCGACCTCGAAACCTTCCTTGGCCAGCAGATAGGACAAGGGGTCGGAAAAAGACTCTTCGTCCTCTACGATCAAAATCCTGCTCACGCAGTCACTCCTTCGGTATGGACAGCCGGCGGGCATCCTCGATGCCGCCGTCTGCGCCTTGATTCTGCTGGCTTTCCATTTCCGGCAAACGAACCGTGAATGTTGAGCCCTTGCCTTGCTGGGACCACACGGTGACTTCGCCGCCGTGGTTGGAAATCACGTGCTTCACAATACTCAGCCCGAGTCCGGTGCCTCCGGTCTGCCGGGACCTGGCCGCATCGACCCGGTAGAAGCGCTCGAAGATCCGCTCCTGTTCCTCGGTGCTGATCCCATCGCCCTGGTCGGAGACCGAGACACTGACCAGCCCCTCGGTCCGGCGCAGGCCGATGCCGACCTTGGTGTGCTCCGGCGAGTAGCGGACGGCATTGTCGATCAAATTCCGGAACGCGGTGACCAGGAGGTCCGCATCGCCGAAGACCGGTGCCGGCGCGGTGCCGCCGGTCACCAACTCGATGTGCTTCGCCTCGGCCTGCAGTTTGGAGCGGTCCACCGCCTCGGCGATCACGTTGTTCAGGTCCACGGCGTGGCCCTGCTGCACGATGTCCGCCCCTTGCAACCGGGAAAGTTCGATGATGTCCTGCACCAGGGCGGACAGCCGCAGCGACTCCTTGTGCATCCGTTGCGCGAACCGCCGCACCGCTTCCTCGTCGTCCGGCGACGCTTCAAGCGCCTCCGCGAGCAGCGAAATCGCACCCACCGGGGTCTTCAGCTCGTGCGAAACGTTGGCCACGAAATCGTTGCGGATCGCCTCGGTCCGGGTGATTTCGGTGCGGTCGTCGGCCAACAGCAGAACGTAGTCTTCGCCGAGCGGGGCAACCCGGACCTGGACGATGATGGTGCCTTCGCCCAGCGGTCCGCGCTGCAGTTCCAGTTCGTGTTCCTCGATCACACCGCCGCGGCGCACCCGGTCGGTCATCTGCAGCAGTTCCCGGTGCACCACGGTGTGCCCGCGGACCAGGCCGAAGGCATACGCTCCCGGGCTGGCCCGGACCACGCCGTCGAGCACGTCGACCACCACGAAAGCCCGCCCGACGACGGCCAGTACCTCCGCGGCACCGGCCGGCAGGCTGGGTTCGTCCTCGGCGTCGAAGACCTTCCGCTGCCGGTCGCTGAGCGTGAATGCGAGCACGCCAAAGGCGCCCATCAGCAGGCCGATCAGTCCGGAGGCAACTCCGATGAGCAGGGGGTCCACAGCACTAGCTTATGCTTAGCCTGCACCATGGATTCGCCGGATCCAGGTGCAATCGGGCCGGGTTCAACCAACGTTCACTTTCTCGTGACCGCGTGTTCATGGGCGACTGGAAAGCTGGGCCGTAGGGTTGTGGCCGTAATGGGCGGTGATCCCTGCGGGATGCTGCGTTGAGTCTGCCCGCGGCAACCATTGAGGGGAAAGGACGCTTCGTGCGCAAAGTATTCCAGGCTGAGCTACACCAGGTTGGTGAAGAGCTCATCGAAATTTCGGCGCTGGTCACCGAGGCCATCGAAAAGGCCAACCAGGCCTTCACCGGAGCCGATGTCGAGCTGGCCCAAGAGGTCATCGCCGCCGATGCCCGAATCGATTTCCTGCAAAACGATCTCGACGAACGCGCAATCGACATCCTGGCACTCCAAGGCCCGGTCGCCTCGGATCTGCGGATGATCGTGGGATCCTTGCGGATGAGCGCTTCGTTGGAGCGGATGGGCGATTTGGCCCGGCATGTGGCGCAATTGGCGCGCTTGCGTTTCCCGGAGAAAGTCATTCCCGCATCGCTGACCGCGACGTTCGACGAAATGGCCGCCTTGGACATCAAGATCTCCAAGCAGGTGGGCGAATTGCTGGAAACCCGGAACCTCGATCTGGTCAACGAGATCGCCTCCGCCAACGCCCGGATCGACGAATTGCACAGCAGCGTCTTCAAGGCGATCGCGACCCCGGAATGGCAGGAAACTCCGGCCACCACGGTCGACGTGACCCTGGCCAGCCGCTACTTCGAGCGGTTCGGCGACCACGGAGTCTCGGTGGCCCGAAAGGTTTCCTACCTGGTCACCGGCCAGTGGCAGCCCGAGGCACACGCCTAAAAACCAACAGCAACGTCGAGCGGCCAGTTCTGCAGGTTATCCACGGGATCTAACCTGCAGAACTGGCCGCTCGACGGCTTAGCGGGCTACTTTTTGCCTTGGTTCGCCACGGCCTGGATGGCGGCTGCGGCAGCGTCCGGATCCAGGTACCGGCCGCCGGGGGTGACCGGCGTGAAATCGTCGTTCAATTCGTAGACCAGCGGGATTCCGGTGGGGATGTTCAGCGCCGCGATGTCGGCATCCGAAATGCCGTCCAAGTGCTTCACCAACGAGCGCAGCGAATTGCCGTGCGCGGTGACCAAGACGGTTTTGCCCGCCCGCAAATCCGCGGTGATTTCGGATTCCCAGTACGGCAGCAGCCGCTCCAGAACATCCTTGAGGCATTCGGTCCGCGGAATCGCGTCGCCGAGGTCGGCGTACCGCGGATCGCCCACCTGGGAGAACTCGGAGTCGTCCGGCAGCGGCGGCGGCGGTACGTCATAACTGCGCCGCCACTCCATGAATTGGGCTTCGCCGAACTCGGCGAGCGTCTGCGCCTTGTCTTTGCCCTGCAAAGCGCCGTAGTGGCGCTCATTGAGCCGCCAGGAGCGCTTGACGTCGATCCAACCGCGATCGGCGGCAGCCAGGGCCAGGTTCGCGGTGTTGATCGCGCGCTTCTGCCGCGAGGTGTAGAGGACGTCCGGCAGCAAGTCGTTTTCCACCAGCAGTTGCCCGGCTTGCACCGCCTCGGCCCGGCCCTGGTCGTTCAAATCGACATCGACCCAGCCGGTGAAAAGGTTTTTCGCATTCCATTCACTGTGGCCGTGGCGCAGCAAGATCAGCGTATAAGTCATGCTCTGAGTCTAGCCAAGCAGTTCCCCTCACCGCACCCGGAGCCGGTAGATTGGGCCAGGTGGTGGAGCGGGCGAGAAAAATGCGGACGACGACGGCCAGGACTGCCGCCAAACCGCTGGGGAATGTGACCCGAGGCACCACCAACCCGAACCGGCTGCGCCGGGTGGACCGCTGGATCGCCGGACCGCAGGCTTGGCGGCTGCGGACTGCGGCAGAGCCGCTCGTGGTGGACCTCGGCTACGGCGCCACCCCCACGACCGCCGTCGAACTCTACCGTCGGCTGGCCAAAGTCCACCCCGGAGTGGAACTGGCGGGCATCGAGATCGAACCCGAGCGGGTCGCCCGCGGACTCGAGATGGCCACCGGAAAACTGCATTTCCTGCTCGGCGGATTCGAAATTCCGACCGCGCGGCGACCGGTGATCGTGCGCGCCTTCAATGTACTCCGGCAATACGAAGCAGCGGACGTGCCTGGCATTTGGGCCACGATCTGCGCGCGGTTGACCGAATCAGGGCTTTTGGTCGAGGGGACCTGCGACGAAATCGGCCGCCGGGCCAGTTGGGTCGCCGTGGCGAAATCCGGGCCGGTATCGCTGACCGTTTCGCAACGGTTCGGCAGTTTCGACCGGCCCTCCGACGTGGCGGAACGGCTGCCCAAGGCTTTGATCCATCGGAATGTGCCCGGCGAAAGAGTCCACCGCTTCCTGGCCGGATTGGACCAGGCCTGGCTGGATCACGCCGCTTTGGCGAGCTTCGGCCCCCGGCAGCGCTGGGTTGCGGCCTGCCGCTCGCTCAAAGCCGACGGCTGGCCGGTGCTCGACGGCGTGGACCGCTGGCGGTTGGGCGAGCTGACCATCGCCTGGTCCGCGGTGTCGCCGGATTGAGCCTCAGTCCACGGGGGCGGCCGGCAGAGCTTGCGGACCGATAGGAATCACCAGGAGTTGTAGGGGTTCTGCGGGCGGCCGCCGCCACGCATTGCGCGGACTGCGGGGCGCACATCCGCCAAATAGGTTCCGGCCCCCACGCAACCGGCCAGCATCAGCAGCAAGGTGAAGCCGATCCCGGCACCGATCGTGTAGAGGATGCCGACCAGCACGGAGACCCCGGTGATCGCCAACCAGAACGATTTGGTCCGCTTGTCCGCGCGCTCGAAGTCGGCCGGCCGCGCCATCAGGCAATCGACCAGCGCCCAAATCTGGATGCCCAAGCCGACCAGGCCGGCCAACAGCATGATCAAAAACCCGATGGTCCCCGCAATATTCACCTGCCCAGCTTATCGGGTTTGCGAGTTCGCCAGGGATTGCCGCAGATCAGTCCACAGATCCTCGGCATTTTCAATGCCCACGCTGAGCCGCAGCAAAGCTTCCGGCACGGTTTCCGGCTCGTTCGCGTGCCGGCGCCGCCGCTCGATGAGCGATTCCACCCCGCCCAACGAGGTGGCCGGAGTCCACAGCCGGAGCCGCTCGACCAGAGCATCCGCAGCCGCGGCCCCGCCGACCGGCTCGAAGCCGAGCACCGAGCCGAACCCGCCCATCTGCGCTGCGGCCCGGGCATGCCCGGGGTCTGCGGCCAGGCCCGGATAACGCACCGACCGGACGGCCGGATGTTCGCTGAGCCGTTGGGCGAGCAGACCCGCGGTCGCCTGCGAGCGCTCGATCCGCACCGCCAAAGTGCGCAAGCCGCGCAGTGCCAGCCAGGCTTCGAACGGGCCCGCGATCCCGCCGTGGATGGAGCGGTGGTGCAGCAGCCGCTCCCGCAAACCGGGGTCCGGCGTCACCAAAGCGCCCAGGATGACATCCGAATGCCCGGCCAAGTATTTGGTCACCGAATGCAGTACGACGTCGGCACCGTGCTCCAGGGGCCGTTGCAGCAGCGGAGTGGCGAAGGTGTTGTCCACGATCACCAGCGCGGCCGGGTTGAGCTGCTTGGCGGCCCGGACCAGCGTCGGGAGGTCGGCGATTTCGAGCAACGGATTGGTGGGGCTTTCCAGCCAGAGCAGATCCGCGCCGGCCAATGCGGCGATCACCTGATCGGTTTCCGCGACATCGACGTAGCGCAGCTCGAACCGGCCGGCCGCGGCCAACTCCGCGGCCATCACCAAGACGCCCTGGTATGCGTGCCGCGGGATGACCAGCACTCCGCCGTGCGGCACCAGGCTCAAGGCCGCCGACGCCGCGGCCAGGCCGGAAGCATAGAGCAACCCGGGCAATTCGGAGCCTTCAAGCCCGGCCAGGGCTTCTTCGAAGGGGTCCCAGCTGGGGTTCGAATAGCGCCCGTATGCCCGATCCCCGTCGACCACCTGGCCGGAACCGTGGAAAGTCGAGGAAACCACGATCGGTGGATTGACCGGGGCATCGTGCCGGCGAGCCGGCCGGCCGGCGGAAACCACGAGGGTGTCCGGCGCGAGCGGGGCCTCGGCAGGCCGGTCTGCGGGCGGGGGCGGGGCTTCCGGTGAACTCACGCCTCGAGTGTAAGCCAGGTTGCAGCCAATCATTCGTTGCCCAGGAAAACTACTTGTAACAAAAACCTGACTGGAGCCTGGGAATCGCCACCCAAAATGCCGGGGGCCGTTCACAACACCGAATTCCGCGCTCTAGGGTTGCAGCAATCTCCGGGCAAAATTCCGGGAGATTTCAGGACCCCCCTTGATAAAAATATCTAAAGGAGCCCCGAAGTGAGCAAAAGCATCACCAAAAACACGCTGCGAGCGTGTTTGGGCGGCGTGGCAGTAGCCGGTCTGCTGGCAACTACGGTTGCCGGTGTGGCCAACGCGGCAACCCCTGCCGCGGATCAGCAGCCGCAGACCGCGACCGAAGCCGCAGTGCAATACCTCGAATCCACCGGGCTGAGCAGCAAAGACGCTGCCGACCGGGTGGCGAAGCAACCGGCGCTCTCCGCCGCGGCCCAACGGCTGGATGCGGTCTTGGGCTCGGCCGGCGGCGGCGCTTTCATCGATCAGGCCAGCGGCGAACTGGCCGTCGGCGTCACCGACCCGGCAATGGTGCCGGCGGCCAGGATCAACGGCGCCGGCAAAGTGCTCGTGGTCAACCGTTCGGCGGCGCAACTGGAACAGGTCCGCAGCGCGCTGACCCCGCTTCTGGGCGAAGTCGCCGGGGCCAGCTGGGGCATCGACCCGAGCCGCAACGCCGTCGTGGTCGACCTGCCGGCGGCATCGCCGGTCCCGGCGGCCGTGGACCAAGCGCTGGGCCGCTACGGCAGCGCCGTGACGCTGACCCGGAGCGAAGGCACTGCGATGACCACGGCCGGCGCGGTCGACGCCTACGGCGGCCAGGAATACGGCCTGCCGGTCGAAGGCCGTCCGGGTTACTGGCAAGTCTGCTCGCTGGGTTTCGCCGCCGTGGACTCCGCCGGGAATTCGTTCGATGTCACGGCGGGGCACTGCACCACCAAGCTCGGCGCCAAACCCACGCTCCGGCCGATCGAGGCAAAGGGCACCACGATTCTGGGGACCTACGAGAAGTCCAACTTCCCGGGCAACGACTACGGCCTGATCCGCACCGACACCGCCAACGTGACGCTGCAGGCCCAGGTGGACCGCCAGAACGGCAGCTACGTCAACGTGACGGGCTCCACGGAAACCGCGATCGGCGGCACGGCGTGCAAGTCCGGCCGGACCACCAAATGGACTTGCGGCACCATCCAGGCCAAAAACCAGACGGTGAACTACACCAGGGCGGACGGCACCGGTACCGACCGGGTCACCGGCCTGACCAAGTACAACGCCTGCGTCGAAGGCGGCGACTCCGGTGGCGCGATCATCACCGGGACGCAGGCCCAGGGACTGACCTCCGGCGGGCAGGGATACTCGCAGGGGCCGAATAAACCGACAGTCTGCGGCGACAAAGTCGGCCAGCCCAATGTCGCCTACTTCCAGCCGGTGAACCCCGCGTTGAGCGCATACGGCTTGACCCTGGTCACCAAATAATCGGTCCAGCCGATCCACGGATGTCCCGTTGGGCGCATGCGCCCAACGGGACATCCCGGTTTTCTGCCCGGGGTCGGCATCGGCCAGCCGCCCTGGCTGTCGGTGATTCTCGATAGGCTTGGACGGTGAGCACACTTCCGGCGGCAGCCGATACACCCGACTCGCCCGGCAGCGTTCCGCGCGGACTCTTCGTCGCGTTCGAAGGCGGCGACGGCGCCGGCAAATCGACCCAAGCGAAATTGCTCGCCGCCGCACTGGAAGCCAGCGGCCGCACGGTGTTGCTGACCCGGGAGCCCGGCGGTACTCCGATCGGCGAGAAACTCCGCTCCTTGGTCCTGGAGCACGGCCAGGGCGAGATCGACGCCCGGACCGAAGCCTTGATCTTCGCGGCCGCACGCGCTGCGCACGCCGCCCGAGTGATCCGTCCGGCGCTGGCGGCCGGGACCACGGTGATCACCGACCGATACGTCGACTCCTCGGTCGCCTACCAGGGAGCCGGCCGGGAGCTCGGCGAGGACCGGGTGCGCGAACTCAACGAATGGGCCACGGCCGGCTTGCACCCCGATGTCACGGTATTGCTCGACGTGGCACCGCAGGAAGCCAGGGAGCGCCGAGCGGACAATGCCCCGGACCGCCTGGAGTCCGAACCCGACCGTTTCCACCACAGGATCCGGCAGGCTTTCCTGACCCTCGCCCAGGCCCGCCCGGAACACTATCTGGTACTGAACGCCAGGCTGGACGTGGCGACGCTGCACGCTTCGGTGCTGGCCCGAGTGGGCGAGTTGCCATGAGTGTCTGGAACGAACTGCAAGGCCAGGAGCCGGTCGTGGCACAACTGCGCCGGGCCGCGCTGGAACAGGCCCCGGCACACGCCTGGTTGTTCACCGGCCCGCCCGGCTCCGGCCGCTCGAATGCCGCCCGGGCCTTCGCTGCCACCCTGGTCTGCGAACAGGAAGATCCGGCGAACCGCGGCTGCGGCGTCTGCCACGCCTGCCATACCGTGATGGCCGGAACGCACTCCGATGTCACCTTCGTGGCCACCGAAAAGACCACGATCAGCATCGACGAAGCCCGCGAGCTGGTGACCAAAGCGCAAGACCGGCCGGCTTCTGCGCGATGGCGGATCATCATCGTCGGCGATGCCGACCGGATGTTGGAGCGGACCACCAATGTCCTGCTCAAAGCCATCGAAGAGCCTCCGCCGCGTACCGTATGGATCCTCTGCGCGCCGAGCCCGGCAGATGTGCTGGTGACCATCCGGTCCCGGTGCCGGATGGTCACCCTGCGCGTTCCTCCGGTGCAGGACGTGGCCCAGCTGCTGGTCGACCGGGACGGCGTGGAGCCGGCTTTGGCCTTGGCTTCCGCCCGGGCCGCGCAGAGCCATGTGGGCATTGCGCGCCGGCTCGCCCAGGATGAGGGGGCGCGGAGCCGCCGGGAAGCGATCGTGAAACTCCCGCTGGGCCTGCGCGGAGTCTCCGAGGCGGTGCGGGCTGCCGGTTCCCTGGTGGAACTGGCCACGGCGGAGGCTGCCGCGAGCAACGAACAACGCGACGTCCTCGAAAAAGAGCAGCTGCTGCGTTCTTTGGGCGCCCCGGAAACCGGAACTTTGCCGCCGTCGATCCGCAGCCAAGTGCGGCAGCTCGAAGAAGACCAGAAACGGCGTTCCAAGCGCTCCGTCACAGATACCTTGGACCGGGCGCTGACCGACCTGATTTCGTTCTACCGGGACGTGATGCTGATCCAGATCTCGGCCAACCGGGCCTCGGACGACGAACTCGTCAATGCCGGCATGCGTCCGCAATTGGCGGAATTCGCCGCCCGGGGAACCGCGGAACGGACCCTGTCCCGGATCGAGTCGATCAATGAGGTCCGGCGCCGGATTGTGGGCAGCAATGTCGCCCCGCTCTTGGCCATCGAGGCGATGACGGTAAGTTTGTTGTAACGCCGTCAGCTGCGAGGAGCCGCAATGAAGAACGTCCGCACGCATCGTCCGGGAGCCAGGAAGCCCGCCTTGCGCGCCGCTGTCGCGGTTCTGGCCGGTCTGTTCACGCTGACCGCATGCACCCCGGTCTACCCTGGGTCGGCGCCGGAACCGCAGGACCCCTCGGTTGCCGCAGACGCTCCGGAAAACCTCAAGGAGTTCTACACCCAGCAATTGAGTTGGTCGGACTGCGAAAAGTCGATGCAGTGCACCAAGGTCAAGGTCCCGATGGACTACGCCAACCCGCAGTCCCAGACGATCGAACTGGCAGTGGTGAGACTTCCGGCCACCGGGCAGAAGCAGGGATCCGTGGTGGTCAACCCCGGCGGCCCGGGCGGCTCCGGTTACGACATGGTGGCGCAGAGCAATAGCCTGTTCTCCAAAAAACTGCGCAGCGCCTACGACATGATCGGTTTCGATCCGCGCGGCGTGAAGCGCTCGGCTCCGGTGACCTGCATCAGCGACGCCGAACAGGACCGGGAGCGGCAGACCGACTACGACCTGGACACCGACGCCGGCCTGGCCGCCTATGAGGCGCAGAGCAAGGCCGATGCCGCCCAGTGTGCCCAGAACACCGGTCCGGTGCTCGGCTTCGTCGACACGATTTCCTCGGCGAAAGACCTGGACGTGCTCCGTGCGGTGCTCAATTCGCCGAAGTTGGATTACCTGGGCTACTCCTACGGGACCAAACTCGGCGCGAATTACGCGCAACTGTTCCCGGACAAGGTGGGCAAATTCGTGCTCGACGGCGCCTTGGACCCGACGCTGACCATCGAGACCCTGGGCTTGGGCCAGGCGAAAGCTTTCGAAGCCGCGATCCTGGCCTGGGCCAGCAACTGCGTCAAGAGCAGCGGTTGTCCGGTGCGCGGGACGCCGGAACAAGCCGTCCAGCAGATCCGTGATTTGAATGCCAGCTATGACGCGACACCGCAGAAGACCAGCGACGGCCGGCTGCTGACCGGCTCCGGGTTCAGCTCCGCCCTGTCCTTGGCCATGTATTCCACCGATCTCTGGCCGGTCCTGCAGTCCCGGCTCGGCCAGGCGTTCAGCGGCGATCCCAACGGCATGATGGAGCTCGCCGACTACGCTGCCGACCGGGACCCGAACTCCGGAAAGTACACCTCCAACACGGCCTTCGCCTTCACCGCGATCAACTGCCTGGATTACCAGATGAATTCCGACTTGGCCGCGATGCGCGCCGATTCCCAGGCTCTCCAGGCGGCCTCGCCGACCTTCGGGAAGTACCTCGGCTACTCGGCGGCCACCTGCAAGAACTGGCCTTACACCTCGAGCGTGCAGCCCAAGCCGATCAGCGCCGAGGGCGCCGGGCCGATCGTGGTCATCGGCACCACCCGGGACCCGGCCACCCCTTACGCCTGGGCCCAGGCGCTGCGCCAACAGCTCGCTTCCGGAGTCCTGGTCACCTGGAACGGCGATGGGCACACCGCCTACGGCCGGTCCAATGCCTGCGTGCAGAATGCGGTCGACGACTACTTCGTCGACGGCAAAACGCCGTCGGACGGCCTCACCTGCTGAGCCGGCCGACGGCTGGGCGGCTTCCGGCCGCGCCGTATCCGCCTAGCCGGCCAGCGCCTTGCGCAACCACATCGAAACGCCCTCGATGACCAGGACGATCGCCAGGATCATCAAGGCGATCGTGAAAACCACGTTGTACTGGCTCCGGCTCGCCGACTCGAACATCACGAACCCGACGCCGCCGCCGCCCACCACGCCGAGCACGGTGGCTGCCCGGACATTGGAATCGAGCATGTAGAAAATATGCCCGACGAAGGCCGGTGTGGCCTGCGGGAAGGTCGCCGAAGCGTAGATCTGGCCACGCCGGGCACCGGTGGCTTTGAGTGCGGTTTCCGGGCCGGGGTTCACTTCTTCGAGCGAATCCGCCAGCAATTTGCCCAGCAAGCCGATCCCGCCCAGCCCCAGTGCGAAGGCTCCGGCAATCGGGCCGAAGCCGGTCGCCAGGATCAAGATGATCGCCAGCAACAACTCCGGGATCCCGCGGACCAGCAGCAGGACCAGCCGGAACGACTTGTGCACCGCGCCGTTGAGGGCCACGTTCCGCGCCGCGAAAGACCCGATCGGCACCGAGAACAGCACCGCGATCAAGGTGCCGGCCAACGCGATGTAGACGGTTTCCCAGACCAGACCCAGCATCTTCGGCGCCGGGGTGTCCCCGAACGACAGGGGGAAGAGCGCGGAGACCCGTTCCGGGATCCTCGCCCAGACGTCGATCACGTCGCGCCAATTGATCTGCGCGTACCAGAGCGCCCAAACCAGCACTGCGAGCGCCAACCAACCGATCACATTGATCTGGACCCGGCGCGCGTTCCAGGGCGCAGTCAACCGGGTTGCCGCACCGCCGGACAGTCCTGCGGCACCGGGTAGTCTTGCGGCACTGGGCAGTCCCGCGCCTCCGGACCGCCGCGGTGCGGCGACTGCGCGCCGGGAGATCCGGTCGCCGAGGGAGCGCCCGCCGGCCGGACGGCCCAGGATCATCGACCGCAACAGCGTAGCGATGATTTCCATCGCAACGCATAGCAGGAACAGGATCACGGCGGCGGCCAGGGCCCGCGGATAGTCGAGTCGCAGGATCGCGGTGTACAGCTCATAGCCCAGACCGGGCATACCCACCACACCCAGGATCGCCGAAGCCCGGAGGTTGATGTCATTGCGGTGCAGCACGGTGGCCACCCAAGACGGAAGTACCTGCGGCAGCACCCCGGAGACGAATTCCTGCATCCGTCCGCCGCCGGCGGCGCGGATCGCGGTCCTGGGGCCTTCGTCGATCTGCTCGATCGCATCGGCGAAGAGCTTGCCGATCATGCCCACCGAGTGCAAGCCGATCGCCACCACGGCCGGCAGCGCACCCAAGGCCATCAAGGTCACCAGGATGATCAGCAGGATGACTTCCGGGATGGAACGCGCCAGCACGATGATCCCGCGGGCGAGCCAACGCAGGCCTGGATGCGGCGACGTATTCCGGGCGGCCAAATAGGCCAGCGGGATCGAGAGCACCGTGGCGAACAGGGTGCCGCTGATCACCACGGCGAGGGTTTTCAGGGTCAGCTCGGCCAAAAGCCCCGGATCGGAGAAATCGAGCGGCACCGAACGGGCCAGGAACTTTCCGATCTTGTCCAGGCTGGAAATGATCCGCGGGCCGGAAATGCCCAGCGCGCCGACGGCGACGATTCCGGCGGCCAACAAGCCGAGCAGGATCGCCGCGACGCCGATCGACCGGCCCGAAGGCCTGGGCAGCAGCCGGCGTTCGACGGCCGGCTCCGGCCGGTCCCGGGTCGGTGGCGCACTCAGTCCAGTCGTCGCCACGTCAGCCTCGCAGATTCCGGCCGCGCACCGCATCCGGCGAAGCGGCGGACAGCTGCTCGGCGGCCTCGGCCAGTTCGTCCTGGACCGCCCGGATCTCCGCCGTCGACGTCGCCACCTGGCCGTAGATCTCCATCACCTGTTCCTTGCCCAGGCCCTCGGTAGGCGTGTCCAAGACCAAGGACCCGGCACGCAGGCCGATGATCCGGTCGCCCCAGGACAGCGCGAGTTCCACCTGGTGCAAGCTGCAGACCACGGTGAGGCTGCGTTCCATGCCGATCTCCCGGATCAAGTTCATCACTTGCTGCGAAGACTCCGGGTCCAAGGACGCCACCGGCTCATCGGCCAAGAGGATTTCCGGATCCTGCATGAGCGCCCGGGCAATTGCCACCCGCTGCTGCTGGCCGCCGGAGAGCGTATCCGCGCGTTGGAAGGCCTTGCCGCCCAGGCCCACCCGCTCCAAGTGGTCCAGAGCTTTGGCCCGCAACGCTTTGGGATAGCTGACCAGGCCGAGTCTGGGACCGGTCAACCGAGACAAGGCGCCGGTGAGCACGTTCTCCATCACGCTCAGCGACGGCACCAGTTCGAACTGCTGGAAGATCACGCCCACCCGGGAACGCAGGCGGCGCAGTTCCTTGCCGCGCAAAGCGTCCACCCGCTCGCCCAGGACCCGCACTTCGCCGGCGCTGGGCAGTTCGAGTTGGTTGAAATGCCGGAGCAGGGTCGATTTTCCGGAACCGGAAAGGCCTAACAGAACCGCGATCTGGCCGGCCGGAACCGAAAGACTGACGTCGGAGAGCGCGCGGACCTCACCGAAGTCTTTGCTCAGATGGGAGACCGCGATCGCTTCGCTGTGCTGGTGCTGGATTGCTGGCGCATGTGCCATGGGGAACTCCTGGTTAATGCTGCTGAGCGGGGCGGCCCTGAGGGCCGCCCCGCTCGTGTCGGAAGATCAGATTCCGGCGCAGGTCTTCACTTCGGGCAACTTGCGGCAGAAATCGCGCAAGTCGTTGTAGTAGGCATCGTCGACCGGAGCGTTTCCGTCGCCGAAGAACTTGTCGAACGCCGGGTTGGAAGCGATTCCGGCGTCGGTGATGTCCTTGACCGTGACGGTGGAGATCTTCTCGGTCAGGGTCTTCTTCAGATCGGCAGGAAGCGCATCCGCGATGGCGAACGGCGGGCCCGGAACCAGCGACTTGTCGACGATCTTCAGGTCATCGGCTTTGAACAATCCGGCGGCCGGTCCCGTGGTGGTGACCGTGATTTCCTGGGCGAAGCCGGCGTCGCACTCGGCGCCCTTGGCGACCTTCTGTGCGGAGACGTCGTGCGAACCGGCCATCACCGGAGTGATTTCGGTTTTGGTGTCTATGCCCGCTTTTTTGAGCATGTACTGCGGAAAGAGATAACCGGAAGTCGAGCTTTCGCTGACGAAGCAGACCTTTTTGCCCTTGAACCCGGCGACGTCTTTGATGTCGGAGCCTGCCGGCACAATCGCGGTCGAGTAGTAGCCCGGCTTTCCGGTCCCTTTTTCCGTGATCGTGGCACCGACCGGGGTGATGGCTGCTCCTTTGGCTTTCGCCTGCAGGTAGGTGAAGGCGGAAAAGCTGATCACATCCACCTGGCCGGCGATCGACGCTTCGATCAGGGCCGCGTAGTTGGTCGACTGCTTGACCTCGACCTTTTTGCCGGTGACCTTTTGCACGTAGTCGGCCAGCGGCTGATAGGTGGACGTGGCTTGGCCCTCATCGGGGACCATGCCCATCACCAGGGTGTCGGAGTCTTTGGCGAAAGTGCCGGTGGAGCTGCCGGTGCTGGCCGGGTCGGCCCCGCCGCCGCATGCGGTCAGGGCCAGTGCGGCGGTCAAGCCCACGGCAGTAAGCCGGACAAGAACCTTTGCAGAGGTCTTCATGGTGAACCTTTCGAGAGCGCGAGTGACGCTTGAAGCTTGAATGGTGCAACTTGTCGTCGCAAGTACTCGACAACACTAATCCCCTGATTTGAAAGGCAAAGGGCGCAAAAAGTTACCGAAAGGTGAACGCAAAAAGAATTGTCTACGCTGCTTGTATAGACAGGCTATTGGCGACGTACCGGGACCAGCGGAGTCACCGTCTCCGGCAGCAATGCTACTGAGGAGAGCACATCGGAGGCACCAGCGGCCCGCAACGCGCCTTCCCGGTGCGCCCCGGTGAGCACGCCCAAGACCATCGATGCGCCTGATCGCAGTCCGGCCTGGATGTCCGAGGTGGTGTCCCCCACCACCACGGTTTCCCGCACGTCGTCCATGTCCAGCGCCAGCACCGCGGTCAGGATCATATCCGGATAAGGCCGCCCCCGGCCGGCGTCGGCCGGGCACAGGCTCAGATCTGCCAAGCCCATCCAACCCAACGACTCCAAGATGATGTTCTGGGTGTGCCGGGCGAACCCGGTGGTCAAACAGACCTTCATGCCGGCATCCCGCAACCAGGCAATGGTGTCCTCCGCGCCGGGAACCGCGGTCAACCCGCCGTCGGCCACCAAGTCGTCATAGGCCCGCTCAAACGCCTGGTTCGCCCGTTCGGCCCGCCCGTGGTCGCCGTCGAAAAGATGCATGAACACCGTGATCTTCGAAATGCCCATGGTGTCCCGGACATATCCGAGCATGCTCTTGAAGCGGTCACTGCCCGGTTCGATGCCCTCGGCTGCCACCGCACGGCTGAAAGCCTGCTCTACCAATCCGTCGTCGGCCACCGTCGTGCCGGCCATGTCCAGCACCGCCAGCTTGAGTTCACGGACGGGAATTGTCTGCAAGGGCTTAACACTTTCGAGCGTCACGCTTCGCGACTCCTTCATCGGGCGACGGGTGCGCGAAATCGCTCAACCGCCGCGTTGTTCCCTCCAGCATGGCCGGAACGCGGAACGGTGCACTGAATGCCGAGCGAAAGCTGAGTGAACAGCCGCGAAACGTTTTGACCCTGAGCGGCGGCTCATTTAGAGTTGTTGTTTGTGTCGTTAAGGCCCCGGTCGGAACGCACAGGCTTCCTTAGCTCAGTCGGTAGAGCGTTTCACTCGTAATGAAAAGGTCATCAGTTCGATTCTGATAGGAAGCTCCGCGCAGAAATGCCCTGGCCGGCAGCAACGTCGGCCAGGGCATTCTGTTTTCCCAGAGGTTGTTTTCCCGAGGCAGTCAGATCCGCCGTCGCGATGGTTCGGCGTTCCGCGGCCTGGGGCTATTCGGCGGCCCGGCCGAGCCCTGAAGATACCCGCCCAGCGCGAGCCCGGGGCTCCGCCAACTCGGCGATCCGCTCCACATGGGCGGCCAAGGCGTATTCGAAGGCCGCGGCGAAATCCACCCGGGGCGATGAAATTGCGGCATGCAGCAGCCCGAAAACGGTCGCCTGATTGACCTCGGCTTCGACCGTGGCCGCGGACGGCGGCACGCCGAGCGAAACCAGTGCCGCGGTCGAGGCGAGCCGCCATGCGGCACGGGCCTGCAGAGCCGGGATCCGCGCCTCCGGCTCGAGCGATTGCTGAATCGAGGACTCCATCTCAAGCCGCAAATATGCCGCGTATTGTTTCGAGCTGGCCGAATTCCAGAATCTCCGGCAACTCTCGGCATAGGCGAATCGTGAACCCGGAGTGCTATTGAGCAACTCGCCGAGGGTGAGCAGCCGTTCGTTGACAGCGGTCCTGATCGCCGCCATCAATTCTTCCTGGCTATTGAATTGGTAGGTCAGGGTGAAGGTGCTCACGCCCAGCGCCTGGGCCAGCTTCCGCATCGAAATGCTGTTCAGCGCATGGGTTTCCAGATAATCCAGAATCTGCTCCAGCAGCTCCGCCCGGCGCCCTGGGTTGGGTCTGCCGGTCATGCCGACAGTCCAATGTGCAGCGCCGCAGAGCCAACTCCACCATGACCCCTACAACCGGCAGTTCGGCTGCCCGTCAACAGAATACCGAAACGACGCGCCGGCATATCAGCCTTCCTTACCCGAGTGTTGCAACCAGACGCCGGGGATCCATGGCCGCAGCCCGGGGGCAATCAACAATCCCCCATGATGATGGAACCCGTCTGGCCGATCACTCGGTGCCCCCAATAGCGTGATCTGTACAGCCCTGTTTCCAATCCGGACGTTTTTCAATCCGATCAGCTTATTATAGCCAGCTGCGCCGGATTTCGCCGATCCGGGACCGTTGACGCCCCCTCATCCGTCGGCCCCCATCCCCCGGCCCGAAAAACCGCGCGCGCAGCCATGGTCAGGCAAATGGATCAAAACATATTCTCAGCCACTCGGAAATACGTTAGAATATCGACTGTCATGCATAACGAATGCGATCAATGCCGATCGTGATTCATTTTATTTCTTGAACTCTGCCGGCGTTGAGCACGATTAGTTGGAGGAAAACAATGAATCATTCGATTCCGTCCCCCGTCGAGCAACGAAGCACGACGAGAAGGCGTTTCACCGGCGCAGTCGCCATTCTGGCCGCCCTCGGATTGGCCGCCGTGCCGATAGCTACCGGCACTCAAGCCCAGGCCGCACCCAATGATCTCTCCGAAGCCCAGGCGCAGGTGCTGCGAAGCGATCTGCTGAAAGCCCCACTGGCCAACCTGGGTTACATCCTGACCGGGAATCCGAGCAACCCGGGTCCGGGCAGCAACGCCTTCGACGTCAGCCTGCTCGCCAATGAATCCATCGATCTCGGCGGAGTCGAACTGCCGCTTTTCGGTCCCGGCGGCCTGATCAACCTCGATGGCCTCGGCGCTTTGAACAGCTACAGCGAATCACCCACGGCGATCGCCTCACGCGCCTCCGCCGGAGTGATCGGCCGGGACGGCGCCATCGCCGCCGGCCCGAATGCCGGAGTCGGTGCAGACCCCGCGTACTTCGATCTGACCCAAGTGCTGGAACAGCTCAACATTTCCGACCTGACCAAGCAGGTCCTGGATCAGGCGCGGCTCGAAATCGGGGCACTGGCATCGAGTGCGAAGCAGGAAAAGACCGAGGTCACCTCGCAGTACACGATCGCCGGCATCAACCTCAAGCTGCGCAGCCCCATGCTGGCTGAGCTGACCGGGACGCTGAAGACCGCGCTGGACCAGGCAGTCGCCCCGATCAATGATCTGGTTTCCGGAAGCGGCGCCTTGGGGCAACTGCTGGACACGGTCAAAAACACCATTGCCGGCGGTTCGATCCCCGGCGTCAGCACATTGCGCGTGGACAGCTCGACCGTGACACTGGAAGGTTTGGACACCGCGGTCCAAACCGCCACCCAAGGACTTCTCGGCTCCCCGCTCAGCACCCCGAGCGGCTCGGTGCTCGTCGATCTTTCCACCGGCACGATCAGCGTCGATCTGGCCAAGCTGGTCAAGGAATCCGGCGGTGGGGACCTCAATAGCCTTCCGCCCAATACCGAGCTGCTCTCCGACACCTTGATCGAAGCAGTGCTCAGCGGGATCACCGAGGCCCTGCAAAGCATCACCACCAAAATCGCCGACAGCCTCACCGAGGCCCTGAACAACGTCAAAGTCACCATGGTGTTCGGAGTATCGGCTGGTTGCGTCACCGTGCTGGGCGTCGAAACCTGTGTCGCAAAGGGCAATGTCACGGTCACCGGCTCATTGGCCGACTTCAGCGGCGTTTCCGGAAAATCCCCCGCAATCTCGACCACGCTCGCAGCTGCCGGAATCGACTTCGGCAGCGGGATTGCCAACCTGATCAAGCCGGTCCTCGACAACGCGATCAGCTCGACGACCGGGCCGTTGATCAAGACCGCGATCGCGAGCGTCACCGATCAATTGCCCACCGTCGTCGGGTCGGTGACCGGCCCGGTCCTGGACACCCTCCGTCCGGTCCTGGAACAGGTTCTGGCCCGGGTAGCCAACGTCACGATCAACGAGCAGCCGACTAAAGCACCATTGAACGGCGTGGCCGACTTGGGCACGGATTCGTTCACCGTGCGAGCGCTCAGCCTGACCCTGCTGCCCAACAACGGCCGGGGCCCGGCGACCAAATTCAGTCTGGCTTCGTCGACGGTACGGGTCACCGAAGCCGGGGTGGGCACTGCGGACAGCAATGCGAACGCGAACTCCGCCGCGAATGCCAATGCGGCAGCCGCCTCGGCCGCGAATGCGAATGCGAACTCCGCCGCGAACGCCAACGCGGCGACAAGCGCGAACTCCGCGGCCAACGCCAACGCGGCAGCCGCCTCGGCTGCGAATGCGAATGCGAACTCCGCCGCCAACGCCAACGCGAACGGGGCTTCAAGCGGAGCCGGCTACTCGACCAGTGCCCTCGCGGTCACCGGGAGCAACAATCCGGCACCGTTCCTCATCGGCGCGGCAGCACTCTTGTTGCTCGGTGCCGTCTTGCTGATCGGAGCCAAAGCCCGACGGAACACTGCCGGAAGTCCTTCATCCGAGCTGTGATCGCGGGCCGGCACCGGAGCTGACTCCGGCGTCGCAGTGTGCTGGCCGGGATCCCGGCCAGCACACTGCGATGCCTTCCGCCGACCGGCATCGGCATCCGAGGTCATGCTGGTTCTGCGGGCATCAGGGCCTCAGCCACCGCAACATGCTCCACTACCTGTGCCGCCCGACGCCCGACGGCGTCCGGCGGCAGCTCCTGCAAGCGCACCATGGCCACCGCTTCGGCAGCGGTGGCCAAGGCGTTGCCCGCTTTGGTCAATTCCCGGTGGACCGCCGGAAAGCGCCCCGCCGGGACATCCAAACTTTCACTCGGTGCGATGTTCTGGGCACGTCGGCACACTTTGCGGACCCGGGGCAGCAGATCGGCCAAATCATTGGCGATGGGCACCAGGGCCGCGCGCAGATCTTCGTCTTGGACGCCTTCGAGCATCTGGTGGAATCGATCCAGCCCGCGCCGGAACCGGTCGTGCGCCCTGCGCCAGACCCCTTTGCCCAATTCGCCGTCGTCCCGTTTGGCCGCCCGGAAGGCGCCGAAGATCGCCACGGCGGCTTACAGATACTGGCCGGGCGAGGGCGTTCCGTCGTCCGGTTTGCCGGAACGGTCAGGCAGAACCGCAGCGCGTTGCGGCTCCCCGTTCTCGCCGATCACCACACCGGGCGCGATCATCGTTCCGGGCGGCAGTTGGCGAAGCTGCAGCTGCGCAGCGGTTTGCTGGTTGGCCAGTTGCTGGGCGGCCAAAGCAGTCTGGATGCCATGGAACAACCCTTCGAGCCAACCGACCAATTGCGCTTGGGCGATCCGCAATTCGGCCTCGCTGGGCGCCCCATCGTCTTTGAACGGCAAATTGATCCGGTGCAGTTCCTGGACCAGGTCCGGGGAGAGCCCGTCTTCCAGCTCTTTGATCGAGCGCTCGTGGATCTCGGCGAGCCGGCTGCGAGCGGCCTCGTCCAGCGGCGCGCTTTTGACCTCTTCCAACAACTGGCGCACCATGGTCCCGATCCGCATCACCTTGGCGGGCTCGTCGACCAGGTCCTGCAACGCAGTCCGCGGCCGCTTCTGCTCGGCCGGCTCCGGGGCAGGACTCTGTTGCGAGCCCTCGGCGAGGACGCCTTCGGCTATCGGCTCCGGTGGATTCTCCGCCTCACGATCACTCATGAGGACATACTCTCACGAGGCGCGGATCCGGCACCTGCCCCGGCGGGCTAATCGACGTCGTCCGCCGGACGCTGCTCCCCGGGCCTGACGGCCACCGTTCTCGGCCGGGCGGCCAGACCGGACGTCTGATCACGACGGCGCTGGGCAAATGGGCGGTTCAGTTCGAATAGCACGGTCACCGGCACGCCGAGCGCTCTGGCGATCCGCACTCCGAGCGCCGGTGTGCAGGACGAACGCCGCCCGGCCAGCAGATGCGAAATGAACCCCTTGGAGCACTGGGCCTCCTGCGCCAATCCGCCGATCGAGAGTCCTTCCTGTTTCAATAGCGCCCGCAAGGTGTCAATGCTTCTGAGCCGCATTTGTCTCCATCACCCGATCCCCCACATCAACTGAAGAAACCAGTGTCCCTCAGTGAAATTACGAATGTCAATCACTGCT
The DNA here is from genome assembly GCA_017419405.1 of Renibacterium sp. Classification (GTDB taxonomy): domain Bacteria; phylum Actinomycetota; class Actinomycetes; order Actinomycetales; family Micrococcaceae; genus Renibacterium; species Renibacterium russicum. Next base: position 515,714 of record JAFOLH010000005.1, on the reverse strand, counting down.
TGACGCAGTGTCTGAATCCGGTAGACGTTTCGGCGGACGCCCGGAATTCTTCCGCTTCGGATCAAGAACTTCTCGCGATTCGGCTGATGCATTTGATAGACGGTTGGATAAGCTCTTGATAACCCAGCAGTGAAGGGAAGGCGCACCAGGTGGCCTCAGGTCCAACGAGCAACGACGAATCGACGGAAGTCCTGCCGATCGGCGAGCTGATCAGAGCAGAGCGGGCGCGCTCCGGCCTGTCCTACCGGGATCTTGCCGGGAAAGCTGAATCCGCCGGGTATTCGGTGAAGTTCCAATACCTCAACGATTTGGCCAACGCCGGTCCCAAAAGCTGGCCCAAGCAACCGGACACCTTCCGCGGGTTGGCCGCCGCCTTGCAACTGCCGGTCCGGGAGATCGTGCTGTCCTACGCGGTCAGTTTGGGCTTGGACATCGGCGGCACCGAGTCCCGGCTCTCCGCCGGACTCCCGGAATCCATCGACTCGATCGCCCCCGAGGTCACCGACGCGCTGCTCGCCCTGATCCGCACCCTGGCGGAGCATCCGGACAGCCGCAGCTCCGTCGGGAAAACCGATGAACTCGGCCTCGCCGCAGACTCGAGCAAGAACCGCGGCAAAGCGCTGGAGGCCTCGATTGCCGAACTCGGCGAAGGCACCCAGGAGCCGCGGCGCAAGCGCTGATCCGGGACGCCAAGATGTCGGACCCCGCTCCTACACTGGGGCCATGTTCGATCCCTGGCAACTCCTCCGGACCATGCCGCACATCACGGTGGTGTGGACCGAGCTCAGTAGCAAAAGCGCCGTGACCAACGGCCGGGACACGGTCTGGCTGGACAAACACCTGCTTCAAGTCGAGCGTCGCTGCTCGCTGACGCACGAACTCATCCACATCGAACGCGGGCACACCAGCTGCCCGCCGAACGCGGCCGAAGTCGGGGTGCGCGTGGAAACTGCCCGGCGCTTGATCCCGTTTTCCGAGCTCCTGGAACACAAGCGCTGGTCCAGGTCCGTAGAAGAACTCGCCGATTGCCTCTGCGTCACGCCGCATGTGCTGCTGGACCGGATCAGCCATCTGAGCACCGCGGAACAAGCCGCCTTCAGCTGCCCGGACGAGGAAGCACCGTGTTGATCCGGAATCCGCGGGACGCAGTTCCGGAAGGCATGTTACCGGCGAGTAACCCAATGCTAAGCTGACCGAAACCGCAGGAAGGAAAGCTATGACCTCCGCCGAACCAACCGTTGAACGCAGCCGCACCGTGAACTGGACCGATCCGATGATCGGTGCCGGACTGGCCAGGACCATGAGCGGCCTGGAGTACATGCAGGCGATGATCGCGGGCCAAGTCCCGCCGCCGCCGATCACCGCGTTGATGAACATGGGCGCGATTTCCGCGGAGCCCGGAATGGTGACCTTCACCTGCCAGCCGGACGAATCGCAGTACAACCCGATCGGCACGGTGCACGGCGGCCTGGTCTGCACGTTGCTCGATTCGGTCTGCGGTTGCGCAGTGCAAACCACTTTGCCGGCCGGCCAGGGCTACACCTCCCTGGAGATCAAGGTCAACTACCTGCGCCCGGTTCTGGCCAGTACCGGGGAGTTGACCGCGATCGGCCGGGTCAGCAAGCCCGGAAACCGTGCGGCTTTCGCCGAAGGCGAGGTCCGGGATGCCGCCGGAAAGCTCATTGCCACGGCCAGCAGCACTTGCTTGGTTTTCCCGTTCTGACGCCCTGCCGGTCCGCCGCCAGAAATCAGATCCAGCCGTGGTCCCAAGCGACTGCGGCTGCCTCGAATCTGGTTTGCACGCCGAGCCTGGCCATCGCGGAGGAGATGTAGTTCCGGACCGTGCCGGGTGCCAGGTGCAAGGTCTTGGCCATGCTCTGCACGGTGTCTCCGGCCCGGCTGAGCCGGAGCACATCGAGTTCCCGGGCGGTGAGCGGACAGCTTTCCGCGTTGAGGGCGGTGGCCGCGATCTCCGGGTCCACGTAGCGTTTGCCCGCCGCGACATCGCGGATCACCGAGGCGAGCTTCTCCGCCGGAGTGGATTTCGGCACAAATCCGGAGATCTTGCTGGCCAAGGCGCGCCGCAACACACCAGGCCGGGCATGCCGGGTCACGATGACCACTTTCGTGTCCACGCTGCGCAGGATTTGCTCGGCGGCGTAGATTCCGTCGGTGGGCGGCATCTCCAGGTCGAGCACGCAGACGTCCGGGGCCAATTCCCGGGCCAGGGCCAGAGCATCGGTTCCGTTGTCGGCCGATCCGACGACGTCCAAGTCGGTTTCCAAGCCCAATAACGCCACGAGGGCGCCACGGATGAGCTGTTCGTCGTCGGCGAGCACGATTCTGATCACGATTCCTCCGGAATTGTTGCGGTCAGCAAGAACCCGCCGTCGTCGGGCCCGTAGTCGAATGAGCCGCCCGCTGCTGCCAAACGCTCTTGCAGGGCCGCGAGCCCGGTGCCGGAATCGTTGCCGGGCAACAATGACGGAGTCCCGGCTTCCGGTTCGGCGACCCCGTCATTGCGAACCGTCAGCACGAGCTTCCCGGCTTCGGTCCAAAACCTGATCGACACTTCCTCGGCGCTGGAATGCCGCAGGATGTTGGTAGTTCCCTCCCGGATCACCGAACCGAAAAGCGAGCCCTGTTCACTGCTGAGTTCCGCCTCCTCAGCCTGCACCGAGGCGCGGATCGAAGCGGCTTCCAATACTTCGCCGGCGTTCTTGAGCTCCGTGGTGAATGCCACCCGACGGTAACCTCGGACCAGCGCCCGGGTGTCCTGCAACGCGGTCCGGGCCAGCACCTGGGCTTCGTGGATCTGCTGTTTCGCGGTTGCCGGGTCGGTATCGATCACCCGCTCGGCAAGTTCCGTTTTCAACGCGATCACTTGCAGGTGGTGGCCTTGGATATCGTGCAGATCCGCGGCGAACCGCAACCGTTCCCGAGCCACCGAGAGATCCCCGTAAGCTTTGCGGCTCGAGTTCAGCTGGACCACGATGTCCCACCACCAGAGGCCGCCGATCAGCACCGACGGAACCATCACCACCAAGAACCAGAAGTAGAAGCCGGCGGTTTGGAAATACACGCTGTTCGCCAGGTCCACCTTGGCAGCCGCCGCCGCGGCGAAATAGATCGCAGTCAGCAACCCGGCGGCAACGGCAGTGGCCAGGAGTCGGCGGCGGGGCAGCAGAGATGCCAGAAAACATGCCGCCCACCAAGCCGGAAGCAGGAAAAACGGGTCATGCGAACCATCGGCAACGGCGAAGACGATGCTCAATAGGGCCGGGAGCAGCAACATCAGGGTGTAGCGCAGTGCCGGCAGTCCGGACCCCAAGCCTGGCTTGAGCAGCCAACCGAACCGAATCGTCGCGGCCAGCGAGAGCAGCACCGAAACCAAGAGCGCCACCGAGGTCCCGGCCAGCGGCCTCGGCGGCAGGAAAACCGCGCCGACCACCACCAGATAACTGGACACCACGACGAAGACGATCGACCCCACCGTGTAGCGCCAGGTCAACAAGACTCCGCGCTCACTGGCGACCTCGATGCGGTGGCCAGGAAGTTGCGAACTCATTCGTTCATCGTAGAGCTATGACAAAAGTCATGGTGCCACTGGGCACAATGCCGGTCGAACGATGACACCGCGGCCCTGCCCGCCGCCCGCCGGTCGGCACAGAATGGGATCATGGACAATTTCCCAGACGACGAGATCGCGATTTCGGCGCGCGGCCTGAGATGCGCTTACGGCAATTTCGAAGCGGTGCGCGGGGTCGACCTGACAATTCGCAACGGCGAGTTCTTCGCTTTGCTCGGCACCAACGGCGCCGGCAAAACCACCACCATGGAGACTCTGGAAGGCCACCGGCCGGCGAGCGCCGGAACCGTCCGGGTGCTCGGCGGCGACCCTTACGCGCAGAAGGCCGCAATTCGGCCCCGGCTGGGCATCATGTTGCAAGAAGCAGGTTTCGCCGACGATCTTACCGTCACCGAAACCGTGGACCTGTGGTTGCGCCAATCCTCCTCGCCTCGCGGGGCTGCTTCGGCCCGGCCCACCGTAATCGCCGAGGCTTTGGAAACCCTGGAGCTGGCGGACAAATCGGGCACCCGGGTCAAGCAGCTTTCCGGCGGGCAGCGGCGGCGGCTCGATCTGGTTCTGGCCACTGCGAACCAGCCCGAAGTGCTCTTCCTCGATGAGCCGACCACCGGGCTGGATCCGGAATCCCGCGAGCGCACTTGGGCAGTGGTGAACGCGATGCACCGCGCCGGCACCACGGTTTTCCTCACCACGCACTACCTCGAAGAGGCCACGCAATACGCCCAACGAATGGCGATCATGCACGACGGCGTCATCGCTTTGTCCGGTTCCGTCGCCGAGGTTCTGGCCGCCGAACCGGCCGCGATCAGCTTTTCGGTTGCGCCTGGAGTCTCGCTTTCCGGACTGAACCCGCAGGCCACCGTCCGGCAGGAGGCGGCCTGGCAACGGGTGGAATTGCGCAGCAACCGCCTGCAGGACGATTTGCACGCGCTGCTCGCCTGGGCGGCGGCGAACTCGATCAGCTTGGAACGGCTGAAGGCCTCCGAAGCTTCGCTCGACGAAGTCTTCCGGCGGGTTTCCAGCGGTTCCCGAGACAGCAAGTCCCGGGTATCGGCGATGGAGGATGCGGCATGAGCAACAGCGGATACCCCAGTGAGTCGGAACCCCGGAAGGTCAGCCAGCTCTCCCGGGCGCTTTCGATCGCTTCCGGAGAAGCGAAGATCACGTTCCGGAACAAGACCGTGCTCAGCGGGGCCCTGATCATCCCGTTGGCCTTCGGCGCCTTCTACATCTTCGCCGGGAGCGCTCCGGGAAGCCCGGTGCTGCAGATCGTCTTCCTGCTCACTCTGGTCAGTCTGATGGGCGTCTACCTGACCGTGACGACCACCTTGGCGACCCGTCGTGAGGAACTGTTCCTGAAGCGGTTGCGCAGCGGCGAATCCTCGGACGGTGCGATCTTCGCCGGGATGCTGCTTCCGAGCGTCGTCCTGGTGGTCCTGCAGCTTGCGGTCATCTTGACGGCGATGTTCGGCCGCGGTGCGCAGCTGCCGGAACAACCGGCCTTGCTGCTCGCAGCCGGGCTGCTGGTGATTGCCATGTCGGCCGGCTGCGGGCTGTTGACCGCGGTCTACACCCCCTCGGCAGCGGCCGCCCAGATCACCGTGATGCCGTTCTTGCTGCTGGTCCTGGGCACCGCGATCTGGACCATCGCCCTGCCCGGCGGCGACTGGCGGACGCTTCAGCTGCTCAGCCCCGGTGGCGCCTTGGCCATGCTCGTCGGCCAAGCCTGGTCCGCCGCTCCGGTCTGGAGCGACTGGGTGCCGGCAGCCGGCGTGCTGCTCGCTTGGACGTTGTTGTTCGGATACTACGGCCGGCGCACCTTCCGGTGGGAAAAGCGGTGAAAAACCTGCTGCAGGACGCCATGCGTTTCAGCATTGCGCCCACCGCCGGGCGGGAAGCCGCCGTCGGCCTGCTCTCGGTCGTCGTCACCGCTGCGATCATCACCATCCTGGTGCTTTCGGCCAACCTGGATCCGGTGCTTTACGCGATTCCGGCAGCCATTGCTTCGGGGTACGGGCTGCGGGTGCTGGTCGCGGCCGGGCGCACGGCACCGGGTCGCGGTTAGGCCTGTGCCGAACCGGGCACCGGGCGGTAAGTTCAAGCCATGAGGTTTTCAGACAAAGTCGCGGTAGTCACCGGCGGCGCGCATGGCATCGGCCGGTCCACGGTCCAGAGATTCCTCGATGAAGGGGCCCGGGTTGCGATCCTGGACTTCGATTCCGCGGCCGCGGCCGATCTCGCGGCCGCCGCACCCGGCCGCGCGATCGCCGTGCCCTGCAACGTCTTGGACCCCGGTTCCGTGGACGCGGCGGTGGCCAGCGTGGCCGAACGGTTCGGCGGTATCGATGTACTGGCCTCGGTGGCCGGCGGCGAGTTGCCCACCGACGACCCGATGGACGAAGCCTACTGGGACGGGATCGTCGGCTTGAACTTGCGTGGCCCGGTCCGGATGATCCGGGCCTGCACGCCGCACCTGACGGCCAGCCGCGGGTCTATCGTCCTGGTCAGCTCGGTCAACGCCTTGGTTGCCTTCAGCAGTTTGGCCTACTCCAGCGCCAAGGCGGGTCTGGGCATTCTGGCGAAGAATCTCGCCGTCGAACTCGGGCCCAGTGGGGTCCGGGTCAACGTGGTGGCGCCCGGAACCGTCCGGACCAGGGTTTGGGACGATCAGGAAGGCGGCGCGGATCGACTGGCCCCGCTGTGCCCGATCGGCCGGGTCGGCGAACCGGAAGACATCGCTGCGGCAATCGCCTTCCTGGCTTCAGCCGATGCCTCCTGGATCACCGGGGTCACCTTGCCGGTTGACGGCGGCCAAACCGCCGGGCCGTTGACCATCATCAACCATCTGCAGCGCTCGGAGCCCTGACCTCCCCAGCCCGGTCAGCAGCACCGGCCTTGCGGATTGGCGTCCTGCCGATCGGTTTTGTCGCGCCAGAATTCGCGTTCGGACAACAACGGTCCGGCCGGATGCACCGCAGCCTGGTGGGCGCAGTATTTCGCATAAGCGTCCTCACCCAGCACGCCTTTGACGAACCAGGACAGCGACTGCCAGGCTTTCCGCAGCCGGCGCACGTCAGTGCCCGGACCTGACTGGCCGTTGCGACTCGGGCAACTCGTCCCACTGCGCCTGGAGTTCTTTTTCGGCTTTGGTCACGAACAGGCCGGCCGGTGCGAAGATCTTCGAGGGCTGCTCCGGATCTTCGTAACTGAACACTTTGCCCTGCTTGGCGACTCGGATCGTCATCCACACCGCAATCACGATCACGATGATCGAGAGCACCACGAAGACCACCGAAAGCACACCTTGGACCATGGTGTTCCGGACCACCGCCTCCATCGCCGGAACCGTTTTGGCGGTTCCGAACGAGGTCTTCCCCTCGGCGAGCGCCTTGCTGAATGCCGCGTTCTGCGCGAAGTAACCGACTCCCGGCACCGAGGAGAAGATCTTCTGGTACGACGCCGTGATGGTCACCACCGCTGCGAAGGCCAGCGGCAGCCCGACGATCCACAGATACTTCCAACGCCCCGCCCGCGCCACGATCACCAGGCAGACCGCCAAGGCGATCGCGGCCAGCAATTGATTCGCGATGCCGAAGAGCGGGAACAGGGTGTTAATTCCGCCGAGCGGATCGGTCACCCCCATCAACAGCACCGCACCCCAGGCAGCGACCATGATCGCCGTGGTCAGCCAAGCACCCGGCCGCCATGCGGTGTCTTTGAGCTTGGGGATGAAGTTGCCGAGCGCATCCTGCAGCATGAACCGGGAAACCCGGGTGCCGGCGTCGACCGCGGTGAGGATGAACAGCGCTTCGAACATGATCGCGAAGTGGTACCAGAAGCTCATGAACGCCTGCCCGCCGACGAATTGGTGCATGATCTGCGCCAAGCCCACGGCGAGCGTCGGCGCCCCGCCGGTGCGCGAGACGATCGATTGCTCGCCGACGTTCTGCGCGGTCTGCGTCAGCATTTCCGGTGTGAGGTTAACCCCGGAGAGCCCGAGCGAATTCACGAATGCGACGGCGCCTTCGATGGTCCCGCCGGTCGCCGCTGCCGACGAGTTCATCGCGAAGTAGATCCCCCGGTCGATGGACAGTGCCGCGACCAAGGCCATGATCGCGACGAAGGATTCCATCAGCATGCCGCCGTAGCCGATGAATCTGGTCTGCCGCTCCTTTTCGATCAATTTCGGCGTGGTGCCGGAGGAGATCAGAGCGTGGAATCCGGAAAGCGCGCCACAGGCTATCGTGACGAAGAGGAAGGGGAAGATCGATCCGGTGAACACCGGGCCGTTGTCCCGTCCGGCGAATTCGCTGAAGGCCGGCACGCTGATTTCCGGACGGACCACGATGATTGCGACGGCGAGCATCACGATCACCCCGACCTTCATGAACGTGGAGAGGTAATCCCGCGGGGCGAGCAGCAACCACACCGGCAGCACTGCCGCGATGAAGCCGTAGATGATGATGCCCCAGGCGATCGTCACCTTGTCCAGATGGAAGAACGCGGCACCCCATTCGCTGTTGCCGACCCAGCCGCCGCCGACGATCGCGAGCATCAGCAGCACGAAGCCGATGATCGAGACTTCAGTGACTTTTCCGGGCCGGATGAACCGCAGGTAGCAGCCCATGAAGAGCGCAATCGGGATCGTCATGGACACCGAGAACACGCCCCAGGGGCTTTCCGCCAAGGCGTTGACTACCACCAAGGCGAGAATCGCCACGATGATCACCATGATCACGATGGTCGCGATCAGTGCCGCGGTGCCGCCGATCAGGCCGAGCTCGTCGCGGGCCATCTGGCCCAGGGAACGGCCGCCGCGACGCATCGAGAAGAACATCACCAAGTAGTCCTGGACCGCCCCGGCCACCACCACGCCGACGATGATCCACACGGTTCCGGGCAGGAAGCCCATTTGCGCAGCCAAGACCGGCCCCACCAACGGGCCCGCTCCGGCGATCGCTGCGAAGTGGTGCCCGAACAGGATGCGCCGGTCGGTGGCCGCGAAGTCTTTGCCGTCCGCTTTGTATTCGGCCGGCGTGGCCCGGCGGTCGTTGGGCCGGAGCAGGTGTTTTTCGATGTACTTCGAATAGAACCGGTAGGCGATGAAATAGGTGCAGACCGCGGCGAAGACGAACCAGATCGCGTTGACGGTTTCACCCCGGACGATGGCCAGCATCACCCAGGCGATGCCGCCGAGCAGCGCGATGCCGACCCACAGCGCGATTTTCCCCGGGGTCCAGCGCCGGTCTTCGGCTTCGATCACCGAATCGGCGACCGCGACCGGCGGGTATGGGCTGCCGGTTCCGTTCGCACTGTCCGAACTGTGCCTTGGCATCTGTGCTCCTCTTTGCTCGTCCTTGAGAAAGGCTGTGAACTCTCTAGGTAGCGTACCGCTGCACCGCTTAGGCTGTCCGCATGGATGCACAAGCTATCGATCTCGAGGAACGTTTCAGCCGGTTCGGAGCGACCTGGTCGCCCAAAGTGATCGCCCGCTTGAACGATTACGAGATCAAGTTGGCCCGCTTGGAAGGCGAATTCGTCTGGCATTCGCACCCGGAAACCGATGAACTCTTCCTGGTTCTGGCCGGCTCCTTGACCATCCAACTGCGCGGACGGGACGTGCACCTGACCGCAGGTCAGCTCTTCGTGGTGCCCCGCGGCGTCGAACATTGTCCGCTGACCCGCGACGGCGAGGTGCGGGTGATGCTGATCGAACCCGCTGGAGTGGTCAACACCGGCGATGCCACCGGTCGGGCCGGGGAGCTGACCGCGGGCTACGACGACTCGCTGGCCTAAACCTGCTTCTTCTCCTTCAGCCCCGCCGAGTGGCCAGATCTGCACGCTAAAACGGGCGTTTGGCCTGCAGTGCTGGCCACTCGGCGGCTCGAGCAAAGTTGAACATGTTCAAATATTCTGTTCTACTGGTAATTGAACACGTTCAAAGAAGGAGTCGGAGTGACCGCGAAGAGCGAACAGACCAAACAGTTGGTGATCGATACCGCACTCGGCATGTTCCGGACCCAGGGTTACGAAAAGACCACCATGCGGGGCATCGCCGGGGCGGCCGGAATTTCCCTGGGCAGTGCCTATTACTACTTCGAGTCCAAGGACGATCTGGTCCAGGAGCTCTATGCCCGGATCCAGCTGGACCATCGCGCACAGGCCTTGGCCGCGATCGCGGGCGAGACCAATTTCACCCGCCGCTTGGCCACCGTGCTGGACACCGGAATCACCGTGATGCAACCGTTCCACGGGTTCGGCGGCGCGTTCATCCAAACCGCGATCTCGCCGTCGAGCGCAGCCAACCCGTTCAGTGAAGCGTCCGCGGGCTCCAAGCAGGACAGCATCGAGCTGTTCCGCGAAACGTTGGCCGGATCTTCACTGAGCCTCCCTGCTGCACTGCGCGCCGACCTTCCCGAACTGCTCTGGCTGGGCTATCTGGCGTTGGTCTACTTCTGGGTCGGCGACCGTTCCGAAGGGCAGACGAAGACCCGGCACCTGGCGGCCGGTGCGGCTCCGCTGATCGCCCGGGCGATCGGCCTGGCCAAGCTGCCGATCGCCCGCAAGCTGGTCGAAGACGCGTTGACCTTGATGCGGAAGGTCCGGGTATGAACGCCCCGGTCCTCGTGCTCGCCGGCGCCAGCGGGTTCATCGGCCGGTACTTGCAACGCCGGTTCGACGCGGACGGCTGGCGAATCCGCACGATCGGCCGCTCCGGTGCGGCCGCCGGCAACTCGGCGCACTGGGGCGATACCGCCGGCATCAGCCGTGCGCTGGAAGGCAGCGATCTGCTGGTCAACCTTGCCGGGAAGAGCGTCAGCTGCCGCTACAACGCCGGGAACCGGGCGGAGATCTTCCGGTCGCGCACCGAGACCACCGCCGAGCTGGGCCGGGCCTTGGCCGATTGCACCGCACCGCCACGGGACTGGTTCAATGCCAGCACCGGCACGATTTACCGGCACGCCGAAGACCACGCGCAAACCGAGGCCGACGGCGAGCTCGGCTCAGGTTTTTCCGTCGAGGTGGCCAAAGCCTGGGAGGCCGCCCTGGCCCAGGCCGACCTGCCGGGCATTCGGCGAATCCCGCTCCGGATGTCGATCGTGATGGGACCCTACGTGCCGGGCGAAGGCGGCGGCGTGATGCGCCCATTCGAAGTCTTGGCGCGCACCGGGCTGGGCGGGAGGATGGCTTCCGGAACCCAGAAATACAGTTGGACCCATGTTGAGGACGTCTACCGCGCCATCCGCTTCCTGCACGATCGGCCGGAGATCCGGGGCCCGGTCAACATCGCCAGCCCGCAAGTCGTGGACAACCGGGAACTGATGCGCCGGGTCCGTGCCGCACTGCGAGTTCCGTTCGGCTTCCCGACTCCGGCCTGGCTGCTCGAAATGGGCGCCGTGCTGATCCGCACCGAAACCGAACTGGTCCTCAAAAGCCGCTGGGTGGAATCCGAAAAACTCAATCGGGCCGGCTTCCAGTGGAAGTACCCGGCGCTCTCCGGAGCACTCGCCGCGATCCGGGATGCGGAACGGCAGTGAGGGGGCTCTGGTCGATGCCTTGGCGGTCCTCGACCTTCAGCTGGCGGCAGTATGTTGCCGGCTGGGCCAGCACATTTGCGGGCTTCGTCCTGATCGTGGGCCTCATTTGCGAGAGTCTGTCGCCAGGTTTCCTGGTCGTGGCAGCGCTCTTTGGCCTTCTTTGGGGATTCATCCCGGCGCTCGTCGTCGGCTTCCCGCTGGGGCTGCTGATCGCAGGGTTCCTAGAACCCTACCCGGCGAAATGGCAACAACTGCTCGGCTATTTCGTGGGCCTGTTTCTGGTCACGTTGCTGCTCGGCCAATTCGTCGCACCGTTATCGGATAACCTCGGCAACATCTTCCCGCAACTGATCATCGCCACCTTGTTCGGCGCATCAGGTCTGATCGGGCGACTGGTGGCCTGGCATTTCCCAGCGGATCGTCGAGTGGCCAGATCTACAGGTTAAATGGGGGTTTTAGCCTGTAGATCTGGCCACTCGGCGAGCTCAGCCCTTGGACCGCTCGAAGGCGTGGCCCTCTTCCTGGTCCAGGAGCGTCGGACCTTTGTTCCGGAAGGCCCAGACATAGACGGCAAGCGAAATCGCGATGCAGACCGTGACGTAGCTGAAGAACACCCCGTCCAACCCGGCCGAGTTGAGCGCCTTGCCGATCAACGGAGCGGTGCCGCCGAAGATCGCATTGGCGATCCCGTAGCCCAGGCCGACGCCCAATGCCCGAATCTCGCGCGGGAAGATCTCCGATTTCACCAAGGCGTTGATCGAGGTGTAGCCGAGCACAATGAGCAATGCCGCCATCATCAGCAAGAAGGAGAGCAACGGACTGTTGGTCCCGGTCAACGCGCTCATGATCGGCCAGGTGAACAGCACGCCGCCGATGCCGAACCAGAGCAGCAAGGGCTTCCGGCCAATCCGGTCCGAGAGCGCACCGGCCACCGGCTGAAGCAACATGAAAATCAGCAGCGCGAAGAAATTGACCAGGCTGACCGTGGGCTTGTCCTTGATCGTGCCCTGCATCAGGAACTGCATGTAGGACGTGAACGTGTAGAACGCCACGGTGCCTCCCATGGTCAAACCGATCACCACGAGGAAAGGCTTCCAGTACTTCGCCAGGAGCCGGAAGGTGCCCGGCGCCGCTTCACCCTTTTTCGCATTGCGGGCCGCATCCATCTGCGACTGCGGAACCGACTCGATCATGCCGCGCCGGATCCACATCACGGTCACCGCTGCCAAGGCTCCGATCACGAAAGGAATCCGCCAACCCCAATCGTGCAGGGCTTCGGCACTCAACAGGCTCTGCAGGATGATCTGCACGATCAAAGCCAGGACTTGGCCGCTGACCAGGGTGACGTACTGGAAGCTGGAGAAGAATCCGCGCCGGTTCTTGGTCGCCATTTCGGACATGTAGGTGGCGCTGGTCCCGTACTCGCCGCCCACCGAGAAACTCTGCACCAAGCGGGCGATGAGCAGGATCACCGTGGCTCCGACGCCGATTTGCTGCACTCCCGGCGATACCGCGATCAGCAATGAGCCGCCGGCCATCATGACCACGCTGAGCGTGAGCGCTGCCCGCCGGCCGTTGCGGTCCGCATATCTGCCGAAGAACCAACTGCCGATCGGACGCATCACGAAGCCCGCGGCAAACACGCCGAGAACTCCGAGGATGTCCTTGTCCTCGGAGCCGCTGGCGAAAAATACGTGCGCGAAGTAGGTGCCGAAAATGGTGAACGTGTAGAAGTCATACCACTCGACCATGTTCCCAGCCGAGCCGCGCAGGATGTTCCCGACCACTGATCTGGCTTTGGTCCGTTCCCGCTCGTGGTCGTAAGTCTGCGTCATCGGCTGAACTCCCTCGTCTACTCGCCAAACTGCCAAGTGACAGGGTAGGCCCACTCACCTTTCGGAACAAGAAAACTGCCCGGATGACATCTGACTCAACAATGTCTGAGGGGTTTCACAGCGTGAGCTTGGTCACGTAGGGTAAAGCCAACGACCCACCAGGGCCGTATTCAGTTTCAGCGACTAATTGTCACTGAAATGTTGGAGTCAGTCCGTCCGGGGTCCCCGGACCGGACCCTTTCGCAGAGGAATCACATGACACAGGCCCCGAAAAGGCTGGTCAGAACCACCGTTCTGTCCGGCCTCACCGGTGTGGCGTTGATTTGCAGCACCGGGCTTCCCGCCTTCGCCGCAGACCCCGCCACAACCCCCAACAACGATTCAAATAGCTCGGTTGCCGCCCCGGCCGACAAGATCAAAGGCGATCTTGCCAATATCAAGGGACAGGTATCCGTTTACGTCCAGCTGAACGGACAGGGCGCCTTTGCCGCGACCCAGCCCGATTCGGTGAAGGACAACCGGTCGAAGCCGGTGGACGCAGCGGCTTCGGTGCAAAAGATCCGCAAAGACATCGAAGCCACCGCGCAGTCCGTCACCAAAGACGCGGCGGCGAAGCAGCTCTACACGACCACCAACTCGCTTCCCGGCGTCGCCATCGTGGGCGATGCCGACGCGATCCGCGATCTGTCCAAACGATCCGACGTCGCGAAAATCACGCCGATCGTGCCCAAAACCGTGCCGGAGAACAAATCGACCGACATCGACACCCGGGCGCTCAACACCTGGGCGCAAACCGGGCAAACCGGCAAGGGCGTCAAGATCGCCGTGATCGACACCGGCCTCGACTACACGCACACCGACTTCGGCGGGCCGGGGACGGCTGAGGCCTATGCCAAAGCCAAAGCTTCGCCGGAGATCCTGCCCGGCACCTATGATCCGCAGAAGTTCCTGGGCGGTTACGACTTGGCCGGCGATGCCTACAACGCAGACCCGAGCATGCCCAGTTACAACCCAGTACCCACACCGGACAACAACCCGCTGGACTGTGCATCCGCCGGCCACGGATCCCATGTCGCCGGCACCGCCGCCGGCTACGGCGTCCGCGAAGACGGATCGACGTTCACTGCGGGGCGCAATGGCGATCCGAAGTATTCCGAACTGACCGAAGCCCAGGTCAACGGCATGCGGATCGGCCCCGGTTCTGCCCCTGAAGCCCAGTTGCTCTCCTTCCGGGTGTTCGGTTGCAGCGGCAGCACCGACTTGGTGATCGAGGCGCTCGATCGCGCTTTGGACCCGAACCAGGACGGCAAATTCGACGATCGCGCAGACATCGTCAACATGTCCCTCGGTTCGAAGTATGCACCGGTCGACGACCCCGAGAACGACGTGATCAACTCGATGACCAAAAACGGCGTGCTTTCGGTGATCTCCTCGGGCAACGACGGCGATGTCTACGACATCGGCGGCGCACCAGGGAACGCGAAGACCTCGCTGACCGTCGCGAACAGCATCGGTTCCGCAGTCGCCTTGGACCGCGTCGACGTGCTCGCCCCCACGGTGGGCACCGCTGCCGGACAGTACTCGGGATTCGACCCGAACACGGTCACCGGCGACAAATTGACCGGTACCGTGGTCATGGGCCCGGCCGGCAGCAATGCCGACGGCTGCGCCGCGTTCTCCGCCGAGGACTCGGCCCGGATCAAAGGCAGCTGGGTTTGGTTGAGCTGGGACGACAACAACGCAACCCGCAAGTGCGGATCCGCGGTCCGGTTCAACAACGCTGAAAAAGCCGGCGCCACCGGCGTCGTGCTTGATTCCACGCTGGATGTCTTCACGGCCGGGATCGCCGGCAACGCGACGATCGCCGGCGTCCAGTTCACCAAGAGCTTCTCCCAGCAGCTGCGTCCGGCAGCACAGGCCGGCAGCTTGAAATTGCAGTTGAAGGGCGAGTACCGCGGCACCGCCAATGGCGTGAGCAACCAGTTGGACACGCTCAATCCGGGATCGTCGCGCGGGGTCCACGGATCCAACGGGATCGTCAAGCCCGACGTCGCCGCTCCCGGCACCTTGATCGGCTCGGCCGGTGTGGCCTCCGGCAGCAATGCGAATGTCAAAACCGGCACCTCGATGGCAGCACCGCATGTGGCCGGCATCGCCGCCTTGGTGATGGGTTCGACGAAGCTGCCGGTGCTGCAGGTCAAGTCGATCGTGATGAACACCGCCAACCACGATGTCTTCCGGGACCAGAACGTCTACGGACCCAATCGGGTCGGCTCCGGCCGGGTCGACGCCCTGGACGCCACCAGCACCGATGCATTCGCCTTCGCCAGCGATGATCCGGAGCTGACCAGCGTCAACTTCGGCGTGCTCGAGGTCGCGGACAAACCGGTGAACATCAAGAAGTCGGTGACCGTGCAGAGCTTCGGCAAGGCCGGACGCGATTACGCGGTGAAATACCTGCCGGCGACGACCGTTCCCGGCGTCGAGTACCAGGTTTCGCCACAGGTCAAGGTCGGTCCCGGTGGTACCGCCAAGGTCGAGGTGACCTTGAAGATCACCGACCCGACCGCACTGCGCAAGAGCCTGGATCCGACCATGGATGCCACGCAGCTCGGCACTCCCCGGCAGTTTATCGCCGAGGCATCCGGGCGGCTGGAACTGAGCAGCGCCGGCGCACCGAGCCTGCGGGTACCGATCTATGCCGCTCCGAAGCCGACGTCGGCGATGACGGCAGGCAAATCGCTGACCTTCCCGAACGACAAAGCCGGTTCGATCAAGGTTCCGCTGAGCGGACGGGCTCTGGCCCAGGGCGGTCTCGGTTCGAGCGGTTACAACAGCCTGTTGGCCCCGTTCGAACTGCAGACTTCCAGCCCGCGGATCGACAAACTGGATGAAACCGCGGGGCCAGGCAGCAAGGAGAACAGCGCAGTCCGTGCCATGGACTTGCAGAACGTCGGCATCTCCTCGACCATCCCGGCGCTGGCCGCCACCGGCGGGAACATCCAGCAGGGCGATATCGGATTCGGGATCAGCACTTGGGGCAACTGGGCCGCGTTGACCCCGGCCTACCGCCCTTACGTCTACATCGATACCGACAACGACGGCAAGGACGACTTCCGGCTCAGCCTCGGCTTCGCCACCGGCCTGGACCTGCCGCTGGTGACGTTGAACAAGATCAATGCCGATGGCTCGCTGACCGTGGTCGGCAGCCCCCGCCCGCTCAACGGGCTCAACGGCGGGCTGGATTCGAACACCATGGACACCAATGTCATGGTTCTCCCGGTGCAGGCCGCCGCATTGGGCATCGACGCTTCCAAGGCATCGCCCTTCACCTACCGGGTGGTCACCTATTCGAACTACAAAGCGAAAGACGGCTTCCTGGTGCCGGTCGATCAGACCGAACCCAAGAAGTACGACCCGGTCAATCCGGCCTTGTGGTTCGAAGACGGCACGGCTAGCCAGTTGTTCTTCGACAAGCCCGATGCCGGGCTGAACGTGCACCAGGGCCCTGGCGCTGCCAGTGCGAAAGCCCTGTTCCTGCACCTGCAGAACGCCACCGGCGATCTCAGCGCGAAGGGCGACGGCGGCAAGCGTGCCGAAGTGCTGCCGGTCTCGGTCACCCCGACCAAGCTCGCGCTGACCTTGCCGTGGACCTTCGCCGGCGGCTTCACCGTGGCTACCGGCTCCGGGTTCACGCCGGACAGCGCGGTGACCGTGAAGCTGGCTGAGAAGACGGTCAGCACGGTGAAGGCCGATAAGAACGGAAAGATCTTCGCCTTCGTCTGGGTACCGTTCAACACCACCGCCGGAAGCTACAAAGTCACCGCCACCGATGCCGTGGGCGCAAGCTCGACGGCGAACTTGAGCGTGTTCTCGCTCTGGCCCAAGTGGTAGGCGCTGCTGAATAGTTCCTGAACCAGCCTCGGGGCTGGGCGGGCGGTGCCTGCCGGCGCCGCCCGCCCGGCCCCGAGTCGCGTTCGGGCAGGCACAGCCTGCCCCAGGTTCCGCGAGTACGCTTTGCTCTGATGGAAATCTTTCATTTGCGCTATTTCGTTGCAGTCGCCGAGCACCTGAGCTTCTCCAAGGCCGCGCGCAGCCTGCATATGGCCACGTCGCCGTTGAGCCAGCGCGTGCGCGATTTGGAGCGCGAGCTGGGTACAGTGCTTTTCGAGCGGGACTCCCGAAGCGTGAGCCTGAGCCGGAGCGGAGCCGCCCTGCTTCCGCTGGCCCAAGAAGTGGTCCGGAAATTCGATGACATCCCGCAGCGGATGACCCGGGCCGCTGCCCCGGAACAAATAGCGTATTTCGTCGGAGTCGCACCATGGCTGCATCCTTCGTTGCGGCAACGGTTGGTCGAATTCAGCGCCCAGGTGGCAGACCGGTACCAACTCAACCGGTGGCCCGCCGGCAGCCGCGAGCTGCTGACCGCAGTGCACCAAGGCAAGCTCGCTTTCGCCCTGGTGCACCTGCCGGCGCAGCTGCCGGGCGTGTCCAGCCAGGAGATCTTCCGTGAGCAGCTCGGCGCGGTATTGCCGGCCCGGCAGTTCGGCGGACGCGAATCG
This sequence comes from Renibacterium sp., assembly GCA_017419405.1. Taxonomy (GTDB): domain Bacteria; phylum Actinomycetota; class Actinomycetes; order Actinomycetales; family Micrococcaceae; genus Renibacterium; species Renibacterium russicum. The sequence goes on along the minus strand of JAFOLH010000005.1, from coordinate 498,190 downwards.
GTGTCGTTGACGGATTTGGTGGACTTCACCTATATCAAAACCGCCAAGGGCACCCAGCCCACCTATTACGACCAGCTCGAAGTCCGGATGTCCGCGGCCGGCGTGCACAAACGGGCCACGCTGAGCACCGGCGATTTCGCCAGTCCGGCCGAGGTGGTTTCGAATGGCGATGCCTTTTCCCTGACCATTCTCGGTCAAAGAATTTCGGCAAATGCCACGAATCAGGCCGAGGTCGTAGCGTTGCCCTTCAACGATTTCAACCCGGAATTGGCTACCGGAATAATCTGGCGTACCGACCGGGCTGCCAAGAATTCTGATTTAGCCGACCTGATAGCTTCGCTGCAGGAAGCGTTTCCGCCGTCCGGAACCTAGATATCCCAAGGAATTCTGCGATCCCTGAACCGTGACCACAGCGGTCACGGCAGCGTCCTTCCATCGGTGTCAAAACTGGCTGGATTTTGGTTACCTTAGCGAACTAGTGTTGAAAGTGAGCCAAGAAAGCTACGACTCAACAAATTCGAATCAATAATTCGATGAAGCTAATTTGTGAGGAATGCAGTAATGACAAACCAAAACGTCGCCACACTTTCCAGCAGCAATCGAGGCCCGCTGGCCGGCATCCGGGTCATCGACATGGCCACCGTGGTCATGGGTCCTTACGCCGCACAGGTGCTCGGCGATCTGGGTGCAGACGTGATCAAGATCGAGTCGCCCCATGACACCATCCGTTCCGGTCTGTACGCCAAGACGCCGGGTATGACTTCGCTGCACCTGAACGTCAACCGGAACAAGCGCAGCGTCGCCCTGAACTTGAAGTCCGAAGAAGGTCACGCGGCCGCCCTGGAGCTCATCGGCTCAGCGGACATCCTGATTTCCAATATGCGCATTGACGCACTGCGTCGCCTGGGCATGGACTACGAAAGCTTGAGCGCCAAGTTCCCGAAGCTCATCTATGTACACGCCCAGGGCTTCCGCCCGGATTCCGATCGCGCCGGACTCGCCGCCTACGATGAAACCGTGCAGGCGGCGTCGGGCTTGCTGGACATCGCCCAACGTGCCGCGGACATCGAAAAACCGGCCGTGCTGCCCACCATCATCGCGGACAAAGTCTCCGCCTTGACCATGGCCTACAGCGCGATGGCCGCTTTGGTCCACCAGCAAAAGACCGGCCAGGGCCAAAAAGTCGAGGTGCCGATGACGGACACCATGCTCGCCTTCAACTTGGTCGAGCACTTGCAGGGCCAGGCCTTCGTGCCTGCCCTGAGCCAAACCGGATTCCCGAACTCGCTCATGAAAGGCCACTACGCCCGCCCGACGAAAGACGGCGGCTTGGTCATGGTGATCCCTTACGGACCGCAGAACTTCCGCGATTTGTTCGTCGCGGCCGGCCGGCCGGAACTCGCCGAGGACCCGCGGGTCAATGGCGAATTCATCGACGTCCGGGCCGATGGCAATGACCTCTCCGCGCTGCTGGACGAAGTAGTTCCGCTGCTGAGCACCGAAGAATGGGCCGAAGTTTGCCTCAGCAAGAGCATTCCGTTTGGACCAGTGCTGCGGCTCGACGACGCGATGGATGATGAATACGTCCAGGGCGGGCATTTGCTCGACGTCGCTGAGCACCCCAGCGAGGGACCGATCCGGATGATCGGCGTGCCAATGCAGTTCTCCGCAACGCCGCCGTCGATCCGTCGGCACGCGCCGTTGCCTGGTGCGGATACCGAAGAGGTTCTGGCTGAGCTGGCTGCTGCTAAAGATTCCGAACTGACTAAAGATTCCGAACTGGCGGGCGCAATCGCATGAGCAACTCCGTAGAAATTAGCGAAGCAGCCGTGCTGACCGAGGTTGTTGGCAGCACGCTGGTGATCACCATCAACCGACCGAAAGCCCGCAACGCAGTCAATGCTGAGGTTGCCCTCGGTTTGGCGGCCGCGCTGGACCAGCTGCAGAACGACGTCGAGCTTCGCGTTGGTGTGATCACCGGCGCCGGCGGCAGCTTCTGCGCCGGTATGGATCTGCGCGCCGCTGCCGCTGGCGAAACCGTCAGTGTGCCAGGCAAGGGTTTCGCCGGATTCGTCGAGGCGAAAGTCAGCAAGCCTTTGATCGCAGCAATCGAAGGTTACGCGCTGGGTGGCGGCCTGGAAATCGCGCTCCATTGCGATTTGATCGTTGCCGCTGAGGGAGCAACCCTCGGACTACCCGAAGTAACCCGCGGCCTGATTGCTGGCGGCGGTGGCGTGATCCGACTCCCCAAGCGGATCCCGCATCACCTGGCCATGGAAATATTGCTCACCGGCTCCGGCATCAACGCCAGTCGGGCTCAAGAACTTGGCCTAGCAAACCGAGTCACCCCAGACGGTCAAGCCTTAGCCAGCGCGCTCGAGCTGGCCGCCGTCGTCGGGCAAAATGCGCCGCTCGCGCTGGCCGCGGTCAAGGAAGTTAGCAGAATTGCCGATTCCGCCCCGGAATCGGAAGCATTCGCCGCTCAGGCGAAAGAGATTCACAAGCTCATGAAGTCCGCCGACGTCGCCGAAGGAATCAAAGCCTTCACCGAGCGCCGCGCCCCCCAATGGAGCGGAAAGTAATCATGAAGATTTCAGAAGTTCGTCAACAGATCACCACCCCGCTGAGCAGCCCGGCGTATCCCGCGGTTGGCTCCCGATTCACCAATCGTGAGTATCTCAATATCGTGTACCGCACCGATGCTGAAGCATTGCGCGCCGTAGTGCCGGAACCACTGGAAATCGATGAGCCGCTGGTTCGCTTTGAGATCATGAAAATGGGCGATTCCACCGCGTACGGCCCCTATGTTGAGGCCGGCCAAGCGATTCAGGTGTCCTTCAACGGTGAGCGTGGCGAGTACTTGCACGCGATGTACCTGGACAATTTCGCCGCCACCGCGGCCGGGCGTGAGGTGAGCGCCTATCCGAAAGTGATGGGCAGCCCCGCGCTAACGGTAGACAACGGCGCGCTGCTCGGCGCCTTGGATTACGGTTCGGTCCGCGTTGCCACCGCCAGCATGGGATACAAGTTCTATCCCCTGGATTTTGAGGAAGCGAAAGCCCAGATCACGGTGCCGACCTTCATGCTCAAGATCAACTCCGGTTTGAGCGGTGAGCCGCAGTTCAACCGGCTGCTACGCACCGAAATCACTGACGTGACGGTCAAAGAGGCCTACACCGGGCCGGCTCGCTTGCAGTTGTTCCAGCATGTGCTGGCACCGCTTGCGGACCTTCCAGTCCTGGAGATCGTCTCGGCCAGCCACATCAATACCGACCTGACCTTGGCCCCGGCAGTTCCGGTTTATGACTACCTAACCGAACAACCCGAAGGCCAAATCTCGAAGGGAGCCTCAAAATGAGCATCAAAAACGTCGCCGTCATCGGCGCTGGCACCATTGGACTCTCTTGGACGGCACTTTTCGCTAACGCAGGACTCAACGTCACGGTGAGCGATCCGCGGCCGGACCTGGCCGACGTCGTGCGCGACTCGATGCCAGAACTGGCCGCCTCGCTCGGCAGCACAGCAGAAAAGCTGCTGGCTCAGGTGACCGTTTCCGCTTCGCTTGCCGACGCGGTTGCGAACGCGGACTTAGTACAAGAAAACGGCCCGGAGCGGCTCGAATTCAAGCAGCAACTCTTTGCCGATATCGCAGCCGCAGCGCCGTCGCACGCACTGCTGGCCTCCTCGAGCTCCGGCATCGTCGCGACGCTGATCGCGGAAAAGCTCGACGGCGATGCGGCCGGTCGGATGCTGATTGCGCATCCGTTCAACCCGCCGCAGTTGATGCCGCTCGTGGAGATCGTTCCTGGCGAACGGACCCTTGAATCGGCTACCTTGGCCGCAATCGACTTCTACCGGGAATTAGGCAAGGTCCCCGTTCGTGAGCATCAAGAGATCCAGGGTTTTGTGGCCAACCGCTTGCAGGCTGTGGTGCTCAAAGAAGCCTTCAGTTTGGTCATTCAGGGTGTGGTTTCGGTCGAAGAGCTCGACACCGCGATGAAAGCCTCGCTCGGCGCCCGCTGGGCGACCATCGGACCGTTCGAAAGCTACCACCTCGGTGGCGGCCCCGGCGGTATCCGGCATATGTTCGAGCACTTGGGCGGAAATCTCACCGGCGGGGATTCCGGAGTGACCGAAGCCGACGTCGAAAAGCTCATTGCCGACGTCGAGCGCACCTATGGCGCGGGTCCGGAAGCCTACGCGAAGCTCACCGCCGAACGCGACCGCAAACAGCTCGCGGTCAACGCAGCAGTCTCCGACTAATTTTCGATCCAGGAAAGTACGTGAAAACCATGGCAAGGCCAGCAAACACCAACCCCGACTACTTCGGCTTCGAAGAGCTGCTCACCGATGCGGAGCGCAGTGAACTCGCCCGGGTGCGCGAGTTCCTCACCAATGAGATCAAGCCGCTCGCCCAGGAAGCTTGGGACAAGACCGAGTTCCCCTTCGAGGTCATCGAAAAATTCGCCGAACTGAACCTGGCCGACGGCCAGTTCCCCGGCTTCGCCTCTTCCGGCACCCAACGCCGCGCACTGATGACCGGGTTCCTGAGCATCGAGCTCAACCGGATGGACCCTTCCTTGGCGGTGTTCTCCGGCGTGCACACCGGTTTGGCGATGGGTTCGATCTACGGCGGCGGCGATGAGGAGCAGCGGCAGCGTTGGCTGCCGGACATGATCGCCTGGAAGAAGATCGGTGCCTTCGCGCTGACCGAGCCGGAGGGCGGCTCGGATGTCTCCGGCGGCATGCGCACCACCGCCCGCCGCGAAGGCGACGAATGGATCATCAATGGCGCCAAGCGCTGGATCGGCAATGGCACCTTTGCCGATCTGGTGGTGGTCTGGGCCCGCGATGAGGCCGACAACCAAGTCAAGGGCTTCGTAGTGGAGAAGGGCATGCCCGGCTTCAGCTCGGCGAAGATCGAGGGCAAGATCGCGTTGCGCACCGTGCAGAACGCGGATCTGACTTTTGCGGACGTCCGGGTTCCCGAAGTCAACCGGCTGCAGAACATCAATAGCTTCCGGGATACCGCCGAGGTGCTGCGCGCCACCCGTGGCGGGGTGGCCTGGCAGGCACTCGGCGTTTCGATCCGGGCGTATGAACTGGCCCGTGACTATGCAACGACTCGAGTTCAGTTCGGCAAGCCGATCGCCTCGTTCCAGATGATCCAGGATTTGCTGGTGAAGATGTTGGGCAATATCTCCGCGATGTTCGGCATGGTGACCCGGCTGGCCCAGCTGAGCGATGAGCTCCGCGATACCCCGGAACAGGCCGCACTGGCGAAGGCGTTCTGCACCTCGAAAATGCGCGAGACCGTGGCCTTCGGCCGGGAGCTCTTCGGCGGCAACGGCATTGTGCTGGATTACGAGATCGCAAAGCTGTTCTCCGATGCCGAGGCGATCTACTCCTTCGAGGGTTCCCGGGAGATGAATACCCTGATCGTCGGCAAGAACATCACCGGCATCAGCGCCTTCATCTAAATCTCCAACCGCAACCCCGGCGCTGGGGCCCCCAACCCAGCGCGAGTGCACAGATGATGCGGATGTTTTCCGAAACCACCCGCATCATCTGTGCACTCGCGCGCCGGGAAACGGGGAAGGGGGTGCGCGTCGGGGAACCGGCCGGGATGGCAGGTCAGGAATGGCCCCAGGCCGCCATCATCGATTTCATCAGCGTTTTGAACTCGTCGCGTCCCATGGTTTTTTCGGACGAGTAGGCGACGTAATAGGTGATCCCGTTGCGGAACGTCCCGTACTGGCTGCCCCGGTAACTGAGCCGGTCTTCGCCGGCAACGTTGACTTCATCGTCGGCAGCGGCCCAGTCCGCCAGGGTGTTGCCACGGTCCATGCCGAAGGTCACGCCATAGCCGTCTCGGTTCTTCGCGCTGCATTGTTTCCCAACCGGCCCCTTGCCGGCGGCCAGGCCTTCGAGCTTCAAAAGCTCTTCGAGTTTGCCCAGTTTCGGAATGGTGGTGCACACGTCGTCCGGAATCGAGCCGGCGGGACCCCCGGCGCCTTGCAGTTGCGGCCCGCTGCCGTCGGTGGCAAGCCGCTCTGCCGATGGAGCCGTCGACGGCACTCCGGAACAAGCCGCGAGGCTCGCAGCGATCGTGATGCCGGCCAGCGCCGCACGGATGCGCCGAATGGATGCTGTGCTCATGTCGTGGAACTCCCAACTGCGTTTGGCTACGGTTCAAGGCTCTCCTCAATCACCGCGGAAAGCCCGTCCAAAAGGGCAGAATCGCAGGTAGTCGGAGCTGCCCGGCAAGTTTTCCGGCCGAAACCGCGGCTGATCCGAAAATTTCCAGCCGGGTGCCGCCATTGCCTCGGCCTGCGAGCGATCCGCGGGATACGGTTGGCCCATGACCACCGCTGCGGCACCGCCAATCTGGGCAAGCAAACACCCGCTGCTGCTCGGCTCAGCGATCATGGTGCTGTGGCAAATCGTGGTTTACGGCTTCGGATCACTCCCGTTGCCGGGGCTGCAACCCGACTGGTTCCCCGGCCTGGGCGGCTTGCTGACAAATTTCCTGGGCGCCGCCGTCGTGCTTTTCCTCGGTTGGCGGCTGCGTCTGCTGTCCGCCTCGGCTTTGGGCTGGGGCCGGATCCGGAACTACTGGTGGCTGTTGCCGTTGCTCGCGATCGACCTGAGCTATTCGTTGATCAGCACGGAAGGCGTGCCCGGAATCGTCGGTCCCCCGGGACTCCTGCTCAGCAGCGCTGCAGCCCTGGCAGCGGTGGGGATTTCCGAGGAAATCGCCGGCCGCGGCGTCGGGTTGGCGGCCGCCGAGCCGGCCGGAAAATGGCAGGCCTCGATCACCCTCGGGCTGGTCTTCGGCCTCGGGCACTTGGGCAACTGGCTGTTTTTCGGCAGCAGCCTGGAGGACGCCCTGTGGCAGGTGGTGACCGCGAGCGCCGCCGGGTTCTGCTGGTCGGCTGGCCGGTTCCTGGTCGGATCCATCTGGCCCTTGGCGTTCATCCACGGGTTCAACGACTGGATGCAGATCAATTCCCCCGGGGCCGCGCCGTTCTTCTTCCAAGTCGCCGTTGTCCTGTTCCAAATCAGCTGGGGCGCCTTGTTGCTCAGCCGGGCGGTGAAAACCACCGGCGCCTGAGGTCGCCGTTTCCGAATTACGACGCCGGCCCGGCCTCCGGGGCGTGTGCGGCCAGGAACGAATAGACCTCAGTTTCGTCCACGCCCGGAAACACTCCGGGCGGCATTGCCGCGAGCAGGTGGGAGTGCGCCCGGGCACTCGGCCAGGCATTGCCGTTCCAGGCACTCGCCAGGGCTGCCGGTGGCCGCCGGCAGCAGGACTCGTCCGGGCAGCGCGATTTCGAGCGCTCGGTGGTCTCCCGGCCGCGGAACCACTTCGCATGCGCGTACGGCAGCCCGATGCTCAAGGAAAATTCACCGCCACTGGAACGTTCCGTCCTGGCGGTGCACCAATACGTGCCGGCGGGAGTGTCGGTGTACTGGTTGTAGGCGCTGAATTTGTCGCTCACGTCGAAGACTTCGCGCGAGGTCCAGTACTTGCAGATCGGCTGCCCCTCGATCGCCCCGGTGTGGTCGGTCGGAAAGGTCACGCCGTCGTTCTCGTAGGCCTTGTAGACGATCCCGCTCTCATGCACTTTCTGGAAGTGGGTCAGGATGCCCAGATGCTCGGTGGCCAAGTTGGTGAAGCGGTGCGCTGCGGTTTCATAGGACACCGCAAAAGCATCCCGAATGTCCTCCACAGCGATGCTCTTGGCGGCTTTGGCGCGCTGCAGGAAATCCACAGTCTGCTTCTCCGGCAATAACAGCGCTGCCGCGAAATAATTGGTCGCCACCCGTTGCGAGAGGAATTCCCCGTAGCTGGTCGGCGTCTGGTGCCCCAGGACGAAGTGCCCCAGGGCCTGCAGCAGCACCGAACGCGGGTCATGTTCGCTGCGGCTCGATTGGGTGAGATAAATTCGGCGATTCTTCAAGTCAGTGACGCTGCGGGTGGAATGCGGCAAATCCGTCACATGGTGCAGGGTGAAACCGAGATGGTTCGCGATGTCCGCGATGACGTGTTGCGAGAGCGGTCCCCCGGCATAGCCGACGCCGGAAAGCACCTTGGCGGCCTCCGCCTCATACTCGCCGAAATAATTGTTCCGTTCCCGCATTTGCAGGCGCAGTGCGGTGTTGGCCCGGCGGGCTTCTTCCGGGGTGGCGATCTGTTCGTTGAGCCGGCGTTCCAGCTCGGCCTGCAAACCCACCAGGGCTTCCAAAGCATCCATCGAAAGCCGCGAGGACACCCGGACTTTGGGCAATCCCAGTGATTCGTAAAGCGACCCGCGCTGCGCCCGTTCCAATTCGATTTCCAACGCTGCCCGCCGGCTGGGCGGCTCGGCTCCGAGCAGCTGTTCGATGCTCACGCCGAGCGCCTTAGACAACCCGTGCAACAGGCTCAGTTTCGGCTCCCGCTTGCCGTTCTCGATCATCGACAACTGCGAGGGTGCGGCATCCACCATGAGCCCCAAGTCATCGAGCGTCAGCTTCGCGCTTTTGCGCAGGTGCCGGACCCGGCGGCCCAGGCTGATCACGTCGATTTCGTCGTTGCCGGGGTCCCGTTCGGTACCCGGAGCCGGTCGTTGCCAGGTTGGACTCGTCATTTCTTGATGATACGTGAAGAAACGCAAATCTTTCCAGAAAATTTTCTAGAAACCCGCTTGAAAACGGAGAAAAGTAAGACATACGAAGAAGTTCAGCCCGGATTCACCTCCGGGAAGCAGATATCAAGGAGCAGGACATGTCGGAGAATCAGCAGAAAACAGCAGAGGCGCTGGAGCTGGAGTGGGCAGCCAATCCCCGTTGGGAAGGCGTGCGCCGCGATTACTCGGCAGCCGACGTCGTCAAGCTCGCCGGACGCGTGCAGGAAGAGGCCACCTTGGCCCGCCGCGGATCCGAGAAGCTCTGGGACCAACTGCGCAACGCCGGCCCGGAAGGCTACACCAATGCGCTCGGCGCGCTGACCGGCAATCAGGCCGTGCAGCAGGTCAAAGCCGGACTCAAGGCGATCTACCTTTCCGGCTGGCAGGTTGCCGCCGATGCGAACACCTCCGGCAACACCTACCCGGACCAGTCGCTCTACCCGGTCAACTCGGTACCCACGGTGGTCCGCCGGATCAACAACGCGCTGCTGCGGGCTGATCAAATCGAATTCTCCGAAGGCAAGCAGTCGGTCGAAGATTGGCTCGTGCCGATCGTCGCCGACGCCGAGGCCGGCTTCGGCGGCCCGCTCAATGCCTACGAACTCATGAAGTCGATGATCCAGGCCGGCGCTTCGGGCGTGCACTGGGAAGACCAGCTCGCTTCGGAAAAGAAGTGCGGACACTTGGGCGGCAAGGTGCTCATTCCCACCCAGCAGCACGTCCGCACCCTGAACGCGGCCCGGCTCGCGGCCGACGTCGCCGGCGTACCGTCGGTGATCATCGCCCGCACCGATGCCGAGGCGGCCACGCTGATCACTTCCGACGTCGACGAGCGCGACCAGGAATTCATCACCGGCGAGCGCACTGCGGAGGGCTTCTACAAGGTGCGCAACGGGATTGAACCCTGCATCGCCCGGGCCAAGGCCTACGCACCCTACTCCGATCTGATCTGGATGGAGACCGGCACCCCGGACCTGGAACTGGCGAAGAAGTTCTCCGAAGCCGTCCGGAGCGAGTTCCCGGACCAGATGCTCGCCTACAACTGCTCGCCGTCGTTCAACTGGAAGAAGCACTTGGACGACGCCACGATCGCCAAGTTCCAGCGCGAACTCGGCGCGATGGGCTTCAAGTTCCAGTTCATCACCCTGGCCGGCTTCCACGCCCTGAACTACTCGATGTTCGATCTGGCCCACGGCTACGCCCGGGACGGAATGAGCGCGTACGTCGAATTGCAGGAGAAGGAATTCGCTTCCGAAGACCGCGGCTACACCGCAACCAAGCACCAGCGCGAAGTGGGCACCGGCTACTTCGACTTGGTGGCAACCGCACTGAACCCCAGCGGCAGCACGCTCGCCTTGGCTGGCTCTACCGAAGCCCAGCAATTCCACTAAGCGGCAGGGCGGGCCGCCACCGGCCCGCCCCACCCACCCCACGGCTTTTAGACAGGACCAGATCATGAACTCCACGAACAGCCTGAACGGCATCACCTTCAACGGCATCACGTTGACCGCCCAGCCGATCCACCGCCAGGAAGAAATCCTCACCCCGGAAGCACTCGACTTCATTGCCGCGCTGCACCGGGCCACTTCGGGCCGGCGCCAAGAACTGCTCCAGGACCGGCAGACCCGGCGGCAGCAGATCGGCAACGGCGTGGACCCGCGTTTCCTGCGCGAGACCTCGGCAATCCGGGAGGACCCGAACTGGCGGGTTGCACCGCCTGCCCCCGGCCTGGAAGACCGCCGAGTGGAAATCACCGGACCGGTCGACCGCAAGATGACGATCAACGCGCTGAATTCCGGCGCAAAGGTCTGGCTGGCCGATATGGAAGATTCCTCGACGCCGAGTTGGCGCAATGTGATCCAAGGCCAAGTCAACTTGATCGACGCCCTGGAACGCCGCATCGACTTCACCTCGCCGGAAGGCAAGGAGTACAAGCTCGGCGCCGAAAACCCGACGATCGTGGTCCGCCCGCGCGGCTGGCATTTGCCGGAAAAGCACATGTTGATCAACAACAAGCCGATCGCCGGCGGCCTGGTCGACTTCGGCCTGTACTTCTTCCACAACGCGAAGCGCCTGATCGCCCAGGGCAAGGGACCGTACTTCTACTTGCCGAAGATCGAGAACCACTTGGAAGCCCGGCTGTGGAACGACATCTTCATCCTGGCCCAGGACCTGCTCGACATTCCGCAGGGCACGATCCGCGCCACGGTGCTGATCGAGACCATCACCGCCGCCTTCGAAATGGAGGAAATCCTCTACGAACTGCGTGATCACGCTTCTGGCTTGAACGCAGGGCGTTGGGACTACTTGTTCTCGGTGATCAAGAATTTCCGTACCCGCGGCCCGCGCTTCGTGCTGCCGGACCGCAACGAGATCACCATGACCGCACCGTTCATGCGGGCCTACACCGAGCAGTTGGTCCGGGCCTGCCACCGCCGCGGCGCCATGGCCATTGGGGGCATGGCGGCATTCATCCCGAACCGCCGCGATCCGGAAGCCAATGAGATCGCGCTGGGCAAGGTGCGGGCGGACAAAACCCGCGAAGCCACCGATGGCTTCGACGGATCCTGGGTTGCCCACCCGGACCTGGTCCCGGCGGCCATGGAGGTCTTCGACGGCGCTCTGGGCGAGCGTCCGAACCAAATCGAGAAGCTCCGCGAAGACGTGATTCCGGACGACAAGGCGCTGCTCAACGTCGCCGCGACCCAGGGCTCGATCACCGAAGCCGGGGTCCGGATGAACATCGAGGTCGGCATTCGCTACATCGAATCCTGGCTGCGCGGCAACGGTGCGGCAGCGATCCACAACCTGATGGAAGACGCGGCGACGGCGGAGATCTCCCGCTCGCAGATCTGGCAGTGGATCTACTCCGAAGCGATCACCGATCAGGGCGAGATCATCACCGAGGCCTGGGTCCGGGAACTGCTCGACGACGAATTCAGCAAGATCGAGCGCAGCGAGGGCGACCGGTTCGACGACGCCCGGGAGATCTTCGAAGAAGTCGCCCTGGGTGAAGCTTTCCCGACCTTCCTGACCGTACCCGCCTATGCCCGGTTCCTGCACGAAGCGCGAGATGCCGAGCTGAGCGCAGCCTGAAACCTGGTCGATTCGCCGACGTCACCGCCTCAGACAGCCCGAGATCCGGGCCAGGCGAAACGGCCGCATGCGAAAGGGGACCCCTCGCTCCACGAGGGGTCCCCTTTCGCATGCGGCCGTAGCCCGGCTTCCGGGGCTGGAAGTTGGGCTGGAACGACGTCGGACGCGGGGCCGAGGCACCGGGTCGCGAGGCATTGACATGCAGCCATATGGCTGCCTATTCTTGATCCGTGGATGAGATTTTCCGAGCCCTCTCGGACCCGAGCCGGCGTTCCTTGCTCGATGATCTCAACCGGCGCAATGGGCAGACCCTGGGCGAATTGTGCTCCGGGTTGTCCATGGCGCGCCAATCCGTGAGCAAGCATCTGGCCATCCTGGAGCACGCAAACCTGATCAGCACGGTCAAACGGGGACGCGAAAAGCTCCACTATTTGAATGCGGAACCGATCAACGCCATCGCAGACCGCTGGATCAACCGGTATGACCGGCGTCGCGCAGCAGCCCTCGCCGATCTCAAATCAGCATTGGAGCAAAACCCCATGGACAACTCTGGAACCGACGAAGACTTCGTCTACACCACCTACATCAAGACCACGCCGGAAAAACTCTGGCAAGCGCTCACTGAACCAGCTTTCATCAAGCAGTACTGGGGCATCGAGTTGATTTCCGACTGGAAAGTCGGCTCGACGATCGACTGGCAAGTGGCCGGCGTGACGATTTCCGAGCCCGAGCAGGTGGTCCTGATCTCGGACAAACCGAGGAAGCTCAGCTTTACCTGGCACACGGTGACCGAGGAATTCGGAAAGGCGATCAACGCCGACCCGCAAGAAGTAGCTGACATGGCCGCAGAGAAGCGCTCAACGGCGACCTTTGAACTGGAACAACAGGGCGACGTCGTCAAGCTCACCTTGATCCATTCGGGCTTCCCGAAAGACAGCGCGCTGCGCGCCGGAGTCTCCCAGGGCTGGCAGCCGATCCTGTCCAGCCTCAAGACCTTGCTGGAAACCGGCACGCCGCTGCCGGCCGAATAGTCGGCAGTACGCGATGAGCCAGCCAAGGTGGAGCTGAGCGCGGGCTCAGCTCCACCTTGCCGGACTAATCATGGGCCGGGTCCCAGGCGAACGTCCCATCGCCGAGGTCGGCAATCACCCGGTCAAGCCAATCACGCTCGGCAACGGCCAACACCAGCGTGTACTCGCTCTCGATCAGAGCCGCGCGCGGATTGTCGGTGATCCGCTGCACATAAGCGAACATCCCCTCGATCCGCTCGATCTCCGCCTGCACCGCCAGCCGCCGGGCGGACAGCAACTCCGCCACCCGCGCCGGCTTCAGTACCATCATGAAGGACAGCGCGGCCGGAAACTCCGGGTATTCGTTGCGCCGTGTGGACAACATCTCGGCCAGCCATTCCCTTGATGCCTGCCGCCCGGCGTCCGTCAAGGCATAGCTGGTGCGTTCCGGATATTGCGCATCCCGACTCGTGCCATGCTCGGCCACCAGACCCGCAGCTTCGAGCCGGGCAATCATTTTGTACAGCGTGGCCCGCTGCCCCACATTGATGAACTCGTCCTTGTTCCACTGTTTGATCAGCTGCTGAATTCTATAAGGATGCATCGGCTCGATTTCGAGCAGTCCCAGCACCGCAAGGGCCAGCGCTGAGCGCTTGAAAACGGATGCCGGCTGCGCACTTTCGACCATTGCTTCACCATACACTAGTTGCATTGCAACTAGTGTATGTGCGACGCTGGATGCATCACATCGCGTTCAGCTTGGAGAATTCTCATGAAAGTGCTCATCATCGGCGCCGGAACCGGCGGACTCGCCCTGGCACAGTCACTCAAACGAAGCGGCATCGACGTCGAGGTTTTTGAACGCGACCGCACCCGCCGCGATGGGCTCTTCGGCTTCCGCGTCGGGATTTCACCGGATGGCTCTCGCGCGTTGGCCCAAGTACTGCCACCGGAGCTCTTCGACGTCTTCAAGGCGACCGCCGCGCGGACCCCGCACTACTTCAACATGTACACCGAGAAATTCAGCGAGTTGCTGAGCGTGCCGGGCATCGACGCGGCGAAGCCGGATGACCCAGGCGCAGAACGGTCGGTGAGCCGGATGACCCTGCGCCAGGTCTTGCTCACCGGCCTGGAGGAGACCGTGCAGTTCGACAAGAAGTTCACGCATTACGCGGCGAATCCGGATGGCACGGTAACCGCCTTTTTCGCGGACGGCACCCAGGCCGCCGGCGATTTGCTGGTCGGCGCCGACGGCTCGAACTCCCTGGTCCGAAAGCAGTTGCTGCCGCACGCCGTGCTCAAAGAAACCGGACTGTACGGAGCCACCGCAAAACTCCCGCGCACCGGGGAAAACCTGGCCCTGCTGCCCGACAAGGCCCGCAACGGCCTGGACATGATCACAGCCAAGGGCGGCGACAGCACCATCATCCACATTATGGAATTCCCCTGGGACGCCGACGGCGCGCCCATATCGGGCGCGGGCAGCACTGATGCCGAACTGCTCAAAAGCTGGCCGGGCCTGACCTTCGACAACACCCGGGACTACATCCTGCTCGGCTTCGGCGGGCACCGGAAGAACCTGCCCGCAGACTTCTTGACGCTCGACGGCGCCGCGATCCACGAGGTCCTGCTGGAGCGGACCAAGAACTGGCACCCGAATCTGCGGGAGCTGTACCGGCGCGCAGATGCCGACACCTGCTTCGCGCTCAACATCCGCACCACCGAGCGCCTGGAACCTTGGCCCAGCAGCAATGTCACCCTGATCGGCGATGCGATCCACACCATGACCCCCGGCCTCGGCGTCGGCGCCAATACCGCCCTGCAGGATGCGCAGATCCTGGCGCAGAACCTGGCTGCCGGAATGCAGCCGGTGCCGGCTGTGGCAGATTATGAGCGGCAGATGCACGGCTACGCCTGGAAGCGCGTCGAGGAATCGCTCGAACGGTTCAACGCGGACGATGCGGTCTACAAACCGGGCATTGCGGGCTGGCTCGCAACCACACTGATGCGTACCGGAATGCGTTTCGTGAATGCCGTCCCCCCGATCAAGAAGAAGGTCATCGCCAAAATGTTCGAAGAACGCGACACCACAGAATAGTCCGGGACGCCGGAGCCCCGGCGACCCGGGCGCGCTCCGCCGGGGGCCTGGGATAGCATGAACGATATTCATCTTTTCCGCCCGTCCGGGAGTGGACGGAAAAGCGCCGCGAAAGGGGTTCCTGGATCGTGACCGGCAGCAGCAGAACCACCGCGCGCCCCAGCGACGAATCCAATCAACTGAATTTCGCCGAGCTGACGAGCCTGCGGAGCACTCCGCAGCAAGGCCGCAGCAAAGCCAGAGTGCAGGCCATGTACGATGCCGCGGTGCAGATCCTCGCCGAAAGCGGCATCGAGGCTCTCACCATGAACGCGATCGCGGAACGCGCTTCGGTGCCGATCGGCACTGTCTACCAGTTCTTCGAAGACAAATCCGCAGTGCTCGACACCATCGCCGAACGACGCAACCGCTCGTTCGCCTTCGTCTTGGCCGACATGGAGGCCATGCTGGAGACCCACGACTGGCGGGATATCTTCGAGTTCGTCTTCGACCGGATGGTGCAGCGCAACCGCAACGATCCTGCCTATGTGGCGATTTGGACCGGACACCACCTCAGTTCCCGGATGGAACGCGAGGACGACGACAACATCGAAGCGACCGCTGCCTTCCTGCAGTCGGTCATGGCCCGGCAGGAAGGCCTGCTGACCTCGGACGAGTTGGCCATCGCCTGCCGCGTGGCCACGATGAGCGCCAGCGCGCTGCTGCAGTTGGCCTTCCGGCTCGATCCGCAAGGCGACCCGGACACCCTCCGGCAAGCCCGGCGGATGGTGTTGCTGTACTTGAACAACATTGCCAGCGATCCGCTGTATAGACAACCTCGAAAAATAACTTGAACATTCCTCATGTTTCTGAATAGTATGACCTAGATCACCTGCTCGGGCTGCGGTATCCCCGGACCGACGATGCGCCTCCCCCTTCAATGACGATGTGACTAGGAGCCAATTCAGCCATGCTCAACATCAGATCGATCGCAATCATCGCTGCCTTTGCGGTAGCCGTCCCCCTGGCGCTGGCCGTACCAGCCACCGCCGTACCAGCCACCGCCGAGTTGAGCCGCGCTGCAAGTTCGGCAGCCCCCGATTACTGCCTCGCGCAGTGTCATGACATCCTGCCGCCGGGCGAAGCCGGCAACGCCACCGCCGCCCAGATCATCGCGAACAAGATCTCTGGCACGCGGCCCACGCACACCGACGATCAGCTAGGAAAATACTCCGCACTCGTCGACGATTACACCGGACTAACTAACGACAAATTAGGTAGCTACTTTAACGACGCCAGTTTCGGCGTGCCGGCGGATCACGTTGAAAGCACCATCAAGCCCGGAAATCGAAACGACGTCACTATCGTCCGGGACAAGGTCGGAATTCCGCACATCACCGGCACCACCCGGGATGGCACCGAATACGGCGCTGGTTACGCTGCGGGCCAGGACCGGCTCTGGATGATGGACGTTTTCCGGCATATCGGCCGGGGGCAATTGACCGGATTCGCCGGCGGATCCGAGGGCAATCGGACTTTGGAGCAACAGTTCTACCTCAACGGCGCTTACAACGAGGCGGATATGGAAGCCCAAGTTGCTCGCCTGAAAGCCAGTGGGCCTCGCGGTGCGCAGGTTTTCGCCGACATTACCGCCTATTTGCAGGGGCTCAACCAGTACATCGATGATGCGAAAGCAGGTGCGTACTTCCCAGGAGAATACGACCTCACCGGCAATGCCAACATCATCACAGGCAACGGAATTCAGCCGTTCAAGGCTACCGACTTGGTCTCGATCGGTGCGGTAATCAGTGCACTCTTCGGCTCCGGTGGCGGCAATCAGGTTGCCTCTGCACTGGTCAAATCTGCGGCCGAGCAAAAGTACGGCGCCGCTAAGGGTGCTGCGGTGTGGCAAGCCTTCCGGGAAGAGAACGATCCCGAAGCAATGGCCACTTTGCACGATGGCCAGAATTTCCCCTACGCAGCTAGCCCGAAGAATCCGCAAGGCGTAGCGATGCCGGACCCTGGCTCGGTGACCCCGCAAGCAGTCGTCTTCGACCCCACCGGCTCGGCAGCTCCCGCCGAATCACCTGCCGCTAAGACGCCGTCGATCACCACCGCAGCAAGCGAAAAGACTGCGATCTCGAACAGCAACAGTGCAGCAAAGCCAGAGCTAAACAAGGCCAAGGATTCGATGACCGACGGCGTGCTGCCCTCGAATCTGTTCGCACAAAAGCACGGCATGTCGAACGCACTGGTCGTTTCTGGAAAGTACACCGACACAGGCAATCCCGTGGCTGTCTTCGGCCCGCAGACCGGCTACTTTGCCCCACAACTACTCATGCTCCAAGAACTGCAAGGCCCCGGAATTAGCGCCCGGGGCGCCTCCTTCGCCGGCCTGAACTTCTACGTCCAGCTTGGTCGCGGCCAGGACTACTCCTGGAGCGCTACATCAGCAGGCCAGAACATTGTTGACACCTACGCGGTTCAGCTCTGCAACACCGATGGCTCGCCGGCAACCAAGGATTCCAACTCATACTTGGACGGCACAACCTGCACACCAATGGAACAAATAGTGCGCGAGAATTCCTGGAGCCCCACGATTGCAGATTCCACGGCAGCTGGATCCTACAAACTGATTGCCTTTCGCACCAAGTTCGGCATTGTGCAATCTCGCGCGACCATCGGCGGTAAGCCTGTTGCCTACACCATCTTGCGCTCGACCTATCAACACGACGCCGATACGCTCATTGGCTTCCAGATGTTCAATGATCCCAATGTGATGACCGGGACAAAAGGCTTCCAAGAGGCCGCCTCAAACATCACCTACACCTTCAATTGGTTCTACGTGGACTCCAAGCACACCGCTTATTACAACTCGGGACTAAACCCGACCCGGGCAGCGAACGTCGATCCAAACCTGCCCATTATGGCCAACGCAGACACGGCGTGGCGCAACTGGGACCCGGCGACTAACACCGTAGCCAACACCTCGTTTAGCAGCCACGCGAATTCAGTGGACCAGGACTATTACGTCTCCTGGAACAACAAGATTGCCAACGGAACTACGCCGTCGACCTTCGGAAACGGCTCGGTCCACCGCGGCAATCTGATCGATAGCCGGGTCAAAGCATTGGTAAATAGCGGCGCCAAGGTCACCCGCGCCTCGCTGACGCAAGCAATGGAAGATGCTGCGGTCACTGACTTGCGCGGTGAATCAGTGCTACCAAAAATGATTCAGGTCCTTGAATCATCACCGATCACGGACCCGACGCAACAGGCCGCGGTTGCCGCGCTGAAAACCTGGATGAACGCAGGCAGCGAACGGAAAGAAACTGCTGCCGGCAGCAAGGTCTACTCCAACGCTGAAGCGATCCGAATCATGGACGCCTGGTGGCCCAGGCTTGTGCAGGCCGAGTTCGCACCGAATATGGGTTCAGAACTCTATACGGCGATGACCAAAGCGCTGCAAATCGATGAATCGCCGTCAACCGGCGGCGAAGGCGTGACGCACAAGGGCTCCTCGTTCCAGTACGGCTGGTGGTCCTATGTGGATAAGGACCTCCGCGCAGTGCTCGGTCAAAAGGTGCAAGGCGGGCTCAGTCAGAAGTTCTGTGGCGCCGGCGATCTTGCTCAGTGCCGGCAGGCTCTGCTCAACACGCTTTCGGCAGCCGTCGCCACCCCGATTACTGAAACTTACCCGGCGGACAGCGTCTGCAAGGCTGGTAACCAATGGTGTGCTGACGCAATTGAGCAACACCCCTTGGGCGGCGTCACCGATGATCTGTCCAATTGGCAGAACCGGCCGACGTTCCAGATGGTGGCCCAGTACCCGGCACACCGGGGCGATGATCTCAGCAACCTCGCGCTCAACAAGTCGGTCACCGCTTCCAGCTATGAACACGGCTTGTTTTACAAATCCCTGCCGGAAAGCAATGTGGTGGACAACGATCTGACTACCCGCTGGGCCAGCAACAACTGGGCCAATGCGGCCGTGGCAGACAACGAGTGGATCACGGTTGATCTTGGTGCAACACAACAGGTAAGCCGAGTCATCCTGCACTGGGAAGATGCTTACGGCAAGGCATACAAAATCCAGGCATCCGACGACGGCGTCAACTGGCGCGATGTCTACAGCACAACCACCGGCGACGGCGGGCAGGACCTGGATGTTTTTGCCGGCACCCAGACCAGATTCGTCCGGATGCAGGGCGTGCAACGCGGTACTGCGTACGGCTACTCGCTCTACGAGTTCGAGGTCTACGCACACTGAAAGCCGAACAGATGCAACTGACCGTCCTGACCTTCAACGTCCTGCAGTTGCCGCTGCTCTCGCTGGCTCCGGACGGCCGGCGTCGGGCCCGGTTTGCCCTGGAGCTGATCCTGGAATCCGCACCCGACGTCGTGGTGCTCAACGAGGCCTTCAGCCTCTCCGGCTGCGGTGCGATCCTGTCCGGTCTTCGCCGCGCCGGGTACACCGGCACCGGGCAGGGCTGCGCGCTCCGCGGGCAACGACTCTGGCGCAGCGGCCCGGCGAAGGCCCCGCTGCGGCAACGGATGATCGGCAGCGGAGTCCGGATCTTCAGCCGGCATCCAATACTGGAACAACATCAGAATGCCTACCGTACCGACCATCCGAAGACTCAGGACCGACTCGCGGCCAAAGGCGTGGCACTGGTCAAGTTGCAGTTGCCGGCCGGCACGGTCTGGCTCGCCGGAACCCACCTGCAAGCCGATGAGCCACCGGTTCCGACGGCGCAGACCCAGGCCGTTCGGCTCCGCCAATTGGCCGAACTGCGCGAGTTCGTCACCGGCACGGTACCTGCGGCCGAGCCGGTGCTTCTGGCCGGAGACCTGAACCTCGAGTATTTCGCCGAGCCGCTCAACCGGCTGCCCGGCATCGACCATCTGGCCGCGGAGGCAATCCTGGGCGGCCGGATCGCGCCGCCGGACTGGGCGGCCGGCTTCAGTTACGACGGCACCGCCAACCCGGTCGCAGCGCGGACGGATCCGGCATACCGCAACACCCTGGACTATGTGGGTTATCTCAACGAAAGCGGCCGGCGGCCGGAGCCTCGGATCAGCGCGGAGACCGTACCGTTCGCCGTCGGGCGCGAGGCTTCAGACCACAACCCGGTGCTCGGCCGGATCCAGCTGGTCAACGCACCGACCTGATCGGCCGCACGGTCAGCGCGGCCAGCACTCCGGTGACCAGCACCAAGAAATACAGAACGAAGTAGCCGCCGAACTCATTGATCACCAAGCCGCCGAGCGCAGCCGCGAGCACGTACGGCAAGGTATTGGCGATGTTGATCACGCCCAGGTCTTTGCCCCGGTCTTCGGCGTTCGGCAGCACCTGGGTGATCAGCGCCTGGTCGACGGCGATGTAGGCGCCATAACCGAGCCCCAGGACCGCAGCGCCGATGATTGCGCCGGCCAACGTCGGCAGGAACATGAAGAACAGCCCGGCCACCCCCTGCAGCACCGAGGCGATGAACACCATCCGCTTGCGGCGTCCGGTCCGGTCCGAAATCCGGCCGGCCGGGATGCAGGCGATCACCGTGGAAAGCGCATAGACCACGATCAGGATCAAGGTGCCCAGATCCGGATCGAAATGGACTCGGTCCTGCAGGAATTGGTACAGGTAGAGCTGGCCCAGGGCGTTGGAGAGCTGGATGAAGAATCTGCCGCCCCAGGCCCAGGCGAAATCCCGGTGCTTCAGCGGGGACAGGATGCCCAGCAGCAGGATCTTCAGATTCAGCGGCTGCCGCTCGGTCTTCTGCAGCGCAATGCCTCTGGTTCCGAACGCGAACGGGAGCGCCAGCAGAAAGGCCACCAGGCCCAGCGCGGTGTACGCCCACGTGATGTCCAGGAAAACCGTGGTCACCAAGGCGATGCCGACCAACGGGCCCACCGACTGGGAAATCCCGAGCAATGACGAAATCCTGGCCCGCTGCCGGACCGGCACCTCGTCGGCGACCGCCGCGGTCAGCGCGGAATAGGTGGCGGCCACGCCGACCTGGGCCAGCGACCACAGCAACACCAACAGCCAAACGCTGCTCGCCTGGCCCTGCAGGATCAGTGCAACACCCAAGACCAGGGCTCCGCCCAGCACCCAGGCTTGGCGACGGCCCCGGCGGTACGTCGTGCGATCGGAAAAGGCGCCGACCAGAACGCTGACCACGATGGTCACCACCGCGGCGCCGACGTTTGCCCAGGCCTGGGCGGATACCGCCTCGGCGCTGTTCGAGGTGATCGCGTTGCTCTGCCGCGGAAGCACGATCTGTTGGGCACCGTAATAGGCGACGTACATGCCGAGCGCCGCCAGTGACCACCAGGTGGACCAACGCGGCCCGACCAGCGTCGTCGGCTCGGAAAGCGCCGAATCCCGCGCCGCGCGATTGCGCGCGGGATCTGCATCGATAGCCGCCATCGGAGACTCCTCAACCTGGAAAATGTGATCGCCGACACACACTAACATGAGTTGAACTCATGTTAGTCGTCTTTTCCCACCAAATTTCGGGAGCGGCCGGGAATTCTTCTCCGGCCTGCGGAGTTGCCGACAACGTGAAGATTGAAATCTGGTCGGACATCGCCTGCCCCTGGTGCTATATCGGCAAGCGCCGCTTCGAGACCGCGCTCGCCGGATTCCCGCAACGGGATCAGGTTGAGGTGGAGTGGAAGAGTTTCCAGCTCGACCCGTCGCTGCCCGAACATTACGACGGTACGGAGTTGGAGTATCTGAGCCAACGCAAAGGCATGGCCGAAGCCCACGTGGCGCAGATGTTCGAACACGTCAAGGCGCAAGCCGCGGGCGAGGGCTTGGCCTATGATTTCGACACTTTGACCGTGGCGAACAGCCACCTCGGCCACGAGCTGATCCACTTTGCGGCCCAGCACGGCAAACAGGACCAGGCCAAAGAGGCGCTGCTCAAACTGCACTTCGAGCAGGGGGTGGACATCGGCGACGTCGACGCCCTGGTGGAGATCGCCGTCGGGCTCGGCCTGGACGGGGCAGCGGCGCGCGCCGCACTCACCGACCGGGAGTTCGAGGCCGACGTCGATCAGGACATCACCGAAGCCCACACCCTGGGCATCCAGGGTGTGCCGTTTTTCGTGATCGACCGCAAGTACGGCGTCTCCGGCGCGCAGAGCCCCGAAGTCTTCAGCCAGACGCTCAACGAGGCCTGGAAAGAAAGCCACCCGCTCATCATGAACGGCACCGCCGACGCCGAAGCCTGCGGGCCGGACGGCTGCGCTATTTGACCGCGCCCGCGGTCAGCCCCGCGACGAAGTTCTTCTGCAAGAACAAGAAGCCCACCACGACCGGGATGCTCACCACGAGCGAAGCGGCCATGATCTGGTTCCAGTAGACATTGGTCTGGGTGGAATAGAGCTGCAGTCCGACCGCGAGGGTACGGTTTTCGTCGGTGGTCATCACCGAGGCGAACAGCACCTCGCCCCAGGACGTCATGAAGGAATAAATCGCCACGGCGATCAGCCCGGGCCGTGCCGCGGGCAACACCACACGCCAGAGCGCACCCATCGGACCGGCCCCGTCGACTTTCGCCGCTTCGTCCAATTCCCGCGGGATGCCGTCGAAGTACCCGGCCAGCATCCAGATCGAGAACGGCAGGGAAAAGGTCAGGTAGGTGATGATCAGGCCGATCCGGGTGCCCACCAGTTGGATGCCCAGCACCGTGTTGATGTTCACGAAAATCAAGAACAGCGGCAACAGGAAGAGCACCCCGGGGAACATCTGGGTGGAAAGCACCGTGGTGGAGAACAGCCCGCGGCCGAAGAACTTGTAACGGCTCATCGCGTAGGCGGCGAAAATCGCGATGATCACGCTGATCACGGTCGCCGAACCGGCGACGATCAGCGAGTTCCCGAAGTATCCGGCCAACGGCACGGTTTTCCAGATGTCGATGAACGGTTGGATCGTGAGATTGGACGGCCACCAGGTGAACGGGCCCTGCACATCGGCAAGCGGCTTCAGGGCCGAAGTGATCATGACGTAGATCGGCAGCGCGGTGAACACGCCCAATATGGCGAGGGTGACGATTCGGAAGGTTTTGCTCCCCTGGGTTTCACGCACGCTTGGACCTCCGGTTCATGATCAGCAGATAGACCCCGCTGACCAGCAGCAAAAAGAGCAGCAACAGCACCGACATCGCCGAACCGGAGCCGAAATTCCAGGTCAGGAATGAGGCGTTGTAGATGTGGAACGAAATCAAGTCCCCTTGCGGCGGCTGCGCGCTGCCGAAGAGCACGAACGGGGTGTTGAAGTCGTTGAAGGTCCACAAGAACATCACCAGCAGGAGCACCAGGTTGACCGGACGCATCATCGGCAAAGTGATCGAGCGCCACTGCCGGAACGGCTTCGCGCCGTCCACCGCCGAAGCTTCATAGACGTCCTGCGGAACCGACTGCAATCCGGCCATCAGCATCAGGAAGGCGAAAGGCCACATCTTCCAAATCGCCACCACCACCAGCGCCACGAAGGAATTGTCGCCGATCAGCCAGAAGGGCTTCTCGCCCGGCAGATTCAGCACATCGTAGAGGAAGAAATTGATCGCGCCGGTGTCTTTCTGGAACATGAATTTCCAGGTGATGATCGCGGCGTAGGTGGGCAGCGCGTAGGGAATCAGGAACAGCGTCCGCAGGAAGCCCCGGCCGAAGAACTTCCGCTGCAACGCCACCGCGCCGGCCATCCCGAAGGACCAGGAAAATCCGACCACCAGAACCGTGAAGGCGCAAGTGACCAGGAAGGACTGCAACAGGCTCTGCCCGATCGCGCCGTTGAAATCGATCGCCATCTGGTAGTTGCCCAGGCCCAGGAACGGCGCATTGCTCCAGTTCGCGATGAACACCTTGGTCAGCTTGAAGAAGCTGACCCAAATCCCGAAAACCATCGGGATCACATGGATGAGCAATTCGAAAAGCACCGCCGGCGCCAGCAAGGCATAAGGCAACCAACGGCCCACCGGCTTGCGTTTGACGAATTCAGATCGTCTTTTCGGAACTGCCGGGGGCTCCGTGGAGCTTTCGGCGCGGGTCATCGCGGACACGTCAATTCTCTTCCTTCTCAACAATCTCGCCAAGGTCCACCGGGCCGGGCGGGGCCGGGGATATCCGGTCAATGGCCGGCGAGGCATTCGGCCACCTCGCCGGCCTCGCGTCATCCGGCCGCGGCGACCTGATCCTGTGCGGTTTTGAACGCCTTGCGGATGTCATCGGAACTGACCGTGCCACCGGAAGCTATCGTGGCGAAGAACTGGTTCATCGCTTTGCCGACGGTGTTTTCGAATTGGTCTTCGTTCGGCGTCAGCGGGAGCGGCTTGGACATGTTCGCGTAGATGTCCGCGAAGGTCTTCGCCTCCTCGGCGTTGTCCGTGAACACCGGTTTGGCGTCCTTGAGCACCGGAAGCGAGGAGAACGGCTTGCCCAGCGTGGTTTGGACCTCCGGGCTGGTCATGAAGTTCACGAACTTCAGCGCCGCATCCTTGTTCTTGGTGTTCTTGAAGACCGAGAGGTTGATCCCGGCGACGAAGCTCGCGATTTTCTGCTTCGCATTCTCCGGAGCCGGGAGCGGGACCACGCCATAGGCATCGCTTTTCATCCCGTTGCTGGTCAGCGAATTGTCGGCGTTGTTCTGGGTCAGGATCATCGCCACTTTCCCGGTGGCGAAGTCGTTGACCGCCTTGGTGCCGTTGTCATACTGCGCATTGCCGGGGTCGACCACTTTGTCGGTTTGCATCAGGTCCAAGTAGCGCTTGACGCCGTTCACCACACCGTCGGAATCGAAGGTCGGCTTGGCGTCCTGGTCGAAGAGCTCAGCCCCGTTCTGCGCCGAATTGATGAACGCGAAATGCGCATTCTCGGTGTAACTGGCGGCAGCGAGGGCCAGGCCGTGGACTCCCCCGGTGGTCAGCTGCTTGGCCGCGGCGACCATCGCTTCCCAGGTGGCCGGCGGCTGCAGCCCGGCCGCAGCGAACATCGCCTTGTTGTAATAGAGCCCGTAGGCCAAACCGTAGAGCGGTACCGAAGTCGGGGGCTGGCCCGGGGCGCCGCCGGTGTCGAGCGCGGTTTTGACGAATTTGTCGGCACCGCCGATCGCCTGCATCTCGGCGTCGCCGTAAGGCAGGAAGGCGCCGGTGGCCTGCAACGAGGATGCCCAGGTGTTGCCGATGTTGACCACGTCGGGAGCCTGGCCCGAGGTGACCGCCGTCTGGATCCGGGTCTGCAGGTCGTTCCAGCCGATGACTTCGAGATTCACTTTGACGCCGGTCTGCTGCTGGAACTTTTCCAACAGCGGCGTCAGGTTCTGCTTGTCGTTGTCCAAGCTGGTGCCTTGATTCGAGGCCCAATAGGTCAGCGTCGCATCGCCGGAACCGGTTGAATTGCCGCTGCCCCCGCAAGCGGCTGTGCTGAGTGCTAACGCGGCAAGCGCCGCTGTTGCTACGAGTTTGCGAACTTTCACGGAAGACTTCCTTGTCGGTTGAACCGGGGCAGATCACCGCCATGTGACCTGACCCACAATGGTTATCCTCAACCTAGATCAACTTATGCCGGAGGTCAATCAAAAGTTTGCAATAAGCTGGCGTTTCTTGCCGATGCCCGCCGGATGCCGCTTCCTCGCGTGCTGAGCGTTGACTTGTGGCGGGTTTGGCGCACTCAGAACCCGCAAGTCAACGCTCGGCGGATCGCGTCTACCGTGCGACCAGGGAAGGGCTACCGTGCAACCAGAAGGACTACAGCGCAGCGAGGGCCGCGTCGATCCGCCCCGCGGAGAGCACGTGGTCGGTGACCATCCGGCTCGCGCCGAGCACCCCGGCTTCGCGGGCCGCCATCGATTGCACGATCCGCAGCCGCGAGGTGGCCAGAGGCAACGAGCGCCCGTAAACCACTTCGCGCACACCGGCCAGCAGGTGCTCGCCGGCCACCGAAAGCGATCCCCCCACCACGATGATTGCCGGGTTCAACATGCTCACGCAGGTCGCCAGGACGTCACCGACGTCCCGGCCAGCCTGCCGGATCGCCTGGATCGCCTGGACGTTGCCGGCGCGGACCAACGCCAGCACGTCCTCCCCGCCCGACGCCGGCACACCGGCTTCAGTGAGCGACCGCGCAATGGCCGGACCCGAGGCAATCGCCTCCAAACAGCCTTCGTTTCCGCAGCGGCAGGTGACGCCCTCGCCGCGAGGCACCCGCACATGGCCCAGGTCGCCGGCGGTCCCGTCCGCGCCGCGCTGCAGCAATCCGCCGCTGATGATGCCGGAACCGATGCCGGTCGCCACCTTGATGAAGAGCAGGTCCTGGGCATCTTCCCAGTGCGCCGCGCGCTCGCCCAGCGCCATGATGTTCACGTCATTGTCCACCAGCACCTCGGTCTGGAAGACCCGCTGGATGTATGCCGGGATGTCGAACCGGTCCCAGCCCGGCATGATCGGCGGGTTCGACGGCTTGCCGCTGCTGTGCTCCACCGGCCCCGGGACTCCGATGCCCACCCCGGCGAGCTCTTCCGGCGTGCGGCCGGACTCGGTCAGCAACTGCCGGCAG
Source organism: Renibacterium sp. (assembly GCA_017419405.1). Lineage (GTDB taxonomy): Bacteria > Actinomycetota > Actinomycetes > Actinomycetales > Micrococcaceae > Renibacterium > Renibacterium russicum. Next base: position 471,776 of record JAFOLH010000005.1, on the reverse strand, counting down.
TGCTCCAGGACCAGGTCCAGAACTACCTCCGGCCCATCCGAGACATCAGCCGGCACCCGGCGTTCGCCGATCAACCGGCCACCCAGATCGGTCAGTCCGATCAGCAAATGGGTGGCACCGACGTCGACGGCGAAAACCACCCGGGCGGAAGGCTTGAAGGCAACGCGCGACGGCGGACGCCCACCCGAGGACACCGCCTCCCCGGCCGGCCCGATCAGACCCAAGGCAGTCAACGCGTCCAAACGGGCCGCGACCGTGGAACGGGCCAAGCCGGTGAGCTCGGCCAACTCGGCCCTGGTACGGGCTTGGCCATCCCGGAAAATCTGGAAAAGCTCACCGGCCCGGGTCAATGCACTGGCCGCACCGCCGGGCAACGAGCTGATATTTGCTGGGCTTTCAAGCATTGACATGGCTTCAGTGATAGCACGCGGCAGCATCATTTGTCCCACGCATGGCAAAAAGCACGCCGGAAACCCAAAGTATTGTCACCTTATTTGCATCTTTTGCTTGACGTTCGGCAGAAGTTGATTACAGTGGATCATGATCCACGCCAACCCCTTGAAAAGGAGCAGTTATGCCCAAGCCGTTGCTTTCGGTTCAGCTCTACTCGGTTCGCCGTCAGCTCGAAGCAGACCTTCCCGGCAGCATTGCCAAGCTTGCGGCGCTCGGTTTCACCGCCGTCGAACCCTACAACTTCGCGGCAACCGCCGAACCGCTTGCCGCCGCACTCAGTGCCAACGGCCTGACTGCGCCGAGCGGCCACGCACCCTTGCTCAGCGCAGACCAGGATGAGATCTTCGCAGCTGCCGAAGCCCTGGGCATCGGCACGGTCATCGACCCGTTCATCCCGGAAGAGCGCTGGCAGAGCCTCGCCGACGTCGAGCGCACCGCCCAGGCGCTCAATGCGGCAGCGGCAAAAGCCGCCGGCTACGGGATCACCGTGGGGTATCACAATCATTGGTGGGAGCTGGAATCCATCCTGGACGGCAGCACTGCGCTCGAACAGCTGGCCGCACACCTCGATGACCCGGTGATCCTCGAAGTGGACACCTACTGGGCAGCCGTGGCGGGCCAAGATCCGGCAGCGCTGCTGCGCCGGCTCGGCGACCGGGTCAAGTTCGTCCATCTCAAAGACGGGCCGCTGAGCACCGAACCGCTGGATCAACTGCCCGCCGGCGAAGGCCGGGTGGACATCCCGGCGATCTTGGCCGCGGCGCCGCAGCTGACCGCCGGAGTGGTCGAATTCGACGACTACCGCGGCGACATCTTCGAAGGGCTGGCGAAGAGCCTGGGTTATCTGAACGGGCTGGCGGGCGCGGCGGGCCAGGCAGTCGGGGCCCAGGCATGAGCGGCCCGGTAGGCATCGCGCTGATCGGCGCGGGCGTCATCAGCAAGCAATATCTGGAAAACCTGGCCAAATTCCCGGACGTCAAAGTGCACGTGGTGGCCGATGTGTTCGAGCAGGTGGCCGCGGAACGGGCTGAAGAATTCGGCATCGGGGCACACGGCGGAGTGGCTGCTGCCCTGGACCACCCCGAGGTCGAGCTCGTGGTCAACCTGACCATTCCGGCAGCCCACGTCGAGGTTGCCGGCGCTGCGGTCGCGGCGGGCAAACACGTCTGGAGCGAAAAGCCGTTCTCGCTCGACCGGGAGAGCGGCAAGGAGCTGCTCGAAGCGGCGAACCAGGCCGGGGTGCGACTGGGCTGCGCCCCGGATACCTTCCTCGGCCCGGGGCTGCAGACCGCTCGCCGGATGATCGAGCGCGGCGACATCGGCCGGCCATTGACCGCCCTGTCCTTGTTCCAGTCCCCCGGGCCGGAATCCTGGCATCCGAACCCCGCGTTCCTGTTCCAGCACGGCGCCGGACCGCTGTTCGACATCGGACCGTATTACTTGACCGCCTTGGTGCAGACTTTCGGCTCGATTTCGCGGGTTGCCGCGATCGGCTCGAAATCCCGGGAACAGCGCTCGATCGGTTCCGGGCCCAAAGCCGGCGAGGTTTTCGACGTCGAGGTGCCCACGCATTTCGGGGCTTTGCTGCAGTTCGCCGACGGTGGTTCGGCGCAGAGCATTTTCAGCTTCGACTCGCCCAAAGTACGGGTGGGCTTCGTGGAGATCACCGGGACCGAAGGCACGATCGCCCTCCCGGACCCGAACAATTTCGACGGTGACGTCAAGATCTGCAAGACCGGCAGCGACGAATGGATCCCGGTCCCCTGCGAGGGCGAAGTCACCGGGCGCGGCGTGGGCGCTTTGGACATGGCCCGCTCGATCCGGGCCGGAGTGCCGCATCGGGCCACCGGCGAACAGGCCTACCATATCGTCGATGCAATGGTCTCGATCGCCGAATCCGGCGAGCGCGGCGAATTCGTCGAACTCAGTTCGAGCGCGCCGGCCACCGAGGCATTGCCGCTGGACTGGAATCCGTTCGCCGCAACACTGGGAGCGTGAGATGAGCGCACTGGGCGTCGCGGTGATCGGCCACGGCTTCATGGGCCGCGCCCATTCGGCGGCCTGGCGCAATGCCGGCGCCGCCTTCGGGTTGCCGCCCTACCGGCAGCAGGTGCTGGTCGGCAGGTCCGCCGACGCCGTCGCCGCAGCGGCAGCCGCTTGGGGCTGGCAAGAGTCCGCAACCGACTGGCGGGCAGTCTTGGCCCGCGATGACATCCAGATCGTGGACATCTGCACACCGGGCTGGGCGCACGCGGAGATCGCGATCGCCGCGCTGCGGGCCGGCAAGCACGTCATCGTGGAGAAGCCGCTGGCCAATTCGGTCGACGAAGCGGAGCAGATGGTGGAAGCAGCGGCCGCCGCGGCGCGACGCGGCGTCTTTTCGATGGTCGGCTTCAACTACCGCCGGGTTCCGGCGATCGCCTTGGCCCGCGAGCTGATCGCGGCTGGCCGGCTGGGCACGGTGCGGCAGGTCCGGGCCAGCTACCTGCAGGATTGGCTGGCCGACGACAATGCCCCGATGAGCTGGCGGCTCCGTGCCGAAACTGCGGGTTCCGGAGCGCTCGGCGACATCGCCAGCCACGCCGTGGACCTGGTGCAATTCGTTCTGGCGGAGCAGGTGGTGGAAGCCTCCGGCGCACTCCGGACCTTCGTTCCGCAGCGGCCTGGCGGTTCCGGAGGCGCCGAGGAAGTCACCGTGGACGATGCCGTCTGGGCGAATCTCCGACTCGGTGGCGGGGCCAGCGCCAGCATCGAGGCCTCCCGGATCGCCACTGGCCGCAAGAATTCGTTGCACTTGGAAATCTACGGTTCCCGGGGCGCGCTCCGATTCGATCTGGAACGGCTCAATGAACTCGAGTTCTTCGACGCCATGGATCCGGTGGCGGAACAGGGCTTCCGCCGGATCCTGGTGACCGAGCCGGAGCACCCGTATCTGAAGGCCTGGTGGCCGCAGGGGCACATCCTGGGCTGGGAGCACAGCTTCAGCCACCAGGTTCGGGACTTCCTGGACTGCATCGACCAGGGCCGGGCGCCGTCCCCGTCGTTCGCTGAAGGCCTCCAGGTGCAGCGGGTGCTCGGCGCAATTGCCGAGTCGTCCGACCGGAACGGCATCCGGATCGCGGTTTGAACCGGCGGCTGCAGCGAGTGCGCGCCGACTGGGCAGCCCGGCGCTGCTGCCGCCGTTTCCGCTGGCCTGAGCCGAAACCAGGAGGCATGCTTTGTTTGGTGACAAAATCGGCTAATATGTCTACATGCCTCGTATAGTTGCCTCCAGCAATGCGGAACAACGTGAGTTGACGCAACGCAAAGTCCTCGATGCTTTCGGAGAGCTGCTCTTCACGCACGGGCTGCCCGGGCTGACCATGACCGACGTCGCCCGGCGAGCCGGCGTCGGGCGGACCGCCGTATACAACTATTTCGCCGATCTGGAGCAGCTCCTGGTCGCCTACGCGCTGGACGAGACCGGCCGGTTCCTGTCCGACCTGAAACACGAGTTGGCCGGCCTGCAGAATCCAGTCGACCAACTGGCCTGCTACGTCAGGGCCCAGATCGAGGACCTGTCAAAGCGGCATCTTCCGCCCGGCCCGGCAATGCGTTCGGTGCTTTCCGCGGACTCGTTCGCGAAGCTCTCCGTCCACGTGGGCGAACTGAGCAAGCTGCTCCAGGATATTCTGGCCGCCGCCATCGAGCAGGACTACCTGCCGCGCACCGACGTGGCGGACTTGGCCCACTTGATCCACGGCTCGCTGACTGCGAGCGCTTCGCGGAGCACGGACGCCGATGACGCCGATCGGCAAGCGCGAATTTCCGCAACAGTGCAGTTCATCCAGGCCGGCGCCGGTGCACACTTCGATGCGACCGGCCGCCCCGTCCAGCTCGGCAGCCCCCGGACCATCAGCGGCGCCGCCTGATTCAGCCCCGGAAGTATCAGCTTCCCTCAGCCGAGGCAGCGGTACCGCCGCCGCCATCCGGTGCCGGTGCTACCGGCTCCGCGGGCGCAGCCGGTCCCGTAGGTTCTGCTGGTCCGGCCGGCCCCGCTGGTTCAGCCGGCCCCGTAGGTTCTGTCGGTTCAGCCGGCTCCGCTGGTTCGGCCGGAGCACCCGATCCACCAGATCCAATGGGTGCCACCGGATGTCCGGGATCGTTCGAGGGATCAATCGGTTCGGCCGGCAGCGGGCCGCCCGCCAACAAGCTCAAGCTCTTCTGCCCACTGAACGGCACCGCGTTGGTGGCACTGAACTCATACGAGAGCACCGCTTTGCCGGACAACGGATGCATGACGACGACTCCGCTGAAAACCAGATCCGTCCGGTTCGCAGAGGCGGCCACGCAACTCGCGGTAAAGCTGTCATCCGCAGTGCATTGCCAACCTTGCGGCTGTTGATTCCAGCCGCCGAAGTGCTGGGCCAGCTTCGGATCGAGGCGGAACACCACCTTGGCCGAGGTCAGCGGCAAACTGCCGGTGACCCGGAATGCGACCTGGACGTTCTTCCGGCTGCCCAAACCGGTCGCGGTCAGCTCAGCGGAAACCACCCCTGGCGGGTCCACGGTGGGCGTGACCGGCGTGGTGACTTCGGGTGACACCGGCGGCGTCTCCGGGAGGCTGGGCGGCACCACGGCCGGCGGCACGAATGCGGTCGGCAACCGCGTCGACGTCGCCTCGGCGCTGCCGCCCGGCACCGGCCCGGGCGCCGAATCCTGCGGCGCCGGTTCGGTCTCGGAGGTCGACAATGCGGAGACCAAACCCGGCTCCGGCAGAGCTTCGCCGAGCTGATTGCCAGGCGCTCCTGGCAGACCGGGCCCGGAGCGGCCAGGCTGCGACTGCGAGCCGACTGCCGGCCCGCCCTCCGGGCCGGATCCCCACAGCCCGATTCCTTGGCCGACCAACATCACCGTCGCGACCGAGACGCCGGCCACCACGCTGACCGAAGCCGCGATCGCCCCCGAACCCATCGTCTTGACCTGTTCCGCGGCGCGGACCGCCTGGGAACGCACCCCGGCGAACAGCACTGCGCCCTTGCCGAGCCCGGCAGCCGTGCCGAGTTGGGACCAAGCAGCGAATCCGATGCCCAGCAATGCCGGCACCACTGCGGCGCGCATCGCCGAGCCGACGTCTTTGAGGTGCAGGAAGGCCGCGGTACAGCGCAGGCAGCCGTCCAGGTGCTCCTGGACCTCGGTCCGTTGCGAACGACGCAGGGTATTCGTCGCGAACGAACCCAGTTTCGAAGAGTACTCGGCGCACTGGTCGTCCTCGGCAGTGCTGATGTGGTTCTGCAGATAGGCCTTGCGCAGCCCTTCCCGGGCCCGGATCGCCAAGGCGGAGACGCCGTTGGCCGACAAGCCGAGCAGTGGTGCCACGGCGGCCGGTTTCAGACCTTCGATGTCGGAGTACCAGAGCACCGCCTGCCAACGTTCCGGCAGCGTCTTGTAGGCGCGGGCGACCGCATCGGTTTCGAACTCGGCGAGCACCGAATCCGGGTCGGCCGATTCACGGTCCAGCACCGCCGCGTCATCGGTCGCAGTGACCTTGCCGGCCGCTACATTTCGTCGATGCGCGATCCTGGTGACCGCGGAAAGCAGGTACGCCCGGAAAAAGCTGACCGGCCCCTTGCCTCCCTGCAGAGCCTGCAGAACCGACGAAAACGCTTCGGACACCGCGTCCTCGGCGTCCGAGCGGTTGTCCGAATTCTTGCGCGCCACGGCAAGCGCGACTGAATGATGGCGTTGGTAGAGCACCCCGTACGCGTCGACGTCACCTGATCGGACAAGGCTGATCAGATCTTCATCGCTGCGCTCGGCGGTACCGTCCAATCTTTCCTTGTCACTGTTCATGTTTGTTCCCCAATTCCCCAATTCCCCTACTTAAAGGAGTGAATCCAGTGTGACCGGCAGAAGGCGTTTCAAGCAAATACAGGCAAACAAAGGTAAATACATTCCCGCCCGGCGGTCGGGCCTTGCCGATAGATGAAAACCCGACCCGATAATCGCCATCATGAATTGCCGGTTGGCTGCACTCCTAAACATGGCCTCCAGCAATTCCCCCTCCCCCGGGCTGGTCCAGCGATGGAAAAAGCTCAGTTTGCGCGGCTCTTGGCGGATTCCCAACGATTGGTGGATCCCGGAAGTCGACGACCTCGCCAAGCTGCCACGCCGAAGCCCCGGCTTCGAGTCCGCAGCTCGGCTCCTGGGTGCTGCCCGCTACCGGCAGGGCATCGGCATCGCCGAATCCCTCGCCGACTTCCGTTGTTACTTCAGGGCCGGCCGGCGGTTGACCAACATCCAGGCGATCCAATTCTTCACTGAAGGCTGGGCGGATGCCGCCGATCTGCCGGATCCGATTTCCTGCACCGACCCACTGACCGGATTCAGCACCAAAGCGCATTTCTGGCGCTCACTGCACGATCTGGAAGGCCGGCCGAGCGACTCGTCGATGATCATCGCCACCGCCTCGATTTCACCGCTGAATGCCGAGGTCGAGCCGCTGCGCTGGACCCAGGTGGCGCTCCTCGGTCTGATCTTCACCACGGCTTTCAGTGGAACCCAAACGACGCTGATGCGTCGCGGCGGGCTGATCTACATCCTGGCCCCCGACTCGCCCAACGTCTTCGCCGCCATGATGAATTGCCATGCCCGGATCAACGCGGCCAGCGAGTTCCAAGACTTCGTGCCCAAGTTCCGGTTCCAATCGCTGCCGCACCATGAGCTGGACATCAGCCGCATCATGGAGAGCATGAATCGCTGACTCAGACCGTTCCGAATACCCCGCGAGTGAAATTTTTCCGGTATCCCGTCACGATCCGGATTCGAGCTGCACTGTGATTGATGAAGGCGGTTCGAAAAGTACGAATCTCTGCTAGCCGAGGGCCCGCATCGCCCCTCGGCCGGCATGAGGAAAACATTGGGGAAATTGGGGAACGATGCGAAATTGCATAAATGTGTGGCGAGACACGCCATGACACAAGTAGACCAGCGGCTGGACCAACGACGGATCGTCCACCGGGCTCGACACAACAGCAATCCGGCGCCTGCCACGGTCAACGTGGCTCAGCCCAAGGCCGAGCCGAGGCCTGCCTACAGCACCACCCGGCAACGCCAACGCAGGCTCCCGTTCATCGAATCACTGGTGATCTTCGATGTCGCCCTGGTGCTGGGTGCCACCGCAGCGGCCTGTCTGATCTGGCCGGTCTCCGGAAGCGCACTCGGTCCTTGGCCGACGATCATCGCCGGAATCGTATGGCTCGGCGCCCTGGCCGGGATCAAAGGATTCGCCACCGAGCGGTTGGTCAAGCCGTTCCCGATGCTTTCGGTCTGGGCCGGCTGCGCGGTAGTCGCTTGTTTCGCCTTGATCGAAGTGTTTTTCGGCAGCGTTGTCGGCCTCCGGCAACCGGTGCTCCTGGCGATCGTGCTGACCGTTGCCGACGTCCTCGGCCGCGCGGTCATCCGCCGCTTCCACCACCGTCGGGTGATCTCCGTGCTGCCGGCGCACCGTTACCAGATCGACAAGTCCGCCGGCCGGCTGCAGAACCAGGCGCTGGTGCTCACCGATGAGTTGCAGCAGAATCCCGAGGAATTGGTCCGCCTGGTTTCCCAACGGGCCAGGTTCAGCCGGGCCGACGTCGTCGAGCTGCCGGCCGACCTCGCCATCGACCAGGAGTTGATCGACCGGCTGAGTTGGGACTTGCGCAAACAGCACGTTTCGATCCGTCTGGTGCGCTGGGGCGCCTCGGTCAGTCCGGCCCGCATCCGGACGCATTCGCAGGGCGACAAAACCATGGTGGAACTGGACGCCCCCTATCCGTATCTGCCGACCCGGGTGGCGAAACGGGCTTTGGACATCATCGGTTCCGGACTCCTGATCGTCGTCCTGCTGCCGTTGTTCGCGGTCCTCGGCCTGGGCATCAAGAAGACCAGCCGTGGGCCGGTCTTCTACCGGCAGGAAAGAATCGGCATCGACGGCCGCCCGTTCAAGATCTTGAAATTTCGTTCCATGGTCCCGGATGCGGATGCCCAGCCGCAGTCGCTGCTGCGCCAGCAGGGCCGCTCCGGCGAACCGCTGTTCAAGGTCGACGACGATCCCAGGGTCACCCGGATCGGCATTCTGATGCGGCGGTACTCGCTGGATGAGCTGCCGCAACTGTTCAACGTCTTCGGCGGATCCATGAGCCTGGTGGGGCCCCGGCCGCAGCGGCCGGCCGAAGTCGCGCTTTACGACCAGACTGCCAAACGGCGGCTGGGCGTCCTGCCCGGGATGACCGGCATGTGGCAGGTCAATGGGCGTTCCCGGCTGGGCTGGGACGAATCGATTGCCCTGGACCTGTATTACACGCACAACTGGAGCCTGACGCAGGATCTGAGCATCCTGGCGAAAACCGCTTCTGCCGTGGTCAGGGGGGACGGTGCCCAGTAACTCCACCGACCGGCCGGCGATCCTGCACATCACCGAGTCGATGGGCGCCGGGGTGTCCACGGCGCTTTTCGACTACGTCGCGAACACGCCTGAATACCAGCACCACCTGCGCTATGTCGAGCGCGCCGAAACCACGGCGCTGCCGGCCGGCTGGCAGCAGGGATTCGCCACGGCGGCCGAGCTGCCGTCCGGGCAATTTCGCCGGGTCCTGGCGGTCCGGAGCACGGTCCGGTCCCTGAAACCGGTGGCATTGCACTCGCATTCCTCGTTCGCCGGGCTGTATGCCCGGTTGGCGGTCCGCGACTCGGCCGAGCTGCGCCAGGTATACACCCCGCACTGCTATGCCTTCGAACGTCTGGACCTTTCCGCGACCGCGCGCTGGGCCTACCGCACCGTGGAACGGCTGCTCGCCCGCAACACGGGCGCCGTGGCCGCATGCTCGCCCCGGGAAGCCGCGCTGGCAACGGAGTTGTCGAAGGCCAGGCCCGGGCGCACGCTCGTCGGTTATGTGCCGAATTTCGCCGCGGTGCCACCGGGCCGCTCCGCGGGCAGCAAAGTCGCCGTGCGCACCGAGGTCTTGCGGCTCGCCGGCTCCGGAAGGCTTGGCGCGCAGAAGGATCCCCGGTTTTTCCTGGCCGCGGTCGAAGCCCTGCGCCAGGAAGGGTACGACGTCCAAGCCCGTTGGCTCGGTGGCGGCGATCCGGAATTGGCTCAGGAGCTGGCGGAAAACGGAATCCAGGTCACCGGCTGGCTGCCCCGGGCGCAATTGCTCGCCGAATTGGCCGGCAGCGACGTCTACCTGCATTCGGCGGCCTGGGAGGGCTTTCCGCTGGCCGTCCTGGAAGCGGACGCCCTGCGGATCGCCACAGTGCTGCGCGACATCCCGGCCTTCGAAGACTCCGATCTGCCGTTGCGGATCAGCAGTCCCGAGGAACTTGCAGCACTCTGGCCGCAATTGCGTGATCCGCTGCTGCGATCCGACATCGCGGAGCGCAGTCGAAAGGCACTGGCCCGGAACACCGGCCAGAGCCAACGGAGCGCGCTCTTGCGGATCTACCCCGCGGCGGCGGCCACCGCCTCCGCCGAGCCCGGCCCGGAAACGGCAGCCGCCCGAGCCGGAGCATGATCCGCTGAGCCCTTCCTCCCGGACCAGCCCTCCGCCGTCGGACGGCACCGTACACCCACTTCCGATCAGACCATCCCGAAATGAGGCACCTCCCATGGAACAACTCGCCGTCGACCAGAAAATTCGCTCGGTGCTCGACCAACACGCCCGCCTGGCAGTCGGCATCGACGACTTGGATTCCAGCGCCGATCTCTACTCGGCAGGCATGACCTCGCTTTCCAGCGTGAACGTGATGCTCGCCCTGGAAGAAGAGTTCGACCTGGAGTTCCCTGAGCATTTGCTCAACCGGTCGACCTTCGCCTCGGTGGAATCGATTCGCCGCGGAATCCAGGACGCAGACCATGGATAGCACCCGGACCGCCACGCTGGACGAGCTGATCGACCGGGTCGCCGAAGCGGCCGGCGCACATGCCTCCGACGTCGATGAACAGTCCAGGTTCCCCAGTGAAGCGATCCTCGCCGCCAAGGCTGCGGGGTTGCTCGGTGCACCGGTCCCGCTGGCCGCCGGCGGGATGGCCTTGGATTTCACGGATCTGTGCCGGATCGTCGGCCGAGTAGCCGAAGCCTGTTCCGCCAGCGGCATGATTTTGGCGATGCACTACAGCCAGCTGCTGTGTTTGCTCCGCCACGGACGCAACGCCACCCACCTGGAGCTGTTGTCCCGTTGCGCGGGCGAACAGTTGCTTTTGGCATCCGCGACCACCGAACGCAATGTCGGAGGCGATACCCGGACCTCGTCCTGCGCTGTGGAACGGCTCGACGCGAATGCGATCAAGCTGTCGAAGTCCTGCCCGGTGATCTCCTACGGAAGGTTCGCGGATGCCATCTTGGTCACGGCCCGCCGGAACCCTGCCGCGGTGCCGAACGACCAGGTGATGGTGTATTTGCCGATCGGGCAGGTCCGCCTGACCAAGACGAACGACTGGGATGCCTTGGGCATGCGCGGCACCTGCTCCGAGGGATTCGAGCTGGAGGCCGAAAGCAGCACCGAGTACGTGCTCAGCGACGGCTACGAAACGATCTCTTCGGAAACCGCGGTACCGGCCGCTCATGTGCTCTGGGCATCCGCCTGGCTGGGCATGGCCACCCAGGCCGGGAAAACTGCCCGCAGCGTGGTCCAGAAGGCCGCCAAACGCACGCCCGGCTCGATTCCGCCTTCCGCGTTGCGGCTCGCGGAGCTCGAAGTCCAATTGCAGTCCATGACCGCGCTGGTCCGCTCGGCGGTGCAGCAGTACCAACGGAATTGGGCCGATCCGGAGAACCTCAGCTCGTTGCAATCGGCGATTTCGATGAACACGCTCAAGGTCGCGGCGGCGGAATTCGTCCGCACGATCGTCGGTGACGCGATGCTGATCGTCGGGATGCCCGGCTTCGCCAACAAGTCTCCGATGAGTTTGGCCCGGCTGTACCGGGACAGCATCGCGCCATCGATCATGATCAACAACGATCGGATCCTGCAACAGACTTCGACCCTTCAACTGATCTCCCGAGGAGCCCGATGAGCACCCAATCCCTTCTTCCCGAGCTGCCCTCCGGAGCAGCGGAGTTCGGCCGGAAGCTCGTCGAACACGGCTGGTTGATCCCGACCATGGCCCCGGGGGTCAACGGGCTGAGCGAGGACGCGGAACGCGTCGTGGCGGGTTTGAACCGGCGGGCCGGGCAAATCGCGCGCGCCATGCCGGAATCCCCCGCCCTGCGCAGCCTGCGGTTTCCGCCGGTCAACGGCCAGGAGCTGCTGCAACGCACCAATTACCTGACGTCGTTCCCGCAATTGGTCGGCGCCGTCGACGTTTTCGACGGCGACAGCAGGGACCACCGCGCATTGCTCGAGTCGGTCGATTCGGGAGACCGCGGTTGGCGCGACCGGCTGGCGCCCAGCGATCTGGTACTGGTGCCAGCCGTGTGCCATTCGCTCTATCCGCACCTGCAAGGCACCGTCGCCGATGGCGAATGGTATGAACTCACCGGCGAGTGCTTCCGGAACGAACCCTCCGAGGACCCGTTCCGGATGGTCAGCTTCCGGATGCGCGAATACGTGCTGCTGGGCACCCCGGAGCAGGCCCTGGCGCACCGCGATCGCTGGTTGGCCGAAGCCCGGACGCTGTTGACCGGCCTCGGCCTGACGGTGCGCATCGAGGGCGCCAACGATCCGTTCTTCGGCCGATCCGGCAGATTGCTCGCCTCCGGCCAACGCGCCGCTGAATTGAAGTTCGAGCTGCTGGTGGAAGCCGTGCCCGGCCGGTCCACCGCAGTGGCCTCCGGGAATTGGCACCAAGACCACTTCGGCGGCGAGTTCGGGATTCGCAGCGCGGACGGCAAGCCCGCGCACAGTGCCTGTTTCGGCTTCGGCCTGGAACGGATCATGTTGGCCTTGGTCGCCCGCCACGGATTCCGGCTGGCCGACTGGCCGGCCGACGTCCGCGACGCGCTCCAGGGATAGGGATGTCCGTGCCGTCTAGCAACGCCGCCCCCGCCTCGTTGATCACCCGGAGACTGGCCGGATTGGATCCGGACAACTTCGAGCCGCACCGTCTGCATTCGGACGATCCGGCCTGGGCGAACACCAATTGCTACACCGACGTCTGGATCGAGCTGCTTTCCGCGCTGCATCTCGATCCGTTGCCCGCGATGTCCTGCGCCGTCAGCTCGCAATTTTGCGGCGACCAGTGGGAATTCCTGAAACCCCGCTCCCAGGATCTGGAGAAGCTGTACGGCCTGCGCTTCGGCGAGTACCTGATCTGGAAGCCGATCACCGAGCATTTGGCGGCCCAGTTCGAGCTGGGGAACTTCGCCATGGTCGAGGTCGATTCCTACTATTTGCCGGACACTGCCGGCACCAGCTATCGGACCGAGCACGGAAAGACTTCGATCATCCCGCTGAGCCTGGACCCCGTGGCCGGCCGGCTGAGCTATCTGCACAACAGCGGTTTGTACCGCCTCGAGGGCGAAGATTTCCAGGCGACGCTCGGCACGTCGGCAGTGCACGGATTCGTGCCGAGCCCCTATGTGGACCTGATTGATACTGCTGGTCTCAAACGGCTCGACCCGGCCGAGCTCCTGGCCGCAGCCGAGGAGGTCTTCGCCGGCCATCTGCGGCGGATCGCGGATTCCAGCCAAGCGCAGCCGATGCGCCGGCTGGCCGACTACTTGGGCCGGCAAGCCGCGCCGTTGACCGAACACGGACTGCCCTATTTCCACCAGTTGGCCTTCGCGACCACCCGGCAGGCAGGTTTGGCGGCAATGCTCGCCGCAGAATTCTGCCGCTGGCTTTCCGCCGCCCGGGCCGGCCAGTCCGGCACCCTCCACGATGCCGGGCAACCCGACGAACTGCTCCGGGCCGCAGCGGCCTTCCGTGCCTGCAGCGACAGTGCGAAACAACTCCAGTTCAAACTCGCCCGGTTCGCCTCCGGTCGCAGCACGAGTACCGAATCGGAACTCGCCGCAATGCCCACGCACTGGGAAACCGCGATCGGGATCCTGCAGAACGACCCTGCCGCCCATGGTTGACCTGCTGTCCCACGCCCGCTGGCGGGTAGTGCGCACGCCACCCGGCGCAGCCGCCGACCCAGCCGGCTTGATCGCCCTCGACCCGGCCCAGGCGGTCTCCCTGCCGGCCACTGTCCCGGGCACCGCGGCAAGTGCCTGGCGGGACCAATTCGGCTCCGCTGCGGCTTTGGCCTTGGCCCCCGATGATTGGGATTGGTGGTTCCTCGCCGATTTCGCCGCCGACGCCGGTGCGGACCAACCGTGGCATCTGCACTCCGACGGGATCGCCACTTACTCGACGCTTTGGCTCAACGGAGTTGAAATCGGCTCCGGGTCCGGGGCCTTCGATGCCCTGGACTTCCCGGCGGCTCCGCAGGCCGGTCGGAACCGGCTGGCCATTCGCTGCCGCCCGCTCGGCTCGGTGAGTACGCCCAGCAAACCCCGGGCCCGGTGGCGCAGTTCGCTGATCGCCAACGGCGCCCTGCGCTGGCACCGGACACCGTTGCTGGGCCACATCCCGTGGCACGGCACGATTCCGGCAGTGGGCCCCTGGGCCCGGATCAGCCTGAGCGAATCCGCGCCCTACGAAGTGCTGACCTTGCGCACCGAACTCGACGGCCCGCTCGGGCGAGTGGTGCTATCGGTCGTCAGCGACGCCCCGGTGGAGCTCACCTTGCGGCTGAGCCACCCGGACGGCAGCCTCAGTGCAACCGAGCAGCTCAGCGTCGACGGGGAACGGACGATCGCCGTCGAACTCCCCGAACCGCAGCGCTGGTTTCCGCACAGCCACGGCACCCCGGCGCTGTACCGGCTGGAACTGCACGGCGGGTCCCACCGGCAGTCCTTCGACGTCGGCTTCCGCTCCATCGAAGCCGACCGGCAGGACGGCGGTTTCCAACTCAAGGCCAACGGACTCCCGGTGTTCGCCCGCGGGGTGGTCTGGGCGCCGCTGGATGCACTCCGGCTAGGCGGTTCGCCCGCAGACTACCGGGACGCGCTGAGCCAATTGGCCGAAGCCGGGGTCAATCTGGTCCGGGTCAGCGGCACCGGAAGCTATGAGCAACCGGCCTTCTACCGCGAATGCGATCGGCTCGGCATCATGGTCTGGCAGGATTGCATGCTCGCCACCCTCGATCCGCCGGAAGACTCGGATTGGCTCGACCGGTTCAGCGAAGAAACCGGGACCTGGTTGACCCGACTGGCCAAACACCCGAGCATCGTGGTGGTCAGCGGTGGAAACGAGACCGAACAGCAACCGGTGTTCTGGGGGAAATCCGCGGAACAACGTCGCATGACGGTGCTGGACACGGTGATCCCGGCGATCATCCGGCACTGCATCCCGGCAGCGGTGGCCGTCTCCTCGAGCCCTTCCGGCCCCGGGAACCCGGTGCATGCCAGGAGCGGCATCAGCCACTATTTCGGGGTGGGAGCCTACCGGCGGGGTTTGCCGGATGCCCGGACCTCCGGCGTCCGGTTCGCCGCAGAATGCCTGGCCTTCGCGGTGCCGCCGGAACCGGCGAGCATCGTCCGGCACTTCGGCGAAGCCTTCCAGAAGCACAGCCCCCCGGCGGCCTCGGCGCGCTGGCAGGCCGCCGTCGCCCGGGACCCCGGCGCGGACTGGAGTTTCGAAGACACCGCCGCGCACTACGTCCGGGAGTTCTTCGGCACCGAATCCGCAGCCGGCACCGGCAGGGAACTCGATCTGCACCGGGCAGCCGTGCACCACGCGGTTTCCCGGACCCTGCTCGAATGGCGGCGTCCGGAATCGCCGTGCGCCGGCGCGCTGCTGCTGAGCGCCCGGGATCTGTCCGCCGGGGCCGGGTTCGGCGTCGTCGACGTCGACGGCGTGCCGAAATCCGCCTGGTACGCGCTCAAGGCCGCCTGCCGCCCACTTGCCCTCGGGTTCCAACCGGAAGGCCTCAACGGGGTCGACCTGCACCTGTTCAACGATCGGCCCGAAGCCGTCGAAGGCCTGCTGGAAATCCGGATCCACGGGATCAGCGGAGTGGTCCAAGCCCATGCCGAAATCGCGGTGCGGCTGCCTGGGCACGGCCACCACCGTTGGGAGTTGTGCCAGGCCCTGGGCGGGTTCCTCGATCTGGACCACGTCTGGCAGTTCGGGGAACGCAGCTACGACACGGCCGAGGCGGTGCTCTGGGCGCACGACGGATCGGTGCTCGCCCGGACCGTATTGCTCTTGGGCGGCATCGACCGCCCGCTCGGCGACACTGGGCTGCAGGCCTTCTCCGGCAGCGACCACAGCGGAGATTTCATCGAAGTCAGCAGCAGCAAACTGGCGAGTTTCGTGGCCTTGGATTTGCCCGGACGGGTACCCGAGGACAACTACTTCCACCTTCCGCACGGCGGCCGCAGGCGGATCGCTTGCCGTCCGGTGCCCGCCGGACCGGCGACGCCGCAACGGGCACCGGAGAGCCTTTGGGGCACCGTTCGGGCACTCAACGAGACCAGCGCGCCGCAACCGGTTTGGCGTTTGCCCGAGAACGACATCAAGCGAGGAGGCTGACCATGGCAGAACTTGGCGAGGCAAGCTGGATCATGAGCGGCAATCGGCCCTTGCACGGCTGGGTGCACCGACCGACCGGCAGCGCAGTCAAAGGCGCCGTGGTGATCGCGCCGCCATTGGCCCGGGAACAGGTGATCAGCTACCGCAGCTTGCGGGTGCTGGCGATCATGCTCGCGCAGCAAGGCTGGGTGGCGATCCGATTCGGTTGGACCGGAACCGGTGAATCCGCGCCGATGCCCGAGTCTGCCGACCCGGTGGCGCTCTGGCATCAGGACTTGCAAGCCGTCGTGGGGCTGGCGGAACGGATCGTCGAACCCGGAAAGGTGCATGCCCTGGGCCTGCGGGTCGGAGCCGCCTTGCTGGCTTCGGCACCGCTGGACCTCGGAAAACGGCTGCTCTGGGAGCCCGTCGGTGGTCGGATGTTCCTGCGCCAGCAGAGCATGCTGCGGGCCATGTCGTTGCCGGAGGATCCGGTGGTGCCCCAGGATGCCGGCGTCGAAGTGAACGGGGCGCTTTTCCTGCCGCATCAGGCCAGTGCGCTGTCCGCAGTGCCGAACCCGGCGAAAGCACCCCCCGGAACCCTGCCTCCGGGCACTGAGATCAGCGTCGAGACGGATGTCAACCGGAGCCGGAAAGTGCATTCCGTGGCTTCGATCCACGCCGAAGTGCCCACCGAGTCGCTGCAACGGCTCATCGATTCGTTCCCGGAATCCGGCCGACCGGTGCTGCAACGTCCCTGGGCCCCGGTGCGGGCCATCACGCTGGCAGCGCCGGCTGGCCGGCGGATCGTCGAGGAACTCGTGGAGGTGGGCCCGGACCGGCTTCCGGGGGTCTACAGCCGGCCGCTCGGCAGCAGTTCGGGCACCGAAGCTGCGGCATTCTTCGTCGCGGCTTCGGCCGAACCCAAAGACGGCGTAACCGCGCTCTGGGTCGAGGCAGCCCGGAACCTCGCGGCTCGCGGGGTTCCGGCCTTGCGTGCCGAACGCCGGGGATGCGGCGACCTGGGGGTGCCGGAGGCACTCATGGACCCGAACCCCTACACCCTCGAGGCGATTGAGGACACCGAAAACACCGCCGCCTGGCTGCACGCCAAAACCGGAGGTTCGGTGACCGGAATCGGCTTGTGCGTCGGCGCCTGGCTGGTCAGCATGGCCAGTGAACATGCTCCGATCGACCGGGTCGTGATGTTCAACAACGTGGCCTGGCGTTCCGATGCCGATTACTTCCGTCGGGCGTTCGACGAGTGGAACATCGCGGACGATCCGGTTGACGTGCTCAGCTCGGCGGCACGCGACCAACGGCACCGGGCGAGCCTGAAGTCAACGGTCAAAGAACTCCTGCGGGCCAAAGCCCCGTATCCACTTTGGCTCACGCTGGGGCGGCACAGCATTGCGAATACGCCGGAAGTCCTGATGGACATCGGCTCCCGGCAATCCGAATTGCGCCTCTACTTCGGCCCGGTGGACCACCAGCACTTCATTTCCGAACGCGGGCCCGCCGGGCTTCGGAACCTGCAGCGTTCCGGCAGGGTAGTCACCCACCATGCGGAACCGGTACTCGACCATTCGCTCATGGGCCACGCCGCACGGCTGCGCTCGCTGAGCATCATCGAAGAGCTGTTCCCGCTCCGGGAAACCGGGCCGCGGCCGCAGCGCGAACCCGGGCTCAGCTGAACAGCAGGCCTGCGTAGAGCGCCCGGTAATCCGCGGCCGCGGAACGTTCGTCGAACCGTTCCCGGGCGCGTTCCGCTGCGGCCCGGCTCACCGCCTGGTACTGCGGGTCCGGTAGCTCGAGCAAACCGGCCATCGCGGCGGCCAGTTCCTCCGGCCGCCCCGGTGCGATCAGGAATTCCGGCCGCACCGTCAACTCGGCGCAATCGCCGACGTCGGTACTGAGCACCGGAAGCCCAGCGCTGAGCGCTTCGATGCCCGCCATCGGCAATGCCTCGTGGGTGCTCGGGCTGACCAAGGCCCGGGCGCCGTCGAATAGTTCTCGGACGTTTTGGACCGAGCCGTGCAAAGTCACCAGGTCGGCCACCCCGTGCGCCGCCAGGCTCGCGGCCAACTCGGGATTGTCCGCATCCATGCCGAGCCCCGCACAGTCCAGCCGGACCTCCGGATGGCTGCTGCGCAGGATCGCCAACGCGGCAAAGAGGTCCGCGTGGCCTTTCACCGGATGCCATCGGGCCAGCTGCACGAAACGCCGGCTCCGCTGACGCCGGCGGAGCAACTCCGGAGCCAATACCGCGTCCGCGATCCGGGTGCCGTTGCGGATCAGACTCGGCGCAACGCGGTAGCCGGACTGGATCGCGTATTCGAAGGCGGAAGGCGAGCAGGCCACCACGGTGAACCGCTTGCTGAGCCGGGCTACGGCTTTTCCGACCAGACGGGAAATCGCCCGGGTCTGATGCGAACTGCTGACATGCACGGTACTGACTTTGGGCACCGTGAGCCGACTGAGCGCACTGACCAAATCGGATTGCGCCAAATGCGAATGGACCAGTTCGATCCGGCGCCCGAGGACCAACTCCCGCAACATCCGGATGGCCCGCCAGGGCAGCACATCCCGTTTCTGCATCCCGACGTAGCTGACCGAGTCCAAGCTCGCCGCGAACCGCTCGGAGAGTGCACCGGGCGCCATCAGAACCAAGAGGTGCACTTCGTCGTCGGGGTGCCGCTGCCGGGCCAAGCCTTCGATGAGGGTCTGCGCGCCGCCGGTCTGCGCATCATTGACCACATGCAGAATCCGCACTATCCACGCTCCCAGTTATGACCGGTGCCTTGTCCACCCCCGCCCCGCTGGAAACCGCGGGCATTAGGCGGACAAGCACCGGTCGTGCGCGTCGTTCGACGCCTGAGCCGACCCCCCAATGAGCCTGCTCCACTTATAGAAGTGCCCAGGGGGAGAATTTCGTGACGCGGTAAAACTCAAGATCTGCAGATTTTTTTCGGCCGGATCCGCGGCGGCTGCGGGCCCGGCCCGGCACAGCGAACTGCGATAGCATCGGTGGATGCGAAAGCGCGGCTTTCATCTGATTTCCGGACTCGTCGTGCTCAGCGTCGTCGGCCTCGCCGTCTGGCTCGGGGTCAGCTCGGTTTCCACCCTGGCGACCTTGGAACCGACCGGGCCCGGCGAACCGACCGGACAGCCGTCGTCCGGCACCGAGATCGTCAACCCGATGCGCGGCCAGTACCGCTGGGGCGGAACCAATAAATGGGGCAGCTTCGAGGGGCAATTGTTCCCTTCGGCGGGAAACCCCGGCTACCGGGCAGAGCAGCAATGGCCCGGTGCGAAAATCAGCTACTACCGGTTCACCTGGGCCGAGGTGCAGCCGGGCCAGGACGACTTCAGCTTCGCGCGGATCGAGGCCGAGCTGGCGAAAGCCACCACGCGTGGTGAGAAGCTGGGCTTTCGGATCATGCCTGCGGACAACTGTTGCGCACCGATGCCGGAGCCGCTGACCGTGCTGCCCGGATGGCTCACCGGGCTGGGCGTCAACCAATGGACCTACCGGGGATTCGATGCGGCCGTCGTGGTGCCGGATTGGAACAACCCGAGATACCTCGCCGCGATGACCGCGCTGATCGCCAAGCTCGGTGAAAAATACGACGGCGATCCGCGGATCGCGTTCATCGACATGCTCGGCTACGGGAATTTCGGCGAATGGCACAGCTACCCGATGAACCAGGAATACCCGAGGAATCCGGGCGGCCAGAACGAGATCACTCCGGCGAACCTCAAGGCTCTGGTGGAAGCGAACGTCCAAGCGTTCCGAAGAACCCGGCTGCTCAGCTTCACCGCGAGCCCGGAGGCCCTGGCCCAGGCGATGGCGGCCCGATCCGATATCGGGATCAGAATGGACTGTCTGGGCGACGCCACCGGAGGCAGCGCTTTGTTGAACATCATGGCGAATCCGGCCGCCACGGTCCGCTGGACCACCGCGCCGGTGGTGACCGAATGGTGCGGCGCCAACTTCAGCCAAACCGCCGAGATCCCCGCGGGTCCGAACTTCGATTTCTTCCGCGCCGACGTCGGGCAGGACCTCTACCGGGTGGGCCGCGGGCAGGTGGACCGCTGGCACGTCTCGTTGCTCTCCAGCGGGAATTTCCCGTTCGCTTACAACGGCGGGGTGATGGCTGAAGGGCAATGGCAGGACTTCGTCGCGGCGAACACCATGAGCGGTTACCGGTACTCCGTCGCAGCCGCCGGAGTCCCGGTGCGGCTCCCGGGGAGCAACCGGGTCCAGGTGACCACCACTTGGACCAACTCCGGGGTGGCCCCCACCTACGATGCCTGGCAGATCGTTCTGGAGCTGCGGCTGAAAGGGAGCCCGACGCCGATTGCGTCGGCGGTCTCCGCCTTGGATCTCCGGACGCTCTATTGGGGCGACGGCGACGGCGGCCTCGCCCCGGTCCAAGGCCGGCGAACCATGACCGACCTGATCACGATTCCGGATTCGGCCCCGGCCGGCGACTACGAAGTGGTGGTCCGGGTCCGGGCCGCGGAAGCAACTGCGCAGCCGGACTCCGCCGGAACAGCGAAGTTGCCGGGCCTGGGCCTGGACACCGCCATGCCCCAGCTGGGCAACGCCGAATACTCGGCCGGCTCGCTGGCGATCAACCGCTGAACCCGGCCCGGCTCAACCGGCGAACCCGCGCGGGTTGTTCTCCTGCCAGCG
The DNA here is from genome assembly GCA_017419405.1 of Renibacterium sp. Classification (GTDB taxonomy): domain Bacteria; phylum Actinomycetota; class Actinomycetes; order Actinomycetales; family Micrococcaceae; genus Renibacterium; species Renibacterium russicum. Next base: position 451,102 of record JAFOLH010000005.1, on the reverse strand, counting down.
CCAATGGTCCCGGCACATTTCCGCGATGCCCCGTTCCGCGACCCAGCCCAGTTGCTCTTGCGCCGCAGCCGGACGGGCAATGCTGACCGCGACGTCACCCGGGCGGCGGGCCCCGATTTCAAAGGGGATCTCCCGGCCGGACGCGGCGGCGAAATTGTCGATCACCTCCAGCACGGAATGCCCCTTGCCGGTGCCGAGGTTCCACCGGAACACGCCCCGATGGCGGTCCAGGAATTCGAGCGCGGCGATGTGCCCCTGCGCCAAGTCCATCACGTGCACGTAGTCCCGTACCCCGGTTCCGTCCGGAGTGGCGTAGTCGGCGCCGTGCACGGTCACCTTGGCCTGCCGTCCGATCGCCACCTGGGCCACATAGGGCAGGAGGTTGTTCGGCACGCCGGCGGGATCTTCGCCGATCCGTCCGGAGGGGTGCGCCCCGACCGGATTGAAGTAACGAAGCATCGCGATCCGCCAGCTGGGATCGGCAGCGCCCAGGTCGGCGAGCGCTTCCTCGATCTGCTGTTTCGTGCGGCCGTACGGGTTGACCGGCGCCAGCAATGCCGACTCGGCCAAAGGGCTGGGCTCGTCCGCGCTGTACACCGTCGCCGAAGAACTGAACACCAAAGTTCGCACCTGGTGCTCGGCCATGCTGGCCAGCAGGTTCAGCGTGCCGATCAGGTTGTTCCGGTAGTAGCGCAGCGGGTCGCTGACCGATTCGCCCACTGATTTCAATCCGGCGAAATGGATCACTGCTTGCGGGCGTTCCTGGGCGAAGACCGCGGACAACGCCACCTCGTCCAAGAGGTCCAGCTCCCGGAACCCGACCGGCCGGCCACTGATTTCCTGCACCCGTTGCACGGCTTCGGCCGAAGAGTTCGCCAAATTGTCCACGATCACGAGCTCATGCCCGTCCTGCAATAACCCGACCGCGGTATGCGAGCCGATGTAGCCGGCCCCTCCAGTCACCATGATCTTCATGAGTCCCCCACTCTCTCTGGTATCCGTTCCCGCTCCGGGAACGGCACTTCGTCCACCGCCGGCCGGACTGTGCCCGCGCTCAAGCCCAACGCCAGGGCGAGCCAGAACGGCGGATAGGTCAGTTCGGTCACCGTGAACGAGGCTACGAAGGTGGCCACGACTGCGGGCAGCAGGCTGGCCGCCACGCTGCTGCCGGCCGCACCGGGGCCGAGCACTCTGCCCAGTCGGAAGCTCTGGCCGACCATCACCGCGGCCAGCACCAGGAAAAGCCCGGTGCCGATGAGTCCGGTCCCGTAGAGCAGCTCGACGTAGCTGTTGTGCACGAACGAAACCACGAAGTCGCCAGGCGGCGAACTGAAATTCGCGGTGAGCTTCGGCTGGATCGAACCGATGCCGAATCCGGTCAGCGGCTGTTCGCCGAACAGGCGCAGCGCCAACCGCCAGGCCAGGATCCGGCTGTCCACGTTTTCCGCCGCGATGTATTGCTTCTGCTGCAGGGTTTGCGTGATCCGCTCGTTCAGGAAGGGCAGTGCCAGCAACGCCAGGAGCATCGCCACCGCCGCACCGCCGATCAGCATCAGCCGGTCCCTGCGGTACAGGATGAAATGCACCGCGAGCCCCACCGCGACCGCCAACCAGGTCCCCCGGGAAAGCGAGCCGACGGCGACCAGCAAGCAGAGCCCGGCAGCCACCAGGAAGACGATCCGTTGGCTGCGCGGGAGACTGCGCTCCCGGGCCAACCCCAGCGAAAGGAAAAAGGCGGCCGCCACCATCACGCCGAAGTCGTTGACGTCCCCGGCCACCGGGGTCATCACCGTGGTGCGGCCACTGAGGTAGACCAGCACCACGAAGACGCAGCCGAACGCGATCGAAAGGCTGTATGACTTGGCCAGGTTCAACAGCCCCCGTTTTCCGGACGAGAGCTGGTACAGCGCGATCAACGAGAATCCCCAGCCGATCAGGGAAATCGAATAGCTTCTGGACAGTTCGCTATTCCCGGAGACCTCTCCGGCGATCAGAGTCCAGATCCCGAAGGCCAGGAAAACCAGGTGCGCCCAATGGATTCTGGGCAATTTGACCCGGAGGAACAAGGCCAGCGCGACGCCGGCGGTGAGCAGCAAAGCGGCCGGTTTGAGCGGTGCGATCGGCCAACCCGGCAGCGTCCAGACCAGGCCGATGACCAGCAGATAACCGGGCATCAGCACGGCGGGATAGTTGACGATCAGGAACAAGGCGAGCAAGCCGAGGACCGGCAACGCGGCCGCCGGAGTGAAAAACGCCGCGATTGCGGCAACTCCGAGGCTCCCGGCGCTGATGGCCAGCGTCGGTTTTCCGGAAAGCAAGGGCGCGAGCCTGAGCTCCGGATCAGTCAACCACGTCTTGCCGCTCTGGGTTCCGGTCATCTGGCCATCCCGGGGTGGTACCCGTTGAGCGCATCGAGCTTCCGTTGCCGGTTCCGCAACAACCGCAGACCTCCGGGGATCTTGGCGATCCTGGCTTTGGCCATCAACCGCCTCTGGTACGACGCCACCTTGCCGATCTCGGCCAAAGCCGCCTTCGCCGCGCCGAGGTCGTCGGCGCGCAGGGCGTTTTCGAACCGGCCGACCATGCGTTGCGGCGAGCCTACCGCGAGACGCAATTGCGCGGCCTCCCGCTCGATCGGAGTCAGCCGGACGGCTGGCGAGCGCAGCAGTTTGCGCAGCACTGCGTCCTGGTTGCGGTAGAGCGCTTCGGTGTCGGTGGAGAGTGAGCTCGAAGTCCAGCGGTAGATCGCCTGCGGATCGTCTTGGCGCACCATGGTCCAGCCCGCGTAGATGGCCCGGAGCCAGAGGTCCCAATCCTCACAGGAGCGCAGGGCGTCGTCGAATTCGCCGACCTCCTCGAGCATCGTGCGTGGGAAGACCGTGAAAATGCTGCCGATGTTGTACTGCAACGCGGCGAGCCGCTGCTCTGCTGGCGCGATCTGCGCTTCCCGGAGCATCGGCCGGCCGGGCGTGATCCCGGTCGGTGTGAGCACCAAGGCATTGCAAGCTGCGAAGTATTTGCCCGGGCCCTGCGCCGCGAGCAACGCCACCGCCGTTTCGAGATAAGCCGGCAAGAGCATGTCGTCGGAATCGCAGATCGTCAAAAAGTGGCCGTCCGCGATGGAGATGGCGCGGTTCCGGGCCCCGGCCAGTCCGCGGTTTGCCTGCGACACCACTTTGACTCGGCGATGCCAGCCGGCAGCAGTCCGGTACCGGCCCTCATACGCCCGGGCGATCCGCAGGGTCGAGTCGGTGGAACCGTCGTCGACCACCACCGCCTCCACGGATCCGGCATAGTCTTGGCTGAGGATCCCGCTGAGCGTGGCGCCCAACGTTTCGGCAACGTTGTAGGCAGCGACCAGCACGGTCACACTTTCCCGCATCCGAGCCCCTTTCCTTGGCATTCTCGGCATTCCTTCATCCGCCCGCACCCACCCGGTTCGGCTCAGCGCGCCGGTTCCAGCAGCCGCGCGTAGATTTCTTCCCAATGGGCCAACGACGCGGCCAAATCCATTTCGGCGACCCGGGCCCGCCCGGCGTCTGCCCGATCCTGGGCCAGCCGACGATCCGCCAAGGCAGCCAGCAAGGCATCCCGGAAGGCATCCCGGTCCCCGGCCGGAACCAACCAGCCGCTGTGCCCGTCCCGGACCAGCTCGCCGATCCCTCCGACGTCCGTGGCGACGACCGGGACCCGATACGAAAACGCTTCGAGAATCACATTGGGCAGGCCCTCACTCGTCGACGGGACCACGAGGACCTCGGCTTGTGCCAGGTACTCGGCCGGATCCACCCGGTCGATCATCCGGACGCTGCCCGCCAGCACCGGATTTCGCCCGATCTGATCCAGCAGGTCCGCACGGAGTTCGAGTTCCTCGGCGCTGGCCGCCGGCCCGGCGAGGACCAATTCGGCCGCGGGGAAGGCGGCCTTCACCTCCGGCCAGATCTCCAGCAGCAGCCGGTGGCCTTTCCGGAAGTCCACCCGGCCCAGGAGTTGCACCCGGCCGCGGATCGGCGCCCGTTCGGGCCACGGCGGAAGCTGCACGCCCAAATACACGGTGTCGGTGCGAGCGGCAGGCGCACCACGGCGGATCGCGGCCCGGGTCACCGCCTGCGCACAACCGACGACCAGGTCGGCGCACCGGTAGGACAGCCGGTCCGCCAGCTTGAGCAGCCTGCCTTTCCACTCGTCCAGACCCACTTCGGCGAGCACGGTCTTCGGCCGGCTGCGCCCGGTCAAGGACTTGGCCACGATCGGCCCCCAGAGGTTCGGCGTGGGCGCCCAACTGTGCACGATCGCCGGTTGCGCCCGCTGCAGTGCGCTGCGCAGTTCCCGGAGGAAGCGAAGATCCAGTGGCCGTCCTTTGGCCAGCACCGTGGTGGGCACCAAGCCGGCGAAGTCGGCAGCGAGCGGGCCCTCCCGGACCAAGACCACTTCATGCCGGTAGCCGTTTCCGGCGCCGGCTACCGCGGTCTTGAGCAAAGCCAGCAGCTGGCGTTCCGCACCGCCGTGGTCGGCTCCACTGAGGTGGACGATGGTGGGTTTCACGAAGCCCTGACCCAACGACGCCGGTTGGCGTACGCCCAAGCGATCGCGCCGAACACCAGCAGCCCGGCCGCCCCGCTGCCCAGCACGATGAGCGGTTTCGGCAGGCCCTGGCCCTGCTCGGTCTTCTCGGCACCGGTCACCACGCCGAGTTTTGCGCCCGAACCGCTGAGTACCTCGGCGACTTTTGCAACCCGGGGCATCACGGTTTCGTAGGCCTGGGCCACCGCGAAGGTTTCTTCCGGGCTGCTGCCGTTGATCTGCACGCTGAACAACAACGGCGAATTCGGGATCAGGCGGGGCGACACCGTGGCGCTGGTGCTGCGGCCCACGACGTCGTCCACCGCGGCCTTGGTCGCCGGATCGGCGACGATTGCGGCGATCACCGGGGTCAGCAGCGCCAGCTGCCCCGACTCGGCCGGCGGCCGCGTCGCCTGCGGGTCCGCCGGCTGGCTCGGCGCGGCGGTGCCCGGGATCAACGCATAACTGGAACTGGCCAGGTAGCTCGGTTTCTGCACGCCGCTGGCCAGCACGCCGGCCAGCAAACCGAGGCCCAGGCCCAGCAGCAGCAACAGTGCGGTCGGCCAGCTGCGGCGCCACAGGCTCGGCTTCGGCCGCGCCGCCCGGTTGGTCCGCAAGGCCGGGGTTTCTGATTCGGCCACGGCAGGCGGCCCGGCTTCCGGCTCGGTTTCCAGTCCGATCTCAACCACATCTTTCATGTCTTCGTTTCCTTCAGTTTCTGCTGCGGATCCGGCCGGGAGCGCGGGGCTTCGGCCGTCCCGGGATCCGGGACCGGCGGTGCCGAGGCGCACCCAGCTCCGGACCGGGCCGGGCAATCGGCCCAGCACCGGAGCAGCAATTTCCATATCGTCGAGGTGCAAAGGTTTGAGCACCGGGAAGGCCAGCAGCAAAACCGCCAAGCCTCCGGCAAGACCGCCGAACAGGGTCAGCAATGACGGTGCGCCGAAGCCCAGCAAGGTCAGCCCGGGCGCGGCGATGAGCAGCATCAGGAACACCGCGTTCCGGATCTCCCGGCCCCGGGGCAAGGCCAGGCCTTCGACCCGGTGGGCCGAAGCCAGCAGTACTACGACCACCACCAATTGGCCCAGCGAGTTCGCCACTGCAGCGCCATAGATCTCATAGGGCGGAATCAGCACGACGTCCAGGACCAAGGTGGCCACCGCCCCGACTGCCTGGGCTTTGACCACTACCCGCAAACGGCCCAATCCCAGCATGGTCGCGCTCACCATGGCGGACATCGGGCCGATCAAAACCGGCAGTACCGCGGAAATCAGCAGAACCTGCCCGGCCGGCTGGTAGACCTGCCCCCAGAACAGGACGACCGCGGACGTGCCGCAGGCCAAGAGGAAACCGGCGGCGACCGCACTGACCACGAACATGATCCGCTGGCCGCCCGCATAACCGCGGCGCACTTTGTGGATCAAGCCGGCGGCTGCCAACGTCGAAACCGTGGGCAGGATCACCGGGATCAAGGCGAGCGGCAGCCGCACCGCGACTTGGCCGGCATTGAAAGCGACATTGTAAAAGGCCAGATGCTCTGGTTGATCACCGTGGAAAATAGTCAAGAACGCCAGCTCGCTGCGCTGCATGACCACCGTGTCCAACAAAACCAGGACGCCGCTGCCGAAGGCGAAAACCAAGAGCGATCGGCGAAGCTTCCGACGGCCGGCGATCGGCAAGGCCTCGGTGTGCAAGGCGCCAATCCGATTCATTGCGCGGTACAGCATCGAAATGGTGATCACCGCGGAGAGGACCGCGGTCACTGCGACGACCATCACCACCGCGGTGATGCCGGAGCCGTTGAGCAGGAAAACGATGGTCACCGGCACCCCGATGACTTGGCCCAGCAGGCCTATCACGCTCGCCGCCCGGTAGCGGCGCATGCCCAGAAGCGCCTGCGAACCCACCGAGTGCACCGTTGCCGCCGCGGCGTAGACGGTCACCGCCAGCCACTCGACCCAGCGCCCTGGTTCGTAGAGCCGGCCGACCACGAAGGTCACGGCGACGGCCAGCAACGCCGGGAGCAAGCTCAGCCGAAGCGTCCAGGTGACCAGGTACCTGGATTGCCGGAGCCGGTTGCCGCCGAGCGAATCGGAGAGTGAACGCTGCAACGCGAGCGGCAGGCCCAAGGCGCAGACCACCGAAGCGGTCGACGCGACGAAGATCATGAAGCTCTGGACACCCTGTTCCGCCGGGCCCAGGATCCGGCCCACGGCAATCGAGAGCACCAGGGTCAGAAGTTGCGGGGCAACCGAGGCGAGCGCGTTCCAGGCGACGCCGCGGCCCACTGAAGCCACCGAGATCGCCTCGCCCGGAGTGCTTCGTTCCGGGCTCCGGACATCCTGGGTCAACACGGCCCGCTGCCTTGGCCGGTCCGGCCGAATCGTGGCGCTAGCGAGTCATCGGAGACCGGAAGATCCACGATTTTTTGGTACTCGGCCACAGGCCCCTCTCCCCCAGCAGCACCTCAGCTGGTTCAACCCACACTGGTGTAGTGCGGCTGATCGGAGAACGTGACGCGGAAACCGGACGAAAATTAGTTGCCCGAGGTAGCCGAAGGCTTGGCGCAGCTGATTTTCCCCGGAGTCGAATCGACTTTGTCCGCAGGAATCGGCGCCTGGTAGCCGGCCGCCAGGTACACGTCGACGCTGGCGTCGGCCCGATCGTCCCTGCGGAATTCCAGTCCGGGAATGTTCCGTTGCAGGTTGAACGCGGCGCTTTCGCCCATCAGCCCGGAGACCACGACGCCGGCGCTCGTGGTGCTGATGGTTTTGTCCCCGACCGTGTTCACCTGGTAGCCACGGGCCTTCAATTCGGTAGCCAGACCGCCGGCCAAACCAGCCCGGGTAGTGGTGTTGTAGACGTTGACCGTGATCCCGATGTTCGCCGGGTAGTCGAAGTTGTCCGCCGGGCAGTTGGGATCTGCGGCCGCGCTGGTCGTCGGGCTCGCCGGCGCCGCTTGCGGAAACCGCAGCACGCCGGTCCAGACCAGGAACGCCAGGGCCAAGGCGATCACAACGATTCCGCCGAGCAGTGACAGGATGATCCCGTGCGTCCAGCGGCGTCGGACTTTCACCTGCTCAGCGGTGGGTTCTTCGAAAACCGCGTCCAATTCTTCGCGGTCCACCACGTGGTGGCCGTGGTACGCGAGGCCTTCGGCTTCTTCGCGTTCCAGTCGGGACCGCTCCTCCGCCTTGAGCCGGCGCTTCTCTTCCAGCTCCTGGCGCCGGGCCTGGCGCGCCCGCTCCCGTTGCAGTTCCCGGGGCGGCAACGGCGGCTTCGGCGGTATCCGCGGCCCCTCCGGCTCAGTCATCCAAGACCAACACGCGGGCATGCAGGACGGTGCGCTGGTGCAACGCGGTGCGCACCGCACGGTGCAATCCGTCTTCCAGGTAAAGCGTCCCCTTGAACTGCACCACATGCGGAAACAGGTCGCCGAAAAAGGTCGAGTCCTCGGCGAGCAACGCCTCCAAGTCCAGCGTCCCTTTGGTCGTCACCAACTCGTCGAGCCGGACCTGCCGCGGCGCCACCGCCGCCCAGTCTTTGGGCGAGTGGTATCCGTGGTCGGGGTAGGGCTTGGAATCGCCCACTGCTTTGAAGATCACGTGACCAGCCTAAAGAAGTTATTCCAGTGTTCGACCTTATTCTTCCGAGATACCCCGGTTGTGGCCAAATGGTTACGTACCGGATTCCCCGCTCTAGGCCAGCGCCTCTTCCACCGCCGCGACGACTTCGGCGGACTCGGGCTCCACGGTTGGCGCAAACCGCGCCACGATCTCGCCGTTCCGATTGATCAGGAACTTTTCGAAGTTCCATTTGATCAGGCCGGGCAAGATCCCGTTCTTGAACTTGGTCAATTCCGCGTACAGCGGGTGTTGGTGCTTGCCCCTGACGTCCGCTTTTTTGGTCAGCGGGAAGGTGACGCCGAAGTTCTTGTCGCAGAACTCGGCGATGTCTTCATCGGTACCGGGCTCCTGCCCCGCGAATTGGTTGCACGGCACGCCCAGGATCTCGAAACCTTGCGCCTGGTACTTTTCGTACAACGCTTCCAAGCCGCCGTACTGCGGCGTGAACCCGCATTGCGAAGCCACATTGACCACCAGCACCGCCTTGCCCTGGAACCGGCCGAAATCGCCGACCGTCCCGTCGTTGAAGGTCAGAGGAATGTCGTAAAGCTTGCTCATGCTGGCACCTTTGCTCGCCGAAGTCGGGTGCTATTGGGAACGCATCCGTTGCCGGGCGGTATTCCGGCCTGGACCAATCTTGGCATGGCCCAGGGCATTGGCAAGTCCGAACCGGGGCATATTGGCATAGACCGCCTCGCGGTCCGCGGCTGCGACCTTGAAAGTCTCGTGCCAGACGCCGACGTCGCCGCTGCTGCCGACCTCTTTCATGTAGCGGCGCCACGGCGCCAGGTGCGGGGCCCTCGCGTCCGAAGCGAAATCGCGCAGATGCGCCGGCGATGTCCAATACGTCAGCAAGATCGTGGTGCGTCCGAACCAGCTCTCGAAACCGAGCAGACCCGCTTCCGGCTCGGCTTGCAGGTGTTTCAGCATCGGTGGCATCGCTTTGGCCACCGGAAGCCACACCGGGAGCTTCCACCACTTGTTGACCCGCATCCCGATCAGGAAGACGGTGACCTCCTGATCTGTCTCGGCCACCGTGTACCGGCCGGGAAAAACTTCTGCACGCATCTCGATACCTTTCGTAACGCTGTTACATAACCTTGTTATGAAACATTGTTATGCAATAATTCTGCAATGGCAAGACCCAGAATCCACGACGCCGGACTGCGTCAGGCGCTGCTCGAGGCCACCGCTGCGTCGGTGGCCGCCGACGGCGTCGCCGCGCTCAACCTCCGGCAGCTGGCGCAGCAGTGCGGAACCTCGACCTCTGCGGTGTATTCGCTGTTCGGCTCCAAAGACGCACTGCTCCAAGCCACCGCGCGTTTCAGTTCGGAAAGCTTCCGCGCCGCGCAGGAAGCAGTTCCGGAAACTGACTCCCCGCTGCAGGACCTGCACGCCCTGGGCCTGGCGTACCACGACTGGGCGATTGCCAATCCGGCGCTCTTCCAATTGATGTTCAGCGGAGTGCTGGACGGGTATCGTGGCGATCCCGCAGCGCTGGAATCCGGCATGGCGGCCATCGAACCCCTGGAATCCGCAGTCCGCCGAGGACTCCGCGCCGGGGTGCTGGAAGCCGGCTCGGAACGTCACGTGGTGCTCGCGCTCTGGGCCCTGGTGCACGGTCTGACCACCCTGGAATTGACCGGGGACTGCCCGCCCGCCGAAGCCGGCGCCGAGGTTTGGCATGCGGCTTTGGCCGCGGCGCTGCGCGGCTGGCAGCCACAGCGTCCAGACTAGTCGTTCGGCAACCGACTACCGGCGAGGTTTTTGCGGTAGAACTAGTCCATGAACCAACTCCATCCGACCACGGCGGCAGCCGATTCACCGGCCCGGTTCGTCCAACTCCACCGCGGCGGCACCAGCGTGGTCGTCGAGTGCTCCGGCCAGACGATGCCGCGGATCCTGCACTGGGGGGCTCCGCTGGACCAGCAGGGGCCGCTGTCCGGGCACCAGTTGGCCGCCTTGTCCTTGGCGATCGCGCCGCAGCCGGGTCTGGCGGGCCTCGAGGTCCCCGCCCGGATGAGCTTGCTGCCCCAGGAATCCGAAGGCTGGCAGCACCTGCCCGGGCTGCAAGGGCACCGCGCCGGCCGGGCCGGCTTCCCGAGATTCGTCGTCGAAGAGTTCGAGGCCGTCCCGGACGGTTTGTCGGTACGAGCCGCCGATCCCGATGCCGGGCTGGAGATCGGCGTCGAACTCCAACTCGGCGAATCGGGCTTGCTGCGCCAGCGGCTCTCTGTTCGGAACATCGGGGAAACGGCCTACGAAGTCCTGGCTCTCGGCGCGACGTTCCCGTTCTCCGCCAACGCGGCCGAGATCCTGGACAGCGCCGGACGGCAGCTGAAAGAGCGCAGCCCGCAACGCCGCCCGCTCACCGTGGGCACGCACCTGCGTGAGGGCCGGCGGGGCCGCACCGGTGCCGATGCCCCGTTGCTGCTCGCCGCGGGGACCGCCGGGTTCGGCTTCCAACACGGCACCGTGCACGCAGTCCACCTTGCCTGGAGCGGGAACTACCGGCTCAGCGCGGAACGCACCGTCGAAGCGCAGAACTTCTTCAGCGCCGCCGAATTGCTGCTCCCGGGCGAAATCATCCTGGCCCCGGGCGAAAGCTACCGGACCCCCTGGTCCGTCGGTTCCTGGGGCGAAGGGCTCGACGAGCTGGCGGCGCGTTTCCACCAAGACCTCCGGTCCCGCCCGGAACACCCGAAACCTCCGCGACCGGTGACGCTCAACAGTTGGGAGGCGGTCTACTTCGACCACGATCTGGGCAGGTTGACCGAGATCGCCCAGGCCGCCGCCGCAGCCGGCGTCGAACGCTTCGTGCTCGACGACGGCTGGTTCGGCTCGCGCCGGAACGACTCCTCCGGCTTGGGCGACTGGCAGGTCTCGACCGCGGCCTGGCCGGCCGGCCTGAAGCCGCTCGTGGACACCGTGCGCGGGCTGGGCATGCAGTTCGGCTTGTGGTTCGAACCGGAGATGGCCAACCTGGACAGCGATCTGGCACGTAGTCACCCGGAATGGATCCTGCACCCCGGCGCCACCGGATCCGAGCGCTGGCCGGTCTCCGCCCGGCAGCAACAAGTACTCAACCTGGCGAATCCGGATGCCTGGCGCTATCTGTTCGACGCGATCAGCGGCTTGGTCGCCGAGCATTCGATCGACTACCTGAAGTGGGACCACAACCGCGACCTGCTGGAACCGGTTGACCCGCGCAGCGGTGTCGCCGCCGTGCACGAAAGCACGCTGGCCGCATACCGGCTGATGGCTGAGCTCAAGGCCGCGCACCCGGGTCTGGAAATCGAGTCCTGCGCCTCCGGCGGAGCCCGGGTGGACCTGGGCGTCCTGGCGCGTACCGACCGGATCTGGGTCAGCGACTGCATCGACCCGATCGAGCGTTTGGACAACCAGGCGTACACCGGCTTGCTGGTGCCCTACGAGATGATGGGCGCGCATATCGGCGGCCCGCAATCGCACACCACCCACCGGACCCACACGATGGATTTCCGCGCCAGTTCAGCACTGTTCGGCCACCTGGGCGTGGAATGGGACATCTCGCAGGCCAGCGAAGCCGAGCGGGCGGAGCTCGCCCGGTGGATCAGCATCCACAAAACGCATCGCGGGCTGTTCCACTCCGGCCGCAGCGTGCACGCGGACCTGACCGACCCGTCACTCGATCTGCGCGGCGTGGTGGCCCAGGACCGCTCGGAAGCGGTCTTCGCACTGACCCAGCGCAGCGCCCCGATCAGCAACCCGGCCGGGCCGGTGGCCTTCCCGGGATTGGACCCGGCGAAGAACTACCTGGTGGAGCTGTTGACCCCGGTTGATTCGGTGGGCCGGCAAAGCCGCGCCCCGCTGCCGTGGAACTCCGGAGCGGAACCGCTGCAGCTCAGCGGCGCCGCCTTGGCGAGTGTGGGTCTGCAGATGCCGATCCTCTACCCGGAAAACGCCGTAGTCATCCGGTTCACTCAAAGCGGGGCCTGACTCTGGACTCCGAACCACACGATTCGCCTACTGAAATCCCGTTCGCGGAGGTAATTCCATACGCGAACGGGATTTCGATGCGCGGGAAGCCCCGGGAATCGATGCATCCGGCTGGGAAGACAGCACCTGGATCCTGAACTCGATCTACGAACTTCCGCATGCTTGAAGCTCGCGGTGGCGGCATCAACTACAGCCCCCTTTACAGCCCCCTTTACAGCCCCCGTCCGCCCCCGGTGGTTTTCCGAGCCCTGGTCGATGAACATCTCGGTTCCGCCCGAAGGTTCGCTGGAAGAAGAGGACTTCGACAATCTGGTCTCCCATTTGGCCGCCTTCTCCAAAGATGCCGAATGCCACTTCCACTTTGCCTTCACCTTCGAGATCCCCGAAGACCCCAAGGATCAGCCGGTTTACCGGGCCCCGCTCGCCGGATTGCCGGAGTTGTTCCGCACCGACCCTGGACACCCTGGACTGGAAGCCGCAGTAGCCGCAGATATTGGCCGACGCCGGGGAAATTTCTGCGGCGTCGGCCAAGATCGGCGGCGTGAGTCTGCTCAAGCTGATTATCGATGCCTTGCCGAAACAGTGTCATGCCGAAGCGAGAACCTTAGAGCCTAGGAGAACCCTTCAACCTCGTCCTTGAGGTAAACACCGGCTTTGACCTCCCAGAATCGGCCGTCCAGGTTGTTCGCGATCTTCGGATCGGGTTTCCCTGTTGCGATCACTGGCTCAGCAGCCTGCTGCAAGGGGGGGCCGCCTGCACCCTCATGGTCTCTTCGAACGGGTCAGACGACTCGCGAAATCCAATCACCATTCGGCAATTGGCCCAGCTTGAGCGTAATCGGCACCTCGCTCCCGCCAGGCACCCGGATGAGTTGATCGTTGTTGACTTTCCAACTGTCCAGTTCGAACAGCTCGCCTTCCTGATCAAGATTCACCGTCACCGAAACGTGAATCCCATCAACGTCCAGATAGGATCCTTCGGCAATCTGCTCGAGCATCTTCCGTTCCGGTCTGCCAGGCAGGAACTCCAGACCGCCCATACCGCCATCGTCCATGTTGATCACCCGATAAGCGTCGAGCTTCTCGGGGGCGCAGAACTGCGGGTACGCATCACGCAGCAACACGGTCAGCAGGTACTTCTCCGGTTCAGTGAGGGGCCGGGCTAAAGCTTTCACGTCATCATCCGTTCCTGTACCCAGCCAAAAATCTTGATTACGACCCTGAGCGCACAGTCCAGACGCGAAACAGCTATCGGATATCAAACGGGATGCGAGCCTGGGCCGCCTCGAAACCCATCCCGTCTGAATCATGACAGACGCACCATTCGCTTCTCAGATTGAAGCCGCGCCTTGCTCCTGTTTGAATCCAGCGAACGCCATCGTTGGCTGTTCCTTACTGAAAAGTCGGGCCAACCCGAGTTCGCTCTGGCAAATAGCGGCAAGCTCTTCATGCTCGGCCAGAATAGCCACCGGCACTCCCGATGGAATGGATTCACAATAGACATCCAGAAAGAACCGAATATCCTCAGGCGTCAAGATATTCTGTCGTGTCACGAAGTGCGGCAAATAGTATGGCTTAATTTTGAGCCTCTTCATCCACTCCCTAATCGCCCGAGCGTTTTTCATATCTGTCGTAAACGATTTGGATCCTATCTCATGGAAGATCCCGGGCGCCAAAAACAGGAGGGCAGCGATCAACCAACCGAGAAGAACAATAAGAGTAGAAATATCTAAAATGCCCTGAATCCAAATTGAGACTATAGCGAGAGGAAGTAGAATGATCAAAAATATTGCGACAAATCTCGCCGTCGTATCTTTTCTTTCCTTGGGTGAAATTACGCTCACCATGACGTCGTTCCGCACAGAGTATAGACCGCCCTGAGCCCAGACTACGGCGAGCACAAACCAGTACAACGGATAAAGGGCCACGGCGCGAATACGACTACTCTCTGCCGCCGTGATTGACACCAGCCAAGCCAACGACCAAACCTTCCAGATCGCCACAGGCTTCACCAGACCCCATTTCTTTTTCTGATTAGCCAAAGCACCCCCTTCCGCACTTGGACAGCCGAAATAGTCATCCGAGCCATCCCGTTAGAATCAAAAATTCCCGCACTTCCGCCTCTCATGCCACTCGCCATAACCTATTTAATCAATCATAAGATCAGGTCGGTCGAAATGCCTTTAATGGATTGCCAATCGAATTAACTTCTCGGAGAGAAATCATTCCGCTCACCGGATGCATGACCCGCCTCTCAAGTTACCGTTCTAATAACTTTGTTGACCCCTCTATTTCGGTCAAATTTTTCATAGTGAAATTATGAAGAATAGTTTAAATTTTCTTCATCTGATATTATCAGACCAACCCCGACCGCATTTGCGCCCTCCATTATATAAAATCTGCTACCCGGTTTCAAAAATTCACGAAAGGCATCAGGAGACAAAAACCTCGCCGTAGCATCGATACCTTCAAGCGAATCTTCCGAAAATTCTAGAAGAGTGCTGTGATGTTTTTCGAGAGATTCCTGATCGGAAAATTTGAGATCTCCTAAGTCTTCTACAAATACAACGGTGGGTGTATAATCGCCGCCCACTGGTGGGCCATTTTTCCTTCCACCTTGATTCGCAGGAAACCAATCAAGATGAACTTGAAATTTTGAACTTAAATATACATTGTCCATAGTCTTTCCTAAAAAAATTTAAATACAGAATTGAAAACATTCAGAACTGCATCATCAACATATCGCGCTGGCCCTATTCCATCTATTCTTTCCCACCTCATCAGCTTATCTGCAAAACTACTTGGAACTCGAACTCTAATAACCTTACCAACTCCACGTTCCAACCTTCCACCCCATTTAATTGCATCAGCTTCAGTCTCCGCAAAGAATTTCCCAGGCATAGACCTTTGACCTTCGCGAAACCCGCCCGTCGCAGCAATATCTTCAGCTTCCGGGTGAGACACAAATCTAAATAGGTCGGTCCAATCATCGTCAGGATCCGGCATGCCGCTGGCCGCAGCGGCACCGCCCGCCGCCGCACCGCTCGCGGCAGCACCCGCATTCGCTGACTCATTATTCAACCGCTGACCGTTCACAGCAGCCAAACTCTGTGCCGCCGCCACCCGATTCGCTTCGATCATGGCGGCTATTCGCGCTGCTTCAGCGGCCGCAGCGGCTGCGGCAGCCGCCGCCAAGGCAGCGGCCTGGTTAGCAATAGCGCCTGAACCACCGGCAGATGCCGGTCCGCGATACCCGGCCGGGCCTCGATATCCGCTCGGTGCCCGGTAACCGGAAGGAGCCCGATATCCATTACTCGCAGCAGATGAGCTGCTGACCGATACTGAACCGAAATTCAATACAGCCCCAGCTGCAGCGGTGATAGCACCGGCACCCGCAGCTGCTGCGCCCGTTCCATTGGATGACGGGAATCTGTAGCTCTGCTGCCACCGATTGATGCCTTCAGTTGCCACCGCTGCGGCCCCCACCAAAGCCGTCGTGTAGAGCGCTGCTTTGATCCCGGCGACTATGTATGGAATGTAGGGGATGAGCGGGATCAAGAACGCAAACAACCCCGACGGATCCGACTTGTTGATTGGATCGTTCTCCGAATACGCATACGGCATGAACTGGTTCGCGTTGCTCACATCCAGTATCGGGTCCGGGGCAGTAAATATACCGGTCACCGGGTCCAGGTCCCGGGCACCCAGATGCGTCAGCCCGCTGCCGGCGTCGACCAATCCGCCGATGTACCCGTTGGCCGCCCCGAACCCCTCAGGGTTGCTGCCATTACTTGCAATCGCCGCGCTCTGCACCGAGCCGCGCTGCAACCCCATCGGATCCGTATACCGGGTCCGAACCGAGATACCAGCAGAACCAGTACTCGGCCCGGTAAGCACCTGGCCGGTGTTGACCGAATCCGAAACCATGAACTGCTTCACCGTCGCGTTGGCACCGGTCGCGCCCGGCACCGTGACCCGCTGTGCCACGTTCTTGCCGGCGAAGGCGTAGGTTCGGGTGCCCGAAGTCTTGCCGCTCTTGTCCGCGTGCACGGTCGCGCTGTCCACAGTCAGAGTGGTCCCGGTGCTGTCCTTGACCAATACCAGATCACCTTCGGCCGTGTACCAGCGCTCGTCCCCCGGAGAATTGGCTGCGGACGTCCCGCCCAGCGTCGGACTGAAATTCGGATTCGCCGGAACTTGGCTCTGCCCCACTGAATTGAGCAACAACCCGTCCGCCGTGTAGCTGAGCCTCTGCCCAGCCCGGTCAACCATCCTGCCGGAAGCATCCCAGCCGAAAACCTGGTCCGTTTTGCTGCCGTTGGCCGCCGTGGCCACGATCTTCTGCACCTGGTTGGCACCCGCCGAACCCGCCGCCGGGTACTGGTAATCCTCAGTGGAAACCACATCTCCGCTTCCGGAAAAACGCTTCACCTGGGAACGCGCACCGCTCAAGGTGTAACTGAACTGCTGGGCGTACGCCGCCGGACCGCCCAATGCCTGGGGGTCGAAGCCTGCCGAACACTCTGCACTGCCCGGCGTCCAAACCTGGCTCAACCGCCCGGCATAGTCGTAGTTGTAGCACTGCCGGTCGGTGCCTCCGGAAGCCGCATCCGCTCCACCACCCGCCGCAGCCTCAGTCGTCCGAGACGTGAGCCTGCCGGACGGTGCGTAGCCGTAGCTGGTCTCGCCCAAGGAAGTCCAACGCGATCTCGTGGTGTTGGTCGCCGTAGTCTTGGTCAGGCGTGCGGTCGTGGCATCCCAGACGAAGGACACCCGGTTCAGCCCATTGGTGGGCGATGTGGTGTATAGCTGGTCGTCGGTCTGTTGATATCCGGACAACCAACCGAGCTGGTTGTATTGCGTGTTGCCCGCGTACATGTCCCAGTCCTGGTTGTCCAGAGACGCCGGATTGTCCAATGAGTCGTAACTGTAATACAGCTCTTCGCCGGGCAAGGCGCCGATTTTGGGCACATCGACCCTGGCGATCTTCCCGGTCCTGGTATAGCTCGCCGAGGTGTCGTATTTGCCGCCCAGCTGCGCGGCACTGCCTGGAACCTCCAAGCTGCTCTTGGTCGGCTGGTTCAAAACCGTGAATCCGGATTGCCGAACCGTCACCGGTTGGTCGAAGTTCGATCCGTTGAACCGGGTACTGGAACTCTGCAGTCCCTTCTTCTCCGAGTCGTACACCTTGGAAACCAAAGTCTTGGCCGATTTCCCGGCTTCAGCGATCTGGTATTCGACCATCCGGTCCAGCACGTCGTACCGGTACGAGCCGATGGTTCCGTTCGAATCCCGTACCGAGGCCAAGCGGCCGGCGCCGTCGTAACTGCTCGTCGAAACGCCGCTGTCCGGATCTTTGCTGCTCAGTTCATTGCCCAGCAGATCGTAAGACCACGTCCATCCATTGCCTGCCGGATCGGACATCGAAGTCATCCGTTGCAGCGGATCGAAAGTGTACGAAGTCACGTCGGCAGCACCGGAAACATCGGGCCCGCGGAATTGTTCCCGTTTGACCACATTCCCAGATACGTCCTTGGTCAGACGTCTGGCCGCCTCACCGGCAGGGCCGAAGACCGTCTCCACGTTCAGGCCCTGGTAGCCGAACGTCGTGACCCATTGTTCCTGGTTGTCGTTCGCCAAAGCCCTGATCCGCGTCGGCCGACCGACTCCGTCGTACTCGAACTCGGTTGAGGATGGAACCGCCACCGCTGGAATCCGCAGCACCCCGTCCGGATTGCTGGACAGGTAATAGGGGTTTCGGACCAATCGCTGATCCCCGGAACCGTTGTACAGAACATCACTGGCGATCGTGCCACCGGCCGGCGAGGGGCGTTGGGTCTGCCGCAAACGCCCCAGTCCGTCGAACACCGCAAAACTGCTGATCGTCTGGCCTCTGCCATTGATCTGGTCCGTGCGGGTCCAGGACGGTTCAGTCTGCGAGAGTCGGTAGGCCGTTCCCGCGGTCGGAGTGGGGTTTTTGTCCTGCGGTCGGGAGGGATCCCACATCCCGGTCTGCTGACCGGCGGCATCGTAGCCGTAGCTGGTCACCGCCCCGTTCGCGTCAACTGATTTCAGCAGTTTTCCGCGCACCGGATCGAACGACTGGGTTGTGGTCCAGCCCAAGGGGTTGCGTGCGCTGACTTCGGCCACCGGCCCCTCCGCAGGGGCATAGCTGACCGAGATGGTCCGAGGGGTTCCGGTGCTGGAATCGGTTTCCGAAATCGTCCGACCCAACGCATCGAATGTCCGAACTGAGCCGTTCTGCCAAATGACTTGTCCACCATCGACCGATTTGGCCTTATCCGTACGGCTCGGATTGCCCTTCTGCGGGGCCAGGTACCCGGCGCTTCCCGGAATGGCCGACGACGAGCTATCGTAAAGCACCCGGCTGGCCGCAAGAAGCGTCCCGGTCGAGTTGCCGTCCGGACCGCACTGGCCCGCGCGCGTCGTATTGCTGGCCGGCAGGTTGAGAAGGTTCGCGGCCCGGTTCTCGGCAAATACCGTCGCCGTACAGGTGCCTTCCGACCCGCTCACCGGGTCCCCGGTAGCGGACACCGCAACCACACGGCCCAAGCTGTCGAAGACGTTGCTGGTCTTGCTGACCCGCGCCCCTCCAGCGGGCTGGTTTTCCAAAGTGGTCACCGCCGCGATGCCATGCTGCCGGGACTCCAGCTTGCCCAGGCTGTCCTTCGCCGTTGCCGTCGGTGCCGATGACCAGGGTGCGGTTACCGTCGAGGTCAGCAGCGCGCCGCCTTCGTTCAAGAAGGCTTGGGTTTGTACAACCCGTCCGGCCAGCCAGGGCGAGTCCCGGATCACGGAACCGTCGACTGCAGTCAGACTGACGTTTCTCAACCCACCGGAATTGTCCGCCGGGCTCCCGTCCAAACCGCGGAGGTAGCTCGTTTCGAGCACGCTGTTTTGCGCAGGAGTGCTCGGGGCTCCTTTGGTGGTCCGGACTTTCGACCAACCAGTGCCCACAGACCAGGTCACTTGGGATTTGCCGTTGGACTGC
Source organism: Renibacterium sp. (assembly GCA_017419405.1). GTDB lineage: Bacteria > Actinomycetota > Actinomycetes > Actinomycetales > Micrococcaceae > Renibacterium > Renibacterium russicum. The sequence continues at coordinate 431,923 of JAFOLH010000005.1, read as the reverse complement.
ACGACTTTAGGTGCAGCGTATTTCCAACCCGGTGCCCCCAAGTACTCGAAACGGGATACCAGATCCTGAGAGCCTTCGCCCGCCGGACCGCCATTGGTGGTTACCGAAGACACCGGGTAGACATTGAAATAGTCCATCCGGGCCTTTTCTGCCACCGGTGCCGTGGGAGCCCACCACTGCGGGAAGCAACGCTGGGTATTGGATTCCGGCGAAGCAGGAAGCCTTCCGGGTGCACAATCCGAAGCCAGGTAAGATACCGCGATGGTCGCGCCGGCTGGCTGTTTGATCTGTGAAATCCGATACCGATTCAACGGCGCCTGGCCGTCGACCACCCAGACCCGGTTCTGCAAGGTCTGCCCGCCGAAAACCAGAGGAGGCGTACTGATTGCTGCACCGGCGGCGGCATTTGCGCCTTGCTGTTCCACTGATCCGAGCCACAGCGAAGGTCGCGTCCCGTCACCGGGATCCGGCATCGACTGTTTGAGCGTCCAAACATCCGCGCTCTGGTACTTGTCCGCCAAGCGGGTGCCGGAAGTCACCTTGGCCAAACGCTTGTCACTGTAGAAGGCAGGCGAAACTGAGCCACAGTTGCCGGTGGCCGAGCAATCGAAACCTGTGGGGACATCATTGCCCTTTGCACAGTCAATGCCGTCGCAACGCCCGGCGTACTCAAGCTCGACTTTCAGCGGTGCCGGCGTGTTGAGCTCCTTGCCTTCCCGCATGTTGTAGTCCACCCGGACCAGGCGGCTGGACCGGATGTAGTCCATCCGAGGGCCTTGCCCGGCCCGGCTGGAGTAGAAGTTGACGTCTTGGGCGTAGTAGAAGGCCTGACTGTTTCCGTTCGGATCAACCACGTAGTCGAGATTCCACGCCCAGGCCTGTTGGCAAAGACTGGCCGCAAACGACGCTGCTGCACATGGCTGGCCGGCTGAAGCCGCGCCCACTGGCACCCGGTCCACCGAATTGGTCGTCGCTTTGCCTGCTGACCAACTCGGCAGCCGGTTGAGCCCGAAGAAGTATTTGGTACCGGCGGCGTCGGTCACTTCCCAATAGCCGCCGTCGTAAGTTCCGTTGGACCCCGGCGAGGTCTTGTACTCGATGCGCGTATTGTCATCGGATTGCATCCGCCAAGTCCCAGAAGCAGCGTCCTGGACCAGCTGCCCGGAGCGACCGGCGAAAGACGCGGTGAAGGACTGCCCGCCTTGATTCCCGCACAGGTCGAAGGAACCGGAAACTCCTTGATCCGCACACGGAGTGAACTTTTGCCGAATCTGCCCGGCACCGGCGAGCAGCCAGCCATCGCCCACTGGCGAAGCCTGATTGTTGGTGGCGCTGGTCAGCCCATCGACCCGGCTCGAATCGTAGGAGAGCGACAAGGACGGCGTGGCTCCCGCCGTCGCAATTCGGATCGGGAACGGGTAGGACCAGGTGAACGCACCTGTTTGCCCGGCGACGCCCCAGTCACCGCCGGAAGCACCCGGTAAGGCCGTGACATCGCCCGCCCCTTTATCCGAACCTGCCTGCGGAGCCGCAGGCAAGGCAGCAAGCTTCGCGGCGCCTGAAGGCCGCCCGGCTAGCTTGGCAGCAGCCGCCCCTATGACGCTGGCCTTGCTTCCGGCGACTTCCGGCGACTTCCGGCGAGGTCAACGGATCGGCCAGGGTACCGACTCCGGCCCAGGGCACAGCAGCAACCGGTGGGATCTGTTCCGTTTCGAACGGGTTGAGGGACAACGGGGCTATCGCGACACTGTCCGGAATCGGACCCATGCCGCTCAGGATCACCGCGGTAGCCAACACCGCCAGCGACGACTGCTTGATCCGAGTGACGCAACGGTTGAAAAACGAGTTCACTTGAGCACACCTTGCTCTCCGCGCTTGGTGTTCCAAGCACTGGTCAATTGAGCGTCGATCAACACGCCCTGGGCGAAGACCGGCTGGAAGATCTGTCCGATGAATCCGTCCAGCGCCGGATTCATTGGATTGCTAGCACCCAACAACGCTGGTTTGTCCGGCTGCGCTCCAGGATGGACGGCCGAAGTCGTAGCGATGATCCAGGTGTTTCTGACCCGTGAATCGGCGACCGTGAGTCGCAGCTGCTGATTGACCCGGTCATAGATCGAGTTGACGAAAAACCAGCCGTCGGCCACTGCTCCCTCAGCGGTCCTGACACTCTCCAACACTGGCGGCGTTCCCGCCGTCGGCATCGCGAATTCCCAACGTCCTCCACTGGCCAATCGAATCATCCCTGCCGCGTTTCCGGAGTCGTTCATCTGGGCCATCACCGTCTGCGGCGACGGCGCCGCGGGGCTGGAGGGGCAGAACCAACCGCTGGTGCTGAAACTCTGCGAAGTGTCGACCGCCCGTTCCGAAGTCTGGGCATACTGGCCTGATCCGCTGAGCTCGAGGACCTTCACAGTGTTACGGGGTTCCGTCCCGTCAGGAGCACTCCCTTGACAGCTGTTACTCGCGGGGATGCCGCGATTGGCTTGGATGCCAACCCACTTGGCGCCATTTTTCAGCTCCAGCGGAAGAACGGTTTCCGGCATCGGCGCAGTTTGGCCGACTCGGAACGGAACGGATTTGGCCGCACCCTGCTGCGGCAGATCGACATTCCCTGCCCGGTCGAACGACCAGGCGGTCAGCACGGAGGCCTCGTCCACCGCCGCAACTTTGATGCTGGTACCCGATTGTTCGGTCAAGCAGACCGTCACATAGGGTCCAGTTCGCCGGCCGCAACCCAGGGCTGCATTATCAGCGGGAAAGGTGGGCGGCGTGGCATCGGCAGCAGTCACGGCGTAGACGAACCCTTTGACCGGCCGTTGGCTGTCATTGGACAAGGAGAACGACAACTCGGTGGCACCGACGACGGCGTCCGGGTCGATCTGGTTGTTGTTCAGATACGCGGATCCGCTGGTGATCTTGGGCGGTGCAGGTGCCGTGGTCGCAACCTCGAACCTGGTACTTATCGGTGTCGATGCGAGGTACGTTGAATCCGTAGTCTGCGCTTCGAAGCTGTAGACACCATCGGAAAGCCTTGTCGGCACACGCCACGTCGTTGAACCACCGCCGCCAGGCAACTTCTGGCTGGTCCAGGGCGTGTGCGCAACCGCGCGGCCCTGCCCGTCCCGGATCGTCATGTTGATGCCGATGTCGCCGTCGACCGATCCATCGGGGTCGCTGGAGCTCAAGGAGAACGTCGGCTGCGCGTCCCTGGTCAACGGCGGTTCATTGACGCCTTGGCCAAGGCACGCAAAGGCGCAGCTCGAAATACTGTTCAGAATCGGCTTTGCCGGTGGCGTCCCGTAACGGATCGTGATGCTCGCTTCGTTGTAAAACTGCTTCCAGGCCAGGGGGTCGCTTTCGTTATCCGCATAAAGACCCACGACCCATCGCGGTGAACCGGCCAACCAATCCTTTGCCGCAGCCATATTGAAGGCGACACTGCCTTGCCCTTCACAACCTTCCTTGCCCTTGGCGAAGCTCTGCGTGTCCAGTTTCCGCAACTGCCCCGGCTGCGAGTTCCAGGAATTCCCGTCTTCGATCACTCCGGTGACCCAAGCGCTCACCGGCCGCGCCTGACAGGACGGCGCCCATTTGGCGACGACTTTGAACTGGGCCGCGAAGATGGCTTTGTCGTTGATCGGCCGGGTGTCGAACTGCCAAAAGGAACGGGTCACATGCGGTCGTCCGTCAGCTGCCCATGCCGGTTGCAGGTAACCGACTTTCATCGCGCCATCGGTGTAACGCCCGTTCCAATAGGAAGTGGACGCATACCCGCTGTCGACATAGAGGAATGCCACCCGGCCTGCGCTCCAGTCCGGATCCACATAAACCGGGTAGACCAGATTCTCGGTGCGGAAAATATCCTCCATACCGAAGCCTTGCGACTTCGCACCCTCCGGGCCGCTCAGGTCGATGGAAAACGGACGGGTGATTCCGGGACCGCCGGGCTCGGCGGCTGAAGCGTCAGGATACGTGGAATCCCACCATTGGCCTTGCGCCGCCCGGAGAACTGATTCTCCCGAGTCAGCTGCCTCAGCCTTGAGACCCCCTGAGCCGTCCTCTTTGATTTTCAGATTATTCGAATCCAGGTAGAGCCGCATCGCTTTGACCCTCGGGTCGCGGGCAGCCTCCGGAGTATAAATCTTGAGTACCTGGGAGAGCCCGTCGACGTGCGCGGTCTGGATAAAATCGACACCGGGCAATACACTCCGGTAGGTTGCGGTGTTTTTCTCGATCAGCGGAGTCGGCAAATCGCCGAATGGCCAGGACTCGACTATTTGGTTGCCTTTGTCATCTTTAATGGTGGCCACATGGGAATTCCCACCTGCCCCGAATTTGACGTCCGTAGGCGTCATTTCTGGCGCCAAAATCGCCTGGCCATTCTCCGACTGAATCACCAGATCAGTCGAGATATCCTTCCACTGCCCTTCCTGCTCCATCCGAACCGGGCTGGTATTGACGGTCTTGGAAAAGGTCCCGTCAGGCATCGCCATGACCTGCTCCGTGGCGGTAGTCAACGATGCCACCTCGACTGGGTCGCCGGCTTTCTTGGCTTCAACCAAGGCGGCTGATTCCTCGCTGGAAGCGGATGAGATTGAGCTCGGAGCAGCCGGCATCTCGTCCCCGGCAGCTGCCGGGGTGACCACGGCCACGAGCAGAGAAGCGGACAATGGCAGTGCGAGAAGACGCAAAAATGGGCGCAAGGCAGACCTCGTTAAATGGCGAGTGAAAAGAACCGCCTAGAGCATCCCCCTCGAGGCAAATTTTAGGTTACGTTATTGTCGAATTAAACTGCAGCCAGAATATGAATAAGAGACCAAACCGTTATCATCAAAATCTCGATGTAGAATTTGATGCCATAAGCAACAAACTTTGGCTGGAGCTCACCGGCAAGCCGGGACCGCGTTCTGAATGCAGGCCCAGGTCATAGAACGGCGCCGTCGGTTTTGGCCGACGCGGGGAAATTTCTGCGGCGTCGGCCAAAATCGACGGCGTGAAACTGGCCGGGCCGGGCATCGATGCCACCCCGGCTGCGACATGTGATTGCATGGGGTAATGAAGTTCACCCGCGGCGTCCTGCCGCTAGCCGTCCTGCTCGTGCTGCTCAGCGCGTGCAGCGTGCAGAACGCCGACCCGAAGCCGACGGACCCGAACAGCGAAGCGGCCGCCGTCGTCCGGCAGTATTACGAAGCCGTGCTCGCCGGCAATTGGAACGGGGTCTGCGCCCTGGCCCTGCCCGCGGCGCGCAATGCCCTGGGCGGCTATTGCGAAAAGTTCATCGCCGACCTCTACCAGGACAAGACGAGCTTCTTCCGCGACCCGGCCATCGACGCCGGCAAAGCCACCCCGGTCGACCAGCCGACCCGGAGCTTCGAGATGCCCAATGACGCGAGGGTCACCGTCCAGGTGGAGCAGGGCTTCATCTTCGGTCCGGACGCGCTCAGTTTCCCCGGCGGGGTCGATCCGGTCCGGGTGGGCCTGGAAGTGGTCAAGGTCGATGGCCGCTGGTTCTGGGTCTCCGGGAACTCCGTGGGCTGAGCATGGCGAACCCGTTCCGCCGTTGGAGCGCCGAGTTGAAGCAGACTTTCACCGGCGATCCGGAATCCCGCCCGGAATGGGTCGGGCGGCTCGCCGACGGCGACGACGCCGGCTACTTCCCGCCGTCGTCAGCGGTATGGGCGGTGCACAGTTCGACGACCACGATCGTCGCCGGCGTCCGAGCACTGCTCATGCAAGCACTCCACCCGGGCGCCCTGGCCGGGGTCTGGGACCATTCCCGTTTCCGCGAAGACCCCTTGGGCCGGCTCGCCGGCACCATCCGCTGGATCTTCACAGTGACCTACGGGTCCACCGGAGCCGCCCGTGCGGCTTCTGCCTGGGTGAGCCGGATGCACGAATCGGTATCCGGCGAATTCACCGACGGCCACGGCGTGGCCCGCAACTACTCGGCCGCTGATCCGGAGTTGTTGCGCTGGGTGCACATCGCCTTCATGGACGCGTTCCTCAGCGCCAACCAGCGCTATGGCCGCCAGGTCGACGGGGACGCCTACGTCCGCGAATGGGCGCAGGCCGGGCGGTTGATGGGCGTCGCGGCACCACCGGAATCCGAGGCCGCCATGCGGACCGAATTGCGGGAATGGCACCGCCGCGGCGAACTGCGGGCCGACGCGCGGGTGCGCGAAGTGCTGGCATTCATCCGGAATCCGCCATTGCCCGGCTCGCAGCTGAAGGGATACCGGGTGATTTTCAGCGCTGCGGTGGACTCTCTGGAACCCGAGTTCCGCGAGCTGCTGGGCTTGCGCCGCTCACGGTTCCCCCGGTTGACCCGGGCCGGGGTCCGGGTGGTTTTGGGCATCGTGCGGATCGGCTTGGGCAGGGTCCGGCCCAGCGAACAGGCCGCGCTGCGCCGGATCGAACGGCTGCGCACCGCCTCGCGGTGAGCCGGTGCGCAACCGATCGGCGCGGTTCTCGCCTAAGGCCCTCCCGCCCGCACCGGTCATTCCGGGCGCGGACGGGAGAACCGAGCGCAGGGTTCAGCGCAGCGACGCTACTGCCGCACGGCCGTCTAGCGGGATCCTTCGGCCCGGGTCAGGCCCTGGGTCCGGGAGACCAGATCGGACAACGACCCCGAGACGTCTTTCACATTCGACGAAGCGAGTGCGGACACCGAGTTGCCGGCCGTGATCTCGAACCGGCCGTCCGCACCGCCGATGATGAAGAATTTGCCCGGCGCGTACTGGCGCAGGAAATAGATTCCGGTCTGGCCCTCCTGGAGCAGCGGATCCCGATCGTCTTGCATCAGCGCACCGTCGACCGTGCCACCGGTCTGGTGGACCGTCGCGGAACCGGTGCTGCTGCCGCCTTTGAGCCAAGCCCGGACCTTGAGGTTGTGGTCGGTGAACGGAATCCCGTCCTTGACCGTGGAGCTCTGGCCGCCCACGCTGGCGACGACCACGGCGTCAGCGCTCCGGTGCAGGCTCTTGAGGTCTTTGAAGCTTTCCGCCTGGGACAGGTGCATCACGGTGCCCGATTGCGCAGCAGCGCGACTGCTGGCGCCGTAAATCGCCCGAACCCCGTTGATGTCGTCCTGCTGCGGCGTGTACACCCCGCAATTGGTGCGGTCCGGGGTGGTCGGGTTCATCAAAACGCAGCTATTGCTGTGCGCCAGGCCCAGCGTGTGCCCGACCTCGTGCGCCGCGACGCCTTCGCGCTTCGATGCACTGTAGCCTGCCGTGTAGGCCGCATTGAGCTGCGCGCTGACATTGGTCATCACGCCGTTGGCCCCGTTGTTCCAATAGGTGATGCCGTCCCAGCTGACGCTGGAATCATTGGCTTCGCTCAATGCGACGGTGGCGGAACCGGAGGTCGTGCTGGGGCTGACCCCGGCGCCGGCGTTGTTCCAATCGGACACCCCGGCTGACCAAGCAGTCCTCGACGCTGAGGAGCCTCCGTTGATCTTGTAGCTGGGGCTGGTGGTCGGCAGATGTCCGCCGGAGAGGTTGTACGCCTGGGCGGTTGCGGTGCCGCCGGCGAGTAGGGCGAAGGCGACCGCAGCGGCGCCGAGTGGACGAATCAGAGTCTTCACGAATATCTCCTGATTTTCATCGAAGTAGGCACGCCGGTCAGGGCGCGCCGGCCACCGGATCCCGAGTCTTCGGATGACCAGGGGGCAACCACCTAGAGGTCATCACCACACACTGGAACCTTCCGATGAATACCCTGATTTTCCGCGCAAAACCATCGGAGCCGGCGCGGACCGGCTCAACCGTGCAGGCTCAAGCGCCCAGGCACTCCTTGAGCACCGCACGTTGGGCGACCGCCGCTTCGGCGTGCACGCTGCGGCCCAGCGGAGTGAGCGCGACCAGCATCGCGCGGCGGTCGTCGGCGCACGCGGCCCGCTCCACCATTCCGGCTTTCTCCAACCGGTCCACGATCCTGGACAAGGCACTCTGGGTCAACGGAGAGGTGAGCGCCAAATCCTTCATCCGGCAGTTCTCCGGCGAATACTCGGCCAGAAGATCCAAAATCTCGAACTCGCTGAAGCCGATGTCGAACTTGCTTTCCAATTCCCGTTCGATCGCGTTCGAAGTACGCAAGTAGGCATCCTGCACCGAGCGCCATTGCTCAACCAGCCCAGAATCCGCGGCCTCAGCCGCACTCCTGGAGGACACTCCAAGTTTCGTCATGCCGGCCAGTTTACCATGACGAAGAATTAAATTCTATGTCATCTTTTTCCTTGTCATTCAATGATGCGTCATATAGTTTGATGCCATGACCACGACACCACCTCTCGTCGCCACGCCTGCGACGAAGCCACACTCCGCGCCCACCGGCAAATGGTCCGGTCGGCAGATCATGCTCCTGCTCGTCCTGTGCACGGTCCTGGCCCTCGACGCCCTGGACGTCTCCATGGTCGGCGTCGCCCTTCCCTCGATGGGCCGCGAACTGGGCCTGGGCACCGAATCCCTGCAATGGATCGTCTCCGCCTACGTGCTCGGTTACGGCAGCCTGTTGCTGCTCGGCGGCCGAATGGCCGATCTGCTCGGCCGCCGCAAAATCTTCCTGATCGCGCTGAGCATATTCGCGATCGCCTCGCTTCTGGGCGGAATCGTCAACGATCCGACCCTTTTGATCGCCACCCGTTTCATCAAGGGCCTGGCTGCAGCCTTCACCGCACCCACCGGCTTCTCGATCATCACCACCAACTTCGCCGAAGGCCCGGCCCGCAACCGCGCGATCTCGATCTATTCCACCTTCGGCGCCAGCGGCTTCTCGCTGGGCTTGGTGCTCGGCGGCCTGATGACCTCGCTGAGCTGGCGCTGGACCTTCCTGGTCGCGGTGCCGATCGCCGTCGTCGCGGTTCTCCTGGGCTTCAAATTCATTCCCAAAGACAAACCGGCCACCGACGGCGGGCACGACATCGGCGGCGCCATCACCTTGGCGCTAGGCATGCTCACTCTGGTGTACACGGTGGTTTCCGCCCCGGAGGCCGGCTGGACGGCGCCGCGGACCATCGTCGGCTTCGCGTTGTCCGCGCTCCTGCTGGCCGCCTTCGGCATCATCGAAGCCAAGGTCAAACACCCGCTCGTCCGATTCGGCATCCTGCGCCAAGGCTGGGTGGCCCGGGCCAACCTGAGCATCATCGGTTTGTTCGGTTCCTACCTGAGCTTCCAGTTCATCTTGACCATGTACCTGCAGAACGTGCTCGGCTGGTCCCCGCTGGCCATGGCATTGGCTTTGCTGCCGACCGGCCTGATCGTGGCGGCGAGCTCTCCGTTCGCTTCCGCGCTGATTGACCGGATCGGCGCGGTGAAGCTCATCGTCGCCGGATTGGCTGCCCTGTCGCTGGGTTACCTCTTGTTCCTGCACGTGGGCACCAGCCCCAACTACGCCCTGGACATTCTGCCGTCGGTGATTCTGCTGGGCATCGGTTTCGCCTTGGGCTTCCCGTCCATCAACGTGCAGGCTACGGCCGGAATCCACGACGACGAACAAGGCTTGGCCGCAGGTTTGATCCAGACCAGCGCACAAGTCGGCGCAGCTTTGGTGCTGGCCGTGACCACGGCGATCGTCGCCGGCGCGCAGGCCGGGCACCCGGCCGGAGATGCGGCGGCGACCCTGGACACCTTCCGCCCCGGGCTGATCCTCAGCGCGGTGGTCGCCATCGCGGCCCTGGCCATCGCAGCCGCGCCGCAGCGCCGCAAAGCCGTTCGGCCGGAGGCCGTCCGATGAGCGAGCGGCATTTCGTCTTCATCGAAGGCAGCTCCCGGCCGAACGGGAACTCCGCGATCCTGGCCCGCCGGACCGAACAGCACCTGCCCGACGGCGCCAGCTCGGAATGGCTCCGGCTCGCCGACCTGCCATTGCCGGATTTCGACGCCGACGCCGACGCGGCGCCGATCTTTCCGGACGGCAACGAGGGCGCGCTGCTCGCCGCGACCCTGCGCGCCACCGACTTGGTGATCGTCTCACCGTTGTATTGGTATTCGGTCTCCGCGCCGGTGAAACGCTACCTCGACCATTGGGACGGCTGGCTGCATATTCCGGGGCTCCGGTTCCGTCGCACCATGGCCGGCCGGACGCTCTGGGCGATCAGCGCCGGATACACCGACGACGCCGGCAAGGCCGATGGCCTGGCCACCTCGTTGCGGCTGACCGCCGAGTATCTGGGGATGGCCTGGGGTGGGCTGCTGTACGGAAACGGCGATCAGCCCGGCGACGTCCGCCAGGACCACACCGCGATGCGCGGAGCCGAGGATTTCCTCGGCCCCGCGGCCGTTCCGGTGCTGCGCGCCGGCTGAGCTGGAGCTGCATTGCGGCCGGCTTGCACCGGCTACACCTCGGCTTTCTCCTGCAGCTTTTTCCGCGTGCTGAAACCCAGCTCCGGGACATCGAATTTGGCTGCCCGCAAGGCCCGGTAGTCGGAGAGGTAGCTCATCCGCACCTGCCATTGGCGCCGATCCCCCTGCAGCGGGAACTGCTGCGCGCTGCGCTCCATGTAACCGGCCTTGAAATCCAGCATCCGGCGGAGTTTCATCGACGGATCGGTGATCTGCGGGACCACGCTGTGGTAGCCGTGTTCGTCCATGTGCTTCATCAACCGGCAGATGAAATCCGCGGTGAGATCCACTTTGAGCGTCCACGACGAATTGATGTAGCCGAACGTGAAGGCGAAATTCGGCACTCCGGACGCCATCGTGTCCCGGTAGACGACCACTTTCGAAACGTCGACCGGAACTCCGTCCACGGACGCCCGGATGCCGCTCAGCGCGGACATGTTCAGGCCGGTCGCGGACACCACGATGTCGGCTTCGAGCTCTTTGCCCGAGCGCAACCGGATGCCGTTTTCGGTGAAAGTGTCGATCTGATCGGTGACCACCGAGGCCTCGCCGTTGCGGATCGACCGGAACAGGTCGCCGTCGGGCACCAGGCACAGGCGTTGGTCCCAGGGGTTGTAGCGCGGGCCGAAGTCGGTTTCGACGTCGTAGCCTTTGGGCAGCTGCTTGGCCACCATCCGGATCAGCCCTTTCCGGATCACCCGGGGCATGGCCTTCGACGACTTGTAGATCGCGACTTGCTTGAGGATGTTCGCCCATTTCACGATCGGGTAGCTGACCGAAAGCGGCAACACCTTGCGCAGCGCGCGATCGAGCGGATCCTGCTTTGGCTGCGCGACGATGTAGGTGGGCGAACGCTGCAACATGGTCACGTGCTCAGCGGTCCCGGCCATGGTCGGCACCAAGGTGACCGCGGTGGCTCCGCTGCCGATCACCACGACCTTCTTCCCGGCGTAGTCCAGCTCCTCCGGCCAGAATTGCGGGTGCACGAATTCGCCCCGGTACCGGTCCCGGCCGGCGAACTCAGGCTGGTAGCCGGAATCGTGCTGGTAGTACCCGGTGTTCATCAGCAGGAAATTGCAGGTGTACTGCTCGGTCTCGCCGTTGTCCTGGCGGACCGCCTCGACAGTCCAGATCCCGCGCTCGGAGGACCAATCGGCGGCCACCAGCTTGCGTTGGTAGATGATGTGCTGGTCGACGCCGTATTCGACCGCGGTCTCCCGCAAGTACTTGAGGATCGCCGGGCCGTCGGCAATCGAGTCCTCGGATTCCCAAGGCCGGAAGCCGAAGCCGAAAGTGTGCATGTCCGAATCCGAACGGATCCCGGGATAACGGAACAGGTCCCAGGTGCCGCCGCTGACCTCGCGGGCTTCCAGAATCGCGTAGCTGCGGTCCGGATGCGTGCGGCGCAGATGGCAGGCGACGCCGATTCCGGACATCCCTGCGCCGACGATCAGCACGTCCACATGTTTCGCTGACATGAACACCTCCCTGTGTTCTAGCGGCATCGAATGCTACTAGTGAGTAACAAAACTACAGGAGTTGTTTCATTGCTTCAATGGAAGCGGCCTGGGAGTTTCTCCCGCCGGAACCATCTGGCCCAGATCCCGGGACCGGTTTTCCGCCGGCTCCGGCCCGTCGCCGGTACCGGGGACGGATTGGCCGCAGCCCGTCGCGCCCGCCAGCGTTGGATCTCCTGTTCGATGTCACGGACTTTCGTCACCACCGGAGGGCCGCCGAGCAGCTGCCGCCGGGCATCGACCACCCGGGCATTGAAGTCTTCGAGCATTTCCCGGACCTGGCCTTCGGTCGGCAGTTTGTCCAGTTCGGCGTCGAGCTCGGCGTCTTCTTTGCGGAGCATGATCGCCGGCGGGCCCAAACCGGTCAGCTGCTCCCGCTGGATCAACCCCTGGACCCACCAGTCCGGGTCCAGGTTGGCACCCATCGCCGGAAGCGGTTTGCCGGCGTAGGCCAGATTGTCGAAATCGCCCCGGGCCACGGCCAGGTCCACCGCGGCGTCCGCCCGGGCCGCAACGTCCTCCGGCCGGAAGGGCGGAATTTCCGCCTCAGCAGGCGCTCCGGATTCTGCCTGCGCTTCCTGGCTGGCCCGGTACCGGGCCGCGCGGGTCACTGGATTGTCGAACTCGTTCATATCCTGCTGGGGCATCGGGATCAACCGCCTCATACGCCGTTGTGGAGGCCTCCATTCTAGCCCCGGCGCCGGTCCTGGCTGAGGCTAGGACCGGCGCCGGCGGACGTTTGAGCGGTGCGGGAGCGGTCAGCGAGTCACTTGCGCCGGGACCAGCGGATTCCCGGGCGCGATGCCGGCGCAGTTGTTCGGCGCGGCTTTGCCGGCGAACCGGTCGTTGATCCAGGACAAGGCCCCCGGGTACCAGGCGATCGCCGCACCGGCATGCGAAAGCAGCGGGTGCTCGGTGTAGTCGACCGGCGTGCCCGCGGCACAGTATTGCCTGGCCAACGATCGGATATCGCCGACCAGCATCACTCCGTCTCCGGTGCCGAATCCAGGCGTCCCTTCAAGCACGCCGTTGCCTCCCATGGCGGTCTGTATCGGCGTCGTGGGTGACCCGATCAGACCCAGGTTCACTTTGTTGACTGCTTCGACGAAGGCCGGGACAGACAACGGGTCCGAGTACTCCGGCTTCGCCAGATCAGCCCAGGTGACCCCGGATCCCAACGGGACCCCGACCAGCACGCTGGCATTTTCCAGCTGGTTGAACAGCTTGACTCCCCGGTCATTCAAATATGGCGTGAGATCGATGCCCAAGGCCCGGGATACGCCCTTGACCGCCATCGGTGCGATGCCCGCCCACAACGGCGTCCCCGAAACATAGTCGAGGTTGTTCACCGGCGCCACCAGGAGTCCGCCGGAGGTTGCACCGACCAGATTCTTATTGACGTCCGGCGCGTAGGTCGGGGCCAACGCCGCAGTCCAATTCGTCCCGATCGCACCGCCGGAATATCCGATCAGGGCCGTCTTGGTGTCTTTGTTCAAGCCCGCCTTCGGTGAGTTGTAGGCAGCGCGCAAGGCATCCAGCGTGTAGCGCCCATATGCCGCCCCGGTACCGAATTCGGCGGCGGGCCCTTCGGTGTCCGGCATCGCCACAGTATAGCCCTGCTTCAGCAACGGCACCAGGATCGCACCTTCCGCGGTGGGAACCACCGCGCCGGCGCTACCCGATCCAGTGACCAGATTGCCCAAACTGAAGTCGCCTGCGATCGCCCGCGACGGCCCGTCTTCCGGATTGAGCGAGTTGTAAGCCGACTGGTAGGAGACGAGCTTTCCCCGGCCCTTCAGCGGCGAAAGGAACTCCAGCGGAGTCGGCGGTGCCGGTTTGATGACCGACGTCGCATTGGCGACCGCCTCACCGCGCAAATTCGTCGAGCGGTAGAGCAATTGCTCCACGGTGACCGGCAACGGGATTCCGGCCACGTGGTACGCGATGGTGCGGGTTTTGAGCAGCTCGCCCGGCGCGAATTCCGCCAGTGGCCGGCTGCCGTCGTAGTCGAAGAACGGGTCTGCATTGGCTGCGGCTTTTGCGCTGGCAGTCGGCTGAGCAGCAGCCGGCACCGGGCCGGCCAATGGCGCGGCATTCGCCACCGGCGCTGCAGTCACGACCAGACCGGCCGCGAGGAGCAGGGCGGGCCCGGCTGCGATGGCACGAGATTTGAGCATCATCATTGATTCCCCAATTCGAACTCATGGCCCGTGACCTGGTTCACCGACCCTAGGAGGCTAACTTTACCGACAGTCAAGTTGCTGGAGCAGGGCCCGGATCGAACTGTCAGGATATTGCCAGCTTGGCGCCTGCCGCCATCATTCGACGGCCCAGAATCTGACTCGCCCACGAAAAAGCCCCGGGGCCGCAAGGGCTCCGGGGCGTTCTCCGGCGGAGGATGGGGGATTTGAACCCCCGAGGGCGTTAACCCAACACGCGTTCCAGGCGTGCGCCATAGGCCGCTAGGCGAATCCTCCTTGGCTGCTTTCCATCGGCCGCCAAAGGCAGGCCAGAGAAGAGCAGACTCCAGAATACCCGAAGCGGACAGCGCCACGAAATCACCGGCTGCGACCCGGTTCGAACCACCGGCTCGGATCCAGTAGAATGGACGGCAGCCCCTCGTGCGGCGTCACCCTGTGAACTCCCCCAGGACCGGAAGGTAGCAAGGGTAAGCGGGCTCTGGCGGGTGCACGAGGGGTCCTTACGTTCTAGGAGCGCCATGCCAGATCTTCCAGGGCTCCATTCTGGGGCCGGCCGATTCGCGCCCAGCCCATCCGGCGAACTCCATCTGGGAAACCTGCGCACCGCGATCCTGGCCTGGCTCTTCGCCCGCAGCACCGGCCGGCGCTTCCTGCTCCGGATCGAAGACCTGGACCGGGCGCGTGCCGGGGCGGAGGCCGAGCAGCTCCGGGATCTGGCGCTGATCGGCTTGGACTGGGACGAAGCCCCGATCCGGCAGAGCGACCGGGTCGCCCGGTACCGCGAGGCCATCGACCGGCTCCGCGGGCAGGGCCGGTTGTACGAATGCTTCTGCACCCGACGGGACATCGCCGAGGCCGCGAGTGCGCCGCACCAAGCGCCGGGGCGCTATCCGGGCACCTGCCGGAACCTCACCGAAACGGAGCGGGTCCGGAAGCGGAGCGAACGCCCGGCCGCCTGGCGGTTGCGCAGCGACGTCGCGGAATTCCGGATCCACGATCGGCAGCACGGCGAGTTCCGCGGCCCGGTGGATGACTTCGTGCTGCTCCGGAACGACGGCGTCACCGCCTACAACCTCGCAGTGGTCGTCGACGACGCGCTGCAGGGCGTGGACCAAGTAGTCCGCGGCGACGATCTGCTGGCGGCGGCACCGGGCCAAGCCTATTTGGCTTCGCTGCTGGGTTATCCGGTGCCCGGATACGCCCATGTCCCGCTTGCCCTGAACCCGGCCGGGCAACGTCTGGCCAAGCGCGACGGCGCGGTGACCCTGGCCGACGTCGGCCGCGATGCAGCGCTCGGCCTGATCTTCGGTTCACTCGGCTTGCCGCCCGCATTGCCGGCCGCCTTGGCCGAATTCGATCCTGCCCGGTTGCCCCGTGAGGCCTGGCTGGTCCGCCCGGCGCCGGGGCACGGTACTAACAATGTCGGCGCCGGACGGTAGGGTTTCTACGTGACCACAGCTCTTTATCGCAGGTATCGGCCGGACACGTTTGCGGACGTGATCGGGCAGGGCCATGTCACCGAACCGCTGATGGCGGCGCTGCGCAAGAACCGGGTGAATCACGCCTACCTGTTCTCCGGCCCGCGCGGCTGCGGCAAGACGACGTCGGCCAGAATCCTGGCCCGCTGCCTGAACTGCGCCCAGGGGCCCACGGACACGCCCTGCGGCGTGTGCGACAGCTGCGTGGAGCTGCGCACCGGCGGCCCCGGCAGCCTCGACGTGATCGAGATCGACGCGGCCAGCCACGGCGGCGTCGACGATGCCCGGGATTTGCGGGAACGCGCTACCTTCGCCCCGGTTCGGGACCGCTACAAGATCTTCATCATCGACGAAGCCCACATGGTCACCAGTGCCGGCTTCAACGCGCTGCTGAAAATCGTCGAAGAGCCACCGGAGCACATCAAGTTCATCTTCGCGACCACCGAGCCGGACAAGGTCATCGGCACGATCCGTTCGCGCACCCACCACTACCCCTTCCGCTTGGTGCCGCCGGAGCCCTTGATGGCCTACCTCCAGTTGCTGTCCGACCAGGAACACGTCAAGGTCGCCCCCGGGGTGCTCTCGCTGGTGGTGCGGGCCGGCGGCGGCTCGGTGCGGGACTCGCTCTCCGTGCTGGACCAGCTCATGGCGGGCGCCGGTGAACAGGGCCTCGATTACGAGCTCGCGGTTTCGCTGCTCGGCTATACGCATGCCTCGTTGCTCGACGATGTGGTGGACGCCCTGGCCGCCGCCGACGCAGCTACCGTGTTCCGAGCGGTAGACCGCATCATCCAGACCGGGCTGGACCCGCGGCGCTTCGTGGAAGACCTGTTGGAACGCTTCCGCGACCTGATTATCGTGCAGGCCATGCCGGAAAGCGCGCCGGCGATCCTGCGCGGCATGCCGGACGACCAAATCGCCCGGATGCAGAACCAGTCCGCGCAACTGGGCCGGGCGGAACTCTCCCGGGCGGCCGACGTCAGCAATACTGCATTGACCGAAATGACCGGAGCCACCTCTCCCCGGCTGCATTTGGAACTGCTCTGCGCCCGCTTGCTGCTCCCGGGTGCAGAACAGAGCGAACGCGGCATGGCCGCCAGGGTGGACCGGATCGAACGGCGGCTCTCCTATGCGGGGACCGCTCCCGCCGATGCGGCACCCGCGGCCGCGCAGCCGGCACCGCAACGCGAACAACCGGCGAGCAACCCCGCTGCGCCACGGTCGGCAGCACCGGTCGCCTCCGCGCCGGTTGTCTCAGCACCGGTCGCCTCCGCACCGGCGGCCGCAGCTCCGGCCGCCGAGGTTCCGGTTGCCGCGCCGGACTCCCGTCCGGCCGCGGCCGAGCCGGTGCGCCAAGAGCCGCAGCCACCGGCTGAGCCGGAACCGGCGACACCTGCCGCACCGGCAGCTTCGACCGAGTTGGACGACTGGGGCATCCCGATGCAACCCCGGGAATCGGCAACCCCGGCTCCGATCGCCTCGGAGCCGGCGGATTCGACAGCCGCGCCATCCGCTCCGGCCACCTCGACGCCGGCTCCCCCGCCCGCTGCCGACCCGGCACCCGCTGCGGGCCCGGCGTCCGGCAACGACCCCGGTTCCGCGCAGGGCATTGAAATGATCCGCCGCGCCTGGCCGGATGTCCTGGACCAGCTGAGCAAGATCAAACGCTCGAGTTGGGCGCTCATCGCCCCCAACTCGACACCGCAGAGCTTCACCGGCGGCGCTTTGGCCTTGGCCTTCAGCACCGATGGCCTGGCCGCCGCATTCAGCCGCGGCGAGCACGCCGAGAATCTGCGCTCCGCGATCAAAGCGACGCTCGGCATGGATTGCCAGGTCTCCGCGACCGCCGGGGCCAGTGCTCCGGCGGCCTTCAACAGCACAGCGAGCTCTGAACCAAACCCAAAAGGCCTGAGCACTCCGGTTGAGCCGGCGGAGCTGTCGGCACCGGACGACGTTCCGCCAGTGGACGACGAGGGCGGCTTCCCGGAGGAACCACCGGCTCCGGAGGACGATCCGCGGGAACAGATCTGGCGCCGCCCGGCTGAACCAAGCGCAGCGACCGCGCCCGTGCCCGCGCCGACGGCCCAGCCCACTGCGCTGAGCCGCGCCACCCCGGTGGCCGAACCCGGCTGGGGCGAGATTTCGGCAGCGCCGGATTGGATCAGCGGCGCCGCCGATCCGGCGGCGCCGGCCGCGCCGGCAACCCCGGGAGGGTCCTCGTCCGCTCCTGCCGAAACCGCACCATCGGCAGCGGAGCAACCCGAGGGCCCCGGCAAGACCAGCCTCTACCAACGGTTGAGCGAACAGGCCAAGAAAGCGGCTCCCGAAGCAGCGCCGGAGCCGGTAACCTATGTCGAGGACATTCCGAGTGCCGACGATGAGACCATTGAGGAGTCCGGGTTGGTGGGTCGGGCCGCAGTGGAACGGATCCTCGGTGGCAGACTGATCGAAGAACGCCTCAGCAACAAGAACTGAAACAGCAGCCCGGCAGGCCAGGTACAGCGCATCCTCCCGGGCCTGCCGCGCGGATCCTAGGGAAGCAGAACAGACAGTGTACGAAGGCGCAGTCCAAGAACTGATCGACGAATTGGGGCGGTTGCCCGGAATCGGCCCGAAATCAGCGCAACGCCTGGCATTCCATGTCCTCGAGGCGGATCCGGAAGACATCAAACGGCTGGTCGCATCGATCGTCACCGTCAAAGAACGGGTGAAGTTCTGCACCATCTGCGGCAATGTCGCAGAGCAGGAAACCTGCGGCATCTGCCGCGATCCGCGTCGCGATCCCACCGTGATCTGCGTCGTGGAAGAGTCCAAAGACGTGATCGCCGTCGAACGGACCCGCAGTTTCCGTGGCCGCTACCATGTGCTCGGCGGCGCGATCAACCCGATCGCCGGCGTTGGCCCCGACCAGTTGCGCATCCGGGAACTTTTGGGCCGGCTCAACGACAGCCAGATCGAAGAAGTCATCATCGCCACCGATCCCAACCTCGAAGGCGAAGCGACCGCGACCTATCTCGCCCGGATGCTCAAAACCATCGGCATCACGGTCACCAGATTGGCCTCCGGCCTGCCGGTCGGCGGCGACCTCGAATACGCGGACGAAATCACCTTGGGCCGGGCCTTCGAAGGCCGCCGCAACGCCTTGAACTGAGCCCGGCGTACTGCGGCGATACCCCACTGGGTTGCGGGGCCGCTGGGACAACCCCATTGTCGCCCGAGGAGCCGGTCAACGGGTTGGGACATGCTGACCGAGCCCCGGGCGCATCGCGGCGGTGCAATCTCGAAATTAGCCGCAAAACCCCTGATAATCAAGGAAAATGGCTGCCACAAACCACGTTGATGTGGCTTTGCGCAAACGCTTGCACACGGCCTTAACGCCTGTTACGGTGACATGACTCTGATCACCGTCCCACCCGAAGCAGGCAACACATGTCAAGCGGCTCGAAGACGAACCGCCAAGGCCCCGGTCTTGGAACCGCCCCGATTCCGGGCAGCACCATTGCGGCCGGAAGCGCCATCGACCAGAGCCCTGCCGCAGCGGCAGCGGTCCGCCGCAGAATGTTCCTCGGTGCCACGTTTGCCGCGGGCGCCGCAGCGCTCGCCGCCTGCACCGCTCCGGCCGCAAATCCCACAGCCGGAGCGGCCGGACCGGATGAATCGGCCACCGTTCCCCCGGAAAAACCCGGCGACGCCGATCTGGTGGTCTGGGCAGATGCGAAAAAGGCCGCTGCGGTAGCACCGGTCGCGGCCGAGTTCGGAACCCGCTGGGGCATCAAAGTCGCGGTGCAGACCGTCGGCACCAACCTGCAACCGAACTTCATCACTGCCAACCAAGCCGGCAAAGGCCCGGACGTGTTGCTGGCCGCCAATGACTGGATCGGCAACCTGGTGCAGAACTCCGCGATCGACCCGGTGCTGATCAGCGCAGAACAGCGGTCCGCGATCGCACCGATCGCGATGACCGCGATCGAGTTCAACGGCCAAGCCTATGGCGTGCCGTATTCGATGGAGACCCTGGTGCTGTTCCGGAACCAGAACCTCGCGCCGCAGGCACCGGCCAGCTTCGAAGAACTGGTGGCGATCGGCCAGGCGGCCCGGCAATCCCAGGGCGCGGAACGGGTGCTCAGCCTGCCGGTCGGCACCATTGGCGATGCTTACCACATGCAGCCGGTGTTCTCCTCGGCGGGCGGCTACATCTTCGGCTCCGCGGCCGACGGGACGCCCGACCCGAAAGATCTGGGCATCGGCAAACCGGGTTCCGTCGAAGCGGCGAAGCTGATCGCCCAGTACGGCGAAACCGGCAACGGGGTCTTCAGCCGTTCGGTGACCAACGACAACTACATCTCGCTCTTCACCCAAGGCAAGATCCCGTTCATGGTCAGCGGCCCGTGGGCCCTGGCCGACGTCGCGAAGGCCGGCTTCCCCTTTGCGACCAGCCTGATCCCGGGGTTCGAAGGCAAGTCTCCGGCTCAGCCGTTCGTCGGCGTGAATGCCTTCTACGTGGCATCGAAGGCCCGGAACAAAGTCTTCGCCCAGGAATTCGTGCGCACCATCCTCACCTCGCCGCAGGCGCAGCGCCAGCTTTACGACGCGAACCCCTTGCCGCCGTCGCTGTCGGCGTTGGCGGATGAGATCTCCGCCCAAGACAAAAACATCGCCACGGTCCTGCAATCCGCAGCGACCGGCGTCCCGCTGCCGTCGATCCCGGCGATGAACGCCGTCTGGGCGCCGTTGGGCAATGCCTTTTCCTCGATCATCGCGGGATCCGCGGCAGAGAGCACCATCGAACAAACCGGCGCCGCGATCCGCAAGGCGATCGGATGATCCGGGGAAAAGGAACCATGCCCACTGCGAAAAGCGGCCCGAAAAGCTCCGCCCCGGAACTTCCGCTGCGCTTGGGCAGCACGAATTCCGTGATCGGACTGACCGTGAAGATCCTCGGTTTGGGCCTCGCCGCAGCGTTGGCGATCGGAGCCACTCCGGTGCTCTTGGCCTCCGGAAGCTGGCTGTTGCTGGGCGGCCTGTGGCTGGCCACGATCGCCCTGTTCGTCATTTACGCCGGAAAACGTCTGATCCCGGCGAAGTATCTTGCTCCAGGAACCGTCTTCCTTGCGGTCTTCGTGATCGTGCCGATTCTTTACACGGTACAGATTTCCACCACCAATCAAGCGGATGGGACCAGAGGCAGCAAGGCCGAGACGATTCAGACGATCGAACGGAACTCAGTTTTGCAGGGCCCCGAATCCCGCAATTTCAACTTGTCGATCGCGGTTCCCGGCAGCACCGCGAACAGTGACGGGCCGTTCACTTTGTTCCTCGTGGACCAGAAGAACGGCGAAGCACTTCGCGCCGATGCCAACGGCACCGAGCCGGCCCCGCAGGCCCAGATCCAAGACGGCTTCGTGCGCAGCGCGCCGGGCTTCGCTTTCTTGGACCCCCGCCAAGTGGCGCAGGCCGGGAAAGCCCTTGCGGCAGCCGAGTTCCCGTCCGGTCGGGAAAGCATCCATCTGATCGGGCTGAGTTTCGCATTCGAAGGCAGTCAGCAATACCGTTACGACCAGGCCAGCGACTCGATGCGCAACAGCGCCACCGGGGAGCTGTATCCGGTGCGCGAAATCAACGGCAAAGATTACTTCGTGCGAGCGGACGGCAGCCCGGCCTTCGACCAGAGTTGGCAGAAGTACGTCGGCGCAAGCAACTATCTGAAGTTGTTCACCGATAGCTCGCTGCGCGACGCCTTTGCCGGCACCTTCCTCTGGACCGTAGTGTTCGCGGTGGTCTCGGTGGCCAGCACGTTCCTGCTGGGGTTGCTGCTCGCCCTGACCCTCAACGAACGCAGGATGCGCGGACTGAGGTACTACCGCGCCGCGATGCTCATCCCATATGCAATCCCCACGTTCATTTCCTTCCTGGTCTGGGCGAGTTTCTACAACAAGGATTTCGGCCTGATCAACGGCTTCCTCGGCGGCGCCCAAATCGACTGGCTCGGCGACCCGACCTTGGCCAAGGTCGCCATTCTGCTGACCAATCTCTGGGTCGGGTTCCCCTACATGTTCCTGATCTGCCTCGGCGCACTGCAGTCCTTGCCCGGCGACGTCGATGAGGCGGCGAAGATCGACGGCGCTTCGGCTTTCCAGTCGTTCACCCGGGTCAAATTCCCCTTGGTGATGGTCGCGGTGGCACCTTTGCTGGTGGCATCCTTTGCCTTCAATTTCAATAACTTCGCGATCATCCAACTGCTCACCGGAGGCGCGCCGTTCCCGAGCGACGGCGCGCAAATCGGCTCCACCGACATCATGATCAGCGCCACCTACCGGGTGGCTTTCGGCAGCTCCGGGGCGGACTTCGGCTTCGCGGCGGCGATTTCGGTGTTGTTGTTCGTGGTCACCGCAGTTCTGGCCAGCATCCAATTCAAGTTCACCAAAGCTCTGGAGGACGTCCGATGAGCATTCCCACGGCTACCCGACCGGCCAAACGGCGCAGCAAAGTGCGCAAAGACGGTCTCGAGGTTCCCACCGGCGGCCGGTGGTGGCGGGAGATCGGTTGGCGGCACCTGGTCGGGCTTTTCGCAGTGGTATTTTCCTTGTTCCCCGTGGTCTACATCCTGTCCGCGGCCTTCAACCCGCTGGGCACGGTGGCGAGCACATCACTGATCCCTTCGAGCCTCGGGCTGGACAATTTCAGCGCGCTGCTCAGCTCCCAGCAATTCCCCTTCGCCCAGTGGTACCTGAACACGCTGCTGATCTGCGCGGTGGTTTCCTTGGCCCAAGTGGCCGCGAGCACGCTCGCCGCCTACGCCTTCTCCCGGATGCGGTTCCGGGGCCGGCGGACCGGCTTGTTGGCGATCCTGTTGATCCAGATGTTCCCAGCGTTCTTGGCCATCGTTGCGCTGTATGCGATGATCGGCGCGATCGGCGATGTGCTTCCGGCGGTCGGCCTGAACACCCTGGCCGGCTACGGTCTGGTCCTGATGGGCGGCGCCCTGGGCCAAGTCTGGCTGATCAAAGGCTTTTTTGATTCCTTGCCCCAAGAGCTGGATGAGGCGGCCCGGCTCGACGGCGCCGGCCATTTCCAGATCTTCCTGCGGATCATCCTGCCGCTGATCCGCCCGGTCCTGGCCGTGACCGTACTACTGGCATTCGTCGGCGTGATCGGCGAATTTCTGTTGGCCAGCATCTTCTTGACCGATAATTCGGTGAAGACCCTCGCCGTCGGGCTTTACTCGATCATCACCGGCGACCGGAGCAACAACCTGGGCATTTTCGCGGCCGGCTCGCTGCTGATCGCGATCCCGGTGGTACTGCTGTTCCTCTGGCTGCAGCGGTTCATCGTGGGCGGGCTGACTGCCGGCTCCGGAAAGTAACCCGGCCCGCGCTCCGCGGGCAGGCCGGGTGCGGTGTGGATTCAGCCGGCCGGGGTTCCGGTGATGTTGACCATCCAGTCCACGCCGAACTTGTCTTTGCATTGGCCGAAGAAGTCGCCCCACGGGGCCTGTTCCAGAGGCATCGCGACGACCCCGCCGGCGATGAGCTTCTCCCAATACCCGCGCAGCACGGATTCGTCCTCGCCGCTGAGCGACAACGTGCCGTTGGCGCCGAGTTCCATGCTGTTCGGGGTGTCCGCCCCCATCAGCACCAAACCGTTGTCCGCCACGAGCATCCCGTGCATGATTTTGTCCTGCTCAGCCGGGTCTTCGCTCACCTGGAATTCTCCGAAACTGGACATCGTGAGCTCACCGCCGAACACCGACTGGTAGAACGTCATCGCGTCTTTCGCGGTGTCTTGGAAGCTCAGATAAGGGTTGAGCCGAACGGCCATGTCAAAACTCCTTCATCGGCAGGAGCCGGGTGCCGACCCCTTTCCGCTCATCCTAGGGGCATTGCCGGGAGACCGGAAGGGTCGGCGTGCCGCCGAGCTGGGCTCAGGCGGTCCGGCAGCGCAGAACTTCCTGCGCAATCTTCGGCCGCGGATTCACCGTCACGCGGGCCGGCGGATAAACTGGCCACAATCTTGTCCCTTCGCTCAGGAGTCCCCGTGCTTTTCCGAAGCCCCGTTTTGCCCTGGCTGCCGTCATGGGTCTGATCGTGCAGAAATACGGCGGATCCTCCGTCTCCGATGCCGCCGGAATCAAGCGGGTGGCCCAGCGTGTGGTCGCCACACAGCAAGCCGGGAACGACGTCGTCGTCGTGGTTTCGGCGATGGGCGACACCACGGATGAACTGCTGGACCTGGCCGCGCAGGTTTCGGAACACCCGCCGGCCCGCGAATTGGACATGCTGATGACCGCGGGCGAGCGGATTTCGATGGCTTTGCTCGCGATGGCGATCAGCGCCCAGAACCGCATCGCCCAATCGTTCACCGGCAGTCAGGCCGGCATGATCACGGACGGGATCCACGGCAAGGCCCGGATCATCGACGTCGATCCGCACCGGGTGCGCACCGCCTTGGACAAGGGGCACATTGCGATCGTTGCCGGATTCCAGGGCATGAGCCGGAGCACCAACGAAATCACCACGATGGGCCGGGGCGGCTCGGACACCACTGCGGTGGCACTGGCTGCCGCCCTGGACGCCGACGTCTGCGAGATCTACACCGACGTCGACGGCGTGTACACCGCGGATCCGCGGGTGGTGCCCAGCGCCAAGAAGATCGACCGGATCTCCAGCGAAGAGATGCTCGAGCTGGCTGCTTCCGGGGCCAAGATCCTGCACCTGCGCAGCGTCGAATACGCCCGCCGCTTCGGCTTGCCGATCCACGTCCGGTCCTCGTTCAGCGATCACGAAGGCACTTGGGTGCTGCCCAGTCCCGACGACAAAATCACCAGGTCCCAAGGAGTTGCTTTGGAACAGCCCATCATTTCCGGCGTCGCGCACGACCGGTCCGAAGGCAAAGTCACCGTGGTCGGCGTGCCGGACATCCCGGGCAAGGCCGCGGAGATCTTCGGCATCATCGCCGCCGCCCACTCGAACATCGACATGATCGTGCAGAACATCTCGACCCAGGGCTCCGGACGCACCGACATCTCCTTCACCTTGCCGATGGTCGAAGGGGCCGACGCCCTGCAGGCGCTCAAGGACGCCCAGTCCGCGGTCGGCTTCGAAGACATCATCTACGACGACAAGATCGGCAAGCTCTCGCTCATCGGCGCCGGAATGCGCTCGCATCCGGGGGTTTCCTTCAAGTTCTTCAAGGCGCTCTCCGACGCCGGGGTGAACATCGACTTGATCTCCACCTCGGAGATCAGGATCTCCGTGGTCACCCGGGCCGATCTTCTGGACATCGCGGTGCGCGCCGTGCACAAAGCCTTCGACCTGGACGGCACCGAAGAAGCCACGGTGTACGCCGGAACCGGCCGCTAGCAGCAACCGCCGGCGATCAGTCGCCCGGAGCGACCAACTGGAACAACACGTTGTCCTGCCAGCGGTTCTGGATCCGCAGGTATTTCTCGGCCACGCCGATCCGCTGGAATCCGCAGTTCGCCAGGACCTGCTGCGAACCGGTGTTGTGCAGCAGGGTGCCGGCTTGCAGCCGGTGCAGGCCGAGGGTGCCGAAAGCGAGGCCGATGACGGCGTTCACAGCTCTGGTCATCGACCCTCGGCCTTGCTCTGCGGCATCGATCCAGTAACCGAGATGGCCGTTCTCGAAGGGCCCCCGGACGATGTCGCTGATCGTGACCGCACCGATCGCCGCACCGGCTTTCGTGATCAGCAGCGGCAGGGTGGTCCCGGCAGCGTAGCCCGCAAGCAAGCCCGCGATCCGTTCGGCTTGGCCCGGATCGGTGTAGAACTCCTCCGGGCGCGCCGGGTCCCAGGGCGCTAGATGCTCCCGATTGCGCCGGTAGGCCGCCGCCAGGGAGGCCGCATCGCTTGCCGCGACGAGCCGCAGCTCGAGGTCTTCGGATAGTCGAATCGAGGTGATCACCGGACCAGCCTACGTTTTCGCGTAGGGAAATCCCTTTCGCATGCTGAATTCGATGCGCATCCGGGATTCCAGTACGCGAATTCCGAGCGCGAGGCGGACAGTATGCTGAGGTTTGACCACGCCCCCGACCCTTGGAGGTCCGTTGAATCCGGAAATGCTCCTGCTCCTGCTCGTCGGAGCCCTCGCGGTGACCGCTTTGGCCCGGAAACTCGGCTGGCCGGCGCCGCTGCTGGTCACCGCGGTGGCGATCGCGGTCTCTTTCCTGCCCAATCTGAATGTCGAAATCGAGCCGGAACTGATCCTGACCCTGGTCCTGCCGCCGCTGCTGTATTCGGCGGCCCTGGACATCTCGTTCCAGGACTTCCGGACGTCGTTGCGGCAAATCCGCCGTTTGGGCATCGGGCTGGTGATCATCACAGCCCTGGTGGTCGGCGGCATGGCGAACATCCTGATCGGCGAAATCGGGTTGCTCGCCGCGCTGCTGCTCGGTGCCATCGTGGCCCCGCCGGACGCCGTATCGGCCACCGCGATCGGCAAGAAGCTGGGCCTGCCGCGTCGGGTGATGACGGTGCTCTCCGGCGAAAGCCTGATCAACGACGCTGCGGCGCTGACCATGTTCACGCTCTTCCTGACCGGGCTCAACCAGCACACCGAGGTGAATTTCGGCCAAGGCTTCGTGCTGCTCCTGGTCAATATCGTGGTCGGCGTCGGGGTGGGTTTGGCGATTGCTTTCGTGATCCAGTTCGTCCGGATCCGGATCAACGATCCGCTGATCGAAACCGTGATCGGTTTGCTGGTGCCGTTCGCGGCCTATCTGCTGGCCGAAGAGCTGCAGGGCTCCGGGGTGCTCGCCGTCGTCGCGGCCGGGCTCTACCTCGGTTACAACGCGCCCAAAGCCAGCTATGTGATGCGGCTCCAGGAGCAGCCGATCTGGGCCTCGTTGGATGTCCTGCTCGAAGCCTTCGTCTTCGCCCTGATCGGCCTGCAATTCAAGAACGTGCTGATCGAAGCGATCAACAGCGAGCGCGGGCTGGGCTACAGTCTGGGCGTCGCCTTCATCGTGCTGGGCGTGGTGATCCTGATCCGGCCGGCTTACGTCTTCTTCTCCTACTACCGCAGACAGATCCCGGTGTTCAAGGAACGCAGGATCCGCCGCGGCCAGGCCGAGCCGGAAATGAGCTGGCAGGATCTGACCGTAGTCTCCTGGACCGGCATGCGCGGGGTGGTGACTTTGGCTGCCGCGGCGGCTGCGAAAGCTGCCCTGGGGCCGGCCGGCGATTTGATCTTCCTGATCGCCTTCGTGGTCACCATCGGTACTTTGCTGTTGCAAGGGCTGACGCTGCCCTGGGTGATCAAAGCGCTCAAAGTCAGCGATCCCGACCAGGAAGCGCGGGACTTGGCCGCCGAGCAGGCCTTGATGTCGAAGACCTTCAAGGTGGCCATGGAACAAATGCAGCCGACCTGGGAAAAGCTCGCCGCGAAAATCGGCCAGGACAAAGCGGACAAATTGATGGCCCGGATCCAGGGCTCGGCAGCCGCCAGGATGGCGGCCTTGCAGGACGACGACGACGGCGCTGCAGCCGCGCAGCCGAGCCGGCTCGGCTTGGACCGGGTGCCGCAGCAGCAAATGGCGAAATACATGACCGATGCCCGCCGGCAGATGAACGAACTGCGCCGGAAGGTGCTGATCGAGGAGCGGGACCAAGGCAACCTCGATGAAGAAGTCATGCGTACCGTATTGCTGGAGCTGGACACCGAAGAGTTCGCCCTGGACAAGTCTTGGCAGTCGCGGATGCGTTCCTGAGCTGCGGGACCGGGGTTCAGGACTCCGGCAGCTGCCAGACCTGGCCGAGCTCGCGCTGGTAGCTCTGCCCCTCGGTGGTGTCCAGGAAGACGTTCATCCGCTCCTGCCATGCCCGGTCCACCGGCTCGGCCGCCATTGCGGCTTTGAACTGCGCCCAATCCCGGACCTCGACTTCGTGGAAGAGGTCTTCGCCCGAGCGCCAGATCCGCCAGGCGGTGACGCCGTGCTGGCGGAGCAGCTGATCGAGCTCGGCCGGGATCACCGCATGCGCCCGCTCGTAATCTGCGGCCATACCGGGTTTGAGCTTGGTGTGCAGCGCGATTCGTGGCATGCGATTCCTTAAAAGTAAGAAGGGAAAATTTGGATGTACATCAGATGAATTCAATCAATTTGCTCACCCTCTTGCAAGATCTGAAAAGGAAATCTCTTTTAAATTGCTTGACAGCTGATTCACAGTAGCTCATTCTTGATTCTTAAAGGTCTGATGTATGAATAAGGGGTGCGCAATGATGCGAGTTCGACGACGGGCTGCCGGGTTCTGCGCGGCACTGGCCATCGGAGCCCTTCTGTTGGGAGGATTGGTGCCACCAGCCGTCGCGGACAGCTCCGCAGCAGTGCCGGCGAGCGACGACTTGAAGGTCCGCTTCGCCGGGTCACTCGTCGGCACCACCGCTTACACCACTGCCGGCGATGAGCAGTTGCGCGGCTCGCTGCGCCGGGTCCAAGGCGGCGAAGAACAGGTCGTCGGCACCGGGGTGAAGCTCTCCGGCGGAACCCAGGGATTGCGCTTCGAGCCCAGTGACTGGACTCTGGGCCAAGGCACCGCGACGAAGAATTTCATCGCGGAGCTGCAATTCACACCGACGGCGACGCCGGCGAGCCTCAGCACTTTGCTGTCCGCTGGCGGCAATTTCTATGTCCGGGCCGAAGCCGGGCAGCTGCGCTACGGATTCAATTCGCCCAATGGCAGCCAATGGACCAACAACTCGGCATCGACCGCGTTCCCGACGCTCAATCAGAAGCACACCTTGTCCTTGCAATACCTGCCCAGCAGCACCGGAGCCTCGCTCTACGTGATCCTCGACGGCAAGCAGTTGCCCACGGTGACTGCCAGCAAGGGCTTCGGCCTGGTCTCGGGCGGGGAGAAAGCCTTCGGTTTCGGCAACGAAGTGCACCCGAGCGGAACCAGCCGGGGCTTCGTCGGCTCCTTGCAGCAACTCCGGGTGACCACCGGTCCGGACGCCTTCGACCCGAAGGCCTTCGTGCTCGGCGACGGCGGGACCGGCCCCGGGCCGGGCGGAAAATGCACCGATCTCAGCCAACTTTCACCCGGGAATTACATCCCGGTCAGCGCCGATGATTGCGACCAGGACATCGTGACCAAGTCGACGATGGTCCGGCCCACCGCGCAGCAGTGGCAGTGGCAGGACGACCGGCTGAGCGCGTTCGTGCACTTCGGCATCAATACTTTCTACAACCAGGAGTGGGGCAACGGAACCGAAGATCCGAAGCGTTTCAACCCCACCGGCCCGGTCAATACCGACCAGTGGGTCAGCAGCCTGGCCGACGCCGGCTTCCGGCGGGTCATCCTGACCGTGAAACACCACGACGGGTTCCTGCTCTATCCGAGCCGTTACACGGACTATTCGGTGGCATCCTCACCGTGGTTGGACGGCAAAGGCGATGTGGTCAAGCAGCTCACCGATTCGGCCCGGAAGTACGGGCTCGACGTCGGCCTGTACCTCTCCCCGGCGGATTCCAACCAGGAAGTGCGCGGCGTGTACGGCAACGGCAGCGCCCCGAGCACCCGGAGCATCCCGACTCTGGTCCCCGGGGAC
Source organism: Renibacterium sp. (assembly GCA_017419405.1). GTDB lineage: Bacteria > Actinomycetota > Actinomycetes > Actinomycetales > Micrococcaceae > Renibacterium > Renibacterium russicum. Next base: position 402,821 of record JAFOLH010000005.1, on the reverse strand, counting down.
ACCCGAGCGGGCCAGCCCAACCTGCCCAGCTTCAGCTACCAGGCGACTGATTACGGCGCCTACTTCCTGAACACGCTCTACGAGATCCTGACCCAGTACGGGAAGATCAGCGAAGTCTGGTTCGACGGCTCGAACGGCAATACCGCGAAGACCGAAAAGTACGATTACCCGGCCTTCTACGACCTGATCGGCAAGTTGCAGCCGAATGCCGTCGTCGCGGTAGGCGGCCGCGACGTCCGCTGGGTCGGCAACGAAGCCGGGCAGGCCCGGGCGGACAATGAGTGGAGTCCGCTAGCCGTGGGCGATCCCGCGGACAAAGGGAAGTTCACCGAAATCATCCCCACCGACGCCCAAGCCCTGGGCGATCGGTCCAGCTTGATCTCCGCCGTCAGGCAGGGCGCCAATACCTTGCACTGGTGGCCCGCCGAAGCCGACTTCAAATTGACCCAAGGCTGGTTCGCGCACCCCAACGACAAACCGCTCACTGGAAAACAGCAGCTTCAGAAATACGAAGAATCGGTGGGTCGCAATGCGGTGTTCCTGATGAACGTGCCGCCGACCACGAATGGTTCGTTCTCAGCAGCTTCGGTCCAAGCCCTGAAAGACTTCAAGGCCGAACGGGACAAGGCCTACGCCACCGACTTCGCCCGTGGCCGGGATGCGGTATCCGCGGACGGCACCGTGGTCCGCACGCTCACCGACGACAATCCGCTGACGTCATGGAGTTCCGGCCAGACCGGCGCCGGCAGCGTCACCGTGGACCTCGGTGCGCCGAAGCCGGTGAAACGGATTTCGCTGGCCGAAAATGTACTGAACTTCGGCCAGACCGCAGAGAAAATCACCATCGAGGCGGAGCAGAACGGAACCTGGAAGGAAATCGCCCAATCCGGTGCGGTGGGCCAATCCCGGATCCTGGTCTTGCCGGCAACCGTCACCGCGCAGAAGTTCCGGCTCTCGGTCAAAGCCTCCCGCGCTCCGGTGCAGCTTGCCGCCCTCTCGCTCTGGGGCGAATCAGCGGTAGCCCTGCCGCAGCCGGCAGAAACCTACCTCGATTGCTCCGCCTCACGGGCCGGCGATGGTTCCCGGTTGGCGCCGTTCAATTCCCTGGAACAACTCCGCCAGGTCACCTTGGCGCCGGGAAGTTTCCTGCGGATCAAGTCCGGCACCGATTGCGCCGCCGGCGGATCCGGGATCTGGGGCTACGGCACTGCCCAGCTGCCGATCACCGCGACCGGTTATGCCGGAACCGCGGAACCGAGCATCGGCGGCAAGCCGGCCAGTGAAGTGCTGGCCCCGTACACCGTCAAGGGCTGGCAACTGTCCTTCGGTACTCCGGTACCCTGATCGGATGAACCCGAGGATCGACGCGCACCACCACCTCTGGGATTTGGCCGTCCGGCCCCAGGACTGGATCAGCGGCCCCGAGATGGCGGCAATCGACCGGGACTTCCTGATCGAGGAGTTCGAATCACTGGCTGCCGCGAACGGCGTCCACGCGAGCGTTCTGGTGCAGACCGTCTGCGTGCCGGCGGAGACTCCGGAGTTCTTGGCGATCGCGGAGCGGTCACCGCTCATCCAGGCGGTGGTCGGCTGGGTGGATCTGGAATCGCCCGACGTCGTCGATCGGCTCGCCGAACTCAGCGCTTTGCCCGGCGGCAGATACCTGCGCGGGATCCGGCACCAGGTGCAAAGCGAGGCCGATCCGGACTGGTTGCTCCGGCCCGCGGTCCAGCGCGGCTTGCAGGCCGTGGGCCGGGCCGGACTGCAATTCGATCTGGTCCTCCGGCCGGACCAGCTCGGCATGGCGGCCCGGGCCGTGCGCCGGCTGCCCGACGTCGGCTTCGTGCTCGACCACGCGGGAAAGCCGCCCATCGCCTCCGGCGAGCTGACCCGCTGGCACACGGATCTCGCAGAACTCGGCACGGCGCCGAACCTGCGCTGCAAGCTTTCCGGGCTGATGACCGAGGCGGCCTGGGATTCCTGGACCATCGGCGATCTGCGCCCGGTCGTGGAGCGCCTGCTGGCCAGCTTCGGCCCGGACCGGCTGATGATCGGTTCGGATTGGCCGGTCAGCACGCTGGCTGGGGACTATGCCCGGATCTGGACGGCGAGCGAGGAACTGATCTCCGGGCTCTCCGGGGCGGAGCGCGCTGCGGTCGGCTGGCAGACCGCGGCCGCTGCCTACCGGATACCGGTGGTTTACTGAGCCTGGCTGCTGGATTCGGCCGTCGGATTCCGCCCGGCCGCACATATCGTCCGGATATCGAAAACCGGATACGCCCCGGCAACAGCGGGCCCGCTTGACTGGGATGCATGGATGACCGGAGCGCAAGGCGAATCGCGGCGGCCCACCCTCGGGCCCAGCACCCGTCAGCCGCGGGTAACCCGGGGCTGACCGTCTATGGCGCCGAGCCGGACGAGGTTGCGCTCTTCCAGGAATTGGCGCCGGGCTTCGGCGTGCTTCCCACGATTGTCGCAGAGCCGGTCACGGAACAGAACGCCCGGCTGGCCGCGGGAACCCGTTGCGTCAGCATCGGACACAAAACCGGCGTCAGCAATGCCGCACTGTTGATGCTTCGCCGGGCCGGCGTGGAGTACCTTTCGACCCGGAGCATCGGATTCAACCACCTCGACCTGGCATACGCGCAGCAGCTCGGCCTCGCGGTCGGCAACGTCGCCTATTCGCCGGACAGTGTCGCCGACTACACCTTGATGCTGATCCTGATGACGCTGCGGCAGGCCAAATCCATGGTCCGCCGCACCGATGCCCATGACTACCGGCTGAACGAAGTACGCGGCAAGGAATTGCGCGACCTCACCGTCGGGGTGGTCGGCACCGGGCGGATCGGGAACGCGGTGATCGAGCGGCTGCGCGGCTTCGGTTGCCGGATCCTGACCTCCGACAAACGAGCAACCGGCCCGATCCGGAGCATGCCGCTCGATCACCTGCTGCGGCACAGCGACATCGTCACCCTGCACCTGCCGCTCACCGCGGAAACCCAGCACCTGCTGGATCGCGAACGGATCGGGATGTTGAAATCCGGCGCGTACCTGATCAACACCGGCCGGGGCGGGCTGCTGGACACCGAGGCCCTTGCCTCGGCTTTGGCGAGCGGAAAGCTGGGCGGCGCCGCGCTCGACGTCGTTGAAGGCGAGGAACGGATCTTCTACACCGACCACGGCGGCCGGCCGCCGGAGAACCAGCAGATCCTGCAGTTGCAGAAACTGCCCAATGTGCTGATCAGCCCGCACACCGCCTATTACACCGACCACGCCTTGCGCGACATCGTCGAGGACAGCCTCAACAACTGCCTGATATTCGAAAGAAGGAATCGCAATGAACAAGACCAGAGTCGGAATTCTCTTCGGCGGCTCGTCGGAGGAGCATTCGATCTCCGTCAAGTCGGCACAAGAAGTGGCGAAGAACCTGGATACCGCAAAGTATGAGCCATACTGGATCGGCATCACAGCGGCCGGCCGCTGGCAGCTCTGCAGCGGCCCGGAACCCGGCTGGCAGGATCAGGACGGATCCTCGGTCCTGATCTCGCCCGACCGGGATGTGCACGGCTTGCTGGTCTTGGACGATGCTGGTTTCCGCCCGGTCCGCCTCGATGTGGTGTTCCCGGTGCTGCACGGCACGCTCGGCGAGGACGGTGCGGTACAAGGCCTGTTGGAACTTTCCGGCATCCCCTATGTGGGCTGCGACGTACCGAGTTCCGCACTGTGCATGGACAAGTCTTTGGCCTACCTCGTCGCCCGGGACGCCGGCATCGCGACCCCGGCCTGCTGGACCGTGCACCCGCAGGAAAGCCCCGATCCGGATCAGTTCAGCTACCCGGTCTTCGTCAAACCCGCGCGTTCGGGGTCTTCCTTCGGAGTCAGCAAGGTAACCGGCAAAGCCGAGCTGTCGGCCGCCCTGGACGCGGCCCGGCAATATGACTCGAAAGTGCTCGTCGAGGCCGCGGTGGACGGCGATGAAGTCGGTTGCGCCATCTTGGGCAATGGTCTGGCCCAGATCGCGGGCGAGGTGGACCGGATCGCGCTCTCGCACGGCTTCTTCCGGATCCACCAGGAATTCGAACCGGAGCGCGGCTCGGAAAACTCCACGCCGATCGTGCCGGCGGATATTTCGGTGGCCGCGCGCTCGCTCGTCCAGACCACGGCGAAAGCCGTTTACCGGGCATTGGGCTGCCGCGGGCTGGCCCGGGTGGACATGTTCCTCAAGGCAGACGGCTCGGTCGTGCTCAACGAAGTCAACACCTTGCCCGGGTTGACCTCGTACAGCCGTTACCCCCGGATGATGCAGGCCGCCGGGCTGCCGCTGGCCGAAGTGATCGACCGGCTCATATCGCTGGCCCTGGCCGAAGGAAACCGATGAACCGGGATTTCGTTTTCGTCGACGAGGCCGTGGCCGGCATCCGCTGGGACGCCAAGTACGCCACCTGGGACAACTTCACCGGGAAACCGGTGGACGGCTATTTGGCGAACCGCATCGTCGGGACCCGGGCGTTGTGCGCCGGGTTGGCCCGGGCCAGGGACAATGCGGCGGCGCTGGGTTTCGGCCTGCTGCTGTGGGATGGTTACCGCCCGCAGCGCGCCGTGGACAGCTTCCTGCGCTGGTCGGAACAACCGGAAACCGGCGAAACCAAAATGCGGCACTATCCGAACATCGACCGCGCCGAGATGTTCGACCGCGGGTATGTGGCTGCGCGGTCTGGGCACAGCCGGGGCAGCACCGTCGACCTGAGCCTGTTCCACCTGGCTACCGGCGAACAGGTGGCGATGGGCGGCCGCCACGATCTGATGGATCCGATCTCGCATCACGGCGCGCCCGGCATCACCAGTGCCGAGGCCAGGGACCGTGCGCAGCTCTGCGCGGTGATGGAGGAAAGCGGCTTCCGCAGGTACGACGTCGAATGGTGGCACTACACGCTGGTCGACGAACCGTACCCGGATTCCTATTTCGATTTCCCGATCGCCTGGTCGGCGGTGAACCTTGCCGCATGATCCCGCGGCCCTTCCGCCGGCAGTGGCCGGGCCGCGCGTCGTGGTGGCCGGCGGGCATTCGGCCGGGCACATCGAACCGGCGATGAACTTCGCCGATGCGCTGCGCCGGCTGGCCCCCGACGCCGAGGTCACCGCGCTCGGCACCAGCAGGGGTTTGGACACGGCGCTGATCCCGGCACGGGGTTATCCGCTCGAGCTGATTCCAGCGGCTCCCCTGCCCCGGGCTCTGGGCCGGGAACTGCTGCGCACTCCGGCCCGGCTGGTCCGGTCGGTGCGCGCGGCCGGCTCGGTGCTGGACCGGACGCGCGCCGAGGCCGTTGTGGGGTTCGGCGGCTACGTGGCCCTGTCCGGCTATCTCGCAGCATTCTGCCGGGGCCTGCCGATCGTCGTCCACGAAGCGAACGCCCGTCCCGGATTGGCCAATCGCCTGGCCGCCCGGCTGACCCGCCAGGTCTTCACCGGCACGCCGGACGTGCGTTTGGCGCACGCTTCCGCGATCGGCATTCCGCTGCGGCCTTCGATTGCCGGGCTGGACCGGGCATCCCTCCGGGCCGAAGCCCGGAGCCGGTTCGGCCTGCGCGCCGCAGGGCCGGTGCTGCTGGTCACCGGTGGTTCGCAAGGTGCCCAGACGCTCAACCGGGCAGTCTCCGGCGCCGCACCGGCCTTGCGTTCGGCCGGTGTGCAAGTGCTGCACATCGCCGGCCCGGGCAGGTCCGTGACCGTGCCGGAAGGCCTCCCAACCGATCCGCCTTACGTGCTGCTGCCCTACCTCGAGGAAATGCGGTTCGCCTATGCCGCGGCCGACTTCGTGATCTGCCGGTCGGGGGCGATGACCTGCGCGGAGCTGGCCGCGGTCGGCCTGCCCGCCGCCTACGTCCCGTTGCCGCTGCGCGGCGGCGAGCAGCGGCGGAACGCCGAGCCGCTGGTTGCACTCGGCGGGGCGTTGCTCGCCGAGGACGCCGAGGCCGATGCGGCCTGGGTCGAGCGGCAGGTGATTCCGGTCCTCACCGATGCCGGACGGTTGCGCCGGATGTCGTCCCGGGCAGCTGCCTTCGGCACGCCCCACGCGGATGCCGATTTGGCCGGGCGCGTGCTCGGTCTCATTGCTGGCCGCCGGGCAGCCGCACCCCGATCCAGAGTCCGCCGCCCGGCCGCGGGACCACGCTGAGTTTTCCCTGGTGGGCTTCGGTGATGCTTTTCACGATCGCCAGGCCCAGCCCGACGCCCGAATGGTCTTTCCGGATCCGGCCGTTGCCGCGCTGGAACGGTTCGGTGAAGGTCGCCACCAGTTGCGGCGCCAGCTGCACCCCGGTGTTTTTCACGATCAGGGTCACCGAATCCGTTTCGACGGCGGTGCTGACCTCCACGGTTCCGTGCTCCGGGAGATTGTGCACGATCGCGTTGTGCACCAGATTCGTGGCCAACTGCAACAAGAGCGTGGGCGAGCCGGTGGTGGGCGTGATCTCTCCCGTGGTGGTGACCGTCACCCCGTGCTTTTCGGCGAGCGCATGCAGCGTTTCGGTGGCTTCCTCCGCGATGAGCGACAAATCGACGGGTTCCCGGGTGAACGACTGCTGCTCGGCCCGGCTCAACAGGAGCAATGCCTCGGTGAGCTCGATCGCCCGCGTGTTGACGTATTGCAGCCGTTCCAGCAGCTCCGAGTTCTCCTGCCCGGGGCCGCTGCGCGCCACTTCCAGAAGCGTCTGGGTGATCGCCAACGGCGTGCGCAGTTCGTGCGAGGCATTGGCCGCGAACCTGCGTTGCTCGGCGTCGTGCGTTTCGATCCGCTCGAGCATCGCGTCGAAGTCGTCGGCGAGTGCGCGGAACTCGTCTTTGCGGCCTTCCAGCTGAATCCGGTGCGACAGCGACCCTCCGGCAGCTTCGCGGGTGGCCTTGGTCAACCGGGCAAGTGGCGCCAGCATCCGGCCGGCGAGCAGCCAACCGCCGACCAGGCCGAAGACCAGCAGGAAGCCCAGCGCGACGGCGGCCCGGGGCGCGAAGGCGTCGAGCAGATCGGAGCGGCTGGGCATGTTGTACCCCGGGAAGAATCCGGAGTCCACGGGATTGGCCACCACCTCGGGCACATAGCGCAGCAGGAAGAGCCAGACCACGGCGAGCAGCAGCACGCCGGCGAGCATCAGGAAGCCGGCGTAGCTCAAGGTGAGCTTGAGCCGGACGCTCATCCCGGATTTCCTAGCCACGGTTTTCGCCGGCCTCCGGGCCGAGGTCGATCCGGTAGCCGACGCCCGGCACGGTGGCGATGATCCACGGTTCACCGAGGCGTTTGCGAAGCGCCGAGACGGTGATCCGCACCGCATTGGTGAACGGGTCGGCATTCTCGTCCCAGGCCTTCTCCAACAGCTCTTCGGCGCTGATCACCCCGCCGCCGGCCGCGATCAGCACTTCGAGAACCGCGAATTGTTTCCGGGTCAGCGCCACATAGCGGCCGTCCCGGTAGACCTCGCGCCGGAACGGGTCCAGGCGCAGGCCGGCCAGTTCCTGGACCGGGGGCCGGCTGCTGCCCCGCCTGCGGTCCAATGCCCGCAGCCGGAGCACCAACTCGCGCAACTCGAACGGCTTGGTGAGGTAATCGTCGGCGCCGAGTTCGAAACCGGAAGCCTTGTCGTCGAGCCGGTCGGCGGCCGTGAGCATGATGACCGGAATGCCGCTGCCGGAGCGCACGATGGCTTTGGCGATCTCGTCGCCGGAGGGCCCGGGGATGTCCCGGTCCAGGATCGCGATGTCGTAGGCGTTGGTGGCCAGCAATTCCAGGGCGGCGTCGCCGTCCCCGGCCACGTCTGCCGCGATCGCTTCCAGCCGCAGCCCATCGCGGATGGCGTCCGCCATATAAGGCTCGTCCTCGACCACCAGCACCCGCATGGACTCCATCCTAAGAGCCGGGGCATATCCTCGGCGTATTGAAAACCCGCCGGGGCTGGGAGAATGGTCGGGTGACTTGCCAGCTCCGCGCGCTCAGCCCAGCCGAGTGGCTGCCGCTTGCCCGGACGCATGCCGAGCGGGTGGACGGCTACGCCGCGCCTTACCTGCAACGGCGCTCGCACGGCGAAAAACACCCGGTCGAGGACTTCCTGTTCACCTATTACACGCTCAAACCGGCCCAGTTGCGGCGCTGGCACCCAGGCAGCGGAGTGGTCCTGCTCGGCGAGGCCGCAGCGGAGCGCTTGGCCTGGCGGTTCTACCGGACCGCCGACGACGGCGAACGCGAGGCGCTGGGCCTGGACCCGGCCGAGCCCGCGGTGACCGTGGACGTCGTGGAGTTCCTGGCCGCCCGGCGCAGTGCCCTGGACTTCGCGCTGCTGATCTTGGCCGGAACCGCGGCCCGGCCGGCTCAGTTCGGCTGCTTCGGACTGCATGAATGGGCGATGGCCTACCGCAGCGAAGAAAACGGCATCCGGCACGAATACCTGCCATTGCGCCTCGGCGCGGCGGGTACCGACCAGGTGGTGGAGTCGAATCGGATCCGCTGCTCGCACTTCGACGCGTTCCGGTTCTACACCCCGCAAGCCGTGCCGCTGAACGAACTCTCGCCGAATCGGGAAAACCAGCGGACCATGGAACAGCCGGGCTGCCTGCACGCCAATATGGACCTCTACAAATGGGCGTACAAACTCATCCCGATGCTGCCCAGCGAAATGCTGATGGACGCTTTCGAGCTCTCCTGGCGAATCCGGGCGATGGACATGCGGGCAGCGCCTTATGACTTGTCCGATTGGGGCTATCCGGCGATCCCCATCGAATCCGCGGAAGGCAAAGCCGAGTACGTGGCCGCCCAGCGCGGCTTCAGCGAGGAATCCGCCGGTCTGCGGTCACGGTTGCTGAACGATCTGCGGGAACGGCTGGAACTCCCGGTCCCACAGGCCTAGGCTGGGAAGATCCCGAACGGAGGTCCCGTGAAACGCAGCAGCACAGGACGATACGGTGTCCCCACGGCTTCGGCGCTCCTGATCCTGACGGGCGCCGCGTTGTTGGCCGGTTGCGCCAGCCCGCCGTCAGGCACCGACAACCCGACGAACGCCCCGCCGGCTGCGACTTCCGGGCCGGGATTGCCGCCGTCGGCAAGCACCGGTCTGCCCGGATCGGCCAATCCTTCACCCGCGATCAGCTTGCCCGCCGGAGCCGATATCGGCTTGTCCATCGCGGTCAAGGCCGGCCCGGAGGATCCGGCAAAGGCGACCACCTTGATCTGCAATGGCAGCAGCCCGCTGCCGGAGAGCTCGGTCAGCGACCCGGCAGCAGCCTGCGCTGCGGTGCAGAAATTCGGTTCGGCGATCTTTTCGCCCACGGTACCGAACCGGCAATGCACCATGCAATTCGGCGGCCCGCAGACCGCCCAGGTCACCGGCACAGTCAAGGGCCAGGCAGTCGCCAAATCGTTCTCGTTGACCGACGGTTGCGAAATCTCGGACTGGAACAGCTTCGCGGCTTTGTTCGGGGAAAGTGCCGGAAGCGGTTTGTGACCGTCCCCGCCTAGCGGTTACACAATGGCCACATCAGAGCTCTGGACATACGCCAGTCGGTGTCCGATATTGATTAAGTAGTATTTGGTGCGCCCATGGACATCGGTATTGAGCTTCCCGGTGCCGCTGGCATCATAGCCATTCGTCAGATAGGCGTCCGTTGGAACCAGGGCGTCAAGCAGGGGGTAACGCTGACCGGAGGGAATCTCATATCCGAGCGGGCTAATCGGCTTCGCGGTCGCCGGATCTGGGTAAGCGGATGCTTCCGGGTACGCCGTGCCATAAGTTTTTACGGTAGCCAGTTCCGGTTTCGGTGTGATCGCCTTTCCGGCGAGCACTACCCTCGCGGTGGGGGATTTTGCCGGATTCTTGAACCAGCCCTGCACTCCCAGATACCAGATAGCGGTCCAATCCCCTTTCACCTCAGCCACCACATAGTCGGTGCCCGCCGAGGCCCGGGAACTGATATCGGAAATTTCCGTCGATGCCGGCTGCCCGGTTTGATGGAGGCCGAGATCATTGACCAGAGCGGCTCCGGCATCGGGAGACACCCGGATCGGGACAAAATTCGTCCCCTGCACCGGGCAGGCCGCACCCGGATCGGAACCGCACCCGGAAACGTCCTGGAAGTTGTTGGCAAATCCAGGCAGAATCCGCACCACCTCACCCGCGCTGGGAAGCCGGAGCACAGTCCCGCGGTCCAACGGGGCGCCCAGGAGAGCGAAGTAGCGTTCCCAGTCCCAGTAGGGGCCCGGGTCCCAGTGCATGGCTGGAATGCCGGCCCTATTTATCGCCGGTACTTGTCCGTGCTCGATAATATGAGCCCGGTCCAAAGGGATCTGGTATTTTTTGGCCAAATAGGAAACTAGTTTCGCCGAGGTGGAATACATGGCTTCGGTAAACCATTGAGCTCCCTGGGCAGCATAGCCTTCGTGTTCGATGCCAATCGAATGGGAATTGACGTACCAGTTTCCGGCATGCCAGCCGAGGTCTTTTGTGCGGATATGCTGGGCGAAAAAGCCATCGCTGGAGCGAAAAGAATAATGCCAGCCAAGATACGTCGGATCTTGAACCAAATTCAGGGTTTCCGCAAAGGAAGCCTCCGTCGAATGCATCACTATCTGGTTCAGTTCTGGGCTGACCGGGCGATTGGCAACATCGTGGTTTCCATACTCGGAAGGCGTAGCCCCGTACTGCACATAGGGTGCCGGAACCCATTCACTGCTGAGCCCGGGCGGGGCCTCGACCATGCCGCCGGCTTCAATAGCCTGTGCCGCGGTTTCCCGGCTGGTGAGAAGATTTTTCTGGCCTGAGACGTCACCGATCTCTTTCCGCGGTACCGGAACCTGTGCACCTCCGATGTCCACCTGACCTCCTTGCATTAAGGCCTTCATGACATCGTCCGAAAATTGCCGTTGCACCGTGGGCAGGGCGGCCCCGCTAGACATGGCAATCGCGGCATACCAGGAGTTCTCCGGCGTTTCGCTCCCCACCGGACCGCCAAGTTTTTTCTGCGTCGCCGCGAGTACGGCTGCTGCCCCCGAAATATTCGCCTTCACATCCGTGCGTATTTGATCCTTGCTCTGACCCGTGATCGCAGCAGCCTCACCCATGGAATCGATCACTGCCGCATCGGGCTTGCCCGCAACGGATCTTTTCTCCTTGGCAATTGCGCCGTCCACAAGCTTCATCGGACCTTGGCCGCCGCCGGTAAGCGGAGAACTCGCCGCCGCAACATCGTCTTGCGACTGGACCCGAGCACAGGCAAGAAGCACTGCCACCGGCACCCCATATTCCTCGGATGCAGTCGTGAAATAACTGCCCAAAGCAGAGACATCAACCAGCTCCACAGATTCCTGGCCCGACGTCGGGGGAAAGAAAATTGGGGTGAATGGTAACGCCGTAGAACCCACCAAAAAATCTCTACGCGTGGTAGAAGTCATCGTCAGCCCCGTCTTCGAAGTTTCGCCCACAGTCAAAATCACATGCATTCAAAACCACGCTCAGACACAGCCTAAGCCTTTTGACTGGGTACGAATCCGCCACAGAGTAATGAAAAAGCTGTGAGCTTGTTCCGGAACTTTTCACCATCGGTATCATGCCCAGGAATCCCTGGGAGAAATCCACCGTGCCGCACCCGTGGTCTGGAACCGGAAAGTCAACCGCTCCAGACCACGGGCACAATCACCGCATAAGGACTAGCGGTTCCGGATCGAAACCGGCATCTTGACCTTGACCCCGGCGCCGGACAAGGTGATGTCGCCGTTGTAGATCTGGCCGGAAGCACCACCGGAACGTTCAATGACGATCTTGAACGTTTTGCTGGCCCCGGCCTGTTCGAAGACCAGGATCGACGGAATCGTGCGCACCCGCACGCCCGGGGTATCCACCGAGATCTGGTACACCCCCGGGGTGAGCGCGGTCGCCGTCCGGCTGGTTTCCACCCGGCCGTCGAGATTGCCCACCGCCACCGAAGCCTGGTTGAAATCCCGGGCTTTGACCGGGCTCAGACCATCGATGCCCAAGTTGTAGCCGAGTCCCAGGAGATAGCCGAGATAGTCCTTGTTGCCCGCCTCGAAGTAGAGGCCCGGGCTCAAGAACCTGAGCGGATCGACCTGACCGGCACCGACCGCGAGCTTGTCGGTGTTCCGCGAGCCGTCCGCGTTCAGCACATTCCCCGCGGTGGTCATCATCGCGGACTTCACCGCGGCCGGCGAGGCGGTCGGATACTTGCCCAGAATCATCGCCGCGTAGCCGGCCACATGGGGTGCCGCCATCGACGTCCCGGAAGCATAGCCGAATTGGCTTCCCCCCGACGCGATCGGCGAGAATCCGGAAAGCACATTGACTCCGGTGGCGGCCAGATCAGGCTTCAAAATATCGCCGCCGGCGGCATTGTGCGGTCCGCGCGAGGAGAAGCCGGCGATCTGCGGCGTCTTGTCCACGGGTTTTCCGGAGGTGTCCCGGTTCACGATGTTGCCGGGTTGGCCGGGCGCACTGACCAACGTGGCGCGCAACGCCAGGTAGTCCGGCGCGTCCAGGTGCACCGAAGGCACCGCATGCACATCCAAATCGGAGCTGTTCGGCGTCGGATTGCCAAGCACCATTCCGACGCCGCCGGCATCCTTGACCACCTGGCTCTTTTCCACCCGGGCATTCACGCCGCGTTCGCAGACCACGATCTTGTCTGCTGTCTTGGCCGGATCCAAAGACCCGGGCATGCAGAGTTTCGAGGCGCTGGCCCTGGCGGGAGCGAGCGTCTCGGCCAGGACCAGAGGCTTGTTGAACACCGAAGCACTCGCGATGGAGGAGCCGCGGTAACGGGTCCCATCGGCGAGCTCCAAGGTCCCTTTCGCCTCATCCGGCCAGGTGGTTGCAGCCACTGTGGTCACCCAGGGGCCGCCGTGGTTGACGGTATTGGCTTCCGGACCGCTGTTGCCGGCCGAAGCGGAAACCACGATGCCCGCGGACGCCGCGGAGAGGAAGGCCAAGGAGACCGGATCATTCACCCGGGTATTGGACCCGGAGATCGAAAAGTTGATCACGTCGACCCCGTCCAAAACCGCCTGGTCGATGGCCTGCACCGAGTCCGACGTGTAGCACCCGGTGGTCCAGCAGACCTTGTAAACCGCCAATTTGGCACCGGGCGCGACTCCGGAAGCAATATCCGGGCTGCGGCCGGGCATGTTCACCTGCACGCCTTCGCTGCCCACCGCGGTTCCGGCGGTGTGCGTGCCGTGGTTATTGGTGTCCACCGGTGAGACGAGCTCCTTCGGGTCCCGGTCCCCGATCAACGTGTTCGCCAAATAGGTCTCCCCGTAATACCGGGCGCTGATCACTTTGGAATTACACTCGGTCCCGGCGAAGCCCTGGCCGCTCTGGCATTCGCCGCGGAAGGTGTCGCCGTCGGCCTTGAGCATCGAAATGCCGCCGGCCGCGTCCCGGTAGGGCTCGCCCATTTTTGCTTCGCCCTGCAGTGGCTGCACCTGATTGCCCGCCACCAAAGGGTTGCCGGGGGTATAGCCGGTGTCCAGCACGCCGACCACGACGCCTTTCCCGGCATTCGCCGACCCGCCGTACTGGTCCTGCCAAATGCCGTTGCCTCCGCTGAGCCCCAGCCACTGGGCGCTGCTGGAATCCGGTTGCAGCAGCGTGTCCGGGGCCACCGTCACCACGCCTTTCGATGCCGCGAGCTCCTTGGCCTGCTGCCCGGTCAAGCTCGCCACGAAGCCGTTGAGCGCCACGGTCAAATTCTTCTCGATCCGCACATTTTTGGCCCCGGCAACCCGTTGCTGTTCTTGGGTGAGGTACCGCTGGTACTTCTGCACGTCCGGATCCGCCGCATCGACCTTGGACCCGAGCTCCGGTTTGGTCGGCGCAAGTCCCGGGACTCCGCCGTCGTAAGCGGCCACGGCTTCTTTCGCCATCACCACGATGTACCGGCCGTCCGGAAATGTTTGCGCATCCCCGGGCGCCGCAACGGCCGCCGGAACGAATCCGCCGACCGCCAAGAGAACTGCAGCTGCAACTACCCCGAAACTTCTGACTCTGCTCGTCTTGCGTTTAAACACGTGACTACCACCTCTCAATGGTTTGCGAACCATGTTCCCCCAAAAACACCGTCTCACCAGGAGAAACAGAGCGTTCGAACCCCTTGCATGATTCAAGGAGTTGCCCGAAGCATAGCGAAGACACAGCTTGCGCGCAGCAAGTTAAGCGGTAACCCGCAGACCCCCGTCCGGAGGCGGACAATCCATCGCGCCGCTGCCGGTAGAATAGTGTTGCAAGCTCGCGGAGCGCTGATGCCTCCGGACCGGAACCAGCGTGAGACGGCACAGTTTTCCCGCTGTTCACCAGCCTCCGCGACCCCTCGCTTCGAAAAACAGGAGTCACCGGATGCCCCGGATCGTTGTCGATGTCATGCTCAAACCCGAAATCCTCGATCCGCAGGGTAAGGCCATTGTCGGGGCGCTCCCCCGGCTCGGCTTCACCGAATTCAGCGGCGTCCGCCAAGGCAAGCGCTTTGAACTGACGGTCGACGGCGAGATCACCGAAGCCGTGCTGGCCAAAGCCCGCGAAGCCGCCGAAACCCTGCTCTCCAACCCGGTGATCGAAGACGTGGTCAAGGTCGAGGCCGTCGATGACTGAGCTGAATACTGATTTGTCCACTGACCTGTCTTCGGCTGACCTGTCCAGCGCACGCGTCGGCGTCATTACTTTTCCGGGCACGCTCGACGACCGCGACGCATCCCGCGCGGTCCGGCTTTCCGGCGCGACCGCCGTCGAACTCTGGCACGCCGATGCCGAGCTGAAAGACGTGGACGCAGTGGTGATCCCCGGCGGTTTCTCCTACGGTGATTACCTGCGTGCTGGTGCGATCTCGCGCTTCGCGCCGCTGATGGCCAAGGTCATCGACGCCGCGAATTCGGAGGCCAAGCTGCCGGTGCTGGGTATCTGCAACGGCTTCCAGATCCTCACTGAATCGCATCTGCTGCCGGGCTCGATGGTGAAGAACGATCATCTGAAGTTCATCTGCCGGGATCAGGTGCTGCGGGTTGAAAACGCGGCCACCGCTTGGACCAGCGCTTTCGACGCCGGCCAAGAGATCACCGTTCCGTTGAAGAACCAGGACGGCCAATACATCGCGGACGAAAAAACACTGGACGCCCTGGAGGCTGAAGGCCGCGTGGTGTTCCGCTATGTCGGATTCAACCCGAATGGATCCCGCCGCGACATCGCAGGCATCTCCAATGCCGCGGGCAACGTCGTCGGACTCATGCCGCACCCGGAGCACGCGGTGGAAACCGGCTTCGGGCCGGATCACACCGGCACCGACGGCTTGGGCTTCTTTTCCTCTGTTCTGCACACGATTCTTTCGGGAGCCCGCGCGTGACCAACTCTTCTGCTGAGAAAACCAGTTTCAACATCGATACCGTCGCGAACGCGGCTTCGACTCCGGAAACCGAGCTGCCCTGGGCCGAGCTGGGCCTGAAGGACAATGAGTTCGCTCGGATCAACGAGATTCTGGGCCGCCGGCCCACCGCTGCCGAGCTGGCGATGTATTCGGTCATGTGGAGCGAGCACTGCTCCTACAAGTCCTCCAAGGTGCACTTGCGTCAGTTCGGCGACAAGGTCACTCCGGAGATGAAAGAGCACCTGCTGGTCGGCATCGGCGAGAACGCCGGCGTCGTGGACATTGGCGACGGTTGGGCGGTGACCTTCAAGGTCGAATCGCACAACCACCCGTCCTTCGTCGAGCCTTACCAGGGTGCCGCGACCGGCATCGGCGGCATTGTCCGTGACATCATCTCGATGGGTGCCCGCCCGGTTGCCGTGATGGATCCGCTGCGCTTCGGTGCGATTGACCACCCGGACACCGCCCGTTTGGTGCACGGCATCGTCTCCGGCATCGGCGGCTACGGCAACTCGCTGGGCCTGCCGAATATCGGTGGCGAAGTGGTTTTCGACTCGGTGTACCAGGGCAATCCGCTGGTCAACGCACTCGCAGTCGGCGTGCTGCGGCACGAGGACATCCGCTTGGCCAATGCCTCCGGCGTGGGCAATCGCGTGGTCCTGTTCGGTGCGCGTACCGGTGGCGATGGCATTGGCGGCGCCTCGGTGCTGGCCTCGGAGTCGTTCGACGACGCTAAGCCGTCCAAGCGGCCCGCGGTTCAAGTGGGCGATCCGTTCGCGGAGAAAGTGCTCATCGAGTGCTGCCTGGAACTGTTCAAGGCATCGATCGTGGATGGCATCCAAGACCTCGGTGCCGCGGGTATCTCCTGCGCCACCTCCGAGCTGGCATCCAACGGCGAAGGCGGCATGCACGTTGAGCTGACCTCGGTGCTGCTGCGCGACCCAACGCTGACTCCGGGCGAAATCCTGATGTCCGAATCGCAAGAACGCATGATGGCGGTCGTCACACCGGAAAATGTCGCGGCTTTTGAGGCCGTGATGGCCAAGTGGGACGTGGAATACTCCTGGCTGGGCGAAGTGACCGACACCGGCCGGCTGATCATTGACTGGGATGGCGAGACGATCGTCGACGTCGATCCGCGCACCGTGGCGCACGACGGACCGGTGTACAACCGGCCGTTCCACCGCCCGGAGTGGCTCGACGCTCTGCAAGCCGACTCGTTCAAAGGTGAGGTGCCCGCTGACTTGGGGGCCGCCGTCGTCGAACTGATGTCCTCGCCGAACATGGCCTCGAAGTCCTGGGTCACCGACCAGTACGATCGCTATGTTCAGGGCAACACCGCACAGGCCATGCCCGACGACGCCGGCGTGATCCGGGTGGACGAAAGCACCGGCCTGGGTGTGGCTTTGTCCACGGACGCAAACGGCCGCTACTGCTACCTGAACCCGCGCGAAGGTGCGAAATTGGCGCTGGCCGAGGCCTACCGGAATGTCGCGACGTCGGGTGCGCGTCCGTTGGCCGTCACTGACTGCTTGAACTTCGGCTCGCCGGAGGATCCCGAGGTCATGTGGCAGTTTGCCGAATCGGTGACCGGGCTGGCTGATGCCTGCCAGGAACTCGGTGTGCCGGTCACCGGCGGCAACGTCTCCTTGTACAACCAGACCGGCGGCGTGCCGATCCATCCGACCCCAGTGGTCGGCGTGCTGGGCGTGTTCGACGACGTTGCTCGGCGCACCCCGTCCGGTTGGCGTGAAGACGGTCAGGCAATTTACCTGCTGGGCACCACCCGGGCTGAATTGGATGGCTCGGAATGGTCCAATCTGCGCGGGCACCTCGGTGGCCAGCCGCCAGTTGTCGACTTGGGCCGGGAAAAGGCCTTGGCCGAGATCCTGATCAACGCTTCCCGTGACGGCATGGTCGATGCGGCACATGACCTGTCTGAAGGCGGTTTGGCTGCGGCGCTGGTCGAGTCCTCGCTGCGCTTCGGCGTCGGCGCCCGGGTTGGCTTGGACGAATTGGCTGCCCGCGATGGGATTTCGGTTTTCGAGGCTTTGTTCTCCGAGTCCCAGGGCCGGGCGCTGGTTTCGGTGCCGCGTTCCGAAGAGGTCCGGTTCAACGACATGTGCACCGCACGGGGCTTCGAGCACCTCCGCCTCGGCGTGGTCGATGCCGAATCCGGCTCGCTCGATGTGCAGGGAGCTTTCACACTGAGCTTGGACGAGCTGCGCGAAGCCCATGAGGGGACCCTGCCGAAGTACTTCGGCTGATCCGCCTTCACCGCCGCTCACCCCTTCTTCGACGCGCGAGTGCACACGTGTGCACTCGCGCGTCGTTAAGCCGGGGATTGGAGTCCGGGAAATTCCCAGCTTCGGTTCTTTCGGCGTTAATCTGAGCGGACCTGTATATACACCTTTGGGCGATTGGCTGGAGTCATGACACTCAAACGCCTTGCGGCCATCGCCGCCGTCGGACTCGGCCTCACCGGTTTCGGCCTCCCTGCTCAGGCAGCGGGCCAGAAATCCGGATTCAGTTACGACGATCTGAAGATCGGTTCGATGAACCTGCGGATGCTGCCGCCGATTGCGGCCGCAGGCTGGGACCAAGCCATGCGGGCAGATCTGATCGCCAAGGACAAAGTCGTTTCCGGACAGGACGTCGTGGTTTTCCAAGAAGGCTTCGACAACACCGGTTCGGAAAGACTGCAGACGAATCTCGCCGCCGAATACCCCAACCAAACGCCCTGGATCGGACGCAGCAAATCCGGCTGGGATGAGACCTTGGGCAGTTATGGAACCCTGACGCCAGAGGACGGCGGTGTATCGATCGTCAGCCGTTGGCCGATCACCGTGAAGAAGCAATTCATCTACAAGGACAGCTGCGGCATGGTGGAGCCGCTGACCAACAAAGGTTTCGCTTACGCGCAAATCAAGACGCCGGCGGGCTTGGTCAACGTCATCGGAACTCACACCCAGGCCGAAGATTCAACCTGCAAGGTCGCCCCCGCTGAGATGCGCAAAAGCCAATTCGCAGAAATGAAGCGATTCATCGATGCCCAGAATTTCCCGAAAGACCAGCCGCTTTTCGTCGTAGGCGATCTCAATGTCATCGCCGGCACCCCGGAGGAAAGCGCGGTCTACCGCACGCTGAACGCGGTGCAGCCCGAGTTCAGCGGTGGACCGTCCTTCGACTACGCGGGCAATTCCATGGCGAACTACTTCTACGGCGACCACCCGGCCGAACAGTTGGACTACGTCTTGCCGATCAAGGGCTACGGATCACCGAGCAGCTGGCGGGTCAACACCCGTCAACTGCATTCCGCACCCTGGTCGGCCGGCAGCCAGACCTTCACCGACTACTCCGACCACTACCCGGTCTTCGGTTCCAAATAGGCTTCTTGCAGGTCCTCAGGATTCATCGGCCAGGAGGCTCAGCAGCATGCTGCTGAGCCTCCTGGCCAGCGAACCGCCCGGGTCCAGCTCCGGGTCGAATACGGTCAAGCTCATTCCGCTGACCCGCGGCAAAAGCACTGCCAACAGCGCTTCCAGCTGCACCCAGTCGATGCCATCCGGGTCCGGAGCATCGACCGCCGGCATGATCTCCGGGTCGAGGATGTCGACGTCGAGTTGCAACCAGACCCCGTCCAAGCCGCTGGGCAGGCTGTTGAGAAGGCCCCCGGCAACGGCCGACGGCGACTGGCGGATCTGCGCGCTGGTGAACAGCCCGGCAAGATGGCACCGGACTTCGTCGAGCTCCGCATCATCGTCCCGGCAACCCGCGTGCACCGCGTCCGCCGAGTCGAAATACGGGCCCAACCCGGCCACATCGCTGATCTGCGGCCAATGTTTCCCGGTGACTGCGGCGAGGTCCTCGCCGGCCAGGGAGGCGCAATCGTCCGAATTCCCGGGATTCCGGAAATCGGTGTGGCCGTCCAGATGGATCAAGCCGAACCTGCCGCGCTGCTTCAAGGCCACCCCGATGCCGAGCAGAATCGAACAATCCCCGCCCAGCACCAGCGGCCAGGCTCCGTCGTCGAGCAAGCCGGCCAGCCGGGCGGCCAAGCTGGCCGCATGCTCCAAAAGGGCTTCCTGGTTCCGGATCCTTCCGGATCCGGGCTGCCAATCGTCGCGATACGGCCCGGACAGGACCACACCGGCCTCGTTCGCACCCCGGGACACCAAGCCGGCATGCAAGCCCGCTTCCCGCAAGGCCTCCGGTGCTTTGACCACGCCGGGAACCGAGCCGGGTTCCGGCGGGCGCAGGCCCAAGTTGCTGGGCGCGGCCAAAACCGTCAAAGCACGGTGCAACATCCGGATGTCCTCTCCGCGGGCCGGCTACTCGGCCAAGGCCCTGGCCGCCACCAAATACTTCCGGGTCACGAACTTTTGCATCAGCCGGCTCACCGGCGCCGCCAGGGTGTAGATTCCGGGTCGGGGACGACTGAAGGCGAGTACTGAGAACCACACCCGATCGGCCTCGTCCAGCTCAGCGGCAAACGCCTCCTCGCCACTTGCCGGATGGCCGGTCAGGGTTCCGTAACCGAAGCCGCCGAAGCGTTCGCCGCGTTCGGACCAAACCACTTCGCAGGGCACCGGCAAACGGATCGGACCGACGCCGAAGCCGCAGACCACCCGTGCGCCAAGCACCGCGGGACCCTCCGCGCGCGGCCGCAAGCCGGCAGCTTCCTGAATGCCCCAGTCCAGGATTCCACTGCTGAGCCGGCCGAAGCTCTCGGCTCCGCGCCCCACTTCGATCCGTTCGAAAACCCGCTGGTTGCCGCCGGGCCACCCCGCAACCGATTCGGGTCCATCGCGCAGGAGTTCCCTGGTCAAGCCGATCTGCGGGTAGGTCAGTTCAGCCACGCTCCACCAACCCGGTCCAACCAAGCGCTTCCCGCTGCGGACGCGGCAGCGATGCAACCACCAGGTCGTAGGAATCTTCGATCAGATCGGCAATCGTCTGTTCCGAAAGACCTCCCGTGCAATCCACGGTGTTCCAGTGCTTTTTGTTCATGTGGTAGCCCGGCGTGATTTCCGGATGTGCTGCCCGCAACTGTTCTGCCAGCGCTGGATCGCATTTGAGATTGACGCTCAGCGGGGTTTTGGCCGCCCGGAAGAGCGCGAACATCTTGAACTCCACGTTGCTGCCGGCCGAGGCCGAGGGAGCGATCTTGATCACCGAAGCATCCGGGCCGAACGGAAAATCTTCGAACGCGCCGGGAAGCCGCAAACACAGCGACCGCAAGGTTCCGGAATCCATCGTCAGGGCACTTTCAGGAAATCTTCGAGCAACACCACTTCGAGTCCGGCCGCATTCTTCGCGTCCAGGAAAGCCTGGAAGTCCTGGGCGAATTCCGGCCGGAAATGCATCAACACGATGTCTCCGGGCCGTAATGCCTGGCCTACCTGGTAGTCCACTCGCCCGGCATTCGCCTTGGCCTCCCAGGTGACGATGGCCTTCATCCCGCACTCTGCCGCGGCTTTGCGGATGGCATTGGTGTAAGGCCCGCCGGGCGGCCGGAAAAACACCGGTCGCCGGCCGTAGGTCTGCTCTTCGAAGTCCGCCATCTTGCAAATCTCGTTCTTCTGCTCTTGATAGCCGAGCTTGATGAAATTGAGTTGATGCGACATCGTGTGGTTTTCGATCTTGCTGCCATCGGTCAGGAATTGTTTGAAGTAATCCGGATCGTTGGCGATGAACATTTTTGCCAAGAACAAAGACGCCTTGATCTTGTTCGCCCGGAGCAGCGCGACGTCCTCGGGCAACTTCGCCCCACCGTCGTCGATGGTCAGGAAGACTACCTTTTGCGCGGTCGGAATTTTGGTCAGTACCGGGACCATGCCGTCTTCGATCGGCGGCAGACTGAAATCCGGAGCGATCGCAGGCTTCGTCGGCAGCGCACTCGCCGTCGGGCTTGCCGACGGCACCGGGGGCGCCGCGGTGGCAGGTGCGGCATCCGGCGCCGATGCCGCCGGGGTCTCGTCGCTGAGCGCCCGCGCGACCCAAATTCCACCGGAGGCCAATGCCACCACGAGCAGCAAAGCGACAAGCGCCCACAGCCACTTCAGCTTCAGGGTGCGGAATGAGAGATGACGTGGCACTGGGCGACCTCGGATGAGTGATCTGACGTGTAGATTCCCCCTACTCCAGCAGATTAGCAGTCAGTGCGGACAGTTCAGACGATTCCCAGTCGTGGCGCTTCAATTGCCGGGCACGTGTCCATCACCACGTCCAGCCCGGCCTCCGCGGCGCGGGCTGCGGCGGCTTCGTCGATGACGCCCAACTGCAGCCAGACTGCCTTGGCGCCAACCGCGATCGCTTGATCGACCACCTCGCCGACCCGCTCCGAATTGACGAAGCAATCGACCACGTCGAGCTCCCCGGGGACCTCCTCGAGCGTCCGGAATCCGGCAGCCCCGTGCACTGGTTCTCCTTTGCGGTTCACCGGGATGATCTCCACGCCGAGGTCCTGCTGCAGGAAGCGCGCCACCGAATGGGCCGGACGGGCGGTGTTCGTGGACAGCCCGACGACGGCCCAGCGGCCCTTTCCGGTGAGCAGTCGACGAATGGTTTCAGGGTCATTGTGATGGCTCATCCGATCAGCATACGCCGGCCGGCGCAACCCACTACTCCCCCACAATCACAGGTTTCGGCTGCTTTCCACACATTGCTTCATCCGTCACGGATTTTCGCCGATCACGGGTTTCCCGCTTGGCACAGTGGGTGCACACCCGAGTGAAGCCACTGATTGAAAGGAACCCCGTGAAACGACTTTTGAGTTCGACCGTCACCGCGATTGCCCTGGCAGGATTGCTGCTGGCTTGGGCCATCGCGCCGGTCCAAGCCGTCGCCCCGGGCTGGCGCCTGGCCGCCGGCCTGGGTTCGGCGAATCTCTTCGTCGGGCAACAAGTGAACGACGACGGCGTGATCGCCTACTGCTCGGATTACGAGCTGCTCGGTCCCGGCTATTCCGGAGGTTACCGGGAGAGCTCGCCGGGTGGTTTCGTGCGCAGTGACGGAAGCGCGCTTTCGGAGCAGCAAAACGGTGCACTGTCCTACCTGCTGCTGCGCTGGGGACCGAGCAACGACAATGAAACCGCGGCGGCGGTGCAGCTTTCCGTCTGGGCGCTCAGTTCGCCCGGCCGCGAATAGGGCAGCTCCGGCATGCAGGAAATCATCCGCAAAGCAGACCTGCCGGAATCGGCGGTTGCGCTCGGCCGGTCGTTGACCGAGCAGTCCTTGGCCTACGCCGGACCGTACCGGATCGAACTGGACCTGCGGGCCGCAAGCGAAGCTCGGGCGAGTCTGCTGACTCCGGCGGGGACCCAAGTCCCCGGCTTGGGCATGCAAGCCCGGGCCGGTGGCTCGCTTCAGTTCGCTGCCGCTGGATCCGAGTACTCATGGGTCACCGGCAGCGGCCCGGAGGTACTGCCCCTGCAACGTCTGGCATTCGGCGTCGGAAGCCTCAGTGCGGAAGTGGCCGCCGCGCCGACGGCCGCGATCAACTGGCTGGTTCCGAATTCGCCGAAAGCGCAGCGCCTGATTACCACCGGAGTGACCATCAAGCTCGAAGCGGTCGCACGTTTGGCCGCGGAGCAGGCTTTCCAGCCGCTCGTCGCCACACAGACTTCAGAATCCCGGATCACGGCGCCCGGCGCGCTTTACGACAACCTGACGGTGTCGGCCGCCGACGGCACCGGGTGGCTGACCGACCCGATGAACGGGGATCCGGTCCGCCTGGAGGTGGTTTCCACCCTGTGGGGTCCGTTTCCGGAGCGGCCCTCGGAATCGGCCGAGATCCCGGACGGCGCCCCGGAAGCGGGTTCGGTACGCAGTCTGGTCAGCGGTCCCGGGGAATACCGGACCGCGTCGATCCCGGTGTCCGAACCCGGTTACTACGTATGGACTGAACGGATCGATCCCGCCAGCGCGGTACCGGAAAGCGCCAGGGATTTCGTCAAGCCGTGGCAATCGGTCTTCGGCAAAGCTTCTGAGACCTCGCTGCTGACCTGGTCGCCCACACTGTCGACTGAGCTCTCCAGCCACGAGGTGACCCCGGGCAGCACGGTGACCGACCGGGTCAGCGTCAGCGGATTGCCGCCGGCTGCCGGGCGCAACCCGGTACCGCTGACCCTGCGCATGTACGGGCCGCTGCCCCAGCTCCCGGCGCAGACTTCGGTCATCCCGGAGCAGAGCCCGCTGTTCCAAACCAAGACCGTGCCTGCGGTCGATGGGGCTACCGCCGAGTTCGGACCACTGCTTGACCCCGGCTGCTACACCGTCGTGGCTTCCTTCGATGCTTCGGAAGAACTGGAGGCTTGGCAAAGCGACTTCGGTGAACCGAGCGAAACAGTCTGCGTGCAGGCTTCGCCCGCCGTCGTGGTCCCGGCCTCCGCTACCGAAGAACTGGCCGAAACCGGGCTGGCAAATGGGCAGAACCTTTTCGTCGCAGCAGCTTTGCTCCTGGTTACAGGTCTGGGCTGCGTCGTGCTTACCAGGAAGCGCAAGACCGGAGACGCGCGATGAGCGCAAATTCTGCCGGGCACGGCGACTGAGCTGATCACGCTCAGTGCGCCGGGACGATCTCCCGCACCGATTTGATCCGCCGGTTCTTCAGGACCGGCAGGAACTCGCGGACCTCTTCGATCCGCTTGACCGTCACATCTGCACTCGCGATGCTCTCCGGTTCCTCGTCCAGGAAAGCCGCCGGGACTCCCATCGGATCCAAGATCACCGAATGCCCGATGCAGTGCGAGCTCATCGAGCCCGCCGCAGCAACCCAACAGGTGTTTTCGATCGCGCGGGCCTTGAGCAAGGTCTCCCAGTGGTCGATCTTGTGCTCGCCCTTGAACCAAGCCGCCGGAACGCAGATCAAATCGACGTCCTGCTCGGTGAGGGCACGGGCAAGCTCCGGGAAACGCAAGTCGTAGCAAGTCATCATCCCGATGTTCAGCTCGCCGACCCGCACCACGGTCAACCCGTCGTCGCCGGGCATGATCCGCTTGGACTCCTGATAGGAGAACGCATCGTAAAGGTGGAGCTTCCGATAGGTCCCGAGGATTGCACCATCGGCACCGATCGCCACCAAGGTGTTGTACGGACGGTCTTCACCGCTCGATTCATACCCGCCTGCGATGATCGCGATGCGGAACTCCGCCGCGGCCAGCGTCAGCCGCTGGACGAAAATGCTCCAGCCGGCATCCACCGCCGCCCGGAAATCCCCGTCGACCTTGCCCACCGTGAACATGGCTTCTTCCGGAAACAGGATGAGCCCGCTGCCTTCCCGAGCCGCCGCAGCGGCAAGACGACGCATGGTCTCGATGTTTTCAGCAACGTCCCCGGTCGGGCTGAACTGACCCACGCTGACTTTCATCCAAGCGCTCGCTTCCTCTTTGCGGGACCCGCCGGGCCCCCTTGCTGTGTTCAGCCAGCATAACCGGCGTGACTGGGACGGAAAGCTGAGTTACGTGAACCCTTGGCGAACTGATCAGTCGATCAAGTCGTGCACGACGATCGTCTGGTCTCGGTCCGGGCCGACGCCGATCGCCGAAAAACGGGTCCCGGACATCTTTTCCAATTCCAGGACGTAGTTGCGCGCGTTCTCCGGCAAATCGTCCAAAGACTTCGCTTCGGAAATGTCCTCGGTCCAACCGTCGAAATACTCGAAAATCGGCTTGGCGTGATGGAACTCGGTTTGCGTCATCGGCATCTCGTCGTGCCGCACGCCGTCCACATCGTAGGCCACGCACACCGGAATTCTTTCGATCCCGGTCAGTACGTCCAGCTTGGTCAGGAAGTAATCAGTGAAGCCGTTGATCCGCGAAGCGTGCCGGGCCAGCACCGCGTCGTACCAGCCGCAACGCCGCGGACGTCCGGTGTTCACACCGAACTCGCCGCCGGTTTTCTGCAGGTATTCGCCCATCTCGTCGAACAACTCGGTCGGGAACGGACCCGCACCGACCCGAGTCGTGTACGCCTTGATGATGCCGACCACGCGGGTGATCCGGGTCGGACCGATCCCGGATCCGACCGAAGCCCCACCGGCCGTCGGGTTCGACGAGGTCACAAACGGATAGGTGCCGTGGTCGACGTCGAGGTAGGTCGCCTGCCCGCCCTCCATCAAGACCACTTTTCCATCGTCGAGCGCGGAGTTCAGCTCCAGGGTGGAGTCGATCACCAGGGGACGAAGCCGTTCGGCGAAACCGAGGAAGTACTCGACGATCTCCTCGACGTCGATCGCCCGGCGGTTGTACACCTTGACCAACAGCTCATTTTTCTGCGCCAGCGATCCTTCGACTTTCTGCCGCAGGATCGACTCGTCGAAAACGTCCTGGACCCGGATGCCGAGGCGGGCCACCTTGTCCATATACGCCGGGCCGATGCCGCGGCCGGTAGTGCCGATAGCCCGTTTGCCGAGGAAACGCTCGGTGACTTTGTCCAAGACTTGGTGGTAAGGGGCCACCAAATGGGCATTGGCGGACACTCGGAGCTTGGAAGTATCCGCGCCGCGCGCATCCAGCGCATCGATCTCATCGAAAAGCGCTTCCAGGTTCACCACGCAGCCGTTGCCGATGATCGGAATCGCATTGGGGCTCAGGATTCCGGCCGGAAGGAGCTTGAGCTCGTACTTCTCGCCGTTGACCACCACGGTGTGCCCCGCGTTGTTTCCGCCGTTGGGTTTGACCACGTAGTCGACGCGGCCACCCAATAGATCCGTCGCCTTGCCTTTGCCTTCGTCGCCCCATTGGGCTCCGACGATCACGATTGCTGGCATGGGAACCTCCCCCATTCATTGCGTACACCACCGGAAACCGGTTTCGCCAAAGCCAGAAACCGATTGATCCTGCAATGCCCGCACACGAAAATGCCCCTGCGCTCTTCCCTGTGCCGGACCGTGCCATATTGACAGGCAAAACACAGAAGTAAGAGTTTCCGGGGCTCTTACTCACCAAGTTTAGCGGAACCGCATTCCCAGTTCCACGTGGCGGCCCGGGCCGGTGCGGCATGGGCGGCATTTTCGGCCGTTCCGGCATGGCAAACTCGAAGCATGGGGACAATCATCAGCGGCGTCGTTTTCGGCCTCTTGCTCATCGCAATCGCCGCCTTCTGCCGGTTCATGGTGCGCCGGATCGAAAGCGGCCGCTGGCCGTCCGACGTCCTGCTTGGCTTCCGCACTCCGGCGACCAGCAAATCCGCGGCGGCTTGGAATGCCGGGCATCTCGCCGCCCTGCCCTTCCTGAAAGTCGGCAGCTGGGCGGCGTTGGCCGGCGGCCTGCTGTTGGCCGCCGCAGGCTTCCTCACCAACGGCCTGGCCGGCGGTGCGCTCATCCTGGTGATGGTGGGCGTTTTCTGCTGGGTGGTGCCGTTGGGGATCTTGTTCTTGGGCGGTTTCAAGGCCGATCAGGTCGCCAACGCCACCAAAGGCTGAGCCGCCCGCACAGCAGGTCGCTCCCAGCTCCGGGGGCGCCCGCCGTTGCCGTGCGCATCCGCTGCGGCGGCAAGTCACCGATCCCAGGCCGAACCGCTACTATTCTGCACAGGAACGAATGATTGGGGACGCCATGCCGAACGCCACACCTGCCCTCGCCGGCAATCTGAGCCGGATCCTGCCGCGCATGATGCGCCGCGATCCGCATGAACCGCACCGCGCGGCAACGCCGCTCGAACTCTTCTTCGACCTGGTCTTCGTGGTCGCGGTCGCTGCTGCCGGCAAGGCCCTGTTCACCTTTGAGGAAGGCGGGAACTTCGGCGTCGGGCTGCTCGGTTTCGCGATGTCCTTCATCGCGATCTGGTGGGCCTGGATGAACTTCACCTGGTTCGCCAATTCCTACGGCACCGACGACTGGTATTACCGGGTGCTGACCGTGGTCCAGATGGCCGGCGCACTCGTCTTCGCGGCAGGCGTGCCGGGCATCGCCAATCCGAACAACCCGGATTTCACGCTCGGCGTGCTCGGCTACGTGCTGATGCGTATCGCGATGATCGCGCAATGGCTGCGCGCCGCGTACAGCGATCCGGAAGGCCGGAAAACCGCACTCGCCTACGCGATCGGCATCGCCGTGGTGCAGGTTTACTGGGTCTGCTACCTGTTCCTCATTCCGAACGAACTCAAGCTCGGCATGTTCTGGCTCGGCATGGTTTTGGAGATCAGCGTCCCGGTGATCGCCGAACGGTTCAAAACCACCCCGTGGCACCGGCACCACATCACCGAACGTTACGGCCTGTTCACCATCATCGTGCTCGGCGAATCAGTCCTCGCCTCGACCAACGCCGTCGTCGAGGCGGCCGCCGAAGCCCAGAAAGCACCGGAGCTGCTGGACAACCTGATCCTGGTCGCGAGCACCGGATTCGTGATCGTCGCCTGCTTGTGGTGGATCTACTTCGCGCTGCCGCAGCACGAGTTGATCACCAATCTGCGCACCGGGCTGTTCTGGGGTTACGGGCACTACTTCGTCTTCGGCGCGGCGGCTGCGGTGTCCGCGGGCATCGAAGTGGCGCTGGCCGTGGAGACCCATAAAGCCACGCTTGAATCCGCGGCGGCAGCCGCTGCACTGTGCATTCCGGTTGCGGTCTTCGTGTTCTTCGTCTGGCTGCTGATCGTCCGGCCGCAATGCACCACGGCCACCAATCTCGTGATGCCCGGCGCAGCGGTGTTGATCGCGCTCAGCGTCTTCGCGCCTTACTCGCTGCAAATCACCGCCGGGATCCTGGTGCTGCTGGTGGTCTTGCTCACCGTGCACACGGTGCCGAAGCGGACCAAACACCTGGTCTGATTGCTGCCCACTGAGTTTGCTGGCCCAGTGGGCAGAAACGACGATGTCCCACTGAGTTCGTTGACTCAGTGGGACATCGTCGTTTCCACGCTCTGGAGCTAGGCTTCGAGTGCGGCCAGCGCCTTCGGATCGGAATCGTTCAAGAAAACCGTGATCCGCTCGGCCTCTCCGCTTTCGCCGATCGCCCGGGCGGCCCGGCCCAACGCATAGAGCGCGCGCAGGAACCCGCGGTTCGGCTCGTGCGACCAGGGCACCGGTCCTACGCCGCGCCAGCCGTTGCGCCGCAACGCATCGAGGCCGCGGTGGTAGCCGGTCCGGGCGTAGGCGTAGGACTCGATGGTGCGGCCCTCGGCAAAAGCTTCGTCTGCGAGGATCGCCCAGGGCAAGGACGACGCCGGGAAGCCGGCGGCCAGGTCCTCGGCCTCGTCTCCGGCGGCAACCCGGGCGAGCAGCTCGGTCTCCTCCGGAAGCAAGGTCGCGTCCGGGCCGAGCAGGTTGGTCCGGAATTCGTCCGACATGTTCAGAACGTCTTCCCGGCGGAACCGAGCTCCTGGGCGGCCAGGACCACGCGGGCGGCCAGGCCGGCTTCGGCCGAAGCACCCCAGACGCGCGGATCGTAGAGCTTTTTGTTGCCGACCTCGCCGTCGACCTTGAGCACGCCGTCGTAGTTCTTGAACATGTGGTTCGCCACCGGCCGGGTGTAGGCGTACTGGGTGTCGGTGTCGATGTTCATCTTGATCACGCCGTAGGAGACCGCATCCGCGATCTCCTGCGGTGAAGAGCCGGAGCCGCCGTGGAAGACCAGGTCGAAGGGGTTGGCCTTGCCGAGCTTGGCGCCGACCTGCTCCTGGATGTCCTTGAGGATCTCCGGGCGGAGTTTCACATTGCCGGGCTTGTACACGCCGTGCACGTTGCCGAAGGTCAACGCCGTGATGTAACGGCCGTTCTCCCCGGAACCCAAGGCCTCCACCGTGGCCAGGCCATCGGCGACCGTGGAGTACAGCTTGTCATTGATTTCATTGTCGACGCCGTCTTCTTCGCCGCCGACCGCGCCGATCTCGACCTCGAGGATCATCTTGGCGGCGGAGGTGCGGGCCAGCAGTTCACGTCCGATGCGCAGGTTTTCCTCCAGCGTTTCCGCCGATCCGTCCCACATGTGCGAATTGAAGATCGGGTCTTTTCCGGCCTTTACCGCGGCTTCGGACTCGGCGAGCAGCGGGAGCACGAAGCCGTCCAGTTTGTCCTTGGGGCAGTGGTCCGTGTGCAGCGCGATGTTCACCGGGTAGTTCTTCGCGACTTCCCGGGCGAACGCGGCAAAAGCCAGCGAACCCACGACCATGTCCTTCACCGAAGCGCCGGACCAATAAGCGCCGCCTCCGGTGGAGACCTGGACGATGCCGTCCGAGCCGGCGTCGGCAAAGCCCTGCAGCGCAGCGTTGAGGGTCTGGGACGAGGTCACGTTCACCGCGGGGTAGGCGAATCCGCCAGCTTTGGCGCGGTCGATCATCTCGGCATACTGATCAGGCGTTGCGATGGGCATACAGGCTCCTTGACGGTCTTCGGTTCAGCGGCTTGAGCACCGCACTACGGGGCGGCTGCCGCTCTGGGCACCATCCTAATAGGCGGAGAACGGCGGGAGCCAGCAGTTCGCCATGAACTGCCGGCTCCCGGACTCGGCAGCATCGCCCGGAGTCAGATCACCCGGCAGTTGCTGAGCGCCGGCAGCCCGGCGAACCGGCTCTCCAGGAACGCGAACTGATCCGGCAGCAAGGCGGCGTAGCCTGCCACGTGGGTGGGCACCACGGTGCGCTTGTACTGCACGTTGGCGCCCATCGCGCACCAGTTTTTGGCGAGTTCGGTCACCGGGGGCTCCGGCACGATCTCGTCGCCGACGCTTTGGCCGACCAGCACCGGGAATTTCGGTGCGGCCGCGACTCCGATCCGTTGTTTTTGCAGTGCCGAAAGGAAAGGCTCCTGGGCGATCAACTGCGAAATCGATTGGCCGCTTTTGGTCAGGCTGGAACTCTTCAGGAAAGCGAATTTGGCGATGTCCTGGAGCACGCACCCCTCGGCGGCCTGTTGCAGCGCGCGCAGTCCGGCTGTGCTGAAGAACCGTGCCAGGTCGATGCCTTCGGAAGCGGCGATCCCGTTCACCGCATAGAGCGTGAGTGCCAAGTACGGCCCGTTGTCGTTGTAGGCGGCGAACTTCTGCACATCGGCCGGCACAGAGCCCGCATAGGCGCCGACGATGTTCAGCTCCGGGGCGTAAGCCGGAGCCAGCTCGGCCGCGGCCGCCGATGCCCCGCCGCCCTGCGAGTAGCCGGAAATCGCCACTCTGCTGGTGCTGCCGATTCCGGGCAGGTCCAGATTGATCGCCGCACGGGCCGCGTCCAGCACCGCCTGGCCCATCGAGGTCCGGTTCATGTAGGTATTCGGCAGTGCGGTTCCCGACCCCTCGTAGTCCGGCATCACGACGGCATATCCCCGGGCCAGAAGTCCGGAAAGCCAGATCCCTTCGTACTCCGTGCCGAGCGCCAATTGCTTGCTCGGCGCGCAGGCATCCCCCAGGCCCTGCGTGCCCGGAGTCTGAACCACCAAGGGTCTGCCGCCCAGGCCGATCCATGGCGATCGGGGCAGCAGCACGGTGCCGGTCACCGCCATGGCGCCACCGGCACCGTTGGTGCTTTTGTACATGATCCGGGTGGCCTCGGCATTGGGCCGTACCGCTTTGAGTGGATCCAGGAAGAATTGGGACGGCTGCTGTTTGACCAACGTCCCGTTGGCCGCCGGCAATACTGCCGGCAGCCGGTAGAAGTCGGCGGCAACGGAACTCGCCGACTGCGGGCTGGGACTCGACGCGAACGCGGCCGGCGACGCGAAAAGGCTGAGCACGGTTGCGATGGCGACGGTGGAAACGCTGACGGCAAGGCGCCTGCCGCGGCGGTTGTTCGAATCCTGCATGGTATTCCCTTCGGTATCCCCGACTCGATGGCAAAGCTGCATGGAGTGAATGCTTCCGCAGAATGTGATCCGGAGCACTTTCCCATCCTCGATCGACGGTCGGGCCGGATCAAGGGCGGGGAACATCTTTGCGATGAGCGGTGGCAGCCGTACGCCTGACGGCAGTACGCCGCGCCGAAGCGGCCGGCAGTCACTGGACTGCCGGCCGCTTCGGTCACCTCCGGTTCGGCCTTGCCGGCCAGGCGATGCCGCTCAGCGGCTGACCAGCCCGGCGAACAACGCCAACTTGAAGTTCACGCTGCCCAAGCCAGTCACATCGTCATAGCCCTTGGCGGTCTTGAGCGAGGTGTCCTGGTCGAGCGTGTTCAGGTATTTGTTGCCGGAAGCCGCACTCGTATACGCCAGCGCCACCGGGGTTTTCGGCGGCTGCACATCGGTGAACACCGAGGGCACGAGCTTGCTCAACTTGTACAGCGCGGGGTTCGCGAACCCGAAGACATTGCCGCTGATCTGCTGTGCGACCGCAGCCTGACCGGCAGCCAACGGGGTGGCCAACGAGGTGCCGCCGATCGACTCGGTCAGGTAGTCGCCGGTCTGCAGCGTCTCGTCATCGACGATCGGGCTCAGTCCGATCAGCATGCCGGTGTACGGATCGGCCAGCGAGGCGATGTCCGGGGAAACCCGGCGCCCCTTGGCCAGCGAGTCGGGCACGACGCCCTTCTGGTATGCGGGCTGGTCGAAGACCGCGCTCACCCCGCCGCCGGCTCCGCCGCCCTGCCGCTGGCCGGGCGCGGGGCTCTCGTATGCCGTGCTGCCGTCCGGGTTGCTGATCACCTTGTCCAACCGATTCCCCCAACCCGTTTCGAAAAGGTAATTGCCCGCGCGGTCGACCTCCAACGACGTGCCGCCGACCGAGGTGACCCACGGCGAGCTGGCCGGGAAATCGGGCGAGGGGTAGCCCAGCTTGGCCGCCTGATCGCCGTTGTCCCCGCTGGAGAAATACAGGCCGATGCCCTCTCCGGCAGCCTGCAAGTGGATGTTGACCGTGCCGTCGATGACGTCTTGGGGCAACGCCTCACCGACGTTGCCGTAGCTGTTCGAAACGATGTTGGCCAACTTGCCGTCCAAAATCTTGGACATCGCGACGTCCAGTCCGCCACCGCAGTTGAAGCCGCCCACATAGAGGATGTTGGCCTGCGGAGCGGTCGCGTGCACCGAGTCGACGTCGAGCGACTGCTCGCCCTGCCAGCCGCTGGGGAACTGGCAATTGGCCTGGTCGCTGAACTCCGCCGGGGTAGGCACGATCTCCCGGTAGCTCTTGCTGTCCATCGCCGGCAATCCGTTGTCCTTGGAGTACCGGTTGATGTCCGCCAGCATGCTCGGCGAGGCGTAAGCATCGATGATCGCCACGGTTTGACCGGCACCGCCGAAGAGCTTTTTGCCGGCCGGATCGTTGGGCAAACCGTAAGCACTGCGCACCTGGCTGGGCGTATAGCCGCAGCCGAAGGTGCTGAAAGCGGTCTTGCCGTACGCCTCGGGCAAGCTGTCTTGATGCTCGTTGTAATAGTTCGAGCACTCCGCAGACGGCTTCGGCTTGGGCCTGGCCTGGTCGGTGCCGACTCCGGCCGACGGATCGGATTCCTCGAAATCGCCCGCCGTGCGGTTGGTCGGCTTGGTGTTCAACCGGCCTTGGTCGATGCTCAGACCCTGCACCAGCGGTGCGATGGCCGGCGCCACCCGGGGCACCGAGCTCGGCCCGACCAGCGTGCTGCCCTTGAAGTTGTAATTGTGCAGCGTGGTGTTGAACGCGGCCGACATCTGGGTTGCCGTGCCGCGGAACACTACATAGAGCCGGCTCTGCGGGACCGCGGTGATGCTGAACCCCTGCGCCTTGAGCTGACCGACGACTTTGTCGGAATCCTGCTGGCTCGGGGCGAAGCGTTTGATCCAGGCATCCGGGGTCAGCCACTTTTTGAAGCCGGGGTTGCCCGGGGTGGAAACCGCAGTGGCCAAGGCTTCGGCCCCTGCTTTGTCCCGCAGCGGCAGGTAGATTTCACCTTCCACCGTGGTGTCGTCTGCCGTGATCCCCTGATCGTTGGCGGTATTGGCCCAGCTGGGCACCGCGTCGGGGAAGGAGTTGTCGATGGAAACCGGCGAAGCGATCGCCGCCGTCGAACCCAAAGCCAGGGCGCACGCCGTCGTGGCCCCGATGGCTACTGCTTTTTGCAGCCATCGAGAATTCATCCGTGGATTTTTCATTCAATTTCTTCCACTCTTCAGGCACCCTTTGTGCCTGCACGAGGTTGATCGTAAGCCCGACGGCGCGTGGAAAATAGGTTTCTCAGGCAATTATTTCCGGAAGCGTCGAGATTCGCCTTAAAGCGGCTTTCCCAGCATTCTTCGCTGGAAGAATGCTGGGAAAGCAGGGTTAATTTTCCGGGCGTTCCGAGTCGGTCAGACTGCCCAACAGTTGTTCGTCGCCGGCAGTCCGGCGACCCGACCTTCGAGGAAGCCGAACAGGTTCGGCAGCAATGCGGCATATCCGCCCACGTGGGTGGGCACCAAGGTATTCGTCCATTCCACAGTGCTGCCCTTGGCACACCAGCGCTTGGCGAACTCGCGCGCCTGCTGGGCCGGGATGACGTCGTCGAACAGGCTCTGGCCGACCATCACCGGAGCGCTCGGCTTGCCGACCACACCGAGTTTCTGTTTGTCGAGAACCGTCTTGAGCGGACCCGAAGTGGTCAGCTGGGAGAGTTTCTTGCCGGAATTCGTCAGGGTTCCGGTATTCAGGAACGCCGCCGAGGGAAGCGTGGTGAAGAGGCATTCCTGCGCCGTCTTGGCCAGCGTTGCCTGGCCTTTGGCGTTGGCATATTCGGCGACATTGAATCCTTCTGCGGCAGCCAGGCCATTGACCGCATAGAGCAGGAACCCGGTGTAGAGACCGCCGTCGATGTTGCTGGCCACCGCCTGCAGGTCCGCCGGGACCGCACCGGCATAGGTGCCGATCAGCTTCAGCTCCGGTGCATAGGCCGAGGCCAGCTCGGCCGCGGAAGCCGCAGCGCCGCCGCCCTGCGAATAGCCCACAATGCCCACCCGGGTGTTCGCGGTCAGCCCCGGGATATTCAGGTTGAGCGCAGCCCTGGCCATGTCCAGCACCGCGTGCCCCTGGGATTCCCGGGCCAGATAGGTGTGCATGCCGTCGGTCCCGAGGCCTTCGTAGTCGGTGATCGCCACCGCATAACCGCGGGCGAGCAGGCCTTTGATCAGCAGGCCTTCGTATTCCTGTCCCATCGCGAGCAATTTGCTGGGCGCGCAGCTGTCGCCCTGGCCCTGGGTTCCAGGGGCCACCGTGACCAGCGGACGCGGGCCGAAGCCGATCCAACTGCCTTGCGGCATCAAGACCGTCCCGGTGACGCCGATCGGTTTGCCCTGGTTGTTGGTGCTCTTGTACATCACCCGGGTGACATTGGCCCCGGAAGAAATCAACTTGAGCGGATCGACGAAGAAACTCGAGGGCTGCTGCCGGATCAAGTCGCCGTTGTTGGCCGGGAAACTGGTGGGCGCTTGATAGAAGTCCGCCGGCGCAGCTCCTGCAGCGGGACTGGCTGCCTGGGCGCTCGCGGTGCCGAGCACCAAGGACCCGGTCAACGCGAGCGCGACCATTCCGGCAGTGGCGATTCGGCGTAGGGCTGTACTGGATTGGCGCATACTCTTATCTCCATTGATAATCGCCCGAACGGGCTATCGAGTGTGACACCCCTCAGATTACTGGCCAGTAACTTATCGCCGGCGTTTCGTTATCCACTCGTTACCTGAGAATCCACGCCCGCGGGTAGCGGATCGGTCGGCCGCGCCTCAGACCGGTTGGCTGAAGACGTGACGGCGGATCCAGGCGTGCATGGCGATCGCGGCAGCAGCCGAGGCATTGATCGACCGGGTGGAGCCGAACTGGGCGATGGAGAGCGTGGCCTCGGCTTTCTCATGCACCGCATCGGTCAAGCCCGGCCCCTCCTGGCCGAAGACCAGAACACATTTGCGCGGCAGGTCATAGGTCTCCAGCGGCACCGAATCCGGGAAGTTGTCGATCCCGATCACCGCGATGCCTTCCGCTTCGGCCCAGGCCACGAAGTCTTCGACCGTCGGGTGGTGCCGGACGTGCTGATACTTGTCGGTGACCATGGCGCCGCGCCGGTTCCAACGGCGTCGGCCGATGATGTGCACCTCTTTGGCCAAAAAGGCATTCGCGCAACGCACCACGGAGCCGATGTTCAAGTCGTGCTGCCAGTTTTCGATCGCCACATGGAACTCGTGCCGGCGCGCATCCAGCGCGGCGACGATCGCATCGTGTTTCCAGTAGCGGAATTCATCGACCACATTCCGGCGGTCGCCCTCGGCCAGCAATTCCGGATCCCAATGCTCGCCGACCGGCCATTCGCCCGACCAAGGGCCCAGCCCCACTGGCTCCGCCGGCCCGACCGGCCCTTCGGATTCACCCGACGGATCGGCAATCGCCGGAACTTCGCCGTCGTCTTTCAGCTCATCGCTCACCTGACTACCCTACTGGCAGCACGCTGCCCGGCCGGAACCGCACCGGCCGGGCTGTGTGCCAACGCTTACAGCGCCGCGCAGTTGTTGACTGCGGGCGAACCGTTCACCCGGGCAGCCAGAAAACCGAACATCGTCGGCAGGAATCCGGCTGCGGCCCCGACGTGCGTCGGGACCACCGAATTCTCGAACTGCACCGTCGCGCCGCCTTGGCACCACTGCTGCGCCATCGCTTTGGTCTGCGTCGGCTCGATCACATCATCCAAGAGACTCTGTGCAACCAGGACCGGGAACTTGGTCGGCGCGGCCTTGCCGATCAGCTGCTTTTCCAATGCGGCCCGGATCGTCGGATCGGTTTGCGCCAGCACACTGAGCTTCTGGCCCGACAACGTGTACTTGGCGGTGTCCTGGAAGGCGCTCGGCGCGATCGACTCCACGGTGCAGAGCCCGTCGTTCTGGGCGATCGCAGCCAAGCCAGCGGCGTTGGCGTACTTGGTCAGATCGATGTTTTCCGCGGTCGCGATCCCGGAGACCGCACTGAGCAGGAAGGCCTGGTAGAGGCCGCCCTCAAGGAATTTCGCCACTTCCAGCAGATTGGCCGGAACCGCGCCGGCGTATGCGCCGATGATCTTCAGTTCCGGGGCGTAGCTTGCGGCCAATTCGGATGCTGCAGCAGTTGCTTCACCACCCTGCGAGTACCCGGACAACAAAACCGGCCCATTGCCGGGCAGGCCGGCCAGCCCGGAACGCTGTGCCGCCCGGACGGCATCGAGCACGGCGTTTCCGGTGGCGACCCGAGCCATATAGGTGGACTTCGGCGCAGTCCCCACCCCTTGGTAGTCGGGAATCGTCACCGCGTATCCAGCCGCCAGCAGGCCTTTGACGATCGCCCCTTCGTAATCTTCGCCGGTTGCCAAGCGCTTGGACGGCGCGCATTGGTCGCCGTTGCCCTTGGTCCCCGGGTTGAAAGCCACCAACGGGCGCTCGCTCACGCCCAGCCAGGGCCGCAGCGGATCCTGCAATTTCAGCCACGGGGTCTTCGGCATCAACACCGTACCGGTGGCGGCGATCGGTTGCCCTTGGGAGTCGGTGCTTTTGTACATGATCCGCTGCACCTGCGCTTGAGCCGGCGTGAGCTTGAGCGGCTCCAGATAGAAGCTGGAAGCTTCCTGTTTGACGATCGCGCCGTTTTGCGCCGGCAACGTCGCCGGAATCGCGTAGAAGTCTTCGGCCGCATTCGCGGCGCCCAACGGAATGAGCAAACTCGCAGCGAGCGCGGACAACGCCGCAAGCCCGCCGATGGTGTGCCTGGTCTTCATCAGATCCCCTTCTGAACAATCCCCCAACGTGACCCTCGCCACAGCTTAAACTTACCCACGGGTAACTTATCCCTGACAAGCCGTTTCGACTGTGAATCAGACGATTCACAGCAATGCCGAATCGACAGTCCGGGCGCCCCGCCGCAGCGGACCCCGCCCTTGCCGGGCAGGCAGTGAACCGCCCGGTGGCTGATCCAGCGCAAACGGTGGAAGATTGACCCATGGCACATGACGAACCGCGCAACGCCGCAGACATTGAATGTTGGCTCACCGATATGGACGGCGTGCTGGTGCACGAAAACCAGGCCGTCCCCGGCGCCGCCGAACTGATCCAACGCTGGGTGGACACTTCCAAGCGGTTCCTGGTGCTGACCAACAACTCGATATACACGCCCCGGGACCTCGCCGCCCGGCTGAGGGCTTCCGGATTGGAGGTCCCGGAGGAAAACCTCTGGACTTCGGCGCTGGCGACCGCCGAGTTCCTGAAATCGCAGATGCCGGGCGGCCGGGCTTTCGTGATCGGCGAGGCCGGATTGACCACGGCGCTGCATGAAGCCGGCTTCATCCTCACCGACCAGAATCCCGACTACGTGGTGTTGGGCGAAACCCGGACGTACTCGTTCGAAGCGATCACCCAGGCGATCCGCCTGATCGCCGACGGCGCGCGGTTCATCGCGACCAACCCGGATGCCACCGGGCCGTCGAAGGAAGGCCCCTTGCCGGCCACCGGCGCGATCGCGGCCTTGATCACGAAGGCGACCAATCGCGAGCCCTACATCGTGGGGAAACCGAATCCGATGATGTTCCGTTCCGCGATGAACCAGATCGAGGCCCATTCGGAAACCACCGCGATGATCGGCGACCGGATGGACACCGACATCATCGCGGGCATGGAAGCCGGACTGCACACCGTGCTGGTGATGACCGGAATCACCCAGCCCGGGGATGTGGAAGCCTACCCGTTCCGTCCGGACCAGACCTTGGATTCGGTTGCGGATCTGATCCCGCTGGTTTAGCGCAGACCCGCAGCGCCGGCAACCGGCGGAAACGGTGCGGCCGGTGCCGCATTTATTGTTAGCTAAATTGTTGACAATTTGAAGTTCGATCAATACATTGATGCGGTGACACAAGTCACAGGTCGAACTTCCGGGGGTCAACCGCAGTGCGTACTTTCAACAGTGGATCCACCGGACGCGCAAAGCTGCTCTGGGCCGTCCTGGCACTTTGCTGGCTCGCTCTGCTCTTCGATGGCTTCGACTTGTTCATGTACGGTGCGGTGCTGCCGGATCTGCTCGCCGACCGGCAATTCGGCCTGACCGAAGGCCTCGCCGGCACACTCGGCAGCGTAGCGACCTTCGGCATGCTCATCGGCGCCCTCTGCACCGGGATCGTCACCGACCGGTGGGGCCGCCGTCGCGCCTTGATCGGCGGTGTACTCCTGTTCTCGATTGCCTCGGCGGTGTGTGCCGCCGCCCCCACCCTCGAAATTTTCGGGCTCGGGCGATTCGTCGGCGGCCTGGGCCTCGGCGGCCTGATTCCGACGGCCATCGCGATGATTCTGGAGTTCGCCCCTTTGCCCCGGCGGAACCTGATGATCGCGACGCTGATGACCGGGCACAACGCCGGAGGGATCTTGGCGGCAACCGCGGGAATCGCAGTCGTCCCGTCCTTCGGCTGGCGCGCGATGTTCTGGCTCGGCGCGGCGCCTCTGGTCTTGGTGATACCCGCCATGCTCCGCTGGCTCCCGGAATCGTTCGCCTATCTGAAGAGCCTCGGCCGCACTCGGGAGATGGCCCGGATAGCAGCTCGCTGGCGGGTCGATCCACAAGACTTCCTGCCGGCCGAAACCGAATCGGCAGCGGACCAGCGGACCCCGGCGCGCGCCTCGTTGCGCAGCCTGCTGCGACCGGGAACCCGGTCATTGACGTTGTTTTTCTGGCTTGCTTCGTTCTTCGGTCTGCTGCTGGTGTACGGGGTGTCCGCTTGGCTCCCCTCGATGATGAAGGCCAATGGGTACGAGCTGGGCCCCGCCATCGGGTTCTTGCTCGCGATCAATGCCGGCGGGGTTGCGGGAATGCTGCTGGCCGGACCCCTGGCGGACCGCTGGGGCGCCTTGAAAGTCGCGCTTGCCTGGTTTGCGCTCACCGCGGTCGGCGTACTGGTGCTCGGCATCAGGATGCCGCTGGTCTTGACCTTTGCCGTGGCCTTCGCCACCGGAGTTTGGCTGTTCAGCGCGCAAACCATGGTCTATGCCAGCGTAGGCTCGGCGTTCCCGGTCTCCAGCCGGGCTACCGCAATCGGCTGGACCTCCGGAGTGGGCCGGCTCGGTGCCGTGGTCGGGCCATGGCTGGGCGGCGTGCTGGCCGCTTCCGCCGAGCCGGCGCTGAGTTTTGCCGCCTTTGCCAGCGCCGGAATCTTCGGTGCGATCGCGCTGGTTTTCGCCTCAGGCCGGATCCGGCGCACCAGCCGGCCGCAGACCCACCCGGCTACCGCGCCGAAACCGCTCCGATAGCCGGCGGGTTCAGACCCGGGAGCTCCAGGGAATGTCGGCAGCCTTGTTGTAGCCGACCCCCATTGCTTCCCAGCGTTTGGAATGCTCCAGGACCCGGCGCACCAACTCCTGATAACTGGGTTGGGTGCTCCGATCCGCTCTGGGGCTCCAGCCCAGTTCGGCCACCGCAGGAAGTCTCGGGAAGAGCATGAAATCGGTGTAGGTCCGGGCTGGAGCGTAAACCCGGGTGGGGCCGAACGGCTTGTCGCCGAACTGGTTGGCACTGTCGCTCCACAATGAGGCTTCGACGCCGAGCACTGCGGATTCGGCGATCGGCGCTCCGCCCAGCACCGTGGTGGGTTCCCAGTTCCAAGCGGTACGCAGGTTGATCAGACCCGCCCAGCTGCGGCCGTAGGCGGTCTGATTGTCGTATTTCATGTCCAGATATGAGCGATTCGCCGGAGACAAGACCAGCTGGTGGCCGGCGTCGACGGCTTGCCGAGCCATCGCGGCATCGGCCGAACCGGGGGCAGTCCCCCAATATTGCATCACCGCTCCGGCCGGCAAGGGCGCACCCTTGATCCATTCGTGCCAGGCGATCACCTTCTTGCCCGCGGCCGTCGCCACCTCATTGGCCATCGCGGTATAGGCCGTGTACTGCTCCGCAGTAGCCTTCGGCGACTCGTCACCGCCAATGTGCAGATACCGTCCGGGGTTTTGCGCGGCCACGTCGTTGAGCACCGAGACCAAGAACTTCCGGACTTCGTCCCGGCGCTGCTGGTTCTGCAAGCCGACCAGGGAGATTCCGACGTCGAACCCGGAGTAGGGCGGAATAGCCTTCCCGTCTTCGTTGATTTCCGGAATCGAGGCCAGCGCGGCAGACGTGTGGCCGGGGCCGTCGATTTCCGGCACGATCTCGACGAACCGGCTGCCGGCATAGGCCACCAGGTCGGCATATTCCTGTTTGGTGTAGAACCACGGCCCTGAGCCGGCCACCGGATCGACGGTGCCGGGGGCGAAGCCGCTTTGCGTGCTCGCCCCGGTTTTGGTCAGCTCCGGGTATGCGTCGATCACGATCCGCCAACCTTGGTCATCACTGAGGTGCAGGTGCAGCACATTCAGCTTGTACAACGCCATTTGGTCGATGACCCGCTTGACATCGGCCAGCGGCACGAAGCGGCGGGCCGGATCGAGCATCACCGCGCGGTAGCCGAATCGAGGTCCGTCCACGATCTCAGCCGCCGAGATGTTCCATTCCGCCGTCACCTGCTGCCGCGACTCGATGCGAGCCGGCAGGAGTTGCCGCAGAGTCTGCACGGCGCGGAACGCGCCTTCCGGTCCGGCCGCGGAAACCATGACTCGGAGGCTGGAGACCGAAAGCCGGTAGTCTTCTGCCGCCAAGCTCTGGTCCAGTCCGAACTCGATCACCGGCCCGGACTGGCTTCCCGCGATATCGACAACCGCCAGCTGCCAGCCGGTAGCCGGAGCGAGCCGGGCCGCCAAATACTCGCCAACCGGACGGAACTGCGCACCGACCACGATTTGCGTCGTCGATTTCAGTTGGAACGTCCCACCGAGGCCGACGACGAAGCTCTTCGGCCACGGAATGATCGCCGGCAACACCCCGGAGACCTGCGATACCGCAGCAGAGGCCTGGCCTGCCGGCAGCGCCGAAGCCAGCAGCAGCGCAGCCGATCCGGTAGCCAAACTGGTCAGCACTTTTCGCCGTGATGGATCAACCGCCATGTCGATCAGCCCCCGATGGGTTGTGCGGCTGACCGTCAACGCGACCGCAGCCTGGTTGGTTATGACGTAAATCTAGTAAACAAGATCATATTCGCTCA
Source organism: Renibacterium sp. (assembly GCA_017419405.1). Taxonomy (GTDB): domain Bacteria; phylum Actinomycetota; class Actinomycetes; order Actinomycetales; family Micrococcaceae; genus Renibacterium; species Renibacterium russicum. Next base: position 361,489 of record JAFOLH010000005.1, on the reverse strand, counting down.
CATCCCGGCTGCATAGGGTAGACCGCCGAATTCAGTCCAGCCCGAGTTCGTCCTTGCTGAACGCCGCCAGATAACGGACGCCGGTTTCCTGTTCGATCAAGGCCTGCGCGCCGGTTGCCCGGTCCACGATCACGGCGACCGCCTGCACCTCGCCGCCCGCGTTCCGCACGCCTTCGACGGCCTGCAGTGGCGAAGCTCCGGTGGTCGACGTGTCTTCCAGCACGACGACGGCGCGGCCCTGCACCGAAGGCCCTTCGACCTGGCGCTTCATACCGTGCGCCTTCTGCTCCTTGCGCACCACGAAAGCGTCGATCTTCCGGCCCCGGGCCGCCGCGGTGTGCATGATCGCGGTGCCGACCGGGTCTGCGCCCAAGGTCAGGCCGCCGGCCGCCTCGAACTCGATGCCGGCGTCGTCGAGCAGGTCCAACATCACCCGGCCGACCAACCCGCTGGCTTCGTGGTGCAGCGTGATCCGGCGCAGGTCGATGTAGTAGTCGGCTTCTTTTCCGCTGGAGAGCGTCACTTTGCCGTGCACCACGGCGAGCTCCTTGATCAGTTCCAGCAGGCGGGCGCGGGCAGCGGCAGAATCCAAAGTCGAGGTCATGGCAGCAAGTTTATCGGCTCCCACCGCCAACCCCCGATCCGCGCGAGTGCACACTTAAAGCAGCGGGGAGCGGGTTAGCTTCGCGGACGACGGCGGAGCGCGAGTACCACGGCGCCCGCGGCCAGTGATCCGAAGCCGAGCAGCAACAGCGGCCAGAACTCGGTGCCGGTTTCAGCCAGCGGACCATTCGATTCGACCGCGGCCGGATTCACCGGGTTGCCCGATCCGCCACCGTCCGATTGGCCGTTGCCCGATTGGCCCGCTCCAGCAACAACCAGAATCGCGCTGCTCGCCACAGTCGTGCCGTTCAGCACCGCGGTCAGGGTATGCGCCCCCGCGGGCACAACGGCCGGGATGGTCAGCTGCGCAGAACCAGTACCGTCAGCACCGACCGTCACCGAACCCAACCGAACCGGCGTCGAATGCAACCAGATTTCCACCGAAGCACCAGCATCGAAACCATTCAACGAGACTTTGATCGAACCACCGGCGACGGCGTTCTGTGGGGCTTCGATCTTCGGCGCAGCTGGTTGCACCGAAATCGGCGCAACGATCACTGCTGGCGCAGCCGCAGACACATTCCCGGCCTGATCGCTCGCCCGGTAGAGCAGCGACAGTCCGCCGTCGCCAGCGGCCACCGGAGCGCTGTAGCCCTGCCAGGCCTGGCCGCCGTCGAGCGAATACTCGGTGGCGGCGATCCCGGAGCCGGCATCGCTGGCAGCTAGTGCGACCTTCCGGTCGGCAACCGTGGCCGAGACCTCCGGCAGCACGGTGTCGACTTTCAACGCCAGCGATTTGGCCGCCTCGACGTTGCCTGCCTTGTCCGTCGAACGGTATTCGAAGTTCTGCACCCCGTCCGGAACGCTGACCGGGGCGGTGTAATCAGTCCACGCGCTCCCGCCCGAGCGGTATTGTGTCGAAGCAACCGCCACATTGTCGGTAGCGCTCAAGGACACGGTCGGCGTGTTCAGATACCAGCCAGAGCCCGACGGCGTTCCGCTCACCGATGCAGTGGTCACCGGGGCCTCAGTATCCGGGGCCGCACAATTGAACTTCGCATTGCCCCAGATTCCATGCGCACCGTTGATCGCATCCGCATTGGCCGGATCGAGCGAGAGCTCCAAGTACTGCACTCCGGTCAGATCGGTTTTGATCGGCTCCGGGGCAAATCCGGGCGTAAAGGTCCGGCTTTGATAGAGCTGCCGACCATCGCCGTTCACGGTGAAGATGATCTTGCCGCCGAAGTCTTTCTCCAGACCCACCGCAGCACTGAACGAGCTGCATTGACCACCCAGGTAGTAGGTGATCTTGCTCGGCGCGTGTGCACCCAAGCCCTTGGCATAGCTCGGATTCGTGCCGGTTGCCGGATCGGTGTAGTTGATCGCGAGCGGCAAATCGGGAGAATCCACAGCGTCCTTGTTCGCCACGTCCTTGCCGATCACGCCATAACCATTGCTCGCGGACACCCAGGGCCAATCCGAAGCGAAGACATCCTGGTCCGGGGCTGCGGGCAGCTTCTGCGTGACCACTTTCCAATCGAAGAACTTCACGTTCGTCGCCACCGGCAAAGTCACCGAGGCCAGCTCCTTGCCCGGGATCAGTCGCAATGAATTCGAGAACGCCTGGTACTTGTACTGCGTGTACTCCGGCGAAGGCCCATTGGCGTTGTTCCGGCCCTGACTCGAGACGGCAAGCACGCCGCCGCCCAGATCTTTGGGCTGCAACCAGTTGGGAAAGAACACTGTCTGCTTCTGCTTCGTGCCGTCCGCATAGGTCAGCGTGAGTTCGGGACTGACCCCCTTGCCGCTCGCTGCGGATGCCAGTACGGCCAGGTGTGTACCGGTCCCCTTCAAGGCGATGGTTTGGCCATTGAGCGCCACCGAGTTGTTCACGTCCGGACCAGCAGCCGGCCAGGTGTAGTTGATCACCGTGCCGTCGGCAGTAGTTACCGGAACCGTGCCACCCGGCTTCACGCCGCCAGCCGGGATCGGAGCGGATGCAAGTTGCTCGGCCGCGAACGTCGCCCCTCCGCCGTCGAAATTGCCGCTCGCTTTGCCCGCAACCGTGGTCACTGACACCGCATTGAAGGCGCCTGCCAAGCTGCTGTAAGCGACATCCAATTGGTTCGCGCCACTGACCGATTGCGCGGTTCCAGCGGAATCTTGGTAGCTCGCCACCGCCTCAAGCGTCTGCACGCCGGCGGCGGCTGCCTGACCTGGCACCACCACGAACTTCGCCGTGACCGTGCCACCGGTGGGCACGTTGGCCACCGCATCACCGCTGACGGAATCCACCGTCCAACCGGTCGGCGTCTTGATACTCAGCTTCAGATCGGTCTTCGCGCGATCGCCGTTATTGCTGAAACTCGCGGTCGCTGTGGTCTTCGCCCCTTGGAAAACCTGCTTGTCCAGACTCAGCTTGACCTGCGCGGCCGTGGCATCCGAGTCTTTGCCGCCCACCGCGCTGCTGTCCTTCAGTACGACGACGGTGCCCGCGTCCTTCGCGACCTGGCCCGCCTTGACCCGGACTGCTCCGGCGGCGGCGTCGTAATACCAGCCGGTCTGCGCGGCGTCGAAAGCCTTCTGGTCCACGAGCGCGGAAAGTTCGGCACCGTCCCTGACCACCGAGCTCGGCTTGGAGCCGGAATTCACTTTCAGCTCATAGGGCCGAGACGCCGCCATACCGGAGTAATCCCCCTTGCGGGCGCCGATCGTCACCGTGACATCACCGGCGTTCTTCGCTGGAGCCTGTACCGCGAAATCCTGCACGGTGTTTTTGCCTTGCTGGTAAGCACGACTGGTTTTGTCGTCTTCATACAAGCTGAAGGCAGACGAACCGCTCGGGTAGACGTTCAGGGTGAGTGCCGAATCTTCCGGCACCAGGGACGCGTTCCGAGCCACGATGCCTTGCGGCACCAATGCGCCGGCCCGCACGAACAACGGTAGGGTCTGCAGCGGTGCCTTGTAGCCATTGAGTGTCTGGCCGCCTTGGTAAACGTTCCCGGTCCAGTAATCCACCCACTGGCTGCCGGCCGGGAGCACGATGCCGTTGCGGATGTCGGTGCTGGCCGAAACCGGGGCCACCAGGTAGTCCGGGCCGAGCATGAACTGGTTGTTCGCCTCAGCGCTGTACGAGGCCGGATCCTGCGGGAACTCGAGCGCCATAGTACGGGCCATCGGGGTACCGTTCGCGTGCGAACCCGCTGCCAAGGAATAGATGTACGGCATCAGCTGCTGGCGCAACTGCAAGTACGATCGGTTGATCGCCGTGGCCGCGTCGCCGTACAACCAGGGGCGCTTGTCCGTGGGCGCCCAGCCGCTCATCGAGTAAAGCGCCGGCGCGAAGGCCTTCCACTGCAGGTCGCGGACGTAGCTTTCCGGCGAGCCGCCAAAGATGCCGTCTACATCGGCCGTGGTGAAAGCCAGACCCGAGTTTCCGGAGCCGGCGATCGCCGGAACCTGCCAACGGATCGCGTCCAGGCTGCCGGTATGGTCTCCGGTCCATTGGATGCCGCAACGCTGGGAACCGGCCCAGCCTTCGACCATCAATGCCACTCCGCGATTCGCGGAATACTGCTCGATGCCGTTGTGCGCGGATTCGCAACCGGTCAACGCCATCCGGTAACCCTCGCCGACCCAGGCGACGTCGAGTTTGCGCAAGGCGATGCCGTCTTGACCGACCTCCAGCGGCTGGTTGGTCAACGAACGCTGGGTCCAGAGCCCGGTCTTGAGATCGGCTACCTTTTGGATCTCCTGCACGGTGCCGCCGAGCCCCTTGCCGGGATTTGCCGGATCGTACGGGTCCGGGTCTTTGGTGTATTCGCAACCGTAACCGTCGTTGACCAGCATCCAGGCCCCGGGCATGTCGTTGGCTTTGAACTGTTCGGCGGTTTTCACTGCATCGAAAGTGTTTTGTTTCGGCGCCTTGGGATCGTTGAAACCTGAGGAGGAATAGTCCGGATTGGACCGGTTGTAGCAATCCGCATCCCCGTATTCAAGGGCATAGACCGGCGGCATCATCGGCCGACCGGTGAGCTTGGTGTAACCGTCCAAGGCCTGTTTGTAATCGCCCACGAAATAGTAGGCGTCGAAGCGATTTTCCTGATGCGTGCTGGTTTCCAGCGGACTGGCAGCAGCCGGGGTGCTGCCGAAGTCGTAGCTGCCGGGCGCGAAGGTGTTGCGGAATACTCCGTAGCCGGCGCTGGACATGTAGTACGGCACCGCATTGGGGTTTCCGCCGTCGGCCCAGTTGTAGTCCTTGCTGATGTTGATCACTTGGCCGGTGTGCACCGAGCGTCCGTTCTGCATGCCGCCACCCAGGAATTGTTCGCCGGGTTGGCCCGCCAGGGCCTGAGTGGTCGACGAATTACCGAAGCTCAATGGTGCCGCCTCGGCCCAGACCAGGCTCCCGTCGGCCCGGCGGAGGGTGAACTTCCCGCTGGCTTTGTCCACTTCCAGTTTCACCGCAGAGGTGGCGAGGGTGATCCTGGCGCCGTCGGTCACGGTCACCGGTACTGCGCTGAACTGATCGGCTCCGACCACCAGATTGGCCGACCGGGCGGGGTCGTTCTGCGAAGTATTCGCCGGATCGCTCAAGGTCCCGCTGGGATCGGCTTCGATCCGGAAATTCTTGGCGTCCAGGAACGTGACCCGCAACGCTCCGGAGGCCGGTTTGAGCGTGATCCTCGCGCCGTCCTGCTGGAACCCGGAAATCGCACCGAGCGGTTTCCCGTTGGCATCGACTGGGACTTGGGCTTTGATCCCGGTGCTGGCCGGCGCCGCCGGGGCGGCTTCCGCGGACTGGACGCCGAACAGCGGCACCGCCCCCAAGACCAAGGCCGCGGCGATGCCTACGGCCACCGAGCGGTGTGACTTCACGGCAGAGAAAAACACAACAGCCTCACTTCGTCCACGCTGACTTTATGTGATTGCAATCACATCATAGCAATCACAAATAATCAACAGTTTGAACATGAGCGCCGCACAGCTCAACGACACTTTCCGCGCGAGTGCACACTTCACGCGAATGTTTTCGGCAAACACCCGCGCGAAGTGTGCACTCGCGCTTGGAGTGGCGGGATGGAGTGGCGCGGTGGAGTGGCGGGATTCGGAGATCAGGAAATTGATCGGAGAATTCCTGTTGCGTAGATCACTTTCCGGTGTATCTTGTTTTAATCGATAGGTAAGTTTCCAGACGATTGATTCGAGCGAACCCGATGTCTACCGGACCCAGCAAACTCCGCATCATCAACGACCGTGCCGCGCTCAGCCACATCCTGCGCGCCGGTGAGATTTCCCGCGCCGAGCTCGAAGACCTGACCGGGCTTTCCAAACCGGCCACCGCGGACTTGCTGAGCCGCCTGGAATCCGCCGGCCTGGTGCAGAAGCAAGGCATGCGCTCGGGCGGTCCGGGCCCCAAAGCGCAACTCTGGGGAGTCCGGCCGGAGGTCGGATTCGCAGCCGGCGTGAACGTGACCCCGGCGAATATCGACGTGCAGATCACCGATCTGTCCGGCAACGTCGTATCACAGCACCAATTCGCAGCCTGCGCCTCGGCCGGAAGCGGCGTTCGGCGGGCCATCCAGGCCGCCTGCATCACCGCGAAAATCTCGGAACAGCAAATCCTGCACACGGTGATCGGCCTGCCCGGGGCCTTGGATCCGCGCAGCGGAATGCTCAAGTTCGCGCCGCATATGCCGGCCTGGAGCAATTACGACCTGATCGCTGCCTTGGACCTGGAGCTGGACATGCCGGTCACCGTGGAGAATGACGTCAACTTGATGGCCTTGGCCGAGCTCGACGGCGGTCTGGCCGCCGCAGCGGAGAACTTCGCCCTGGTCTGGATCGACACCGGCCTCGGCGCCGCAATCGTGATCCGTCGGGAACTCTTCCGCGGTTTCACCGGCGGCGCTGGCGAAATCGATTACCTTCCGGTACCCGACCGGGCCGAGGCGGAGACCGGACTGGACCGCCGTGGCGGCAAGTTCGGAAATCTGCTCAGCCCGCAGGCGATCGCGGCACTGGCCCGGGCCCATGGGCTGCCCGGAGACGACCCGGTGGAAACGTTGCGCACCGCAGCCCGGACCGGCTCGGCATCGGGTCATGCTGCGTTCCTGAACGATTTGGCTTTGCGGATCGCCACCGGACTGTCCGCGATCGTGACCGTCCTGGACCCGGAGCTGCTGCTGCTCGGCGGGGCCTTCGGCGTGGCCGGCGGTGAGCCCTTGGCGCAGCTGGTCCGGGAAAACCTCGGCGAAGTGATGAACGCACCGCACGGATCGACCGCCGAAGTCCTCGCGCTCGGGGTTCCCAGCCCAACCGGACCGAACCGCCAGGCCAAACCAGTCGATGGAGCCCCGGTCGAAGGGATCCCGGCCGGCAACGCGCTGGCCGGAGCCAGTTCCTTGGCGCTCAAACATGCCCGCGAAAAGGCCTTCGAAACCGGCTCGGTCATGACCAGCTAGCACCTCGAGAACGAAACCCGAACACAACTGCATCACTGCCATCACGCGCTGCCTCCGGCATCCCGGTACCCGGTCGCGCGGCGATGGTTCGCACCCGAAAACCCGGACCATCGGCCCGGGCACCACTGAGGAGGAACCATGCAGCACCGTCGCAAGAACCGCCGGACACCGTCGACCGGCCGAATCAGCAGTCCCGTCCCGGCAATCGTCCTGGCCGGGGCACTCGCCTTCGGCCTCACCGCTTGTGGCGGCGTCGGCAACAGCAACGGAACTGGCTCCGGCCAGGCCGCGGCAGCGCCGTCGTCGGACGAAAAGGTCAGCATCACCATTTGGAGCAAGTTCGCGGACCGTGAGCTCGCCGCGGTCAACGCGGTGCTGGACAAATTTCACCAACTGCACCCGAACATCACGATCAAGAGTGAGGGCAATCAGGACGACGACAAGATCACCCAAGCGATCCGCGGCGGCAATGCACCGGACGTCGCGATCTCGTTCACCACGGACAACATCGGCCAATTCTGCAGCTCCGGCTCGTTCCAGAATTTGCAACCGTATTTGGACCGGGACAAAGTCGATCTGAACCAAATCCCGCAAGCAACTCGTGACTACACCTCGTTCCAGGGAACCCGGTGCGCCATGCCAATGCTCGCGGACGTCTACGGCCTCTACTACAACAAGAAAATGTTTGAGGCCGCGGGCATTACCGCCCCACCAAAAACCATGAGCGAACTCGCTGAAGACGCCAAGACGCTGACCCAGTTGAACGCCGACGGCAGCATCAAAGTAGCCGGTTTCGTACCCACCCCCGGCTTCTACGAAAACACCGTACAAACGCTCACCCCGCAGTTCGGCGCCAAATGGCAGAACGCAGACGGGAAATCTGCCCTCGCGAGCGATCCCGCGTGGTCCACCATGCTCAATTGGCAAAAGGACCTCACCAATTTCTACGGTGCCGACAAGCTCACCCAATTCACCGCGGCTGCCGGCCAAGAATATTCAGCGGATAACAACTTCGAGACCGGCAAGACCGCGATGATGGTCGACGGCGAGTTCCGCACCGCCTTCATCGCCGCCGAAGCGCCCGACCTGGACTATGCGACGGCACCGTTCCCCGTCCCGGATGACAAGCCGGAACTCTACGGCACCGCCTACACGACCGGCACCATCATCGGCATTCCGAAAGGTGCCAAGAATGCGGGCGCAGCCTGGGAACTGGTCAAGTACTTGAGCACCGACACAGATGCCCTGGTTGATCTGGCCAATGCGCTCAAGAACGTGCCGACCACCGCAGATTCAGCGAAGTCACCCAATCTCAAACTCACGCCGCAATTCCAAACTTTCCTGGATCTGTTCAACGGCGGGAAGTTGCAGAACAACCCGTCCTCGAACAACGGCGGCGCCTACATCAAGGTGGCCCAGGACTTCGCACTCAAGTACGCCAATGGCGGTGCGCCGGATCTGGCCGCCGGGCTCAAGGAAGTCGACAGCCAAATCGACAATCTCTCGACGCTGGGGCACTAAACGTGGCCACGCTCACCGAGGCTGCCAAGAAGCCACCGTCGGCAGCTGCCTTGCCGGTGCGGAAACAACCGAAAAACAACAGCAAGGCCCGACGGCGGCTGACCGTTTTGGCTTTTATGGCACCGTGGATTCTGGGCCTGAGCATTTTTTTCCTCTACCCGCTGCTCACCACGGCCTACTATTCGTTGACGAATTTCGATCTGATCAACGATCCGACCTGGGCCGGTTTCAACAATTTCAGCTACATGTTCAGCAAAGATCCGTTGATGTGGAAGGCGATCGGCAATACCGTCTGGCTGACCATCGCGATCACGGTAGGACGAGTCGGCTTCGGTCTAGTCACCGCGATCGTGCTCACGAAGCTCAAGCGCGCATCCGGGGTTTTTCGCACCCTGTTCTACCTCCCCGCGCTCGCGCCACCCGTGGCCGCCGCACTGGCTTTCGTCTTCATCCTCAACCCGTCCACCGGGCCGCTGAACCAGGTCCTTGGCCTGTTCGGCATTCAAGGACCGCTCTGGTTCAACGATCCAGCCTTCGCCAAACCCGCGTTGACCGTGATGGCGCTCTGGACCTCGGGCACCGTGATGGTGATTCTGCTCGCCTCACTGCTTGACGTACCGGGCGAACTTTACGAAGCCGCCGGGCTAGACGGTGCCAGCGCCTGGCAGCAATTCCGGCACATTACCCTGCCATCAATTGCGCCAGTGCTGACGTTCGCGGTGGTCAATTCGATTATCGTCGGGCTGCAATTCTTTACCGAAGCGGTAGTGGCGGGCTCCGTCGCTTCGGGCAGTTCCGCCGTCGCCGGTTCGTCGCTGTCGATCGGCTACCCGGACAACTCGACCATGACCTTCCCGATGTGGCTCTACGAACAAGGCTTCCACCAATTCCACATGGGCTATGCCTCGGCGATGGCGATTGCCCTGTTCTTGGTCAGCGCAATATTCACCATCATTTTGGTGCGCCGGATGCGTTCGGCCGGCATCGGGGAGGAAGCATGAGCGTTCTAGAAGCTCCGCGCAGCACCACACCAAAGTTGCCCAAGCTGCGCAAACCAGCCAAGTTAAAGAGTCTGCGGCAGCAAAACACGCTTGCCTGGATTGGCAATCACGCGATTGCGATCGTGCTGGCGATCGGCTTTATCGGTCCGATCCTGTTCATTGTGCTCACCGCACTGATGAGTGATCAGCAAGCCCTCACCAAGAACCTTTGGCCTACCTCCTGGCACTGGGAAAACTTTGCTGAAGTCTTTGAAAAAGCTCCCATGCTGGCCTACTTTGGCAACTCGCTGCTGTATGCCGGGCTGGCGACGGCGTTCATGCTGATCTCCAGCGTTCCGGTAGCCTACGCGCTCTCCCGGTTGAAGTGGCGCGGCCGGAACACGATGTTCTACCTGGTGATTGTGGCGATGCTGTTGCCGCCGCAAGTGATCGCGGTGCCGATGTACGTGGTCTGGGCCAAAATGGGCCTTACCGGCACACTCTGGCCGCTGATTCTGCCGAATTTGTTGGGCGATGCCTTCAGCATTTTCTTGCTTCGGCAATTCCTGATCACCATTCCGCAGAGCTACTCGGATTCTGCCCGCGTCGATGGGGCTTCGGAACTTTCCATCCTGTTCCGGGTGATCCTGCCGATGGCCAAACCAGGCATTGCCGCCGCGGCACTCTTCAGCTTCCTGAACACCTGGAACGACTACTTCGGCCCACTGCTCTATACCGGTGAAAACCAAGGCAATTGGACGCTTTCGCTGGGCCTGGCCTCCTTCCGCGGCGTGCATCAAGTGCAGTGGAATCTGACGATGGCCGCCACGGTGCTGGTGATGCTGCCCGTGATCATCTTGTTCTTCTTAGCCCAAAAACAATTCATCGAGGGCATCAAGTTCTCCGGCGTGAAAGGTTAGACAAACGTGAAAGTCACTGTAGTAGGCGGAGGATCCACCTACACCCCCGAGCTGATCGACGGCTTCGCCAGGCTGCGTTCGGTATTGGACATCACCGAGCTCTGGTTGGTTGATCCGGATCCGCACCGGCTGGAATTGGTCGGCGGGGTTTCGCAACGGATTTTCGCGCATGCCGGGCACCCTGGCAGCATCCGGACTACCTCGGATCTTGAAGCGGGCGTGGCCGATGCCGACGTCGTCCTGATCCAGTTGCGCATCGGCGGCCAGGCTGCACGCCAGGGTGATGAGACCTGGCCCCATGAAGCCTGCTGCATTGGTCAGGAGACCACCGGACCTGGTGGCTTCGCCAAGGCTCTGCGTACCGTGCCGGTAGTACTGCGGGTTGCCGATGCGGTGCGGAAACACGCCAAGCCGAATGCCTGGATCATCGACTTCACCAACCCGGTTGGCATCGTGACCCGAGCCTTGCTGGAAGCCGGGCACCGCGCCGTCGGGCTGTGCAATGTGGCGATAGGTTTTCAGCGGAAGTTTGCCGACATGCTTTCGGTGGCACCGGAAGCTGTTGCCTTGGAGCACGTGGGCTTGAACCACCTGACCTGGGAGCGCGGTGTCCGGGTCTATGGTCACGACGTGCTGCCTTCGCTTTTGGCCGAGCGATTGCCGGAATTGGCCGAGCATGTGCATATGCCGGAGGCGTTGCTCCGGTTGCAAGGCGCGGTTCCTTCGTATTATTTGCGCTACTTCTATGCACACGATGTGGTGTTGGCGGAGCAGCGCAAGGAGCCCACTCGGGCCGAAGCTGTGATGGCGGTAGAGCAGGCTTTGTTGGCGAAATACGCTGACCCTTCGGTGGTGACCAAACCGGCCGAATTAGCCGAACGTGGCGGTGCGTATTACTCCGAAGCCGCCGTGGATCTGATGGCGTCACTGGTCGGCAATCGCGGCGATGTTCAAGTGGTCAACCTGCGGAACGACGGTGCCTTGCCATTCCTGCCCGACGATCATGTGATCGAGGTGCCGGCTCGGATCAGTTCTGCCGGCCTGGAAATTCAGCCCGTTGCCGCGGTACCTGAGGAGATGGCGGGCCTGATTTCCGCGGTGGCGCGCTACGAACGGCTTGCCCTCGAAGCCGCAACCTTGGCTACCGCGGCCGACGGCCGGGACCGGGTACTGCGCGCAATGTTGGCGCATCCACTGGTCGGCCAGTTTGATAAAGCCGAAAAGCTCACGGACCTGCTGATCGCGAACAACAAGCAGCACTTGGCGTGGGCACAGTGAGCATGAGTGTTGGCGCCGTCCGAGCCGTACTGGCCGTCGACGGCGGCGGTTCCAAAACCGACGTCGTCCTGCTTTCGCTCGACGGCGAGTTGCTGGCCAGGGAACGCGGCCCCGGTTCGAATCCGCAGATCACCGGGTTGGCCGAATCGGTCTCGGTGATCGAGATCCTGGTCGGCAAAGCCTTGGCCAGGACCTCGGTCGAGCTGGCCGGCAGCAGTGTCTATTTGGCGGGCATGGATTTGCCGGCTGAGATCACCGCATTCCGGGAAGCAGTCTCGGAGGCGCCGTGGTTCCGCGAAGATTCAGTGGTGGAGGTGGACCTGTTGGCCCTCCTCCGGGCCGGGACCAGCGAGCCGGACGCCGTGGCGGTGGTTTGCGGTACCGGGATCAACGCGGTGGGTGTCCGGGCCGACGGCGCGACGTCCCGATTCCCCTCCTTGGGCCGGATTTCCGGCGACTGGGGCGGCGGCGGAGATTTGGGCGCGGAAGTCCTCTGGCATGCAGTGCGGGCCGAGGACGGCCGTGGCCCACAGACCGAGCTGCGTGATCTGGTGCTCGCCGAGTTCTCCGTGGTATCGGTGGCCGAGGTCTTCGAAGCCCTGCACTTCGGCCGGATGCCGGGCCGCGCAGTGGTCGAGCTGGCTCCATTGCTGTTCACCGCCGCCGCCTCCGGCGATCAAGTCGCGGCCGCTGTGGTGGCCCGGCAGGCCGAAGAAATCGTCACCATGGCAGTCACTTCATTGCGCCGCCTGGGACTGCTCGAGGAGCCGGTGCCGGTGGTGCTGGGCGGCAGCGTATTGGCCGCCGGGCACCGGGAGCTGCTGAACGCCGTCGAACGCGGATTGGCGCTCCAGGCGCCCAAGGCGCATACCGAGTTGGTCACCGCCTCGCCAGTGCTCGGCGCCGGCCTGCTGGCGTTGGAACACGCCGGGGCCGGCCGCAATGCGCTGCTGCGCGCCGAAGCAGCCCTGACCGGTTAGCGGAACCAGCGCACGCAGCGAGCTTCCTCGGCGCGCGAACGCACACTTGGTGCGGGTGTTTTCGGAAAACATCTGCACCAAGTGTGCACTCGGGTTGGGTCCCTACGTGGCGAACGGAGTTCGACACGAAAGGGCGCGAGTGCGCACGTGTGCACTCGCTGGGCCCACGGTCGCAGGGTTCCCTGGCCGAGCTTGCGAGGTGAGGGGGTGACTGGGGAGGGTCCACAGGCACCGGATAGTCAGGGCACTCGGCTACGATCTGGATTGAAAGCGGATCGAGCGAAGGACCAAGACCGTGAGCAAAGCACAAAGGGAAGCCGTAGATCAGATGCTGCGGCAGGGCCCCAAAGGTTTCCAGAGCGAGCCGATTGACGTGATGCGCAGCAATTTCACGGCGTTGATGGCGAATTTCCCGGTGCCCGAGGAGATCAAGACGTCACCGACTACGCTGGCCGGCATACCCGCCGTCCGGGTCGAACCGGAGCAAACCGCTCGCGCCGGCACCATTCTTTACTTTCACGGCGGCTCTTTCTCACTGGGTTCACCGGAAACCGCGATGGGCCTCACTGGAAACTTGGTCACCCGGACCGGTTATCAAGCGATTTCCCTGGACTATCGTCTGGCCCCAGAACACCCATTCCCCGCCGCAATTGAGGACTGCGTAGCGGCTTACCGGGCATTATTGGACGGCGGCGTCGATCCGAGTTCAGTTGCTTTCGCTGGTGACTCTGCGGGCGGCGGGCTGACCGTCACCACCTGCCTCGCCGCACGGACTGCCGGATTGCCAATGCCTGCCGCAATCGTCGCCTTCTCCGCGGGCTTGGATCACACTCGAAGCGGCGCAAGCATCACCACGAGGCTGGACGTTGATCCACTTTTCACTACGGAATCAATTGACTACACCGGTGCAATGTATCTCAATGGGCAAGACCCGAATCAAGAATTGCTCGCGCCGGCGGTGTTGGCCGATCTGGCTGGATTCCCACCAATGCTGTTACAAGTTGGCGGGAACGAGGTATTACTCGACGATTCAGTGCGGTTGGCCGATCGGGCTCGTGAGGCCGACGTCGACGTGACGCTAGATTTCACGGCAAATGTGCCACATGTTTTCCAGTCCCTTGTCGGCATGCTCGATGAAGCCGAGCAGGCCTTGGACCGGGCGGCGCTGTTCCTCAAGCAACGGCTCGGCTGAACCCTCAACCAATTCCGGACGCGCGAGTGCACGTGTGCACTCACGCGGAGGGGGTTACCAGTCGTGCCCAATTACCAATCGTGTACGGTCCCATCGGCCAACCGGTTGTACGGCAGATACGCCTGCTGGTACGGGTACCGCGTAGCAGCGTCCTCATCCAATGAAATGCCGAGCCCCGGCACCGAAGGATCAAGCCGAATCAGCCCGCCGCTGAAGCTCAACGACTGTTGGAACACCTCATTGGTCTGCGCGGAATGCAGCATGTACTCCTGAATGCCATAGTTATGGATCGCCAAACCCACATGGCATTGCGCGGCGAAACCGACCGGCGAAATATCGGTTGGCCCGTGGAATCCAGACTTGATTTGGTACTGCGCGGCATAGTCCATGACCTTCTTGAGCGGCGAAATCCCGCCAAAGTGTGTTGACGCGGCCCGCACATAGTCAATGAGCTGCTCCCGAATCAACGTCTGGAAGTCCCACACGGTGTTGAACACTTCACCAATTGCTAGCGGAGTGGTGGTGTGCTGACGCACCAAGCGCAGCGCTTCTTGGTTCTCTGCGGGCGTGCAGTCTTCAAGCCAAAACAGATCATAGGGTTCCAGGGACTTACCCAGTTTCGCGGCTTGGATCGGCGTCATCCGGTGATGGCCGTCGTGCAGAAGCGGCAAATCCGGACCAAACTCGTTGCGCACCGCCTCGAAAACACTCGGCAAATGGTTCAAATAAGCCCGAGTATCCCAGTCCTCCTCCACCGGGTAAGCACCCCGGCCAGCCGGCTCATAGTCGTATCGCTCCCCCGACGATTGCTCCTGCGCAGCGATGCCATAAATCGCTTTCAACCCCGGCACAGCGGTCTGAATCCGCACCGAGGTATGCCCCTCGGCCAAGTTCTCCCGCACCGAATCGAACAGCTCCGGCAAATCGCGACCAGACGCGTGCCCGTACGTCCGCAAACCAGTTCGCGAAGCGCCCCCGAGTAACTGATAAACGGGCAGACCGGCCGCTTTGCCTTTGATATCCCACAACGCCATGTCGACGGCGGCAATCGCGGCCATCGTTACCGGCCCGCGCCGCCAATACGAACTGCGGTACAGGAACTGCCAGGTGTCCTCAATCCGATGCGGGTCCCGACCGATCAGCAATTGGCACAGATGATCACCGAGATAACTCGCCACGGCCAGCTCACGCCCGTTCAGCGTCGCATCACCCAGCCCAGTGAGCCCCTCGTCGGTGGTGATCTTCAGCGTGACGAAGTTCCGGCTCGGACTGCTGACAATCACATCGGCAGCGATGATTTTCATCGGGGTTCCTCCACTAGTTTCGGGTCCAATAACGTCAAAAGAGCAGTGCGTGATTCGCTTGACATCAAGGCGGCTTCGATCTGGTCATCTCCAGCATCAGCGCTGCGAATTCCAGACTGCATCGCTTGGATCCAGGCATCAATAACCACCATCGAAGCAGCCCCGGAACGGCCCGCCGCCCGTTCCGCACGCAGTACCGGCAGCACTCGGACCCGCAATTTAGCCGTCGAGTCAGTGGCAATTTGGCTCAGCCGATGTTCAATCCGGGCATTCGCAAAGCGCTCAATCAGCTGCTCGGCGTATTCTGCGGCATCGACCTCAGCAGGCAAATGCGCCGCCGCCTCGGCCCAAAAAGCATTGACCCCAGCACGCAGTTCTGCGTCCGCAATCGCTTCCGCCACCGTCACATGTCCGCGCACTAAGCCGGCATTCGCCAAATAGGTGTGCGCGCCGTTCAGCAGCCACAATTTGCGCTGTTCCCAGGGCGTTATGTCCTGGACAAACACCGCACCGGCCGACTCCCACCGCGGCCGCCCCGCCGGAAAGTCGCCTTGCAGAATCCAGCTGGCAAAAGGCTCGGCGACCACGGGGGCCGCGTCCGTCCAACCGGTGGTGCGCCGAACGCTTTCTTGGTCGGCCGGCGTCGTGCGCGGCGTGATCCGATCCACCGAGGTCGAGACGAAACCCACCTCGCCCTCAACACCCACCAGCGCGGCTAGCAACTCCCCGTTACCGCTGAGATTGTCACAAGGTACGACGGCGATCGGCCCGCCCCCCGCGGCGGCCCGCGCCGCGAGCCCAGCGCGCAGCAAACGGATGGCGACCGAGTCGGCGGCGTAGCCCGCCTCGGTGATGGTCAGCGTCACGACGGCGGTGCTCGGCGCAGCGATCAACTCGACCATTCGCGCAGCCCCATTTTCTGCGGAGGCATCGCCTACTTCGACAATCGGCCAGAGCAGTTCAACAGAATCCGTGGCACCGCGCTGCACCAGGGTAAACAAACCGTCCTGCGGCGCGAGCGCGTCCGCAGCAGTTGCCGAGCGCATACTGAACGCGGCAATCCCCCATTCGGAGCCGTCAGCGGCATGTTGGGTAAACCACACCTGATGTGCTCGGTGAAAAGCGCCCAAACCCAGATGCACGATCCGGACCGGCGGCTTGGGCACCGAGACAGTAGAACGCGCCAGCTTCATAGCTTGAAAACCCGTCGTGGCGCCGCATCCACCAAATCCACCATGACCTCGGCCGCCCGTGATTCAGATACCCGGTGCTCGGCAACCAATCGCGCCAAAAACGAAGCCTCCACCCGGCGCGAGGCATCGTGCCGGGCCGGAATGGAGCAAAACGCCCGCGTGTCATCGACAAACCCAGCGCTGCGCGAGAAACCGGCAGTTTCAGTCACCGCAGAACGAAACCTTAACATCGCATCTGGAGCGTCCAGGAACCACCACGGCGCACCAAGAAATACCGAGGGGTAGAAGCCAGCCAACGGTGCCAGCTCACGCGAAAATACCGTCTCGTCCAAGGTAAATAGCACTAAGTGGAACCCAGCAGCGGTGCCAAAGTCGTTGAGCAGCGGGCGCAAGCCCTCGGTGTATCCCACGGCAAACGGGATATCGTGCCCGGTGTCCGCGCCAAAGCGCGCGAAGGAAGGCTCGTGATGATTGCGGTACGAGCCCGGGTGCAGTGTCATCACCAAACCGTCCTCCACCGACATTCGAGCCATCTGGTACATCATTTGGCCTTCAAAAGCGTCTCGTTCAGCAGCAGACAATCCGCCCCGCAGCGCAGAATCAAACAACCGCTCTGCTTCATCGTCGGAGAGTTTCACAGTCAACGGCGTGCGCACGCCATGGTCCGCAGAAATCGCACCGTGTTCAATGAAATAACGACGCCGGTTGGCCAGCGCGGCAAGATACCCCCGGTACCCGTGTGCACCATCGCCCGCTTCGACAATCAACCGATCCACCCGCTCCGCAAAGCCGGGCGCATGCGCGTTCAGATAGGCATCCGGTCGGAAGGTGGGCAGCACCCGGCCATGGAATGACGAATCTGCCGCCAGCGCAGCGTGATCCGCTAGTGAATCGAGCGGATCATCGGTGGTCGCGAGCACTTCAATGCCGAAGGAATCGAAGAGCGCCCGCGGCCGGAACTCAGGCGTGGCCAGGACTGAAACCAATTGATCGTAGAGCTGATCGGCATGTGCTTCATCGATCAACGAATCGTCGATGCCGAAGACCTCAATGAGCTCCGAGCGCAGCCAATAGCCTGAGGCGGTGCCGTCGAACAGCGGCCAAGCGGCGCAAAAACGCCGCCAAATATCGCGCGGATCCGCCGAGGCGGCGCCAACGCCCAACTCGGCCAACGAGATGCCGGAGGCATGAATCAACCGGGTGACATAGTGATCCGGGCTGATCAGCAGGCTGGCAGGATCACCAAAGGGCTCATTCTCCAGCAATAACGACGCCGGCACGTGACCGTGCGGAGACAGGATCGGCAGATCCGCGACCAAGTCATGCAGCGAACGTGCTAAAGCTCGCACGCCCGGATCTGCTGGGAACAGCCGGTCGGGATCCAACTGCGGGATCGAAGCGCTCATCCGGCCGCGTCCCAGGCCCGGCGGACGAATTCGAGATTCGCCGCAGTGCGCTCCGCCAAGGGCAACTCGGTAGAGAAATCTTCCAGGGCAATCCAGCCGTCGTAACCATGCTTGCGCAGCGCGCGGAAGTAGGCCAAAACGCTCGAAATTCCCTCGCGGAGCGGGGCCCATTCGTGCCGCCACTGCGTTTCACCAAACTCGCCCAAACCGTCAGAAACCCAGCGACCATTTTTTACATGCACATGCGCCAAGTAGGGCCCCAGCATTTGGAATGCGGCCAAGTGATCTTCGTGGCCCTCGATCTGCAAATTGCCCAGGTCGTGGATCACGCCAACGTGCGCCGGATCCAAGCCATCGAGCAAGCGCAAGGCCGCCGAGGCGGAAGAAACCAGGGTCCGGTGATGCAACTCCACCAAGGCTTTGACGCCGTGATGAGCAGCCCGCTCGGCAACCCAGGCAAAATCCTCCCGGGCCTGCGAGAACAGCTCAGGATAGGCAATGCCGCTCGCTGGTTTGCCGCCCCACTCCGCGGTGCCTAGCGCTGGCACCACCACGCGCACTTGGGGCGCACCCAAGGCGGCGGTGGCCGCCAGCATCCGTTCGACGTCGTCGTGCTCACCGCACGGGACATAGCCACCGACGCCAGACACGCCTAGGCCGGCCTGCTCGGCGAGCGCCCGAACCCGCGGCAGTTCCGCTTCCATCCCGGTCAACGGAATAGTGCAGCGATTACCCGCCCAGAAACCAGGGGTTTCGGCGGCGGCTTGATCGGTTACCCGCCATTCGATACCGTCCCAGCCTTGGGCCGCCAACTGGGCAACCGCTTCTTCCGGCGACCACTCGGGCGTCGAGGCGGTGAAGACTGAAAATTTCATCGGACTGGGCTTCCTGCCACTGAACTTTTTGGCACTGTGACCTCAACATCGTCGTATTTTCCAGCTAAAACATCATCGAAGAGCACGCTCTGACCCAGAGTTGCGGAAAGATACACCGCTCGGACGCAGGCCAGTGCCCGGACCGCATCGCTCACGGTTACCCCGGGCTGCGTGCCAGCGGTCAGCGCGGCAATAATGTCCCGGTACTGCCGGGAATGGCCCAGCGGGTATACGGTTGGGTCAGCCACGACGAGTGGTTCACCGGCGTAGCCGGCAATCACCTCCGCAGACTGATCCCAGTCCCCTTGCACACCCATTCGGGCGTCTTCGGACTGTTCCGTAGCGGCGTGAAAATAGACCAAGCGATCGGTGTCAATCCTGGCCGAGCCGTGCGAGCCCATCACCTGAATCGAGGCGCTGAGGCCCGGGTAGGCTGCGGTCGTCGCGTGCAACACCGCGAGCGCACCGGATTCAAAGCTGATCACGGCTGCTGCGGTGTCTTCCACTTCAATATCTTGATGCGCCAGCAAACCGGTGTGCGCGGTGATCTGGACTGGCTTGCCCAGATACCAAAGCAGCAGGTCCACGGTGTGCACGCCCTGGTTCATCAAGGCGCCGCCGCCGTCCATCGCCCAGGTGCCGCGCCAATCGCCGGAATCGTAATAGGACTGCGCGCGCCACCAAGCAATCGAGGCGATTGCCGAGGTGATCCGACCAAATTTCTGTCCAGCTACTGCATCCGCCACTGCTTGGCTGGCCGGGTCGAAGCGATGTTGGCTGATCACCGTGGCCAGCTGACCGTTTTCAGCTGCGGCAACCGCAGCGGCTTCGATCTCCTGTGCACGGTGCAGATCGACGTCGAGCGGTTTTTCAATCACCACATGCTTACCTGCGGCGAGCACCTCAAGTGCGCCCGAGATGTGCAGGCCGCTTGGCGTGGCCAGCACAAACAAATCGGCAGCGGCCAACGCCTCCCCAATCGAGCCGAATTCGGCCGGCGCGGCCCGGCCGGCGAGCCACTCAACGAGTGCCGCCCGAGCTTCCGGAATCGGGTCAACCAGCGCGGTCAGCTCCAGTTCCGGTTGTTCCAGTACGACGGCGGCATGGGTGCGGCCAATCGAGCCGCAACCAACTATGGCTACTTTGATCTTGTTCTGTTCGGTCGGGCTCATGCGCTGGCAATCCCTTCGGCTTCGAGGACTTTGGCAAACGCCCGGCCGGCAACGCCGAATGCTGCCGGTCCGGAGAAGCCGCCCAGGGCAAAGGCATCGGCCAAATGCGGCTCCAACGAGACGAAGCCTTGATAGCCGGAATCGCGTAACGCCCGCACGGTCTCCGGCAGTTCGCCGTCGCCCTCACCCGCTGGCACAACCGTGCCGTCGGCGAGCAGCGCGTCCTTGACCTGAACGTAGTCCAGATACGGCCGCAGCATTTCATAAGCCTCACTGAACGGTCGCACGCCAACCTGGACGAAATTCGCCGCATCCCACGCCACCCGCAATGCCGGCGAATTCACGCTCTGAATGAGATCGAGGACCCGATCTGGCGTGTCCCCGAAGATTTCCTTTTCGTTCTCGTGCAACAGCACGACGCCGGCCTGCTCAGCCCGCGCGGCAAGCGCCCGCATTCGCTCCAGTACCGCATCACGCACAACTTCCGGAGCGCCATGGTAGTAAAACGAGAAGATCCGGAGGTACTGAGCACCCAGTACCTCAGCGGCAACAATCGCCCGATCCAAGCGCGCCAATTCGTGCGCTACCGGTAACTCGACGGATACCTTGCCAATCGGCGAAGCGATCGCAGAGACCGCCATGCCGCGCGCGTCCAACACCGCCTTCAACTCAACCAGTTGCGCGTCGGAAAGCTCCACGATGTTCACGCCCCAGGCGCTGCGCACCTCGATGTGCCGGGCGCCGAGCGCCTGCAGCACCGCGCATTGCAGGTGCGGATCCGGGTCTATTTCGTCACCGAATCCGGACAACAACCACGGCTCGCTCTGCATTATTTGACCCCTCCGGCGGTCAAACCGCCCACTAGATAACGTTGGAAAATCAGGTACAAAATGACCACCGGCGCGGCACAGACCAAAGCCGAAGCCATCATCTGGCCGTAAAACGGCACCGCACCGCCTTCAGCACCGGCACCGAAAACCTGCAGCGCAACTGCAGCAGTCTGGCTTTCCGGCCGGGTCAACACCGAGGCGAAAAGCACATCGTTCCAGCCGAGCAGAAAAGCGAAGATCGCCGAGACCACGATGCCCGGCCAGGCCAACGGCACGATGATCTTGAACAACACACCCAGGTTCCCCGCCCCGTCGATCCGTGCCGCCTCCTCCAACTCGCGTGGCAGTCCGCGCAGATAGGTCACCATGACCCAGGTGGAAAACGGCAAGGCGAAGGTCAGATAGGTCAGGAACAAGCCCCACTGCGTTCCTATCACGGTGATATGAAGGTAAGTCTGCGCCGAGGAGAACAGCATGAAAACCGGCAACAGCATCAACGTGCCCGGAATCGACTGCAGGCCCAGCAATCCGCGCAGGATCGTCAGCCTGCCGACGAACGTGTACCGGACCAGGACGTAGGCCGTGCCCACCGCGAGCGCCGCCGACACCACCGCGGTCGCACCGGCCACCAGCACGCTGTTGCTCAGACCGTTCGCCAGGCCGACGTTGACCCAGATCTTGGCGTAGTTCTCCAAGGTCCAGGACTCGGGCCAGAAATCACCGCGCGCAATGCTGGAGTCATTGTTGAGCGAGGCCAGGAAAATGTAGCCCACCGGCAACAGCACGGCGGCACCGAGCAGCACGATCACCGCGACGAGCAGCGGTCTGGGCAGCAACCGGGTCACTTCGTGCTGCCGTTCGATTCTTGCGCTCATCGGCTTGCCTCCGTTGCCGCGGCGGCCGCCACCGGGTCCTGCGGTTTGGCCGGGCGACGGGCGCGTCCGACTCGCGCAGCAGGCCGGTCACCGCCGTCGTCGAGCTTGACCACGCGCAGATAGGCGAACAACGGAATGAGCACCAGCACCAGGGACGCCAAGGCCATTGCGGCGCTGAGTCCGAAGCGCACGCTCTGGAAACTGGTCGTATAGGTCAGCACCGGCAGCACTTCGACGTTTTCCGGCGCCGGAATGCCGAAGAGCACGAAGGGCAGCGTGAAGTTGTTGATGTGGTGCAGCAAGCCGACCAGGATCGCCAACGAAAGCGGCCCCTTCAGATACGGGAAGATCACATAACGGAGTTTGCGCCACCACAAGGCGCCGTCCAAGGCCGCCGCTTCATGCACCTCGTGGTCCACCGATTGCAAGCCGGTCAGCGCCAGCATGTAGATGAAGGGCCAGGAAGCCCACACCTGGACGATCACCAGGGTCCAATAGCTGTTCGGCCCGTTGAGCCACAGTCCGGCGTCGATCCCGATCCCGTTCAGCGTATGATCGACCACCCCGCCGGGTTGGAACATGGTCCGCCAGACCGTGGCGACCACGAAGGCAGGCAACACATACGGGATCAGGAAGATCGAACGGACCAAAGCCCGGCCGCGGAATTTGTTCTGCGTGGCCAGGGCGGCCGCGATGCCCAGCGGCAAGGTGATGATCATCGCGAGCACCGAGTAGGAGACGCTCAGCCAGACCGAGTTCAGCAGCGGAGTCGCGGTGAGCGCCTCGACGAAGTTCTGGACGCCGATGAACGGTGCGCTGATCCATTTCCGGATCGTGTACTGGTCCAGGTCCAGGGCCGCCATGTAAAGGCTCAGCAGCAGCGGCAGCACGATGATCGACACCATCAGGGCACCGCCCGGAATGAGCATCCAGAGCGGCCGGTTCCGGGCGCTGAGCGGTTTCCCCGGCAGTTTTTCCGGTATCGCCACGGCCTAGCCCTTGCCGGCGCGTTCGAGCGATTTCTGGCTCTTCGTTTGCGCGTCTTGCAGCCGCTGTTTCAGCGCCGCATCGCTCACTCCGCCACTGGACAGCTCCGGGATGGACTGCACGACGACGTTGGTCAGCGCCAATTGGATGTCGCCCCATGCTCCGGTGAACGGAGTGGCATGTGATTTTGTCGCGGCGTCGGTGATCGGGCCGAACAGCGGATTGTCGATGGCCTTCAAGCCCTCAGCATTGGCCGGCAGGTCCCCGAAGATCTTGTTGTAGTTGAGCTGCTCGTCTTTCGAGGTGACCAATTTGATGTAGGCGAACGCCAAGTCTTTGTTTTTCGAATAATCGGCCACCACGAGGTTGTCCCCGGAGAGGATGCTCGCTGCTTCGATGCCGTTGGCCGGCCGTTCGGTCTGCCCTGGAGCCACGGTGGGCATCAAGGCGAAAGCGTATTTGCCCTTGACCGCTGAAGCATCGAGGGTTTTGGCCGCCGTCGCCGTGGTGATCGGGAAGATCCCGGTCTTGCCCTGCGCAAAGGCTGCCAGCGCTTGGCTGTTGCTCCAGCCGACCGACGCCGGGTCCACGACCTTGTCCCGGTTCAACCAACCGAAGTAGCTCTGGTACGCCTTCTGCACCGCGGGATCGTCGAGCTTGGCCTGGTTTCCGTCCACCAGCGGGTTGCCGGCTTCGGCGGCCATCGCCCAAATGAATTTCCACGGGTCGAAACCGTCCTTGTAGGCCACGGCCATTCCGTAGTTCCCGTTTCCGGTGAGCTGCTTGGCCTGGGCCGCCAACCCGTCCCAGGTGCTGGCCGGCTTGTCCAGTCCTGCGGCTTTGAACAGCTCGGTGTTGTAGGCCATCACGAATGGCCGGCTGACGAACGGAACACCCACCTGGTTCTGCGCATCCGGGCCGGAAATCCCCAACGCGGCCGGGTTGAAGCGGTCTTTGCCGCCCACTTTGGCCCACTCGGCATCGCCGAGCTTCACGAAGGCGCCGGTGGCGTAGGCGGTCGGGGTGAAGGTGGTGCCCAGGCTGTAGACGTCGGGGCCCTGCCCGGCGACTACCGAGGTCTGGATCTTGGTCAGTTCGTCGTTGGCGCTGGCAAAGGTTTCGAACTTCAGTTCGGCCCCGGTTTGCTGTTTGAACTTGGCGGCGATGTCCGTCATCCAGTTCTTCTGTTCTTCCGGATAGGCGGAATTCACGTTGACCAAAACGTCGAGCGTCTGGCCCTTGCCGTCGACAGCGCCGCTGCTGTCGGTGCTCCCCGAGCCGCTGCAGGCGCTCAGCAGCATTGCTGATGCGGCCACTGCAGTGATCAGGGTGAGGCTTTTGTTGCGCAGAACTTTCTTCACATTCGCTCCTCGGTTGAGGGGACGGTCCCCGGATGCCGGCCGGATTCATTGCGAGTGGAAGACCTCGGCCGTTGCCCGAGTCTAAAAATCTGCGGCAACCAGTGGCAAGCGTTTGCCATAAGTTGCCGTGAGTGTTTTCATGGTTCGCAGACCGCCCAGCAAGGGAGCCCCATGGCGCAGCAGGAAAATCCGGCCCCGGATCCGGTCACCATCCGGGATATCGCCGCGGTGGCCGGCGTCGCGGTATCGACGGTGTCCCGCGCGCTCAGCCGGCCGGAGCGGGTCAGCCCGGCAACCCGGGAGAAAATCGCCCGGATCGCCGCCGAGCTCAAGTACGTGCCCAGTGCTCAGGCGCGCGCTTTGAGCTCCGGCCGGACCGGCGCGGTCGCCTTGCTGGTTCCGGACGTCACCAACCCGTTTTACTTCGACATCATCCGCGGCACCCAGCACCAGCTCAAGGCTGCCGGCTACACGCAACTCCTGGTGGACACCGAGGAATCCGCGGAAGTCGAAGCAGAGGCGCTCGGAGCATTGCGCCGAACCTGCGACGGAGTGGTCCTGGCAGCTTCGCGGTTGAGCGATCCGGCGATCGTCGAAGCCGCTTCACAGCTGCCCGTGGTGACCATCAACCGCGGCATCCACGGGGTGCCCACGGTCATCATCGACACTCCGGATTCCATGGGCCAGGCCCTGGAACACCTGGCCTCGCTCGGCCACCGGCAGGTAGCCTACGCCGCCGGACCGGTCGGTTCCTGGTCGAACGCCCGACGCTTGCGCGCCATCGAAGACCATGCCGAACGCCTCGGCCTGCGGATCAGCCGGCTCGGCCCGTTCGCACCCAAAACCACCTCGGGCGCCGCCGCAGCAGACGCCGCCCTGCATTCCGGAGCCAGCGCCGGCATCGCGTTCAACGATCTGATCGGGATCGGCATGCTGCAACGGTTCGCGGCACGCGGCGTCCGGGTGCCGGAGGACTTCAGCCTGGTCGGCTGCGACGATATCTTCGGCGCGGATTTCTGCAATCCGCCGCTGACCACGATGACCGCCCCGGTAGAGCAAGCCGGACGGGTCGCGATCACGATGCTGTTGAGCCGGATCGCGCAAGGCCCCGGCGGTGCCGGCCGCGAGCTCGCGGTGTTGCCCACGCATCTCACGGTCCGGCAATCCACCGGGCAGGCTCCAGCCTGACCGGGAGACGGGCGGGCTCCAGCCTGACCGGGAGACGGCTCAACTGAGCAATACCAGCTGCTGGGTCGCCCGGGTCATCGCGACGTAACGGTCCACCGCCCCTTCGATGCCCTCGCCGAAGCCTTCCGGCTCAAGCAGGACCACCAAGTCGAACTCGAGGCCCTTGGCCAGTTCCGGCGTCAGCGCGCGTACTCTCGCTGCATCGAATCCGTTGCCCAGCGCGCCGTCGGCGCTGATCACGCAGGCGATGCCTTCGGCGTTCCCGGCAAGCCAGCCGTCGAGGATCGGGGCCAATTCGGCGACCCGCGCATGCCGCACCGGAATCCCGCTGCTGCGGATCGACGTCGGCACATTGGCGTCCGGAAGCGCTGCCCGGATGACCGGCTCGGCCTCGGCCATGATCTCTTCCGGCGTCCGGTAGTTGATGCCCAACGAGGCCACCTTGATCCGGTCGAAGCCCACCCGGGCCAGGCGTTCCGGCCAAGATTCCCGGAAACCGTGCCGGGCCTGCGCCCGGTCGCCGACGATCGTGAAGCTCCGGGACGGGCAGCGCAGCAACAGCATCTGCCATTGGGCATCGGTCAATTCCTGCGCTTCGTCGACCACGATGTGCGCGAACGGACCGGCCAGAAAATCGGGCTCCGGCTCCGGCAACGCCCCGTCGTCGACCAGCGCGGCCCGCAGATCCTGGCCCCGCAGCATCGACATCACGCCCATTTCGGAATCGTCGTGCGCGATCAGGTCGCCGACCACATCGGACATGGCGGACCGCTCGGCCGCGACTCCGGCTTCCCGGCGCTGCCGGCGGCGGGAAGCCTCCGGGTCGCCGAGGCGCAACCGCGCCGCATCCAGGAAAGGCAGGTCCGCCACCGTCCAGGCCTGCGGATCGGACCGCTGCAAGGCCTGGATTTCCGCCGGCGCCAACCAGGGCGCACACCTGCGCAGGTACGCAGGCACCGACCAGAGGTCCGCCACGATATCGGCCGGTTCCAACAGCGGCCAGGCGCGGCCGAAGGCACGGCTCAGTTCCGGGCTCGCAGCGAGGGCGCGCCGCAGTTTCTGCTCGGTGTCCCCGGTACTGATGCCGTAAGCATCGAATTCGTCTTTCTCCGCTTCCCATTCCTCGTCGAAATCGTCACGCAACTTGTCGACCAGGATCTTCAGCAGGGCCGCCCAAACCTGGTCCCGGGCCGCATTGTGCGGCATCCCGGGCTCCGCGGATTCGAAGGCCTCCGCCCAGTCTGCTGCGCTGAGCCAGACGTCGAACGAGGGAGTCTCCACCCGCATCCCGGAGCTTGGCGGCTCCTCGTACAGGGCTACCGCCGGTTCGATCGCGGCGACCAGTTGCGCAGCGGATTTCAAGCGCAGCACCTCCGGATCCGACTCCGGCACCGCGGCCGCCCCCTGCGGCACCAAATCGCGCAGGGTGCAGATTTGCACCCCCTCTTCGCCGAGGCTGGGCAGCACATCCGCGACGTAGGCCAGGTATGGCTGGTGCGGACCCACGAACAGCACCTCGCCCCGATGATGGCCGAGCCTCGGGTCGGCATAGATCAGGTAGGCGGAACGGTGCAAGGCCACCACGGTCTTGCCGGTGCCCGGTCCGCCGTCGACCACGAGTGCGCCCCGGGAGCCCGCCCGGATGATCGCGTCCTGATCTGCCTGGATGGTGCCCAGCACATCCCGCATCCGGGGCGAACGGTTGCCGCCCAGACTCGCGATGAAGGCCGACTGGTCGTCGAGCGCGGCGTTTCCGACCAGCCCGTCCGCGGTGAACACTTCATCCCAGTAGTCGGTGATCCGGCCTTGGCTCCAGCGATAACGACGCCGGCTCAACAGACCCATCGGCTGGGCGTGCGTGGCGCCGAAGAAGGGTTCGGCTGCCGGGCCCCGCCAGTCCAACAACAATCGGCGCCCGGAATTGTCGGTCAAGCCGAGCCTTCCGATGTACACCGGTTCGGCACCGTCCGCGCCGACCATCCGGCCCAAGCACAAATCCAGGCCGAACCGCCGCAACGTGCGCAATCTCGCGGACAGCCGATGGATCTCCTGATCCCGGTCCAGGGCGGCCTGCCCGGAGCCGCCCGGGGCTTTGCGTTCGGCGTCGAGCCGCTCGGCCAGCTCGCCGATCGTCGTTTCCAGGCATTCGGCAATCGCTGCGAAATGCTGCTCGTCGTCGGCGATCAAAGCCGGAGCCGCTTTGGCAGCGCGGCTTTCCGGTAGTTCGAAAGCGCTCGGGCCCAGGTCAGTCGAGGTCATGTCAGTACGTTCCATTTCCGCTTCGTTTCCGCTGATTTTCCGTTGCCGACTGACCATTGTGCGCCGTACCCGGGGCCTTGCCGCAAGCCCCCGGGTACGGTATAGATTTAAAAGGGAGGGGAGCAACGGCTCGCCCTTTTTCAGGTTTGCTTTCCGGATGCCGCGCGGCGCCCGCCCTGGAAACCGAAACCTTGCCGAAACGTCCAGGTAGTACCCTGGCACTATGCGCGAACTCCAGGCGAAAATCATTGCTGAACTGGGTGTGAAACCCTCCGTCAATCCGGCCGATGAAGTTGCCCGGCGAGTCGACTTCCTCGCGGCATACGCCAAGGCCAGCCGGGCGAAGGGTTTCGTCCTCGGCATCTCGGGCGGATTGGATTCTTCGCTGGCCGGCCGGCTCGGCCAACTCGCCGCAGAACAGCTCCGGGCCGAAGGAGTGGCGGCGAGCTTCACCGCGGTGCGGTTGCCTTACAACGTCCAGCACGACGAAGCCGACGCGCAAGCCGCCTTGGCGTTCATCAAACCGGACCGTTCCTGGACCTACAACGTGGCACCCGGCGTCGACGGTTTGGAAAAAGAATACGAAGCCACCACCGGTGAGCAGCTGAGCGACTTCAACCGGGGGAACATCAAGGCCCGGGCCCGGATGATCGCCCAATACGCCTTGGCCGGCGAACACGGGCTGCTGGTGATCGGCACCGACCACGGCGCCGAATCGGTCACCGGGTTCTTCACCAAATTCGGTGACGGCGGAGCGGATATTCTGCCGTTGTTCACGCTCAACAAGCGGCAGAACCGGCAGTTGCTGCAGTACCTCGGCGCAGCCGAGCGGATCTACACCAAAGTCCCGACCGCGGACCTGCTCGACGGCGTCCCCGGCCGGGCCGACGAAGACGAGTTGGGTCTGAGCTACGACGACATCGACGACTACCTCGAGGGCCGGGAGGTTTCCGATACGGCGGCCGAGGCGATCGAGCAACGTTATCTGGCCACCCGGCACAAGCGCACCGTGCCCGTGACCTTGCTTGACGACTGGTGGAAGTAAGCCCGGCTTCCGGGAACAAACACGCTGCGGCGCCGCAACGGCTCAGCGCCGTCAGCATCGAGTCCCGGGCCTTCGCTTTAGCCGTGCTCGTGATGCTCCTGCTCACCGCGGGCGCCTTCCTGTTCTTCTTGATCCGCAGCCAGCACCCGGCCCTCTCCGGCGACGGTTCGGTGGGCCAGTTCGCCTCGCTCGCGGTCGCCGTCGTCGGCTTGGGGATCTTCGCTTTGAGCTATTCCCGCTCCTTCCAACGCCCGGAATCCGCCTGGTTGCGCCAGACTGCGCTCGCCCGGCGGATCCTCGACATCTCGGCGCTGTCCTTCACCCACGCCCTGATCGCCTTCATGCTCTGCCAAGCGGTATTTTCGCTGTTCCAAAGCGCGTTTTCGGGATTGACCCTGGAACCGTTGGCCGGCGGGCTCTTCGTCGGCGTCAGCGGCGCTGCCACGGCCTACACGGTCTCGCTCTCCGGGGCCCGGATCACCACCTATTCGCTGTCCAACCTGCTCGCGGCCTTTCTGCTCACCGGTGCGTTGACCGCCATGATCACCGCCGATGATCCGAGTTGGTGGCGGATCAACTTCAGCGCACTGGGCACCGAGACCAATGGCCTGGCCGCCTACGCCTTCAACGCGACGCTGATCTTCTCCGGCCTGGTGATCACCACCCTGGCGTCCTACATGACGCGGGATCTACGCCGCTGGGCGCAGTTCCGGAAGATGGAAACCGTCAATGCCAAAGCCGTGCAATGGACGCTGATCCTGTTGGGCGGGTTCCTCTCCGGAGTCGGCCTGGTGCCGGTGGACGCACTGCAACTGCTGCACAATTTCTTCGCCACCGGGATGATCTTCGTCTTCTTCGCGTTGGCGTTGGGTCTGCACGCCTGGGTCCCGGACTTCCCGCGGAGTTTTTTCCTGACCACCTATGCGCTGCTGGCCGGCATCATGGTTGCCGTACTGCTGTTCTGGCCGCTCGGCTATTACAACCTGACCGGCCTGGAGCTGGCCGTCGCGGCGCTGATCTTTGGCTGGTTGATCCTGTTCATCCGCAATATCGCCGCATTGGTTGAAGACGCCGAAGAAGATCCCGGAGTTTCGGCCGGGCACGGGCGCACAAAGCACGCCCAGTGACCCGGAAATGGCTACCCGCCAGCACCAGCAGCACCGCCGGCACCAGCATCCGTGCAAAAGTGTTCGAGCCCCTGCATCCGGTCGGCTAAGCTCGGCCCTATGCCCCGTTCCCCGGTATCCCTGAGAGTCTCCGACCTCAAAGTCGGCTATGGCAAAAAACAAGTCTGCGGCGATGTCTCGTTCGGCCTGGGCGCCGGGGCGCTGGCCTTCGTCGGCCCCAACGGCGCCGGGAAGTCAACCGTGCTGCGTACCGTGGTGGGGCAACTCCCGGCGTTGAGCGGCAAAGTCCTGCTCAACAAGGCCGAGGTCGACGACCGGACGCCGGAGTTCCGCCGGATGGCCGCGATGGTCTTCGACGACGACGCCTTCTTCCCGGAGCTGACCGTGGGCGAGCACCTGACCATGGTCGCCGCCGGCCACGGTGTGACTGATCCGGTGGCCGCCGTCGATGCGGAGCTCGACTTCTTCCAACTCACCGAACACGACGATTCCCTCGTCTCCAGTCTCTCCTCCGGTCAACGCCGCCGATTGCTGCTGGCTGCTGCCTTCGTCCGCCCGCGCGGCCTTCTGGTGCTGGATGAGCCGGAGCAGCGCCTGGACACGCACATGCGGCGTGCGCTGGCGGCCCGGGTCGCCGACTCGGCCAAGGCCGGCGAAACGGTCCTGCTGGTCACGCACGATCCGGAATTCCTGACCACCGCGTCGAAGAAGGCCCTGTACATCGCGGACCAGGTGGAAAGCCTCACTGCGCAGCAGGCCGCCGAGCGGATCCAAGCGATGCCCGCATGAGCCTGCAACACGCTGCCGAGCAACGCGAGGAGCTGACCGCTTCGGAGCTGCGCGGCTACATCCGCAAGGCTCCGCTGACCCGGCAGACCGTAGGGTTCTACACGATCTTCAGCGAAATCTATGTCACCGTCCTGGGCATCGCGGTACTCTTGGCGAGCTCCTTCTCACTGGTGGCCCAGATCCGCGGAAGCTATCTCGAAGACTCGGCCAAGGGCGGCCCGAATCCGCTGATCCAGCCGTTGACCCCGATCGTCTCGGTCAACATCGCCTGGGCCCTGCTGGCCCTGGTCACGCTCAGCGCCGCTGTGCTGTTGATCGCCCGGCTCGGCCCGGCACACCTGGATCCGCCACGCACCCAATGGCTGCTCCCGTTGCCGGTGTCGCGGGGCGGGCTGTTGCGGCCGATGGTGCTCCGTTGGGCCAGTCTCAGCGCTGCACTGGGCGCGGTCATCGGTTTGTTCTTGGCGATCGTGGAACCGAGTGAGCTGACTCCGGCCAAAATCGCCGGCACGGTGCTCAGCTGCATCGGACTGTTCCTGTGCGGGTTCGCGGTGGCCCAAGCCGCCCAGAACTTTTCCGGCTCCCGGCTGCTCAACCGGGTATTGACCGCGGCGCTGGCACTCCTGGTATTGCTTGGCCTGCTCACCGCGCTCGGCCTGCCGGTGGCCGGTGGCTGGCTGCTCTGGTTGCCCACCAGCTGGCCGATTGTGGCCGCGACCGGACAACTCTGGCCGGTAGTCCTGTTGCCCGTCGGCGTCATCGCGGGCATCGCGGTGCTGCCCGGACTGCGCCGGATCAGCAGTACCTCGCTGCGGGAACATTCGGCCCGTTCCTCGCTCATCCAATCCAGCATCCAATCCATGGATGCCAGTGCGCTCTCCTCCTCGTTCGCCAAGGAGAACACCGGCTCACGACGCAATCTGAGCCGCCGGCTGCTCGGCAGCAGCCCCTCCGCGGTAGTCATCCGGGCCGATGCTCTGCGCTACCTGCGGCACCCCGGCCGGCTCTTCGGCTTGGCCGTCCTGGCCGTGATCCCCGCGATCCTGCACGCGTTCACCGGCGGGCAGGATGCCGCGGTGACCCTGGCCTCGCTGCTGATCTGCGGCCTGATGGCCAGCGGCTCCGTGGCGAATCCGCTCAAACTCAATGCGGGCAACCCGACCCTGGACCGGTTGCTCCCGATCCCCGCCGGGACCGCCCGGCGCTTGCACTCGGCAGTGCCGGCGGCGCTGCTCCTCGGTTGGGCGGTGCTCGCCTTCGGCCTGCTCCTGGTCACCGGCGTGGGTTCGTTGAACTTCTTCCTCGCCGGGGCGATCGCCGGCCCGGCGCTGGCCGGCGCTTCGCTCCGCGGCGCCTACAAGAAACCGGTCGACTGGTCCAGGCCGGCCATCGCGACCCCGTTCGGTGCCCTCCCGCCAGGCGTGGCGGCGCAGTTCTTCGCCGGACCGGATGTTGCCGCGATCATCCTGGCACCGGTGCTGATCAGCCTGCTCGCCGGAGCCGCGCCGAGCATCCTGATTCCGGTGCAACTGGGATTGAGTCTGCTAATGTTCCTGATCCTGACCCGGCGGCGCGAGGACAAACCGGAGTAACTTTTCCGCGGAACGGTAACAAAACAGATCTACTCGGAAACTTCTCGGCTGTCAGCACCATTCAGCCAAGAAGGAGAAATTCCATGTTCTACAAAGCCACCACAGCCGTTGCCCTCGCCGGGTTGGTCTTCACCGGGCTGCCCGGCAACAGCGCCGCCGCGGAACCGCCGGCCAGCCCGGCGACATACGACGCGGTCGAGAACTTTGCCCCGGTTTTCAGCGATTACACCACGCTCAGCGGGCTTTTCACCTTCAAGCTCCCAGTGGGCTATTTCGTGCTTGAAAAGATCAATGAAAAGGCCAGCGCTTTCTACCTGCGGCAGGTCATGGATATCCATATTTACTCGCCTTCGGGACAGGAGGTCGCATTCCTCGCCGAACGATACTGGCGCGACGGCGTAGGTGGACCGTTCGCCCCGGAACAAACGGTGTTGGCCCAGGCCAAAACCGCCAATATGAGCTATTCGCCCGGCGACGACATCGACTATCGGCTGACCTACAACCGTTATCCGGATTTCACCGACATCACGATGCGTTTGGAGGATCGTGAAATTGGTGGCTACGGGGTGGCTGCCGAACAGTTCGAGGTAGCCGGCAATGGCATTTCGGTCTTCCGGGTCAACGTCGGCAAGATCCTCGGCGACGACGCCAGCATCGAGACGGTCCGGCAGTGGCAGGAAACCCCGCAGTACGCACAGCTCGAGACCATGCTCACCTCGCTGCGGGCAAATATCTGAGCCATCCGGTCGGCGCGAGCAGGTATGTTGGAAGAGTGAAGATTGCCACCTGGAATGTGAACTCGTTGCGGGCCCGGGCTGACCGGGTCGAGGACTGGCTGCGCCGCACGGACGCCGATGTGCTCGCCATCCAAGAGACCAAATGCAAAGACGAGAACTTCCCCTGGGAGCTGTTCGAAAACAACGGCTACGAAGTGGCCCACTTCGGCTTCAGCCAGTGGAACGGCGTGGCGATCGCCTCCAGAGTAGGGCTCGACGACGTCCAGCGCACCTTTCCCGGGCAACCGGCCTTCGGCAAACCCGGCACCGAACCGGAACAAGAGGCCCGGGCGATCGCCGCGAGCTGCGGCGGGGTCCGGGTCTGGAGCCTGTACGTGCCCAATGGCCGGGCGCTGGACGATCCGCACATGCCCTACAAACTCGACTGGCTCAAGGTGCTCAACGACCAAGCCAAGGGTTGGCTCGCTGCCGATCCGCAAGCCCAGATCGCCTTGATGGGCGATTGGAACATCGCCCCGCAGGACGATGACGTCTGGGACCTGCAATATTTCCTGGACGAGGGGCTGACCCACGTGAGCGGGCCGGAACGGGCCGCCTTCCAGGCCTTCGAAGCGACCGGGTTCCGCGATGTGGTCCGGCCGCAGCACCCCGGCCCCGGGGTCTACACCTATTGGGATTACAAGCAATTGCGTTTCCCGAAGAAGGAAGGCATGCGGATCGACTTCATCATGGCCTCCCCCGCCTTGGCCGCCCGGGTCAGCAACACCGAAATCGACCGTGAAGAACGCAAAGGCAAAGGCGCCTCGGACCACGCACCGGTGATTGCCGAGTTGGCCTGAGCATGGCCGGCGAGTTGTATTTGGGGCACAGCAACTTGCCGTTCGTCTCGGCGCTGCGGCTCTACTTGCCGTTGGCCGAGTTCACCGAAGCAGAACAGTCCCTGATCGAACACGGCGCGCCGCCCAGCGCGGACCGGATGTACTCCGATCTGCGCGAGTTGAGCGACTCGCTGGAACGGGTGGTGCGCCCCGGCGCCCCGGTGCTGCCGAATGCCGCCTCGGAACGCGTGCGGAGCCTGCAGATGCTCGACGACGGCCCGGTGCTCTACAACGTGAACCAGGTATTGCTGCGCTCGGCCCGGGCGGTCGAAAACTTCAGCTCGGGCAATGGCAGCACGCTGGCCGATTTGCTGTTCAGCCCGGAGCTGGTCGAGACCGTGCACGAGCACATCGCCACCGAGCGGCGGCTGCTGACCAGGACTTCGACCTGGGGCATCCCGTTCAGCTGGTTCGTGCTGATCTCCGAATCGGACCGTACCGAAGTGGTGGAATCGCGCAGCCGGGTGATCACGGTCCGGGTGCAGGTGCCCTTGGCCGTCGCGAGGCAACGCCTCGAAGCCGGCCTCGGCAATCTCGTGGTGGCGGCACCGGACCTGGACTTGTTGGAAGAACTGCGCGACTTGGAAGTTTGGCTGGCCGGGTTGCCGGATGCCGCCGTCGTCGAACTGGATTACGGCGCGATCGCGGATCGGGTTTATCCGGACGAGTCGCCGATGGACGTGCGTTTGGGCCTCGAATGCATTGCCGAAGGGGACCTCACCGGCGCCGCGGCCGCATACCGCCGGCTCGCCACGCGGTGGATCCCGATCCGGCAACTGGCCCGGGCGTCCTAGCCCGGGCCTGAGCCGGCGGACTAGGCCAGAACGCCTTTGAGCCGCTTGCTGCGGCCGAAGAGCAGTCCGTCGATCGCGAACTTGCCGGGGCCGGCCAAAGCGATGGTCGCGGACATTGCGGCCAGCGCGAGCACGAACTCATAACCGCCGACGGCGGCGAAGAAGCCATTTGGCAGGTGCACCAGGAACAGCGCCACGACCATG
Organism: Renibacterium sp.; assembly: GCA_017419405.1. GTDB lineage: Bacteria > Actinomycetota > Actinomycetes > Actinomycetales > Micrococcaceae > Renibacterium > Renibacterium russicum. Next base: position 326,935 of record JAFOLH010000005.1, on the reverse strand, counting down.
TCCACGACCAGCAAGACCGCGATCGGGCGGCTGAGCAGCCCAAGAACCAGTGCAATGCCGCCGATGAGTTCCAGTCCGGCGATGAACGGCGCCATCAGCTCGGGCAAGACGACCCCCATCGCGGTGAAGCCCTCGGTGGTCGCCGGAATGCCTTGGTCGAACTTCTGCCAGCCGTGCATGATGAAAATGATGCCGGTGACTACGCGCAGTACCAGCAGGCCGAAGTGGGCCGTGTTGTTGTTGCTTGCCATGGGGCGTGCTCCTTTGTGGTTGGGATGAGTCGTCTCATGGAACTCTTCAGAACACCCCTTGTTACGGGCCTCAGCTGCAAATGGTTCACAGCTGTGCGCGCTTCACAGCAATCTCCCTGGTTCGGGTCCCTCGCGCGTTTGCTCGACGGTCAGCGCGGGCGCCTGGGCGACGCGGTGGTTTCGCGCTGCAACAAGGTATACGGCGCAGTCACCGTACGGATCGCCGTTTCGTCGCCGTCCAGCCGCTTCAGCAGCATGCTCGCCGCACTCTGCCCCTGGGCGACTGGATCCTGCCAGATCGTGCTCAGTCCGGCCGCCGCGGAGAATTCGTGGTCGTCGATGCCCAGGATCGAAAGCTCTTCCGGAACCCGGATGCCCCGGCGCCGCGCTTCGGCGAGCACACCGAGCGCCATCTCGTCCGAGGCGCAGAAGATCGCGGTGGGTCTTTCGGCACCGGATTCGAACAGCCAGGCGGCGGCGCGCACGCCGCTGGCAAAAGTGAAGTCGCCGACCAGTTCCCACTCCGGGCGCAACTCCAGTCCGGCCGCGAGCATGGTGGCTTCGAAGGCCCGGTTGCGCAATTTGGGCACTTCGAAGTTCATCTCATCCGCTTCGACGCCCTGCAGTTGGGCGATCCTGCGGTGGCCCAACCCGATCAGATAGTTCGTCGCCACCTGGGTCGCTTCGTAGTCGTCGATGGATACCCCGTGGAACCCTTCCACCGGACCCACCGAAACCAACGGGATCTCGACCCGGTGCAGATGCTCCAACTCCGACGGGTGCATGGCCAGGCACAGCACCACCAGGGCATCGATCTGCTTCCGGAGCATGGTGTGCTCGAAGAGCCGGGACCGGCTGGTGCCGTACCCGCCGAGGTTGATCAGCATCAGGTTGTAGTTCTGCGCGTGCAGCTCGATGTCCACGCCTTCGATCGCCCGGGAAAAGAACCATCGGCTGACATACGGCGCGAGCACGCCGATGGTCCGGGTGCGCCCGGTGGCCAGCCCGCTGGCCGCAGAGGAGGCGACGTAGCCCATGTCCGAGGCTAATTCCAGGATCCGTGCTCGGGTTTTCGGGCTGACCCGGGGCAGTCCCCGGATGGCACGGGAGACCGTGGCGGTGGAAACCTGGGCCGCCGCCGCGACGTCCTCGATACTGGTGGCGATGGTGCGCTCCTGAGTTCTAGTCCTGGTTCTTGCGTTGGAGTCTGGCCCGGGAGCGGAACATCAGTGCCATGACCAGGACCACGAGGCCGAGCAGCAAGGCCCATCCCCAAGCGGAAGCGCCGCTGAGCTCCTGCCAAATCACCGTGACCATCAGGACGAAGCCCCAGAACCCCAGGAACCCGATCCCGATGTCGAGCTGTTCGGCAGCCCGGCCTTCGCGCGCCGGCAATCCGAAGACCCCGGTGTTCTGGTTCTTTTGGGCCTGCTCCCGTTGCGTCTTGCTCATTTGACCCCGCCCGCGGTCAACCCTGCAACGATTTTACGCTGGAAGACCAGCACCATGATGACCAACGGCACGGTCACAATGGTCCCGGCGGCCATCACCGCGGTGTACGGTTCCTGCTGCGGCAGCGCTCCGGAGAACGAAGCAATCGCCACGGTCACGGTCTGCGTGTTCTGATCGGAAAGCTGGCTGGCGATCAAGAACTCGTTCCACGAAGCGATGAACGCCAGGATTGCCGTGGTGAAAACCGCCGGTGCCGCCAGCGGCATGATCACTTTCCGGAACGCCTGTCCCTGCGTGCAACCGTCCATCCGGGCCGCCTCTTCAAGCTCCCACGGCATCTCCCGGAAGAACGAAACCAGGGTGTAGACGGTCAACGGGAGCACGAACGAGATGTTCGGAATGATCAGCGCCTGGTACTGCCCGATCCAGCCGAGGTTCGTGAAGAGCTCGAAGAGCGGAGTGATCAGTGCGACGCCCGGGAACATCGAGGCGCCCAGGATGATGCCAAGCACCATGAATTTGAACCGGAAATTCAAGCGGGCCAGCGCATAGGCTGCGAACACGCCGACCAGCAGCGCGATCACGGTGACCACGACGCCGACGAAAACGCTGTTGAACAGCGCCTGGCCGAAGTGGTTCCCGCGCTCCGTGGAAAACGCAGTCACGAAGTTGTCCCAGGTGGGCTGGGTGGGCCACAACGTGGTCTCGAAGGTGGCCGACGTCGGCCGGAAGGCGGTGGCCACCATCCAGTAGAACGGGGCGAGGCACCACAGCACGATGATCAGGGCTTGGGCGTAGGTCCGGCCCTGCGCCCATCGCAGCCGGTTGCTGGACTTGTCGTTCAACGGCAAGTTGGCGGTAGTCGTCAGGTTGCTCATCTCATTTCTTCTTTCCGCCGGTGGCCGACTGGACCGCATTGGCGCCAAGGAATCGTACGAAGAGGAAGGCGACCAGGAAAATCACGATGAAGGTGATCGTGGACAGCGCAGACGCCAGGTTGAACCCGGAGCGTATTTGGTCGATCACCAGAATCGACAGCGTCGTGGTCCCGTTGGCGCCGCCGGTCAAGATGTACGGCAGATCGAACATCCGCAGCGCATCCAAGGTCCGGAACAGGATCGCCACCATGAGCGCCGGCTTGACCATCGGCAGGGTGATCATCCGGAAACGCTGCCAAGCGCTGGCCCCGTCGACCTTGGCCGCTTCATAGACCTCAGCCGGGATCATCTGCAGACCGGCCAGGATCAACAAGGCCATGAAGGGGGTGGTCTTCCAGGTGTCCGCGATGATGATCGCGAATTTCGCCGGCCATTCGGAACCGGTCCAGAGGATCGCGGTGCCGAAGGTCTTGTTGATCACACCGTCGAACGCGAACATGAAGAAGAACAGCTTGGCGGTGACCGCGGTCGGAATCGCCCAGGGCACCAGGACTGCGGCCCGGAGCAGTCCGCGGCCGCGGAAGCTGCGCGCCATGATGACCGCCATCCAGAAGCCGATCACGGTTTCCAAGGTCACGGTCACGATGGTGAAGAAGAAGGTGTTCCCCATGGCTTCCCAGAACTGCGCGCCCAAGGTTCCCGCGGGGCAGGCCTGGGTGCCTCCGGAGGCCGCCGGGCATTGCTGGAAGAACCAAGCGATGTAATTCTGGAACCCGGCGAAGCCGCCGTCCGTGAAGAATCCGTCGGCACCGATCACCGGATCACGCTGGAAGGACATCACGACCGCACTGACCACCGGGTAACCGATGACGACGGCGATCAGCACCAGGGTCGGCACCAACAACCAGAAGGCCCAGCGTCCTTGCTGTTTCTCCGGGTGCTGGCCGTCTCCCGGGCCGTTCTTGCCCCGGTTCTTCCGGCCGGCCCTCGTCTCGGGACTATCATGCAATGCGGTCGACATGACCCCTCCTTCTGTGCCCGTGCGTCAGCGGACAGGCGTTGATGCGCAAATTCTTCGGTTCCGAGCAGGTCATTTGACGCCCGCGGCTTCCATCGACTTCTGCATGTCGATGATCGCCTGGTCGACGCTCTTCTGCCCGCGGATCGCGGCATAGGCATTCGACTGGATCGCTTTGGTCACCGCCGGGTAGAACGGCGTGACCGGACGCGGGACCGCATTTTCGATCGACGTTTTCAGCACCGGCAGGTAAGGCAGCTTGGCCACCAACTCTGGGTCGTCGTACAGTTTCGCCAAAACCGGCGCATTGCTCGCCTGGGTGACATAGAACCGCTGGATTTCTTCGCTCGTGAGGAACTGCACGAAGTCCCGCGCGGTCGCCTTGTTCTTCGAGAAAACGCTGATTCCGGCACTCGCACCGCCCAGCGACGAGGCGCCCGCTCCGCTCTGGCCCGGGAGTGCGGTCACCGCGAACTTGCCGGCGACTTTGGAGGTGGCGTCCGTGCTCGCGAGCGAATAGACATAAGGCCAGTTCCGCAGGAACAGCAGATTCCCGTCTTGGAAGGCCTGCCGCGACTGCTCTTCCTGATAGGTCACCGCCTGGACCGGGATATTGCCGTTGCGATAGGCCTCAACCAGATTGGACAGGCCGGCTTTGGCTTCCGGGGTGTTGATCGAGAGTTTGCTCTGTTCGTCCAGGATCTGCCCGCCGGCGGAGTTGATCGCCTCCGCCGCATTGACCGTCAAGCCCTCGTATTGGGCATATTGGCCGGCGAAGCAACTCATGTTGTTGGCTTTCGCGATGGAGCACATCGACATCATCTCGGCCCAGGTTTTCGGTGGGTTGGGCACCAGGTCCGAGCGGTAGTAGAGCATTCCGCCGTCCGAGGTCACCGGCGAGGCGAACAGCGTGTTCTGGTAGGTCGCTGCTGCCACGGTGGCCGGCAGCATCCCCGAGGTGTCGACCGCCATCGACCCGGTCAACGGCTGCAACCAGCGCTTCGCCGCGAACTCGGCGGTCCAGACCACGTCCACCCGGACCACGTCATAGCCGGAGTTCCGGGCCTGGAAGTTGCGGACCAGATCGTCCCGTTGCTGGTCGGCTTGGTCGGTCTGCTCTTTGAGCGTGACCTTCTGATCCGGGTACTTCGCATTCCACCGGTCGATGATCGGCTGGATCACGCCGTTGTTGTCCTTGCCCTGGACGAAAGTGATCGGCCCGCGGCCCTCCAGGTTCTGTTCCGCATAATCACTCGCCGAGGCGGATCCGCAAGCGCTCAGGCCAGCCGCGAGGACCCCGGCAACCACTAGTGGGACGACTGTCCTGGCGAACTTCATGCTGATGCTCCTCATTGAGATCGTTCGAACCGGAAGCGCCGGGAACCTGTTCAAATCCTGATCGGAACCTGACACCTGCACAGTTGAGTGGTGCCGATCATACTAGTAAGCTGCTGCAAGATAGTGCAAGCGTTTACGCAAATCTTCTGAAATTCTACTGAAAGGCTTTTTCGTGAGCCAGATCACATCCGACTCCGCTCTTGCAACCCGCAGTCGCGAATTCGATGACGACAGCGCCCCGGACCAAGCCTGGTGGCGGGACGCCGTCATCTATCAGATCTATCCGCGCTCTTTTGCGGATGCCAACGGCGACGGGATGGGCGATCTGGCCGGCGTCACCTCCCGGCTGGATTATCTGCAGCAGCTGGGCGTGGACGCCATCTGGCTCTCCCCGTTCTACCGGTCGCCGCAGGCCGATGCCGGCTACGACGTCGCCGATTACCGGGACGTCGATCCGTTGTTCGGCAACCTCGCGGATTTCGACGAAATGCTCGCCGCAGCGCACGCCAGAGGCTTGCGCGTGATCGTCGATCTGGTACCCAACCACACCTCCGACGAGCATGAGTGGTTCGTCGAGGCGCTTGCCGCGCCGGAAGGCTCCGCGGCCCGGGAACGCTACATCTTCCGCGACGGCAAAGGCGAACACGGCGAACTCCCGCCGAACAACTGGCAATCCATTTTCGGCGGCGACGCCTGGACCCGGTTGACCCGGCCGGATGGCACTGCAGGCCAGTGGTATCTGCACCTTTTCGACAGCAAGCAACCTGACTTGAACTGGGAGAACCCCGAGGTCCACGCGGAGATGGAAGCGGTGCTGCGTTTCTGGCTGGACCGCGGGGTGGACGGTTTCCGGGTCGACGTGGCGCACGGCCTGGTTAAGGCCGAGGGCCTGCCCGACTGGTCCGGGGCAGCGGCCATGGTGGAAGGGCAGACCGAGGGCGGCGAAAAAGCGATCGCACCGTTCTTCGACCAAGAAGGTGTGCACGAGATCTACCGCGCCTGGAACAAAGTGCTCAAAGAGTACGACGGCGACCGGATGCTGGTTGCCGAGGCCTGGGTCGAACCGATCGAACGGATCGTGCGTTACATCCGCGCGGATGAGATGCAGCAGGCGTTCAATTTCGAGTTCCTGTTGGCCGGCTGGGATGCCGAACGGGTGAGCAGTGCGATCCGCAACTCGCTGGCCGCAGTCGAAGCGGTCGGTGCGCCGAGCACCTGGGTGCTCTCCAACCACGACACCGTGCGGCACACCACCCGCTTCGGGCTGAGCGACCCGACCGGCTTCCCGAAAGGCATCTCGGCCGAAGAGGAACAACCCGACGAAGCCTTGGGCTTGGCCCGGGCCCGGGCCTCGGCTTTGATCAAGATGGCGCTCCCCGGCTCCAGCTACATCTACCAAGGCGATGAGCTCGGCTTGCCGGAACACACCACGTTGCCAGCCGAGGTGCGCCAGGATCCGGCATTCGCGCGCACCGCGGGCAAGGAGACCGGCCGGGATGGCTGCCGGGTCCCGTTGCCCTGGTCCAGCCAAGGAGCCGCACTCGGTTTCAGCGGCAGTTCAGCAGCCCCGGCACAGCCTTGGCTGCCGCAGCCGGAGTCCTTCGCCCGCTATGCCGCCGATCTGCAGGACGGCACTCCGGGCTCGACCTTGGAGCTCTACCGGCGGATGCTCGCCCTGCGCTCGGCAGAGAAACTCGGTGCCGGCACCTTGGTATGGAACGGGCTGCACCAGCCAACCGACGGCGTGCTCAGCTTCGACAACGGCCCGGTGACCGTCGTCGCCAACTTCGGCTCCGCCGCAGTGGAACTCCCCGCGGGGAAAACCGTGCTGCTGCGCAGCTCGGACGACGCATCGCGCACTCTGGCCCCGAACGACGCGGTCTGGCTCCGCTGAGCCCAGCTCGAAGATGCATCTTCTGCTTAACGATGGCATTCATGCGGCTAAAAAAGCATCCATGAACAGAAGATGCATCTTCGAGGAAAGTCAGCGGACGCGTTCGGCTTTGGTGAACCGGGTCCGGGCACCGCTGCCGATGCTCAACAGCACCGGTGTACGCTGCCCCAGAAGCTCGTCGAGCGCGGCCACCAGTCCGGAGACCTCGGCCGCCACCTTGTGCGGAGCCACGCCCTGCCGGGGCAGCACCCGCACCTTGAGGCCGGGTTGCCCCTTGACCTCGTAGGTCGTCACGGTGGCGCCGAGCAGATCGCCCCGCTCGCCGAGCGCTTGCCGCAGCAATTGCTCGGCGACGCTGCCATTGATCGACACCAGGCCCTCGGCCTCGCCGCTTTCCTCGTCGGCCGCGAGCACCGTGGTCCGGCCTTTGCCCTGATTCGCCACCCAGGCGATCATCCCGATGATCAGCAGGACCAAGGCCACGGCTACGCCGATCCAGATCAGGCTGCTGTTCTGACCGGGCAACGAGGTATTCGCCGCAATATCGCGGAGCTGGCGCACCAACGGTCCGGCCCAACCCTGCCACCAGGCAGCGAAACCGGGGATCGCGGCGAGCGCAATCGCCAGGGCTCCGGCGGCCAAAAGCACGAGCCCAAAAATGGTCAACAGGATCCGGTTGGCGACCCGGGGGGTTTCGTTCATACTCCGATCACCCCCGCAACGGCAATGTTGACCCGAACTTGTGGCAGCGGGTTGGGGGCCATGGCTTGGAGTTCCTGCTCGATCGCGGTCTTGATTGCGTCGTGGTCCAGCGGCACCCCCGAAGTCGGCCGGAGGTTGACCACTACCGCGCGCTTGGACACGACGACCACGACCTGCTCCTGGGTCACCCCGGCGGCCAGCCGGGCGCGGCGCGCCAGTGCCGAAGCGATCACCTCGTCGTCCACCACGACTGCGATCCGGGGATCGGCCAAAGTGTGCCTGGCGCGCCGGCTTTTGAAGACGCCATTGCAGAAGAAAATCAACCCCAGCAGCAGCAGAACCGCACCGATGACGCCGAGCAAGAGCGGATTGAGGCCTTGCGGCAGCTGCGCGAGCCGATCGAGCGCCGTTTGCGGATCGATCAGCCAGGCGGGCTGATTGGCAATCCGCAAGCCGGTTTCGAGCAAGGCGTAAATGGCCAACACGGTCACGATGAAGGCCGCTATGCCGGAGAGGATCGCCCGCGAGGAAGACAACTCCCGGCGCACTACCCGGTCCATATCCAGGCCCGATGCCGGCTGGGCCGGCTGCTCCGCGCGGAACGGCTCCAGAACGTCCGTGGAACTCATCCGAGCCCTCCCTTGTGCTGTTGCCGCACTCCGGTGATCCGGATGTCCACTTTGCTGATCTGCGATCCGGTCAGATACCCGACCTGGTCCAAAACCCCTTTTTTCGCCGCGATGGTCCGCTGCCAGATCGAACCGCCGAAGCGGCCCACCCGGCCCGCATCGCCGAGCACCGAGGACAAACCGGGGACCCGGATCGGCGTGGCCAGGGCGATCGCCAGCTGGCCGGCGTCATCGGAGAAACTGACCCGCACCTCGGATGGCTGAACGCCGAAAGTCTCCGCTGCGGCCGCTTGCGCGACGCTGGTCAACGCCTGGGTGCTGATCCGGTTGTGCCCGGCGAGTTCCGGACTTTCCGACGTCGGGCTCTGCCCTGCCGGATCGGCGGCGGAACCGGCCCGCTCACGGGTGCCGCTCATGACGAGGAGCGCCGTCCGGTCAGCGCGTCCAGGACCCCGCGCAGATCAAGTTTGCCTTCGGCGGCCCGGCCCAGGACTGCGCCGACCGCCATGAACAGGATCGCGACCAAAAACCCCCAGAACCCGAAGGCGAACGCCATGAAGGCCAAGAAAGCCCCTGCGCCGATGCCGATCACGGTGTAATTCATGGTGACTCCCCACTGGATTGGTGCTGCTCGGGACTCGAAGCTTTGCTGCCACGGTTGGCTAGCTCGGGCGTTTTGGCTTTGGCCGGAGCCTTTGCGGCCTCGGCCCATCCGATATGCACGTCATTGACCTCGACGTTCACTTCGATGACATGCAGCCCGACCAGCTCCTGGACCGAGCGGTACACCTCGGCCCGGACCCGGTTGGCCACATCCTGCAACGGGCTTCCGTACTCGGCCACCAGATCGACGTCTACGGCGACCTGGGTCTCGCCGACTTCGACGCGGATCCCCTGCGACAAATCGGCCGCGCCGACTACTTCGCGGATCGCGCCGATCGCCCTGGTCGAACCGGACCCCAGCGCATAGACCCCGGGCACACCACGTGCTGCGATGCCGGCGACTTTTGCCACCGCGGAATCCGAGATCACGGTCCGTCCGGCGGCCGCGGGCGGCATGCCGGTGCCGGGCCGTTCCGTTGCTGGGTCACTCACCGGGCCTCCTCAAGCAGCTGGGCTCATTACTCGACTTTACCTCCAACCCTACTGCGCAGGCGGGTCCGGATCGGCGAGTTCAGCGGCGAGGCTCAGATCATTTCGGCAGAGTGCACTTTTCCGAGATCCAACTGCCGATGGCCTGCATCTCGTTGTGCCAAGCACCGGCATCGAAATTGGACGGATCGGCCGCGAAGTCGGCGCTGACCTGCTGCAATGCCGCCAGATGCGACTTGAGCTCATCCGGGACCTTCGCCAACAGGCCTTCGAGCGTTTCATCGGCCTTGCCCAAATCCCCGCCGCCAAGTGCGGAGAATGGCACCAGGGTCAGCGTCGCAGTGGCAGATTCCACCGCAATGCAGGCGTCGCCGTCGGGCCCCAGGAATCCGCCGGCACCGGCCAGGCCGGAGCCGCCCGGCGGGGCTTCCGCTCCGGAGTCCCGGGGCTCCTGATCCGAGGACCGAACCGATCCCGCGTCCGGACCCGGCGCAGCAGAAGGGCCCGCCCCCGGCACGAAATTCTGCAGGCAACCGGTCAAGCCGAGGCTGCTGACCGCAAGGAGGACGAGCAGTGCCTGCTTGGCCTTGGGAGCAATCGAGTTCATGGTGGCTCAGTCCTTCAAAATCGCGGATTCGGCATAACCGTGCGGAAATCAGCCTAGAAACCGCGGCGCCCTGCGGAACAGGGCAGCCCGGGCTGTCAACCGGGCAAGGTCCGAGGGACAATAGGGCAACTGGATCTTTGAGGGGGCATCATGAGCAGCGGACCATTCGGCAGCAGTTTCAATGCATTGGATTCGATCTTCAACCCCGGCCGGGCGCATCAGATGGCGGAGGAAGTCCGGCAGCAGGTCTTGCCGGTCACGGTCGACTCGCCGGACCACGGGAACCGGCAGCGGGTCTCGATCGACCTGGACACTGGGATCGCCGTCGTGCGTCCGGCACCGTGGCGACCGGTCAAGCTACCCGAGGACGCGGACGAATAGCGGCGCCAGGCCGGGCTCAGTCGCGGCGGAACACCAAGGTCGCGTTGTGCCCGCCGAAGCCGAAGGCGTTGACTACCGCCACCCGGCTCTGCACCTGCCGGAGCGAGGTCACCACATCGGCGTCGATCTCCGGATCCAAACGGTCGAGGTTGGTCGTCGGCGGAATCACGCCGTCCCGCATCGCGCACAGCACAGCCACCGAGCTGAGCGCGCCTGAAGCGCCCAACAAGTGCCCGGTCATCGATTTCGTAGAAGTCACCGGGACCGCCTTGCCGATCGATTCGGTAATCGCGATGATTTCGTTCTGATCGCCGAGCGGCGTCGAAGTGGCATGCGCATGGATGAAGCCGACGTCCTGCGCGTCGACCCCGGCGGAGCGCAGCGCCGCCGAAATCGTCCGCGCCTGGTTCTGCGGATCTGCAGCAACGATGTCCAGCGCATCCGAGGTCACCATGGCGCCATCGACGAAGCCATGGACCGTCGCCCCGCGGGCTTTGGCGAAGGCTTCGCGCTCCAAGACCAGCATCGCCGCGCCTTCGCCGAGTACGAAGCCGTCGCGATCCGCGTCGAACGGCCGTGAGGCGGCGGCGGGATCGTCATTGCGTTTGGACATCGCCCGCATCTGGGCGAAGGCGGCGACGGTGAGCGGTGCGATGCAGGCTTCCGCGCCGCCGACCAGGACGACGTCGGCCGAGCCGGCCAGAATCATCTCCCGGCCCAGCGCGATCGCTTCGGAACCGGAGGCGCAGGCACTCACCGTGGTTCGTGCCCCCGCCTTGGCCCCGATGTCCATGGACAACCAGGCCGCAGAGCCATTGGACATCAGCATGGTCACGGTGTGCGGCGAGACCCGTCGGGGGCCGGACTCCAGGCGGACGTGCTCCTGTTCGAGCGTCGTGGTCAAGCCGCCGATCCCGGTACCGACCACGACGGCCAGCCGGAAGGGGTCGACCTCCGGCTCGCCCGCATCGGCCCAGGCCTCACGCCCGGCCAACAACGCGAATTGCTCCACCCGATCCAACCGGCGCTGTTCCCGTACCGAGAGCCGGTCCTCGAAACCTGCCGGCACCGTACCGCCGATCTGCACCGGAAGGCCGGCCGCCCAGGCCTCGGGCAACCGGCTCACTCCGGGCAGCCCGGCCGCCATGCCTTGCCACATCTGCGCCACCGACCCGCCTTGCGGGGTGATCGCGCCGAGTCCAGTGATTGCCACCCGCTCTTGAGCTGCCATTTCCACAGCCTTTCACGCGCAGCCCACGATGGCGGGCAGCCAGGGCGACAAGATTTCACCCGGTAATTTTGTGTGGACCGCCCAATCGGCCCCGGGGAACCCGGCTCAGGACTGCGCGGAGAATCCGTTGCAGTTCTTGCTCAGCCAATCGCTGATCGGCGTGAACGCGGTTTCGAATCCGGCCTGATCGAAGTTGGCCGTGGGCTGATCGACCATGGCCTCGAGCTTGCTGAACGTCGGTTCGAGTTCCGGCGGAGTGGTGCCCTGGACTTCCGCAATCGCGTCTTTGGCCTTTTGCACATTGCCCGGTTTGATCTCTTCCATGGCCGAGGCCAGCGGCGCGGCGAGGCCCACCATCATCCGGGTGGCCGTGGCCTTGCAGGAATCAGGCAGTCCGGCGAATTCCGGCTTGGCCTCGAGGCGCTCCTTCAAACCGATCAGGATTTCCGACTTCGGGTTGGCGATCGGACCCGACCCGTTGCCGGCGGACGTCTGCGCCGCTGCCCCCGGGCTCGTTGCGGCGTCGGTGCCGGTCGATTGCGAGCCGGCGGACTGGGTTGCGCCTGCGGAATTTTCCGCGGTCGGGCCGGAGCAGGCGGCCAGGGCCAGCGGAGCGGTGAGCACCGCCACGAAGGCAGCCTTCACGATGAGGTTTTTCATGTCGTCCTTCAAGCAGGTGAGCATCCAGGGCAATAAAGTAAATACTCTGGAATTATAGCAAAGCTGTGTAGCTCCTGTGCCCCTTCAATCGGTCTGCGGTTTGACCGGCTCCCCCGCCCGTCCCTGCGATTCAGCCTTCGGGAGCACGTGGAATCCGGCCGCGCCGCCCAAGCTCACCCGATCCCCGATCCGATGGCCGGGCAGACCTGACACCCGGGCCAGCACCGTGCTGCCGGTAGGCGCCACAACCACTCGGTACAACGTGGAGTGCCCCCGGTATTCCACGTCCTGGACGATCCCGGCGGCGCCGGGATTTTCGGGGTCCAGGATCCGGATTTGCTCGGGACGGACCACGATTCGCACCGGACCCGGGGCCGCAGCAAACGGGAACGCACCGAGCACCGAGCTGACCCGCTTCCCATCGCTGTCGCCGTCGAGCACCGTGCACTCGCCCAGGAAGCCGGCCGCCCATTCGTCGCGCGGCCGAGAATACATCTCTTGGGGCGCGCCGACCTGGACGATCCCGCCATCACGCATCAAGGCAACCCGTTGCGCCATGGAGAGCGCTTCGTCCTGGTCGTGGGTCACCAGGACCGCGGTGGCTCCGGACGCCCGCAGGATCTGGCCCACCTCGGCTTTCAACCCGACCCGCAGCGCGGCATCGAGGGCGCCGAATGGTTCATCCAGCAGGACCAGCGACGGCTCCGGCGCGAGCGCCCTGGCCAGGGCTACCCGCTGCCGCTGCCCACCGGAAAGTTCGTGCGGGTAGCGGACGGCGAAATCGGCGAGCCCGACCAAGTCCAGCATCTCCGCGATCCGGCCGTGCCGCGCTTGCCGGCTCCGGCCCGGCTGGTCCCGGCGACGCAGGCCGAACCCGACATTCGCCGCGACCGTCCGATGCGGGAACAAGGCCGCATCCTGGGGGACCAGCCCGATCCGACGGTGCTCCGGAGCCACCGCACGCGGTCCATCGACGACCAGGCGGCCGTCGATTTCCACCTGGCCGGCCCGCGCTGCCAAGAGCCCGGCCAGCGTGCGGAGGAACGTGGTCTTGCCACAGCCGCTCGGCCCCAGAACCGCGAGCAACTCGCCCTGGTCGACGGCCAGATCGATGCCGTCCAGAACCGGTGCCGCCCCTGGATGCCCGACCACGAGCCCGCGCACCGCCAATGCGATCGGCCCCGGGCCGACGGGTGGCCGGATCATGCCGCACCCGCAACCGTCGGCCGGCGTTTGCCCGGAGCCCAGGCCAACAACAGCACCGGCCCGCTGGCCACGAGGATCAACAAGATCGCATAGGGTGCTGCCGCGCCATAGGCAGAAATGTCGGTCAGCTGCCACAGCCGGGTGGCCAGGGTGTCGGTGCCGATCGGCCGCAGCATCAGAGTGGCCGGCAGTTCCTTCATCACGGTCAAGGCCACCAGCATCGCGCCGGCCGCAATCCCCGGCCAAGCGAGGGGCAGCGTCACGGTCAGCGCGGTACGCCAGGCCGAGTATCCGGAGGTCCGCGCGGCGTCTTCGAGGTTGCGCGGCACTTGCATGATCGCCGAGCGGACCGATCCGGAAGCCTTGGGTACGAACAGGATCCCGTAGGCAACGATCAGGACGCCGATGCTCTGGTAGAAAGCCGGGGCCAACGTGAGCACCAGATACACCATCGACAGACCCAAGACGATCCCGGGCAGGCCATGGCCCAGATAGGTTCCGGTTTCCAGCACGGAGACCGACCGGGCCCGGTGCCGCGCGGCGAGGATGCTCACCGGCAACGCCACCAGCGTGGCCAAGAATGCGCCCGCGAGTCCGAAAGCGACGGTCGCCCCGGCTGCCTGGGCCAACCGGCCGACTTCGAGGTCCCAGTCCGCGACGCTGCGCAGGATCCGATCCACGAGCACCACGACCGGCACCCCCACGGCAGCCGAAAAGACCACGGCCAATCCGGTTCCGGCAGCGATTTGGCCCGGAAGGGCGAGCCGCCACCTGCCGCCGTCGTCGATCGCGCGCACCTTGTCGTACACCACCGCGCGGCGACGCACCGCGCGTTCGGCCAGCACGATCAAGAGGGCGAGCGCGACGATGAGCAAGGAGAACACGATGGCAAGTGCCCGGTTGAAGGTTCCGGAGAAAGCAGTTTGGACGGCCCAGGTGAGCGCCGGGTAGCGCATGATCGCGACCACGCCGAAGTCGGAGAGCGTGTAGAGCGCCACGAGCAGGGCGCCGGCACCGGCGGCCGGTGCGATTTGCGGGAGCGTGGTGCTGCAGAAGGCCCGCAGCGGTCCGGCGCCGAGCGTCCTGGCCACGGATTCGGCGTCCCGGTCCACCCGTCGGAGTGCCGCGGTGACCGGCATCGTCACATACGGCACCGAGACCAGGAACAAGACCAGGAACGATCCCCAAAAACCACGCAACGGAGTGAAGGACACCCAGGCAAAACCGGCCACATATGAAGGGATCGCCAACGGCAGGGTCGTCGCCACCGTCCAGAAGGACCGGATCGCCAACGTGGTCCGGGCCAGCAGGAATGCGGTCGGGATCCCCACCGCAAGGGTCCCCGCAGTCACCGCGGCCACCAACACCAAGGTGCTGCGGACCAGCTCCCAGGTGCGGGGGCGCTGCAGCGCATTCCAAGCAGCGCCATCCGGCTGGCCCAGGAGCTCCACGATCAGGAAGACCACCGGAAAGGCCACGAAGAGCATGCCGGTGGCGGCGAGGACCAGCAAGACCTTCGAAGGGCCGGTCCGACGCCGTCGCAGCGGTGGGCGGGCCGGGCGGAAATCAGCTCCGGCCCGGCCCGCCCGGGCGGAAGTCACGGTCAGCCGACTGAAATTCCGGCTTCGTCGATGAGCTTGGCGCTTTGCTCGACGGAGTCCAGATCAGACAGGTCGATCTTCGGACCCTGCAACGACGCCAGTTCCGGCACGCCCTGCGGGCCGGCCACGCCCGGGACCAAAGGGTACTCGAATTGCTTCTCGACGAAGTATTTCTGCCCGGCCTCGGAAAGCAAGTAGTCGACAAAAGCTTGTGCGTTGGGGTTCTGCGCAGCTTTCTTCAGCAGGCCGACGCCGGTGACGTTGACCAGGGCAGCTACGTCGCCGGGCGCACCGTACTTGATCTTGGCCCGCATATTGTCCGCACCCTGTTCTGCTGCCGCCGAGAACCAGTAGTAATGATTGGTCAGCCCCAGTTTGATCTCGCCGCTTTCGACCGCTTGGAGGATCCCGCTGTTCTTTTCGTAGCTTTTGACGCCATTGTCGGCCAGCGCCTTCAACCACTGCGCGGTCTTCGCTTCACCGTCGGTCAGGCGCATGGCAGTGACGAACGCGATGAAGGAGGCGTTTCCGGGGGTGACCCCGATCTGGCCTTTCCACTTCGGGTCGATCATCGCGGCTGCCGTGTCCGGCACCTCACCGACGGAGACCTGGCTGGAATCGTAAGCCACCACCCGGGCGCGCCCGGTCAGGCCGACCCAGGTCTTGTCCGCTGCCCGGTACGCCTCCGGGACCTTGGCGAGGGCAGGTTCCGACAATCCGCCCAACAAGCCCGCCTGAGCCAGCAGGCCCAGGGCACCCGATTCCTGGGAAAGGAACACTTGGGCCGGCGAGTTGTCCCGTTCGGTGAGCAACAGCTGCGCTTGGGCGGCGCTTCCGGCGTAACGCACCTCGGTTTTGATCCCGGTGTCCTTCTCGAATTGGGCGATCAACGGACCGACCAGCTTTTCGTCACGACCCGAATATACGACCAACGGGCCGTTGTCGGATTCAGTAGATCCTGAGGGGCTGGCCGCGGGGGTCGCATTGGACCCGCAAGCGGCGAGGCTCAAGGCCAGCAGCGCGGCCGCCAGCACCGGGGCCGGACGAAAAGCAATTCGCATAGGAGGTTCCTCCACCTGGTTCAAGTTCGACAACGACGTCGGCCATGGTGGAGCGCAATCTGCCTCGCTTCCGGAAAGCAACGCCAGATCCAAGGACGCCCCCATCGCCTTGTTAGATAAGGCTATCCTTAGAATTGACTGAAAACAAGCCATGCTACAAATATGGACTCCGAGCCGGCGCAGATCAGGGCCGGCGATGCTGCTGCCATCGCCTCCGGCAGCGTCCCGGATCAGCGGACACCCATAGGCACGCTCAAAGACATGATCGGAGCAAGCAGAGCTGCGGCGAGGCCCAGCGCAATGAGCACAACGGCCAACCAAACCGCGCCCGTGGCGACCCGTCGATTGCGCGGCCGTTCCCGATAGTCGTACCGGAGCGCGAGCCCGAGCACTAGCCCGATGGGCGGCAGGATGATGGCGAGCAACACCGCCAGCACTGCGACAAAGGACAGCCTTTCAGGCAGCCTCGCTTCGTTTTCCACCGACACCATGATTGATCACCCGCCTTCTCGGCTTTTCCCGAATCCTGATTATTATCCGCTAGTGAATCCGACCACTGGCCAATTGGCAACCATGCATCAACCCACCCGGCGTGGACTGCCTGCCACAACATTGCCGAATGATGCTGCGCTGCGGCACTATCGCCCGAATCAAATGAGACTAAAAGCATCGCCAGACTCCGCACTGATTCGCCGTAAATACTCGCCCGCCGAATCCAAAAATCCGCGAACAGACCATAAAATCTGTTCGCGGATTTGCTGAAAATCAGCTATTCCGGTAAAACTTGAACGCGTGCTCAAGTTTTTCTCGGGCATATGGGTTCTCATTTGTCGGGGGGTGGGAGAACTAGCGAAGACGACCGAATGACCTATCTGGCCGCAGCTTCCTGCAGTCATCGGACTCACGTCAATTGGCGGAAGTTGCGGCATTCAGCAGCGAATGGGCTGCAAAAAAAGACACCGCGAATCAATCAAGAAACCACCATGACTAAAGGACTACCTCTATGAAACGATTCATCGCCTATGGAGTTGTGGCTACCGTCGCATTGGCGGTCGCAAGCCTCGCCAGCACCACAACCGCCCAAGCAGCGGAAAACCCCAACTGCAACAATGTGAAGATAGACACCTTCGACCCCGTTATCACTGGGTTTACCAGGATCACCATCGCTCCTGGAACAACCGGGGCCCAGACCATCAACCTGACCCGGACAAACACCGTGGAAAGCAAAATCACCAACTCCATGGGAACGGAAATCAGCGCTTCCTTAGAAGCCGGTGTCTTTGTGAAATTCTCAGCCAGCGTCAAAACGAATTTCGGCTACTCCACCGTGCAAACGAAGGCCAGCACCGACAGCACCTCCACTACCACCACCTGGAACTTCAACCAACCGGGCACCTACGGCGTGTACACCGGAACCTACAAAGCCACCGGCACCTGCAGCACTGGATCAGGGAACGGATCAGGATTCCGAGACGGAAACGGATCGGGCGGAGGATTCCGAAACGGAAACGGATCAACTGCCGGATCAGGAAACGACAGTGGTTCGGGCTTCCGCTCAGGAGCCCCGGCGCCGTCTCAGGCCGAAAGAGGCGGCTCCGGATACCGCTCCGGAGCAGACGGATCGGTAGGTCGGACAATTGTATCCAGCCGGCCCGACTACGGACTCGTGAACTCATCCGAGACCTACAACATCGTCAGCTTTACACCGACCTCCACCGGCACCATCTCCTGCTCGCAGCCGATTACCAATACCAAATCAGTCGAGTACCAAGCGTGGCAAATGCTCGGTTGCTAACCGAATTCCTCGCTGACCCAAGGGCAGTGAGCCATGGATCACGGCGTCGGGCGTCACCGCCCTCCACCGGTGGGCTTCAGCTCCGGGCCACCCGGTCCCATTGAGTTGGCATACTGGGTGGGACAGAACCATTCTGTCCCACCCAGTCGACTGCTCAAGTGGGACCGGACACCGGTCACCGCCGGCATCTCGGCGGACACACTCAGGAAGCAGGCCCGATGCATCCGGCACACAGCTCTCACCGCGGACTGGGCGGCGAGGAGTATCTTGATCGTCCGGTGATCGAGCTGACTCCGGACCCGGCCCTGATTGCCACTCGTCGGATTCTCGTCACCGGGGCCGGCGGATCGATCGGGCGGGCGCTCCTGGCCCAGATCGCTTCGCTCGGCGCAGGCCGGATCGGGATTCTGGACCAGAATGACGCCACGCTCTACGAAGCGCATCGAGCACAGCCGGAAACCGAAGCATTTCTCGGCAGCGTCGCTGATCACGGTTTTGTCGAGTCCGTATTCGACCGCTTCGCCCCTGACCTCGTGCTGCACTCCGCCGCGTACAAGATCGTCCCTCTGGTTGAAAATCAACTGGTCGAATCGTGCAAAACCAATATTTCGGCCACCGCGTCATTGGCCGAAGCCGCAGCCGCCCACGGAGTCCGCGACTTCGTCTTCGTCTCGAGTTACGAAGCCCACGAACCGAAGAACGTCTTCGGACGCACCAAGCGGCTAGCAGAGCTGCTGCTGACACGGGTCGCCGGGCAATTTCCAGCCACCCGGTTCGGCTCGGTGAGATTCAGTTTGGTGCTGGGTTCGGCCGGAAGCGTTTTGCAGCGCTTCGAGCAGTTGGCCCGGGCCGGCAAGCCGCTGCCCGTGACTGATCCTGAGGCTGAGCGGTTCCTCTGCACTTTGGGCGAGGCCGCAGGAGCGGTTCTAAGCTCAATAGGCTTGACCGAGACTGGCGGGGTGATCACCCTGGACGCCGGAACGCCGGTCAAAGTCCTGGCACTGGCGGAGCGGATCAATCGCGAATTCAAGAATCCAGCCGGAATAGTATGGATCGGCGCTCGGCCCGGGGAAAAGCTCCGAGAATCGCCGCTGGCGCTGGGTGCCGGACTCAGCCCGAGCCGGATTCCCAATTTGCTGCTGACCGACGTCGTTCCCTGGCAGGCGGCTGTCCATGCCGAACCTGCCGCGGAACTCGCCACTGCGTTGGCCGAGTACCGACCGGTAGATGCCGCTCAGGCGCTGGAGAGGTTGTCCGCGTTGGCTTGAGCCCGCATGAGCAGCGCCGACCCGCACAGGAGGTCCCATCCAGTCGGCGCGCGCAGCGGGACATACTGGTTCTGTCCCACTGAGTCCTTGAACTCAGTGGGACAGAACCACAGTTCGAGTACGCGGGCACAAAAAATCCCCGCATCCATAAGGAATACGGGGATTTACTGCTGGTGGCTCCGACCGGCGTCGATCCGGTGACCTTTCGATTTTCAGTCGAACGCTCTACCAACTGAGCTACAGAGCCTTGGTGAACTTGCCACCGGATTCCCCTAGAGGAACCTAGCGACCCTGACGGGACTTGAACCCGCGACCTCCGCCGTGACAGGGCGGCGCGCTAACCAACTGCGCTACAGGGCCTTGCTTTTTACAAGGGTTCCAGCTTACCAGCTAAAACTGGCTGCTTTTGCCTCGCGTACCCCCAACGGGATTCGAACCCGTGCCGCCGCCGTGAAAGGGCGGTGTCCTAGGCCGCTAGACGATGGGGGCCTTGCCAGCTTCGACCCGATCAGTTGCCTGACCGCTTCTCGAAGTGGACCTCTAAAACTATAGGGCCTAGAAGCGCAATCCACCAAACCGGGGCGCACAGGGAGACTGAATAGGCTGGAACCATGACCGATCCGCTCGCCTCAATGCCCCGCTTCGGCCGCTACGAGATGTCCCTGGCAGATTTCGAATCCGCAGTCGACGACGCGGTGGCGCAGATTCCGCCGGATCTCGCCGCCTCGATCGAGAACGTCGCGATCGTGGTCGAAGAACGTTATCTGCCGGAACCCGGCGAAGATCCCGACACAGTCCTGCTTGGCCTCTACCAAGGCGTCCCGCTCACGGAGCGCACGGAATGGTCCGACGCCGGCTCACTACCGGACAAAATCAGCATCTACCGGCAGGCCATTCTCGATATCTGCAACAACCGGGAAGAAGTGGTCGAGGAGGTCCTGGTGACCGTGGTGCACGAAATCGCGCACTTCTTCGGCATCGACGATGCGAAGCTGCACGATCTCGGCTGGGGCTGAAAGCCCGCGACACGCCGAGTCAAATGGTGAAGAATGACACCAGTGTTGTTTATGTTAATGATGTGACCAGTGTTGCCAAAGTGACACTGGCCCGCGTAGCCTCTTGATTGCTGTGTGGACGCTATTTGCCTGCGTTCATTCAAGAATCCGGTAGTGAGGTTATGTGATGAGATCGAGTTCCGCGACAAAACGGGTCCTCACCAATACGTTGGCGATATCTGCCGCGGCAGCATTGGTCTTGGGTTCCGCCGTGCTTCCGGCGAACGCCCAGCCGTCCGTTCTGCCGCAGGCGGTCCTGCCTTCCGCACCGGACATCCCCTCGGATCAAGACATCGCCAACGCCAAACAAAGCGAATCGGCCACCTCCAACGAGGTGAGCAAAATCGAAACGATCATCGAAGCGGCAAGCCAAAATCTGCAGTCGGCAGTCTCAACCGCCACCCGCGCCAATGACAACTACTCGGACGCATTGGTGGCGTTGCAGGAATACCAGGCCAAATCGGATGCCGCACAGGCCAAAGCCGAGCTGGCCTCGAAAGCTTCGGAAAAAGCACGCACCCAGGTCGGCCAGCTTGCCGGCGAGATCTACAAGAGCGGCGGAGTCGGCACCTCGCTGCCGAGCCTGCTGACCGGTTCGAACACCACCGATGCGCTCTACCAAGCCACTACCTTGAAGGCCATCGGAGACAACCGGGCCAAGATTTTCGATGCCGCTCAGTCGACCGCGGCAACTGCCAGCTCGCTCAACGATGCGGCAGCAGCTTCCAAAAAAGCGGCCGACGACGCGGCGAAAGCGGCCGCTGAGGCCAAGACGACCGCCGAATCCGCTTACAACGCGCAAAACGCGATTCTGATCCAGAACCAGCAGGAGCGCGGAGTCCTGGTAGGACAGCTCGCCACACTCAAAAACACCACGGCGGCCCTGGAAGACCAGCGGCTCACCGGCCTGGAACAGCAACGGCGGCAAGCCCAGTACGACGCCGCCGTCGCCGCATCGAAGAACCAACCAGTGCCGCAGCAGCCAGGCAATGGAGGTGGCGGAAACACCGGCCCGGGCACCACGACGCCGGTTAATCCACCCGTGAATCCGCCAGTAGTGCCCCCGGTGACACCCCCGGTGGTCCCGCCCGTGGTCCCGCCAGTCGTGCCGCCGGTGACGCCTCCGGTCACCCCACCGGTGACCCCGCCGACTTCCGGGGTCAACATTGCCGGGATGGTCGCTTTCATGATGAGCAAAGTGGGCGGCGCCTACGTTTGGGGTGGCACCGGCCCCGGCTACGACTGCTCGGGTCTCATCTGGGCTGCCTTCCGCTCGGTGGGCGTGAACATCCCACGGGTTTCCACTGCCCAGTTCTGGGGCGCCCCGACCAGGGTCCCGCTCGCCCAGGCGCAGTACGGCGACATTCTGGCTTTCAACAATGACGGCGCCGGCAACTTTTCGCACGTCGGCGTGTACATCGGCAACGGAATGATCGTCAATGCGCTCAACCCGTCCCAGGGCATCATGGTCAACCGGATCAGCGACCTGATCGGCTTGCCGGTCTACGGTTACGCGGCCCGTTACTGAACGGCCGTCGACTCAATCGGCTGGCCTCCGAATGAGCCCGCCGCCCAGGGGCTAAACGTTCCCGAGCATCGGTCCGAAGCTGCTCCGGTCGGCCAACCGGGGGTCCTCATGATCCCGGACCACCATGACCGGACCCTTTGCGTGGTGCAAGGTGCCGTCCGTGGTGGAACCGAGGATCATCCCGGCGAAACCGCCGTGCCCCCGGGTACCCAAAACCACCAGTTCGGACACCTTGCTGGCCCCGACCAGCACCTCCACCGGCGGACCGTCCAGGACGTCGGCGGTGATCGGCAAGCTCGGGAAGTGGCTCGTCAACCAGGCGACGCCGGCACTCAGCTGGACCTTGATGTCTTCGAAAAGCGCCTGCCGGTCCAAGGGCGCCGGCAGCCAGGCCATGGCTCCGGTGTACGGCGGCACCGCGCAAATCACGCGTAGCGCCAGACCGGACCGTTGCGCCTGCTCTGCGGCCACGAGCACGGCGTATCTGGCCTGCTCGGAGCCGTCCACGCCAACCGTGACCACGGCTTCCACCTGCGGGGCCGCATCCGGCTGCTCCGCTTCGCCCAATCGAGGGGCACAATTCAACGGCACTGTGACAGTGGGGCATTTCGCGTGGCCCGGCAGGGCCGAAGACACCGAGCCCAGCAATCTGCCCACGAATCCGCCACGGCCACGCGAGCCGAAGACCAGCAGCTCGGCGGTTTGCGATGCTTCCATCAAAACGCTGGAGGCATCGCCCCGCTCCACCCGGGTGTCGAATTCGACGTCGTAGCCGGCGAGCCTGGCGGTGGCTTGCTCGAGGACTTCGACGGCGCCTTGCCGGATCACCTCGTCGTCGATGGTGGCGAAGCCGCCGTCCAGACCGGAGGCCGCGAAAATCGGCACCGAATAAGCAGTGATCAGATGGAGCGGCCGCTTACGTGACTGAGCCTCCCGGGCGGCCCAGACGAGGGCGCAATATCCGTGGTCGGAGCCATCCACCCCCACGACAATTCCGGTTGGTTCCGGGGCTTCCACTGCCTGCGCTGGCGTTGGGTCCGTCATGGTGCTTGCCTCCCTGAGAAAAAGCAGGTTGCTTGGTTTTGACTATTCACGCTCGGTCGCGGCACGTCAAGGAGCCAAGCCGGGCAACCGCCCAGAATCGGCGGGAATCCCGCCTGGGCTCCCGGCCCGGATTTTCTACAGTCGACAGTCTTCGAAAAGCCCTATCCAGGTCCCGGGAATTTCTGTAGGCTTCGAAACAGCGCAGACCCGGGGGGCGTCTTCGCTAACTGCAGAGCTGACTGGGGTTCCGGTCCGGATGCAGCATCGTACACTCGAACAGTGCCCGGTGACGCAGTCGTCGCCGGACGCTCCCAAGGAGGCTCCATCTCATGACGCTTGCGCCCGCAGCCGGCGGTACCGAACGAACCACGACCGTCGTCATCGGTTCCGGATTGTCCGGTTTGGCGGTGGCCAGCGAACTGAGCCGGCAAGGCGTCGATTCGATCGTCGTGGACAGTTTGGAACTCTTCGGGGCAGCTCCAACCGCCCGGGCAAGCCGATTGACCGAACCGGGGACCTTGATCGAGCGCAGCGAAATCCTACGGGTACTACGCCACTACGCCTCCAACCACTCCCTCGACATCCGGGCGAGCTCCAAAGCCACCGGGCTGCGGATCACCGCAGGCGCTGCTTCCGCCGGGGATCCGCAGCCCCAGCAATGGCTGGTCAACACCTCTGACGGCGTGCTGCTCGCCGACAATATCGTGCTGACCCGTTGCGCCCAAGGCCAGTTGCGCCGGTTCTTCGCTTCGCTCGGCATTGCGATCGGCCGTGATCTGACCAGCGCGATGCGGGCTCTGGGCATTTACCTGGTCGGCATCGGCGACGCCGTGGCACCGAGCACGCGGGAAATACTCCGCCAGGCGAAAACCGTGAGCGAAGCGATTTGCGTCAGCCGGCAGCCGCGCAGCGCGGGCTTGGCCGCGATCGGTTAGTCCCGGACCAGGGCTTCAGCCCTGGTCTTTCGCCAGGTTGCGGCGCACCACGACGACCAACCCGGCGATGATCAGCAATGCCACCACGGCAATCACCACGATCAGCCACGGGAACCCGCCCGCCGGCGCCGGGGCCGGATTGGCACTGTTCACCGTGCCGGGGCTGCTCGGCGCGGTGGACGTTCCGGGATCCGGCGCAGCCGAAGCCCCGCCGGAGCCGGTCGCGGTGAAACTGAACGTCCCCTCGATCGGGTGCCCGTCCGAGGAAACCAGACGCCAGTTCACCGTGTAGCCGCCCGCTGGCGCCCCCGCCCTGAGCTTCTGCGTGACCACCTTGTCCAGCACGGTCACCGAGTCCTGCGCCCAATCCGCGCCCGAAGCGTCCTTGACCTCCACCTTGGATCCGATCGCCGCCGGAACATTGTCCATGGTCAGCGTCACCTCGGACGGCATGCTCGCCACGGTTGCCCCAGCCGAGGGCGAAGTGTTCTCCACGACGTCGTGCGCATTGGCCGCACCGGCCGGGAGCAAAAGCGCCGCCAGCAATCCGAGCAGCACCAGGACTCCGGAAAAGCGCCGGGACAGGCGGAATGCGGAGGCAGTGCGGGCAATCTGGCGGATCATCACGGTTCCCTTTGCTACAGCCGGCTATGGCCTCTGGCTCAACGGAGAGGCCGGAATCGTCATCAACGCTACGTCATCGGGGCACCCAGGGCCGCATCTGCAACGCCCTGGCACTAGGATCGTGCTAGTTCCTTTGCATCGCATCCACTGGAGAGGCTCCCGCCATGGCCACGTTGCCCGCCGCCCTTGACCGCTATTTCAAAGTCACCGAACGTGGCTCTTCGCTCTCCCGCGAAATCCGAGGCGGCTTGGCCACCTTCTTCGCCATGAGCTATATCGTGGTGCTCAATCCGTTGATCCTAGGCGGTGCCGATTCCACCGGGGAAATCCTGGGCCGGGACCGGGTTGCGGCAGTGACCGCACTGGTCGCGGGGATTCTGACCATCGCGATGGGCGCCTGGGCGAAGCACCCCTTCGCACTGGCCACCGGCTTGGGCGTGAACGCCTTCGTGGCGGTCACCGTGGCTTCGCACCCGGGATTGACCTGGCCGGACATGATGGGCCTGATCATGATCTCCGGCATCACCATGCTGGTCCTGGTGCTCACCGGATTCCGAACCGCCGTTTTCAAGGCGGTGCCGGAAGGGCTCAAGACGGCGATCGTCGTGGGCATCGGTTTGTTCATCGCACTGATCGGTCTGGTGAACGCCGGATTCGTCCGCCGGATCCCGGACGTTGCCGGAACCACCGTGCCGGTGGGCCTGGGCTTCGACGGCAAGCTGATCGGCTGGCCCACCCTGGTTTTCGTGGTCGGTTTGATCCTGACCATCGCATTGGTGATCCGCAAGGTCAAAGGCGCCATCCTGATCGGGGTGATCGGCTCGACGATCCTGGCCAATGTCTTGGAGCTGGTGTTCAAGATCGGGCCGAGCTTCGATGGCAAGACCAGCAATCCGATGGGCTGGTCACTCGTCGTACCGACCCTGGAACAGTTCAAGCTCCCGGACCTGTCCTTGATCGGCCAGGTCAACCTGTTCGGCTCCTTCGTGCACCTCGGCGGCGTGGCCGCGACCCTGTTGGCCTTCTCGATCCTGTTGAGCATCTTCTTCGATGCCATGGGCACCATGGTCGGTCTGGCCAGCGAGGCCGGCAGCATCGACGAAAAAGGCAATATCCCGAATGTGGACCGGGTGCTGTTCGTCGACGCGATCGGCGCGATCGCCGGCGGCGGCGCTTCGGTGTCCTCGAACCAGATCTATGTGGAGTCCGGTGCGGGGATCGGCGAAGGCGCCCGGACCGGCATCGCGTCGGTGGTCACCGGCGTGCTGTTCCTGGTGGCGATGTTCTTTACGCCCTTGATCTCCCTGGTGCCATTCGAAGCGGTCGCCCCGGCGCTCGTCGTCGTCGGCTTCATGATGGTCTCGCAGGTGGGCAAGATCGACTGGTCCGACTGGGGCGTGGCCATTCCCGCGTTCCTGACCTTCACTCTGATGCCGTTCACCTATTCGATCGCGAACGGCCTGGGCGCCGGATTCATCGCTTATGTGGTGATCCGCACCGTGCAGGGCCGAGCCAAAGAAATCCACCCGTTGCTCTGGGTCGTCGCAGCGGCGTTCGTGGTGTTCTTCGGCATCGGTCCGATCCAGCAGTTGCTCGGCCTGGGCTGATCCGCAGCGTCCACTCCGGCGGGGAACCCGTAAGGGCAGACCTTTGCACCCCAAAGGCTCTGGCCAGACTCTTTGTCCCAAAGTGAGGATTGATGCGTACTCGGTATGCTCCGAGACCGTCAAAAATCCGACCTTAGGACGAAACTGATGAAAATCGCACTCTCGCTCGCCCTCATTGCGGGCAGCCTTTTCGGGGTGACGCAAGCCCCGTACCCGATCGCCCCGGGAGCGGCGACCGGACTCGATTCGGCGAACGCCGCTGTGGACAAATACCCGGACTCCGAGGTGGACTCCCCGGAAGACACCCTGGCCTACTGGACCAAAGAACGCATGGCCCAAGCCGTAGCGAACAGCGGGGCCGCAACTGCTGAAGGCCGCTCAGCGGCTGGCTCTGCCGGAGCGTCGGCGATCGACTACGCTGGCCGAAACCCCGCAGTCGGCGTGGTGTTCTACCAAAACTCCGATGGCGACGATCAGGTTTGCACCGGAACCGTGATCAACGACAGTGCAAAGAACGTGGTGCTGACCGCTGGCAGTTGCCTGCACGGTGGAGCCGGAAAGGATTGGTCCAAAAAGGTCGCCTTCGCTCCGGAATACTCCAATGGAACCGCTTGGCGAGGCCTCTGGGCTGGCAGCTGGATGCGGGCCTACCACGGCTGGATGGACTACGGCAATGCGAAATACAACCAAGCTGCGTTCCGGGTCTGGCCGAACTCCCAAAACCAGGAAATCCAAAACCTGGTCAAGGCACATAAGTTGATGACCGTGTATTCCTCCAGCCAAAGCAATATCCAGGCGTATTCCTACCGGAAACAGCCGGGGAGCCCGGTTGAGGAACCGTGGTACTGCGAGGATGCCGGAAGCCGGGGAGAACCGGGACAACTGGCAACCCTCGGCTGCCGATTCCCCAATCCGACCGCGGGCGGTCCATGGGTCAAGTACATCGACGCCGAAGGCTACGGCAGCATCTTCGCGGTATCCTCCAGTTTCCGTTTCGACGGCGGTGACACCTATTTGCCAGAGGCCTATGTCAACCCGGACAACCTGCAGTCCGAAATCGTCGACAAGCTGAAGAAAGTCGGCTCCACGGCCTAGAAACGTCATCGGCAAGGTTGCGTCCCGAGGTGTCCATCTCGGGACGCAACCCTACCGCCCAGCACCCCGGGCTCAGTTGAACTGCTGCGCCACCTGCTCCAAACGGTCCTGGTAGTCCTGCCACCATTCCTGGCTGCCCCGGGGCATATTGTCGTTTTCCCTGCGCAAGCCGACCGAACCGTCAATCAGTTCGCGGATCACATCCGCGTGCCCGGCGTGCCGGGTGAGGTCCGCGATCACATGGATCAGGATCTGGTGCAGGGTCACCTCACTGCGCTCCTCGGGCCACCACGGCACTCGTCCGGTCGCGGCCAGATCCAGGGCGTCGATGGTCTCGTCCGCTTGCACCCAGACTCGCCGATAGAGCGTCACGATGTCCTCGCGGCTTTCCGTCTCGGTAGCCCACATGTCCGCGTTCGGCTCGGCATCTTCATCGAGCCAGGGGTAGCGCTCGTTGAACGGCCGGCCGAACGTATCGCCGAAGTATCCGAGTTCGACGCCGGCCGCGTGCTTGACCAGCCCGAGCAGGTTGGTGCCGGTCGGCGTGAGCGGTTGCCGGATCTGGTACTCGGAGAGTCCCTCGAGCTTCCAGAGCAGGGCTTCCCTGGCCGATTGCAGGTAGCGATGAAGGTCCGATTTCGGCGCTGATCCGGTCATGGCGGTCAGCCTAACACCGGGTACCGACGGATCCCTGGAGTTGGCCGCACAACTCTGCCCCGGCGATCTGCCCCTAAGTGCCTGGACTCCGGCGGCAAAGCCCCAAGCTTGAAAACCGGGCAAATCGCCGAATTCCGGAAACCGCTTGAATCAACACTGCTATCTCGATCGCGAGCATGAACCAATATTCCGAATACGCGATTCAACCGTGAATCATTTGAAATGAATCCAATGTGCCAAAATTCCTCGCTCCGAAAATCGACGGGCTAGCCTGAAACAAATCTTTGTAACTCGGCAGAGTTCGACAACGCAGCGGCTTTGCCGATGAAACGTTCAGCCAATATTCAGCAATGTCTAGCCAGTCGGCTAGCCGACTGGCTAGACATTTCCATTTCCTCTAGACCTGCCTGGGTGCCGGCCATACTCTTATCCCGTATCGACGCACGCCCAAAGAGAGGGGGTGAATCGCATCATGGAGACCACAAGAGGGGAATCGAGCGCGGGGAGCGGCCTCGAATCCACAGTTCCAGCACGCAGCCGTGCTGGCATTTCGGCGTTCCGCAAGACTTTGCGCATCGCCGCTCTCACTGGAGTCACCGGCTCCGCGATTTTCCTCTTCGGCGTACTCGGCGCACAGAGCGCGAACGCCGCCCCGGCGAACCCCAACGGCCCCTCCTCGGCGACGAGCAGCGCCACGTCCGACGGTGGCAAGCAGTCGGACGGCGGCGGCCTTCTCGGGCTCCTCGGCGGCACGCTCCAAGGCACACTCCGAACCGTCGATGCGACCGTAGGAGCCTTGCTGGCGCCGTCCCAACCGGCTCCGCCAACAGCTCCTACCGCACCGATAGCGCCGTCGAATCCGGCCCAGCCCGCCCCGCCGTTGCCGGTCAACTCGGCAGCACCGGCGCACAGCGGACCCGTCGCGACCGCGGTGAAATCAGCCACCAACATTGCCGGCGCAGCGGTGAAAACCCTCGAACCGGCCTTCCAACCAGCGGAGCAGGGCCAACCGGCAGCACCGGATCCGAAACCGCTTTTGACCGCCGCCCAGCCAGTATTGGGCGCGGTGAATTCGACCCTCAGTCCGGTCCTCGCTCCCGCCGCCGATCTCTTGCGACCGGCCACCTCGGGGCTTCAACCACTGCTCGGCGGCCTGGTGAAAACGCTGACGGGCACGTTGCAAGCCGCAACCGGGACTTTGCTTCCGGTGGTTGAAAAGCTTCCGGTAGTAGGCGAAATCGTAAGTCCGCTGCTTCGGGCTTTGACCCCCACGGTCAACAATCTCCTCCCGGACCTGACCTCGAACGTACCCATAGTCAAAGATCTGGTTGGTCCGCTGACCGACCAGAACGCGGCTATCCTGCCGGCCAATAAACCACTGGTGCAGCCTCCGACCACGCCACCAGTGGGCCCGCAGCCGGGGAATACTGTGCCCGGCGTCCGCGAAGCGCCACAGCCGGCTCCGGTTCCGGACGCCGTTGCTGCAGCCCCCACCGCGGCCGCGCATCCGGATCCGCTCAAAGTTTCTTCACTCCCGCTCATCAGCAGCAGTTCATCGCTGGCAGCGATCGCAGGCAATGCGGCCAGCTCGGCGATCAGCGATGACTCCGGCTCAGGTTCCGTGCAGCATGTCAGGCTGCCCCGTACCGGGCCCATCACAGCTCCCGCCGGAGGTTCCTCCTCGGCGGGTAATGGCAGCGGCTCCGCCGGTTCCGGCGGAAGCGCTGCAGCTACTACCGCAGATATCTTCGCGATGCCTTTCAGTGTGCTTTCCGGAAAGGTGGGCGTGCCCGCGCTCATCCTCCCCGAGCCCTTGGCATACGACCCCGGATCGTCTCCCGACTAATTGACGAGAAAAGCCGAGTTTATTTTCGGCAAAAGCAGCAAACTCTAAAAATGGTTTGATTTCGCTTTTTCTCATCAATTCAGTCAGGAGACTTTTTCATGCGACCGTGCTTACGCAGGACCCTTTGGGGATCCCTGTTTGCCGGAGGCATTATTGTCCTCGGCGCTGCCGCAGCGAATGCTGCAGAGCAGCCACCTACTGATGGAGCTAACAACCTGGCAAGTGCCACTTCGGCGGCCCCTGCTACACCGGCACCAGCATCGGGATTGAAAATCAATATCCCGATCAACCTTTCGGGTAACGCGATCAGCGTTATCGGCAATTCGAAAGCCAATGGTCCGACAGCTCCGAGCGCACCCGCGAACGATGGATCGATCAACCTTCCGATCAATCTCAGCGGGCACGCAATCAGTCTCCTCGGGACCGGAACCCAGGCAAAACCTGGGACTCCCCCCGCGGCGAATGCCACGCCACAAGTGGGCACGACGGTACTTGGTACCTCGACCCTCGGCGGGCTTCTTCCTGGTTTGGAACAGATCGTCAGTATCAACATTCCGATCACGCTCAGCGGCAACGCTCTGAGCGTCATCGGCGACTCCGATGCAACGTCGGCCGCTCCGGCAGCCGGCCCTGCGCCGTCGTCGCCCACCACCGGCTCCAAGGTGGACGGCGACACCATCGGCCAGGCGACCTCGGGCGGCCTCGGCGTGTTCAACGGTTGGCAAGCAGTTGCCAACGCGAACGCTCCGGTCACCGTCTCGGGCAACGCGGTATCGCTGATCGGCAACTCCAAGTCGAGCGGATCCCAGGTCGGCGCCACTGGTGCCCCTGGAACCGGCGGCGGGGCGCTGACTGGCGGCGACACCGTGGGGCAAGTGACCTCGGGCGGCGTCGGCGCGTTCAACGGCAACCAGGCACATGCAGGCGCCAAAGCACCGATCACGGTATCCGGCAACGCCGTATCCTTGATCGGCGATTCGGAATCGACTGACTCCAAGGTTTCCGGGGGCGCGGGCAGCTCCCTGGTTGCCGGGAGCAAAGTCGGCCAGGCCACGTCCGGCGGCATTGGCGCGTTCAACGGCAATACCGCGAATGCGGATGCCGCTGCACCGATCACCGTATCCGGAAACGCCATCTCGGCCATCGGAAACTCGAAGACCAAGAACTCCCAGGTCGGTGGCGGACCCGCCAACGGCAACGGTTCTCTGACCGGCGGAGACACCGTCGGCCAAGCGACCGCGGGTGGCGTCGGGGCCTACAACGGCAACGTGGCGAACGCCAATGCCAAAGCACCGGTAACGGTGTCCGGCAATGGGGTATCGCTGCTCGGCAACTCGAGCTCGGAAAACTCCAAAGTGGGTGTTCCGAACCCGGCGGCGACCGGCAACGGCGCACTCGCAGGCGGAGACGTTGTGCATCAGGCAACGGGCGGCGGAATCGGTGCGTTCAACGGCAACCAGGCTCAGGCCAACGCCGATGCGCCGATCACCGTTTCAGGCAACGCCATTGGCCTGACCGGCAATGCCGCGTCGAAGAACTCCACTGTCGGTGGCGCTCAAACGACCCCTGGCACCGGAAACGGCTCGTTGGCCGGAGGCAACAGCAACGACATGGTGACTGCGGGCGGCATCGGCCGTTTCGTGGGCAACCAGGCCGATGCGAACGCCAAGGCGCCGTTGACCATCTCGGGCAACGCGATCGGCGCTTGCGACGCGGAGTCGAATGACTCCACCGTCGGTGGCGGCAACCCTGGAATCGGAGCACTCACTGGTGGCGACCGCGTCGGGCAGGCAACTGCGGGCGGCATCGGCGAGTACAACGGCAACCAGTCAGTGGCCAATGCCAAAGCACCGATCACGATTTCCGGCAACGCCATCTCGGGCCTGTCGACCGCCCGTTCCAACCACTCGGTAGTGGGCGGCAACGGCATCGGCAACGGCACGGTAGGCAACGGATCGCTCGCCGGTGGCAACAGCACCGGACAAGCAACCCAAGGCGGCATCGGCGAATACAACGGCAACACCGCCGATGCCAATGCCAAAGCCCCCGTGACGGTGTCGGGCAACGCCATCTCGGTGCTCAACCAGGCACAGACCGACAACTCGCTGGTCGGCGGCTCGAACAACTCGAGCAGCAACGGCGCGTTGGCTGGTGGCGATTCCGTCGGGCAGGCAACTGCTGGCGGCATCGGTGCTTACAACGGCAACACCGCCACTGCGAATGCCAAGGCTCCGATCGTCGTTTCCGGCAACTCGATTTCCGGTTTCGGCAAGGCGCACTCGGCTGATTCAGTGGTTGGCGGCGCTGGCGCGAACGCTGCCGGCAACAACGGATCGCTGACCGGTGGTGACACCGTCAAGCAGGCAACTGCCGGCGGCGTCGGCGCTTGGAATGGCAATCAGGCAGTGGCGGATGCCAAGGCCCCGTTGGTCATCTCCGGCAACTCGATCTCCGGCCTGAACGATTCCGAGTCCAAAGGCTCGGTCGTCGGTGGCGCCAACGGTGGAAACACCGGCTCCCTGGTCGGCAGTGACAGCACCAGCCAAGCAAGCGGTGGCGGCGTGGGGGCCTTCAACGGCAACCAAGCGGTCGCCAACGCCAAAGCTCCGATCATCATCTCCGGCAACGCCATTTCTGCAGTACGGGCAGCCCAATCCACGAACTCCGTGGTCGGGACTTCTGCAGTGAACGGTTCATTGGCTGGCGGTGACACCACCGGGCAGACCACTGCGGGTGGCGTCGGTGCTTGGAATGGCAATCAGGCTGTGGCAAACGCCAAGGCTCCGATCGTGGTCGCGAACAACGCCGTTTCCGGCTTGGGCGAGGCGACCTCGAAGGATTCTTCGGTAGGCGCCAACACCGGCCTGGCAACCAGCAACAACGTCCAGCAGGCCAGCACCGGCGGAGTCGGCGCGTTTGCCGGCAACAACGCTGCAGCCAGCGTCAAGGTCGTTCCGGTCTGGTGCGACAACCCGTTGAATCCGATTGCGGGTTCGATTGCGGGTGCTTGCAAGGTCGGCTCGGCGCAGAATCCTGCGACTCCGGTTCTACCGGGCGTGCCAGGCTTCGGCGGCGATCCGCTCCAGATCGCTACTCCGGACCCGATCGGCAGCATCTTGCCGATCAAGGGCGGTTCTTTGGATTCGGTGATCCGGTCCATGCTCCCCGAAATTCCGGCTGTCCCGGCAATCAACGGCTCCGGCCCGGTTCCTTCGACCGACGGCACTCCCGTCGTTCCAGGAGCTCCGGTGGTTCCTGCTGATCCTCGGGCAATCGATCTGGGCAAGGTTGTCAACGGCCTGCTCTTGGGCACACCGGGCGTGGTCGGCCAGATCACTCGTCCGATCCTGCCGAGCATCCCACCGGTACCGGCAGTTCCGACTGCCCCCACCGGCACTGCTCCTTCGGTTCCCACCGTTCCGGCTGCGCCGGGACTCGGGGTCGTCGGGCAGCTTCTGGGCGGCCTTCTCGGCCAGCGCCCGGTTCCGGCACTGCCGGTCGGCGGTTCACCGGTTGGCGTCGGCTTGCCGACTCTGCCCGGCGTTCCGGTTCTTTTGCCGGTCGGCCCGGTCGGCCCGTTGGTAAGCAACATCGGACAGACCCTTCCGGGTTTGGACGACGTCGCCAACTTGATTCCCAGCCTCGGTAATGTCGGGGGCCTGGGGAACTTGGGAGGCACCATCAAGGGCCTCATCCCGACGCTGCCGAGTGTTTGCAGCTTGACCTGCAATGGCGGTCTGGGAGACCTGGGCAAGGTCATCGGCGGTCTGCTGCCGAACATCCCCGGCACGCCTGGCACCCCCGGCACCGGACTCCCGGGCCTTCCCGACCTGGGCGGTCTGATCAAGAACCTCCCCATCGTGGGCGGCTTGCTCGGTGGCGGAACCCCCGGCACCGGACTCCCGGGCCTTCCCGACCTGGGCGGTCTGATCAAGAACCTGCCCATCGTGGGCGGTCTCCTCGGTGGCGGAACCGGAACCCCGGGTCTGCCCGGCCTCCCGGGTCTTCCCGACCTGGGCGGTTTGATCAAGAACCTCCCCATCGTGGGCGGACTCCTCGGTGGCGGAACCCCCGGCACCGGACTCCCGGGCCTTCCCGACCTGGGCGGTTTGATCAAGAACCTCCCCATCGTGGGCGGCCTCCTCGGTGGCGGAACCGGAACCCCGGGTCTGCCCGGCCTCCCGGGTCTTCCTGACCTGGGCGGTTTGATCAAGAACCTCCCGATCGTGGGTGGACTCCTCGGTGGCGGAACCACCGTTCCGGGCTTGCCCGGCCTCGGCGGACTGCTCGGTGGTCTGCCGATCATCGGCGGGCTCTTCGGCACCGGAACCCCCGGCACCACCCTTCCGGGCCTGCCCGGTCTGGGTGGCTTCCTTACCGGCCTGCCGATCATCGGCGGGCTCTTCGGCGCCGGAACCCCCGGCACCACCGTTCCGGGCTTGCCCGGCCTCGGCGGACTGCTCGGTGGTCTGCCGATCATCGGCGGGCTCTTCGGTTCTGGGACCCCCGGCACCACCGTTCCCGGTTTGGCCGGCCTCGGCGGACTGCTCGGCGGTCTTCTCGGTGGAGTGTTGCCGGGAAAACCTGCAGGACCTCTTGATCCAGGCAAAACTGTCGGCGGCCTGCCCGTCGTCGGCGACTTGCTGAAGACCATTGGGTCCTTGCCCGTAGTTGGAAACATTGCGCAAGGCCTGCCGCTCGTCGGCGAGGCGTTCAAAGGCGGCACCGGTGTTCCAGGACTTCCTGGGACACCGGCGCTGCCGGTCCTCGGCGATCTGGGGAAAGCGATCAAGGGACTGCCCGTCCTCGGATCGCTTCCTGCAGCGCTGAGCAGCCTGCCCCTGGTAGGCACGGTGCTGGATTCCCTGTTGGGCCTCGGCTCGCAGAATCCGGGCACCGATCCTGGTACCAACCCCGGCACCGATCCTGGCAAACAGCCGGGACAACAGCCGGGTCAGAACCCTGGTGGCAATCCAGGTACCAACCCGGGCCAGCTCCCGGGCAATGGGAATGGTAACAACCCGATCCCCGGGGTCGGCGTTGGGACCACCGGCAATACCCGGCCGAACGGCTGGGCTACCGGAGTGAACGGTTCGGGGGAGCCGTTAGTCCTGGTCAGCTCGGTCGCAACGCGCTACAACACCTTCGGCGGAATCAGCCAATACGGTTCACAGGCAAAGGTGAATCCATTGGCCTCCACCGGTGTTGCGGATGCGCCTTTGGCCGGGGTCGGAATCGGCGTGCTGGCACTCGGAATGCTGCTCCTGGCACTTTCGGGGGCCCGCAAGCCAAAGAATGCGGTAAGGGTGCAGGCCTGAATCGCAGGTAGGAAGGCGGGGCTGCTTCTCACTGGGCAGCCCCGCCTTTCGTTTGCGCTATTTGGCCGACCAGCCGCCGTCGACCGGGTAGCTGGCTCCGGTGACCATCCCAGCATGGGGACCCGCCAGCCAACCGACCAGGGAAGCCACCTCTTCCGGTTCAACCAACCGCTTGATCGCGCTCTCGGTCAACATCACTTTGGCCAGCACTTCGGACTCCGGGATCCCGTGCGCTTTCGCCTGGTCGGCAATCTGCGCCTCGACCAACGGCGTCCGGACATAACCGGGGTTGACGCAGTTGCTGGTCACCCCGTGTTCTCCGCCCTCCAAAGCCGTGACTTTGGACAGTCCCTCGAGCGCGTGTTTGGCGGTGACGTAAGCACTCTTGAACGCAGAGGCGCGCAGGCCGTGCACCGAGGACATGTTGATGATCCGGCCCCAGTTCCGTTGGTACATCCCGGGCAACACCGCTCTGATCAAAAGGAACGGCGCCTCGATCATAATCGTCTGGATCTTCCGGAACATCGCCGGTTCGTAGTCGATGATCGGCGCCACCCGTTGGATCCCGGCATTATTGACCAGGATGTCGAAATCCAAGCGGAGCGACTCGAACTGGGCGGTCTCCGACAAGTCCACCCGCCAAACTTTCCCCTCGACTTCTTCAGCCAGTCCGGTGGCTTCGGCGAGGTCGGCGATGGTCACCGTCGCGCCCAGCCGGGCCAGTTCGCGTACGACGGCGGCCCCGATCCCGCTCGCTCCGCCCGTCACCAATGCTTTGCGTCCAGAAAGCGGTAGTGCGGTGTCCATGATTGCCTCCCGGGATTGCGGCTAGTCTTTGAAAACTTGTTGGTTTCTGGCGAATCTGCGGACTTGCTCGTCATCCCACAGTGTGGCCGGCATCGCCCCGGCCAGGAGTTTCCGCGGCAGTCCGCCCCCGGTTGCCAACGGGGCATCCGAGCCGGCAAGCACCAGATTGCCGAATCGCCGGCCCTTGAGCATCGGCGGGTCGGCGACGATTGAGGTGTACCGGAAGGCTGCGGCAACGGTGGCAGCCTCGCGTCTGGCGTTCACCAGTGCCGGGGTATCTCCGCAGTTGAGCAAATAGATCCCATCCGGAGAAAGCACTCGCTTGGCTTCCGCGGTGAATTCCTCGGTCAGCAACGGCGACGGCGTGAATCGCCCGGAGAAAACGTCCCGGATGATGACGTCGCGGCTGTCTTCGGTCAACGACGTGGTCACCGCACGGGCCTCCCCCACCCGGATTTTCAGCAAAGGCGCCTTGGGCAAGCCGAACCACTCCCGGACGTTCACCGCGAGCTGCCCGTCGATTTCGACGACGGTGTTCCGGGAATTCGGAAATTTCGCCACCAGATAGCGCGCCAGGGAACACGCGCCGCCACCGAGGTGCAGTACCCGCAGCCGATCGTCGGCGCTCCAACGATCCTCGATCAGGGCAGCCATCCAGCGCATGTATTCGAAATCCAGTCGCAATGGATCGTTCAAATCCACATGCGATGATTGCATGCCGTTGATCCGGAGCAGCCAACTGCCCGGGTTGCCCGGTTCCTCTTCCAACTCCGCCAGACCGGTGTCGATCCGGTGCTCGCCGGCCACCGGGTTCGCCGTCGTTTTCACTTGCCCACCATTTTCATCGCCGCACCATTTGGACTTCCGACAAGCCGTACCACTCTGCCGGCAGCTCCCTTTTCGCCTGGTTTCGCACAAAGCCCGACTTCCGGTAGAAAGCCTGCGCCTTCGGGTTGTCGTCGAGCACCCACAAATACGCCGGACGGTCACCGATCGCCCGGCCCACCAGCTCCTGGGCCACCCCGAGACCATGCCCCCGGGCCAGCACATACAACCCGTAGAGTTCGTAGTCTTCGGGCGGCGGCCATCCGCCGTCCGCATCGTCCCGCGGCGGTCCGGCGTGCGCGAAGCCGAGCACGCCGTCGTCGTCGACGGCAATCCAATGGCTGTGTGCGTCCCGGATGATTCCGCGCTGCCGCTCGACCCGTTCCGGAATCCTGGCTTCACGGGCGGCAAAAGCTGCTTCCGGGAGGAGCCTCGCGTACGCTTCGCGGTGCGCGGCCAAATGCATGGTCACCAATGGTTCGGCGTCGTCCAAGCTGGTTTGCCGAACCAAAAAACTCATTGCACCACCGCAACGGCGAAGCCGTCCCAGCCTTTGGAATTGGCGGTGGCGATTGCGGTCGCGTCGAAGGATTCGGACGATCCGAGGAACTCCAAGGTTTCCCGGATCGCCAAAGCATCGCCGCTGGCCTCCGGTGCCAGGAAGGCGCCCTCCCAGACCACGTTGTCCACCACGACAACGGTCCCGGGGCGGCTCAGTTCCAAGGCCCGCCGCAAGTAGTTGACGTTGTTGCCTTTGTCCGCGTCGATGAAGATCAGATCGAAGGGACCGGCCGATTCAGTCAATTCGGCCAGCTCGGCCAGGGTTTCCAACGCCGCGCCGACTCTGATCTCGACTTTGCCGCCGATTCCGGCCCGGTCGACGTTTTGCCGAGCCACAGCCGCATGCTCGGGCAGGAATTCGCAGCTGATGACGGTTCCGTCCGCCGGGATTCCGCGCGCGAGCCAAATCGTCGAGTAGCCGGCCAGCGTACCGATTTCCAGAACCCGTTTGGCCCCCGAGATCCGGGCCAGAAGCATCAGGAATTTTCCGGCGGTGGGCGCAACTTCGATCGGCGGCATCCCGGCTCGGGCAGCCGATTCAACTGCCTCGGTCAAGGCGGAATCGGCTTTGACCACGGTCTTGCTGAGGAAATTTTCCACGTCCAGCCAGGCGGGCTGGGAAATGTGATCGACCATGGGATCAGCATAATCCCGATGCCGGGCAACAGCGGCGGACTCGAGCGCCGGAACCGGCGGCAAACCGCCAAGCTGGCCATCGAGTCCGACAGCTGGGCCCGCCGGGCTCAGCTCTCCTCGATCGCCTTTTCCAGCCGGGCCACTTTGCCGGTCAGCTCACCGGTGTAGCCCGGCCGGATATCGGCTTTGAGCACCAAGGAAACCCGGGAACCGAAAGCGCCCACCGCCTCAGTGGCGCGTTTGATCACGTCGAAGACTTCATCCCATTCGCCCTCCAAAGTGGTGAACATGGCATCGGTCTGATTCGGCAAACCGGATTCCCGCACGATTTTGACCGCAGCGGCTACCGCATCGTGCACGGAACCGTCGGCATGGGCTGAGCTCGGGGACACTGAGAAGGCAACAAGCATGCTCCATGCTGACACGTCGGTCAGGCTGACGCCACCGTCGGCCTACTCTATGCTGAGTCCATGTCAGA
Source organism: Renibacterium sp. (assembly GCA_017419405.1). Taxonomy (GTDB): domain Bacteria; phylum Actinomycetota; class Actinomycetes; order Actinomycetales; family Micrococcaceae; genus Renibacterium; species Renibacterium russicum. The sequence continues at coordinate 288,855 of JAFOLH010000005.1, read as the reverse complement.
GGCAGGAAGCATGCGTCCCCGGCGGGCCGACGCAGCCCGGAACAACGATCGGCTGATCAATGCGGCGCGATTGTGCTTTCGGGTCGAAGGGCCGGACGTGTCATTGCAGACCATCGCCAAGCAGGCCGGCGTCGGCGTGGCGACTTTGTTCCGGAACTTCGCGGACAAGGACGAGATGATTCTGGCGGTGCTCGCCGAAGAGATCACGGTCCGGGTGGATCCGCTGATGGAGCGCGCCCTGGCTGACCCGAATCCGGTCCGGGGCATGATGTACATCATCAATGGCATGATGGGCATTGCCAGCCGTGAAGCGAACATGATTTCCGCGGTCGGGGTGCGCCGGGAGATCCTGATCGGCATCGCCACACCGATAGTCGGCACGCTCTACGAGTTGCTGAAACAGTCGCAAGCGGAAGAACTGATCCGGGCCGAGCTCGACGTCGGTGATCTCGTAGTGCTCCTGGCGATGATCCTCAGCTCCGTGGAAAGCACACCGCCGAACTCGAGGTCTTGGAAACGGTTCGCCATGCTGCTCGCCGATTCGGTGCTGGTCCCTGGCCGGCACCGCGAGCTCCCGCCGGCGAAGGCCTTCTTCTGGACGCCGGAATTCCCCTGAACCCAGGCCGTGGAATCAGCCGCGGCGCGCCCGCCAGGCGAGCCAGACCAAAGGGATCTGCAAGGGCAACCGAACCACTCCGGCGAGCTTTTCGGCGTCGTTGCCCTCAGGTCCGAAGGCTTGCTTCAGGTGCGAGACGTGGCCCGCCGTGAACGCCGCGAACATCGCCGCGGTGCCGGTGGCTGCGGCTTTCCGCGTGGCTGGAATGAGCAGTCCGGCCGCAGCAACCGCCTCGATGACACCGCTCAAAGCGACCCAGTCACGGCGGCTGAGCACCGCGAAGTCGCCATTGGTATCGGTGGAAATGCTGCGCGGTACCACGCGGTAGAAGAATTTCGGGTTGCGGAAGTGCTGCACCGAACTGGCAGTCAGCAACGCCGCCAAAGACCAGGCTGCCCAGGGCTTGCTCATCGTGCTTCCTCTCAATCGCCGCGCTGCCGCGGTTGACGAAGTCTCATCCCACCGGTGGTTTCTGCAAAGCGTCAGCGGCCCGGACCAGAGCCAGATGCGAAAACGCCTGCGGGAAGTTCCCGGCCATCCTACGCTCCCCGGTTGCATACTCCTCGCTGAGCAGACCAAGTTCGTTGCAGAATCCCACGAGCTTTTCCATCAGCAGCTTCGCCTCGGCAGCTCGGCCACTGTGCGCATACTGTTCCACCAGCCAGAAGGAGCAGGCCAGGAACGGATGCTCACCCGGTTCCAACCCGTCCAAACCGGAGTCGGTCCGATAGCGCAAGAGCAATCCGTCGGCATCCAGGAGCTCCTTTTCCATCCGGGCCACGGTGCCGAGCATCTTCGGATCGTCGTAGTCGATGAAGCCGACGTGCGGCAGCACCAGGAGCGAGGCATCCGTCGTGGTGCCGCCGTAAGTCTGCGTGAAACTGTTCAGCTCCTGATTGAACCCCTGGGCGAGGACCTCGGCTTTGAGCCGATCGCGCAGCTCCGCCCACCGCTCCACCGGCCCGGGCAGGCCGGAGGTCTGCACGGCTTGGACGCCCCGGTCGAAAGCCGCCCACATCATGACCCGGGAATGCGTGAAATAGTGCGGATCGCCGCGCATTTCCCACAACCCCTGGTCTTTGTCGTCGAAGTGCCGTTCCACGAAGCCGAGCAGCGAGCGCTGCAGCGGCCAGGAGAAGTGGTCCTCGGTGCTGCCGGTCTCCCGCAGCCGGTGCAGGGCGACCATCACCTCGCCCACCACATCCGCCTGGTATTGGTCCACCGCGCCATTGCCGATCCGCACCGGAACGGAATTTTCGTAACCCGGCAGGTGCCGCAATTCCTTTTCCGGAAGTTCGCGTTCGCCGCCCAGACCGTACATGATCTGCAGGTCCTCGGGGTCTCCGGCAACCGCCCGGAGCAGCCAATTGCGCCAAGTCAGGGCTTCTTGCGCATAGCCGTGCGTGAGCATCGCTTCGAGGGTCAACGCCGCGTCGCGCAACCAGCAGAACCGGTAGTCCCAATTGCGCGCTCCGCCGAAGTCTTCCGGCAGTGAGGTAGTCGGCGCCGCGACGATGCCGCCGGTGTCTTCATGGGTCAACGCGCGCAAGACCAGCAGCGAGCGCTGCACCTCGGCTGCGAATGGGCCGTCCTGGTCGCAGTCGGCCGCCCAGTCCTGCCAACGCGCAGTGGTGCTGTGCAAGGCCTCATCGATGTCGATCGCGGCCGGGATCGGTCGATGCGAGGGGTACCAGACCAGTTCGAAGTCCAGCGTCTCGCCCTGCCCGACGTCGAATCCGCCGCGGTGCCGATGGTCGACCGCGACCGGCAGGTGCGGGCCCCGCAAACTCACCGCATCGGGGCCGGCGATGGCGACCAGGACTCCTTCGCCGTCGCCGTCCAGCGTGCGCGATACCCAGGGGAGCACTTGGGCGTACTCGAACCGCAGGACCAGTTCGTGGCTCATCCGGACGGTTCCGCTGAGTCCTTCGACCCGACGGACGATCGAAGCGCGCCGATCGCCGAGCGGCATGAAGTCGGTCACCCGAACCGCTCCGGTCTCGGTCTCCCATTCGGTGCAGAGCACGAAACTGCGATCCAGATAACGCCAATTCCGCACTTTCGCGGCTGCGGATTCCGGGGCCAGAAGCCAACGGCCGTGCTCTTCGGTGCCGAGCAATGCGGCGAAAATCGACGCCGAATCAAACCGTGGAAAGCACAGCCAATCGATGCTGCCGGTCTTCGCCACAAGCGGCCCGGTATGCATATCGGAAAGCAAGGCATAGTCTTCGATGCGCGACGCCATAACCCCACTCAACCACATTTCCAGCTGTGCCCGGACTGTGTGCCTGCGCTGCGCCTCGGGTGCTGTCTGCTTTTTGCGTTGATTTGCGTAAACTTGACGCCATGTCACAGCGCCTTGCCGAAGTTGCGCAAAAAGTCGGGGTTTCCGAAGCCACGGTCAGCCGTGTCCTGAACAACAAACCGGGAGTTTCGGCCAGCACCCGCGAAGCAGTGCTCACCGCCTTGGACGTCTTGGGATATGAGCGGCCCACCAAATTGCGCGGCGAACGCGCCCGTTTGGTGGGCTTGGTTCTGCCTGAATTGCAGAATCCGATCTTCCCGGCGTTCGCCGAGGTAGTCAGCGGGGCCCTGGCGCAGAACGGCTACACCCCGGTGCTCTGCATCCAGACCGCGGGCGGAATCTCCGAGGCCGACTATGTCGAGTTGCTGCTCCAGCAACAGGTTTCCGGGGTGGTTTTCCTCGGCGGCATGTACTCCCAGAACGAGGCATCGCACGACCATTACAAAAGGCTGCACGAACTCAAACTGCCCACCGTGTTGGTGAATGCCCCGGTCGCCGAGCTGGGCTTCCCCGCGGTCTCCTGCGACGACGCAGTAGCCATGGAACAGGCCTTCGGCCATTTGCGCCAATTGGGACACGAAAAAATCGGCGTCCTGTTGGGCCCGGCCGACCATGTTCCTTCGCTGCGCAAACTCAGCAGCGCACGGGCATTCGCGGCCAAGTCCGGCATCGAGCTGCCCGAGGAGCAGATCGTCTACGGGCACTATTCGCTCGAAGCGGGCCAGGCCGGTGCCAACCGGCTACTGCAGGCCGGAGCGACCGCGATCATCTGCGCTTCGGATCCGATGGCCTTGGGTGCGATCCGGGCTGCCCGCCGCCTGGAGCTGAGCGTGCCGCACGACGTCTCGGTAGTCGGTTTCGATGATTCCGTACTGATGAACAGCACGGATCCGCCGCTGACCACGGTGCGCCAGCCCATCGAACCGATGGGCAAGATGGTGGTCCGCTATTTGATCGACCAGATCGAGGGCAATGCCCGGCCGGTCGACGAGCTGCTTTTCGAACCGGAACTGGTTTTGCGGGCCTCGACCGCTCCGGTCAGGAAATAGGCCTGCCGAGTGCCGGGCCCGCAAATTCTCAAACGAGTGCGAGCTCGCCGGACGAGGCCATAATATTTCTGGACTCATCGACGAAGGAATTGCCATGCCCTTGGAACTGCCCACGACCATGACCGCCAGCGTGCTGACTCCCGGGTTGGAGTTGGTCCTGGAACAGCGCCCGTTACCGGTGCCGGACCCCGACCAGGTTCTGGTGCAGGTCAGTTCAGTGGGCGTTTGCGGCTCCGACGTGCACTACTTCCGGGAGGGCCGGATCGGCGACTTCGTCGTCGATGCGCCGATCGTCCTGGGCCATGAAGCTGCCGGAACCATAGTCGCCGTCGGCAGCGCAGTAACGCCGGCCAGGATCGGCGAACGGGTCTCCATCGAACCGCAGCGGCCGAGCTTCGATTCGGCGCAGACGCTGGCCGGGCACTACAACCTGGACCCGCAGATGGAGTTTTACGCAACCCCGCCGGTCGACGGCGCCTTTGCCGAATTCGTCCTCATCCAGTCGGTTTTCGCGCACCGGGTGCCGGAATCGGTCAGCGACGACGCCGCAGCACTGGTGGAGCCGCTCTCGGTGGGCATCGCCGCCGCCCGGAAAGCCGCCCTCGATCCGGCAGACCGGGTGCTGATCTCCGGCGCCGGGCCGATCGGCCTGATCATGGCGCAGGTTGCCCGGGCCTACGGCGCCCGGGAAGTGGTGGTCACGGATTTGGACCCGGTCCGCCTGGCACTGGCCCGCCAGCTGGGCGCCGATGCGGCCTTCGACCCGCGGGAAACCGATCTGAGCGCCGAGCCGCGCTTCTCAGTGTTCTTCGATGCCTCCGGAGCGCCCGCAGCGGTCAGGTCAGGCTTGCGCTCGCTGGCCCCGGCCGGGCGCGCGGTCCTGATCGGAATGGGCTCAGACGACTACGCATTGCCGATATCGGTGATCCAGAACCGCGAGCTGTTGGTCACCGGGGTCTTCCGTTATGCGAATACCTGGCCGACGGCGATCAGCTTGGTCGAGCGCGGCGCGATCGACCTCGACGCTTTGGTTTCCGGGCACTTCGGTTTGGACCAGGTGCGCCAAGCCCTGGAAACCGCCGGTTCCTCCGGTGTGCTGAAGAACATCGTGGCCCCGGGACATGGCACCCGCTGAGCGTGGAGTTGTGGCGGCTAAGATCCGTGCTTAACCGCCACAACTCCACGCTCGACGGAGGGCACTAGCGGCCGAGCAGCGCCAGGATTGCTGCCGGCTGGTTCGTGGTGATTTCCTGCACCCCCGCGGCCACACAGAATTCCAGGTCCTCGGGTTCGTCCACGGTCCAGACCCGGAACCGGCGTCCAGCCTCCTGCCACTGCTTGATCCGGTGCTGCTGCGTCCGCAGGTACGCCACCCCCGGACCGGCCAGGTCCACCTCGCCGTCGTCGAGCATCCGCTCGGCTTCCACCACCGCGATCCGCATGGCCGCAGCCGCACCGGCGGCCGCCAACGGGCCGAAGCCCAGCTCTTTCCGAATTTCCTCCACGTCCACCGCGGCCACCAATTGGCAGAGGTGCTTCCCGGGCACCGTGGCCAGCAAATACTTGAGCGAATCCGGATCGAAACTCATGAAGGAAACGGTCAGATTCCCCAGGGTCGAACTCTGCGGCAGCCAACCGCGCGCCAGCAGCACCTCAAGTGCGGCTTCTTCGAGCCGGTTCCCGAACGGGTCAGGATGCTTGAACTCGATGGCCAGGCCGATCGGGCGCCCGGCGGCGAGCAGGATCTCCAGCAGCTCATCGAGGGTCAGGAATTGTTGTGAGCGGCTGCCGAACTCATCCGGGATGTCAGCGCCTTTCCAGGAGCTGAAATCGAGCTCGCGCAGTTCGGCCAAAGTCTGCTCGGAGACGGCACCGGTGCCGTCGGACGTCCGGTCCAAGGTGGCATCGTGCAACAGCACCACCTGTTGGTCCGCGGTCAGATGGACATCGCACTCAACACCGTCGGCGCCGTCGGCGATGGCCTGCAAATAGGCGGCTCGAGTATGCTCGGCGAATTGCGCGCTGGCGCCGCGGTGGGCATAAACCAAAGTCATGGCTCCAGGGTAACTGGACGGTGTGACCGCCGCGTTAACCTAGGCTTACGGTATGGATCCGCTCACTGAAGCCGACGAAATCAAGCGCACCGGCCTGCGCCGAATGAAGACGCTGGCCCTGAGTCTGCTGATTGCCGCCGCGATCATTTTCGGCTTTTCGTTCTGGCTCCGCGATGAATACCCCTGGTTGGAGTACGTCCGGGCGGCCAGCGAAGGCGCGATGGTCGGTGCGCTCGCCGACTGGTTCGCGGTGACCGCGCTGTTCCGCCGCCCTTTGGGGTTGCCGATTCCGCACACCGCGATCATCCAGAACCGCAAAGACGCGATCGGTGCCAGTTTGGGCGATTTCGTGGAAAGCAACTTCCTCTCCGAATCCGTGGTCCGCGAAAAGCTCGCATCGGTCGGCGTAGCGGAACGGCTCGGCGCTTGGCTGGCCAAACCCGAATCCGCCGAGCGGATCGCCGCGGAAGGTGCGGTGGCGATCCGCGGCGCGATGGAAGTGATGCGCGACGACGATGTCCGCGAGGTGATCGAGTCCATGGTCCGGCAGTATCTGCTGGCCCCGCCCTGGGGACCGCCGATCGGCCGGCTCGCCGGGCAGATTTTCGCCGACGGCCACCACCGCAAACTCGTCGACCTGCTGGTGGACCGGGCCTCCGATTGGGTCGAGAACAACCGGTCCACGGTGACCAGCATCGTCTCGGACCGGGCGCCCTCCTGGCTGCCCGGTTTCGTCGACGACATCGTCGGGGACCGGATCTACAACGAAGCCCTGAAGTTCGTCCACGCCGTCCAGGCCGAACCGGACCACCAGGTCCGCCAAGCCTTGGACGCCTATCTGGTCAAGCTCGCGGACGATCTGCAGCACGATCCGGCGATGATCGCCCGAGCCGAGGAAGTCAAAGCCCAGGTCCTGGATTCGCCCCGGGTGCAAGAACTCGCCGGGCGAACTTGGGACACCGTGAAGCAAGCACTGCTCAATGCGGTCGACGATCCGGAATCGGAGCTGCGGAAGAAATTCGTCTCAGTGCTGCGCGACTTCGGCAACCGGCTGTCCACCGACCCGGAACTGGCCGGCAAGATCAATGGCTGGATCACCGAGACCGTGGCCTACGCGGTCCGGAATTACCGGCACGACATCGCCTCGATCATCACCGACACCGTGGAACGCTGGGACGCCAAAGAGGCATCGGCGAAAATCGAACTCCAGGTGGGCCGGGACCTGCAATACATCCGGATCAACGGCACCGTGGTGGGCGCACTGGCCGGCTTGACGATCTACACCGTGGCGAATCTGGCCTTCGGCTGAGCGGGCACGCCGGTCGATATTGCAACCAGTATGTCCCACTGAGTCCACGTGCTCAGTGGGACATACTCGGTTTGTCCCACCGGGCTGCCGGACTCAATGGGACCCAGCCGCAGCAGATCAGCCGGGTGGGCGGACCGTGCCGGTCGGGCTACAGCGCGAAATACTGGCCGTCCTTGGCGATCGACACCGGCCCGGAGTAGTTCTGCCCGATGGCGGCGAACCATTGCGCGTCGGTAGTTCCGCTCACTGCCTGGTTGTGGTGGCTGACCACCAGATTCTTGACCCCGGCATCACGCGCCACCTGCCCCACGTCGACCGCCGAAGCGTGCGATCTGACCAGGTAATCGCCCACCGGTTGGAAAATCGAACCGTGCACCAGGAAATCCGAGCCGGCTGCCAGCTTCACGACGTTCGCCGATTTGATCGTGTCGCCGGAGAACGTGATGGCCTTCCCGGCAACGGTTTCGAAGCGGAAGGCATACGCCGGAAAGACGTCGTAGTGCGGAACCAGAATGGCCGACACGGTCACGTTCTCGTCCGAGAAGACCTCGAAAGGTTCCATTGCCGGTGCGGTGTTGAGGTAGTCGGCACCGGCCGGCGTCGGGATCTCGTTGGTCACCGACAACCCTCTGATGTCGTACGCGCCTTTGGCCCGGTTCTGGATATTGGAGGTGTACGCGTAGGCCTGGTGCAGCAAGTCCGTGGTTTCCACGATGCCGGGCGTCAACGGCTCGATGAAGGTCTCCGGCTGCCCGACCCGGCTCGGTGGCAACCCGCCGGCCGGCCCGGGGCCGTAGACCTGGATCGGCACCGGCGCATCGGGGTATGAAATTCCCTCGCCCAGAGACATGAAGTAGTTGTAATAATCAAAAATGTGGTCCGAGTGCAAATGCGTGATGAGCATCGATTTCAGGTCGAGGTAATTGAATCCCAAGTTGGCGAATTGGCTGATGCTGCCCCGACCGCAATCGATCAGATAAAGCGCGCCATTGCTGCGCAGCAGGGTCGAGATGCCGTAGGTGTTCGGAACCACAACCGGGCCGGCGACGGTTCCCAGGGCGACCAGCAGATCACCAGTGGCCGGCGGAGTGGCCGGCACGGTCGCGGCAGCCGGGACTGCCTGGGCCAGCCCCACGGCCAGGGCCCCGGCTCCGGCGATCGCGCCCAAGACCGCGGTCCTGCGTGCGATCGAACCGTCCCGCTGATCGTCAGCCGATGAATTGTCCGTCATGATTAGCTCCCCCAATTGACGGATCCGCTCCTGGACCCGATTCAAAAAGCTAGCATTTTCCCGATGTATTCCGGCTGAGAATCCGCTTTCAATACCGACTCATGCCGGACGTCGAGGCGCTATCCAGCCCACGCACATCGATCCGGCCGGCTCAACCCAGGAAACGGATCTGCTGGCCGGGTGCCGCTTGACCCAGCAAATCCAGGTCGGCCCGCCGGACCACGGCGATCACCGGGTATCCCCCGGTCACCGGACGATCCGCCAGGAACACCGTGGGTTGGCCCGACGGCGGCACTTGGAGCGCCCCGGTGACCATTCCTTCACTGGGCAATTGGCCGTCCCGGACGAATCCGAGCGGCCGGCCGGAAAGCCGCACGCCGATTCGATTGCTGTCCGCGGAGACGGTCCAAACTCGCGCGCCCAGGTCATGCCAGGCACTCGGCACGAACCAGTCCAACCGCGGCCCCGGAGTCACCCGCAGGGCCAACGGCTTGCCCGGGGTCGGCGGGTCCCGGAAGAGCAGAGCGCTGGTCGCCCGGCTTGCCGTTTCTTCCGCTGGGCCGAACTCGATCAGGTCTCCGGCGGTCAGCGGGGCCGGCCCCAATTGCGCCAGCACGTCCCGGGAACGGGATCCCGCGACCGGCTCGGCGAGCAAGCCGCCGGACACCGCGAGGTAATACCGCAAACCGGCGGCAGCCGGCCCGATCGAAAGCTTCGAGCCGGAGCGCACCGGCTGCATGGTGTTGCCGGGGACCGGCACGCCATCGAGCATGATCTCGCCCTGCGCTCCGGTCACCGCGATGCTCCCGGATTGCCGGAACTCGGCGGCGAAACCACCGATCAAGATCTCCAGCGCAGCGGCCGATGCGCGGTTCCCGACTAGTCCGTTCGCGGCGGCCAGGGCTTGCCGATCCAGCGCACCGCCCGGCCCGAGCCCCCAGGACGCCGCGCCGGGGCGGCCCGAGTCCTGGATCAGCGAAAGCGGGCCCGTGGAAATGATCTGCATGCTCATAATGCCCGGAACCGCACTTTGGCGCCGGGACGGATCAACGCCGGGCTCGCCGCATTCCCGGCATCCCACAATCGGGCCGACGTCCGGCCGATCAATTGCCAACCGGCCGGTGAGGACGTGGGGTAGATCGCGCTGAATTCGCCCGCCAGCGCCACCGAGCCGGCCGGAACCGACGTCCGCGGGGTGTTCCGCCTGGGCACCCGGAGCCGCTCGTGGTCGGTGACCAGATAGGCGAACCCCGGGGCGAAACCGGTAAATGCCGCGGTCCATTCCGAGCCGGTGTGCAGCTGCACCACTTCATCGACGGTGAGCCCCGCGTACTGCGCGACTTCCGCCAGGTCCGGGCCGTCGTAGACCACATCGATGAGCACCTCGGGACCGCTTTGTGCCGGCTGCTCCACCGGCTCCGCGGCATCGATCCAAGCCAGCACGGTCGGTTGCTCCAACCGTTCCGGATCGAACGTGACCAAAATCGTCCGGGCCGCCGGAACCACATCGATCACACCGTGCGGCGGCGCACCCAGCGCACGGAACAATGCCAGCACGGATTGCAGATCGGGAAGCTCGACCAAAACCGCGGAATCGCCGCAGGGCAAGAGCCGGGGTTCAACTGAAGCGGGCAAGTTCCACCCCGGCGGTTTCCAATGCAGACCGGACCGCGAGCGCCATCTGCACTGCGCCCGGGGTATCCCCGTGCACGCACAGTGAAGCCGGCTTCAGCTCGACCAAACTGCCGTCCACGGCTGCGACGACGCCCTCGGTCACCATCCGCACGGCACGCTCGGCGATCTGTTCGACGTCGTGCAACACCGCGCCCGGCTGCCCACGCGGCACCAGCGTGCCGTCCGGCAGATAGCCGCGGTCCACGAAGGCCTCTTCGAAAAACGGCACCCCGGCATCGGCGCAGGCCGCTTGGATCCGGGATCCCGGCAAGCCGAGCACCGGCAGATCCGCGCGGAAATCCGAAACCGCAGCAGCGACCGCCGCCGCCTGCCCGGGATCGGCGGCGATGCGGTTGTACAGCGCACCGTGCGGTTTCACATACGCCAACCCGGCGCCCCGGCTGCCGAGCATGCCGGCCAGGGCCCCGATTTGGTAGAGCACGTCGCCGTACAGCTCATCGTGCGGAATCTCCATCGCGCGCCGCCCGAATCCGGCCAGATCCCGGTACGCCGGATGCGCCCCCACCGCCACCCCGTTGGCCAGTGCGGTCTGCGCGGTGCGCAACATCGTCACCGGGTCTCCGGCATGGAAGCCGCAGGCCACATTGGCGCTGGTCACGGTTGACAGCAAAGCCTCGTCGTCGCCCATCGACCAGGCCCCGAAGGATTCGCCCAAGTCGCTGTTGAGGTCAATCTGCAACGGCATCGATCTCTCCTGTATCCGTTCCGGTGCGGTCGGCGGCGGGCTTCTTCCGGCCCGGCAATTTCGCGGTGATCGCCTGCAGTTGGCCGCGGACCGATACCGCAGGGGCCGGCGGCAACGCCAGATCTCCCGGCAAGGCCAGCGGCGGCGGGCCGAAGGCGATTTTGGTCGCCCGGACCACGGATCTGCCCATCATCAGATTTCCGACTCCACCGATCACCGCGCCCACGCCGAACGGCACCATCCGGCCGAGCATCGCGCCGCCTTGGCTGACCACCATCCGCCTGACGAACATTTTCTGGATCCGACTGCTGACCATTTTCATGGCCCCCATCGGCACGTTTTTGCCGAGCATGGTTCCCCAGGTGGTCAGCGGACTGCCACCGCGGCCCAGGGCCCGGCCCGCGAAGGACTGCATCAAGGCAGTGCCTTCTTCGCCGAGCATGATCGCCATCACCATGGTCCTGGCACGCTCCGGGTCCTGCAGGTGGACCCCGTGCAATTCGGCGATCGACAAGGCGTACAACGCCGTGGTCTCCATGAAGACGACGGTTGCCGCCGCGGAAATGCCCATCGAAGCAAGCGTGCCGATGCCGGGAATGATCGCGGTAGCGCCGATCGCCGCACCCGAGCCGGTCACCGTGTTGATGAACTCGCGGTCCAAGCGGACCGCCAATTCGGCCGGGCTGGCTTGCGGATACTTCCGGCGCAGTCGGCGCAGATTCGCCCTGACCATCGGCCGCTGGCTCTCCACCGCCTGCAACAAGGCACTCTGCAGGGCGGGCTTGGGTTGGCCGTCCGCGGTGAACGCTGCATCCGCGGCGATCCTCATCGCCCGGTTGGGCTTCTGCTTCGCCATACCGACTAGCCTAGGCGACGAAAACCGTGCCACTGCCCGGAAACTGGCAAAACACCGCCAATTTCCGAAATATTGTTGAACAATCCGATTTCCGGTCGCATACTCATAGGAACGAACGTCGGTGTTCGCCGACCGGGAGGCCCCTTGCGGGCCGCTTCGACGATGCTAAGGGGAAGCACCATGAAGAAGTCTCTGAGAATTCCGGCCGGCCTGCTGGCCAGCGCTTTCGTCGTCGGCAGCCTGGGCTTCGCCGCGCCGGCGACTGCGGTTCCGGAAGCACCGAAACTGACGATCACGGTTCCGGAGGAATCAGCAGTGAATCTATGCAGCAATCCACTGGCGCCGATCACGGTCGAAGAGCAACGGCTGAGCGTTGTGCTGCAAGGCCAGAGCAGGCCTACCGCGAGCATTCTGATCGAAGCCGGCGGATTCAACGCGAATGTCGACAAGCTGGTTGGCGAGCTGTGCTCGACCGCTACGCTGGCCGCGGCGAAGACGCTGGTCGCCGCAGCCGGAAGCCAGCTCTGGCGCGACGCCGTCGACCGGGCCCAGGGCCGGCTCCAGCAAGGCTCCGCGGAGCAGATCGACGACCGACCGCTCTATTGGGCGCGGCTCGCGATGACCAAAGCCGTTCGGCAATGGCTGCCGCTTTTCGTGCTGGAACCCGCGCAGCGCGATCAGCTGATCAAAGACTTGGACTACGCATCGCGCGGGGTCACCTCGATCGGCTTCCCCGCCGGCTCGGAAGAGCAGCGCCGAGTCCTGCTGACCGGCTTCGATCCGTTCTTCCTGGACGGCACCGGCGCCAAACGGATCAACCCGTCCGGAATCGCCGCGCTGCAGCTGGACGGCAAGGAAATCGAGACCGAAAACGGACCGGCCGTAGTGCAGGCCGCGATGCTGCCCGTGGATTGGCGGGCCTTCGACGGCGGGATCGTGGAACAGATTTACGGAACCGCCTTGAGCGCATCGGCCGAACAGCGCCCGGGAACCATCATCACGATCAGCCAGGGGGCGGGGGCCGGCTACAACATCGAACAATGGGCAGCCAGCAATCGCGGCGGCACCCAGGACAACAACAACTACAGCGCGCGCGGCGATGCTCCGCAGGCCTCGGGCTGGCCGCAGGTCGACAACCAGTTCATCGAGACCACCTTGCCCGCGCAGCAAATGATCGACGCCGGCACCGGCACCCGCACCGTCCAGCTGAACCCCAACTTCTGCGAGTCCGCCAATGCCACTCGGACCCCCTCCAGTTGCAAGAGCTCCGGGACGCCGGCGCCGGGCAGCTATTCGGTTTCCGGCGGCGGCGGAAGCTACCTCTCCAACGAAAGCATGTACCGGGCCAACCGGGTGCGGCTCGGACTCGGCCTGACTACGCTGGCCGGCGGCCACCTGCACACCCCGTACTACGATATTCCGCCGGTGATCAACGGCTCGGGCAACACGGCATTCTTCGACACGCTGCGCCGGGACACCCAACAAGTGGTGAATCTGGTGGCCGCCGCGGCGGCAGCCCAGCCCTGATCTGCCGAGGCGGGCCTTGGCCCCACTAGGCAAGCTGGGGCGGTCAGGCTGGTCAGGCCGAGGGACGGAACGGCAGCGTCGCGGTCAGAAATGAGCTGGCATCGACTAGTTCGGCGGTACCGATGCCGTGGCCCATGCCAGGGTAACGCTCAGCCTGCAGCCTGGTGTTTTCCCGGAGCCAGATTTTGCTGAATTCGACGGCGTCGGGATTGATCACCAGATCTGCCACGTCGCGGGCCCAGAAAAACGGCGTCTTGGTCTTCAGCGGCTCCGAGGCGGCCAGAAGCGCATTGTCCAGCACGAATCCGGAGAGTCCGACCACAGCGGCAAAAGCGTCCTGCCGCAGCCGCAGCATGGTGCTCGCCATGGCCATGCCTTGCGAGTGGCCCAGCAGGCTCACGCTGCCGAAACCGGATCGCGCCGTCTCGGCATCCAGCCAGGCGAACACCTGGTTGGTCGCGGAGATGACGTCGGCGAAGTCATTGTTCAGGAAATAATCCAGCAAGAACCAGCCGTACTCGCCGTCCATTTCGAACGGTCCGCGCGGCGCGGCGCAGGTGAACCGTTGCGGCATCGCGGAGAAATGTTCCGCCATCCGGGCTTCGCCGGAACCGTAACCGTGCAGCATCACCAGCAAGTCGGTTCCGGCACGTTCCGACTCGGGCTTGGACCAAAGCGCATTGAGCATGCATCCAGCCTATGCGGCGATTCCGCTTCCGGGCATAGGCTGGATGCATGCTCGGTTTGCAGAGGCAACAAACGGTGCCCCGATGAGGGCCCGCCCGCCGGCCAACGATCAGGCCCGCCGCGCCATTTTGGCCGAAGCCATGACGTCTTCCGGTGCATCGGCGAGCACAAAAGAGAGCAGCTTCACGGTGGTTTTGGCCTTCACCGTGAACCTGGTGATCGCGGTGGCCAAATCGATCGCGGCCGCACTCACCGGATCCGCGTCGATGACCGCCGAAGCCGCCCACTCCTGGGCCGACGCCGGCAATGAGGTCTTCCTCCTGGTGGCAGACCGGCGTTCGCAGCGGCCCCGGGACAACCGGCATCCCATGGGTTATGGCCGCGAAGCCTACGTCTGGTCGATGTTCGCGGCCTTCGGCTTGTTCACCGCCGGCGCAGTGGTCTCGATCATGCACGGCATCCAGGAACTGCTGGACCCCGAGCCGGCCGGGGATTTCATCATCGCCTACTTGGTGCTCGGCGTGGCTTTCGTGCTTGAAGGGATCTCTTTCGCCCAGGCCTACCGGCAGGCGCACAAGACCGCCTCGGCCTTGCAGACCAGCACGCTGGAACACGTGGCGAACAGCTCCAACCCCACGCTGCGCGCAGTCTTCGCCGAGGACGCTGCCGCCTTGATCGGCCTGGCCATCGCCTTTCTCGGCATTTTCCTGCACCAGGTGACTGGATCGCCCGTGCCGGACGCGATCGGCTCGATTGCGGTCGGCGTGCTGCTCGGCGTCGTCGCGGTGATTCTGATCGACCGCAACCGCAGGTTCCTGGTCGGCCAATCGGTGAGCGACGACGTCGAAATCCTGGCCGTCGGCCTTTTGCTCAAACGGCCGGAAATCGACCGGGTGACCTATATCCATCTGGAATACGTGGGACCGAGCAAGCTGTACCTGGTGGCTGCAGTGGATCTGACCGGAAACGCGGACGAAGACGATGTAGCAGTGCGGCTGCGACGCCTCGAACGGGATCTGGAGAACCTCGATTACGTCGAGGAGGCCGTGATCACGCTGTCCACGAAGGACGAACCCTCGCTGCCCGGGTAGTCCTCGGACTCCGGCCCGCGATTCGCGCCGCAACCTGGCCCGGGCGGCCGGCGCCGGATCATCCTGCGGCCAATTCCTGACCCCGGCGTCCGGAATACTGGGGGAATGGCGAACACCAGCTCCCGGTCCTTCCGTTTGCTCTCCTTGTTGCAGCACCACCGGTTCTGGCCGGGCAAAGACCTCGCGGAGAAGCTGGAGGTCTCGTTGCGCACGCTCCGGCGGGATGTGGAAAGACTGCGCGAGCTGGGCTATCCGGTGCAGGCCACCCGGGGCAGCGACGGCGGCTACCAGTTGGCCCCGGGAGCGTCTTTGCCGCCTTTGGTGGTCGACGACGAAGAAGCGGTGGCACTGGCCATCGGCCTGCGAATGGCCGCCCAAGGCGCCGTCTCCGGAATCGAAGACGCTTCGATCAGCGCCTTGGCCAAAGTGATCCAAGTGATGCCCGCCAAACTGCGCCGCCGGGTCGAGGCACTGCAGCTGGCCACCATCCAGTCCTCCGCAGCGCCGGGCCCGATGATCGACGCGAATACGCTCACCACTCTGGCCCAGGCCTGCCGGGACGAGGAACGGCTCGAGTTCCGCTACACGGCACGATCAGGCGAGCCGAGCCAGCGCCTGGTCGAACCGCACCGGCTGGTCGCCGTCGGCCGCCGCTGGTACCTGGTGGCCTACGACCTGAGCCGATACGACTGGCGCAGCTTCCGGGTTGACCGCCTTGCCGGTCCGGAGCGCACCGGAGCCCGGTTCCGGACGCGGACCTTGCCGGCCCGGGATGCTTCGGAATTCGTCCAGCGGAGCCTCAGCGAAGTTGCCGGTCCGCAAACCTACCGGGTACGTTTGCACGCGCCCTTGGCCGAAATCCGGGATCAACTCG
Source organism: Renibacterium sp. (assembly GCA_017419405.1). Lineage (GTDB taxonomy): Bacteria > Actinomycetota > Actinomycetes > Actinomycetales > Micrococcaceae > Renibacterium > Renibacterium russicum. The sequence continues at coordinate 272,876 of JAFOLH010000005.1, read as the reverse complement.
GCGATTGGGCGCAATTGGACGAATCCGGACCCGGGTACTGCGAATTGGCCGTGACCGGGGACACTCCGGCCTGGGCGGCCTTTGCGACGCTCAGCACGGGTGCCGACTTCGAGGTGCTCGACGGTTCCGATCTGGCCGCATTTTTGGATTCTTGGCAGGCTCGAATCCGCAAGAATGTGAAAGTTTCTGCAAAACCTTGACAATAAACTGCAATATTAGTGAAACTGAGGGACATAAGCCCGCCAGCGGGGGCGCGGCGCGCAGCACTCGTGAAGTCCAGAAGCACCGAAATGCAGAATGCACCCTTCTCGAATAGGAGCTCCCCCAGTGACAAATTTTCGAACCCGCAGTACCGCAGTGGCCCTCGGCGGCCTCCTGCTCGCCAGCGGCGTGGTCGGCACCGTCGCCGCCCAAGCCGATGCGGCACCAGCACCAACCTCCGCATTCCTGGCTCCGCGGATCGCCGCCACCGGCGACCTGTCCGCGCCGGCCAAAAAAGAAATCGCCATGCAACTCGTCTGCAGTGCCGAAAACTCCTCCTTGGACTGGCGGGCACAATACGGCTACATCGAGGACATCAATGACGACCGCGGCTACACCGGCGGCATCATCGGCTTCACCTCAGGCACCGGCGACATGCTGCAACTCGTGCAGAACTATGCCAACACCAAGCCGGACAACAATGTGCTCAAGCCGTTCCTGCCGGCCCTGCGCAAGGTCAATGGCACGCCCTCGCATGACGGACTCGGCCAGAAGTTCGTCGACGCCTGGCACCAAGCCGCCAAAGACCAGGTCTTCCTGACCGAGCAGGACAAACTTCGGGACAGCATGTACTTCAACCCCTCGGTCAACCAGGGCAAATCCGACGGCTTGAGCAATTTGGGCCAATTCATGTATTACGACGCCATCGTGATGCACGGCCCCGGAGATTCCGCGGATTCCTTCGGCGGCATCCGCAAGGCAGCCATGAAGAACGCCAAGACCCCTGCCCAAGGCGGCAATGAGAAGACCTACTTGCAGGCCTTCGCCGCAGCACGCAAGAAGATCATGAAACAGGAAGACGCCCACTCGGACACTTCCCGGGTGGACGACGCCCAGCTGAAGTTCCTCAATGAAGGCAATTACGACCTGCACACTCCGTTGAAGTGGAAAGTCTACGGAGACGCCTACGAGATCAAGTAGCCGAGATCCACACCGGCGCCCCGCCTGCCCCCGGGCAAGCGGGGCGCCGGTGTTTCTGCGCCAACTGCCGGGGCAAGCCGCGGACAGCCCCGATTGACAAATAAAGATAAACACAGATAAAGTCATCCAAAACAACATTGATGTGACTCTTGTCACCGTATGCGCAGGGGTGATTCCGTGTTTGCCCACGAAAGGCACGAACGCATTGCCGCGCTGGCCGCCGCCGAGGGCCGGGTCAGCGTGCACGAACTCGCCGAGCTCTTCGACGTGACGCAGGAAACCGTGCGGCGGGACCTGGATGCGCTCGAAGCCGAAGGCAAACTCCGCAGGGTGCACGGCGGCGCGATCGCGATGGACCGGCTGAGCATGGTGGAGCCGAGCCTGAGCGAACGGCAAAGCCAGAACCAGCAACAAAAGCAAAGAATCGCGCGGACCGCCTTGCGCTTCCTGCCACGCACCAGCACCGCATCGGTCATCCTCGACGCCGGCACCAGCACCGAGCTGCTGGCCGAGCAGCTGACTGCTTGGGCGCCGGCCGCAGCCGCCGAAGAGCTCCTGGTCATCACGAATGCGGTTCCGATCGCGCAGCGCCTGTGCAACCGCCCCGAGGTCAGTTTGGAAATCCTCGGCGGCCGGGTCCGCGGTCTGACCAGCGCCGCGGTCGGCTCCGGGGTGATCGCACAATTGCAGGGCCTCCGTCCGGACATCGCGTTCATCGGCGCGAACGGTTTGCACTCGCGCTTCGGCCTGAGCACTCCGGACGCCCTGGAAGCAGCAGTGAAAACCGCCATGGTCCAGGTGGCGCACCGGGTCGTCGCGCTCGTGGATTCCTCCAAATTCGAGCAGGAGACCTTGGTCCGCTTCGCCGCCTTGGAAGCCATCGACGTCCTGGTCACCGACCAACGGCCCGGCGCCGAGTTGGCCGCAGCGCTCGACCAGGCCGGCGTCGACGTGGTCGTCGCATGATCCTCACACTCACCCCCAACCCGAGCCTGGACCGGACCATCGAACTGGCCGCAGCGCTCAACCGCGGTGGCGTGCAACGCGCGGTCTCGGCCCAGCAACAGCCCGGCGGCAAAGGCGTCAACATCGCCCGGGCGATGACCGCCTCCGACGTCGAGTGCCTGGCCCTGCTGCCCGGCTCCGCCGAAGACGCCGTGTTGACCGCCTTGCGGAAGCAGGGAATCGCGCATCTGGGAATGCCGATCGGGGCCGCCCTGCGCTCCAATGTCACGATCACCGAACCGGACGGCACCACCACCAAGGTCAACGAACCCGGCCCGGCGCTTTCCGCAAGCGAACAGGCCGAATTGATCGGGCTGGCGGTCAGCCACTCCCGCGACGCCGATTGGCTGGTCCTGGCCGGCTCGCTTCCGCCGGGGACCGAGGCCGATTTCTACCCCCGGGTGATCGAAGCCGTTCGCGGCGCCTGGGGACCGACGGCGCCGAAAATCGCCGTGGACTCCTCCGGGGCCCCGTTGGCGGAAGCGGTCAAAGCCAAGCCGGATCTCATCAAGCCCAATGCCGAAGAATTGGCGGAGTTGGCCGTCGCAGCCGGTCTGTTGGATCTGCCCGGCCGGCCAGGAGCGGCCGAATCGGAGCTGGAAGCAGATCCCGGGCTGGCTGCCCGGCTCGCCCGCGAACTGGTGGACCTGGGCGTCGGCGCGGTTCTGGCCACGCTGGGTGCACGCGGGGCAATCCTGGTCACCCCGGATGGCGCCTGGTTCGGGCACGGCCCCAAGATCACCGCACGCAGCACCGTCGGCGCCGGCGACTCGGCGCTGGCCGGCTATCTGCTGGCCGAGCTCGCCGGCCGATCCGAACCGCAACGCCTGCAGCAAGCCGTGGCGCACGGCGCGGCGGCGGCGGCGCTGCCCGGATCCACGGTCCCCGCTGTCGCGCAAACCAACCCCGCCGCCATCACTGTCGCCGCACTCACCCTGAAAGGGCAATCATGAGCGAACTCATCACGGCTGATCTGGTCAGTCTCGACGTCGCCGTCGGAAGCACCCCGGAACACGTGATCCGCAGCCTGGCAGACCGGATCTCCGGGGCTGGCCGGGCGACGAATCCGGACGGCCTGTTCGCCGACGCCTGGGCCCGGGAACAGAAGACTGCAACCGGAGTGCCCGGCGGGATCGCGATTCCGCACTGCCGGTCCGAAGCAGTCTTGGAGCCCACTTTCGCCATGGCCCGGCTCCCCGAAGGCGTGGATTTCGGCGCCAAGGACGGTCCTGCAGATCTGATCTTCTTCATCGCGGCACCCGCCGGCGCCGACCAGACCCACCTGAAGTTGCTTTCCGCCTTGGCCCGGGCTCTGGTCCGCAAGGACTTCACCGCGGCACTCCGGTCCGCGGAAAGCCCGGAAACGGTCGTGGAACTGGTCAATCAGGCGGTTTCCCCGCAATCCGCGGACTCTGCTGCGGCAAAGCCCGTCGGCAGCGGGACGTCCACCGCGCAGACCCGCAGACTGGTCGCGGTCACCGCTTGCCCCACCGGCATTGCGCACACCTACATGGCAGCCGACTCGCTGCTCGCCGCGGCCCAAGAGGCAGGCGTGGACCTGCAGGTGGAAACCCAAGGCTCCTCCGGCGCGAAGCCGCTGGACCCGGCAGTCATCGACGCCGCCGAGGCAGTGATTTTCGCGGTGGACGTCGACGTCCGGGACCGGGGCCGCTTCGCCGGCAAGCCGGTGGTCAATGTCCCGGTGAAACGCGGCATCGACGAGCCCGCGGAATTGATCCAGGAAGCGCTCCGGGCCGCTGCCGATCCGCACTCCGCCAAAGTTCCGGCCGGCGGTGGCAGCGGCGACGCCAAAGAACAGAATGAGCACTTCGGCCAGAAACTGAAACGGGTGCTGCTCACCGGGGTGAGCTACATGATCCCGTTCGTTGCGGCCGGCGGTCTGCTGATCGCGCTCGGCTTCCTGCTCGGCGGCTACCGGATCACCGAAGTGGCCGACAATGTGGTGCTGCAGAACAGCCTGTGGAACTTGCCCGAGATGCTGGACGATAAAGGCCCGTTGCTCGTCTACCTCGGTGCAGTCGCCTTCAAGATCGGCGCACTGTCGATGGGATTCCTGGTTCCGGCATTGGCCGGCTACATCGCCTATGGCATCGCGGACCGGCCGGGCATCGCACCGGGCTTCACCGCGGGCGCCGTCGCGGTTTTCATGGGTGCCGGCTTCATCGGCGGTCTGGCCGGCGGCCTGCTGGCCGGCGTCATCGCCTGGTGGCTGGGCAGCTTTAACGCGCCGCGTTGGCTGCGCGGTTTGCTGTCCGTGGTGATCATTCCGTTGCTCGCCTCGATCGTCGCCTCCGGCCTGATGTTCCTGGTGCTCGGCGGGCCGATCGCGGCCTTGACCACGGGGCTCAACGATTGGCTCTCCGGGATGACCGGGGTGTCCGCGGTATTGCTCGGCATCATTTTGGGTCTGATGATGTGCTTCGACCTGGGCGGACCGGTCAACAAGGTCGCCTATTCCTTCGCGGTGGCCGGGCTTGGCGCGGGTTCTGTGGCAAACCAGGGGCCGTGGCTGATCATGGCCGCGGTGATGGCCGCCGGCATGGTTCCGCCGCTGGCCATGGCGTTGGCCACCTTCCTCGACCGCAAACGTTTCTCGCCCGCGGAACGGGAGAACGGCAAAACCGCAGTTCTGCTCGGCTTCTCCTTCATCTCCGAGGGCGCGATCCCCTTCGCCGCAGCCGACCCGCTGCGCGTGATCCCCGCCTCGATGCTCGGCGGGGCTTTGACCGGGGCGCTCACCATGGCCTGGGGCGTCACTTCGCAAGCACCGCACGGCGGTTTCTTCGTCTTCCTCGCGATCAACCCGTTCCTGCTGTTCCTCACCGCAGTCCTGGCCGGAACGGTGCTCAGCGCACTGTCGGTTCTGGCGCTCAAACGCTTCGTCGCCGCAAAGCCGGCGGCTGCTACCGTAGCTGCCTGAGGGGGTAACCGATGACGACGTTCAACGGAGTGGGAGTCAGCCCGGGCCGGGTGGTCGGCCGAGTCCGGCAGATGCCGCCGACCGTGAGCGAGCCCCCCGCCGGGCTGCCCCTGGCCGAGGGCACGACTCCGGAACAGGCCGTCGCGCAGCTCAAAACGGCCGCCGCCGCGGTTCAGTCCGCGCTGCGCGAGCGCGCTTCCGGCGCCAGCGGCGACGCCAAAGCAGTACTGGAGGCGACCGCCCTGATGGCCGCGGATCCAATGCTGATCAAGGCCGCCACGAAGCAGATCGAATCCGGAGCCGCCGCCGAACGCGCGCTGTGGGAGGCCGCCGAGGGGGTGGCCAGCATGCTGCTGCAGCTGGGCGGCTACATGGCCGAGCGCTCGCGCGATGTGTACGACGTGCGGGCCCGGATCGTGGCCGAGCTGCGCGGCGTTCCGGCACCGGGCATCCCGGATTCCGCCGAGCCGTTCATCCTGCTGGCCGAAGACTTGGCCCCGGCGGACACCGCGACCTTGGATCCGCGCAAGGTTTTGGCCTTGGTCACTGCCGACGGCGGTCCGCAGTCGCATACCGCGATCATCGCCCGGGCGCTGGGTTTGCCGGCCGTGGTGGCTGCCTCCGGAGTCCGCGCGATCCCGGACGAAACCGAAGTCTACGTCGACGGCACGGCCGGCAGCCTGAGCACCGACGTCGGCCCGGCCGAGCTGTCCGCGGCCCAGGACTGGACCGCCCAGGTGTCCCGGCTGAGCTCCTTCGAGGGCCAGGGCGCGCTCTCCGACGGAACTCCGGTGCCACTTCTGGCAAACGTCGGCAACGCTGCCGAGGCAGCGGCCGCAGCGCAGGCCGGAGCCGACGGCGTGGGGCTGTTCCGCACCGAGTTCTTGTTCCTGGACCGGGAAGCAGAACCTTCAGCGGAGGAACAGGCCGCTGCTTACCGAGGAGTATTCGACGCTTTCCCGGGCAAGAAGGTCGTGGTCCGCACGCTCGACGCGGGCGCGGACAAACCGCTGCCCTTCCTGAGCAGCAGCGACGAGCCCAACCCGGCGCTGGGCGTGCGCGGCTACCGCACCGACCACTATCGGCGCGAGCCGGCGGTTCCGGGCGTCCTGGCCCGCCAGCTCAGCGCCATCGCCGCCGCAGCAGCAGCCGGCACCGCCGAAGTCTGGGTCATGGCGCCGATGGTTGCCACCCCGGTCGAGGCCGCACGTTTCGGCCGGCTGTGCCAGGATGCCGGGCTGAAAACCGCCGGCGTGATGATCGAAGTCCCTTCGGCGGCGCTGAGCACCCGGCACATCATGAAACACGTCGACTTCGCGAGCCTGGGCACCAACGACCTGACCCAGTACACGATGGCCGCAGACCGGCAGTTGGGCCCGCTCGCCGAGCTCAACGACCCGTGGCAGCCCGCGGTGCTTTCGCTGATCGCGGTGGCCTGCAATGCCGCACAGCAGAGCGCCGTCGAGCAGAGCACGGAAAAACCGGTCGGGGTCTGCGGTGAGGCTGCCGCCGACCCGGCGCTCGCCGTCGTCCTGGTCGGTTTGGGCGTGCACACCCTGTCGATGACCGCCCGCGCGATCCCGGCGGTGGCCGCGGTGCTGCAAACCGTCAGTCTGGAGCAGGCCCGGCAGATCGCTGCGGAGGCACTCCAACAAGAAAGTGCGGCAGCGGCGAGGGCCTCGGCCCGGGCCAAGCTGCCGGTGCTCGAAGAACTCGGACTCTAGGAGGAACCATGTCAGAACGCCATGCCACGATCGCCAGCCGGGTGGGCCTGCACGCGCGGCCGGCGGCGATTTTCGCCGAAACCGCAGCCGATCTCGCCGAACAGCACGGACTCGAGGTGAGCATCGCTCCCGAAGGCACCCCGGCCGAGGACGCCTTGGACGCCGCCAGCATCCTGTCCTTGATGGGCCTCGGCGCGGCGCACGGCGACCGGGTGGTACTGCGGGCCGAAGGCGCCGGTGCCGAGGAAACCCTCGACGCCCTGGTCGCCATCTTGGAGACCGACCACGACGCCTAATCACGGCGTGAGCATGTCCCGTCGAGTCGGTCGACTCGGCGGGACATACTTGTTTCTCCCGCCGAGTGCGGCAACTCGGTGGGAGCGGCTTTGCGGGCACTCGCGCCGAGCCGGTTTGCGTCGAGTCGGACGCCGTTTCCGCAGCCGATATGTAACGATACGGTAACGCCTGATCTGAGCAGGCCAGCGCTGCGATCCGCGGCGCTATTCGTTGCCTCAGCGACCCAAAATTCCCGGTTTTTCCAGCATCCTGCGGTGGAAAAGACTAAAATCGAAGGCCTGCCCGGGCTACCCCGGTGCGGTACGGCTAACAGTCGCAAGCAAATGACCTCCCCAGGAGATGCCCAAATGCCCACAGACAACAGCACGATGACCCCGCCTGAAGAGGCGAGCCCGAGCGGAGGAAAATCCCCGGGCGCGGCCGGGAGGCCGGCCAAGGCCCGACGCCTTCCGCGGCTGAAGCAACGCCGCCTGGCGGTCGACGACGTCAATGTCGTGGACAAGCCGATGCTCAAGAAAGCGCTGGGCGGCACCGTGGTCGGCAACACCATGGAATGGTACGACGTCGGCGTCTTCGGCTACTTGATCACCACGATGGGCCCGGTCTTCCTGCCTGAGGCGGACAAGACCGCGCAAAACCTGTTCCTGCTCGGGACCTTTGCCGCGACCTTTTTCGCCCGCCCGCTCGGCGGCATCTTCTTCGGCTGGCTCGGCGACAAAATCGGCCGGCAAAAAGTGCTCGCCGCCACGCTGATCCTGATGGCGGCATCGACCTTCGTGCTCGGCCTGATCCCCGGTTATGCCACGATCGGCATCTGGGGCGCCGTGATGCTGGTCCTGGTCAAGCTGGTGCAGGGCTTTTCCACCGGCGGGGAGTACGCCGGTGCCACCACGTTCGTCAGCGAATACGCCTCGGACAAACGGCGCGGCTTCTTCGCGAGTTTCCTCGACATGGGCAGCTACCTGGGCTTCGCGCTCGGCGCCGCGCTGGTTTCGGTCCTGCAACTGACGCTCGGCCAAGGCGCCATGGAGGAATGGGGGTGGCGGATCCCGTTCCTGGTCGCCGGGCCGCTGGGCGCGGTCGCGATCTACTTCCGCTTGAAGATCGAGGAGTCCCCGCAGTTCCAGGCGACCCTCGACGCCGCGGAGAAATCCAACCAGGACGCCCAGTCCCAGGACGCCGCGGCGAAAAATCCGGTCAGCCTGGTCAAGGCCTACTGGCGGCAAATCGTCCTCGCGGTGATCCTGGTCGCCGCCGCGAACACGGTCGGTTACGCGCTGACCACCTATATGCCGACCTATCTGACCACCTCCAAGGGCTACGACGAGGTGCACGGCACTCTGCTGACCATCCCGGTGCTGCTCGTGATGAGCATCTGCATCCCGCTCACCGGACGGCTTTCCGACCGGATCGGGCGTCGGCCGGTGCTCTGGACCGGTGCGATCTCGACGATCGTGCTCTCGCTGCCGGCCTTCATGCTGATCGGCGTCGGCGAGATCTGGTCCACGCTGCTGGGCCTGGCCCTGATCGCCTTCCCGGTCACTTTCTACGTGGCCAACCTGGCATCCTCGTTGCCGGCGCTCTTCCCCACCTCCAGCCGTTACGGCGGAATGGGCATCGCCTACAACTTCTCGGTGGCGATCTTCGGCGGCACCGCGCCGTTCATCATCGAGAGCCTGCTCAAACTCAGCAACAACGATTTGATGCCGGCGTTCTACCTGATGGCGACCTCCGCAGTCGGCGCGGTGGCGATCTTCTTCCTGCGTGAATCAGCCGGCCGGCCACTGCCCGGATCGATGCCGAGCGTCGACACCGCCCAGGAAGCCCGGGAACTGGTGGCCGGGCAGGACGACAACCCGGATCTGGATCTCAATGAAATGCCGTTCGACGAGACTTTCGAGCCGCCGACGCCGGCCGAAGGGGTACCCGCGGTGCCGATCGCGGACGCCAAACTCTGAGCGCTCGGCGCAGCCGACGGCGGCCGGGTTCCAGCATGCGGGCAACCTCGCCGCCGGCGGCGTCTGCGGATAGCATCGGAGGCATGCCATCCGAGGAATCAACGCTGAGTTATGCCGACGGCCGCCTGCTCCGCAACGGCGCCGAACACCGGCTGCTGGGCGGTGCGATCCATTACTTCCGGGTGCACCCCGCCCAGTGGGGCGATCGGCTGGACCGGCTGAAAGCCATGGGCGCCAATACCTTGGACACCTACGTCGCCTGGAATTTCCACCAGCGCCGCGAAACAGACCGGCCGGATTTCGATGGCTGGCGGGATCTGGTCCGGTTCATCGAGCTGGCCGGCGAGCGCGGTCTGGATGTGCTGGTCCGTCCTGGCCCGTACATCTGCGCGGAATGGGACAACGCCGGGTTCCCGGCTTGGCTCACTGGCAAGCCCGGCGTCGGCCTGCGCAGCATGGAATCCGAGTACCGCCGCGCGGTGACCGAATGGTTCGACGTGCTACTGCCCTTGCTGACTCCCCTGCAGGCCAAGCAAGGCGGACCGATCGTCGCGTTCCAGGCGGAGAACGAGTACGGCAGCTACGGCGACGATCCGGAGTATGTCGCCTGGACCAGACAAGTCCTGCTGGAGCACGGCGTCACCGAGCTGATCTTCAGCGCCGACGGCGGCAACGACTTCTACCTCGACGGCGGGGCCCTGGACCCGGCGGCGAATCCGACGATGCTCGCCACCGGGACATTGGGCAGCCGGGGCGCCGAGGCGATCGAGACCTGGCACCGCCGTCGGCCCGGCGAGCATTTCATCGCTGCGGAATTCTGGAATGGTTGGTTCGACCACTGGGGTGAGGAACACCATCGGCGCGACGCAGCCGAAGCGGCCGCCGAAGTCGAACAGATCCTCGACGGCGGCGGTTCCGTGTGCCTCTACATGGCCCACGGAGGCACCAACTTCGGGCTCAGCTCAGGCGCCAATTTCGACGGCGGGCTGCAACCCACGACAACGAGTTACGACTCGGATGCACCGATTGCCGAGGACGGCGCACTGACCGGGAAGTTCCACGCGATGCGGGCGCTTTTCGGCCGGTTCACCGAACTTCCCGAGCTCGGCGGTTTGGCCGAGCCGGAACCGGTGTTGCCCGCGCAGGCACTTCCGCTGACCCCCGGCCTCGAGCTGCTCTCCGCCTTGCGGAAACCGGCCGGAGTGGCCAGCAAGACCCCCTTGGGCTTCGAGGAGTTGAACTGCCCGGACGGATTGGTGCTCTACCGTGCGCAGCCGATTCTGCCGCGCGGCGGGTACCAGCTGCGGGTCGACGGCCTGCATGACCGCGGCATCGTCTACATCGACGGCGAACGGGTAGGCGTCTTCGAAGCCACCGCGCACGAGCCGTTGCAGTTGCAGGGTTCCGGTGAGCGCGCAGTCGTCGAAATCCTGGTGGAGAACCAGGGCCGGATCAACTACGGGCATTTGCTGGGCCAAGGCAAGGGCATCCGTGGCCTGCTGATCAATCAGCGGCTGAGCTTCGGCTGGACGCAGATTCCATTGCCGTTGCCGGATTTCAGTGCCGAGCAGTTGCAGCAGTTCAGCGTCGCGACCGAGCGCTCCGTGGCGGAACCGGGTTTCTTTTCGGCACATCTGCAACTCGTCGAACCACGCGACACCCACCTGGCGCTGCCCGGCTTCGGCAAGGGCTTCGTCTGGGTCAACGGCTTCCTGCTCGGCCGCTACTGGGCTCGGGGTCCGCAGCGAACGCTCTACGTTCCGGCGGGGTTGCTGCAAACCGGCGAAAATCTGTTCACCGTGCTAGAACTCGAGCACGGTGGCGACGCCATCGAGTTCCGCGAGCGCGCCGACCTCGGATAGCACCGCCGAGTGGCCAGCTCTGCAGGCTTCGGATCCATTTTGGCCTGCAGATCTGGCCACTCGAGGGGTGATTCCGGGTTTACCAGCGGACTTTGCGCTCCCGCTTGCCCTGCTTGCCGCTAGCGTGCGTCGGCTTGTGTCCGCGGGTCAGACCCGGCACGCCGGGTTGCCCGGCTTGCGCCTGCTTGCGCGCCAGGGATTCCCTGGCGGCATCGCTGAGCTTGGACTCCACCGCCGGTGCGAAGCGGATTTCGGGTTGGTTTTGGCCGGTTTCCTGATGTTCGAAGGGGGGCATGGTTGCTCCTTAACAAGTTCTGGAGGCTCGCTGAGGGGACGCCGAAAGCGTCGGTTCAGTGGAAGTGCGGAACAGCATCGCTCGGAGGCGGAGCCTCAACGAGCCTGGGGTGGTCTGGTTGGCGAGTGGGCCAGAATCAGCCGTAAATTAATGTTCCCATGCATCCAGAATACACATCAGCGGCCGCGTTTGCCCGCCAGCGCGGCAAGTTTGTCGGAACTGAACTTGCTGAGCAAAACCATCGCTTTGTACTTGAGCGAGGGGATGCTCACGGATTTCCGGCCGGCCGAATCTTTGAGCCCTTCGCGGACCACTTGATCGGCATCAAGCCACATCCACGGTGCGATTCCGGCCGTGGAGGCGTCCATGCGCTGATGGAATTCGGTGTGCACGAAGCCCGGGCACACCGCGGTCACCGAAACCCCGCGATCGGCATACTGCACATTGGCCCAGCGGCTGAAACTGATCAACCAGGATTTGCAGGCGCCGTAAGTGCCGCGCGGAATGAAGCCGGCGACGCTGGCCACATTGATGATCCGGCCGTGCCGGCGCGCCAGCATGCCGGGGAGCGCCGCGTGCATCAACGCCATCGGCGTCTTCACGTGCACCTGCAAGTGGTCGAACTCATCGGCCAGGTCATTCTGCTCGAAGGACTTGACCAGCCCGAATCCGGCATTGTTGATCAAGATGCTCACCGGTGCTGCGGCGTCGGCCAACCGCTCGGCCACTGCGTTGATGCCGGGTTCGGTCAACAAATCGGCCGAGATGGTCTCCACCTCGATGCCGTACTCCTGCCGCAACCGGGCCGCTTTGGCGTCCAGTTTGCCCTGGTCGCGGGCCACCAGCACCAAATCGGTGTGCGTCTGGGCCAGTTGCTGCGCGAATTCCGCACCCAGGCCTGCGGTAGCTCCGGTGATCAGGGCACGTTCCGTCATGAGGCCATGCTACGCAACTATGCTGGAGAAGCCCGATGACCCGTGCCGAAGCAGTAGCGAACAGATTGGCGAGTGGACCAGATTGAGTAGCGAACCGGCCAGCGAACAGATCCGAATTTCCGAAGTGGACGAACACGGCACCGCGGTCGAAGCCGCTGAGCTCGAAGCAGAACTCAGCGCCGGCAACCGGGTCAATCCCTGGTTGGTTGCCCTCTGGGTGCTTGGTGCGGCATCGGTGGGATTGTTCGTCCTGGCCCTGCTCGGCGCTGCCTTCAGCTATCCGGCGAGTTACAGCGCCGACTACCCGAATGCGCCGTATTTGGAACGTCCCTGGTACGCCGCCTTGGCGCCGTTCTCCTGGATGTTCCTGATCATGGCTTTCCTGACCGTGCTGTGCAGCCTGATCCTGCATGCGGTGTTCTGGGACCGCCGCCGCTGAGCCGGTTCGACGATCGCGGCAGGTCTGCGGATCGGGATGAGCCTCGCAGCGCCAAGCTCAGACCGAGGTCTGAGCTTGGGTCAACCGGGATTCCGCCCCGGGGCCGATGCCCGGCGGCAGGTGCGGAAAATAGTCTGGAAGCATGAAGAAAACCCTGACGATCATCGCCCTCGCCGCAGCAACTGCGGTTTCCCTCAGTGCTTGCGGCACACTCGGAAACACGTACGACAAACGGGAGACGAAGACCTTCAGCAACGGAGCATCCGGCAAGGCCGACGGCGCGTTGCCGAGCTGGGTGCCGGACGGAGCCACGGACATCAAGATGATGTTCCGGACCACTGGCGCCGAACGGATCATGGTGTTGAAGAACGGATCACCGCTGCCCACTACCTGCACCGCGGTGCCGGCCGGCCAGAAGCCGGTTTCCGGCGAGGATCCGGACAACGCGTACCCGGCCAAAGATTTCTCGAACGGCCCCGCCACGCTCAGCGCGGACTGGTGGCCCAGCGGCACCGAACAGAAAGCCAGCAGCGTCTGCGGCCGCTGGTGGGTCACCACCGATGGCGATAAGACCTACGCCTATGCCCCGGAAACCACCCAGATCGTTCAGGAAGTCCAGAAGGAACAAAAGAAATAGTGCCGCAGCCCGGTCGGCTGAATCGACGGAGTGCCTTCGATTCAGCCGACCGGCCCCAATCAGTCCGGCTTTTTGGCCCCGGAACCATCGGGGTCAGCGACCGGCAGCACCGGCAGCTCCGAAGTGGCGAACCGTTCCGTGAATTGCGCTTCCACCGCTTCTGCGACTTGGTCGTGCAATTGGTCGGCCAAATGCTCCTCGTAATGTTCCTGCACCGAATCCTGCAATTGATCGTTCACGTGCTCGGAAACCTGCTCCGTGACGTGCGCCGTCATCTGCTCCCGCGCCAGCCGCCGCTGCGCCCTGAGCACCGCGGTGTGTTCCAGGTGGAAGGCCTTCGCGGTCGCGATGCACATCAGGATGATCACCACGCTGAACGGCAATGCGGTGAGGATCGCCGCGGTTTGGATCGCTTGCAAACCGTTCGCCATCAGGAGCGCGATCGCCACGGCCGCCGCGGAGAGCGCCCAGAAGACCCGCAGCCAATTCCGCGGCTCGGTATCCCCGCCAGTGGAAATCATGCCCATCACCAAGGCCCCGGAATCCGCTGAGGTGATGAAGAAGATCGCAATCAGGATCACTGCGCCGATCACCAGCACGGTACCCCCGGGCAAACCGCCGAGCAGGTTGAACAGCGCCCCTTCGGTATCCACCGAACCGTCCTCGCCGACCAATCCGCCCTGGCCGAAGATCTGCCGGTAGAGCGCCGATCCGCCCATCACGGAGAACCAGAGGAAGCCCATCGCGGTGGGCACCAGGAGGACGCCTGCGACGAACTCCCGCACACTCCGGCCCTTGGAAATCCGGGCGATGAAGATCCCGACGAAGGGCGCCCAGGAGATCCACCAACCCCAGTAGAACGTGGTCCAGGCCGCTTGCCAGGCTTCGCCTTCGGCACCGGAAAAGGCCAAGGTGTTGAAGGTCAGCCCGATTACGTTCTGCAAATAGTTGCCGATCGACTGCACGAATTCGCGCAGCAGGAACAGCGTCGGACCGGTGAACAGGACGAAGAGCATCAGCACCCCGGCGAGCACCAGATTGGTGTTGGAAAGCCACTTCATGCCTTTGCCCACGCCGGAGACCACCGAAACGATGGTGAGCGTGATGATGCACAAGATCAGGCCGATCTGCGTCATCTGGGTGGCTTGCAGGATGTTCGCCTTGTCCAGACCGGCGGAGATCTGCAAGACGCCCAGCCCCAATGAGGTGGCCACCCCGAAGAGCGTGCCGACCAGCGCGACCACATCGATCAGGTTCCCCCAACCGCCGGCGACCCGTTTGCTGCCGAGCAGCGGTTCCAGCGTCCAGCGGATCGAAATCGGCCGCCGCTTGCGGTGCACCGCATAGGCGATCGAAACGCCGACGACGACGTAAATCGCCCAGGCGTGCAGCCCCCAGTGCAAGTACGTCTGGGTCATTGCCTGCTGCGCCAACTGGATCGGGTTCCCCTCGACCCCGGGCCGCGGCGAGGCGAAGTGGTTGAGCGGCTCGGCGACCCCGAAGAACACCAGGCCGATGCCCATCCCCGCGGCGAAGAGCAGCGCGAACCAGGACATCAGCGAGAATTCCGGCTTGTCCTCGTCTTTGCCCAGCTTGATGTCGCCGTAACGGCTGAGCCCGATCCAGAGCGCGAAAACCACGAACATCGCGATCGCCGCGACGTAGTACCAGCCGAACCACTTGATCACATTGCTTTGGATCAGGCTGAATACTTCGGTGGCGCTGGCCGGGAAAATGGTGGCATAGAGCACGAAGGCCACGATGAGCGCGGCGGCCGGCCAGAATACCCAGCGGGCAATCGGCAGATGGCGGTGTTTTTTACTCGGCGCGCCTTTCCCGGAGGCGGGCTTTGTCGGGTCTAACTTCGGCTGGCTGATTGTTGGTTTGCCTTCGACGGCAGACATGGCGTTCAGTCGCTCCTCATGCGCGTTTTCGCGCTCAGACGATTGCGGTCATTCCGGCCGGCCCGCGCCTGTGGAGGCAGCGCCAGCACAGAATTGTGTTCCTGAAATTCCCTCCCGCTCGCCGTTCCAACGGCGCTTGAAGGTTATTCCATTTTACATAGCTAATTTCCAGGGAAGGATTCGCGGTATTTCCGGGACGGCCGACGGAGCGCTTTCCGGCTGTGGTTTCGACCAATTCGATGCCGTGCCCGACGGCTGCGGATATGATCTGTAACCATGGCCCAGGACACCTCCGAAGCAGAATCCCCGAGCGCTGGCGCCGGGTCGAAGGCCCGGTCGAGATTGCATCCGACCGCGCTGCTCATCGCCCTCGCCATCGTGGCCCTCTACGTGCTCAGCCTGGTCTTGCAGGCCAATAGCGGTGCCACCCGGAACACGACCGAGGCGCCATCGGTCAGCCAAGGCACGGCGCTGGTCTACCTGCAGTTCAACGGCATCGACACCGAGCGGCGAGTGGCCACGTTCAATCTCTCCGCGATCCAGGACCCCGACCAAGCCAACACGGCGTCCTTCGACCGCACGCTCACCGTCCAGGTGATCCCGGCCATCGGATCGGGCATCTTCACGGTGCCAGCCGGGCAATCGCTGGCCAATGAACAGCTGAAAATCGACCTGGATGGCGATGTGAAGCTCTGGCCGTTCGACCGTTACAGCCAACCACTCGTGGTGTCAGCCAGCAGCAAGACCGGCAACGTGAGCACCGAACTGAAAGTACAGCTGCAAGTCGAGGGCTACAGCCCAGGTTGGAAACTCGCCAACGACGCCAAGGAATTCGACGAACTGGACAAATTTGAGCAGGCATTCCTGGGCAGCGTGGACCAGAATTCATCCTTGAGCACGATCACCTTCGCCCGCTCCGGGAGCATCCTGCTGCTGAGCATCCTGTTGGTCTTGGTGATGGTCTCACTGCCGGTGATGGCCCTCTTCGTAGCGCTCCGGGTCCGGTCCGGGAGGCAGAAATTCCAGCCGCCGTTCACCGCCTGGTTCAGCGCCATGCTCTTCGCGATCATCCCGATCCGTTCCTTCCTGCCCGGGAATCCGCCGACCGGCGCCTGGGTGGACACCGCAGTGACCGTCTGGGCGGTGATCGGGCTGATCGTGGCATTGCTCATCTACATCCGGGCCTGGATGCTCACCGAACGATGAGCATCCGGCACGCGGTCATCGATACCGACCTGGGCGAGATCACGCTGGTCGCTGCAGCGGACGCCTTGACCGGACTGTACTTCGAGGGCCACTGGACGCTGCCGGCCGAGCCGGCATTCGGATCCCGGGTGGACGCCGCCCAGGATCCGGTCTTGGGCCCAGCCCAACACCAACTCGACGAGTATCTGGCCGGGCGGCGGACCAGCTTCGATCTGCCCTTGGCCACCCAGGGCACCGAATTGGAAACGAAAGTCTGGGCGCTGCTC
This sequence comes from Renibacterium sp., assembly GCA_017419405.1. GTDB lineage: Bacteria > Actinomycetota > Actinomycetes > Actinomycetales > Micrococcaceae > Renibacterium > Renibacterium russicum. The sequence continues at coordinate 256,225 of JAFOLH010000005.1, read as the reverse complement.
CGCGAGCTGCCTTTCGGCAGCACCACGAATTACGGGCAATTGGCCGAGCAACTCGGCAATAAGCAGCTCGCCCAGGCAGTGGGCCGGGCCGTGGGCCACAACCCGATTTCGATCTTCATCGGCTGCCACCGGGTGATCGGCAGCGACGGCAGCCTCACCGGATACGCCGGCGGTCTGGCCCGGAAACAGGCGCTCCTGGAATTGGAAAATCCCGAAATCGCGGCCGGCCGGCTGTTCTGAAGCATCTCCGGCCAGCTCTTGCGCCCGGAAAACCCCGGCTATAGGATGAAACAACTTTAGATGATCTGTATCATCTACTGACCGGTAATACACCGACACGGACGAAGACGTCACGTCGTTAGGAGTACCTCATGGCTAGCAGCAGCACCGGAACTGAATCAAACGTTCGCGAGGACATCGCCCGGAAGCTCTTGGAGTCCTCGGCGACGCTCTCTTACGATCCGGCGCAGGAAGTCGATTGGGAGACCCCGCTGGATACCGATTTCCACGGCACCAGCCCGGAATGGAGCACCCTGTACCGTACGTCCTACTGGGACGAGATGACTCCGGAGCAGCAGCGCGCGCTCACCCGGCAGGAGGCCGCCTCGGTCGCGAGCACCGGGATCTGGTTCGAAATGATCCTGCAGCAGATGATCCTCCGGGATTTCTACGCGAAAGACCCGACCGATGCCGCCTTCCAATGGGCGCTCACCGAAATCGCCGATGAATGCCGGCATTCGATCATGTTCGCCCGCGGCGCCGAAAAGCTGAAGGCTCCGGCCTACCACCCCCGGCGCGTCGTCGTCGAACTCGGTCGGGTTTTCAAGACCGTCGCGTTCGGCGAAGCCGCCTATGCGGCGATCCTGGTGGCCGAAGAAGTCCTCGATGTGATGCAACGCGACTGGATGCGCGACGACCGGGTGGTGCCATTCGTCCGGACGATCAACAACATCCACGTCGTCGAAGAGTCGCGGCACATGAAGTTCGCCCGGGAAGAAACCCTGGAGCGGCTGGAGGGCTCCAGCTGGCTCCGCCGGCAGATCAACGCGCTGGTGATTTCGATCGCCTCATACGCCATCGTCACCAGCATGGTCAGCCACAAGGTCTACGCCAATGCCGGCCTGGACACCAAACGCGCGGTGCGGGAAGCGAAGGCCAACGAGCATTACAAGTCGATGATGCGTTCGAGCTGCTCCGGACTGATGGAATTCCTCAGCTCGGCCGGTTTGCTGACCAAGGCCTCGACCTTCGTCTACAAACGCGCGAACCTGATCTGAGCCCCGGACGATGGCTTTCGCGATCACCCAGAATTGCTGCAACGACGCGTCCTGCATTGCGGCTTGCCCGGTGAACTGCATCCACCCGACTCCCGACGAGCCGGATTTCGGCAAGACCGACATGCTCTACATCGATCCGAAGAGCTGCATCGACTGCGGAGCCTGCGTCGATGCCTGCCCGGTCGACGCGATATTCCCGGTGGAGAGCTTGCTGAGCGGACCGAAAAGGCCGTATCCGGAGATCAATGCCGGCTATTTCGAGGCCAAGCCGCCCGCCGAAGCGAGCGATCCGGCACCGAATTTCCACACCTGGAATCCGCCGGTCTTCAAGCGGAGCATCCCGAGCGATTTCCCGATGCTGGACGTCGCAGTGGTGGGCACCGGCCCGGCGGGAATGTATGCGGTGGAAGATCTGCTGCTGCATACCAGTGCGCGGGTCACCTTGATCGACCGGCTGCCGCTCGCCGGCGGGTTGATCCGCTACGGAGTGGCCCCGGACCATCCGGATACGAAAAAGATCGGCGAGACCTTTTCCCGTTTCTACAGCCATCCGAGGCTCCGGATGCGCTTGGGCGTCCAGATCGGCCGGGACCTCAGCGCAGCGGAACTGGCCGCGCAGCACGATGCGGTGATCTACGCGGTCGGCGCCTCCTCGGCCAAGGAGCTGGGCGTCCCCGGCGAGGGCCTGCCGGGGAGCATCGCGGCGACCGACGTCGTCGCCTGGTACAACGGCCATCCCGAGGCATCGGCGACAGCCATCGACTTGTCCGGTGAGCGCATCGTCATGGTCGGCAACGGCAATGTCGCGTTGGATGTTGCCCGCGTGCTGAGCACTGATCCGGGCCGGCTGGAAAGCACCTCGATTTCGAGGTCTGCCCTGACCGGGCTGCGTTCGAGCACAGTCCGTGAAGTGCTGATTCTGGGCCGTCGCGGACCGGCCGAAGCCGCCTACACGTCGACCGAGTTGATCGCGCTCACCGAGCACGAGGACATCGACCTGGTCGTGGACGTCACGGACCCTCGAGTCGCGGAGGAGATTGCCGCGGCGACCGGAGGCAAGGCGGCTTTGCTGCGCGGCGTCCGGCAGGAACGGATCGACTTCGCCGCCGCACCGGCCATTGGCAAACGCCGGATCGTGCTCAAATTCCACTCGGAGTCCCGGCAGATCCTCGGCCGGGAACGGGTCGAAGGGGTCGTGGTCAGCGAAGCTTCGGGCACTCGGGAGGTCCGCGCCGGGCAGGCCATCCGGGCCATCGGCTACCACGGGGTTCCGGTCCCCGGCCTGCCTTTCGACGCGTCTTCCGGCACCATTCCGAACGCCGGCGGCCGGATCACCGGCATGCCGGGCAACTATGCCGTGGGCTGGATCAAACGCGGGCCTTCCGGCGGCATCGGCGCCAACAAGACCTGTGTCCAGGAAACCATCGGCGCCTTGATCGAAGACGTGGTCTCGGGTGCCCTGCCGGTCCGCTCGCGCAGGTCCTCGATGCTGGCCGGGCTGCTGCCGCGGCTTCAGCGCTGAACCGCTGGCCCATTTTCCACACCTGGAAGTGGAGCAGGAGTGCTCCAGCGCAGCTTCCAGGGGCGGAAGCGGGGCTGGAATCAGTTCATCTGCTCCAGCTCATGGGCCAGCTCCGCGAGTTCGGCACCACCGGCCATTTGGGCGGTGAGCTCAGCCACCGTGATGTCCTTCTTGGCGTAGTAGCCGATCGATTTGCCCCGCTTGAGCAACAAGAAGCGGTCCCCCACCGGGAAAGCGTGGTGCGGGTTGTGCGTGATGAACACGACGCCGAGCCCACGGTCCCGGGCTTGCAGGATGTAGCGCAGCACCACACCCGATTGCTTCACGCCGAGAGCCGCCGTCGGCTCGTCCAGAATCAGCACTTTGGCTCCGAAATGCACCGCGCGGGCGATCGCGACGCACTGCCGCTCACCGCCGGAAAGCTGACCGATCGGCTGGTCCACATCGCGCAGGTCGATGCCCATCGCAGCCAGCTCGCGCTGGGCGGTCTGTTTCATCAGGGCCACGTCGAGGCGGCGGAACGGCCCCCGGCCAACGGTCAGCTCGGAGCCCAGGAAGAAGTTCCGCCACACCGACATCAAGGGCACCACCGCCAAGTCCTGGTAGACCGTCGCGATGCCCACGTCGAGCGCTTCGCGCGGCGAACCGAAATGCCGTTCGGCCCCCATCACCCGCATGGTGCCGTCGTCGTGCCCGTGCAGCCCGGCCAGGATCTTGATCAGGCTGGACTTCCCGGCGCCGTTGTCGCCGAGCACACAGGTGACCCGGCCATTGTCCACCGCCATGGTGATGTCGCTCAGCGCGATGATGTTCCCGTACCGTTTGCCGACGCCGTCGAGCGCAATCAGGTGCGCATCGGCGTCGCTGAGCTGGTCGGTGGATTTCTCTGCCATGCCGTCGCTCCCTTATTTCCGTTCCGCGCGTCGCCTGACCACCAGGTTGACCAAGGTGGCGAGCAGCAGCATGAGGCCGAGGAAGAACTTGAACCAATCCGGGTTCCATTGCGCATACACGATGCCCTTGTTCGCCATGCCGAAGATGAAGGCGCCGATCGCCCCGCCGATCGCCGAGCCGTAGCCGCCGGTGAGGAGGCATCCGCCGATCACGGCAGCAATGATGTAGAGGAATTCATTTCCCACGCCCTCGCCGGATTGCACCGCGCCGAAGGCGAAAAGGTTGTGCATGCCCAGGATCCAGCCGCAGAATCCGACCCCCATGAACAAGCCGATCTTGGTCTTGGCCACCGGTACACCCACCGCCCGGGCCGCCGCCGCGTCGCCGCCGACTGCGAAAATCCAGTTGCCGACCCTGGTTCGCAGCAGGATCCAGGACGCCACGGCGACGAGTGCGATCCAGAAGAACACCGTGATCTGCACCTCGACTCCGGCAATCGGAATCGTCGCCGCGAAAATCGATTTAGCCAGGGCGAAGCCGTCCATGTCCGAGATCCCGGGCGAGGCGACCGAACCGCCGACCAGCCGGGTCAGCCCGAGGTTCAAGCCGGTGAGCATCAAGAAGGTCGCCAGGGTGACGATGAAGCTGGGCAGTTTGGTTTTGGTGAGGATCCAGCCGTTGAGCATCCCGATGCCCAAGGAGACCAGCAAAGCCAGGCCGACGCCGACCCAGACGTTGAACACGAAGAACCAGCTGAACAGCGAGGCGGTCAGCGCGGAGGAAATCACCGCGACACCGGTGGAGAGGTCGAATTCGCCGCCGATCATGAGCAGGGACACACCGACCGCCATGATCCCGATGGTCGAGGCTCCGTACAGCACCGTGGCGAAGGACGCCGGTTGCAGGAATACCGGGGCCACCGCCGCGAAGAACAGGAACACCACGATGGCGCCCACCACGGAGCCGATCTCCGGCCGGCCCAAGAACTGCTGCAATCCGTTGCGCGGACGCACCCGCTCGTCTGCGGCGTTTGCCAGGGCGCTCATCGGATCCCCTCCTGGGCGAATTTCAGCACCGCATCGACATTGCCCTGGTCCACGATGGCCGGTCCGGTGAGCACCGGCTGGCCGCCGCCCATTTCGAAGCCGCCACGCAATTGCTGCCAGAAGTACTCGACGGCCAGGTACCCCTGCAACCAAGGCTGCTGATCGACGGTGAAAATGATCTTGCCGTCCTTGATCTGTTGCGCCAGATCCGCATTGAGGTCGAAGGAGGCGATTTTGGCCTTGGAACCGGTGGCCTGCACGGCGCGCAGTGCGGTCAGCGTATACGGCGCACCCAAGCCGATGACCGCGTCCGCCTCAGCCGTGGCCTGGAGTTTCGACGTGATGGTCGACGAAACCTGGGTCATGTCCGAACCTTGCACATACAGGATCTCGGTCGCCGGGATCTTGGCCTTGACCCCGGCGCAGCGTTCCTCCAGGCCGACGTTGCCCTGTTCGTGGATCACGCAGATCGGCCGGGCGTAACCGCCGTCGAGCAGCTTCTGGCCGACGGCTTCGCCGGCGATCCGGTCATCGGCACCGAAGAAGGCCCGGGCGCCGAGTTCCTTGGCCGAGGCCGCCCCGGCATTGATCGCGACCACCGGGATGTTCGCCGCCTTGGCGTTGGCCAGCACGGTCTTCATGGCGTCCGGTTTGGCCAGGGTGACCGCGATCCCGGAGACCTTCTGGTCGATCGCCTGCTGTACCAATTGGGCCTGACCGGCACCTTCGGGCTGGGCGGTGTAGAGCAAGTTGATGTTGTCCTTGGCTGCGGCCTCCTCGGCACCCCGACGGACGATGTCCCAGAAGGTGTCTCCTGGAGCAGAGTGCGAAATCACCGCGACGGTGATCCTCGGGGTGGTCACCCCGGAACCGGCGCTCCCGGCGGAATTGGGCTGCGGGCGGCCACCGGTTGCGGAACAGCCAGCCAGCAAGATGCCGACCACGACCGCCAGCACCAACGCAACCGGCACCCGTGGCCGCCGGTTGCGGCCCACCCGGACCGTGACTCTTTTTGCCTGCACGACTTGCTCCTTCGGTCGTCGTCGGAGGGACCGCACCGAAGGACCCTGCACTGCGGATGCCGCCCCCGGCCCGGACTTGTTCCTGACGACCATCCTGGTGACAAAAGTCACAACTGTCAATAGAATGTCCTGACATACTGACATTATTACCATTCACCCACAGCTTCAGGAGACCCCATGCGCGTCGGCGTCATCGGATTGGGCCGGATCGGCTTGATGCATGCACAAAACCTGCTCGCCTCGCCCGACGCCACCGAGCTGCTGCTCGCCGATGCGGTAGCCGAAACGGCGCAGCGGGCAGCCGCCCGATTGCGCGGCGGCACCCCGCTGCACCTGGACCAGCTGTTCGATTCCGCGCCGGAGGCCCTGGTGATTGCGGCGGCGACCAGCGCGCATCGGGAACTCATCGAACGTGCGGTTTTGGCCGGGATTCCGGTTTTCTGCGAGAAACCGGTAGCCGCCAGCTCGGCCGAAGCGCTCGAGTTGGTCGCCTTCACCGAAGCGAATCAGGGGATTGTGCAGATCGGCCACCAACGCAGGTTCGACGCCGGCTACCGCGCTGCGAAAGCCGAGCTCGGCTCCGGAAAGCTCGGCTGGCTGCATTCGATCCGGGCGGTCACCGCGGACACCCGTCCCCCGGCGCTGGAGTTCCTCGCCGGCTCGGGCGGCATCTTCCGGGACTGCAGCGTGCACGATTTCGACATCATCCGCTGGCTCACCGGGCAGGACGTCGTGGAGGTCTATGCCCGCGGCTCGAACCGGGGCGATCCCGGAATCGGCGAGGCCGGCGATGTGGACACCGGGGCCGCACTGCTGACCCTGGCGGACGGGACCTTGGCCACTGTGGTCGCCACCAGGTACAACGGAGCCGGACACGACGTCCGGATGGAACTGCAGGGCAGCGAAGGCAGCGTCTGCGTAGGACTGGACGAACAGGCCGCCCTGCACTCGGCCGAGCCCGGGGTGGCGATCCCCACCGGCGTTCCGCATCCGAGCTTCATGGAACGCTTTGCCGCCGCCTACCGCAGCCAGTTGGACCACTTCCTCGCACTGGCCAGGGGCGAGGCGGAAAATCCCTGCCCGCTGGCCGAATCGGCAGCGGCTTCCCGAGTGGCCGACGCCGCCCAGGCGTCATTGGAGCGCGGCGTCGCGGTACGGCTGTGACCGGCATCCCGTTCGGAAAACCGAAACGGCGGTGGTCCGGCGCCCGTTCGGACGTCGGACCACCGCCGTCGGGCGGTACTGCTTGCTACTTTTTGAGAATCTCGGTTCCGTACGCCGGGAAGTTCGGGCTTCCCCAGCCAGTCGCCTTGTCGTAGCCGGCGGTCACCGCATACGAGCTCGGCTTGCCGACGATGCTGTTGCTCCCCGAGGTGACGTCGTGGAAGGCCGACGGGTTGTTCGCCGCGGCTTTGTAGATCGCCGGATTCAGATTGCCGAACTGCACGCTGCCGCCGCCCTGGTTGGCGACCAGGGCCAGGAACGCCGCGTTGAGCGGTGCCGCTGCACTGGTACCGGTGAACGACGTCCACGCCGCCTTGTTGGTGTCTTTGCCATTGCCGTCGTAGACCTCGGTGTACCCCGAGTACTGGTATTCGGCAGCAGCTGACGAGATGTCCGGCACCTGGCGTTTCTGCGAAGTGTTCACACCGGTTCCGGTCTGCCAGGCCGGCCGGGCGAAGAAGGTGGAAACGCCGCCCCCGCTGGCACCGCGCCAGGTGTCGCCGGATTTCACGTAGTCGTTCCAGACCGCTTCGCTCGACCAAGCACCGGTGCTCGAGTCGATGTAGAGCCGGGTGCCGCCGACGCCGGTCACGTTCGGGTCGGAGGACGGCGAATCAACGGTCAATGCGGAGTCGCTGTTGTTGGGCCAGTCGTCCGAAGCCCCGTGATCGCCGGAGGCCGAGAAGATCGTCTGGCCTTGGGCCGCGGCTTGCTTGAAGATGTTCGACAACGACGTCGCGTGGCTCTTGGTGATCTGGTTTTCCGGATTGCCCCAGCTCGAAGAAATGATCGAAGCTTTGTTGTCGGTGACGATTTGGTTGTAGAGATCGATGTCGGCCGAGTCGGTGTTCGGTGCCTGGTAGTCCAAAACCGTGGCTTTCGGCGCGATCGCATGCAGCACCTGGATGTCCAGATCGACTTCGCCTTCACCTTCGTCGTAGCCCTGCGGGCCGCCGTCGACGTTGATGTCCTGCACTGCCGAGGTGGCCAAGTTGTACTGCTGGTCGTAGACATCGGCATGGCTCGAGCGGTGGCCGGAGAATTCGACCAGCGCGATGGTCTGCCCAGCCCCCTGGGCGCCGTTGGCGATCGAGGCGGTGTTGTAGCCGCTATTGAGCTCCTTGGGTGTGAACCCGCCCTTGACTCCGGTGCCTTGGTCCGTAGCGCCCTTGGCTCCGACGGCGGAGGGAGCTTGCTTCGCGGCACCGGCTTCCGGCGCAGCGGGAGCCTGGCGCGAGGCCGGGCGCAAGATCTTGCCCTCGTCGGTCAAGCCGCCGACGTCGGTGATCAGTCCGGCCAGGGACTGCGGAACCTTGACTTCGCTGTCCGCGCCGGTGAAGTCGGCCCCGGTCACTGAGTCCCGGTACTGCGAAAGGCTGGTCTTGAAGAGGTCTTGGAGCTGCGCGACGCTGCCCGAGGCCGAAACGTAACGGTTCCCCGCACCGACGCGGTCAACCGACAGCCCCTTCGCGGTGAGTGCGCTGGACACTGCAGAGACCTCGGCCGGAGTCGGGGCGAAGCGGGCCGCATACTCTGCCGAAGTCAAGAAATGGCGGTACTGCGGGGAAGCCGGATCGTTGACGTTCGCCAGGAAGGCATCCAGCCCGGCCGCATTGTGCGGCGCCAGGGAAACGGTGATCTTCCGTTGCTGCTGGGCCGGCGCGAAATCCAGCCGCTGCGCATGGCCGAGCCGGGGCGAAGTGGACCCGGCAATGCCCTGCACCGAGTCCGGAGAAACAGGAATAGCCGCGACGGCGGTTCCGGTGAAGGCCAGGACCAAAGCCGGAACGGCCAGGCCCGCCACTACCGAGCTCCGGGTGCGAGCTCCAATTTTTTTCACGATGTTTTCAACTTTCGGGAAAGAAGTGTTGCTTTGACTCCCGAAAGCTCTCACCGGATTCTGACCGTTAACTGGATGTTTGCCAACAGTTGGTCGGAAACCGCAAAAAAGTTGCTCAAGGCAGCCACTTATCCGCGATTCTTACTCCAGATGACGGCACCCCGGACCCGAAAAAGCGCCGGCCGCTTCGTGGTACGAAGCGGCCGGCGCTTTAGCCGACGATCCGGAGATCGGCTACTTGATGCCCACCGCCTTGACCGCGTTGGCCACCTGGGTGCAGTTGGCCGTCGTCGTACCGGCGACATTGTTGGCGACATTGTTCTGGCAAGCCGTGTTCAAGGCCTTGCCCAAGGTCGCGTAGGTTGCATTGGAGGTCAGCAGCACCTGGGCGGACCAGTACAGCTGCGCCGCCTTGGCGATGCCGATTCCGCTGACCGTCTGGCCGTTGAAGGTCTGGCCGTCGGTGATCAGGAAGGCGAGTTTGTTGCCCACTCCGCTATTGGAGTGGACTCCACCTTGGTCATTGGCATCGCTCGGATTGGCGGTGGACTTCCAATTGCTGCCCTTGTAGATCGACGGATCGCCGTAGGAACCAGGGCTCTTCATGTCGCGGATGACGCCCAGGCTGCTGCCTTCGCCGATCTTCCAGCGGTTGGCCGCGGTGTCGTCGGAGCTGCCATTGCTGAGGTCGATGAATTCGCCGAAGACGTCGGACATCGATTCGTTGATCGCGCCCGACTCTGCCGCATAAACCAAACCGTTGGTCGCCTCGGTCACGCCATGGGTGAGTTCGTGGCCGGTGACGTCGTCGGTGGTCACGCCCTGGCCGTAGGTCATCTGGCCGTTGTACCAGAACGCGTTCGCGAACGGGCACTGGGTGCCGTTCTGGCTGTCCTTGACGCAGATCCGCACGACCGCGCGCATCGCCTTGCCCAGGCCGTCGCCCTCGTCATTGCCGATCAGCGAGGTCAAATCGCTGGCCTTGGTGTTCGCCGCGTAGAAGGACGACGTGTCATTGAGGAAGTTGTACACCGAATTCACATCGGCCACCGACGATGCGGCCTGGCCTTCGATGCGGGTCGGCTTATTGGCCTGGGTCTTGCCGCACTTGAGCATCGCGTCGGCATTGCTGGCGTCGAGATCGACGATCTTCGAGTTCGCATCGCAGACCACCCGGTTGATGTCCTTGCGGTCGGTCCGGTCATCCAGGATGGCGCCGCCGTTGGCAGCCACCGTGAGCACCCTGGACTCCGCGAAGCCGGTGCTGAACTTGAACTGGTAGGCCGGAACGGCTCCCGAGGACTTGGCGGCTTTGCCGACCAGAACGCCGTCGAACCAAATCGCCTTCTGGTCGTTCAAGGTGACTGCAGCGGCGTCTTTGCCAACTGAAGCCACCCGGGTCGCGGTGGCCAGAGCGGCGGCCTGGCCGGCGGCCAGATCGACCGGGAAGCTGCCCTTGGAGCCACGGGTGACCGAACCGATGGCCGAAGTGATGGCCCCCTGCCCGTCGAGCAGCTGGGTCAGCGACGAGCCCAGCACCGGAACTCCGGCGATGTTCTGCGTGAAGCGTTTGATCGAGTTGGTCGAAGCCGCGTCGAGCGTGAATTCGCTGCCCGGCGCGCTTGCGAACAGGTCCTTGAGGCCGGTCGCCAGAGTGCTGGCCTGCGAGCTGCGGCCGAGCGCGCTCTGCGCCGGCCGGTACGCGGACTTGAAGATGATCTGCTCGACGTTCCCCTGGCTGCTGAGTTCAGTGATCACGTTGGCTGGATCGATGCTGCCTGCCGAAGGGTCAGCGGCTTGAGCGACACCTGCGAACTGCGTTGTACACAGGAGGCCCACAGCTAAAGCTATGCCGGTTACGGCGTAGATTTTTCTCATAAACTTTATTCCTAAGTTGGTTAAAGGATCAGTTGAGGAAAATAGCTAATTTTGCATAATCGAACACAGCGGAAATCCGCAATATGGGAATTATTGCGGATTTCGCTTTCTGTGAATCAACTATGTATGAAGTGTGCTGTGGCTGTACTTCGGGGTCAAGCACCGCGACAGAACTGCCAGGAAACTACCAGCTTCGAATCTCGACCGGGCACCAGTTTTCCCCGTACCGGAAGCGGGAATGCGGCTGGGGGAAACCGCCGCAGCGAGACGTGCCCCCTTTGAACCGCTCTTCATCGCAACCCGTCCTGCTGCCGCCCTTGCCCCGGGGCAGCAGGCTCCGGATCGGCAACCGGATTTCACGTTTTGCCCTGATTTGACCTATACTGATATGCAAAGCTGCTGATAATGAGGAGAGGGACGCCGCTACCCGGCGTCCCTCTCCTCATTTATCGGCCGGCATCGCAATGGGCCGCTGGCACATTCCTGCCATTGGACAGCTTGTAAAAGTTTTTGGAATTCCTTGGGGGAGGAATAAATGAATATCATTAAACGCGCATCGCATCGAAAACGATGGAGCCTGGCTGCCGTAGCGGCACTCGTTCTGAGTTTGCTCCCGATCAGCGCAGCAATCGCAAGCCCGACGCCCAATACGGGGCCATCCGCCGGCGGCACGACCGTGACCGTGGACGCTTCCTTGAGCTTCACCCTTGTTGCAGCCTGCAACGGCGGAGGGGTCGCCGCCGATTCCGACGGGCATATGTATCAGTGGGGTGGCGGCTTCGGAATCAGATCCGGAGTGCCGGTACAAGTCCCGCAAGGGCAGATCCCGGCTGGCGCGACGATCAAGGACCTGGCGTGCGGTGACAAGTTCGCGGTTGCGATTGCGAGCGACGGAAATGCCTACGCCTGGGGAGAGAACGACGAAGGGCAATTGGGGGACGGGACAACAACCGCCCGGACCTCACCGGTCCTGGTTGCCCAGGGCGCCCGGCCCGCCGGGGTCAGCTACACCTCAATCTCCGCCGGCAACGTTAACCGGAAGGCTGTTGCTGCGCTCGGCAGCGACGGACGGGTCTACGGCTGGGGAGCGAACAACTCGGGGCAGTTGGGCAACGGCACGACCACCGACAGCTTGACTCCGGTAGTCGCCTCCGCCGGTGCAATCCCTGCAGATGTGCGGATCGTAGACGTGACGATGCTGAGCTCCGGATCGAGCGTCGTGGCACTCGGCAGCAACGGCCGCGCCTACGCCTGGGGCTTCAACAATTTCGGCACGCTCGGCAATGGCACGAACACCAGCTCCTCGCTCCCGGTCGCGGTGACGATGCCCGCAGGCGTCACGTTCACCAAGGTGACCGGTGGGCAGGCAGCCAGCCACGCCATCGGTTCGGACAACCGGCTCTACTCCTGGGGCTGGGGCACGCAGGGCGCCCTCGGGACAGGCAGCGATGGCAATTCGAACCTTCCGGTTCCGGTTGCCGCGGGTGAAATTCCTGTCGGCACCGAGTTCACCGCGATCGGGGCCGGCTGGCAAAACGGCTTCGCGATCTCAACCACCGGGGCCATGTTCACCTGGGGGAACAACGACTACGGCTCTGCCGGAAACGGCCGCCAGGCGCCCTCCGACAACTACACTCCGGTAGCCGTGGTCGCCGGCCAGATGCCGACCGGGGTCACCATCACGGCCGGTGCGGCCGGGGTGACTCAGACCTTGGCGCTGGGCAGCGACGGCCGGGTGTACGCGATGGGTTCGAACTCATTCGGCACACTCGGCATCGGCCACGCAACGGAGCAGAACGTCACGTCGCCGACGCTGGGCCTGAATTTCACTGCGACGGGCGTGACCTTCAATGGCGTGGCCGGCACCGACTTCGTCGGCGACGGAAGCAGTGCAACGGTCACGACTCCGCCACACGCCAGCGGCTCGGTCGACGTGGTGATCAGTGCCGACGTCCTCGCCGGGGTGACGGACACCGGGAACCCGCACAATGTGAAGTTCAACGACGGGTTCACCTACGCCGCACCGCCGGAGATCACGACACGAACCCTGCCCGATGGCATCGTCAGCGACCCGAAAAGCTCACCCGTGAAAGCAATCGGATCGGGCCCGATCACCTTCTCCGTCACCGACGGCGAAGTTCCCCCGGGCCTGGCTCTCGCGCCAAGCACAGGCGTCCTCGGCGGTACGCCGACGGAAGCGGGAACCTACACTTTCGACGTGACGGCAAGCAACGCCTTTGGCTCCGATACCCGGGGATACACGGTCGCAGTGCGGGAACGGCCAGTGATCACCACGACCGCGCTCCCCGCGGGATCAATCGGGCAGCCCTACCAGCAGACCGTGGAAGCCACCGGAACCAAACCCATCACGTTCGCACTCTCGGGCGGAACCCTGCCTCCTGGCACCTCCCTGGACCCGAACACGGGCATCATCTCCGGAACTCCTGCGCAAACCGGCAGTTTCACGTTTACGATCACCGCTAGCAACTCCGTCGGCCAAGACCAGCGCGCGTACACGCTCGTCTTCGGCAGCCAACCCACCAACCCCGGCGGCGGGGGCGGCGGGACAGGACCCGACGGGGCGGCATCCGACGGGTCAGGGACGCTACCGGTCACCGGAAGTGGCGGGGTCCTGCCGTGGGCCATTGGCGGATTGGCCATGCTGCTCCTCGGGCTGATCGCAGTAGGCGCCGGACGCTACCGCAACGCCTAACCAGTACCTCGATACTGTGCGAAGGCACCGGGATCCAGAACTCGATCCCACCGTGGCATGGGCAACGCCCACGGAGTGTTTGTTCGGCCAAGATCGCAGGGTCCGGAGTCGGCTGACGTGCTGACCCGACCTGCGCTTCGGCAGCCGAGCAGAGCAAACAACCGATAACTCGCCAAACACAGAGGAACCCCGCCCGAATGGGCGGGGTTCCTCTGCTTGGTCACCAAATCGGCTTACCGGAGCTGCACCCGGTTTCCCGTGCACTTGCTTCGAGCAAGACGATCCTGGTGGGCCCTGAGGGGCTCGAACCCTCGACCCACGGATTAAAAGTCCGATGCTCTACCATCTGAGCTAAAGGCCCCGACCAGTCCGCAACCAGACGCTCCGGTGATCCGAAAGGTCTGACGCAAATGGACGTTAATACCTTACCCCACACCCCGCCGTCGTCGACAATCGGGATCGCCGGAAGCCTTTCGCCCGGTGCGCCGGCCGAAGCACCTCCTCGACCCGGCCAGCGCACAGGAGTATCGTCAAATCATGAGCGACGACGTCCCGCGACCACACAAGCCGGTACCCATGGCGCCGATCGACTTCGCGGCCTTTGCCGGCGGAGCAGATCCGGCCAGGGTTTCCGAAGCCGCGCATTTGGCCGCACACGCTCTGGTCAACCATGGCCGGGCGAGCGATGATCCGGAGATCACCGCCCGGCTGGTCAGCCTGGCGGATCAGCAGGGCTTGGAGGTCATCGCCGAGTTGTGGGCGGAAAGCCCTGCCCGCTCCCTGCCCGGGGCGCTCTGGCGGCTCTACGCGCTGCGCGCCGCCACGCAACGGGATCCGGAACGGATTGCGGTCTACTTCCAGCAGGGCAAAGACACTGCCCAGGTATCGCACGTCGTCGCCGGCGTCGCCGAACCGCCTGGCGCCGAAGAGCTCAAAACCATGACCGACGCGATTCTTTCCGGTGCCTTCGACGGTGAGTTCGATGTCGCCCTGGAACGCACCGCCGCTTTCTGCCGGGTGATTGCGCTGGGCCAGAGCAGAGTCGCGGACGACCGGGAGTTCAGCAACGAGGAGCACGCCAGCAAGCTGACGCACAGCGCGCAGCGCTTGGTGAAAACCGCTGAAGACCTGGAACACGCGGCCGGTGCTTGGCGGCGCGGCGAGCTCGACTGAATTCACCCCGCTGCTGCGGCGCGGCGCCGCGTCCGCGTTGACAGGGCCGGGCGGAAGCGGGAGACTGATGGTGGTGTCGAACCGTGGAACCCCCGGGCTCCATTTTTTAGCCGCTTCGAGCGGCCTTACGCCGAGAGGCGCTCCCGGTTCGGCACCATTTACTTGCCCGCTCCAGCTCGGCCGGCCAAGCAACCGGAGGTAGTCCGGGAAACCCATTGCCGCGCCAGCGAGTAGGATGTTTTCAGTGCGGGCCGTGATCATCAGCTGCCCGGCAACCGCAGCAGCAGAGAAACGGCAAGGAACCTAGGTGAAGTTACGCCTCTTTCCGCAAGAACGTGCTGGGCTGAACATCCTCTCGCAGATGGCTCAGCAGCTGGTTCTCGGCGTGCACACGCTCTCCGAGATCTTCGGCGCACCGTTGAAGGAGTATCCCGCACTGGCGGCACTGATCCGGGAGCGGGAAGCCGAATCCACGGATCTGCACTATGCGCTGCTCACCCAGATGCGCACCAGCTTCATCCATCCGCTGCCGCGTGAAGACATGTACGCGCTCTCCAGAATTCTCAATGAGGCGATGGAGAAGCTCGATGCGGCTGCCGAACTCCTGATCCTTTACAAAATCGACCGGGTGCCCAAACGCTCCTCCGAGCAGCTCGAAGTGATTGCCCGGCAGGCCGAGCTCACGGTCAACGCAATGCGCTCCCTGGACGATTTGGACGGTCTCGAGGATTACTGGTTGGAAATGCTCCGGCTGGCCAAGCGGGCGGAACGGACGCATCGGGCCTATCTGGCCGAGCTGCTCGGCGACAACCAGCCGGCCAACTACACGCGCTACCGAGATTTCGCCGACCATTTGGTGGCGATCACCAAAGACTTCCGACTATTGGCGACCAGAGTGGGCAGCATCATCGTCAAGGAGTCGTGAGCCCGGCCATGATTTCGATCGCTTTCCTGGTGCTGATCTGTTTGCTGGCTGCAGGCTTCTCCGCCCTGAACGGCCTCCGGGACGTCGCCTCTACGGTCGCCGTAGCGGTGCGCACCCGGGCACTCACCCCGACGGTCGCCGTCGTACTGGCCGCGTTCTTCAACCTTCTGGGCGCCACACTCAGTGCCGGCTTCGCCCTGACCCTGCACGAACAGCTGTTCGTGCTGCGCCCCGGGGCCGAAGGGCTGTCGATGATCCTGGCCGCGCTGATCGCGGCCCTGATCTGGGGAATCCAGCAATGGTGGATCGGCTACCCGTCCTCATCGACCCACGCCCTGCTCGGCGGCATCGCCGGCGCCGCCGGTGCCGCGATGATCAAGGGCGCCCCGGGATTGGCCGGACTGGATTCGACCCTGATCGCCTTGGTGGTGTTGCCTCTGCTGATCTCGCCGGTGATCGCCTTCGCGGTCTCCTATTTGCTGGTGTTCCCGATTGCCTGGTTCTACCGTTATGCGCAACCGAGCAATATCAACCGTCGGTTCCGGCGTGCGCAGGCCGTCGCCGCCGGCTCGGTGGCCTTCGGGCACGGGCTGCAGGACGGTTCCCGGATCGTCGCACTGCTGCTCTTCGCCCTCGCCGCAGCAGGCTTCGGCGACCTGGACCAGTTGGTCTGGTGGCTCACCGCGGGCGTCGGGGTGTTCCTGACGCTGGGCACCTTGGCCGGGGGTTGGCGGATCGGCTACACCCTCTCCGACCGCTTGGTGAAGGTGGACCCGATGCGCGGCTTCGTGGCCCAGACGGTCAGTGCGGTAATGCTGCTGATCGGCAGCATCGGCCTGCATCTGCCCTTGGCGACCACGCAGCTGACCACTGCGAGCATCATCGGCGCCGGAATGAACCAGCGCTTTTCCGTGGCGAACGCGCGGCTCGTGGGCAAGATCGGCTTCGCCTGGTTCGCCACCCCGGTGGTCTGCGCAGCGATCGCCGGGGTGCTCTACCTGGCGCTTTCCCCTCTGCTGTAGCGGGGAGGGGACTTCGCGAGCGCGACACTATGGGAGTGCCCCAATAGAGTGGGGCACTGGGCCCACGGCATCGAGGGCCCCGGGCCGAGCCCGCGAGGTCTGGGAGATGCCGGGGAGGGCCCCATCGTGGCGGCGGAGCCGACACTATGGGAGTGCCCCAATCTCTATCCGAAGCGGCCTGAGACGTAATCCTCGGTGGCTTTGACCGTCGGGTTGTTGAAGATCGTGGTGGTCTCCGCATACTCGATCAGTTTGCCGGGTTTTCCGGTGCCGGCGATATTGAAGAACGCCGTCCGGTCCGAGACGCGTGCCGCCTGCTGCATGTTGTGCGTCACGATCACCACGGTGAAGTCTTCTTTGAGCTCGTTGATGAGGTCTTCGACAGCCAGCGTGGAAATCGGGTCAAGAGCCGAACAAGGCTCGTCCATGAGCAGCACTTCCGGCTCCACCGCGATCGCCCGGGCGATGCAGAGCCGCTGCTGCTGGCCACCGGAAAGCCCCATGCCCGGCTTCTCCAAACGGTCCTTGACCTCGTTCCAGAGGTTGGCGCCCTTGAGCGACTTCTCGACCAGCTCCGCGCCTTCGGACTTGGAGAGCCGCTTGTTGTTCAAACGCACTCCGGCAAGCACATTTTCCCGGATCGACATGGTGGGGAACGGGTTCGGCCGCTGGAAAACCATCCCGATCTGCCGGCGGACCGTGACCGGATCCACGCCGACGCCGTACAGGTCGTCGCCGTCGACCAGTACCTGGCCTTTCACATGCGCACCGGGAATCACTTCGTGCATCCGGTTCAGGGTGCGTAGGAAGGTCGATTTGCCGCAGCCCGAAGGGCCGATGAACGCGGTGACGGAGCGGGGCGCAATATCCATCGAGACGTCTTCCACCGCGAGGAAATCCCCGTAGAAGACGTTGAGGTCTTTGACCGAAACACTTTTGGACATGGTTTCCTTCCGCCGTTACCGGCTTGACTTCGGAGCGAACAGCATCGCGATCAGGCGTGCTACAAGATTGAGGATGACCACCAGGATCACCAGCAGGAGCGCAGCGCCCCAGCCTTGGTCGAGCGAGACCTGCGGGTCCGGCCCCGGGAATTTGTATCCGGTATAGGCCGCT
Source organism: Renibacterium sp. (assembly GCA_017419405.1). GTDB lineage: Bacteria > Actinomycetota > Actinomycetes > Actinomycetales > Micrococcaceae > Renibacterium > Renibacterium russicum. The sequence goes on along the minus strand of JAFOLH010000005.1, from coordinate 238,573 downwards.
GTGGCCAGGCTGGACATCGGCCCGTCGAACGGGTTCGAGTTGAAATTGTTGGTGAAGCTGGCCGCGATGAAGATCGGCGCGGTTTCGCCGATCACCCGGGCGATCGCCAAGGTGATGCCGGTGACGATGCCGGCGATCGCGGTCGGGATGACGACCTTGAGGATGGTGACCACTTTGGTCACGCCCAAGGCATAAGAAGCTTCACGCAGATCATTGGGCACCAGCCGGAGCATTTCTTCGCTGGAGCGCACCACGATCGGGATCATCAAAACCGAAAGCGCGACCGCGGCGGAGAGGCCGCTGAACGCCTTGGGCCCGAAGACCAGGGTGAACAGCGAGAACGCGAACAGACCGGCCACGATCGACGGGATGCCGGTCATCACATCCACCAGGAAGGTCACGGTGCGGCGGAGCCACTGGTTGGGCTGGGCGTATTCGACCAGGTAGATCGAGGTCAGCAACCCGATCGGAATGGAGAACAACGCGGCAAGACCGGTGATTTCCAGGGTGCCGACCACTGATTGCAGCACGCCCGCAGAGGTCACCAGTTCGAGCGTCTCCGGATCGATCGTGCTGTCCCCGCCGGAGGTCGTGATGAAGTTCCAATTGAGCACCTTGATCCCATTGGAAATCACCGTCCAGAGCAGCGAGACCAATGGCGTCAAGGCGATCAGGAAGAACACCACGATCAGGCCGCGGACAAAACGGTCCATCGCCTTGCGCCGATTCTCCACCGCGATGGACAGCACCGAAATCGCGATCAGGTACACGATTGCGGTAAGCACGATCAGACCCACCAGGCTGAACCCGATCAAGCCCAATACTGCTGCCGCCACCACGAGCGAGCCGAGCACCGTGTAGATGTTGATGAACCGGGGCAGTTGTCCGCTGGTCAGCCGGTTCCGGGTATTGCTCCGGGGGGCATCGGTCAAAGTGCTCATTTGCCAGCTCCTTCGGAGTTGCCGGGCTTCCCGTGCAGATCAGGGCGTTTCGCATGCACGTGGCCGTGATCGCCGTCGGGGTGGATCAACGCCACCGGAGACTCCTCGGCGGCATCTGCGCTGAGCGCATCAGCCGCAACCGCGTCTTCCTTCTTCGCCTTGGGCTTGCGGTTCACGATCATCCGAGCCAGGAAGTTCACTGCGAAGGAGATCACGAACAAGACCAAGCCGGTGCCGATCAGGGCCGAGCGGCCCAGATCTTCGGCGATCGGGAAGTTGAGCGCGATGTTCGCCGCGACGGTCTGCGGGTTCTGCCCCTCGGTGACCACGAAGAAGGAGACGATCACCGCTGGCGAGAGGATCATCGCAATGGCCATGGTCTCGCCGAGCGCCCGGCCCAAGCCCAGCAGGATCGCGCTGACCATGCCGGAACGGGCATAGGGGAAGACCGCGAGCCGGATCATCTCCCAGCGCGTGGAGCCCAGAGCCAGTGCGGCTTCTTCATGGAGCTTGGGGGTCTGCAGGAAGATTTCCCGGGAAATCGAAGTGATGATCGGCAAGATCATCACGGCCAGTACGACGGCGGCGGTGAAGATCGATGATCCGGTGGTGGTCACTTCGCCGCCGAAGAACGGAATCCAGCCCAGATTCGCGTTGAGCCATTGTTGCAGCGGGAGCAGGAAATCGCGCATCACGAAAATGCCCCAGAGGCCAAAGACCACCGAGGGCACCGCGGCCAGCAGGTCGACGATGTAGCCGAGCGCGTTCGCGAGTTTGCGCGGGCTGTAGTGCGAGATGAACAAGGCGATCCCGATGGCCACCGGGGTAGCCAGGATCAGCGCGATCAGCGAAGCCCACACCGTGCCGAAGGCGAGCGGGCCGACATAGGACCAGAAGTTCGCGAAGCCGGCCGTGAAGTCCTTGTCCAGGCTCGGGTTGTCGGTCCAGCTCGCGGTGATCGCCGGGAGCGCGCGGACGATGAGGAAGATCGCGACGCCGGCCAGGATGACCATGATCGAGACGGCGGCGACGGTGGAAAGGGATTTGAAGATCCGGTCAGCCGGACGGGCCTTCGTGGCCGCTGACCCCCCGGTGCTGGCTACGGTTGACGTGCTCACATCATGCTTTCTTGACTGCGTAGTAGTCGTACGTGCGTTCAGGCGAGTTTCAATAGCGCCAAAGGCCGGTCACCCCGCAACGGGGTGGCCGGCCTTGCGCGGACGACTAGGAAACCGTCTTGAGGGTTTCTGCGATCTTGGCGGCGAGGTCAGCCGGAAGCGGCGCCGAACCGGCGTTCTTCGCAGCGATCTTCTGGCCCTGGTCGCTCGCGATGTAGCCGATGTAGGCCTTGGTCAGTTCCGCCTGCTTGGCGTCCTTGAACTTGGTGCAGACGATGTCGTAGGAGATCAGCGGGATCGGGTAGGCGTCGCCGGACGTCAACTTGGTGTAGTCGATCTTCTGCGACAAATCGCCCTTGACCTCGCTCGGCGCAGCGGTGACGCCGGCCTCGATCGCCTTGGTCACGCCTTCAGCGCTGAACGCGACGTACTTGTCGCCGGCCTTGATCGAAGCGGACTTCAGGGTGTCGATCGCGGAGTGGTCGGCGTAGCCGATGGTGCCGTTGCCGGCCTTGACCGTGTTGACCACACCGGAGCCGCCCTGCTGGGCGGAGGAGCCGGCAATCGGCCACTTGTTGGAGACCGGGTCGGTCCAGACCGACGGGGCCACCTGGCTCAGGTAGTTGGTGAAGTTCTGCGTGGTGCCGGATCCGTCCGAGCGGGTCACCGTGGTGATCGCGGTAGCCGGCAGGGTGACGCCGGGGTTGTCGGCCTTGATCGCGGCATCGTCCCAGGTCTTGATTTCCTGCTTGAAGATCTTCGCGACGGTCTCCGAGGAGAGCTGCAGCTTGTCCACGCCTTGGAGGTTGAACACGATCGCCACGCCGTCGAGGTAAACCGGGAGGTTCACTGCGCCGCCCGGGCCGCAGACGGCCTGGACCTTGGCAGCCTGGTCCGCGTTCAAGTAAGCGTCCGAACCAGCGAAGTCGTACGACCCGGCCGTGAAGTTGGTGACGCCGCCGCCGGAGCCCTGCGACTTGTCGTAGTTGATCTTCACGTTCTTGGCCTGGGCGGTGAAGCCCGCGGTCCAAGCGGTCTGCGCGTTGGACTGGGCGCTGGAGCCGCCGGCGGTGATGGTGCCGCTGAGGCCCGAGTAATCGACCGCCGCGCTCGAGGAGCCGGCCGGAGTCGAGTTTCCGGCGCCGGAGTTGCCACCGCAAGCGGTGAGTGCGATGGCGCCCACCGCGATAACAGCCGCAACGCGACCGTAGCGAAGTACCTTCACTTGTTTTGCCCCTTCCAAGGGATCTAGCTGAACCGTCGCCCCCCATGAAGGCTGCACGTCAACTGGCTATCTGAATTCAGTGTTTTTGCAGGATTACTCCTTGAACTTAGGCGGCAGAGGTAACGGGACGTGCCGCCGGAGATGAACGGAAGGTTAACAAGATCTGGCCATTGGAATAAGCGTGCTCCGGTGTGATTGCCATCAACCGGGCGACAGGCTATGCGTCGCCGGACCGGCTTTCCGAAGTGCCGACACCATAGACTGAAGCCATGTCCGGAAAGAGCAAGGCCGTACGGCGACCGCTTCCGGCCACCGCCCGGTTCTTCGGCAGCCGGACCAGGATCGGGGCCCGGCGCAGTGCGCAATCGGTGGTCCCGGCGATTCAGATGACCATCTGCGCGGTGGGTGCTTATGCCTTCGCCGAGTTCGTGCTCGGGCACAGCGGACCGATTTTCGCTGCGACCTCCTCGCTCATCGCCCTGGGATTCTCCCGGGATCCGAGATTGCGCCGGGTATTGGAAGTGGCGATCGGCTGCACCCTGGGCATCTTGATGGGCGAGCTGATCCTCACCTGGGCGGGTGCCGGAATCTGGCAGGCAGCCGTGGTGCTTTTCGCTTCGATCATGCTGGCCAGGTTCTTGGACAACGGCGCGATCTTCGCCACCCAGCTGGGTCTCCAGTCGGTTCTGGTGGTTCTGCTGCCACTGCCCACCGGCGGGCCATTGACCCGGAGCGTGGACGCCGTCGTCGGGGTGAGCTTCGCCCTGCTGATCACCCTGCTCACGCCGCGGGACCCGCGCAAAGAACCGAAACAGGACATCTGCAAACTGCTCAATGAACTGGCCGAAGTCCTGCGCGAATGCGGCGAAGCCCTGGTCAAAAGCGACTCGACCATTGCTTGGCACGCCCTGGTCCGGGCCCGCAGTTGCCAGCCGCTCGTCGACGGCATGCGGGCTTCGCTGCGTTCCTCCGGTGAAGTCGCGACGATCTCGCCGGCCTACCGGCGCTTCAAGGGCGAGATCAGTTCGTTGGAGAACTCACTCGAGTTCATCGATCTGGCGCTGCGCAACTCCCGGGTGTTCGCCCGACGGCTGACCAGTGCGATCAACAACGCCGCACTTTCCGATTCCGCGGTAGAAGGGATCAGCGAGATGCTGTCGGACACTGCGGACGCGGTGGATCTGATCGCGACCGGCCTGGCCGAACGCGACGCCACGGCGAGCGCGGTCCACTTGAACAATGCCCGTGACGAGCTCTGCGTGATCGCCAGCCTGCTGCACCCGAAATCACTCGGCGTGCAGAAACTGGAAGGCGAAACCGTCGTCATGCTGTTCCGGCCGCTCATGGTGGATCTGCTCGAGGCCGCAGGCGTCGACGGCGAGGAAGCCAGAAGCCTGCTCCCGACGATCTAACGTTTTTCCGGTTTCAGATAGCATCTCGCATTTGCGTTAGCGCTAGGTCGCACATCCGGCTAACGCACCTGCGGCTGGCTAACTGAAACGACGATTGGATTGTGCGAGGCTGGCTTGCATGACCGAACTCCCCGAGTGCTACACCGGCAATGATTTCTATTGCGATGTAGCGCTGCCCCGGCCCGACCGTTTGGACCTGCTGTACGACGGCGAAGCGGTGATCGCCTTCCAGCACACCAAACCGTACTGGGAACACCACGCCGTGGTGGTGCCGAAGCGGCATATCCCTTCGCTGTTGCAGTTGTCCGGCGAGCCTGAACCGCTGGTCCGGGAGTTGCTGCAGGTGATTCAACTGGTGGCAGCCGACTTCGAGCAACGGTTCGGCGCCGCCAGAGTCCTGACCAATCTGGGCCGCTACCAGGACTCCAAGCACCTGCATGTGCACATCAGCGCCGGTCCGGAACTGAGTTAGCGCGTTTCGGATAGCATCTCGCATTTGCGTTAGCGTTAATTCGCACATCCGGCTAACGCACCTGCGGCTGGCTAACTGAAACCGGGGAACGGGTGCGTGCGGCACACCCATTGTCGGTGCGACTGGGTAGGCTCGTGGCATGGCCAAATCCACCCGAACCCCTGCTCCCGGATTCAAATGCGCGGAGTGCGGCTGGACCACCGCGAAGTGGGTGGGCCGGTGCGGCGAATGCCAGGCCTGGGGCACTGTGGAAGAAGTCGGCGTCACGGTGGCCCGGACCACGGCGGCAAGCAGCGTTGCGGTCCCGGCCACGAAGATCGCGGATGTGGATGCGACCACCGCCGCCTATTTGACCACCGGGGTGGCCGAACTGGACCGGGTGCTCGGCGGCGGCGTCGTGCCGGGCGCCGTGGTACTGCTCGCCGGCGAGCCCGGTGTGGGCAAATCCACGCTGCTCCTGGATGTGGCCGCGAAATTCGCCCGCGGGGCGCGCGACGTGCTCTATTTGACCGGCGAGGAATCCGCGGCCCAAGTGAAACTCCGCGCCGAACGCATCGGCGCGATTGCCGATTCGCTCTATCTGGCCGCGGAAAGCGATCTCGGCGCAGCCTTGGGCCAAGTCGAAAAGGTGCAGCCGAAGCTGCTGATCGTCGACTCGGTGCAGACCTTCAGCAGCGCCATGGTGGAAGGCTCCGCCGGCGGCGTGACCCAGGTCCGCGAGGTGGCCGCCTCGCTCATCGCGGCCGCGAAACGGCTCAATATGACCACGGTGCTGGTAGGGCATGTGACCAAGGACGGCTCGATCGCCGGGCCCCGTCTGCTGGAACACCTGGTAGACGTGGTGTGCCAGTTCGAAGGCGAACGGCATTCCCGGCTCCGCTTGCTGCGCGCGGTGAAGAACCGCTATGGCCCCACCGATGAAGTGGGTTGCTTCGACTTGAGCGAACAAGGCATCGAAGGACTTGCCGACCCGAGCGGGCTCTTCGTTTCGCGGACCAAGGACCCGGTCTCCGGAACCTGCATCACAGTGGCGTTGGAAGGCAAACGTCCGCTCGTCGCCGAAGTGCAATCCTTGCTGGCGACCAGTTCGACGTCGCAGCCCCGGCGGGCGACCAGCGGTCTGGACTCGTCCCGGGTCTCGATGCTGCTGGCGGTCCTGCAACAGCGGGCCGGCGCGAATCTGGCGAATGAAGATTCCTACGTGGCCACGGTCGGCGGCGTCCGGCTCACCGAGCCGGCCACCGATTTGGCGATCGCGCTGGCCATCGCCTCGGCCAAATCGGGGATCGCTTTGCCGGCCCGGTTGATCGCTTTCGGCGAAGTCGGCCTGGCCGGCGAAGTGCGGCCGGTGCCCGGCATCAACCAGCGGATCCACGAAGCCCACCGCTTGGGCTTCAGCCACGCAGTGGTCCCCGGCAGTCCGAACGGCCCCGGCCCGATTCCGGCCGGCTTCTCGGTCCGGGAAGTCCACCAGCTCAGCGACGCCTTGGAACTGCTCTTTCCGGTGCCGGCCGGAAACTGAAGCCCCGGAATCGGCAACCGCAATGCCGTCTCTCCCGATCTCGCCGCAGTATCCCACTAGTATGGGCTGTGATGTTCTAGTGTTCGCAACGATGCCCGGTTTGGACTCTGATCCCAGCCGGCCGGTTTGGAGTGCGCCGTCACGCCAAACCCCAGGAGAGGATGTGCCGTGGTCCGCAGCCCCGAGGAATCATTGCGGGCAACCTTGGCGAGGGTTGCCCCGGGAACCCAGCTGCGCGACGGCCTGGAACGCATCCTGCGGGGTCGCACCGGCGCATTGATTGTGCTCGGTTACGACAAAACCATCGAATCGTTGTGCTCCGGCGGCTTCGAAATCGACATCGACTTCGCTGCCACCAGGCTGCGCGAACTGGCAAAAATGGACGGTGCCATCGTCTGCGACAAGGACGCGGCGAAGATTCTCCGCGCCGCGGTGCAATTGGTGCCGGATCCGACCATCGAGACCCAGGAGTCCGGTACCCGGCACCGCACCGCGGAACGCGTCGCGATCCAAACCGGGGTTCCGGTGATCTCGGTCAGCCAATCGATGCAAATCATCGCGCTTTACGTCGGCGGATTGCGGCACGTGCTGGAAGGCTCGGAAAAGGTTCTCGCCCGGGCCAATCAGGCCCTGGCCACCCTGGAACGCTACCGGGCGCGCCTGGACCAGGTCACCTCCTCACTGTCCGCCCTGGAAATCGAAGCGGTGGTGACCGTCCGCGACGTCGCGGTCACCTTGCAACGCCAGGAAATGGTCCGGCGGATCTCCGAAGAAATCGCCCAGTATGTCCTGGAACTTGGCGTCGACGGGCGACTCCTGTCGCTGCAACTCGAAGAACTCACCGTGGGCCGCGGGCCGGGCAGCGAAATGGTGATCCGTGATTATTCGCACATCGAGAGCAGCCAGGAAGAGATCGATATTGCGCTTGCCGGCCTGCAGGACATCAGCGCCACCGAATTGATCGATCTGGGCCGGATCGCCGGAATCGTCGGATTGATGGAGAGCGGGAATTCGCTGGATTCGGTGATCCACCCCCGGGGCTACCGTTTGCTTTCCGGTTTCAAGGCCGTGCCGCGCGCGGTCGCCGACCGGTTGGTGGAACATTTCGACGGTCTGCAGAACTTGATGGCCGCGACCATCGAAGAACTCATGGCAGTAGAAGGCATCGGCGAACAGCGTGCCCGGACGGTCCGCGAAGGACTCTCCAGGATCGCCGAAGCCAGCTTGCTGGACCGGTTCCTCTGACTCCCCCGCCGAGTGGCCAGATCTGCAGCCAAAACCACGGCCATACCCTGCAGATCTGGCCACTCGGCGAGGCAATGACGTAATGACGAAATACCGGCTCAGGGGTTGAGCGTGAATACCTGTTTGGGGCTCACGAGCTTTCCGAGTGTCGCGGTCAAGGTGTAGGTGCCCGGTCCGGGTTTCGCAGCGATTGGCGTGCAACCTTCCACGGTCCGGTTGAGCTGCCACGGGAAGTTGGCCTTCTCCGACGCGCCGGGCGCGATGCTCTTCACCAAGTCGGCAGCGCCTTCCTGGCAATCCTTCGAAGAGAAGATCCGATCGCTGCCGCTCATCACCAGGAAGTCCATCTGGCTAGTCCCGACGTTGACATCGCAGGCCACCGTGCCGCCATTGCTGACGGTGAGTGTGAACACCGGCGTCTTGCCGGCCGGATAGCTCGGCGCATCGGTTGCCGCAGCGACGGTGATCTTGCTCTGGTCGCAGACCGGCGTGCTGGGCGTCTGCGGCACCGGGCTGACGGACCCGCTGCCGGCCGCGGCGGACTCGGAGCTCGAAGCATTGCCCGAAGCGGGCTTGCTGCCCGGCTTGAGCACCGAAACGATGATCACCACGAGCAGGATCAGCACGGCCAAGGCCGCAATGCCGACGACCAGCCTCCTCCGGCGGTAAACCCCCGGAGATGCTTGCCTCCGTTTTCCTCCGCCTTGCCCTGCCATGCGCACCAGCCTACGGAAGATCAGCCCGGCAGCAGCGATCCCACGCCGCAGCGGAGCCAAATCACAGGCAACGCCGAGCCGCGCCAACTGTTAGCTTTGATGCTGTGCAACTCCCGCAAACCACCAGCCACGTGCAGCACCGGATCATCGATTGGTTCAGCACGAATGCCCGGGACCTGCCTTGGCGGTCCGCCGACCGGACGCCCTGGGGCGTGTTGGTCAGCGAGGTGATGTTGCAGCAGACACCGGTGGTCCGGGTGCTCCCGGTCTGGCAGGAATGGCTGCGCCGGTGGCCGCGGCCATCCGATCTGGCCGCCGAACCCAGCGGCGAAGCGGTCCGGGCCTGGGGCCGGTTGGGTTACCCGCGCCGGGCTTTGCGGTTGCATGCCGCGGCAACCCGGATCAGCTCGGAGTTCGACGACGCAGTCCCGGCTACGGTGGCTGCACTCAAATCGTTGCCCGGCATCGGCGACTACACCGCGGCGGCAGTCGCGGCATTCGCCTTCGGAGTCCGGTCCACCGTGGTGGACACCAATGTCCGCCGGGTCGAAGCCCGGCTGTTCAGCGGCACCGCGCTGCCCGCGCCGAGTCTCAATGCCGCCGAAATGCAGTTGGCCGAGGCTTTGCTGCCGCTGGACCGGGAAACGTCGGTGTCCTGGAACGCGGCGTCGATGGAACTGGGCGCGCTGCTGTGCACGGCGCGATCGCCGAAGTGCGCCGCCTGCCCGGTACGCACGGACTGCGCCTGGCTTGCCGCCGGCGAACCCGAACCGACCTACCAGCCGAAAGGGCAGCCTTGGGCCGGAACCGACCGGCAACTCCGCGGAGCCGTCATGGCGGTGCTCCGGCACGCCGAACATCCGGTGCCGCGCAGCCTGTTCTTCACCCCCGCCGTCGGCCTGGACGGGCCGGCCGAAGACGGCGACCCGTCGTTGCAGCGTCTGCACGCACTGGCCAGCGACTCCACCCGGCTGGAACGGATCCTGGCGGATCTGGTCCATGACGGCCTCGCCGAATCCAGCGCTGCCGGGCTCAAGCTGCCCGGTTGAGCCGGCCCGGCCGACTCAGATTTCGCCGAACCCGTTTGCCACCTCGGTGCGGACCAAATCCACGGCCCGCTGCGCATCCGGACCACTGGCCACGATGTGCAGTTCGGTGCCCTGGGCCGCGCCGAGCGTCATCAGCATCATCACGGACTGCCCGTCCACGCCGTTGATCTCGATCTCCACGTTCATCGCGCCCAAGGCCGCCGCCAGGGTGGCGGCAGGGCGGGCGTGCAACCCCATCGGGTTCAGCAGCACCGCATCGGCGCGGATCGTGCGATCGCTGCCGGATGGGGCCGGCGCGGGTTCGGCTCCGGGCGGTGCGATGCCCAATGCGCTGCCGGTCAGTGCGGTTTCGGCGGCCGCGCGGACGGCCGGCAGCCCGGCGCCGGCTTGGGCCGCCACCGCGGCGGCCACCGCGCCTTCCACCAGCGGAGCGTCCGCCAGTTGCACGCCGGCCGGCCCGCCGGCCAGGTCCAGCGCTGCCTCCGCGGTCATGACGGCGGAACCCAGATCGGTCAGGATCAGCATTCCGGAATCCCCGGCTGTCGCGATCGCCGCACCGATCTTGCCCAATGAGGTGCCCAAGCCGCCATCGTCCATGCCTCCGGCGGCGAGAATCGTGACGTCCGGGGCCATCTGGCCGGCGAGTTCCACCACGCCATCGGCCAATTTGGCGCTGTGCGAAACGATCAGCAGTGCGACCCTCATGCGGCCTCCCTCGCGGATTCCGCAGCGGCGCGGAGAATCAATGCGGTCGACTGGGCTCCGGGGTCGCGGTGCCCCGCACTTCGTTCGCCCAAATAGCTGGCCCGGCCTTTCCGGGCGACCATCGGTTCGGTGTCCCGAGCTCCGGCTTCGGCGGCCGCCGAGGCCGCGGCGAGCAGCTCTTCCGGCGCCAGACCGTTTTCCACTGCTTCATCAGCGGCTTCCACCGCCGGGGTCCAGGCGTCGATCATGGTTTTGTCGCCGGCCTCGGCTTTGCCCCGGGCCACGATCCCGTCCCGGGCGGCGGTCAGCATCGCCGCGAGGCGCGCGGAGTCCAAGACCGCTGAATCGCCGACGGCGGTGGCGGCCCGCAGGAAGGCGGTTCCGTAAAGCGGGCCGGCAGCCCCGCCGACCACCGACATCAAGGTCATCGCCACCATTTTGAAAACTTCGCCGGGGTTGGCGAAATCACCGTCCAGCTTTTCGGCCACCGCGCCGAAGCCACGGTCCAGATTCTCCCCGTGGTCGCCGTCGCCGATCACCCGATCCAACTCGATCAGCCCGGCTCGGTGTTCGTGCACGGAATCGGCGGCCGCCCGAATCCAGGACACGGCCCATTGCACATCAAGCATCTACATTCCCCATCTCAACGCCGCGGTATGCACCGGAGCATCCCACAGCTCGGTCATTTCGGCATCCAGGCGCAGCACGGTGATCGAGCAACCCTGCATTTCGAGCGCAGTGACATAGCTGCCCACCAATGAACGGCTCACCGTGACGCCGCGTTCCGCCAGCACCGCGGCAGCCCGGCGGTAGACGATGTAGAGCTCGCTCAACGGCGTGCCGCCCATCCCGTTGACGAAAAGCAGTGCGTTCTCCAGCGGCGCTCCGGCGCCGAAGTCGGACAGCACCGCCTCGAGCAGCCGATCAGCGATGCCGTCGGCCGAGTCCATGGCGATCCGGTGCCGGCCGGGCTCGCCGTGGATGCCGATGCCGATTTCGATTTCGTCCTCGGCCAACTCGAAACTGGGCACTCCGGCGTGCGGAACGGTACAGGCGGAAAGCGCAACACCCATGCTGCGCACATTGTCGACGACGCGTTGCGCCACGGCGGCGACCGCATCCAGAGCGTCGCCGCGTTCCGCCGCCGCTCCGGCGATCTTTTCGACCAGCACCGTGCCGGCGACGCCGCGTCTACCGGCGGTGTAGAGCGAGTCCTCGACCGCGACGTCGTCATTGACCAGGACCGTGCGCACGTCGACGCCGCCGGCCTGCACCAGTTCCGCCGCAGTTTCGAAATTGAGCACATCACCGGTGTAGTTCTTCACGATCTGCAACACCCCGGCACCGGAATCGGCTGCCTGCAGCGCCGGGATGATGCCATCCGGCGTCGGCGAGGTGAAAACCGGGCCGGGCACTGCGGCATCGAGCATCCCGAGACCGACGAAACCCGCGTGCAACGGTTCGTGGCCGGAGCCGCCGCCGGAAACCAGGCCTACTTTTCCGGCCTTCGGGATCGCCCGGCTGACGAACCAGGGATCGCGGTGGACCTGCACCAGATCCGCATGCGCCAGCCCGAAGCCGTCGACCGACTCAGCCACTACGTTCTTCGGATCATTGATCAGTTTTTTCATGACTGCCTCCCAGGCTTCCTTGCCGAACGGGTGTGTTTATCAGCCTATTTCATCCGAAGGCGTGGTTCATCGCGACGCAGCTGCTTCGATCCTGCCGGCCACCCCGTCCAGCACGAGTTCCAAGGCGAACTCGAAGTGCTCGTGCGCCGTCGCCGTCGAGTCGTCGGCACTGAATTCGCCGGCCCGGAGCAATGGCAGCAGTTGCGGGAATTCGCCCGCTGGCAGCAAGTCCGTCATCGCCTGCTCGAACCGGGCGCCGGCGCCGTCTGCGGCACCCGGGCCCTGCCCGATGTCGCGGCTCAGCCGGGCATTGGCCAACGAGATCGAGCTCAGGGTGAGCGCGGTGTGCAATTTCTGCTCCCCGTTGAGCGGAGTGCCGGCGAGTGCCTGCAAACATGCCTCGAGCCAGCGCATTTGGTAGTACGTCATCGGTGCCCCACCGATCGGGATGTCCACCAGCCAGGGCCGCTGCAACACCGAGTCGTAGATGCCCCACGCCCAGGCCCAGCACTTCGCGCGCCAATCCGCCGCTTCGGCCAGGCGCTCCGGAACCGGGCCGAACCCGGCGTCCAGCATCAGGATCAGCAAATCGTCTTTGGACTTGAGATAGCGGTACAGGCTCATTGCGGTGAAGCCCAGACGGTCCGCGACACTCTTCATCGACACCGCGGAAAGCCCGCCTTCGTCGGCCACGGACATTGCGGCTTCGACGATCTTGGGCACGCTCATTCCGGGCTTCGGCCCCCGGGAGCCGGAAGGGCTGAGCCCCCAGGACAGCGCGACGCCGGCCGGCAGCGCTTCGAGCAACGGCTGCACGCCGGCCGCGCCAGTGGTCGGTTCTTCGATTCCCATTCGGCTCCCCATAGGTGCTGCTTCGTCATTCCCCATCCTAAGTCCGCGGTTCAACGGCACAACACGGCCACCAAGAACCCCAGTTGCGGACGGAGTTCTTCGAGCTGTTCGGGCCGCCGGCCGGGGACCGTGCTCATGTGGATCAGCAAACCATCGAGGTAATCCGTCAGAATCTCCGCCGACCGCCTCGGCGCGGTCGCACCCAACTGGCCGAACACGGCATCGGCGCCATCCAGCAATCGCAGGTGGACCCCTTGCAGTTGCTCCGCCAGACCCGGCTCGTTCGCCAGATTGGCCAGCAGCGCCAATCTGGCGAGGACCAGCGGGGAGGCGGCGCCCAGTGCCAGCTCGATGAACTCAAGCAGTGCGTCGACCAGGCCTTCGGGGGTCCGCGGCAACTCGGACAGTTCCAGCTCTTGCCGGTCGCGTTCCTCCAAGCGGGCCACGACCGCAGCCAACAACTCGCGTTTGGTCCGGTGGTAGTTCGAGGTAGTGCCCTCCGGCAGGCCCAGCTCGCGATCGACTGCCCGGTGCGTCAATGCCGCCAGGCCATGCGCCGCAAGCAGCGCGATCGCAGCGTCCGAAATCTTGCTCCGTTGGCTCATCGGGCAATTTTACTACAATTGTAGTTTCACTACATGCGTAGTAAATTGTGGAGCATGAAAGCACTCATCGTGGGCGCCGGCATCGGCGGTCTGGCCACCGCGTTGGCGCTGCACCGGCAGGGTTGGCAGGTTGCGGTCCGGGAACGTTCCGCGGCACTCCCCGAGCATGGCACGGCATTGCTGGTCTGGCCGAAGGCCCTGCAGGTCTACCGCCGGCTCGGCCTCGTCGAGGAACTCATGGCGGCCGGCCAAACGGTGGGCGACAGCCGCATCCTGCTGCCCGGCGGCGAGCTGCTCCTGCGCACCTCGGCCGCCCGGAATCTGCAGCTGATCGCCCGGCCCCGGCTGCTCCGTCTGCTTGCCTCCGCGCTGCCTCAGCGCTGCCTCAGCTTCGACGCTCCGCTCACCGAAGCGGCGGAGCTCTCCGGATACGACCTCGTGGTCGGGGCCGACGGAGTCAACAGCAGCGTACGGCGGATCAAATGGCCGGAACCGCACCGCACACCGAGTCCGATCGGCCGGCTGGTCTGGCGCGGCGCGGTCGCCGCAGAGCGCTTCGACTCGAGCGAAACCTGGGGCCCCGGCAGCCTTTTCGGCATCACCCCGCGGGAGGCAGGTTTGACCAACTGGTTCGCTTGCATCGCGTTGCCGCAGTCCCGGATCGATGCGCTCCTTTCGGATTCCACGCCGGAGCAGCGCCGGGCCTTGCTGGCGGAGAACTTCGGGCACTGGCACCGGGATGTGCAACGCGTCCTGGACGCCGGGCGGGACCGCGAATTCCTGTTCCACCAACTCGAAGTGCTGCCGCCGCTGGGCAGCTTCGTCAACGGAAGGACGGCGCTGATCGGTGATGCGGCGCATGCGATGGCGCCGTTCCTGGGCCGCGGTGCCTGCGAAGCCATCCTGGACGGGGAGGCCCTGGCCCGATCACTGGCTGCAGCAGGCAGCCTCGATGAGGGCTTGCGGCAGTATGACCGCAGCCGGCGCCGGGCCGCCCAAAACGTTGCCCGGGCCAGCTCGGCCATGGGCCGGATCGCGATGGCCAGGCACGGCTTGCCGCTGCGCAATGCCGCGCTCCGTAGCGCCTCCGCACTGACTCGGCGGAGATCACGAAGCTGAAAGCCGGACCGGCGGTCAGAGCGCTTTGATCATCCGGGTGTTGCCCAGCGTATTGGGTTTGACCCGGGCCAGGTCCAGGAACTCGGCGACGCCTTCATCGTGCGAGCGGAGCAATTCCGAATACACCTCCGGGCTCACCGCACTTTGGTCGGGCATCACGTCGAAACCGTGCTTGCGGAAAAAATCCACTTCGAAGGTCAGGCAGAACACCCGGCTGACGCCCAATGCCCGGGCCCGGGCCAGCAGTTCTTCGACCAGCGCATGGCCCACGCCTTTGCCCAGCCACTCCGGAGCCGCAGCCAAGGTCCGGATTTCCGCGAGGTCTTCCCACATCACATGCAGCGCCCCGCAGCCGATCACCGCGGAGCCGACCTCGTCGACCGCGACCGCCATCTCCTGGATGCCTTCGAAATAGGCCACCGTCTCCTTCGACACCAGCACCCGCTGTTCGGCGAGCGGCGCAACCAAGGACTTGATCGCGGGCACATCGCCGGTCCGTGCCGCCCGCAGCGAGAAGGCGTTCGTAGTGTTCACCCGCCAAGTCTAGTCAGCCGTGCTTCCCCGCCGCGCAATCCGGCGGGGAAGCACGGAGGGATCACAGGCCGAGCTCTTTGACCACGGCGACTTCCTGGCCCAGCACGTGTTCGGCCAGGAACGATTCGACCACCGAGTACCAGACCCGGGCATGCTGCGGCTTGAGGATCCAGTGGTTCTCGTCCGGGAAATACAGGAAGCGGTGCGCCGTTTTCCCTTCGGCATCGGTGGCCAACGCCGATTTGGCCAACAATTCGTACCAGAGCCGCAGACCCTCGCCGATCGGCACCCGGTAATCCTTGTCGCCGTGGATCACCAGAACCGGGCTCACGATCTCCGCGACGGAGTTGTGCGGCGAATTCTCGGCGCCCATCTGCTGGTTCATTTCCCGCCGCCAGTAGGAGGCGACGTCGGTGGTGTTGCTGAAGCCGTCCAGCTCCCACAGGCTTGCGTGCGTGACGATGGCCTTGAAACGGTCAGTGTGGCCCGCCACCCAGTTCGCCATGTAGCCGCCGAACGATCCGCCCATTGCCGCGGTGCGCGCTGCATCGATGTCCGGCCGGGCCACCACCGCGTCGGTGATCGCCATCAGGTCGGTGAACGGCTCGGCGCCCCAGCGGCCCCAGCCGCGCTGGATGAAGTCCTGACCGTAACCGGTGGAAAGCGCCGGATCCGGCAACAGCACGGCATAGCCCCGGGCGGCCATGATCATCGGGTTCCAACGCCAAGTCCAAGCATTCCACGAGCCCAACGGCCCGCCATGGATCCAGAGCAGCAAGGGGTGAGCGCGAGGGGCCCCGGCCGGCGAAGCCGGTTGGGGAGCGCTCTCCCCGGGGTTAACGCGAGGGGCCCCGGGCGGCGAAGCCGGCTGGGGAGCGTTCTCCCCAGGCAGGGGTTTTTCGGCATTGGTCGGCAGGATCAGCCAAGCACGCACCGTCGAACCGTCCGCCGCCGTCGTGCTGACCTCCTCGATCCGGCCGGGCAGATCCGGCCGCGCCACCGGCGAGCGCAGCGCTACGGTCTCACCGTTCGCGACGTCGATGCGCACCGGTTCGGCCGGGAAGGCATAGGAACTGCGCAGCGCGTAGAGCACTGAACCGTCCGGGGCGGCCAAGACGTTGGTGTAGGCCGCATCGTCCTGGGTCAATCGGCGCACCGCACCCGATTCGCCGTCGATCAAGAAGACCGGCGAACGGCCGTTCTCGTCCGCGACGACCACGACGGTCCGACCGTCCGGCAGCCAGGCCTGCGGTGTTCCCCAACGGTCCCACTCGGCGGCCAGCTGCTCGATCCCGCCGGTCGCCAGGTCCAAGATCCACATCGTCATGGTCGGTGCCTGCTCCGGAGTGCTGCGGCTCTCTTTCACCACTACGGCACGTGATCCGTCCGGGCTGATCGGGCCGGGGAAGAAGTCGCCGTCGGCGGCTTCCAAGACCACTGAACGGGTGCCGTCGGCCAGTTCGATCCGCTCCAGGCGATAGCTCAGATCGGCCATCGCCCCGGGACGCAAAACGCTGGTCAGGGCGAAGGAACCGTCCGGGCTGATTTCGGTGTGCGCCTCCAAGAGCCCGACGCCGATGTCCTGGGTCACCGCGCGCAGCACCGAGGCAGCCTCGGATCCGGCGCTGGCCGGCGAGCCAGACTCGGCAGCGCCCGGCTCCACCACGAAAAGCTGGGTGCGATCAGGCCCGAGGTCCTGGTCCCAGAAACGCACCGGGTAACCCGAGTGCAAGATCGCCGAGACTTTGCGGTCTTTGCGCGCCTTCCGGAGCTCCTCGTCCGCAGCCTCGTCCGCCGCGCCCGGAAGGACCCCGGCGGTCACCAGCACCACCTCGGACGTAGGGCTCGCGATGAAGCCCTGCACGCCTCCTGCCCGGGAATGCACCACCCGGGCTTCACCTCCGGCTGCTGGCAGTTCCCAGAGCGCGTTGACCGGCTCGTCGTCCTCGGAATCCGGGTCCGGCCGGGCAGAGGTGAAGAGCAATCGTCCGGCTTTGTCGAAAGCCGCCGAACTTTCGCCTTTGGCGCTGCGGGTCAGCCGGTGCGCCGCAGCTGAACCGGCCGGATCGATCTCCCACAAAGCATTGCGGTATCCGGTCTTTTTGCCGTCCAACGTGGCCACGGTGGTGACCAGCCGCTGTCCGTCGGCGCTCAAGGTCAATCCGGACAAACGCGGAATGGCCAGGTAGTGATCCAGGTCGTGGAAAGGGGTTTCGGGCACAGCGGCTCCGCTGTCTTCAGAAGTCATGCCTCCGGTCTACCACACCCCGGCAATGCCGACTAGGCCTTGGCGGCATCGTCTTCGGCCTGGAATCTGGCGGTCTCCGCGCGGACGAAATTGCGCTTGGACAAATGGCCGAAGATGATCGACGCCGGGCTGATCACGATCCAGAAATACATCGCCGCGACCGGATTCACGAAGGCGATCGGAATCGACAACAAGAACACCACGGCCACCGGGAGGGTCGAGCTGAGCGTATACCGGTACAGCGCGTCGGAGACCCCCGGATCGAGCAGACCGGCGGTTTTGGCATAGTGCCAAAGGCCGCCCAACAGGAAAAAGATCGCGCACGTGGTGCCGGCATAGATCGCGATCGGCCACGGGGACGACCCCGGCGCCTCGAAGAGCATGCTGGTGGGCACCGGAAGGAAGACCACCATCATCAACAGGGCCAAGTTGATGAGCTGGAGTTTGGAATCATAGGAGGCGATTCCTTTGAACCGCCGGTGATGGGTCAGCCAGGTGTTGCCCACTAGGAAAAAGGAAAGCACAAAGCCCACGAAGGCGGGCAGCTTCGCCAGCAGCACGGCTTGCACGCTCTCCGCCGTCGCATGCTCTGGGAACTCCACCCGCAGGTCCAGAGCCAGCAAGGTCATGGCGATCGCGAACACCGCGTCGGAGAAGAAAACCGTCCGTTCGGTGTTGGGCCCGTGCCGCAGCGAATTCGCGGAAGCTTCGATCCGTTGCTGGAGGTCTGGGCCGTCCGCTTTGTCTGGATTGCTCGGTTCAGTCACGGACCGAGCTTACTTCGCGGTGCCGCCGAAGCTGCGGAGAAAACTCAGCGAACGCCGTATTGCTGCATCAACCAATCGAGGTTGTTGACCACACCTGGTTTCCACACCGACCAGGTGTGCCCGCCGGGCAGCGTCTGCAGCGTCACTTGGGCGCCGGCTGCTTTGAGCGCCTGGTAAACCTCTTCGCCCTGTGGTCGGTACACGGAGTCGTTTCCACCCACGACGATGATCCCTTTGCTCGCGGGCAATTTCGTGGTCTTCAGCACGTCCAAGGGGTTGACCTTGGCGAAGGCAGCCGCATCGCCGCCGAAGTAGGTTTTGACGATCGCCGGATCCCCACCGGTGATGGTCGGCCCGCGCTCCCCTGAGACGTCGATGAAGGTCGGATAGGCCTGGGGGAAAGTCACTCCCATTTGGAATGCGCAGGTACCGCCGAAGGAGAATCCGCCGATCGCGAACTGTTGGGCCGAGCCCAAGCCCAACTTGAAGGTTTCCCGGACGAAGTTCGGCACGTCGACGGCCAGAAAGGTGCCTCCCTTGCTGAGCTTGGAATCCATGCACATGGGCCAATTCGCAGCATACTGGGCCGAAACGTCGGGCATCACGACCAGGGGTGCAATGCCTTTGTTGGCCGCGGCGTAGGCATCCAGGGCCTGCGCGATCTGCCCGCCGGTGAGCCAGTCCTGCGAGCCTCCGGGATTCCCGTGGATCAGCACCAGCACCGGAACGTTCGCCGGCTTGGCAACCAAGTAGGCTGGCGGAAGGTAAACAAAGTTGTCCCCGGACGGCACGCCGGAGACGGTGCCCGGGATCGCCACCTTGATGACTTTGCCAGTCGCCGGCATATCCGCCGGCGGATTCCAATCGCTGAGCTTGACCGTGGGCGTCTGCGCGGTGAGCTGACCGCCCTGGTCCGGCGGTGGCGAGGTCACGGTTTCGATCCGCACCCCGTTGTCGCCCCAGAGGCTGCCCAGAGTCGGGTAGTAGCCAAACACCTGGTTGATCTGCAACGCCACCGCGAGGACTACCAGCAAGCCCGCCAAAGGCGCCAGGGCCCGGACGAACCACCGCTTGTTGCGGAGCATTTTCGGCACAATGAGCGAGATTGCGGTCACCGCGACGCCGACGAAGAAATAGATTCGCCAGTCCAGCGGCGCACCCCAGGGGTTGATCACGTCGTCGACCAGGAATTTCGCCCCGAACCCCACCAGCAGCCCGGCGCCGAAGGACACCGGCACCGCCAGGGCGAGGTGCTTCCGGGGACCCACGACCAGCCAGGCCAGAGCCAGTAAGCCCAGAATGGGCAGCAGCACAGTGACGACCCCGGTGGTCAGTCCGATTCCGGCCATCTATTGCGCTCCTTATTGGTCACCACACAGCGCATCCCCAGCGCGGGCGGTACATGTCATTTGTACCTGCCTGCGCTGAGGATGCGTTGTGCGTAACCGGTTCCCGTGGTTGTGAATCAGGCTACCGGCGCGATTTCCGGAACCCTCGGCTTGGCGTTGCCGGCGAAAGTGAAGGTCGCTTCGTCGCCTTCGCCTTCGACATCCACCAATACGATCTCGCCGGGCTTCAGCTCGCCGAAGAGGATCTTCTCGGAGAGCTGGTCTTCGACCTCGCGCTGGATGGTGCGGCGCAACGGCCGGGCACCCATCGCCGGATCGTAGCCACGGGTGGCCAACAAGTTCCGGGCCGCGGTGGTCAGCTCGATGCCCATGTCCTTCTCCTTGAGCCGGTTCTCCAGTTTGGCCAGCTCCAAGTCGACGATCTCGATGATCTCCTCCTGGGTCAGCTGCGGGAACACCACCACATCGTCGACCCGGTTCAAGAACTCCGGGCGGAAGTGCTGCTTGAGTTCCTCGGTGACCCGGGCCCGCATCCGGTTGTAGCCGGTTTGCGTGTCCGTGCCGGACTGGAAACCAGTCGCCACGCTCTTCGAGATGTCCCGGGTGCCCAGGTTCGTGGTCATGATGATGATCGTGTTCTTGAAGTCCACCACCCGGCCCTGCGAATCGGTCAGCCGGCCGTCTTCGAGGATCTGCAGCAGCGAGTTGAACAAGTCGGCGTGCGCCTTTTCGACCTCGTCGAACAAGACCACGGAGAACGGCCGACGCCGGACCTTTTCAGTCAGCTGGCCGCCTTCTTCGTAGCCCACGTATCCGGGAGGCGCCCCGAACAGCCGGGAAACCGTGTGCTTCTCCGAGTACTCGGACATGTCCAAGGTGATCAGGGCGTCTTCTTCACCGAACAGGAATTCGGCGAGCGCCTTGGCCAACTCGGTCTTGCCGACGCCCGTCGGGCCGGCGAAGATGAACGATCCACCCGGGCGTTTCGGGTCTTTGAGGCCCGCCCGGGTCCGCCGGATCGCCCGGGAAATCGACTTGATCGCTTCGTCCTGGCCGACGACCCGCTTGTGCAGCTCGTCTTCCATCTTGAGCAACCGGCTGGATTCCTCTTCGGTCAGCTTGAACACCGGAATTCCGGTCGAATTGGCCAACACCTCGGCGATGAGTTCTTCATCCACCTCGGAAACGCTGTCCAAGCCGCCGGTACGCCAAGCCCGGTCCTTGTCGGCGCGCTCGGTGATCAGCTTCTGCTCGGTGTCGCGCAGTGCGGCAGCACCTTCGAAGTCCTGCGCATCGATCGCGGCTTCCTTCTGGGCTTTGACCGAGGCGATCTCCTCGTCCATGGCCTTGAGCTCCGGCGGAGCGGTCATCCGGCGGATCCGCAACCGCGCGCCGGCTTCGTCGATCAAGTCGATCGCCTTGTCCGGCAGGAAGCGGTCCGAAATGTAACGTTGCGCCAACGTGGCCGCGGACGCCAGTGCGCCGTCGGTGATGGACACCCGGTGATGGGCTTCGTAGCGGTCCCGCAAGCCCTTCAGGATTTCGATCGCGTGCGCCACCGAGGGTTCTTTGACCTGGATCGGCTGGAAGCGCCGCTCCAAAGCAGCATCCTTTTCGATGTGCTTGCGGTACTCGTCGAGCGTGGTCGCCCCGATGGTCTGCAATTCGCCGCGGGCCAGCATCGGCTTCAGGATCGAGGCCGCATCGATCGCGCCCTCGGCCGCACCGGCACCGACCAGCGTGTGGATTTCATCGATGAACAAGATGATGTCGCCCCGGGTCCGGATTTCTTTGAGCACCTTCTTGAGCCGCTCTTCGAAGTCGCCGCGGTACCGGGAACCGGCCACCAACGAGCCCAAATCCAAGGTGTACAACTGCTTGTCTTTGATGGTCTCCGGCACGTCCCCACGCACGATCGCCTGCGCGAGGCCTTCGACGACGGCGGTCTTGCCGACGCCCGGCTCGCCGATCAGTACCGGGTTGTTCTTGGTGCGCCGGGAGAGGATCTGCATGACGCGTTCCATCTCGTGCTCACGGCCGATGACCGGGTCGAGTTTGTTCTCCCGGGCCAGCTGGGTCAGATTGCGGCCGAACTGGTCAAGCACCACTGAGCCGGCCGGCGTGCCTTCTTGCTGGCCCTGGCCGACTCCGGCGGTTGCGGTTTCTTTGCCCTGGTACCCGGAAAGAAGTTGGATGACTTGCTGACGCACCCGGCTCAAATCCGCGCCGAGTTTGACCAGCACCTGGGCCGCGACGCCTTCGCCTTCGCGGATCAAGCCGAGCAGAATGTGCTCAGTCCCGATGTAGTTGTGGCCGAGCTGCAGGGCCTCGCGGAGCGAGTACTCGAGCACCTTCTTGGCCCGCGGCGTGAAGGGGATGTGGCCACTGGGCGCTTGCTGGCCCTGGCCGATGATCTCCTGCACCTGCTCGCGTACTGCATCGAGGGAAATGCCCAGCGATTCCAATGCCTTCGCGGCAATGCCTTCGCCCTCGTGAATGAGACCGAGCAATACGTGCTCGGTACCGATGTAGTTGTGATTGAGCATGCGGGCCTCTTCTTGGGCCAGCACGACCACCCGACGGGCTCTGTCTGTAAATCTTTCGAACATTGCGCCACACTCCCTAGCTACTGCGTACTTTGATGCTACGCAGATTCCCGGGAGTGCGGGGCAATGTTCGCCACAGGGAAAACTCAGCCGTTGGCTTTGCGGTACGCCTCGACGATATCGGCCTGGATCCGACCCCGCTCGCTGACCTTGTGGCCGTTGTCGCGGGCCCACTGCCGGATCTGTGCGACGTCGTTGTTACGGGCCGCTACCGCCTGGCGGCCGGCGCGCGGTCCGCGGCCCGCATTCTTGCGGGCAACCGAGATAAACGGCTGAAGCGCATCGCGCAATTGCAGTACATGTGGTGCGGAAAGATCAATTTCATAGCTGATGCCGTCCAAGCCGAAGCGGACAGTTTCATCGGCGGTGCCACCGTCGAGATCATCAACTAAAACAATGTTTACCCTCTGTGCCATGGAAGAACCCCTGATGCAAATCAAAATTTAGACGAGTGAAGCGTTGGACAACTAAATTATGCAGACTAATGCCGTCATCGTCAAAATTGTTCGCTGACTATTTCCTGTGAATACTAAAAACATTCCAATTAGAATGTTTAGCTGATTCCGGAATTTCTGTCGTCGGCTTCCTTTTCGGCACGCGCCAACGCCTCACGTTCAGCGCGATCGGCATTGAAGATCGCTTTCATTGCGAAGAAGAAAACCAGCCCTACGCCGAGCGACGGAACAATTACTGCTACGTATTCCACGAAAAGTCAGCCCCTTTGGGTATCCGGTTTGAGCAACGGGAAAAGAATCGATTCCCGGATGCCGACGCCGGTGAAGAGCATAACCAGCCGGTCGATGCCCAACCCGATTCCGCCCATCGGCGGGGCGCCGTATTCGAGAGCGCGTAAGAAATCTTCATCTAGCTGCATCGCCTCAGGATCTCCGCCGGCGGCCAGCAGGGATTGCTCGGTGAACCGCTCCCGCTGGATGACCGGGTCGATGAGCTCGGAGAATGCGGTGCCCCGTTCCATGCCGCCGATGATCAGATCCCAGGCCTCGATCAAGCCCGGCTCGCTCCGGTGCGGCCGAGCCAACGGCTGAGCCGAAGGCGGATAGTCGAAAACGAAGGTCGGTTGCAGCAACTTCGGTTCGACCAATTCGCCGAAGAGCTCGATGACCAACTTCTCCGCATCCCATGCCGGGTCGACTTTGACGCCGTGTTCGGCAGCGATCGAACGCAAATCCACGGCCTCGGTTTCCGGGGTGATCCGCCGGCCGACTGCCTCGGAAAGCCCGGGGTACACGCCCAGCCATTGCCATTCGCCGTCCAAGTCGATCACGCCGTCCGGCGTCTCGATTCGCCGCCGCCCGACGGCATCGGCACAGTTCAAGATGATTTGTTTCATCCGCTCGGCCATGACGAATTGGTCCGCATAGGCCTCGTAGCATTCGAGCATGGTGAATTCCGGACTGTGCGTCGAATCGACGCCTTCATTGCGGAAAATTCGACCCATTTCATAGACCCGGTCTATTCCGCCGACCACGGCACGCTTGAGGTAGAGCTCGAGCGCGATCCGGAGCGTCATTTTCTGATCGAATGCGTTGATGTGGGTTTCAAACGGACGGGCATGGGCACCGCCGTGGACCAACTGGAGCACTGGCCCTTCGACTTCCACATATTCGAGGGAATTCAGGGTTTCCCGAACCGATCGCGTGATTGCCGCCCGAGTTCGCACCATCTGCCGCGCTTCATCGCGGACCATGAGATCGACATAGCGTTGCCGGACCCGATTCTCTTCGTTCAAATCGGCATGCAACACCGGCAAGGGTCGAATTGCTTTGGAAACCATTTGCCAGGAATCGGCCAGCACCGAGAGCTCGCCGCGTTTCGACGAAATGACCTCGCCGTGCAAGAACACATGATCGCCGAGGTCGGCCAGGGCTTTCCAGTCGGCCAAGGCGGCTTCGCCGACGTTCGCCAAACTCAGCATGCCCTGCAATCGCGCGCCGCTGCCCTCTTGCAGCGTGACGAAACACAGCTTTCCGGTGTTCCGGACGAAAACCACGCGACCTGAGATGCCGACGATTTCACCACTGGCCTCGTCCGGCTGCAGATGGCCGAACTTTTCCCTGACTTCTGCCAGGCTGTGGGTTCGGGGCACCCCCACCGGATAGGCTTCCAAGCCGCGGGCCAGAAGACTGGCGCGTTTGTCCAGCCGGATCTGCATCTGCTCGGATACATCGGTGCTCTGCGGGCTTTTTTCATCGGTCACGAATATTGATTTTACCGTGGCTGCCCGCCTCCGCTGACCGGCACGGCGGAAAAGCCGGCAACACGGTAGGTTCGAAGCATGCGCGAAAGCACCTTGCAGACCGACGACGGCGGCCATCTGGCCTTGTACAGCTATGGCACCGAAGACGCTCCAGGCGGGCAGCGCGTCGTCGTGGTGGGCGGCGCTTTCCTGACCGCATTGATCTACCGGCCGTTCGCCATCGCGTTCGCGAAGACCCTGGGCGAAGGCTGGGCCGTGGACGTGTACGACCGGCGCGGCCGGGGCGGTTCCAGCGAACAACCCGAGGACTATTCGATCCGCACGGAAATTTCGGACCTGGCGTTGGTGCTGCGGGAGACCCGGGCAAAGAACATCCTGGGGCACAGCCTGGGCGGCTCGGTCGCGCTCAATTCGGTGCAGGAATTCGTCGGCTCCGAGCTGGAGCCGGAAAAACTCGCGCTCTACGATCCCGCAATCAACATCGACAACAGCCTGGACATGTCCTGGTTCGAATCATTCGAAAACGATGTGGCTGCCGGCCGCATTTCGCATGCCTGGGCGAAATTCAAGCGCGGATTCAACGCCACCGGCCCGTTGACCCGGGTCCCCGAGCCGATCCTGGCCGGGCTGCTGGCATTGGTTGCTCCGACCAGGGCGGCCCGGGCAGTCAAAACCCTGCTGCCCACCGCGGTCGGCGAATTGAAGGCCGGGATGCTCGAAGCCGAAAAGGCCGAAGACTTCAGCAAGCTGCCGGCCGGCACCCAGTTCCTGGTGGGCGCGAAAAGCCCGGAGTACTTCCACGAAACCGCCAAGCGGCTGCATGCGGCGATCCCCGGCAGCGGCTTTGCGCTTTCGCCCAAAATGGTGCATGGCTCGATTCCGGCAGCGGCCCGGGAACTCCTGGACGAACTCACCGACTACTTCAGGTCCTGAGCCCGGTGGATTCGCGGATCACCAATTCGGTGGCCAGGTTGATCAACGTGCGTGTCGGCGCACGTCCGGCCAACAGCGTCTTGAGCTGATTTCCCGCGGCTTCGCCCAAAGCAGCTGCCGGAAGCCGCACTGTGGTCAGGCCCGGATCGCTCGAGCCGGAGAACGCCAGATCATCGAACCCGGTCACCGCGAGCGCGCCGGGCACCGCCAAGCCGAGCTTCCGGGCAGCCTGCAGCACGCCGAAGGCCTGGGTGTCGGTGGCACAGGCCACCGCGGTCACACCCGTGGCGGCCAGCTGCGGCCAGGCCGCGGCGAAGGCTTCCGCCGCGCCGCCCAGATCGATCGTGGTGCTGGGAATCGCGCCGTCCAGCACGCGGATCCCCAGCTGCTCCGCAGTCGCCCGGAATGCCCGACGCCGGGCTTGGAACGTCTGGGTTCCGGTGACCGAATCCAAATAGGCCACAGTCCGGTGCCCGCAGGCTGCCAGGTGGCCGGCGAGCTCGGCGGCACCGGCCTCGACGTCGAAATTGACCCGTGGCGCGGTCCCGCCCGAACCAGGCGCATCCAACAAGACCAGTGGGCCGGTGGCCGCCAATTCGGCCAAGAACTGTTCGCTCGGCGCATCCACCAACAGACCGGCCGGCCGGAGCGCGAGGAGCTTGCGAACATCCCGCACCGCCGGGAACCGGCCATTCCCGGTGACCGAAAGCAGCAGTTGGTAGTCCGGGCCGATCGCCGCACGGATCCCGGTGATCACTTGCGAGTAGAACGCGTTCGAAATGTCCGGGGCAATCAGGATCACGAAATTCCCGGCTCCGGTGGCCAGCGAACTGCCCGCACTGTCGACGACGTATCCCAGTTCGGAGATCGCCTCGGCCACCCGGGCCGCGATCTCCGCCGACACCCGGCCGGAGGTTTTCCCATTGGCCACCAGCGAAACCGTCGCGGTGGACACCCCGGCCTTCGCTGCGACGTCGGCAGCCGTGACCCGGGGCGCCCGGGCGGGCGGTGTCGGGGCCTTGCCCGGACCGGACTGCGGAGAAACCATAGAGCGATGGTAGCCCGGATCATCGGTTCGGACCGGACCCGGACGATCGGTAGTTAAGCGTTTGACGTCCGACTCCCGCGAGTGCGAGACTACCCAAGAACACCGAAGAAGATGTGGAAAGAGCGTGAGCCGCGGCAATGCCCCCAGTAGCCGAATCCAAGACCGTGAAGAAGATCATCCTGGACTGCGATCCCGGGCATGACGACGCCGTCGCCTTGTTGCTCGCACACGGAAACCCGGAGATCGAGCTGCTCGCCGTGACCACGGTAGTGGGCAACCAGACTTTGCCGAAGGTGACCCGGAACGCCCTTGCCGTGGCTGCCGTGGCCGGAATCACCGGGGTCCCTTTCGCGGCCGGTTGCACCCGCCCGCTGATCCGGGACATCCAAGTCGCCCCGGACATCCACGGCGAGTCCGGTCTGGACGGACCGCTGCTTCCCGAACCGGAGATCGAGCTCGACGCCCGGCACGCGGTCGATCTGATCATCGAAACCGTGCTCGCGCACGAGCCGGGGACCGTGACCCTGGTGCCGACCGGCGGATTGACCAATATCGCGATGGCCGCCCGCAAAGCCCCGGAAATCATCGGACGGGTGAAAGAAGTCGTCTTGATGGGCGGCGGTTACCATGTGGGCAATTTCAGCGCGGTGGCCGAATTCAACATCGCGATCGATCCGGAAGCCGCACATATCGTGTTCAACGCCGGTTGGCCGGTGGTCATGGTGGGCTTGGACTTGACCCATCAGGCGCTGGCCACCGCAGAAGTGGCCGCGCAGATCGCCGCCGTAGGCACCGCGCCGGCCCGGTTCGTCGGCGAACTGCTGGAGTTCTTCGGGCAGGCCTACAAAGACGTGCAGGGGTTCGAGGCACCACCGGTGCACGACCCTTGCGCGGTGGCCTACGTGATCGATCCGAGCATCGTGAAGACTCGCAGAACCCCGGTCGACATCGAGCTGGCGGGCGGCCTCACCCGCGGCATGACCGTGGCTGATTTCCGGACGCCTGCCCCGGAGGACTGCCGCACATCGGTCGCCGTGGAATTGGACCACGCCAGGTTCTGGGCGCTCGTTGTCGACGCGCTGGAACGGATCGGCGAGCGATGAGCACACTGACCAACCCGGCAAGGCGCCCGGTGGCCACCTTGATGGTGGCCTTGCTCACCGCCTGCGTCGCGTTCCAGCTCAATGCCAGCATGCTCAGCCCGGCGCTGCTGAGCATGGGTCAGGAACTGAAGGCCGACCAATCCGTGATCGGTCTGAGCCAGACCTCGTTCTTCACCGCGGCCGCGGTATTTTCTCTGTTCCTGCCCCGGCTGAGCGATATCGTCGGCCGGCGCAGGATCCTGGTCGTGATGATGGTCTTGATGGGCCTCGGCTCCGTGGTCAGCGCTTTGGCCCCTGATGTCAGCTGGCTTTTCGTCGGACGGATCATCCAAGGCGTGAGTGGCCCGACCGTGCCACTCTGCCTGATCATGCTGCGCAGCGAAGTCAAGGACGCAAAATCCTACGGCACCTTGCTCGGCGTGATCACCGCGGTCAACGGCGGCGTGGCCGGCGTGGATTCCTTCGTGGGCGGATTCATGGTGGAGCACTTCGGCTTCCGCAGCATCTTCTGGCTGATGGTGGTGCTTGCCGCGGTGGCCGTGCTGCTGGTCCGCACCCTGACCCCGGAATCCCGGCCCGGGGCAGGCACCCGGATGGACTGGGTGGGCGTCTTCTTCATCGTGGTCGCCGTGGGAGCACTGCTCACCGCGCTCAACGAAGCCGCCAAACTGGCCGGCGCCTTCGACGTCGGGACGCTCAGCTTCGCGCTGCTCCTGTTGCTCCTGGCACTGGCCGGGTTCGCCGGGTTCTGGTTCACCGAGAAGCGCTCCAGCCACCCGATGGTGGAGATCCGGCATTTGCGCCAACGCGCCACCTGGGCGCCGCTGCTCACCACGACCCTGACCATGACCGGGATCTTCGCGATCATCAACGGCATCGTGCCGGCCTACGTGCAAGCGACCGGCCCGGGCTTCGGCGTCGGACCGACCGAAATGTCATTGTTGATCCTGACCCCTTACGCTTTGCTCGGCTGGCTCGTCGGCCCGTTCAGCGGCCGGCTGGCTCCGGTCTTCGGCTACACCAGAGTATTGCGGATCGGCTTGGCCGGAAGCCTGTTGGCCTTGGCCCTGATCGGCTTCTTCGGACTCAACAGCCTGCCCTTGATGGTCGCCGGAACCGCACTGCTGGGCATCGCCTATGCCGGTTGCGTGAACATCATGCTCAATGGCCTGGGCGTGTTGCTCTCGCCCGCAGGAAACCCCGGATTCCTCCCCGGCATGAATGCCGGAGCCTTCAACCTCGGTGCCGGGCTGAGCTTCCTGGTGATGCCCACGCTGTTGGTCGGTCTGGCACCGGTAGGCGGCGGTGCGGCATACTTCGCAGTGGTGCTGATCGGGATCGCGATCACCGCCGTCGCACTGGCCACATCGTTCCTGATCCCGAAACCCGTCGCAGCCGAGGTGTCCGCATGAAACCCAGCAAGAAAATCGTCGTCGTCGGTTCGCTCAATGCCGACCTGACGATTTACTGCGAACGGCTGCCGCAACCCGGGGAAACCATCCACGGAACCGACTTCAGGGTGCTGCCGGGTGGGAAAAGCGCGAATCAGGCAGTGGCCGCCGGCCGGTTGGGCGCCGAGGTGGCCCTGATCGGCGCGATCGGCGACGATCCGAACGGACAGATGCTGCGCGAGTCCGTAAGTGCCGCCGGGGTCGACGTCAGCAGTTTGCGCATCGTCCCGGAGCCCACCGGAGTGGCAGTGATCTCGGTGGACCGGCAGGGTGAGAACAGCATCATCATTTCGGCCGGCGCCAACGGGGTGCTCCGGCCGGAGGATCTGCCGGCCGCAGCCTTCGAAGACGCCGCGGTGCTCTGCCTCTGCTTGGAGGTTCCGATGGACTCCGTGCTCGCGGCGGCCCGGGCCGGGCGACAAGCCGGGGCGACCGTGCTGCTCAACCTTTCGCCGTACGGACCGGTGCCCGAAGAGCTCCTGCAATTGACCGATGTGCTGCTGGTCAACGCGCACGAGGCTGCGGACCTGCTCGGCGCGGACCCGAGGCACGATTGGGATGCGGCACGCTCCGGTTTCCAGGCCCGCGGCATCCCCAGGGTCCTGGTCACGCTCGGCGGCGACGGCGCGGTGGTGCTCGATTCGACGGGCCCCCAGCCGGTGGTCGAAATCGATGCGTACCGGGTTTCGCCGATCGATACCACCGGCGCCGGCGACGCCTTCACCGGCGCGGCCGCTTTCCGACTGGCCGATTCCGCCACGCTGCAGGATGCCGCGCGGTTCGCCTCGGTGGCCGCGGCATTGGCGACCACCCGCAAGGGCGCGCAAGCGTCCTATCCGGATGCGGCCGAGGTCAGCGCAGCACTGGCGTAATCCCAGCCGCCGCTCGCCGCGGCATGCCGCTGATTTTGGTTGGCGCCGCGGAAATTTCCCCGGCTTCAGCCAAATTCGGCGGCCTACGGCTCAACCGGCGACCAGCGGCATATTGTCGATCAGCCGGACCGCTCCCACTTTGGCTGCGAGCACGGCCAATGCGGAGCCTTGGAACGGGCTGTCCCGGCAGTTTTCGGCAAGCGGTTCAAAGCTCTTCGGGTCGATTACCTCGAAATAGTCCAAATCCACGCCGGGCACACTGCGCACCAGATCCACTGCGGATTCCAGGTCCAGGGGCTCCCGGCGCTGCGCCCGGCCGACCAGCTCGCGGAGCGCCCGGGAAAGCACCAGGGACGCCTCCCGCTCCGGCGCGGAGAGGAACCGGTTCCGGCTGGAAAGCGCCAATCCGTCCGCGGCCCGGACCGTCGGCACCGGGACGATTTCCACCGGGAAGTTCAAGTCCGAAACCATCCGCTGCACCAAGGCCAACTGCTGTGCGTCCTTCTGCCCGAAATAGGCCCGGTAGCCGGCGCGGACCGTCGGCTGTGCCGCATGCAGGAGTTTCGAGACCACGGTGAGCGCCCCGTCGAAGTGGCCCGGCCGCGAAGCCCCTTCGAAGACCTCGCCCAAGGAACCGGCGGACACCCGGACCATCGGGGCTCCGTCCGGGTACATCTCCTCCGCCGAAGGCGCGAACACCAGGTCCACGCCCACGGATTCGAGCAGCTCGACGTCCGATTCCAGAGTCCGCGGATACCGTTCCAGGTCTTTCGCGTCGCCGAATTGCAACGGATTCACGAAAATCGAAACCACCGTGGCGGTCTCCGCCGCCACCGAAGTGGCCGCGAGCTCGGCGTGGCCGGCATGCAATGCGCCCATCGTCGGCACCAAGCCGAACGACGCTTGCCGGTCCGGAGCATCGGCCAACAGCCGGGCACTCGCCGCACGCAGATCCGCTATGCTGCGGACCACGGTAATGGCCACTTATTCCTCCACTGAATCATCGTCATGCGCGGCCAGAGCCGCCTGGATCCGGCTCAATTGCGCAATCGTGAGCTTGCCCCGCTCCACAGCGCGCGCCGCGGTGATCCCCGCCATCGCGCGATAGGCGTCGAGCACCTCCGCAGAGCTCTCCTGCAACGCGTCGACGTGCGCCCGGACAGTTCCGGCGTCGCCGCGGACCACGGGTCCGGTCAAAGCATTCTCGCCCGAACTCAGCGCATTCTCCAAAGCGGCCCGGAGCAATGGGCCGAGCATCCGTTCCGGATGTTCCACCCCGATGCTGCCCAGCAGCTCGGCCGATTGCGCTACCAGGGTGGCCAGGTGGTTCGCCCCGTGCGCCAGTGCCGCATGGTAGAGCGCCCGGTCGGCCTCCGCGATCGGCACCGGTTCCGCACCCATTTCCACCACCAGCGCCTGGGCGATCGGCAACATCGCGACGTCGGCGGTGACGCCGAAACTCGAATCCGGCAAGCGTGCCAAATCCAGACTGTGCCCGGTGAAGGTCATGGCCGGGTGGATCGCCAGCGGAATCGCCCCGGCGGCCCGCGCCGGTGCCAACACCCCGACGCCGAAACGGCCCGAGGTGTGCGCCACCAGCTGGCCGGCCTGCCAGGCGTCCACCGCGGCCAGTCCGGCCACGAGCGGCTGCAGGGCATCGTCCGGAACCGCCAGCAGCACGAGTTCCGCGCGCTCCACGATGTCCGGGATCTCCAGAATCGGAACCTGAGGGAGCAGCAGCTCGGCCCGGTCCCGGGAAGCTTCGGATACCGCGGACACCCCGACGACGGCGTGCCCGGCGGCGCGCAGGGCCGCACCGAGCACCGCGCCGACCTTTCCCGCACCGATCACGCCCACGCCCAGTCGTCCCGGCTTTCCCGATCGTTCGCTGGTCAATGTCGTTCAGTCATTTCCGCTCGGCTTTCCTGCTTGGTCATCCTGGCTTTGCATCCAACGTTCCGGTCGGGCCAGCCGTCGCGCTTTGGCGGCTCGGGCGGCTTGTGCCAAAAAGAGCTCGCGCGCTGTCGCCAAGTCCATATGGTGCACCACCGGTTTGACCGGCCCCGGGGTGGAGTGCAGCTCGAAATCCGCCAGGCCGAGCAACCGTTGCACCGGGCCCTGGTTCAACTGCAAAGATTGGGTCCGCTCATGCGGAACCACTTGCAGATTCCGGAAGAATACGCCGTGCCGGCACAGCAAGGCTGTCTCGGTGGCCCGGAAAGCGTTGCGCCGCCAAGCGATCGGGTCGACCCAGCGGGCCCTGCCGGGCGAATGCCGGAACCCGCCGGCGGTGCCGGTGCCGCGCAGCGCGGCGGTGAACACATCGTGCGGATCCGGCACACCGGGATCGGCGAAAATCAGACCCAGCACCGCGAACACGTCTTGGAGATTGCCCACCGGCAGGAGCGTGCTGCGGTTTTCGTGTTGCGAATCCCCGTAGCCGGCGACATTGAGGTGGATCCGGTACCAGCCGAAAATCCGCCACACCGGCCCCTGGCTGATGCCCACGGCCTGCACCCGGCCGGGCGGGATGGTCTGCGCCCGGGTTTCCAGCAGCCCGTAGTGCAGGCGCACGCCGTCCGGCGAGGTCGCGATCCGGAAATTGAAGTCTTTCGAGAAGCGCTGCCAATAACCGCCGCCCAGCGCCAACAGAACCGGCAGCAGGCCGAACAGGGCGCCCCACCAGCCCAAGCTGGCGAGCACCACCAAACCTGCGGCCACCAGCAGCAGGACCAAGGTCAGTTCCGAAGCCACAATCGAGCCCAGGATCCGAGCCGGCGGGATCTGCAGCACTTGCTGTTCCGGTGCTTCTTCAACCGCAGTGGGGTTCTCCGGATCTACCCGGACCCCCGCAGCACGGGCCAGGATCGCTGCCCGCAACCGCTTGGCCTCGTCGAGCTTGAGGAAGGACAGCTTCATGGCGGACTTGCCGGAATCCGCGACTTCGAACTTCAGCTCGGCCAAACCGAAAATCCGGGCCAGCAGCGGCTGCACCACGTCGATCGCCTGCACCCGGTCGATCCGGGCCTGCCGCTGCTGCCGGAAAATGAACCCGGAATTGATCCGCACATGGTCATCGGTGACCTGATAGCGGGTGAAGTACCAACTGAGCACGAAGGCGACGCCGAACACCAGGACGGCGCCACCCACGACGAGCGCCACGATCCACCAGGGGATTCCGGCCCCGCCGGCGCGGCCCGAAATGCCTTCTTGGAACAGTTGCTCGAAGAAGCTGCGGCCGAAGATCACCGCGACCGCGACCACGGCCAACCAGCCCCGGATCGCCGGAGAGGCCGGGTGCACGCGGTGCCAATCGCTCGCGCCGTCGGTATGGAATCCCGGCTGCGGCACCGCAGGGGCAGCGAACGGATCGGTCACAGCCCCGCCAATTTCGACTCGCCGAGTGCCGAAAGCTGTTCCCGCAGACGGGCTGCCTCTTCAGTCGGCAAACCTTCGATCAAGGCATTCGTGCCAGGCGAGGCGGTGTGCAGCTTCAGCGTGGCCAAGCCCAAGGCCCGCTCCAGAGGCCCGACTCCGACGTCGACGTACTGCATCCGCCCATAAGGCACCACGAGGACCCTTTGGAAGAAAAGACCGCGGCGGATCAACAAATCGTCGTCGCGTTCCGCAAACCCGATCGCCCGGACTTGGCGCGGCACCAGCAGCAGTCGCCAGATCCGCACCGCGAAAGCCGCCAGCAGCAAAAGCCAGGCGAGCCAGATCGGGAACCCGGGCCACCAGCCGATCGTCTGGAAGAGCAGTGGAATCGCAAAAATGGCCAAGACCAGCACGGTGCCCAGACCCTCGCGGAGCAAACGCAGCAACACCAGTTTCGGTGATACCCGCAACCACTGGATCCCTGTCGGATCGATCGGTTCCCGCATGTCCCGCTCCTTCAAAAGTGCCGTGCTCCGGCCTATTGCATCGTGTCTGGAAAATCGAGTGGTGCCGGGCCAACGCGCCGACCCCGCTAGTGCCGCAGCCGCCGGTTCAGCGGGCGAACTCTTCGCCCCCGGCGCCGTCTTCACCCGGGCGCCGTTCTTTGGCCGCCGGATTGCCGTCGTCCGGTGGAATCCGGCAGAACCGCTCCACGACCAAACCGACTACGACCATCGCAGCGGAACCGCCGATCAATACCAACGGCAAAGTCAGCACCCCAGCGCCGGCCCCGTAGGCGATAGCGACCATGGCGTCCACCGCGACCCCGGCGTGCCAGCCCAACAACAAGGCACCAGCATAAGCACTGGCTTGGGCCAGCACCAGGGTCCGGGCGGCCAAAATCGGGTTGAGCTCCCGGTCCCGTTTGCCGTCCCGCCACCGGCGCACCCGCAAACCCAACACCAAAACGATCACGATGACCAGTCCCAGGGTGACCAAGGCGCTGTACGGCAAGGCCGGCGTCGGCAAGCTGAACCGGTTGGTGAGCACCGTGGCCGACCAGCCTGCGGCAGCAGCGATCACGGCGATCACGGCGAGCCACAAGGGCCGGATAGTACGGAGCTGGGACTTCATGGCTTCCTCGGCTTGGAATCGGCAAAGCTATTGCATCAACGGTATCAATCCGGCCGGCTCGGCCCGGTCAACCGGCCTGGTTCACCCGGCATACCCGTCGAAGTCCTCGACGTCGTCCAAATCGCGGGCGGCGCCGGCCAGATCCCGGACCGGCATTCCGGACAGGGTGGCGTGCGGGTTCATCAAAAGCCACGGAACCAGCACGAAAGCACGCTCCGCGGCCCTGGGGTGCGGCAGGGTCAGTTCCGGATCGTCCTGCTGCAGATCGCCGTACACGATGATGTCCACGTCCAAGGTCCGCGGGCCCCATCGGACGACCCGCTCCCGGTGGTGTCTGGCCTCGACCGCTTGGCAGTGCGCCAGCAGCTCAACCGCAGACAATTCGGTTTCGACCTCCATCACCATGTTCAGGTAAGGAGGCTGGTCCGGCGGACCGCCGACCGCCTGGGTCTGCACCACCGGGGAAACGTCGCACAACCGCACCTGGGGATGTTCGACCAGGTCGGCCACGGCACTGGCCAGGGTTCCGGCCCGCTCGCCGAGGTTGGAGCCCAATGCGAGGATCGCGCGGACCGGCAATCCGCTCATCCCTGTTCCCGGTAAACCGTGACCGAGACATCTCCGAAGGGCACCTGGATCGGAGCTTTCGGCTTGTGCACCGTGATCTCCACTGCGGCGACCGGGAAGCCGGCCAGCAATTTCTGCGCGGTGCGCTCCGCCAAGGTCTCGATCAGGTCGAAAGGCTCGCCGGTGATCATCGCTTTGATCGCCTCGGCCACCTCGGCATAATTCGCGGTCCGGTCCAATTCGTCATTGGCCGACGCCGGCCGGACGTCGGTGAAGAGCACTGCGTCGACGATGAACGGTTGCCCGTCGCTCTTTTCGCGTTCGAACACCCCGTGGTGGCCGATCGCGGTCACTCCGCTGAGCGTGATCCGGTCCGGTCGGGCCAAGGGCGAATCCCGGACCGCAGCGGAATCCGCCGCCTGTTCTGCCGCCACTAGCCCTGGCTTCCATCGCTGCTGCGGACCGCCGGGGCTGCTGCGGCACGGACTCGGGCCGCCACTTTCGCGGCATGCAGATTGCCCACCACATCATGCACTCGGATGCCCCACGCGCCCTTGCCCGCGGCAATCGCGGTGGTGGCGATGGTGGCGTGGTCCCGTTCGGTCGGTGCCGCCGCCTTGCCCGCAGTGCTCAGCAACGAACCCAGGAAACGCTTGCGGGAGGTACCCACCAGTACCCGGTGCCCGAGCTTCCCGAGTTGCTCCAGGTTCGCCAGCAATTCCCAATTCTGGTCCGCGGTCTTGGAAAAGCCCAGACCCGGGTCCACGATCAGCTGCTCCGGCTGAACCCCGGCCGAATAGAAGGCCTGCAGTGCAGCACCGAGCTCGGCGACCACGTCATCGACCAGATTCGCATAACGGATCAGCGAATCCATGGTCTTGGCATCGCCACGACGATGCATCAAAACATAAGGCGCCTTGCGCTCGGCGACCAAGGCCACCATTTCCGGGGTCACGCTCATGCCGGAGATGTCGTTGATGATCGCCGCACCGGCGTCGAGCGCTTTGGCCGCGGTCTCGGCGTGCCGGGTGTCCACACTGACCAGGGCGCCGGCTTTGACCATGGCTTCGATGACCGGCATGATCCGCTCCTGCTCGGTGGCCGGATCGACCTCATCGGCTCCGGGACGGGTGGATTCGCCGCCGATGTCGATCACATCGGCTCCGGCGTAGAACATCCGCAGCCCGTGCGCGATCGCGGTATCCAAAGAATTGTAGGAACCGCCGTCGCTGAACGAATCCGGAGTCACATTGAGGATGCCGAAGACCACGGCACGGTCCGTGGGCAACTTGTCGAAGCTGGCCGGTTTGCGCGGCGAGCGCAGCGTCGGCAGTGGTGATGTGGCCGGTCCGGTTCCGGGGGCGGCAGCGAGGGAGTCCATAATTACCTTCTGTTGGATTGCGTCATTTGCCCAGAATCAAGCTCATGGCTTCAGCGCGGGTTGCCGGTTCGTGCAGGATGCCGCGCACTGCCGAAGTCACCGTTTTGGCTCCGGGCTTGCGGACGCCGCGCATCGACATGCACATGTGTTCGCATTCGACCACGACGATCGCTCCGCGGGGCTTGAGGTGCTCCACGAGCGCATCCACGATCTGCGTGGTCAGCCGCTCCTGGACTTGCGGGCGTTTCGCGAAAACGTCGACCAGCCGGGCAAGCTTGCTCAGGCCCGTGACTTTCCCTTCCGCGGAGGGGATGTAGCCCACGTGGGCGGATCCGTGGAAGGGCACCAGATGGTGCTCGCAGGTCGAGTAGAACGGAATGTCCTTGACCAGCACCAATTCCTGGTGCGAAATGTCGAAAGTCCGGGACAGGACCTGTGCCGGGTCCTGGTTCAACCCGGAAAAGACTTCGGCGTATGCCCGGGCCACCCGTTGCGGGGTTTCCGCCAGCCCGCTGCGGTCCGGATCTTCGCCGATCGCGATCAGGATCTCCCGCACCGCGGCCTCGATCCGTGGCAGATCCACGCTCGACTCGGCAGGCAGTTTCGCTTCTTCGTCGACATCACACACGAGAGAGATCCTATCTGGAATCATCGGCACTTCGTTCCGCGGTTACGCCGGTCCGGTGGCCCGGGCGGTTATGCCCGGGCCACCGGCAAGCGTTCAGCGCTCCTCTGCCGACGCTCCGCCGTCGTGCTGCTGGCCGTTCGGACCGGCATCATGCTGATTCGACGGCCCACCGGGGTTCGTGCCGCCGGAAGCGCCGCCGGCCGAACCGCCGCCGGGGTTCCCCAGGCTGCCGCCGGTTGCCCCGCCCGGCGCGTCCGCGGGCCCCGGAAGGTTGGCCGAGGCCAACTGCTCCTGCGGAGTCACGGTGTCCGGATCCGGCTCACCGGCTGCCGCGGCGTCCCGGCGCTCCTTGGCGGAGACCACCGGCGGGATGTCGGAGACCGGGCGGCTGTCCGCCGAGAGCCAGACGTCGCGCAGCTCGCGCTTACGGATGTCATGGAAGATTTCGGCGATTTCGGCTTGGTTCAAGGTCTCGCGTTCCAGCAATTCCAGGGCCAGGCGGTCCAGCACATCCCGATTTTCGATCAGCACCGCGTAAGCCTCGTCATGGGCTTCTTCGATCAGCCTGCGGACTTCCTCGTCGATCATCGCGGCGACCGCTTCGGAATAATCCCGGTCCCGGCCCGCGTCGCGGCCCATGAAGGGCTCACCGCTGCCGGTGCCGAGTTTGACCGCACCGATTCGTTCGCTCATGCCGTATTCGGTCACCATCCGGCGCGCGGTTCCGGTCGCCTTCTCGATGTCGTTCGAAGCTCCGGTCGACGGATCGTGGAAGACGATCTCCTCGGCGACCCGTCCGCCCATCGCGTAGGACATCTGATCCAGGAGCTCATTGCGGGTGACCGAGTATTTGTCGTCTTCCGGCACCACCATGGTGTAGCCCAACGCACGGCCGCGCGGCAGGATGGTGATCTTGGTGACCGGAGCCGAATAGCGCAATGCCGCGGCGACCAGGGCGTGCCCGCCTTCGTGGTAGGCGGTGATCTTCCGCTCGCGCTCCTTCATCACCCGGGTGCGCTTCTGCGGGCCGGCCATCACCCGGTCGATGGCTTCGTCCAACGCCCGGTCGTCGATCAGCTGGGCATTGGAGCGTGCGGTCAGCAGCGCGGCCTCGTTGAGCACGTTCGCCAGATCCGCGCCGGTATACCCGGGGGTCTTCTTGGCCACCGCGTGCAGGTCGATGCCCGGCGCCATCGGCTTGCCCTTGGCATGCACGTGCAGAATCTGTTCCCGGCCGATCCGGTCCGGCGCTTCGACTGGAATCTGCCGATCGAAGCGGCCGGGACGCAGCAGCGCCGGGTCCAGTACATCGGGCCGGTTGGTCGCCGCGATCAAGATCACATTGGTCTTGACGTCGAAGCCGTCCATTTCGACCAGGAGCTGGTTGAGCGTCTGCTCGCGTTCGTCGTTGCCGCCGCCGATCCCGGCACCACGGTGCCGCCCGACGGCGTCGATCTCGTCGACGAAGATGATCGCCGGCGAGTTCGCCTTGGCCTGCTCGAAGAGATCGCGGACCCGGCTGGCACCGACGCCGACGAACATTTCCACGAAGTCCGAGCCGGAGATCGAATAGAACGGCACGCCGGCCTCGCCGGCCACCGCGCGGGCGAGCAGGGTCTTGCCGGTTCCGGGCGGGCCGTAAAGCAGCACGCCCTTGGGGATCTTCGCGCCGACCGCCTGGAATTTCTGCGGTTCGCGCAGGAACTCCTTGATCTCGTGGAGCTCCTCGACCGCCTCATCGGCGCCGGCGACGTCGGCGAAGGTGACCTGCGGGTTGTCTTTGGAAATCAGCTTGGCCTTGGACTTGCCGAATTGCATCACTTTCGAGCCGCCGCCCTGCATGCGGGAAAGCAGGAACCAGAAGATCGCGCCGAGGATCAGGATCGGGACGATGAGCTGCAGGAAGCCGACAAAGAAGTTGTTCTGCACCGGCTGATCATCGTAATCGGCGACTTTGGCGTCATTGAGCGCGGTGATCACGGCTTGCTCGCGGGCGTCCACGACATAGAACTGGACGTTCTTGCCCAGGTTCTGGTTATTTTTGGAGAAGTCTTCCTTGAGCACCAAATCGACGCGGCCCTCGGCATAGACCTTGGCCGACTGGACTTTGCCGCCGCTGATCAAGGCCATGCCGTCAGAGGTGCCCACCCGGGCAGAACCGCCGACGCCGAGCAGGGAGAATCCGATCGCTCCGATCGCGACCACGATGATGATCCAGACGATCGGACCTTTGAGGATTTTCTTGATGTCCATGTACTCCGGGGAGTGACCCCGTCCTTCCTGCTACGTTCTTCGGCGAACCGGGTCCGTCCTTGATCTGGAATGGGCCCCATCTAGCTATACACCGTCCGCAGACATTCACGCACAACGGGCCGGCTAAGTTCCCCTCCAGGCCGCAATGTTCCCTCTCAGCAGAACGATTATTCCCGTGCGGCGGCGAACTCGCATACCGGAATCCCGGGTGCGTACGGAATTTCGTATGCGGACGGGATTCCGGTGCGCGGCCCCGCCTAGTCGAAAGCCGGCGCAGCCCGGTGTTCCCCGTTTTCCACATTCGTCAACGATCTTGCCGAATCTGAACACCTCGGGGGTACTGCTCTGGAAGAGTCAGAAAATGGCACTGCCCTTCATGATCCTCAGCAGCGAAGCCGCCCGCGTCGGGCAATCCCCACGACGCTTGGCCAGCAGAGCGAAAGCCGGTGAACTCGTGCGAGTACGGCGCGGCTGCTACTTGCCCGCAGACGAGTGGTCGCAACTCAGCGCTCGAACCCGGCACCTCGTTCGCGCAGCGGCGTATCGGCATGGGACCAGCATTGAGCCGGTCTTCAGCGATCAGTCGGCGGCGATTCTGTGGAACCTTCCGTTGCTCACCGTGCCAGAGCAACTGCAAGTGCTCACCGATGACCGACGCGGTGGGCGGTCCCACGGCGACGTTCACAAACACTTGGGCCGGAAGGATCACAACGTCGTCACGATATCCGGATTCCGCTGCACCGACAAGATTCGGACGAGCACCGAACTCGCCGCAAAACTGCCCTTCGCCCAAGCGGTCGCGATCATCGATCAAGCCATGCGTGCGCCGTCGGCCGTCCCCGAGGGAGCCCTCGACTCCTGGGATCCGGAGCTGCTCGCAAGGCATCCGCTCAACCAACCGGAGCTGCGCAGCTATGCCGTGACGCTGGAAACGGAATCGGCTCGCCGCAGGGCTTTGGCAGTCATCGGTTTCGGTAGCTGCGATTCGGAGTCCGTCGGCGAGTCGATGAGCCGGGCCCAGATACATTTGCTCCGGCTGCCGCCACCGGAACTGCAGCAAACCTTCACCTTGCCCGACGGCAGGATCGCCCGAACCGATTTCTACTGGCGGCGGCTCGGCATCGTGGGCGAATTCGATGGCAAGGAAAAGTACTTTCGCGGCGATTGGGCCGGTGGCGCAGATCCCGGAGAGCGTGTGTACGCCGAAAAGCTCCGGGAAGATGGCTTGCGCGCACTCGGACTCCGGGTGGTCCGTTGGACCTGGGCAGACATGATGGATCTCGATCGGCTCGGCTCGCTTTTGCACCGAGCCGGATTGCGGGCGGAACCTGCAAGTTCGCTGAATCAGCGGGCAAACTGATTCTCGCGTACTGGAATTCCGGAGGCGTACGGAACTTCCTATGCGGACGGGATTTCGGTACGCGGCCCCGGCGTCGGCCAAAAACGGCGGCGCTGAACGCCAATACCATCAACACTAATGCGAATCATTCTTATTTAAAGCTACACTGGTCGGCATGCATCCTCATCGCGCTTTCACCGTCCTTGCCCCGTTGGCCGCTGGCTTGGCCCTGTTGACCGGCTGCGGAGCACCCCCGCAGGCAGCACCCACGATCACCGGCCATGAAAACGTCAAACCGGCAAACGCCAAGGAACAAGCCGGGCCCGCGCCCCGACTGGTGTTGACCACCGACCAGGGCCTGCTCACCTTGGACGCCAAAACCCTGCAACCGGTCGCCGAACCGGTTCCGCTCGAAGGCTTCATCCGGGTCAATCCGGCCGGCGACGGACGCCACGTTCTGGTTTCCACGGAACGCGGGTTCGAAGCGTTCGACGCCGGCAGCTGGGAATTCCCGCACGGCGACCATTCGCACTTCTACACCGTGCCGCCGAGACTCACTGGAACAGTCTTCCCCGCAGAGCACCCCGGCCATGTGGTCAGCCACGGGAAAACCGCCCTGTTCGCAGACGGCACCGGTGAAATCACGGTCTTCGACCCCGCCGACCTGGATCCCGGTTCGGCGGCCAACGGCCAGCCGGTATCCACCAGGACGCGCACCCCGGAGCCGCATCACGGAGTAGCCGTACCGCTGCCGGACGGCGGCCTGCTCAGCACCCGGAGCAACGGCAAGGAGCGGGTCGGCGTCACCATCCACGACCAGAACGGCGGAGAGACCGCGAGCGCGGAGAACTGCCCGGGAACCCACGGCGAGGCAGTCGCCGGCAATGGCGCCGTCGTCGTCGGCTGCAGCGACGGAGCGCTCGTCTACCACGGCGGCAAACTCAGCAAGGTGCAAGCGCCGGACGCCTACGGCCGGATCGGCAACCAGTCCGGCAGCGGCAACTCGCCGATCGTGCTGGGCGATTACAAAGTGGACCGGGCCGCGAAGCTGGAGCGGCCTACTCGGGTCAGCTTGATCGACACCCGTGATTCGAGCCTGAAACACGTGGATTTGGGCACCAGCTACTCATTCCGTTCCTTGGGCCGCGGCCCGGCCGGTGAGGCTTTGGTCCTGGGCACTGACGGCCGGCTCCACGTGATCGATCCGGAAACCGGAGCGGTGCAGCACCGGATCCCGGTCACCCCGGCCTGGACCGAACCCGAGGTTTGGCAGGCAGCCCGGCCCACCTTGTACGTCGACGGTGCGACCGCCTATGTCAGCGATCCTGGCGCGCGGAAGATCCACGCCGTGGATCTGGCAGCCGGCCAGGTGGCGAAAACCGCCGACCTTCCGGCCGTGCCGAACGAACTGACCGGGATCAGCGGCCGGAAATAACCGCGGCTACTCGTAGACGTGCGGAGCCAGGGTGCCGACGAAGTCCAGGTTGCGGTACTTCTCGGCGAAGTCCAGCCCATAGCCGACCACGAATTCGTTCGGGATGTCGAAGCCGACGTATTCGACGTCGATTTCGACCTTGGCGGCATCCGGCTTGCGCAGCAGCGTGCAGATCTCCACCGAGGCCGGACCGCGGGAAATCAAATTCGCGCGCAACCAGGACAGAGTCAGCCCGGAGTCGATGATGTCTTCGACGATCAGCACGTGCTTGCCCATCAAATCGGTTTCCAGATCCTTCAGGATCCGCACTACGCCGGAGGACTGGGTGCCCGACCCATAGGAGGAAACCGCCATCCAATCCATGGTCACGTGGCTGTGCAGCGCCCTGGCCAGGTCTGCCATGATCATCACCGCGCCCTTGAGCACGCCGACCAGGAGCACGTCACGGCCCGCATAATCCGCATCGATCTGCGCAGCGAGTTCGGTCACCCGGCTCTGAATCTGCTCTTTGGTGTAGAGGACGTGCTTGAGGTCCGCTTCGACGTCGCGTGAATCCACCCGATGCTCCTGACTGGGTTAGGTTTCTTGGGACTGGGAGAGTCTTTTCAAGACTAGTTTCCCATAGCTTGGGCCGGAGTTTCGCGCCTGCCGGTATGCGCTCACTTTGCCGGCCAGCTGCACCGGGCCCGCCGAACCCTGCCTGCGCAGCAACGACTCGGCCGCACGCAGGCGCTCGAAGCTCGGTTGCGCTCCGCCGAGTTCGACGACGGCGCGGGCCAGGACCCGGTGCCGCAACGCCGTCGGCAACGCGTTCAGCTCGGCCTCCGCGAGCAGTACCCGGTCGGTGCCGACTTCGGCGATCCGGGTAAATTCCCGGCCGGCCAACTGGTCGAGGAAATCCGCGTCCTGGGCCAGGATGCTCGCCGACCGGTAGAGCGACTGGGCGATTCCCGGGCCGAGCTCGGTCTCCAAGAACGGCAACACCCGATGCCGGATCCGGGACCGGGTGAAACCCGGATCGTCGTTGCTGGGGTCGTGCCACGGCTCCAGCCCCTCGACCGCGCAGATCTCCAGAGTCTCCTCGCGTCGCAAGGGCAGGAAAGGGCGCAGCAACAGCGCACCGGCGAACTCGCGGCTGGCCGGCATCCCGCTCAGCGAGCGGGTGCCCGAGCCCCGGGCCAGCCCGAGCATCACCTGTTCCGCCTGATCGTCGAGCGTGTGCCCGAGCAGCACCGCCCGGGCGCGGTGTTCGACGGCAGCCGCCGCCAAGGCGTCGTAACGCGCTTTGCGCGCCGAATCTTCCGGCCCGCCACTACCCGGGACGACCCGCACGGTCCGGACCTCCACCGGTGCCAAGCCGAGCTGTCGGAGCGCATCCGCAGTTTGCCGGGCCACTTCGCCGCTGCCTTCCTGCAGCCCGTGGTCCACGACCACGGCACCCACCCGGAAAGCCTTCCGATGCTGGAAGAACGCCGCGACTGCGGCCAATGCCAACGAGTCCGGCCCTCC
Organism: Renibacterium sp.; assembly: GCA_017419405.1. GTDB lineage: Bacteria > Actinomycetota > Actinomycetes > Actinomycetales > Micrococcaceae > Renibacterium > Renibacterium russicum. Next base: position 195,208 of record JAFOLH010000005.1, on the reverse strand, counting down.
GCTGCAGGCCACCAGCACCAGGTCCGACGGCGCCAATTCCGGCAGGCTCTCGCGCAGGATGCCACGCGCCTTGCCGACTACCGGGCGGAGCCGCCGCCGCGGCCCGGCGAAACCGGGCCGCGCGGAAACCGGGCCGATCGAAGCCGCGTCCGCCACCCCGCTACAGACCCATCCGTCGGACCCAATCGGCCGGAGCGTGGATCTCCGCTTCGGTGGGCAGATGGTCCGCGGATTCCCAGACCGCGTTGAACCCGGTCATGCCTACTTGGTCGACGACCGCTCGGACGAAACGTGCGCCATCGGTGTACTGGCGCATTTTGGCATTGAGGCCCAGCAGGTTGCGGATGAACTTCTCCACGGCGCCCCGGTCTTTGCCGCGCGCATTGAACCGCTGCCGGATGGTCTTCACCGTGGGCACGATCGAAGCATCCACCGCATCCATCACCACATTCGCGTGGCCTTCCAGCAAACTCATCACCGCGGTCAGATGCGAGAGCGCCGCCTTTTCCGCCGGGTCTTGGAGCAGTTCCATCAGGCCACCGGGCTTGTTCGGCCCGGCCGGTTCGGCCGGAGTCCTCCCGGCACTGCGGACCGCTGCGGAAACCCGCTCGCCCAAGGAGTCGATATTGCCCAGCAGCAGCCCGCTGAGCTTGTCCACCTCCTGCAGCATGTGGTCCCGGAGCCAGGGCGCGGCCGCGAATTGCACCCGGTGCGTCTGTTCGTGGAGGCAGACCCACAACCTGAAATCGCCCGGATCCACGCCCAGCTCGCGTTCCACCGAAATGATGTTCGGAGCCACCAGCAGCAATCGGCCGGCCGGCGGAATCTGCGAACCGGCGGCCAACGCGGCGAACGGATCGTACTGGCCCAGGACCTTGGACGAAAGGAAGGCCAGGATTCCGCCCAGCTGAGCCCCGGTCACCGTTCCGCTGATCGCCCGGGCCGTCGGCCGCAGCGCATTTTGGCCGCGCGCCTTGTCTTCCAAGTTCGCCAGGGTACCGGCCAACATCACCGAAAAGCTCTGCGTGTTCGCCTTCGCCCAGGAAGCCCGGTCCACGATCAGCACCTGCGAGTCACGCAGATCTGCAGCCGCGTCCAAACCAGTGATCTGGTGCACGTGCGGCACTGCCCGGTCCGCCATCCGGCGCAGATCGGCTACCGCGGCGCCGATCTCATTGCTGCTGAGCGTTGGCCCGGGCGCCGCGAGTTTGGCCGCGGTGCTGGCCGCGAGCTCCCAATTGATCAAGTTTTGCTTCTCGAGTGCGCTCACCCGACCATCTCACCACAGATCGCTGCGGCGGACCCGTGCCAGTCCGCAAATATCGCCGCCAGCCGAAGTTTGCCCCGGCCGGCTCGGCGGCGATCGTTCAGCGGCAGCCGCAACCGGCAAGCGTCGCCGCCGCCTGGTCCAACAACGGCTGGGCAACCGCGCTGCCGCCGCTGAAGTTGTTGCCCATGAAAGAAAAGACCAGTAGCCGGCCATCGGCGTCGAGCACGAAGCCGGAGAGGGTTTTGACCACATTGAGCGTTCCGGTCTTCGCCCGGACCAGACCCGATCCCGCAGCGGTTTCGGCGGTGTCGTAGCGGGATTCGAGCGTGCCGCTCAATCCGGCCACCGGGAAGCCGTCGATCGCCCTGCGGATATTGGCGTCGTCGCCGGTCACGATGAGCTTCACCAGCTGTGCGAATTGCGCGGCACTGACCTGATTCGCCATGGCGAGGCCGCTGCTGTCAGCCAGGGTGAGCCCGGTGACGTCGACGCCCAACGACTTCACGGTCGCCAAGGTGACCGCGGTCGCGGCTGCCGAGCTGCCGGGCCGCTGCTGCCCGGTGGCGGCGAGTCTGGCCAGCACCTCAGCCAGGAAGTTGTCGGAGTTCTGCAACATGTAGGCCACTTGCTCGGCCACCGTCGCCGACGCCACGGCGGCCAGCTGCTCGGTCGCGGCCGGATCGCCCGCGGCAACCCGGCCCACTGCGCCCTGCACCGGCACGCCGAGCTTGCCCAGGATCGAGGCGAAGAGCTGAGCCGCCGCCAACGCGCTGTCTTGCGGCCGGCTGCCGCCCTTGAGATCGGGCATCGCGGAATTGGTCGCCAACGGGAACACCGGGGCGATTTCCCCGGCCGTGACGTCTCCGGTATCCCATTCCGGATTCAGCGCCGCACCGGTGAACACCGAATCGTCCAGCAGCAAGCGCACGCCGCCGCCGGCGGAGCCGCCCAATGCCGCCACGGTCTGTTGCGCCAGGCTGGTCAGGCCGGCATGGCCGTTGACCGCGCCGGGTGCGGAGTCGCCGGCGCCCAGCAGCACGTCGCCGCCGGCCCGCAACACCAAGGTGCCGGGCTCTGAACCGCGCAGCACCGAAGTCTGCAATCTGGTGTCCGCACCGAGGTTCTTGAGCGCGCTGACCGCGGTGAAGAGTTTCAGGTTCGACGCCGGGACTGCTGCCGCCGTCGCCCTGCGGTCGTAGAGCACGGCGCCGGTCGCGGCATCGAGCACCTGGCCGGTCAGGCTCCCGGCGTCCGAGGTCAGGATCGGGTTCAACAGCGCCGCGAGCCGGGCCGGGTCCGGCTGCGCGGCGTCGGCCTTGGGACTGGCCGCGACACCCATCGGAGCCAACGAGGCCGGCGGCAGTTGCGCGGCGGGAATCACCGGAGCCGGCGGGCTGGGCGGGGCGATGAACGCCGGCGCCGCGTTGATGGCCGCCGGGACTGCGAGCGCGGCCAATGCCAAGGCCAGCAGTCCAGCTTGCAGGGCGCGGGCCGTTCGGCGCATCGGCTGGTCTCTCCTGTGCTTCCAGATCGGACCGTTCGCGGGCCGTTCTAATTCTTTCCGGCGGCTCGTGCGCCTATATCCTCATAGTAGACGGAGCCTCTGGCTCCTTTGGAATCGTCAGATTCACCAACCGTTTTGGAGGAACACCCATGAAGCACGACGTCACGATCGAGATTCCGCGCGGCTCGCGGGTCAAATACGAAGTGGACCACGAGACCGGGCAGATCCGGCTGGACCGCATCCTGTTCACCTCGATGCAGTACCCCACGCACTATGGCTTCTTCGACAACACCTTGGGCGAGGACGGCGACCCCTTGGACGCCTTGGTCTTGCTGCAGGAGTACGATCTGCACCCCGGCGTGGTGCTGGAAGCCCGGCCGATCGCAGTCTTCAACATGACCGACGACGGCGGCGGCGACGCCAAAGTGCTCTGCGTGCTGGACGATCCGCGGTATGCGCACATCCAGGAATTGGCCGACGTCGAAGCCTCCCTGGTGCAGGAAATCGAACACTTCTTCACGCATTACAAGGACTTGGAGCCCGGCAAATGGGTCAAGGCCGAAGGCTGGGCGGACAAAGCTGCCGCCGAAGCCGAGTTGGCAGCCTCGATCAAGCGGTTCGCAGAGAACCACTGACCCCTCGCAGCACTTCCGCCGCCCGTCTGATCACGGGTTTCAGTGGGCAGGGCCGTCCCTGCCCACTGAAACTTCCGATTGGACGGGCAACTTCCGATTGGACGGGCGGCGTGCTTTGGGCTCAGCTGCGCTAGGCCAGGATGCTGCGCAACACCCGCGCCGCGCCGTCGTCGTACACCGAGGCGGTGATTTCGCTCGCCGCGTCCTGGACGCCTTGCGGAGCCTGGCCCATGGCCACTCCACGATGCGCCCAGCGCAGCATTTCAACGTCGTTGAAGCCATCGCCGACGGCGACCGTCGAGCTGGCGTCCAAGCGCAAATCGGCACGGAGCTTTTCCAAAGCCGAGGCCTTGGTGACCCCGGCGGCGGCGATATCCAACCAGGCCGACCAACCGACCGAATAGGTCACCCCGTGCAAACCGATGCCCTGCACCGCGGCTTCGAATTCCGCGAGCGGCACCTCTTGGCTGTGCACCACCACCCGGACCGCCCGGGCGTCCAGGAGTTCTTCGAAATCCACGCTGCGGGCCCGGATGCCGAAGCTGGCATCCTGGAAGCTGCTGGTGGAGAGGAATTCCCCGTCGGCCGCCTCGACCGCATACATTGCTGCCGGCAAGGTGCTGCGCAGCGCGGTCAGCGCGTCCCTGGGCGAAAAGGTCTCTTTGCGGACCACCTCGAATCCACCAGGCAGCGACGGGTCCAAGCGGACCGTGACGCCGCCGTTGCAGCAGACCCCGAAACCGGTTTGCAATCCGATCCGTTCGATCACCGGCAGCGTCGCCTGGAGCGATCGCCCGGTAGCGATGATCACCTGGTGCCCGGCATCGACCACTGCGCGGGCGGCCTCGCGGACCTCATCGGTCATCGCGCCGTCGTGATCGACCAGAGTGCCGTCGACGTCGAGCGCGATCAATTTCTGTTCCTTATTTCTCCGGTCATCGTTGCCGGAGACTGAATATTCAGTCATGGTTTCCATGATTACAGTGAAACAGATTGCGCGGAGACCGCCTAGGACGCAGCGCACAGAAGCCGTGAACTACAGGTGAATATTCACAGGCCCATCCCCAGTGTGAATGTTAACCTTGCGCGCCGGAACCCCTTGAAATATTAATTCTATTCAATGTACTTTTTAACCATGGACTCTTCACCCGGCCGTCCGACCACCCCGCAACGGCCGATCGCCCTGATCCTCGCCGTCGGCATTTACCTGCTGGTCGCGGTGCCGTTGTCGATCGCGGGCGTGGTCGCGATCGGGCTGGCCCTGGTTTCCGGCATCGGGCTGGTCGGGTACGGACCCTATTTGCTGTTCGCCGGCGTGGTCTTGACCCTGGTTTCCGTCACGATGCTGGCGGCTGCACTGAAAGCAGCCGGCGGCAGCGACGCAAGCCGAGTGGTCCTCACTTCTTGCGCAGCGCTTTTCCTGTTTTTCATCGGCATGATGCAAAACGGATTCAGCTTCGGCCTGGGCGGGGCCGAATACGGACTCAAAGCGGTGGTGCAATTCGGCCCGGCACTGGCCACGGTCCTGCTCTGGCTGCCGTCGTGCCGGGCCTATTTCCAACAACAAGCCCAGCTGCGCAAAGCATTGTCCCGGTAGCCCGCGTTGCGCACCGGATCGCTGCGGCCTCAGACCAGCTCGAACGTTTCCAAGCCGCCGAGGTAGGGGCGGAGCCTTTCCGGGACCGTGACCGTGCCGTCGGCATTTTGATGGTTCTCCAAAATCGCCACGATCCAACGCGTGGTTGCCAGGGTTCCGTTCAGGGTGGCCACCGGCCTGGTGCCTTTGGCGTCGACGCCGGGGATCCGCTCCCGGATATTGAGCCGGCGCGCCTGGAAACCCGTGCAATTCGAGGTCGAGGTCAATTCGCGGTACTGGCCCTGACTGGGAATCCAGGCTTCGCAGTCGAATTTGCGCGCCGCGGAAAGCCCCAAATCTCCGGCGGCGGTATCGATCACCCGATACGGCACCCCGAGGTTCGCCAGCATTTCCTCTTCCCAGGCCAGCAGCCTCGCGTGTTCCGCTTCGGCTTCGTCCAAGGTGGTGTACACGAACATCTCGAGCTTGTTGAACTGGTGTACCCGAATGATGCCCCGGGTGTCCTTGCCGGCCGAACCGGCCTCGCGGCGGTAGCAGGATGACCAACCGGCATAACGCAGCGGCCCCTTCGACAGGTCGATGATCTCATCGCCGTGGTAACCGGCCAGAGCCACCTCCGAGGTGCCGACCAGGTAGAGATCGTCCTTTTCCAAGCGGTAGATCTCGTCATCGTGCTTGACATCGAATCCGGTTCCCGCCATGGTCTCCGGGCGGACCAGGGTCGGCGTGATCATCGGAATGAAGCCGTACCGCAGAGCCTGGTCGAGCGCCATGTTCATGAGCGCGATTTCAAGCCTGGCCACCGGGCCTTTGAGGAAGCTGAACCGGGCACCGGAGACCTTCGCGCCGCGCTCCATGTCGATGCCGCCGATCAACTCGCCGATCTCCAGATGATCCCGGGGTTCGAACCCGGCCGCCGAAAAATCCCGCGGCTGGCCCACCGTTTTGACCAGCTCGAAGTCGGCCTCGCCGCCAGTGGGCACGCCGTCGATGATCAGGTTCGGGAACGCCCTAAGCAGTTCGTCCAGCTCGGCCTGCGCCGCGTCGGCCGCCACTGCGGCGGTTTTGACCTGGCCGGCGAGCTCCTTGACCTGGCCGAGCAACTCCTGCTTCGCTTCGCCCTTGGCTGCGGCGACCTTTTTCCCGAAGGCATTCTGTTCGGCCCGCAAGGCCTCAAAGGAGGTGATCGCGTGCTTCCGGGACTGGTCCGCGGAAATGATCGAGTCCACCAGGGATTCCTTGTCGCCGCGCGCACGCTGGCTGGCTCGGTAGACATCCGGATTCTCACAAAGGTCTTTGACATCGATCATGAAGCTAAGCCTATAACCCGAGGGCCCCGAGCCTCGCTTGCGAGGCACCCGGGACTAATTCGGCCGCCGCACGTTAATCAGTCAGCACAGCAGTTGGCACGGACTATTGTAGGAAGACTATGACTCCCGCACTCTGGATCACACTGATCGCCGTCGGCGCAGTGGTCCTTTCCATCGCAAGCTGGTGGGGGGTCCGGAAGTTGGGCCGGAAGCACAACCGGAGCGCGGTCGGCGAACCGGCACAGCCCGGACCGTCCGGACCGCAGAAGGTCGCCGTGGTGTTGAATCCGGTCAAGGCCCAGGCGAACCAGGCCAAGTCTGCGATCCGGGCCGCGATCGCCGACGCCGGCTGGCCGGAGCCGCTGTTTTTGGAAACCACGGTTGCAGATCCCGGCTATGCGCAAACCCGGCAAGCGCTGAACTGGGGGGCCGACGTCGTGGTGGTCGGCGGCGGAGACGGGACCGTGCGGGTGGTCGCGGAGGTCCTCAAGCACACTCCGGTGGCGATGGGTTTGGTCCCGTTGGGCACCGGGAACCTGCTGGCCCGGAACCTCGACCTGGACATCAACAATGTCGACGCCAATGTCCGCACCGCTTTGTTCGGCTACCAACGCCGGGTGGACACCGCGACCATGGAGCTGGAGAACTCGGTCTCCGGGGCACACTCGACGCACACCTTCTTGGTGATCGCCGGCATCGGCATGGACGCCGAAGTGGTCGGCGACACCAATGACGGATTAAAGAAGTCGGTCGGCTGGCTCGCCTACAGCGAGGCCGGGGTGCGGCACCTGCCGGGGCGCCGGAAAAAGGTCGCGGTCGCGCTCGACGACGCTCCCAGCCAGCAGCGCAAAGTCCGCTCGGTGTTGTTCGCCAATTGCGGACTGCTCCCGGGCGGCATCGATTTCATCCCCGGCGCACTCATCGACGACGGGATCCTGGACGTCGTCGTGATGAGCCCGCGCAGCGCGCTGGGCTGGATCGCGATGATGGGCAAAGTGCTGTTCAAGCACAATCGCAAGCTGCCGGTGATCGACTTCTACCGCGCCGAAACCATCGTGCTGCGCACTGCGGTGCCGGAAGAGACCCAGCTCGACGGCGATCCGACGGGCAAAGCCACCAAGGTCACCGTCGCCGTCGAAAAACGCGCGCTCACCGTCCGGGTGAACCCGGATCACGCCCCCGAAGAACACGGCCGCTGGGCTGCCCGGGCTTCCTGACCGACCGGATGAAACGCTCCGGAGCTATTCGGCGTCCGCTTCCGGTTGCGCCTGCTGCCGGATCAAGGCTTCCTCTTCATTGAACCGCAAGTCGTTGGCCTCGTCGCCGAGGTCGCCTACCGCGTCATAGTCCAGTTCCGGATCATAAACCGCGTCCGGGTTGACGATGGTGCCGTCGGCATTGCTATCGACGTTCTCAGTCATGCTTCCTCCTGTTGACTCGACCACTTGCAGGAAAGCATAGACGCCTGGCCCGGGATCCGCCCGGATTGCCTATTCCGCGAGCAGCCCGTCGAACCAGCGCTGCGCCTGGTCGAAGACCCGGTCGGTGGTGTGCGCCGGGATCTCCGGGACTTGCGCGTCCGCTCGGGGATACGAACCCATGAACCGGATCTGCGGACTGATCCGGTGCAGGGCACGCAGCGCCTCGGCCATCCTGGCCTCGGCGATGTGCCCGTCGGCATCGATGCTGAAGAAGTAGTGGCCCAGGAACTGGCCGGTCGGCCGGGACTCGATCCGGCTCAAGTTGACGCCCCGGGTGGCGAATTGGTCCAGGATTTCCATCAAGGCGCCAGGCCGGTCCTCGGGCAGCGGAATCGCCACGGTGGTTTTGTCCGCGCCGGTGGCCTCTGGCAGCGCTCCCGGCCTGGCGACCAGGACGAATCGGGTCACCGCGCCGGAATTGTCTTCGATGTTCTCGGCCAGGATCGCCAAGCCGAGCCGCTCGGCGACCGGCCGGGCACAAATTGCCGCTTGGTAATCCGGAGCCTCGGAAACCAGGGCATGGGCAGCTGCCCCGGTCGACGTCACCGGAATATATTCCGCGTTTGGAATATTTCGGTCGGCCCAGATTCGGGTTTGCGCCCAGGCGTGCGGATGGGTGCCCACCCGGGCCACCGATCCGAGGTCCACACCGGGTTTCGCCGCGAGCACAAAACTCACCGGCACGATCACCTCGCGGATGATCCGGAGCGCTTGGCCGCTGGCGATCGCATCGAGCGTCGCCGAAACTCCGCCTTCGACGGAATTCTCAATCGGGAGCATTGCTGCATCGCATTCACCGGACCGCACTTTCGCCAAGGCAGCCGCGGCATTCACCGATGGCACCCGCACAGCCTCGGCAGCACCAGGCACCTTGAGCAGCGCCATTTCGGTGAAGGTGCCCTCCGGCCCCAAGAACGTGTAGGTATCCATGCTTATATTCCTCTCGGAGAATGCAACTAACGCACCTGCGGGGCCTGGCCGTTTTCCGAGACCATGGGTTTGTCCGCATCCTGCCAGGCACCCATGCCGCCGATGACGTTGAGCGCGGAATAGCCTTGCGCGTTGAGCCACTGCACCGCTCGGAAAGACCGGCCGCCGCTGCGGCAGATCACGTAAAGATCCTCGTCCGGATCGAGCTCTTCGAACCGGAGCGGCAGCTCGTCGAGCGGAATGTGCACTGCACCCGCGATGTGCCCTTCTTCCCATTCGTAGGCTTCGCGTACGTCCAGGATCTTCGTACCGGCGGCCAGCTCTTCGACTGAAACGCTGTCGATGTCGCTCATCGGGGCATCGTCCTTCCGTTGCTTTCCTTGCCTGCTGCACTGTCTGCGCCTCAGCTTATAGTGAGATCAATCGGGCGGTAGAACCGTTGCGGAGCAAGGGAGTAACAGATGGCGGCCAGCGAACCTACGATCCTCGCCACCTCGGGCGGCTACTGGCCCGGCGCGCGCACCGAGCTGGAATTCGCACCCCTGGTGCACCACGGCGTCGAGCTCTCCGGCGTGGCCGGCCGGGCGCCCAGGGTGACCCACCTCGGCACCGCTTCGGGGGATCAGCGCTGGTTCGCCGCGCAGCTGGCCGACGCCGCCCGGGTGGCGGGCTTCGAGTTGACCAACCTGAACCTCTTCGGCATGCCGAACGTGCCCGACATCGAGGCGCATCTGCTGGCCCAGGACCTGGTGTGGGTAGGCGGCGGCTCGGTGGTGAATCTGCTCGCAGTCTGGCGGGCGCACGGTCTGGACCAGATTTTCCGCCGGGTCTGGCAAGCCGGCGTCGTGCTGGGCGGGGTTTCTGCCGGTTCGATCTGCTGGTTCCAAGGCGGCACCACCGATTCGTTCGGCCCGGAGCTGCGCGGTGTGGGCAACGGCTTGGCCCTGCTCCCCTACGGCAACGGCGTGCACTACGATTCGGAGGCCCGGCGACGGCCCTTGATCCATGCCTTGGTGGCCGCCGGCGAGTTGCCGGAGACGCATTGTTCGGACGACGGCGTCGGCCTGGTCTATCGCGGCACCAGCTTGGTGGAGGCGGTCGCCGAGCGAGCGGGGAAGGGCGGCTACATCGTGCGGAAGGTCGCTGATTCCGTCGAGGAAACACGAATCGAGCCGCGGTTTCTCAGCTGATTTGAAGCCGAGTGCCCGGTCGGATACCGCGGCCAATATGACAGGCTCCTGACAGAGTGCAAAAATAGAGCAAGTGAGCATCAACACAAACCACGCCGTCACGCCTGAGAAACCAGCTGGCCGCACCTTCTTCGGCCAGCCGTTCCCGCTTTTCAACCTGTTCAGCATTGAACTGTGGGAACGCTTCTCCTACTACGGCATGCAAGCGATCCTTGCCTTCTACATCTACTTCTCGGTGACCGACGGCGGGCTCGGCGTCGACAAGATCACGGCCACCGGCCTGGTCGGTTCCTATGGCGGCGTGGTCTACCTGTCCACCATCCTCGGCGCCTGGGTGGCCGACCGGATCCTGGGTTCGGAACGGGTCCTCTTCTTCTCCGGCGGCTTGATCATGGCCGGCCACATCGCCCTCGCCTTGATCCCCGGCGCGCTGGGGCTCGGCATCGGCTTGCTCCTGGTCGCCGTCGGCTCCGGCGGGTTGAAGGCCAACGCCAGTTCGATCGTGGGTGCGCTGTACAGCGAAAAAGACGAACGCCGCGATGCCGGCTTCTCGATCTTCTACATGGGCATCAACGCGGGCGGTTTCATCGGCCCGTTGGTCACCGGTTGGCTGATGAACGACTACGGGTTCCACTGGGGCTTCGGAGCCGCAGCAGTGGGCATGGCGCTCGGCCTGACCCAATACGCACTGACCCGCAAGTCGCTTCCGGACGAGGCCCGCGCGGTGCCCAACCCACTGCCCCGGAAGCAATTCCCGATGGTCTTCGGGATCGGCGCCGCCGCGGTCGTGGCGATCGCGGTCGCGGTGCTCTTGGGCTGGATCACGGCACAGAACCTCAAATGGGTGGTCGTCGGAGTGGTCGTCGCCGCCACCATCGCCTATTTCAGCGTGATCCTGGGCAGCCGAAAGGTGTCCGGGCTGGAACGCAGCCGGGTCTACTCGTTCATCCCGCTGTTCCTCGCGAGCACCGCATTCTGGTCGCTCTTCCAGCAGCAGTTCACGGTCTTGCCGATCTACGCGGATCAGCGGCTGGACCGCAACCTCTTCGGTTGGGAAATGCCGGCCGCCTGGGTGCAGTCGATCAACCCGATCTTCATCATCGTCTTCGCCGGGGTGTTCGCGGCGCTGTGGACCAAGCTGGGCAGCCGGCAGCCGAGCACGCCGATCAAGTTCTCCCTGGCCTTGGTCGTGATGGGCGGAGCCTTCCTCTGCTTCCTTCCGCTGACCACCACTGCGTCGGTGCCGCTGCTGGCGCTGGCCGGAATCCTCTTCCTGTTCACCATGGCCGAACTGTTGATCTCCCCGGTAGGGCTTTCGCTGGCGACCAAACTGGCGCCGAAAGCCTTCCACACGCAGATGGTGGCGCTGTTCTTCCTTTCGCTCTCCCTGGGCACCACGCTTTCCGGAGTGCTGGCCGGTTATTACAACACCGAAAACGAGCTGCCGTACTTCCTCACCATCGGCGGCGTCGCGATCCTGCTGGGCATCGCGCTGGCAGCCTCGACCAAACCGATCCGGAAGCTGATGGCCGGAGTGCATTGAGCGGATGCCGCGGCTGGTTGATGCCGGCTGCGGCGCACTCTGGCATGCTTAGAGCATGGCTAGCCGCGCGGGTACTGTTGCCCTCCCCACCGACTTGGTCGACCTGACCGCCCTGCTCGATGCTTATTACGACGAAAAACCGGATCCGGCGAACCCGGACCAACGGGTGGTCTTCGGCACTTCCGGGCACCGCGGAAGCAGCCTGAAGACTTCGTTCAACGAGGACCACATCCTGGCTACCAGCCAGGCGATCGCCGAATACCGGCGCAGCCAGGGCATTGCCGGACCGCTGTTCCTGGCCAAGGACACGCATGCGCTGTCCGAGCCGGCCCAGAACTCCGCGCTCGAGGTCTTGGTCGGCAACGGGGTCCAAGTGCTGATCGACGCCCGGCACGGGTTCACCCCGACCCCGGCGTTGAGCCACGCCGTGCTGAGCTACAACCACGGCCCGGTAGCGCACCCGGACCAGGCGGACGGCATTGTGGTCACGCCTTCGCACAATCCGCCCGGCGACGGTGGATTCAAGTACAACCCGCCGCATGGCGGACCCGCGGACAGCGATGCCACCACGTGGATCGCCAACCGTGCCAACCAGCTGTTGGAGAACCGGCTCGACGGCGTGAAGCGGGTTCCGCTGACCACCGCGCTGAACCAAGCCGGCAGCTTCGACTTCCTCTCCAGCTATGTCGATGCGCTCCCCGAAGTCTTGGATCTCGATGCGATCCGGGCTGCCGGGGTGCGGATCGGGGCCGACCCGATGGGCGGCGCTTCGGTGGATTACTGGGGCGAGATCGGCGAACGGCACCACTTGGACCTGACCGTGGTCAACCCGACCATCGACCCGCAATGGGCGTTCATGACCCTGGACTGGGACGAGAAGATCCGGATGGACTGCTCTTCGCCGTTCGCGATGGCTTCGCTGATCAGCAAGGCCGCGGATTTCGACATCGCCACCGGCAATGACGCCGACGCCGACCGGCACGGCATCGTGACCCCGGACGCCGGCCTGATGAACCCCAACCACTTCTTGGCCGTCGCGATCCAATACCTCTACACGCACCGGAAACAATGGCCCGCCGATGCCGGCGTGGGGAAGACCCTGGTCTCCTCTTCAATCATCGACCGGGTGGCCGCGGAACTGGGCCGGAAGCTCATCGAGGTGCCGGTGGGCTTCAAATGGTTCGTGCCCGGCCTGCTTTCCGGCTCCGGCGTCTTCGGCGGCGAAGAATCAGCCGGGGCGTCCTTCGTCCGGCGCAACGGCAAGGTCTGGACCACGGACAAGGACGGGATCCTGCTGGCCTTGCTGGCTTCCGAGATCGCCGCGGTCACCGGCGCCTCGCCCTCGCAGCACTATGCCCGGCTGACCGAGAAGTTCGGTGCGCCGTCGTACGCACGGGTGGACGCGGCAGCGAGCCGGGAGCAGAAAGCGAAGCTCGGCCGGCTGGCCGCCGCCGACGTTGTCGCCACCGAACTGGCCGGTGAGCCGATCACCGCCAAACTCACCGAAGCGCCCGGCAACGGCGCGCCGATCGGCGGGCTCAAAGTCACCACCGCGAACGCTTGGTTCGCGGCGCGCCCGTCCGGCACCGAGGACGTCTACAAGATCTACGCCGAATCCTTCAAGGGCGACGCGCACCTCCAGCTGGTCCAGGCAGAGGCGAAGGCCCTGGTCGACGGCGTCATCGGCTAGGCGTGCACGCCTGATTCGTGTTCGGTGTGCTTGGCCGGCTCCAACTGGAAGGTGGAGTGTTCGATGCTGACGTCGAAATGCCCGGCGACGCATTGCTGCAATTGATCCAGCATCTGCGGCGCATGGCCGTCGTGGAAACATTCCTCTTCCACCACGATGTGCGCGGTCAGCACCGGGAGCCCGGTGGCGATCTGGGTCACGTGCAAGTCGTGCACTTCGAGCACGTGCGGCACCCCCAACAAGTGATCCCGCAGCTGCGCGACGTCGAGGCCCTTGGGCGTTGATTCGAGCAGCACGTTGATGGTCTCCCAGAGCAGTTTCACGGTGCGCGGCAAGATCAGCACGCCGATCAGCATCGCGACCAAGGCGTCCGCCTGAACCCAGCCGGTGGTGCTGATGATGATCGCCGCGACGATCACGGCAACCGAACCGAGTGCGTCGTTGAGCACCTCAAGGAATGCCGCCCGCATATTGAAATTGGCTTTGCGCCCGGTGGCCAGCACCAGCAAGGAGACGACATTGCCCAACAGGCCGATCACCCCGAAGACGATCATTTCATTGCTCGCGACATAGCTGGGGTTGATCAACCGGTCGATGCCCTCGATCAGCACGAACAGCCCCACGCCCAACAACAACGCGGCTTGTGCGGTGGCCGCCAGCACTTCGGCCCGGGCGAATCCCCAACTCCGCTTGTCCGAAGTCGGCTTGCCCGCCAGCCAGGCCGCGATCAGCGCCATCACCAACCCGCCGGCATCGGTGAGCACATGGGCGGAGTCGAAAAGCAAGGCCAAAGACCCCGTGATGATCGAGCCGATCACCTGGAAGACGAAGACCGCCAAAGTGATGCCGAGCGCGATGGCGATCCTGGTCCGGTGCACACCGGCGCCGTGGCTGTGCCCGGCGGAGCCGTGGCTGTGCGCCTGGGTTCCGTGCTGGTGGCCGTGTTCCGTCATAGCAGCATCGTAGTGCGTGGCGCTGGGTCCGGATTTCACCGGTTCCGTGACCGGATCAAGTCCCGATCCGGCTGCGGTACCAGGCACGCGTGGCCGGCTCCGCCAACGAAAACGACGACGGCGGCAATCCGGTGCGGTTCCAGAGCGGTGCCGCATCGAGCCAGCCGTCGACGCCAATCATGCTGACCTGGTGCCGGCTGAACCCGGCGTCGCCGAGCAGCTCCTGCGCCCGCGGCAGCGAAACCGAGCCCGACAAGCCCAGTGGGCCGATCTGCGACTCGATCTGCGCTACGAGTTCGGACAATCGCACCGGTTCGGGACCGGCCGCGTGGAAGATGCCGCCGATCGGGCCTTCGGCCAGCGCCAGAGCCGCCACCAACCGGCCCAGCTCGACCGAGCTGATCAGCGAAAGCCGCGCGCTGCCGTGCTCGATTTGGCTGCCCAGCCTCCGGAAAAGTTTCACCACGCCCGGGATGAACCACCGGTCCGCCGGACCGTACACCAGATAAGGGCGCAGCACGGTGCCGCCGGCGTCGAGCACCATCTGATCCGCGATCGAGCGGTGGCGGCTGATCATCGATTCCGGGTTCGCCGACTGGTCCAGAACGCCGATTCCCCGGTGCGGGCCCGAGCCGTAGACCGCTGCCGTACTCATCTGGAGGCACCGGCGGACCCCTGCCCGGGCTGCGGCGTCCAGGAGGTTGGCGGTGCCCTGGAGGTACAGCCGCTCCGCCGCCTCGGGGTCCGATCCCAGGTAGGACGTGGCGTTCACCACAATTTCGATTCCATCCATGGCCTCTTGTAAGCTGGCCGGGTGGTTCAAGTCGCCGATGAATTGTGAATCGTCGGACCCTGCCGACCGATTCCGCAATAGCACCCGGGGCTCCGGGGTCGTGGACGCAGACCATGCGGCCAGGATCTGACGACCGATGAAACCGGTAGAACCGATCAGCAGAATCCTCGTCATGAACGCGGGTCTCCTCGGTAAGCGAACGGGTGCGGACTTCGCTATCCCAGCCTAATTGAACGGAAATTCATACCATGCAAGAAAGGGCGCTGGCCACCCGCTCGCTGATTCTGCTCGGCGCGGCCCGGGTATTCAACCAGTTCGGCTTCAACGGATCCAACCTCGCCTTGGCCGCGGAAGAAGCCAAGGTGACCAAGGGCGCCGTGTATTTCCACTTTTCCTCGAAACTGGAACTGGCAAAGGCCGTGATTGCCGAGCAGCACCGGTTGGTGCAGGAGAAAATCGCCGAAAACAACCGGGATGAACAACGCGCGCTGGCCGTCATGATCGCCAGCTGCCAGGAATTCGCGAATCTGCTGCAAACCGACACCGTGGTCAAAGCCGGCATCCGGTTGACCTTCGAGGGCCCGGCTTTCGGCCTCGACGTCGCGGGCCCCTACATCGACTGGATTGCGGACATGACCCAGCTTGCCCTCACCGCGAAGGAGCAGGGCGACATCAATCCCGACGTCGACGCCAAAGCCTTCGCGATGTTCCTGGTCGGCTCCTTCACCGGCGTGCAAATGGTTTCGGAAATCATTTCCGACCGCCGTGAACTCAGCAAAGAGATCAAGAACATGTGGTGGTCGATCGGCAATACGGTCTTTTCCGAAAAGGCCCGCAGCGACGCACGAATCAGCACGCTGATCGAGGGTCCGCACGAACCGCTCACGCCTCCGGAAATGGCGTGACCACAGGATCCGGAAACTCCAGGATGAGCTGAATCCGGGCCCGGACGGTGCTGTGCACCAGCACCTCCACCGACCACGGTTGCGTCCGGGGACGGCCCTGGCCGGCGCCGGTCGGCACCGCCGAAAACCGCACCGGATCCCAGAGTTCGATCGGCTGCTCGAAAGTACCGCCCATCGCGACAATCCGGCTGCGGTCGAACCCGGCCGCGCGTTGCGCCGCCTGTTGCGCCGCGACGAAAAGCAGCATGCCGGGCACATGGTCCAGCGGGTGGTCGAAAAAGACCGGATGGTGGGTATCCACCACCAAGAACGGCACCGGGCTGGAATCGTCCAGGACGGTGTTTCGCTCCGGCTGCGACGGCACCCGGGGAAGCGCCGGCCGGGGCTCGGCGGCCGCGCGCAGGCTCCGCGCATTCCGGCGCAATCGCCGATAGACCCGCGGTGCGACCAGTTGCGCCACGGAACTGCCACGGGCCACCAGCTCACCGCCGACGTAAAAGGCGCTGGCCGCGTCCAGCCGGCTCAGCAGGCCATTGCGGAAGCGGACCTCGGTCGAGACCATGACCACCACATTGGTGCTGGCGGTCTCCCGCCAACCGGCTTCGGGAGCCAGTTCGAGGGACATCTCCGAAAGCAGGAATTTCTGCTCGAACGGCACCTTGAGGTACCGGTGCGCGATGCAGATGGAAATCTGCCGAATCGTTTCGGCCACCAGGTGGCCGTCGTAATATCCCGCGTAACCGTCGTAAAGCAGGTGCCACCTGGGCCATTGCACGCCGATCCCGAAGCGATCCCGGCCGAGCCGGGTGGAATCGGTGAGAAAGACCTCGCTGAGCGAATGCCGATGGACCAAGCGGCGATCGACGGTCCGCTCGAAGCTGATCGAAGACGCCGCCCGACCGACGTCGGGAATTTCGGGGAAGGTATCTTCCTGAGCGATTGGCTGATCCACAGTTGACCCAGTATAGAGCCCAAATTAACCCCGTGGAATACGGCCCAACCGCCCGGAAATCACGGGAATCTGGGCTCGGAACCGGTCCGCACATGCATCCGTTCGCCCTGCAGGCCGAACAGGCTCAGGAATTCAACGGCTTCCGTTCCGGCCCGGCCGAACCAATGCGGCACTCTGGTATCGAACTCCGCGGCCTCGCCGGGATGCAGGACCAAGTCCTGTTCGCCGAGAACCAGCCGGAGCCGGCCGTTGAGCACGTACATCCAATCGAAGCCCTCATGACTGCGCGGATCCGGCACCTGCGGCTCGGAGCCGGCCGGCAGCACGTGTTTATAAGCCTGGATACCGCCGGGGTTCCGGGTCAACGGCACAATCGTGGCGCCGTGGCGTTTGATCGGTTTGAGGTGGATCCGCGGATCCCCGGTGGCCGGTGCGCCGACCAGGTCGTCCAGCGGCACCGCGTACGCCCTGGCCAACGGCAAGAGCAACTCCAGGTTGGGCCGCCGCTGCCCCGACTCCAGTCGGGAAAGCGTGCTGAGCGAAATCCCGGTGCTCGCTGCGACCTGGGTCAAGGTCAGTTTTCGATACTCGCGGAGATTCCGCAGCCGCGGTCCCACTGAAGCCAGCAACTCATCGGTTTCCATGACCCAATCTTGCCATAACGGCAAAAAGGTTTGCCAATCAATTATCCCGTGGGACAAGCTGGCGAGATGCAAAAACACTATGACGCAATCATCATCGGCGGTGGTGCCGCAGGCCTGAGCGCCGCCCTGACACTCGCCCGCGCCCGTCGGAAAGTATTGCTCGTCGACGCCGGCGAGCCGCGCAATGCTCCGGCCTCAGGGGTCCACGGCCTGCTCGGCAACGAAGGCATCGCGCCGGCCGAGCTGTACCGGATCGGCCGGAACGAGGTCACCGGCTACGGCGGCACGGTCCGGCCGGGCCGGGTGCAATCCGTTCAGCAGGAACCTTCCGGCGGATTCAGCGCAACGCTTTCGGATGGAACGGCGGCCACCGCGCGCCGGATCATCCTGGCGGTCGGCCTGGTGGACGAATTGCCGGAAATCCCCGGACTCCGCGAGCACTGGGGCCGCACCGTGCTGCATTGCCCGTATTGCCACGGCTGGGAAGTCCGGGACCAGCAGATCGGGATCATCGGCACCGGACCGTTCTCGGTGCACCAGGCGCTGCTCTTCCGGCAATGGAGCAGCACCGTGACCTTGTTCCTCAACGATGCCGTCGAACCGGACGAGGACCAGTTCGACCAGCTCTCCGCGCGCGGGGTTTCGGTGGTGGACGGCGCGGTACAACAGGTGGACAGCGAGGCCGGCCGGCTCACCGGCGTCCGGATCGACGGGCGCCACCACGCCAGCGAGGCACTCGTCGTCGGGCCCAAATTCCGGGCCCGGGCCGAGCTGGCCAAGCAGCTCGGGCTGGTCCCGGTCGAGCATCCGGCCGGAATCGGCGAATATTTCGAATCCGATCCGGACGATTCCACTGTGGTTCCCGGAGTCTGGTTGGCTGGAAACGTGCGGAACCCGATGGGCCAGGTAGGGCTGTCCATGGCCGAAGGAGTGCTCGCCGGTGCTTCGGTGAACAACAGTCTGATGCTCGAGGACGTGGCCGACGCCGTAGCCAGCGCGAAAGAACTTGCCAGTTGGGCTTAGCCGGCAGACCCAGGCAAGCAGGACGGACTCGGCAGCTGAATTCCGCTGATCCGGCGGAATCGCAGCAGCGAGTCCGTCAGGTCAGGCCGGGGTGAGATGCCGCGAGGGGACTGGACTGGAGTAGACCACGCTAGTGGTGATGCCGCCCAGCGTGGCCAGGCGTCCTGCGATCCGTTCAAGGTCGGCCATGGAGCGGGCGTGGACTTTGATCATGAAGCAGTCGACGCCGGTGACATGGTGGGCTTCCACGATCTCCGGCGTCGCATCGACAAGATCGTGGAATGGCCGGTAGTTTCCGGAGGGATAGGCCAGCCGTACGAACGCGGCAACCGGGTAGCCGAGGGCTTCCGGATCGACGGTGGCGGAAAAGCCGGTGATGATGCCGCCCTCGGTCAGCCGTCGCACACGTTCCCCGGTCGCGCTGGCCGACAAATTGATCGCCCGCGCGAGCTGCGCGGTGCTCATTCGCCCATCACGCTGCAGCTCGTCAATGATCGCTCGGTCAGTGGCATCAAGATCTAATAATTGCTTCAACGGCATACGGGCCATATTAACGTCCATTCAACGGCAAATGGACCCGCATTGCGTCGGAACGCCCTTCCAGAGCCCGGACTCTGCCGCTTGACTTGAAGCATGCAAACTTCGATCACCGGGGCGGACTTTTTCGCTGCGAAACTGGCCTTCCAAACCGACCCTTCCGATCTCGCCGCCGACCGGGCGAATGGCAAGGTGCCGCTGCTGCTCGATGTCAGATCGGAGGCGGCTTGGCGTCAAGGGCGGATCCCCGGGGCAATACATCTGCCGATTGCCGATCTTGCTGCCCGGGCCGCCGAGGTCGTTCCGGACAAAGCGGCCGCGATCGTTGTCTATTGTTGGGGCCCCGGCTGCAATGGGAGCACCCGGGGCGCCTTGATCCTGGCTTCACTCGGATATCCGCGGGTGCGCGAACTGATCGGCGGTTTCGAGTATTGGGCACGTGAAGGTCTGCTGGTGATCAGCGATGATGGCCGCTCACGCCAGGCACCCGACCCGCTCACGGCGCCGATTTCATGAGCCGCACCGTATATCTGACTGCCTCCTCGCGCGACGCTCGCGGTATTTTTCCAACCCTCCTCGCTTTATCGCGATGGACTAGATTGAAAGCCGAGGGTTGGGAAGGAGAACCATGGAGCCGGAGGTCGATTTCGCCGTGCTTTTTGCCCGTAAAAGACTGGAAATCCGGCGAACTGGCACCGGCGAGATGGTTGCCGAAGTGCTCCGGCAGCGAATTTCCGAAGGCGACCTCCCCCCGGGAACCCAACTCGCCGAGGAATCCCTCGCGGATTCGCTCCAAGTTTCCCGCAATTCGCTGCGCGAAGCCTTCCGGCTGCTCGCGCACGAACGGCTGATCAACCACGAATTGCACCGCGGGGTCTTCGTCCGCCGGTTGGACCGCGACGATGTGCTGCAGGTTTACACCGCGCGGATATTCATCGAAGTCGCCGCCGTCGCCAACTGCCCGGCCGGGGCGACCGAATTGCGCTCGGCCCTGGCCGCCGTCGAACAGGCAGAACTGCTGGCCCAGGAAGGCCGGTGGATGGAAGTCGCCACCTGCAATCTCGCCTTCCACCAATCCCTGGTCGACAGCGTCGGCAGTAGACGGGTCTCCGAAGTGATGCGGCAGCTGCTCGCCGAAGTCCGGCTGGCGTTCCATTCAATGGCTGATTCGCGGAGTTTCCTGGAGCCCTACATCCCCAGGAACCGGCAGATCGTCCAGCTGCTTTCGGACGGCGAAACAGAGCAGGCCGCGACGCTGATGCGGGCCTATCTCACGGACAGCCGGGAGCAGCTCTACGGGGCACTCGGCCTGCAATGATCCGGCAGCCGCGTCCGGGAATGGCAGACGCCTGCTCAAACCGGGCGTTGCGGTTAGTCTTAGCTGAAACCCCTGTACGGCCTTCTTCCATCGGAGACTTTCATGAGCGAAACCGGCCTCGGCTGGCGCATCCACGGCAACGGCAAGACCATCGAACCCGGCGGAGTCGTCGCCCCCGATGAACGGCTGAGCTGGCCCCGGACCATCGGGATCGGCCTGCAGCACGTCGTGGCGATGTTCGGCGCCACCTTCCTGGTGCCGATCATCACCGGCATGCCGCCGGCCACCACGCTCTTCTTTTCCGGCATCGGCACGATCCTGTTCTTGCTGCTCACCCGAGGCAAGGTGCCCAGCTATCTGGGTTCGAGTTTCGCTTTCATCGCCCCGATCATGGCCTCGCAAAGCCAATTCGGCGTCGCCGGGGCGCTGGGCGGGGTGGTGATGGCCGGCGTCGTGCTGTTCCTGGTCGGCGCTCTGGTGCAACGCTTCGGTGCCGCCTGGATCAACCGCTTGATGCCCCCGGCGGTGACCGGGACCATTGTCGCGCTGATCGGTTTGAACCTCGCGCCGTCGGCCAAGGACAACTTCGACCGGGCACCGCTCACCGCGTTGGTCACGCTCGTGGTGATCATCCTGGTCTCCGTGCTGTTCCGCGGCATCCTGGGCCGCTTGTCGATCCTGGTGGGCGTCGTCGTCGGCTATCTGGTCGCGGTCGTCCAGGGCGAAGTGGATTTCTCCGCAATCGATGCGCAGGCCTGGATCGGACTGCCGCACTTCCAGTTCCCGACCTTCAATATCGCGGTGGCCGGGCTGTTCATTCCGGTGGTCCTGGTACTGATCGCGGAGAATGTGGGACACGTGAAGTCAGTGGCGTTGATGACCGGGCACAACCTGGACCCGATGGCCGGCCGGGCACTGATGGCCGACGGCCTGGCCACCACGCTGGCCGGCTTCGGCGGCGGTTCCGGCACCACGACCTACGCGGAGAACATCGGCGTGATGGCCGCGACCAGAGTGTATTCGACCGCGGCCTACTGGGTCGCCGCGGCGACCGCCCTGCTGCTGAGCTTCTCGCCGAAGTTCGGCGCGCTGATCGCGACGGTTCCGCCCGGCGTGCTCGGCGGCGCCGCCACGATGCTGTACGGCATGATCGGCGTGCTGGGCGTGCGGATCTGGGTGCAGAACAAAGTCGACTTCGGCAACCCGATCAACCTGACCACCGCCGCGGTGGCCCTGATCATCGGGATCGCGAACTACACCTGGACGATCGGTGACCTGCAATTCGCCGGGATCGCGCTGGGCACCGCAGCGGCCCTGGCGATCTATCACGGCATGCATGGGCTGACCAAGCTGCGCGCCTCCTTCGCCTCCCGCACCGAGCGTTGACTTGTGGCGGTTATCCGCGCCGCTTACCCGCCACAAGTCAACGCTCGGCGGAGGTACGTTGCCGGAACACCCCGACGCCGATGATCACCAGGGCGAGCGCGCCGGAAAGCAGCAACTCCTGCCGGGTGCTGTCGATGAAGGCCATCCCGACGATGAGTCCGATGATCGCCGCGATCGTGGCCCAGGTCAGGTAGGGGAAGAGCCACATTTTCAACGGCAGATCCCGCGCCGCCGCGCCCATCCGCTTCCGCAGCACCAATTGCGAGGCGGCGATCACCAGCCAGACGAAAAGCGCGATCGCTCCGGAAGTGTTCACCAGGAACAAGAAGACCGTGTCCGGGTAGAGGTAGTTCAACGCAACCGTGATGAAGCCGACCACGGTCGAGGCCAAAACCGCGGAACGGGGTACCCCGCTGCGCTCGATCCGGCGCAACGCCTTTGGCGCATCGCCGCGCCGGGCCAAGGAGAACATCATCCGGCTGGCGGTGTACAGGCCGGAGTTCAAGCAAGACAGCACGGAGACCAGCACCACGACGTCCATGATCGTGCCGGCGCCCGGAATCCCGTACCGCTCCATCACCGCGACATAGGGGCTCTTCGCGACGCTGGCATCGTTCCAGGGCAAGAGCATGATCACGATCGCAATGGAACCGATGTAGAAGACCAGAATCCGCCACACCGTGGAGCGGACCGCCTTCTTCACCGCAGTTGCCGGGTCCGCCGACTCCCCGGCCGCGATCGTCGCGATCTCTGCGCCGAAAAATGAGAACACCACCACCAGGATGCCGGCCAGCACGGCACCCGGACCATTCGGCAGGAACCCGCCCTGGCCGATGAGGTTGTCCAGTCCGGGTGCCGGTACGCCGGGCAGCAAACCGCAGATCGCCAAGACGCCCAGGATCAGGAAGACCACGATCGCGGCCACTTTGATCGAGGCGAACCAGAATTCGAACTCGCCGAAGGACTTCACCGAGAACACGTTCGTCACGGTCAGCAGCACCATCAAGATCAACGCCCAGGCCCACTGATCCACCCCGGGCACCCAACGGTGCACGATCGCCGCGCCCGCGGTGGCTTCGATACCGAGCACGATGATCCAGAACCAGGCATAGAGCCAGCCGATGCTGAACCCCGCCCAGCGGCCGAGCGCCTTGTCCGCGTATGCGGAGAATGATCCGGTCTCCGGATTCGCGGCGGCCATTTCGCCGAGCATCCGCATCACCAGGATCACCACCAGCCCAGCCGCGGCATAGGCCAGCAGGACTCCGGGCCCGGCCTGCCGAATCGCGGCACCGGAGCCGACGAACAGGCCGGCGCCGATCACGCCGGCGATCGCGATCATCGAAAGGTGCCGCGGTTTGAGGGTTTTGGCCAGCTGGCCGTTCGGTGCGGGGACGTTCATCGGGTTACTCCTGGGGACAACGGGTCGCAATCAGCACCCCACCCTACTCCGGCAACATGCCGGTTTCCCCAACTCGAGTGGTCAGATCTGCAGCTCAAAACGGACCTGTAACCTGCAGATCTGGCCACTCGGCGGAAGACGTGGACCGGAGTCAGATCCCGTTGAGCGCTTCGGCTGTGGCCAGGGCCAGATAGCGCGCCGGCTCGGCCAACGCGGCATCCGCGCCGCGTGCGACCTCGACCAGCGACGCTGCAGCCACCACGCCCAGCGCCGTCAGTTCCTCGAATCCCACGCTGATCTGCCCCGCCACGAGCACCACTGGAACGCCGGCCTGCTGGGCTTTCCGGGCCACCGCCACGGGGGTTTTGCCGGCCAGCGACTGCGCGTCCACGCTGCCTTCTCCGGTCAACAGCAAATCCGCTGCCGCGAGCTTGGCGTCCAGGCCGACCAACTCGCCGACCAGTTGCGCGCCGGGTTCGATCCGCACCGAACCGATCTGCCGGCCGGCGAAGGCCAAGAACGACGCCGGGAAGCCGCCGGCCGCACCGGCGCCGGCGACATTCACATCGGCGCCGGCTTCTTGCCGCAGCAATGAAGCGAGATTGCGCAGGCCGACGTCCAAGAGTTCCACGCCGGCCCCGTCGGCACCCTTCTGCGACGCGAAAACGTGCGCTGCGCCATCCGGGCCGCTCAACGGATTGTCCACGTCCACCGCGAGCCGGATCTGCACCGACGCCAAGCGCGGATCCAATCCGCTGGCATCGATCGCCACGGCATCGGCCAACGGCCCGCCGCCCAACGGCAGCAACGTGCCGTGCCGGTCCAAAAGCTGCAGGCCCAATGCGCGCAGGGCCCCGGTTCCGCCGTCGGTCATCGCGCTGCCGCCAAGCCCGAGCACGATCTCGGTGGCACCGGCGTCGAGCGCCGCAGCAATCAATTGACCGCAACCGTAGCTGTGCGCACGCAAGGCATTTTCCGGATTCCGCTCAGCCAGCAGGAATCCGCTCGCCTGAGCGGTTTCGATCACCGCGGTAGTCCCGTTGAGCGCCCACACCGCTCCGGTCGGTTTCAGGATCGGGCCCACCACCGCGGTCAACCGTTCCTCGAACCCGGCCTCGACTGCGGCCGCCACGGTGCCCTCGCCGCCGTCGGCCATCGGAAGCAATTGGACTTGGGCGTCCGGATACACCCGGAGCACGCCTTCGGCCATCGCCTGCGCGGCTTCGAGCGCGCTGAGGGTTCCTTTGAATTTGTCCGGGGCTATCAACACCTGCATCCCCCCATCCTGCCACCCGGGCCAGGGCGCAGTGCCACAGGCTCAGTGCCAGTAGCCGCGTTCGTGCATCACCTCGGCGAGCAGATCGGCCCGGTCGGTCATCACGCCGTCCACCCCGAGGTCGAACAGCCGATGCATCTCCGGCTTGTCGTTGATCGTCCAAACGTGCAGTTTCAGGCCGAGCAGATGCGCGCGGTGCACCGATTTCCGGGTCACCACGGGGAGGATTCCGGCGCGCACCGGCACCTGCAGGCAATCGACGTCGTGCAGCAGGCGCTTGAGCCAGCGGCGCGGCGTCCAGGCGGAAAACAGCACGAAAGCCGCGATCGACCACATGCCGCCGGAGGATGCAGTGCGTTTGCGCAATCGGGAAAGCACCGAACGGCGGCGGGCATCGGAAAACGACGCCACGCAGATCCGATCATGCAGCGAAAAGCGCTCGATGATTTCCACCAACGGAGCGACCCCGGCGGAATCTTTGACGTCGAAGTTGATCCTGGTCTCCGGGAACTCGGCGACGAGCTGTTCGAAACTGGGGATCGGTTCCGCACCGCCGATCCGCAATCGGGAGAGCTCGGCGAAAGTGTGTTCGGAAATCTTGCCGCTGCCATCGGTGGCCCGGTCCAGGGTCTCATCGTGGAAGACCATCAGCACCCCGTCCGAGCTGGTGCGCAAATCGGTTTCCAGGTAGTCGAAGCCGAGTTCGACGGCGGCCCGGAAGGCCTGCAACGAGTTCTCCACCGCGCTGCCGGGCGGCGAGAAGCCGCGGTGCGCAAACGCCAGGGGCACGGCGGAATCCAAATAGGGCAACGGCTCTGCTGGGCTCACGCGGCTAGCGTATCAAGACGCTTGCGGAACGCGGACCAGCACCGGGGCAGGCTTACAAATCGGGCTCCGCTCAGGTATGTTCCTTGGAACGACAGGGCTTGGGGGAAGTCATGGGAGTCTTCGGAAATACGCTCGAACAAGTCGTGTTCAGCATTGGCCTTGCCATTCTCCTTGCTGCTTACGCACTCGGCATCACCGGAATTCTGGTCGAGGCCGCGTGGTTCGGCTGGCGAAAGTTCGGCACCGATCCGTGGCGGGGCGCTGCCCGGCTGAAAAGGAGATACCGAGCCAAAATAGCGCCTTGGTGGCCTGACGCGTTCGCAGACCAAAAGGAACTGGTCAAGGATTTGCATGTCATCCGACGACTCTGGGTGGCCCGGGTGTTCTCAGCTTTCCTATCTGCGCTCAGCAGCATGGTGGTTTTCAACACTGTTTCCGCACTCACTGCCGATGACGCGATCCGACTAGGTGCCGCAGTCGTCGCCGCCTCAATCACAGGCATATTCGTTTTCGTCGCGGTGAGTGAAGTTGAAATCAAGTCGAGCCAGAAGCGATCCCTGCTCAACGCATCTTTGCAGTTATCCGCTGTCGTCGAGCAAAAAAGACAGCCCGTCACCGCTGCAGAACACCGAATCCTGGTAACCCGGACCAAGGAGTTCGTGAGAATCGCAGAAAAGATCGGGATCCCCGTCGGCAACTTCCAGTTACAACAACTCAGCAGTTCGGTCTGCGACGAGAACCGCAACCAAGTTGACCAGGCCGAGTTGCTCCGGCACAGTGGTCTACTGGTCAAAGATCTGTACAACGGCGCTTTCGAAAACGCGCTCTACACCAAACGTCCTCGCCTCGAGCCGAAGTGGTGGCTCGATTGGGGCGGTAAGGCCGTCGCCGGCATTGGTTTTTACGTCATTGGCTCGTTGTTGGTCTACGTGTTTACCAGAGGTTTGGCGGGTTCCTGAATCAACCGGGGAATCCGGCCAGCAACTGCTCGATGACCTGGGCCACCCCGTCCTCGTCGATTCCGGGCGCGACCAGATCGGTGGCCGCGAGCGCTGCTTCATGGCCACTGGCCATCGCGTAGCCCCGACCGGCCCAGGCCAACATTTCGACGTCGTTCGGCATGTCCCCGAAAGCGACCACGCCGGCAGCTCCGATGCCTCTGGCGGCCGCGAACTCGCTCAGCGTGGCGGCCTTGTTCACGCCGACCTTGGACATTTCCAGCAGCGCGATGTCCGGCGCCGAATGCGTCGCATCCACCCACTGCGCGGCCGCCGGCCGTACCCGGGCCAGGAACTCGTCCGAGCTGCCTTCGGACGTCTTCGCCAGCAGCTTCAAAACCCCGCGTTCCTGCTGCAGCGATTCGGACAGGTATTTCGGCTCGATCGCTTTGAGCGCCTCCGGCGCGGTCTCGGTCAGGAACCCCGGCTCGATGAAAAGCCCCTCGATGGTCTCGGCGGCGAAGGCGGCCGATGGCACCACCGCCTTGATCGCCGCACGGGCGGCGAGCACGTCCGCGATGGACAGGCACTTGGTGCTGAGCACTTCTTCCCGGGCCAGGTCGTAGACCAGGGCGCCATTGGAACAGATCACGGTGCCGATGTGCCCGACTTGGTCGCGCAACGGATCCAGCCAACGCGGCGGGCGGCCGGTGACGAATACGACCTCGATGCCCGCGGCGAGCGCGGATTGGAACGCGGCCACGGTGCGCTGGCTGATTTTCCCGTTGTGGCCGAGGATGGTTCCGTCGATGTCGCTCGCGATCAAGTGCATGACTTCAGGTTATCGGTGCCCGGGGACTTTCAGCGCCGCCCTCGACCGGGCCGGTGGTCGCGGAGTTTCATCCGGTCCCTTGGCGGCTATTGCGAGTAAGTGCCCGTGATCCGGGCCCGGGCGATCCCGTGGCCGAAGATGTTGAAGCCCAAGTAGGCGCAGGACCCTTCGGCCGGAACCTCGAGGATCTCCACGTCCAAGGCGTGCACCACCACCATGTACCGGTGCGGGCCGTGCCCGGCGGGCGGTGCGGCACCCACGTAACCGGGCATCCCGGCGTCGTTCTTCAAGGTCACCGCAGCTTCCGGCAGCGCGGCCGACGACGGCGAGCCGGCGCCGGCCGGCAGCGAGGTCACCGAGGCCGGGAGGTTGAAGACCGCCCAATGCCAGAATCCGCTCGCGGTCGGTGCATCCGGATCGAACACGGTGACCGCGAAGCTCTTCGTCGCAGCCGGGAAACCCGACCAGCTCAGCTGCGGAGATTCATCGGAGCCACCGGCGCCCATCACCCCGGAAACCTGGGCCTGCGGCAATCGCCCGCCGTCCTGGAACGACTCGCTGCTCAGTTCGAAGCCGGGCAATCCGGGCAAGTCCGCGTACGGGTCATAACTGGTCATGATTCACCTTCCATCGTTGCTGAGTTCGACCTTGCTCGGCGGGTTCGCGCCCGCTCGGGAGACGGTGATCGCCGCAGCCCGGGCAGCGTATGCCAAGATTTCGCCGAGCAGTTCCACGGAGAGGCTCCGCAACTGGTCCCGGCGTTGGCCGCCGTCGAGTTCCCGGTCCACCAGGGCGGACAGCAAGGCGGCCATGAATGAGTCCCCAGCGCCCACGGTGTCGGCAACCCGGACTTCGGGCGCGGCGACTGCGGTCTCGCCGGCGGCAACCGCAGCCCAGGGACCGGCCCCGCCCCGGGTCACCACCACCAGGGAAGGCCCGTTGGACCAGGATCCGCTGGCCGATCCGAGCCAGGCCCGGGCCGCATCCAGGGGATCCAGCTCCGGGTACAACCAGGCCAGGTCTTCGTCGGAAGCCTTGACCACGTCGGCGAGCCGGACGAAAGCTTCGGCCTGCGTCCGGGCATGCGCCAGGTCCGTGATGATGCTCGGCCGGCAATTCGGGTCATAGGAAATCGTGGCGTGCCCGCGGGCCGCCAATACCGCGCGGTGTACGGCATCCGCACCGGGTTCGAGCATCGCGGCGATCGAACCGGTGTGCAGCAGGGTGCTGCCTTGAAGCTGCTCCGCCGGGATCTCCGGAAGCTGCCAGGTCAGCTCGAACTCATAGCTGGCGGCCCCGGTTCCATCGATCCGGGCTCGGGCGACGCTGGTGGGCCATTGGTCGGCACCCAGCGGAAGCAGCACCGAATTCCCGTGCAGATGCGCCGCGACCAGCGAGCCGTATTCGTCCCGGCCGTAACGGCCCAGGAACTGCACCGGATGACCCAACCGGGCCAAGCCGACCGCCACGTTCATCGGGCTGCCGCCCACATGCGGTTCCGGTTCCGCACCGGGGCGCAGCACCTCGTCGATCAACGCTTCACCGATGACTGTCAGCATGCTGCAACTCTATCTTTTGCGCCGGCCGGGGTGCACGGTTGATCGCCGAATCGGCAGAAAACACCCACCGCTGACAACCGACAGCTCGCCGGAACCCCGGACGAGCGCGTCGAACCCGGCCGGGCAATGCTCAATCGGACGGTTCCCCCGGGTGGCCCTGCGCGGCATCCGGTTGCCGAGTGCTCCGGGCATCAGCCAGTTCAGTCCCGCTGAGCGCGTAGGACAAGCCCCGGTTGCCCCGGCTGAACGGCACCAAGACCAAGGAGAGCCCAAGCACCAGGACGATCAGCAGCTGGAGCGGCCCGATCCACGGCGAATCCGCGAAGAGCGCGGTCAGCACCGCGCCGGCGGTCAGCAGACCCCCGCTCAGGCTCGCGCGCCACAGCCTGCGCAGCAGCGGAGCACGCGGTCCGGCAGGGCCGAGCCAGACGATCCGCTGGCCCAGTGAGGCCCCGGAACCGAAGCAAGCGGGCAGGTAGAACACCAGCAGCCCGGCCAGGATGAAGCCTTCCGCAGCCACCGGGGAGGCCGGCCCGCCCGGTTGCAGCAGGCCGGTGATGATCGACGAGTCCAGCCGTCCGGGCGCCGCGAAGCCGGCCAACCAGATCGACAGCGCAGTCGCTGCGATGATCAAATAAGCCAGCACCAGGAACAATGCCCCGTCCAGGACCATCCCGAACCAGCGGCGACGGCTGGTCACCGGACGCGGCAGGTTCCGGCCGGCCGCGAGGCCGTCCCGGCTGGGCATCCACCACAGCAGCAACGGGGCAAGCAGGGCGCCGAGCAACGCACCGAGCGTGTTCATCAGCAGATCATCGACGTCGGCCAACCGGTAAGCGCACTCGTACACACCCCAGATCCCGGTGTACTGGGTCGCTTCGATGGTCAACGAGACCAGGAAACCGCTGGCGACGGCGACCAGGAACCCGCGGGAGAAGTAGCGCCGCATGATGATCCCCCACGGGACGAAAAGCAGCACGTTGAAAACGACCTGGAGCGCGTAGAAGTTGCTCAGGATGCCCCATGGCGGCCCGCCGGAGAGCTCGCGCCCGACTACCTCGAGAAAATGGAACGGAACCAGCTGCGGAGTTTTGTCCGGGAGCCGGCTGCACCACCCCGGAGAAGTTTGCGGCAAGGGCAGCATCGTGTAGGAGACCAAAGCCGCCCCGTAAACGCCCACTGCGGCGGCGCCGACTACCCGGGCCGGGCTGGGCCGGCCGAACCTGCGGTATTGCCAGACCAGGATCGGGATGAAGCAGAGCACGAAGGCCAGCCCGCCGATCAGCAAGGCCACGCCACCCGACCAGATCCAAAAGCCCACCGTGCATCCCCCGTCTGCTGCGGCCGTCATGTCCGCACGGTTCCTGATGCTAGTCACTGCGGGCGGCGCGGCCCAAACTCCTGCGGAAGATCCGCCCCGCGGAGGACCCGTTGGCGGACCGGTTCAACCCATGGGCCGATGTTCCCGGCCGGCCGGCGTGCCATAGTGCTGGGATGAGTGTCTTTCCCGTGCCCGGAAGCCCGGTTCCGGAGCGGCAGCCGGCGAATCGCTGGTTGTCCACCACGATCATCGGCGCGGTGCTGGCCACCGGTGCGGTGTTCATCGTGGCCGGTGCGGTGTTCCTGAGCAAGCAGACCGCCAATACCTGGGCGATAACGTATGAAGTCACGGTCACCGGCCCCACGGATGATCGGCTCAGCTCGATCAGTTATGCCGCCGCACCCGCCCGCGGCGAAGACTCCGCCGACGTCAGCGAGACCGAAGTCCGGACCGATCCCGCGGCCGGCCCCGGGGTTCCGGCGAGCTGGACCACGGAGGTCCAGATCACCGCGCAGAAGCGCGCCGGCATCACCGCGACCGCGCAGCCAGGCAGCACCGCCAGCTGCCGGATCCTCTTGGACGCGTCGCGGGAACTGGCCCGGCAGACCGGGAGCCCGGGCGGCACGGTCAGCTGCTCCGTGGACACTCCGGCGTTTCCCGCGAAATGAGTCCGGAGCCATGATCAGAACTCAGCGAACCGTTCCGCTGCTGCCAGAATGAGTTCCGAGGTCTTCGAACTTCCCCGGTGGCCGGCCTCCGGGACCAGATGCAATTCCGCCCCGGGCCAGGCCCGGGCCAGCAACCAGGGCACGTCCGCCGGGCCGCTGATGTCCAAACGGCCGTGGATCAACACTCCCGGGATGCCGGCGAGCCGGGGTGCGCCGTCGAGCAGCTGCTCGTCGCCGAGCCAAGCCGCATGATGGAAGTAGTGGGTGACCAGGCGGGCGAAGAGCATCCGGAAATCCGGATCTTCGAACCGTTCGTATGGCTCCGCTCCTGGCTCCAGGGACAATAAGGCGTCCTCCCAACGGCACCAGTCCCGGGCGGCTTTGCGCTGGATCACCGGATCGCCGCTTTCGTGCAGCAATCGGTAATAGGCCGCGACCAAATCGCCGTCGCGTTCTGCCTCCGGAACCCCGGCCCGGAAAGCGTGCCATTCCTCCGGCAGAAACCGGCCGGCCTCGTGCGCCAGCCAATGCACGTCGGAACGCCGGGTCATGGTGACCGAGACCAGGATCATCGCCCGCACCCGTTCCGGGTAGCCCTGGGCGTAGGCGAGAGCCAAGGTGACGCCCCAGGAGCCGCCCCACAGCACCCATTGGTCCACGCCGAGCAACTCGCGCAATTGCTCCAGGTCCGCGATCAGCTTCTCGGTGGTGTTGTTGCTCAGGTCGAGGGACGGATCGCTGGCCAGCGGCCGGCTGCGGCCGCAGTTGCGCTGGTCCAACTGCACGATCCGGTATTTTTCCGGATCCCAGTTCCGCCGGCCACCGGGGGTGCTTCCGGAACCGGGGCCACCATGCAGCACCAGAACGGGCCTGCCCTCCGGATTGCCGCTGACTTCCCAATAGATCCGGTTCCCGTCTCCGGTGTCCATCATGCCGGCGTCGTACGGTTCGATGTCCGGGTAACGTTCCATGGGCTCTCCTGATAACTGTAACAGTGCTGTTATAGTTTAGGCATGGAGTCCGCAGATCTCATAGGCACTCGGCTCAAACAAGTCCAAGACCTGCTCGACGGCGGGCTGGCGGAGCTGTATTCAGACCTGGGCCTGCCGGGCTTCCGGCCGCGCTACACCCCGGTGCTGAAAGTATTGGAGGCCCAGGACGGCCAGCCGATCCGGGATTTGGCAACGGCCGTCGGGGTGAGCCATTCGGCGATGAGCCAGACCGTCGCCCAGCTGTTGCGCGACGGCCTGGTCCGCAGCGAGAAAGGCACCGATGCCCGGTCCCGGATCGTGCGGCTGACTCCGGCCGCCTGGGAAATCATGCCGGTTCTGGAACGGGAATGGCGGATGACCTCGATTCTGGCGCGGGAACTCGAGGCGGAGATGATCGTGCCGTTGAGCCGGGTGCTGGACGAAGTTCTGGCCTTGCTGGACGCCAAGCCCTACCGCCAGCGGGCAGCAGCAGCGCTGGCTCGAATCGAATCATAAGGCGGCACTTGGGCGCAGTTGAGCAGGGTCAGCAGACGAAACACCCTGCTCAACTGCGCCCAAGTCAGCCGGAACAGCGGCACGACCGAATGATCAGCGAAGCGCTGCCAGAGTCAGCTCGCGGCACTTCGCCCAGGCGGGCGTCGTGACATCGATCAGCGCGAAGTGGTCCCCGGGCACCGCGATGAGTTCGGCAGGATCGCCGGCCGCCTGCGCTGCCGCCGCGTAATCCATGGACAATTGCGGCGGAACGGTGTCATCGGCTTCCCCATAGACCGCGTACACCGGCAGCCCCAGCGGCAGCTGCTGCATCGGGTCGGCCAGCCGGTAGCGTTCGTCATCGGGCGAGCCGCCCAGCAGGTTGCGGACCGCGCCGTCGCTCAAGTTCAATTCCCTGGCGGCTTTCAGATCCAGCAGGCCGGATTGGCTCACCACCGCGGTCACCGGCACTTTCGGCGCGGCGCCCGGGACCTGCCCCGGCAGCTTCCCGCGTCCAGCCGCCCAAACCGCCAGGTGGCCGCCCGCCGAATGGCCCACGAGCACCACCCGCGAGGTGTCCACGCCGAGCTCGCCCAGTTTGTCGATTCCGGCCGAAACGTCGTCGAAAGTCTGCGGCCAGCCGCCGCCGTTCCCGGCCCTGCGGTATTCCAGGTTCCACACCGTGACGCCGTGCGCCGCCAGATCAGCGGCCAGGGGACGGCCCAATTCAGCCCCGTACCGGGCCCGCCAGTACCCCCCGTGGATCACCACCGCGACGCCGGCGCGCTGCCCGGCCCCCTCGGGCGACGACAACTCGCCGTATTGGCTGGCATCCTCGCCATAACTGATTTTCCGCATTCCGGACTCCTTTGCCGAGGGGCTTCCCGCGGCGCAGCCGCCGGCCGCGAGCAGCCCGGCCGAAGCCAGGAAGATCCGCCGGGATACCGTCATCGTGAAGCCCTCACGGCACTGATCCTAATCGCCGGGCCCGGTGTTAGGCTCCGAAGATGGAATTCCTGGTGCTCTCGGAGCGCGATTTGACCGGCTACGACCTGCCGGACTTCGAACCTTTCCTCCCGGCTGAGACGAACACCATCCGCCGCCTGTACGGTGAGGGCAAAGTGCGCAGCATCTGGCTGCGCGGGGATGTTCGCGGGGCCTGCTTCACGCTGGAAGCCCCGGATGCGGCGGCCGCACAGGATATCGTCGATTCGCTGCCGTTGGCGAAAGCCGGGATGTCCCGGTTCCAGCTCATTCCGTTGCAGCCTTACGGCGGTTTTGCACAAGAACACTGAGCGGCCGGATTCCGTCCCCGGCCAGTGCTAGGCTCCGACTGAAAGGGGATCAGAGATGACCAACCATTGGGATCGGCTCGACGAGCACTTGCAACTCTCGGTTGCCGCGAACGTCGCCGAATACGAGCGGGTCCGGCCTGCGCTCGAAGCCGTCACTGCGGATGTCGAGGCGCGGATCCGGGCGATGTTCGACGACGCCGAAGTGAAGCCGCTTTTCGTCTCCAGCCGCACCAAGACGGTTGAATCCTTCCGGGAAAAAGCCTCCCGGGTTTTGGAAGCCGACGGTGAGCAAACCCTGCAGTTCCCGGACCCGTTGCGGAACCTGATCGATGTGGTCGGGGTCCGGGTGATCACCACCTTGCCCAGCGAGAATGCCGCCGCAGCCAATCTGATCAAGCGGCAGCGGGCGGTCTTCGATTGCCGCGGCGACCGGGAAAAGGACATCGGCTCGATCGAATCGGGCACCTACGGCTATTCGAGCCGGCATCTGATCCTGCGCACCATCCAGAATGACGCGGTGCGGGCCTATCAAGAAGCCCTGGACCCGAATGCGAAGCCCAACGGCAGCTACCTCTTCGAATGCCAGATCCGCACGGTCTTCGCCCATGCTTGGAGCGAAATCGAACATGACATCCGGTTCAAAGCCGAGGATCGACGCGCCTGGAGCCCTTATTTCGACCGCCAGTTCACCGCCACCGCAGCCATGCTGGAAACCGTTGAAAGCACTTTTTCCGAACTGCACGACCGCTACGAAACGGTCACCAGCTTCTGGGACGAGGACGGCGAAGGCGCGCTGCCGCTCAGCCCGGAACGGATCAAGGAGATCTGGCAGACGCTGCTGCCGCACGTGGACCGCAAGTCCGACGACGATTGGGGCTGGGCGGCCGAACTCCTGGCCGCGCACGGGCTGAACCGCACGGTCGACTTGGCTGCACTGCTGCAATCCGAATCGATTTCGCATGTGCGCACCGCTCTGGACCACCGTTACTCCCCGGGGCCGGACCGGCTGCTCGACGACCTGCTGCTCTGGCGCTACGGCCCGGCGCACATCGAACTCACCGCCGCCGAAGACGAAGGCCGGCGGGAAAGCCTGCAGCGGCGGTGGCGGCAGATGCAGAGCTACCGGAATACCGCTGGTCAGTGACCACCGGGCTGAGCCAATGACCACCGGACTGTGCCGGTGGCCGGATGGGAATCCCGCCCGACCACCGGCTCAGTCCTGGCCGTCCGGCTACTGCTCCGCGGCCGCTTGCGCAGCTTCCGCATCGGCGGCGGCTTGCGCCCTAGCCAATCCCACCAGCAAATCGGCCTGGATCAACCCGGAACCGACCCGGCTTGCGGCATAACCGGCGTCCGCCGGAGTGGTCGCATTCCCGGAAGTGATCCAGGTCTTGATCTGCGCCGGAGTCGCCGTCGGGTAGGCCGTCAAAGCCAGCGCGATCGCGCCGGCGGTCGCCGGTGCGGCAGCGCTGGTCCCGTAGAAGGCGCTGAACCCGCTCACCGTGGTGGCCACCCCGTCGGGGGCCATCACATCCGGCTTGTTGATCACTTCGGGGTTCGCCAAAGCAGCACCGTCCTGGTCGAAGTAGTGGGTCACCGGACCACGCGAACTGAAAGACTCCGGAACGGTCGGCGTGGACCAGTCGGAAGCCGCTGCGGCGATCACTCCGCTGACCGAGGAGACTCCGGCATTGACCGTGATCGCGTTGCCGAACCCGGCCACGAAATCCTTGTTCGACCGCAAGCGCAACAACGCTGGCACCGGAGTTCCACGCTTATGCGTGATCTGCGCATAGACGTCCACCGGGCGGCCGGTGTTGTTCGCGTAGCCGGCACCCTCTTGCGGGATCCCGGAGGTCACATTGTTGTCATCGCTGACCGAGGTCGTCGCCAAAGGCACGCCTTTGGAATTCACCAGGCGCAGACCCAGATCGCTCTGCGCTGCACCCCAGGCCTCTTTCCATTGCAGGTCGTAGTACGCCGAGCCGCCGTCCGGAACCGTCGCGATCTTCTTGGTGGTCACGCCGTTGCCGAAGTCTTCGAGTTCCGGGTTCACCGGGTGCGCCGGATCTTTTTCCGGCTTGTTCGGGTCCGCGACGAATGCCGGCGCGGTTTCGAAAGCGGAATTTCCGCCCCGATTGCCGGCCGAGGCCACATAGACCACCCCGGCACTGATCGCGTTCTTCGCTGCAATGGCACTGGCACCATCTTGGTAAACCGGATCAGTGATGCTGTAGATATCATCCGCGATCACCTTCACACCGGCGTTGCGCAGCCGGTTGATCGCGGCGGCTTTGCCGCCGTTCGAGGTCGAAGAAAACGCCATCTGGGTGATGCCCGGCGCCTCATCGTAGATGATCTGCGCCATCGCCTGGCCTTCATCGGTGCCGCTGGCCGGGCCTTCGTTCAGAATATTCACCGTGGCCGGCAAATCTCCCGACCCCTGTGCTGCCTCGAGCCCGGAAACGGTTTTCTTCTTCCCCGGATTGTCCGGGTCATCCACCTGGACGGTTTTGCGGTTGAAGGAATCCGAAATGACGCCCACATAGACGCCCGCGCCGTTCGCCGACACCGGCTGGGCCTCCGTGGTGGCCCGGGCTTCCGGCCCCTTGACCACGGCATCGCCCTGCGAGTCCACAGCGCCGACGTCGGTGGACTGGCCCCAGTTGGCGGGCGCGACCCTGCGGATGCCGGAGACTGCGGCGATCGCCGCGAGTTGCTGCGCGGTGGCGGTGGTCCGGATCGACGGCAATGGGCCGTCCGCAACCAGCTCCAGGTCGCCCAGGCCGAGTTTGCGCAGGCTCTGCGCGGCGTTCTGCAGCCTTCCCGGCGAAACCGAGATCTCGACCGGGACCCCGCCGTCGGCCTCGATGACCTTCGAGTTGCTGCCCAACTGCGCCCGGACATCTGCGGCGAGCGGGGACAAAGGCGACTTGGCGGCCGAAGAAACCGCGGCCAACGCCGTCGACAGGGCCGGGCTGGCGGCGCTCTCCGCGGCGAGCGCATTGGGTGTCGCATCGGCGGCGCTGGCCGCTCCGGCCCCCACACCGAGGCTTGCCGCGGACATCAGGGAAACCAAGAAAAGCGTTGCGGCCTTTCC
This sequence comes from Renibacterium sp., assembly GCA_017419405.1. Lineage (GTDB taxonomy): Bacteria > Actinomycetota > Actinomycetes > Actinomycetales > Micrococcaceae > Renibacterium > Renibacterium russicum. The sequence continues at coordinate 158,862 of JAFOLH010000005.1, read as the reverse complement.
GTGCAAATGATTCATTGCGTTCCTTCAAGGAGGTTCCGGGCCGCGTTCGGCTCAAGCCGGGCCGCGGCTGGGTGGTTGGGTGGAGCAAACGCCTCCGGTTGAGCGCGTTGCAGAGATTCGATTTCATGAAACTGAAAATCTCCTGGACGCCGGACTGGATCTGAGCAGAAGTTCTTATGCTCGTTAGCGGGCAGTCGATTGCCCGCTGGAAAATTCACTGAACCGGTTAAGTCAAGCATTAGAAATGTTGTTGAATCTCCTCGCCAAACGACGAAATATGACTCCGGTCACACTTCGCGGATCGAGGCTTCCGGGGATTTCCGCACCGGCTCCGTTCCGGAATCCTGAGCCGAGGGGCATACTGGGCAGATGTGCGGAAGATATGCCATCGACGCCGAAGTGAACGACATGATCATCGAGTTCGTGCTCGCCACCGGCCAATCCCCGCACGATTGGCGCCCGGGCTGGCAGGCCGAACAGGTCTTCCGCCCCACCGACCCGGTACCGATCCTGATCGAGACGCTCGTGGACCGCAAAGATCCCGAAGGCCCCACGCAACGCCGGGCCGAGGCCGCGCAGTGGTGGCTCACGCCGTCGTTCGCCAAAGAGCTGCGCGGAAAACACCCGACCTTCAACGCGCGCAGCGAAACGGTCACCGAACTGGCCTCCTACCGCGGACCGGTGAAACGGCAGCGCGCAGTGCTGCCGGCCCGCGGATACTTCGAAACCCAGACCGAGGGGAAGACCAAAACCCCGCATTTCGTGCAAGCGCCGGAAGGCCCGCTCTTTTTCGCCGGGCTCTATTCCTGGTGGGCGGACCCGAGGAAACCCGAAACCGATCCGGAACGCTGGCATTTGACCACCACGATCCTGACCCGGTCCGCGATCGGCGACGTCGCGCAGATCCATCCGCGCACCCCGCTCTGCCTTCCGGCCGACTGGATCGAGGAATGGATCGACCCGAAGCAGCTGGGAACCGCTGAATTCGTCGCCAGTGCGCTTGCCGCCTCGGATCCGGTGGTCCGCGGGCTGCGCTTCGGGCCGGCCCCGGCCAACCGGGCGTAACCTTCGGCCCGGGAGCGGCAATCGCCGCGGATCAGTGAAAACATAGGCGAATGCCTGAAGCAACGACCGCCCCGAATGCCGAAGTCCGCGAACAACGCCGCGCCCGGATCGCGGTGACGGTCTTCCCGCTGCTGGTCGTCCTGGCCGGAGTGCTCGGGTTCCTGCTCCCGGGCGCTTTCACCCCGATCGCGCCGGCGGTGCCCTATCTGCTCGGTGCGGTGATGTTCTGCATGGGGCTGACCCTGACCCCGCCGGACTTCGCCTCGGTGGTCCGCCGGCCTTGGGCGGTGGCACTCGGCCTGGTGGCGCATTACGTGATCATGCCCGGTGCCGGCTGGCTGATCGCCACGGTACTGCAGTTGGACCCGATGCTGGCTGCCGGGGTGATCCTGGTCGGCTGCGCGCCGAGCGGCACCGCCTCGAACGTGATGGCCTACCTGGCCAAAGGCGATGTCGCATTGTCGGTGGCGGTGGCCACGGTCTCCACCCTGGTGGCACCGCTGGTCACCCCGGCCCTGATGCTGCTGCTCGCCGGCTCGTTCCTGAACATCAACGCCGGCTCGATGATGCTGGACATTGCGATCACGGTGCTCTTGCCGGTGATCGCCGGGCTGCTCGTGCGGCTCTTCCTGAAGCGGTTCGTCGCCGCAGTCCTGCCGGCCCTGCCCTGGCTTTCCGCCCTGGTGATCTCGCTCATCGTGGCGGTCGTGGTGGCCGGCAGTGCAGCGAAACTGGCCGGCGCCGCAGCCGTGGTTTTCCTCGCCGTCGTGCTGCACAACGGCTTCGGCCTGAGCCTGGGCTACCTGGCCGGCAAACTCGGCGGCCTGGACGCCAAGGCCCGCCGGGCCCTGGCCTTCGAAGTCGGCATGCAGAACTCAGGGTTGGCCTCGGCCTTGGCCACCGCGCATTTCTCTCCGCTGGCCGCACTGCCGGCCGCCGTGTTCTCGGTCTGGCACAACGTTTCCGGGGCCGTCGTGGCGGCCTTCATGGCCCGTCGGCCGCTACCGGACACGCACTGACCCCGAGCCCGAGGTTCTCCGGATGCACAGGTTTCCGGATGCACAGGCCAATCCAGGTTGCAGTCAGGGAAAACCCAGTCATCTTCCAGGGTTTTTGGATCTGGTTGAAAGGGTTAGAGTCCACCCATTAGCCCTGGAACCGGCCATGGGGAAGCAGAGTTGCTGTGCCATCGCCGGTTCCTCAGCGAAGGAATCATTGTGAACATCAAACGCCTGCTCGCCGGCACCGCGCTGGCCGCAACCCTTCTCGTCCCCGTGGGCGCCGCCCACGCCGCGCCGGTCACCGACGGCGGCACGGTTTCCCCGCGGATCGGCGGTGGAGCCTACGTCGACATCTCGGCCGCCCCCTATGCCGCCCAGATCTCGTTCGACAGCACCGGGACCGACATCCGCTGCACCGGAAGCCAGATCTCCGCCGAGTGGGTGATCACCGCGAAACACTGCAACAGTTCATCCTTGAAGTCAGTCCGCTTCGATGCGACAAACCAAGGCTCCGGCGGCACCGTGCGCACGGTGGCCGCCCGCTACCCTTCGCCGACGAACAACGACGTGCTGCTGCTCAAGCTCTCCTCGGCGCACGTGGGCACGTACATCGGGCTCGCCAGCAGCTTCCCGGCGACCGGGAGTGCCGCCAAGGTCTTCGGCTGGGGCGATGAAACCGAAGGCGCGAACACCGGATCGCCGCAGTTGAAGACTGCCGATGTGAAAGTCCTGGGCAAAGGCAAAGACACCTACAACGGCGTGAGCGTGACCACCCAATCGCAGAGCGGGCACACGCTCAGCGGGGATTCCGGCGGGCCGCTGGTGGTCAATGGGAAATTGGTCGGCGTGCTCTCCACCTCGAGCATCCTGCCGAAGCCGAACCCTTCGGATTTCACCCGTTACCGCAATGACCACGCCTCGATCTCGGAAAACCTGAGCTGGATCACCAAGACCTCGGGCGTCGCGGGATCCTAAGCGGCAGTTGCGGGTCTGCCGGCGGTGCGATCGGCCGCATCGCCGGCGGGCCCGTGGTCTGCTATCCCGGAGCCGGCCGGGCAATACGCCTGGATGGTCGGCACTGAAAATATGAGCGCTTAACGGCGTTTGCCCGGCCGGCGTCGGGCTTGGTTCTGCGGTTTACGCTTGGCTGCCGTCGAAGACTGCCTGGCCGGCGGCTTGCGGGCCGGCTGCTTCGGAACCGGCGCCGCTTGGGCGTCCCGGGAGCTGTTCGCGGTCCGGCCGCGCACGATCCCGATGAATTCCTCGAGTTCCGGCTCCTCGCGTTCTTGCCGCCAGGCGATGCCCACCGGGTACTCCGGAGCATCGGTGACCGGACGGAACCGGAGTTCCTTGCGGTTGAAATGCCGCGCTTCGGACTGCGGCAAGAGATAGAGGCCGATGCCGGCGGCCACCAGATCGAGCAACGCTTCGGTGCTGCTGTGCCCCGGGACGCTGCTTGCATCGAGCATGGTCTCCTCGGCCAGGTCCGCGAGCAGCAACTCGTCGAAAACCGTCGCCGCATGGTCTTTGGGCGCGATCACCACGGCGGTTTCGAGGTAGAGCGGGATCAGGTGGAGCCCGTCTTTGAACCCGGGCAGATCCGCCGGCGGGCGCACGAAACACAGATCCGCCCGACCGTCGAACAGCACCTCGCGCTGCTCTTCGACGCGCACCGGAACCGCTTCGATCGGCGTCCGGGGATGCCGCTCGGCCCAGCGCCGGAACCATTTGTCCGGGCTGACTCCGGGGACGAAAGCGACGCGCAGCACCCTGCCAGCCTAATGCCTCCGGGTTGGACGTGGGGCTTTGCCGTGCCGCTTCCAATAATGCTTGCAGATTGCTAGCATTATTGTTCTAGGAGGATTCATGGCAACGATAACGGTACGCAACCTGGAAGACGAGGTACAACGCCGGCTCAAACTCCGAGCCGCGGCGCACAAGAGGTCGATGGAAGCCGAAGTGCGAGCGATCCTCAACGAAGCAGTCCGCGACGTCGAACTCAACTCGGCTTGGCTGCAGGCGACAATGCCTTTCCGAGGAGAGGATCTTCCGATACCTGCACGCTCGACGCCCAGAACCCTCGATCTAGCATGATCGTCCTGGACACCAATGTGCTGTCTGAAACCTTGCGACAATCCCCCGATCCCCAGGTCCTGCGGTGGCTGGAATCTGGAACCGAAATGACGACGCTGACCGCCATCAGCGCTGCGGAATTACTCACTGGAGTCCGACTTCTCCCTGCCGGAAAACGTCGAACCGGCCTGCTCCGTGCGATTGAGGAAGTCCTGACCCAGCTGAGTCGAACAGTCCTCCCTTTCGATGAGCCCGCTGCAAGGATTTACGCCAAGTTGCAAGCGAAGCGGCGAACCGCAGGAAAACCATTGAGCGTGGAGGACGGGATGATTGCAGCCATCTGCTTGCATCGAGAGTTCCCACTGGCGACTCGCAACACCAAAGACTTCCAAGGACTCGGACTTGAATTGATCAACCCCTGGGAGACCCAGGCCTGAAGTACTGCCCCTACCGGTATCGCCCGAACTTCGATCAGAGCTCGGAGAGGCAGACGACGTGCCCGTCGGCATCGCGGAGCACCGCCATCCGCTCCCCCCAGGGCTGTGCCGCCGGCGGGTCGATGACTGCGCCGCCGAGCGCGGTCCAACGCCGCGCCACGGCGTCCAATCCGGTTACCCCGAAGCCGATCGACACCGCGGCGTCGCTGGCAGCACTCGGCCGCTGGTGGAGCAGCAACTCCACCCCGTCGCCGGTTTCCAACCAGACGAAATCCCCGGACCGGCGGCGCACCGGGAGTCCCAATAGATCGCGGTAGAAAACCAGTGCCGGGCCCAGCCGGGCAACCGAGACGATCAAACGTGCGATGCCGGCCGGCCGGGTGCTGGCTGCCGGAGTGCCCGGCGGCTCATCAGGCAATGCGTCCATGGCGACCATTCTGTTGCAATTGACAGGTATCTGTCAATTGCATTTCTGTCAGTACGGCCTGCTGGAATAGAAGATCTACCGGTCATCCCGATTGACTTATTAGAAAATATATTCGAACATGGATTCATGACCTCGATAGCACGTTCGGAGCGTTTTCCCGGTACGACACGCCGGGACAACACGCTATCCGTCGTGCCGCAGATCCATGATTTGCGCACCAAGATCAAACAGCTGGAAAAGTCCGGACTCGGCAGCCGTTTGCTTCCCACCTACCCGGCGCTCGGCCGGCTGCTCCCCCACGGGGGCTTGCAGCGCGGAGCCACCTACAGCGTTGCCGAATCCAGCACCCTGGCAATGGCGATGCTGGCCGGGCCCTCGGCCGCGGGAGCTTGGTGCGCCGTACTCGGAATGCCGGAATTCGGCATCGAAGCAGCAGCCCAGCTGGGCATCGATTTGGCCCGGCTGGTCCTGGTCCCCGAACCCGGGGACCAATGGCTCACGGTCTCCGCAGCCCTGGTCGACGTCGTCGGAGTACTCCTGCTCCGCGCCCCCGGCCCGGTTTCCAGCAGCCAAGCCGCCCGGCTCTCCGCCCGGATCAGACAACGCGGATGCGTCGTGGTCGCCATGCGGGCTTGGCCACAGGCCGAGGCGGAACTGCGCCTCGGCGAAGAACGCTGGGACGGGCTCGGCGAAGGCTACGGAGTGCTGAACGAACGGGCCATGGCCGTGTCGGCCCATTGGCGCAGCGGGCAGGTCCGGCAGGGCGAGCTGCGAATCAACGCAGACCGCAACCCGGCCGACCGGCCCGATCAGCCTGCGGCGCCGGAACAGCTCGAGTTGCAAACTGCGGTGAACGCATGATTGACGCGACCCGGGCCATGGTGCTCCAGTTTCCGGACTGGTCGGCTGCCGCCGCGGTCAACGAATACGGTGCCGAGCCCGCCGGTCCGATTGCCCTGATCCATCAAGGACAAGTTTTCGCTTGCTCCGCAGCCGCCCGCAGCTCCGGTGTGAAGACCGGCCTGCGATTGCGCGAAGCCCAGTCCCGATGCCCGGCGCTGCAGGTCTTCCCCTACGACCCAGTGGTGGACAAACGGGCGTTCGAGCCCATCATCGCCGCGGTGGAGCAGATCATGCCCGGTGTGCAGTTGCTCGATCCCGGCAGCTGCGCGATACGCGCCAAAGGGCCGGCCCGCTATTTCGGCAGTGAGCACCACGCGGCCGAGGTGCTTTTGCGCAGTGTGGAAGCCCTCGCCGCAGCATCCGGAAGAATCGGCATCGCGGATGGCATTTTCGCCGCAGAACAGGCCGCCCGGCGCACCGACCGGGTACGCATCATCCAGCCCGGCGCCTCGGCGCAATTCCTGGCCAGCATCAGTCTCGACGCCTTGCAGCAACCCGCGCTGACCATCCTGCTGGAGAATCTGGGTCTGAAGACCTTGGGGGACTTCGCCGCACTGGCTCCGCTGAACGTGCGCAACCGGTTCGGGCCCGACGGCGCCCAGGCACACCTGTTGGCCCGCGGCCTCGACCCGCGCGGCGTGGTGCCACGTGCCCCGGCGGTCCGCCTGGACGTCGCACTCGACTTCGAACCACCGCTGGAGCGCGTGGACCAGGTGGCGTTCGCGTTCAAGACTTCGGCCGAGCGCTTCATCGACGGACTCACCGAAGCCGGCTTGGTCTGCACTGAGCTGCGGGTACAGGTGCACGACGACTCCGGCGGACATGCCGAGCGGGTGTGGAAGCACCCCCGGTTTTTCGATGCCGACGACGTTCTGGACCGGGTCCGCTGGCAGCTCCAGGGCGATGCCGGCCACGCCCCTGGCAAACAGCAGTTCGGTTCCGGAATCAGCAGCCTCCGGATCAGCCCGGAGAAAACGGACAGCATCAGCCACCATGGCCAGGGGCTCTGGGGGAACGGACCGGAGGAACAAGTCCACCATGGCCTCTCCCGGGTCCAGAGCATGCTCGGCCACGGTGCGGTGCTCACTGCGGCGCTCACCGGCGGCCGGATGCTGGCCCGGCGCAGGGTGCTCATCCCCTGGGGCGATTCACCCGAAAAGCCCTTGTCCGAACTGGCCGCAGACCACCGCAAACCCTGGCCGGGCTCGCTTCCCGGCCCGGCACCGGCGACCTTGTTCCGCGAGCCGCCCGAAGTCCAGGTGGCAGATCGGCACAATGCGGCAATCCAGGTCGATGAACGCCTGCAACTTTCTGCCGAACCTGCGTTCTTCACGCCTCCGGCAACGGACGCCGCGGAGCTCGAAAGCAAGCTCTCCGGCGTACCCCGGCTGGTCAAGGCCTGGGCCGGTCCTTGGCCGGTCCACGAACGTTGGTGGGAGCCCGCCGGCGAATGCCTGTACCGTTTCCAAGTCCTGGACAGCGCGAACGCGGCGTGGTTGCTCCTGCTCAAAGACGGCCGGTGGTCTGCGGAGGCCCGTTATGACTGAAGCGCCGGGCCCCGCACCGGATACCGCGAGGACCTGCCATGGGCTGGCATAACCCGCCCATGCGCTGGGCCGACTTCAACCGGGCGCTCTCCGGCAAAGCCGGCCCGGAACCGGAGGCGAAACCCCGGATCGACGATTCGCCCACCAGTCGGAAACGCGAACGGCCGGCCTCCGCACCGGTACCGCCGCCGGCCGGACCGGTCGTGCCTTACGCCGAGTTGCACGCGCATTCGAACTTCAGCTTCCTGGACGGAGCTTCCACACCCCGGGCACTGGTCCGGGAAGCCGCCAGGCTCGGGCTGCACGGCCTCGCGTTGACCGATCACGACGGCTTCTACGGCGCCGCCCAGCTGGCCGAGGCAGCAGAGGATTACCCGGAATTGCGCACCGTTTACGGAGCCGAGCTGTCGCTCGGACTGAGCAAACCGCAGAATGGCGAGGCCGATCCGGAAGGCGACCATTTGCTGATCCTGGCCCGCGGCACCTCCGGTTACCACCGGCTTTCCGGCGCGATCACGCAGGGCCAGCTGGCCCACGGCGCGGAAAAGGGCCGCCCGGTCTACGACCTCGAAGCGCTTGCCGGCCAAGCCGGCGGCGACTGGTTCGTGCTCACCGGCTGCCGCAAGGGCGCAGTCCGGCGCGCGCTTGCCGAAGATTTGCGCAACGACGACGATGGCCGGGCCGCACAACGCGAGCTGGGCCGGCTCGCCGACCTCTTCGGCCAAGACCGGGTTCTGGTCGAACTCTACGACCACGGCAACCCGCAGGACAGCGGGCACAACGACCTCTTGGACCGGCTTGCCAGCCGGAATGGTTTCGCCACGATCGCCAGCAACAACGTGCATTACGCGACTCCCGCAGAACACCGGGTAGCCGCAGCACTCGCCGCGGTCCGGGCCCGCCGTTCGCTCGCCGACATGGACGGCTGGCTGCCGGCCGGGCCGCAGGCATTCCTGCGCAGCGGCGCCGAGATGGCGCAACGCTTCGCCCGGTTCCCGGGCGCCGTCGGGCACACCGTGGAATTGGCCGACGAACTGGCCTTCCCGCTGATCAAAGCCAAACCCCGGCTGCCGAAACTCCCCTTGCCGGACGGGCATACCCAGATGAGCCACCTGCGCGAAGAAACCTGGAAAGGCGCCGCCCTCCGGTATCCGGAATTGACCGAAAAACAGCGAACCCGGATCGAAAAAGAACTCGACGTGATCGAGCAGAAAGACTTCCCGGGCTACTTCCTGATCGTCAAAGAGATCGTGGATTTCGCCAGGGGAAAAGGGATCCTCTGCCAGGGCCGGGGCTCGGCAGCCAGCTCCGCGGTCTGTTACGTGCTGGGCATCACCGCGATCGACCCGATTCTCTACGATTTGCCGTTCGAGCGCTTTTTGAACGTGACCCGGGACGAAGAGCCGGATATCGACGTCGATTTCGACGCCCGACGCCGCGAAGAAGTGATCCAACACGTCTACGACACCTACGGCCGGCGCAATGCCGCCCTGGTCAGCAATGTGGTCAGCTATCGGCCGAAGTTCGCGGTCCGGGACATGGCCAAAGCCCTGGGCTACTCCCCGGGCCAGCAGGACGCCTGGTCGAAACAGCTGGAAAACCCCTACGGCCAACTGCCCGGAGCCAAACCGGAGAACGACATTCCGGCCGAAGTGATGGATCTGGCCGAGCAGATTTCGAAATTCCCGCGGCACCTGGGCATCCACCCCGGTGGCATGGTGCTCACCGATCAGCCGGTCAGCGAAATCTGTCCGATCGAAAATGCCCGGATGGACAAACGCACGGTCCTGCAATGGGACAAGGACGATTGCGCCTATATGGGCCTGGTGAAGTTCGACCTGCTCGGCCTGGGCATGCTCGCCGCCCTGCAGTACTGCTTCGAGATGGTCAAAGAATCCTGCGGCGAAGAGTGGACCTTGGCGACTCTGCCGAAAGAGGAACCCGCGGTCTACGACCAGCTCTGCCTGGCTGATTCGATCGGCGTCTTCCAAGTGGAAAGCCGGGCCCAAATCGGCATGCTGCCCCGGCTCAAACCGCGTGAGTTCTACGACCTGGTGGTCGAAGTGGCCCTGGTCCGGCCCGGGCCGATCCAGGGCGGAGCGGTGCATCCTTATATGCGCCGCCGAGCCGGAACCGAGGCAGAAACCTACGCCCATCCCAAGTTGGTTCCGGTGCTCAAGCGCACCCTCGGGGTGCCGGTTTTCCAGGAACAGCTCATGCAGATGGCGGTTGCCGTGGGGAACTGCGATGCCCAGGACGCCGATCTGCTGCGCCGGGCCATGGGTTCGAAACGCGGCGAGGAGAAGATCGAATCGATCCGGGAAAAACTCTTCGCCGGGATGGCGGAGAACGGCATCGACCCGGAAACCGCACGGGGGATCTACGGCCAGATTTCCGCTTTCGCCAGTTTCGGCTTCGCGGAAAGCCATGCGCTCAGCTTCGCTTTGCTGGTCTATGCGAGCGCCTGGCTGCGATTGCATTACCCGGCGGCCTTCCTGGCGGCCTTGTTGCGCGCCCAGCCGATGGGCTTCTACTCTGCCCGGACCCTGGTCGAAGACGCCCAGCGGCACGGCGTCGAAGTCCGCGAACCGGATGTGCTGCGCTCCGGGGCGGACGCCATGCTGGAGCCGAAGGATCCAGCTGCTCAGCCGCAGCCCCGGGCAGCGTCCGGACTGGGGTCCTGTCTGCGCGAAAAGCATGACAAAGTCGAGGATTTCGACCCGGGAGCGGACTTCGATTTCGCCGCCCATCGCCGGGATCCCGGCTTCGTGGTGCGACTGGGCTTGTCCAGCATCAAAGCGATCGGCAAAGAGCTGGCCGAACGGATCGTGGTCGAACGCGAATCCGGCGGAGACTTCTTGGACTTGGCGGATTTGGCCCGCAGGGTGGAACCGACCGCGGCGCAATTGGAAGCACTCGCGACGGCGGGCGCCCTCGAACCATTGGCCGAAGGCCGCCGCGCCGCACTCTGGGAAGCCGGACCTGCGGCGGCGGAGCGGCAAGACCAATTGCCGGGCACTGCTGCGAACTACCAGGCGCCGATGCTGCCGGCGTTCTCCGAATGGGACAAGCTCGTCGCCGATCTGAACAGCACCGGGATTTCGCCGGGCGACCACCCGATGGGCCATCTGCGTCCGGCGTTGAACCGACGAGGAGTGTTGCGTTCCAACGAACTCAAAACTGCGGAGCCCGGCCGGCGAGTCCTGGTCGGCGGAGTGGTCACCCACCGGCAACGGCCCTCGACCGCGAACAGCATCACGTTCATCAACCTGGAAGACGAAACCGGGCTGGTCAATGTAGTCTGCTCGCAAGGCGCCTGGAAGCGCTTCCGCCGGATCGTCCGGGAATCTGAGGGCTTGCTGGTCCGCGGCATCCTGGAACGTTCGCCCGAGGGGGTAGTGAATCTCTTGGCGGATCATTTCGAGCCCTTGGAGCTGATGGTTCCGATGAAATCGCGGGATTTCCAATAGCCGTCCACCGTCTGCTCATTTGATAAATCTTCAATGCTCATATGATACGGTTTGTGAAAACTGACCCTTCACGCCAAGGACGGCCGCCATGGTGAACCTGAATTCTGCCGCACTGGCAGACCTCCCCCCAGAACTGGCAGTACCGGAATACGACCGCGCCGCCTTGCGCACCGGCATAGTGCATTTCGGCGTGGGCGGCTTCCACCGGGCGCACCAGGCAATGTACCTGGACCGGCTGATGAACCGCGGCGAGGCCCTGGATTGGGCGATCTGCGGAGTCGGCGTACTGCCGCACGATGCCAAGATGGCCCAAGTCATGAAGGACCAGGACTGCCTCTACACCTTGTTGCTGAAGAACCCGGACGGCACGCGCGAGGCCCGGGTCATCGGCTCAATCACCGAATACTTGTTCGCCCCGGAAGACCCGGAAAAAGTCCTGGCGAAACTCGCCTCACCGGAAATCCGAATCGTCTCGCTCACCGTGACCGAGGGGGGCTACAACTTCCACCACGTCACCGGGGAGTTCGACGCGGAGAACCCGGATGTGCAGCACGACCTGCAGCCCGGGGCCCTGCCGAAAACCACTTTCGGCTTCGTCGTCGCGGCTTTGGCACGCCGCCGGGAACTCGGCATCGGGCCTTTCACCGTGATGTCCTGCGACAACATCCAAGGCAACGGCGACGTGGCCCGAAAGATGTTCACCGCTTTCGCCGAATTGAAAGACCCGGAACTGGCCGCCTGGATCCGGGCGGAAGTGCCCTTCCCCAATTCGATGGTGGACCGGATCACCCCGGTGACCACGGACGAAGACCGGACCGCGATCACTGCGGATTTCGGCATCACCGACGAATGGCCGGTGGTTTGCGAACCTTTCGAACAATGGGTGCTCGAAGACCACTTCGCCGACGGCCGCCCGCCGCTGCAGGACGCCGGCGTGCAACTGGTCGACGACGTCGAGCCCTATGAACTGATGAAACTGCGCTTGCTCAACGCCAGCCATCAGGCGATCGGTTACCTCGGCTACCTCGCCGGTTACCGGTACGCGCACGAAGTATGCCAGGATCCCGAATTCGTCGAGTTCTTGACCGGGTACATGGACCGCGAAGCCACACCGACGCTTTCCCCGGTGCCCGGGATCGACCTGCCCGCGTACAAGCGCACCCTGATCAGCCGCTTCTCCAACGAATACGTCCGGGACACCCTGGCCAGATTGTGCGCGGAAAGCTCGGACCGGATCCCCAAATGGCTGGTGCCGGTGATTCGGATCAACCTGGCCCGGGACGGCGACATCGAACGCAGCGCGGCGGTTGTGGCTGCCTGGGCCAGGTACGCCGAAGGCATCGACGAACAGGGAGCACCGATCGAGGTCGTGGATGCGCTCAAGGACCGGCTGATGTCCGCTGCCGCCCGGCAACGGGAAGAGAAATTGGCTTTCCTCAGCGATCGTGAGGTTTTCGGCGACTTGGTGGACGACGCGCGGTTCGTCGCCGCGTACCGCACCGCGCTGGACAGCCTGCACGAACACGGCGCCCGGGCCACGGTACGGAGCCTGCTGGGCTGAACGCCGACCCGCGGTCAGGGTGCGAGGTGGTGCAGGGTCACACCCCGTAGCTTGCCTTGCGTGCTTCCGCATAGCGGCCGCGTAGCTCGGGACCCCATTCGCCGGAAGGCTCGAACCGCTCTTCGATCCGACGCTGCCACACCGGCAACTCACCGGTTGCCGCCCAAACCGCTTGTTTGGCAGCACCCAGGGCGACATATTCCGCCGGAGCCGGGACTTCCACCGGAACGCCCAGTACCGGGGCCGCAGCCTGGCGCAACGCCTTCGACTTGGCACCGCCACCGATCAGCAGCACCCGACGCACCGGAATTCCTCCGGCTTTGATCCGGGCCACCCCGTCCGCGAGCGAATTGAGCACCCCGAGCACCGAGGCCCGGGCCAGGTTCTCCGCGGTCATCGAAGCCCGACTCAGCCCGAGCAGGGTCCCGCGCGCTTCCGGCAGGTTCGGCGTCCGCTCGCCATCCAGGTAGGGCAGCAGCAGCATGCCGTCGGCATCCGCAGCGCCGGCCAATGCCAGCTCATCGAGCTCGGCCAGGGAAACCCGCAACAGCTTCGCGGCAGCGCTCATGATCCGTGCGGAATTGATCATCGCCAACAAGGGCAGATACTGCCCGGTGGCATCGGCGAAACCGGCGATCTGCCCGGACGGATCGATCGGCGGCGTTGCCGCACTGGTGAACACGGTTCCCGACGTGCCCACCGAAACCACCACATCGCCCGGTTCGATGCCCAAGCCGAGCGCCGCAGCCGCGTTGTCGCCGGCACCGGCGCCGAGCACCGCAGTCGGCAAGCCCCACTCGTCGATCAAGCGGCCGGCCGACTGGTCCGGCCGGAGCACCTCGGGCAGGTCGGGTACCGCGCCGAAGAAGCGCTGCAGGTATTCCGGCAGATAGGAATTGCTGACCGGGCTGAAATAGCCGGTGCCGGAAGCATCGCTGCGGTCCGTGCTGAAGCTTCCGGCCAACTGCAGGTTGAGCCAATCGTGCGGCAAGCAGACGCGTCGCACCTGCGACGCCGATTCCGGGTGCCGCTCGGCCAGCCAGGCGAGCTTGGTGAGCGTGAACGAAGGCACCGGAACCACCTGCGCAGTTTCCGCCCAAACCTGCGCGCCGAGCTCGGCCACCATCCGCGCCGATTGCGGTGCGCTGCGGGTGTCGTTCCACAGCAGCGCATCGAAGACCGGACGGTTCCCCCGGTCCAGCGCCACCATTCCGTGTTGCTGCGCCGCCGCCGAAACGCCCAGCACCGATTTCCCGGCATCGGTCACCCGGGCCTGCACCCAGGCCTCACGCAACGCTTCGGTCCATACTCGCGGATCGACCGCGGTACCGTCCGGGTGCGCGGCGCTGCCCTGGCTGAGCACCCGCCCGTCGGCCGCGTCCACGGTGAGCACTTTGCAGGACTGGGTCGAGGAATCGATGCCGACCGCGATCTGCGCCATGTTCAGCCCGCCCCGCCGGACAGCCCGGCCCGATCCGGATGCCCCGGCTCCTCGGCCGCATTGGCCCCGCTGGAAAGCGCCGCGGCGAGTTCCTCGTCGGCGACCAGCGTACTGACGATCCCGGCGGCGATCGCGGCCCGCACAGCCGCCGCCCGGGCCGCACCCTGCGCCACCGCGATGACCGCGGGCGTCCGCTTGAGTTGGGCCAGCGTCACCGCCAGAACCCGGCCCTCCAGCTCCGAGCGCACCGACTCGCCGCGGGCGTCGACCAGCCGACCGGAACATTCCGCCACTGCGCCGGCGGCGATCCCGGCTTGCCGCACCAGATTGTCCACCCGGTCCCAGACCGTGGAAAGCCCGGGGCTCCAGGCCCCGATGGCAATCGCTGCGAGATCCAGCGAGTCGGCTTTGGTCAACGCCGTGGAAATTTCAGGTTGCTGCCGCAGCCCGGCCGCAGTTTGCGCACTGTCCACGACCAACGGCGCCCACAATGGCCAGACCCGCCCTTCGGATACCCGGCCCAAGCGCTGGATGAGTTCCAGCGGGTTCGAGTTGCCGGTTCCGGGCAACGCCCCGGCCAATTGGACGACGTCGCATTTGGGCAGCCGCGTGACATGCCGGGCCGCAACGTCCAGCGTGCGCGACCAGGAAACGCCGACCGTCATCCCGGACCGCGTCGCCGCCATCAATTCCGCGGCAACCGCCTGGGCCAACAGATCCCGCTGCAACACCTCGTCGTTGTGCGAACGCACCACCACCACCCGGGTGATGCCCAGGCGTTCGGCGAGCCGCGCCGGATCCACGGCTCCCGCCGAGCCCGGGAAGCGCACTTCGATCCGCACGATCCCTTCTTCCCGGGCTTCGTCGAGGTACCTGGCCACCTGGAACCGGGAAATCCCGTAGCGCTGCGCAATGTCCACCTTGGACAGGTTGTCCAAGTAGTACTCCTTGCCGATCAGCGCTAAAAGCTCTTCGTGGTCTGGCTGGATGGCGGTCATGGCTTCCTCTGACGCGGGCGTGGAAGGTGCGACTACTGGATCGTCGCACCGAAATCGCGAATATTTCGGACGAATGAGCAGCAGGTCTTGCTCAAATGAGTATATATGACTAAAGTCACTTAACAAATGAGCTTCAGTGAATACTCATTTGAGCAAGTACAGGGAAGGTAGCCCAATGAAGTTCTCCCCCCGCCCGGCAGCGCAACGCCGTCGCGCCCCCGGCAAGCTCAAGGCCGCGGCAGCCGCCTTGGCAGTCCTCGCGTTGGCCTTGACCGGCTGTTCTGCGAGCGCGGGCGGGAAGACCGACATTGTGGTGGCAATCGTCGCCAATCCCCAGATGAACGATGCGATCTCACTGCAGGACGACTTCCGCAAGGCCTATCCGGACGTGAACGTGAAGTTCGTTTCGCTGCCGGAAAACGAGGCCCGGGCAAAAATCACCGCCTCGGTGGCAACCGGCGGCGGCGAGTTCGACGTCGTGATGATCTCGAACTACGAAACCGAGATGTGGGCCAAAAACGGCTGGATCAGCAACCTCCAGCCTTACGCGGACAAGACTCCGGGCTATGACCCGGATGATTTCATCCCCACGATCAAGGACGCGCTGAGCTACCAGGACAACCTTTACTCGGTCCCGTTCTACGGCGAGTCCTCCTTCGTGGCCTACCGCAAGGACCTCTTCGACAAAGCCGGACTGACCATGCCGGCCAATCCCACCTGGGACGACATCAAAGGGTTCGCGGCGAAGCTCGACGACAAGAAAAACGACTTCGCCGGCGTCTGCCTGCGTGGGCTGGCCGGATGGGGCGAGGTGATGGCGCCCCTGGACACCATGATCAACACTTACGGCGGCCAGTGGTTCGATCAGGATTGGAACGCCAAGCTCGATTCCCCGCAGGTGAAATCCGCAGTCAACGACTACGTTTCGCTGCTGAACGCCTACGGACAACCGGGCGCGGCGACCAGCGGTTACGGCGACTGCATCACCCGGTACAGCCAGGGCAAGGCCGCCATGTGGTACGACGCCACAGCCATGGTGTCCTCGGTGGAGGACCCGAAGTCCTCCAAAGTCGCCGGGCAGACCGCTTACGCCCCGGCTCCGGTCAAGAACACCGCTTCCGCTGGCTGGCTGTACAGCTGGTCGCTGGCAATCCCGAACACCTCGAAAAACAAAGACGCCGCCTGGGACTTCATCTCCTGGATGACGAACAAGGACTACATCAAACTGGTCGGCAACCGGATCGGCTGGGAACGGGTGCCGCCAGGCAGCCGTCTGTCCACCTACCAGATTCCGGAATATGCGAAAGTCGCCCAAGCCTATGCCGCACCCACACTCAATGCGATGAACAACGCCTCGCAGGAAAACTCCATGGTGCAGCAAGTGCCCTACCCCGGTCTCCAGTTCGTGGGGATTCCGGAATTCCAGGACCTGGGCACCCAGGTCGCGCAACAGATCTCCGCCGCGATCGCCGGCCAGAAGAGCGTCGAAGACGCCCTGGAACAGGCTCAGCAATATGCCCAAGTGGTCGGCGAGTCCTACCAAACAGGAGTTGGAAAATGACGACGGCGGTCAGGGACCGGTCCGCACGGCACGGCGCGGCCCGAGCAGGCAAACCGGACGAGTCCGGCTTCGAGTATTCCAAAGCCGAAGCCTGGCGGCGGCGGGCGCCCTTGCTGCCGGCTCTGGTGTTCACCATCGTGGTCACCCAGATCCCGTTCCTGCTGACCATTTGGTATTCGCTGCGCAACTGGAACCTGCTCCGCCCGGACAGCGATCAGTTCGTCTTCCTGAAGAACTACGCCGACATCTTTTTGAACTCGACCTTCCGCGGCGCCGCGTTCAACTCGATCCTGATCACCCTGGGCTGCGTCTTCGTCGCAATGATCCTGGGCATCTTCTTGGCGATCCTGCTGGACCGCAGCTTCCGCGGCCGTTCCGTCGTCCGGACCTTGCTGATCACCCCGTTCCTGATCATGCCGGCGGCCTCGGCCACACTGTGGAGCGTCTCGATGCTCAACCCGAGCTTCGGCCTGGTCAACTGGGTCACCTCCCTGGTCGGCATTCCGGCGGTTGACTGGACGTCGAAATACCCGGTGGTATCGATCCTGATCGCCCTGGTCTGGCAGTGGACGCCGTTCATGATGCTCCTGGTGCTCGCCGGCTTGCAGGCGCAGCCGAAAGACGTGCTCGAGGCCGCCCAGATCGACGGTGCCGGCTGGTGGAAGACGTTCGCCTTCGTGACCTTGCCGCAGTTGCGCCGCTACATCGAACTCGGTGTGCTGCTCGGCGCGATCTACGTGGTCAACACCTTCGACCAGATCTATCTGATGACCGCCGGGGGTCCGGGCACAGCCAGTGCCAATCTGCCTTTCTACATCTATCAGCGGGCCTTCCTCGGCTTCGACATCGGCCAGTCCGCAGCCATGGGCGTCGTGACCGTGATCGCCACAATCGTCATCGCAACCTTCGCCCTGCGACTGATCTTCCGCAGCTTCGAGACCAAGGACGCACTATGACCGCCATGCTCCGCACCGGCCAGTCGATCGACCGCGCGGACGGCGCCCGGGCCCGCCGGAAGAAAGTCGGCGCCTCGGCCTTGACCACGCTGACTTGGCTGATTGCCTTGATCTTCTTCGCGCCGGTGCTCTGGATGGTGCTGACCGCGTTCAAGCAGGAATCCGATGCCGCCTCCAGCCCGCCGAAGTTCGTCTTCGAACCCACCTTGGACCAATTCGGTGCGGTATTGAACGCCGGCGCCGGAAGCTACTTCCTGAACTCGTTGCTTGCCACCGGCGTCTCCACGGTGTTGGTGCTCCTGCTCGCGGTGCCGGCGGCTTACGCCTTGAGCATCCGCCCGGTGAAAAAGACCCAGGACGTACTGTTCTTCTTCATTTCCACCAAGATGTTGCCCGTGGTCGCGGTGATCATGCCGATCTACGTGATCGCCGGGCAGCTGAAAGTCTTGGACAGCGTCGGCACGCTGATCGTGCTCTACACCTCGATGAACCTGCCCATCGCGGTCTGGATGATGCGTTCGTTCTTCCAGGAAGTGCCGGCAGAAGTCCTCGAGGCCGCCCAGATGGACGGTGCCGGACTGCTCAAGACGATGCGGACCATCCTGGTTCCGATGGTTGCTCCAGGCTTGGCGGCAACCGCATTGATCTGTGTGATTTTCGCCTGGAACGAGTTCTTCTTCGCCCTCAACCTGACCGCGGCCAATGCCGCCACGGTACCGGTTTTCCTGGTCTCGCAGATGACCAGCGAAGGGTTGTTCCTGGCGAAGCTTTCGGCCGCCTCGGTACTCGCCTCGCTGCCCGTGGTGATCGCCGGCTGGCTGGCGCAGAAACAATTGGTCCGCGGGCTTTCCATGGGCGCGGTCAAATAACAAAGCGGGGCCAAGCCGTTCCAGCCCCGAAAATCCGCACAGCCAGCGCCCACGCGGAGCCGAGGCCCGGCTTAGCATTCTGCCGAATACTCGTTTCAGGACTCACCTAGAGCCATCCGCCGTCGACCCGCATGACGACGTCGGCGAAGTCACCCTGGAGCGTTGATGAATGTTTTCTCCCGCGGAATCGGCAATGCCTTCCGCAACCCGATCCGAAGTCTGGTCACGGTATTGATCCTGGCGATCGCCATCGGCCTGGCCTTGTCGATGCTGGTGGCTTACCAGGCCGTCGGCGACCGAATCGCCGAGCTCAAGTCCAGCGTGGGTACCGAGTTGACCGTCAATCCGGCCGGATCACGTGGCTTTGAAGGCGGCGGCGCATTGCTTCCCGATTCCGCCGTCGCCACCGCCGGCCAAGTCCCGGGCGTCGCCAAAGTCGTGCCATCGCTGGGCTTCCGGCTCAGCAACAGCAGCACCGGCACGCAGACCGACACCGGCAGCACTGCGGCTGCACCCGGATCCACCAGTCTGCAATCAGCAGTGACCCCGCCGACCAGAAGCAGCACTGCGACGCCGGCACCGGGACCGCCCAGCGGTCAGGAATCACCGCGCGGAGCCCGAATCGTCGCAATCACCGGCACCGGCATCAGTGAAAACGCCACCGCCGCCGGAGTTGCACTGAACATTGCCTCCGGGGGCGGACTCACCGATTTCACCGCGAACTCGGACGAAGCACTGCTCGGCAGCACCCTCGCGAGCGCGAACAACCTGGCGGTCGGCTCGACCTTCACCGCTTACGACCGCACCTTCACGGTTACCGGGATCTTCGACGCCGGCAACCAGTTCGGCAACAATGGGCTCTACATCGCTCTGCCCGCAGCACAGCAACTGTCCGGGCAGACCGGATTGATTTCCTCACTCACGGTCAACGCGGACAATGTGGACAACGTGACCGCGGTATCCGGTGCGGTGTCCACGGCCCTGGGCGGCAGCAGTGCCGTGGACGTGGTGACCGGCGAGCAGTCGGTCAGTACCGCAGTGAGTTCGTTGGGCAGCGTGCAGAGTATTTCGCTGATCGGCTTCATCTCCGCCCAGGTCACCGCTGGAGTCATCGTCCTTTTGATGATGGTTCTGGTCGTTCGGGAACGACGCAAGGAAATCGGCGTGCTCAAAGCGATCGGTTCCACCAACCGCCGCATTAGCTCGCAATTCGTGATCGAATCGCTCGCTCTGACTGTGGCCGGCGGCATCGTCGGAGTCGTCGCGGCGTTCTTGGCGAGCGGTGGGATCGCCGGCGCCTTGATCTCCGCCAACACCGCTACCGCTGCGGCACCGACAGGCGGAGCAGGCGCGGCTCCGGGCGGCGGTTTCGCCGGCGGCGGCGCACCTCCGGGCGGCGGCGGAATGCGTGGCGGAGTCCGCGGCTTCACCGAAGGCGCCGGGCAGCTGATCGGCACGATCAGCACCTCCATCGGCTGGCAGACGCTGACCATCGGCATTGTCGTGGTGTTGCTGATCGGCTGCCTGGGCGCACTCATTCCCGCCTGGCTGACCGCCCGGATCCGCCCGCTCGAAGTCCTGCGAGGAGAATAACCATGTTGTTGGAAATCAAAGACGTCACCAAGAAGTTCGCCTCCGGCGACCGTACCGTCAAACCGCTCAACGGCATCGATCTGGCTTTGGAAAGCGGAACTTTCGCCTCGATCGTGGGCAAAAGCGGCAGCGGGAAGAGCACCTTGCTCTCGCTCGTCGGAGCCCTCGACAAAGCCAGCAGCGGCCAAATCCTGCTCGACGGCGTCAATCTCGGCGAGCTCGGCGATGCCAAGTTGACCGCGCACCGGCGCACGGACATCGGCTTCATCTTTCAGCAGTACAACCTGATCGCCAACCTCAGCGCGATCAACAATGTGATGCTCCCGATGGAATTCGCCGGAGCCTCGGTGCCGGACCGGAGGAAGCGTGCCGTCGAACTCCTGGAAAGCGTGGAATTGACTGCGGACAAGCACCACCGCAAAGCCAACCGGCTTTCCGGCGGGGAACAGCAGCGGGTGGCGATCGCCCGGGCACTGGCCAATCGGCCGAAGCTGATCCTGGCCGATGAGCCGACCGGCAACCTCGACGAGGAAACCGGTGAACTGATCGTCGAGCTGCTGCGCAACCTGACCCGGGAACTCGGCACCACGATCGTGGTGGTCACCCATGATCAGGGGCTCGCCGGAATGACCGATCGGAAATTTCGACTTTCGCAGGGAAAACTCAAAGAGGAAGCCGTCCGGAAACAACACTGACTGCACACTTCAGCGCAGCGGCAATATGAACAGAACATATAGGACAGGCTGTCTCAATTTAGTGCGATAAAAAATTCAAATTTGCTCTTCTCAAGGGTGAACTTGGGCAGTATATTCAGAATGCAGGCCTGCACTGATTGCCCCCGAAAAAATCCCCCTTGAATCACAGGAGCCACAATGCACACTATTGCTGACCTCATTGCGACGCTTTACACCTTCATTGGACCGGCCGTGCACACCATGTCCGAGTTCGTCCTTCGTTTGATCGCCCGCCTCTGGGGCCTGTGATCCTTACGGAATAGCGGTACGGCATGCGCCCAGAACGTACTGGGGGCAAGCCGACGAAGGGGGTGCAGGCCGGCCGGATTTCCCGTGCCGGCCTGCACCTCTCCTTTTAAATTGGCTTAGTCCCCGTCGATTGGCATGCCAAAAGACCTTTCCATTCAGCAGCGCCGGGATAAATGCGACATGAATTCCTTCTCGCGCAGTCGATTGAAGATCATTAATCAAGATCTACTTACGTATTAAGGATCGGTTATCGTATTTCCCGCCCACCGCCACCGGGCAATGCCGGCCATCGACAGTGCACACAGGCAACCAAAACGTCGATCAATTTTCCAATCAATGGATTATTCACATTCCGGCAAGTCCGGGCACGAGCGTATCCTGGCTATGGGGGAAGCAATCAAGGATCGGCCGACCCCGGAGAAAGAGACCATGTCTGAGAACAAGCGAGGACTGACCGGGCGCAGCGTCGGTCGCCCGGCAATAATGTCCCGGGAATCCATCGGCCGGGCCGCGCTGGCCGAGCTGGACGGGATTTCGTCGACCAAAGTCGCCAAGCGCCTCGGCGTCGGGCAGAGCTCGCTGTACCGGCATATCACCGACCGCGCAGACCTGGTCCGGCTCGCCGTCGACTTCGGCCTCACGCAACAGGAATGGCCGGAACCAGGCGACAGTTGGCGGGGCTATTTGCTGGACTTCGCCACGTCGTTCTGGAACTTCCTGGACCGTCACCCCGGAGCCAGCCAAGAGATCAAAATGATGCGGCCATCCCCGGCAGGCCTGATTTCGGCAGCCACCAAGATCGCGCAGGACCTGATGGGATTCGGATTCAGCGCCGCGGATGCGAACATGGCAGTCGACGTGGTCGGCCATATCACCATGGACACCATGATCTCCGAAGAGATCTTCCGTTCCCGCGATGCGCACGGCGTACTGGTCCGGGACGAACAGCGCGCCGCTTGGTCGGCGCAGGAGGATCCCGTACTGGCTGCGGAAACCCTGCGCGCCATCGACGATGGCATGTACCGACTGCTGCTGGAGCGGACCGAACTGCTGCTGGACGGCTTCGAGTTCCGCCTGAGCAAGGTCCAAAAGGTGAATTAATACCCCCTAGGGGTATTTGACTTATACCCCGATGGGGTATACCTTGGCATCATGTCACACGGCTACAGCGAAGAAAAACAGGCCTATTTGCGACGGCTCCGTCGCGTCGAGGGCCAAGTCCGCGGCATCGCCAAGATGGTCGAGGAAGACAAATACTGCATTGACATCCTGACTCAGATGGCCGCAGTCAACAAAGCCCTGCACGCGGTGAGCATCGGCTTGCTGCAGGAGCACATCGACCACTGCGTCGTCGGCGCTGCCGAAGAATCCGCCCGGACCGGCAACCCGGAAATCGTCAAAGACAAAGTCCAAGAAGCCACCGACGCGATTTCGCGTCTGCTGAGGAGCTAAAGACCCATGAGCAATCACACCACCACCGTTTCCATTTCCGGGATGACCTGCGGGCACTGCGTCAATTCGGTCACCGAGGAGCTCAGCTCGATCGCCGGCGTGGAAAACGTCGACGTCGAGTTGAACGCCGGCGGCGTCTCCACCGCCACGATCAGCTCCTCGAGCGAGCTCAGTGACGCCGAAGTCGGCGAAGCCGTCGCCGAAGCCGGATACTTGGTCGTCGCCGACCGGGCCTGATCCGCCAGCTCCACCCCGACCAGCCGAGCGATCGGCAACCCGTTCTTTCGCGCGCCCGAAATGACGCCGCGTCCCACACGTGCAGCCAGCACCGGAGGCAGCAGATGAAATCCCCCAGCACTTCAGAGCGGTTCGTCGACCTGGACATCCAGGGGATGACCTGCGCCTCCTGCGTCGCCCGGGTGGAGAAGAAACTCAACCGGATCGACGGCGTACAAGCGGTGGTGAACCTGCCCCTGGAGTCGGCCCGGGTGCAGGTACCGGCGGGAATCAGCGACGCCGAGCTGCTGGCCGCGGTCGAAGCCACCGGCTACCGCGCCACCGTGCAGGCCGCGCGTCCGGACCGCGGGGAGCCGACCCCGCATTCCGGCGCCGCCGAGCTGCTGCCCCGGTTGCTGGTTGCCGGAATACTGACCCTGCCGGTATTCCTGATCTCGATGCTTCCGGTTTTGCAATTCGCCCATTGGGGCTGGGTAGTGGCCGCCCTGTCCTTGCCCGTGGTGAGCTATTCCGCCTGGGGGTTCCACAAGGCCGCGGTGGCCAATGCCCGGCACCTCGCCTCAACCATGGACACTCTGGTCTCAATCGGGGTGAGCGCCGCCTACCTGTTCTCGCTCGGCGAGCTGCTGGCGAATCCGGCCCTCACCGCGCATGCCGGCATGGAGATGGCCGGCACCGGGCACCCGGCGCTCTACTTCGAAGTCGCGGCGGTGGTCACCACGTTCTTGCTGCTGGGCCGCTACTTGGAAGCCCGGTCGAAAGCGAAAGCCGGCGACGCGCTGATGGCACTGTTGAGCCTCGGCGCGAAGCACGCCACCGTGCTGCGGCACGGCGAGGAATTCAAGATCCCAGCCGAAGAGCTGGTGGTCGGTGAGGTGTTCGTCGTCCGGCCGGGTGAGAAGCTGCCCGCCGACGGCGAAGTCCTGGAAGGCCATTCCGCCATTGACACGTCCTTGGTCACCGGGGAGTCGGTTCCGGTCGAGGTGGCGCCGGGCGACCCGGTCACCGGCGCCACGATCAACGCCTCGGGACGGATTCTGGTCCGCGCCACCCGGGTCGGCAGCGAGACGACCCTGGCCCAGATGGGCCGGCTGGTCAGTCAGGCGCAGAGCTCCAAGGCCCCGATCGCCAGGCTCGCCGATCGGATCAGTTCGGTCTTCGTGCCGGTGGTGCTCGGCATCGCCGTGCTCACCTTTGCACTCTGGTGGATCCTGAGCGGAGATCTGCAAGCTGCTTTCACCGCCGCGGTGGCGGTACTGGTGATCGCCTGCCCTTGCGCCTTGGGTTTGGCGACTCCGGTGGCCCTGCTCGCCGGGACCGGCCGGGGCGCCCAACTGGGCATCCTGATCAAGGGGCCCCAAGTACTCGAAGACACCCGGACCGTGGACACCATCGTGCTCGACAAAACCGGCACCGTGACCAGTGGGCACCTCGCCGTCAGCGCAGTGGAACCGGCAGCCGGAATGGACCGCGAGCAGCTCCTGGCCCTGGCCGGCGCCCTGGAGCAGGGCAGCGAACACCCGGTGGCCAAAGCGATCATTGCGGCCGCGGCCGGCCCGCTCAATCCGGTCACGGATTTCCAGGCGACCGCCGGCGGCGGCATCCGGGGCACGGTGGCCGGCCGCGCGGTACTCGCCGGCACTGCGGGTTTCCTGCAGCGCAACGGAGTAGCCGCCGGGGCGCCCAGCCAGGCCGTGGGCACCCAGGTCCAGGTCGCCGTCGGCGGTGTTTTCGCCGGAACCATCGTGCTCGCCGACTCCGTGAAGCCCGGCTCCGCTGCGGCGATCGAGAAATTGCGTGCCCTCGGCCTGCGCCCGCTGCTGGTCACCGGGGACAATGCCGGGACCGCCGCGGAAGTCGCGGCCGCCGTCGGCATTCCGGCTGTCGACGTGCATGCCGGGGTAAGGCCGGAAGGCAAGGTCGCCGTCGTACGCGGGCTCCAGGCCGGCGGCGCCACGGTCGCGATGGCCGGCGACGGTGTGAACGACGCCGCAGCATTGGCGCAAGCGGATCTGGGCATTGCCATGGGTTCCGGAACCGACGTCGCAATCGAAGCCGCAGACCTGACCGTCATGGGCAACGATCTGGCCCAGGTGGCCACCGCGATCGGTCTTTCCCGGGCCACCCTGCGAACCATCAAGGTGAACCTGTTCTGGGCGTTCGCCTACAACACTTTGGGCATTCCAGTGGCCGCACTCGGTCTGCTCAACCCGATGATCGCCGGCATCGCGATGGCCGCGAGCTCAGTCCTGGTGGTGGCCAACTCGCTGCGCTTGCGCAGCTTCGGCCGGCAATAGTTCTTCCCCCGCCGGGTTCCGGTCCGGCAATGCCGAAGCCTCCGGCGTCCACTCGGCTGCCGGATCGTGCCCCGCGTCCGGCCCCGCGGAGTCCGCCTGGCGCAGCTCGCCGACCCGGACCAGAACCACCCCGAGTACGATCAGGAGCCCACCCAGGAGCTGGATCGTGCGCGGCAATTCGGCCAACAGCAGCCAAGCCCAGAGCACCGCGAAGAGCACTTCCACGAGGGAAACGAAAGAGGCGATCCGGGTGCCCAAGCGACGGACGCCCATGATGCCGAAGACATAGGAGAACACCGTGCTCAGCAGCACCAAACCCAATAACGGCACCAGCCAGCTGACCCGCTGACCGGCGAAAACCACATCCGAGGTGCTCATGGTCAGCGGCATCAACCCGGTCAGGCCCAAGACGCCGATCAGCAGCGCGCCGAAGACCATTCCGCCACCGGCCATCAACACCGGCGGAACCACATCGTCCGCCCGGGCGGACATGATGAAGTAGAACGCGGAACAGACCGCCGCGGCCAGGCCCCAAAGCACCCCGACGACGTCGATCGACTGACTGCCGCTCAGGTCCAGCACCAGGAACAAGCCGCCGATGGCGCTCAGCGCGCCCGCAATGGTCAACACCCGGGGGCTGCGCCGGGTCAACGCCCAGCTGTACAGCACCAGCAACACCGGGGAAAGGTATTCCAGCAGCAGCGCAACACCCACGGAGAGGTGCTGCACCGCGTTGAAGAAGAACAATTGGCACAAAGCGATCGGCACCATGCCGTATACCGCGATCCGCCAGAGCGATCCGCGCACACTCGCCCATCGGCGCACCAGGACGAAAACCACCGGGACCAGCATGACGATTGCGGCACCGCCGATCCGGCCCAGCGCGGCGGCTCCGGAGGACCAGCCGGATTCGAAGAGCGACTTCGCGAAGGTGCCGGAAAAGCCGAAGGCCGCAGCCGAAGCCAAAGCGAGTCCCAAACCGGACAACGCCGTGCGCGAAGTGGTGTTCATGGTCATCTCAAATATTCCGTCGCTTGGTCCCGCGGCACGCCGCATTCTGCAAATTTCTTGAGCTACCGCTCATGTCAGCAGCAAAGTGAGCTACGCTAATGACAATACGCTTTGCCTGAATCAGGAGTCAACATGGTCTTTGCTCATGACACGGAGGACGCGCTGCGCAGCGTCGCGGCCTTGGTCAACACCGGCGCCAATGCCGACTCCCTGCGCACACTCGACGAGCTGGACGAGTTCGTCCAAGCGCAGCAGTACACCGGGTCTCGAAACCACGATGCGGCCGAATTGCGTGGCGTGCGGGCTTTGCGCAGCCGGCTCGCCGGGCTCTGGAGTGCCCCCGAGGACGTGATGGTGCAGGAAACCAACGCGATCCTGCGCGAAGCGAAAGCCCTGCCGCAATTGGTGAAGCACGACGGCTTGGATTGGCACCTGCACGCGACCGCACCGGAAGCGGAACTCGCCGTGCGGATCGGCGTCGAGGCGGCCATGGCGTTGACCGATGTGGTCCGGGCCGGCGAATTGGCACGGCTGAGGATCTGCGCTGCGGAGGACTGCCACGCCGTGGTGCTGGATCTGTCCAAGAACCGTTCCCGCCGGTTCTGCGACACCGGCAACTGCGCGAACCGGACGCACGTGGCGGCCTACCGGGCCCGGAAGGCCTCCGCCTAGCACCGCCGCCCCGTCCGCTTCCCTTTCTGCAAAAACAGCTGCGCCCGGGTTGCCCCGGGCGCAGCTGGCAAAGTTCCGGCTCGGCCTACTTCGAGGTGCCTTGGGACACCGAGCCTTGCAGTTGGCGTTGGAAGATCACGTAGACGATCAGCACCGGTACGACGGCGGTCACGACCGCAGCGAACAGGGCGCCGAAGTCGACGGCATAGCCGGCTTGCCCGGCAAAGGCGCCGAGGGCTTGGGAAAGCACCCGCAGATCCGGGTTCGAGTTCAAGGCCACCGCGAGCAAGTACTGGTTCCAGAGTCCGACGAAGTTCAGGATCGCGACCGAAGCCAAGCCGGGCTTGGCCATCGGCAACATCACCTGGAAAAACGTCCGCCACTCGCCCGCGCCGTCGATCGCCGCGGCTTCACCGATCTCGAACGGCAGAGATTTGAAGAAGGAGAACAGGAAGAACACCGTGAACGGCAACGCGAACGCGGTGAAAACCAGGATCAGCCCAGGGAGCGTATTGAGCAATCCCATGCTCCGCAGGATGCCGAAGAGGGGCACGATCGCCAAGAAGATCGGGAAGGTCAACCCGGCGAGCATAGCGAGGTAAATCGCCCGGCTGCCACGGAAGTTGAACCGCGCCAGCACATAGGCGCACATCGAGCCGAGCAGCATGACCAGCAGCAATGCACAACCGACGACGATCAACGTGTTGAGGAAGGATGCTCCGATGCCGGAGTCGGTCCACGCCCGCGCGTAGTTCTCGAAGCGCCAGACCGTGGGCAGCGAAAACGGCGAAGCGAAGATCTCCGAGCTGGTCTTGAACGAGCTCATCACGGTCCAGAGCAGCGGCAACACCACGATGACCGACCAGATCACCAGAATCGTGTGCGAGGCGCCGCTGACCACTTTGTCGCTCGTGGTGGTCACCGGTTTGCGCAATACCATCGGTTCTGCGGCAACCGGTTGCTTGGCCGGCGAAGTCAGTTGAGTTGTCATCAGTACGAGGTGTCCTTACTTCCGCCGGTGAGTTTGTTCACCAGGAAGACCAAGCCGGCAAAGCACAAGGTCAAGAGCGCGGCGATGACCGCCATGGCGCAGGCCAGGCCGAAATTGCCCTTTTTGAACGCCACTTCGAAGAGCTGCTGTGCCATCACCCAGGTGGCATTGTTCGGACCGCCGCCCGGGTTCAATGCCGCCATGTAGACGAAGGCGTCCAAAGCCAGGATGCCCATGTAGATATATGAAGTCTGCACATTGTCCCGGATCAACGGAATCGTGATCGAAATCGCGGTCCGGAACCGGCCGGCCCCGTCAATCCTGGCCGCCTCGTAGATTTCCGCGGGCACGC
This sequence comes from Renibacterium sp., assembly GCA_017419405.1. GTDB lineage: Bacteria > Actinomycetota > Actinomycetes > Actinomycetales > Micrococcaceae > Renibacterium > Renibacterium russicum. The sequence goes on along the minus strand of JAFOLH010000005.1, from coordinate 130,965 downwards.
CCTTGATTGCCGCGATGAACAACACCATGTAGAAGCCCACCAAGCCCCAGACGATCACGAAAATCGAAGCGCCCAGGGCGAGGTTTTCATCGCCGAGCCAGTTTGTGCTTCCAGGGCCGCCGAACAGGCCCACGATGCCATTCAGCAAGCCGCCGTTGGGCGCGTAGACCTGAGCCCAGATCAAGCCGATGGCGATCGCCGGAATCACGTACGGGAAGAACGAGACCACCCGGTAAAAACTGGAACCTCGGATGCCGCGGATCTGACCGCGGCTCGGCCCACCGATGGTCACCATGGTGGAGAACACCAAAGCGATCACGATGGTCACGATGGGCACCACGATCGCCAGGATCACGTTGTTGGTCAACGCTTTCATGAAGATGTCGTCTTGGAACACCCGAACGTAGTTGTCCAAGCCGATGAAGGTGAAAACGTCGTTGAAGCCGGACCACGACGTCAACGAGTAGTAGATCGCTTGCAGGAACGGCGAGACGACGAAGATCAGGTAGATCACCAGGGGCAGGCCGAGGAACACCAAGAAGAAGCTGATCTTGTCGAAGGTCAGCTTCTTCCGGCCGCCACGCCGGGCAGCGGGCTTGGACCCGCTGCCCTGGCGCGGCTTGAGGGGAACAGAAGTCACTTCACTTCGACCTTCGTCACGGAGCTGTCATTGCGGACTTTGTCGAACACCTTCTGCGACTCGCTGGTCAGCGTGGCAACGTCCATTTTGCCGTCCAGGAAGGAGTTCCAGACGGTCAGCAGATCCTTGTTGGTGCCGTAGAAGTCATTGAAGTTGAAGGTGAAGACCTTGCTGCCGGCCGCCTCGATCATTTTGGTCTGCGAGACCAGCGCGGTGGAACCGAAACCGTCGGCCGGCACCGTGCCCTTGACGATGGTGGGCGCCAACTTGGTCTTGGCGAAGTTGGTGGCCGCTTCCTTGGAGAGCATGGTGCGCAGGAACTCCTTGGCCCCGGGAACGTTCTTGCCCTTGCTCGGAATCATGAACGGCTCGCCCGCTGCGCTGTGCAGCGTCTCGGCGGGCAGTTTGGAGTTCGCGGAAACCGTGAACGCCGGCACGCCGGTCATCTTGAAGTCCGCCTTGGTCTGGTCCTTCATTTCGTTTTCGATCCAGGAACCCGACGGGTAGAGCAGAGCGTCCTGGTTGTTGGACCACTGCGCCTGGGCCGCGGTGAACTGGGTGCCCGAACCACCGGGCACGAAGTAACCCTTCTGCACGGCTTCGGCGATCTTGTTGAACACGGCCTGGATCGCCGGGTGCGACCAAGCATCGGCCTTGAGGTTCTCCAGCGCAATCCGGACTTCGTCGCCGCCTTCCTTGACTGCCGAGCTGACCGCGAGCTCCATGTAGTAGGTTGCGGCTTCTTTGCCCCAGACGAAAAGCTTCTTGCCCTTTTCCGCGGCCTTGGCACCGAGCTCGAGCGCCTCGTCCCAGGTCTTCGGCGGAGTCCACCCATTGGCCTCGAAGAGCGAAGCCGAGTACCAGACCGCATACACGGTGAGCGCATAATTCAGGGCGACGAGCTTGCCGCCGAAGGTGCCCGGAGCAGTCACGCCTTCGAACAGCGTGTCCTTGATCGGGGTGCCTTCGAGGTTCTTGGCGTTGATCACCGAGTTGAGGTCTTCGAGCTGGTCCAGGATCGTGCTGATGCCGATCGACTTGGCGCCGGAGTTGTCGAACAGGTCCGGCGGAGTGCCACCGGCGAAGCGGGGCTGCAGCTCGCCGGAGATGTCCGTTGAAGCAGCGACCTTGGCGGTGGTGCCCTGGTGGTTCTTGGTCAGCAGATTGCCGGCGAATTCCGCATAGTCGATGCCGTAGCCGCCCTTGAACACCACGACGTCGATGGTCGAGTTGTCCGCCAAACCGAACGGGTTCGAGTCGGATACGGTACCGGTCTGGCCGCCCCCGGAGGTGCTGCCGCCGCCGGATGCGCAGGATGCCAGCGTGCCGCCGAGCGGGACCAGTACGGCTGCGGCGAGCGCGCCGCGCAGGAAGCCGCGCCGTTCAAAAGATTTGGTCTCGATAGTCATTTCTTGCCTTCCCTATATGGTGCGATTGTCATTGCTGTTGTGGCGCCATTGCACTGCCCGGGTCAATCGGGCCCAGCTCATGAAACCTGCCGGATTCGCTCGGCATAGAGGTCCTCCAGAGCATTGTTGTGTTCATCCCCGCCAGGGACGTTCGCCGAAATGTAAAACGGCGGGCGTTCCCCGGATTCGGCCAATTTCGCCGCAGTGCCGATGGTCAGCAACTGGGCGATGTAGGCCGCCGTCAACGAAGACACGGCCCCCACGCCGGTGCCGTCCGCTGTGGTCAAAGTGGTGTCGCCGAACGGCGCCAGGTTGTCGATCACGACGTCGGCCACTTCACTGAGCCGCTTGCCGCTGGAATGCTTGGGTTCTACCGCGTTGGTGTGCGCCAGGCTGGTCACCGCGATGAGTTTGTGGCCGCGGGCTTTCACGGCCAGGGCCAGCTCGACGATCGAACCGTTGACCCCGGAATTCGAAGCGATCACGAACACGTCCCGCGGATCGATCGGGTAAAGCGAGAGCAGATCGCCGATCACCTCGGGGTTGCGCTCCAAAGCGGAGCCGGTGAGGATCTCCGGCTGGTACCCGCCGCGCAGCACCAGGGCCCGGAGGGTGATCCGGCTGGTCGGAATGAGCCCGCCGGCCCGGCCGGCGATTTCCATCGCGAAGGCCTCGGAGTGGCCGGTCCCGAAAGCCTGGATCACGCCGCCGGCGCGCACCGCATCGGCGAACAGCTGGACAGCGGCGTCGAACCCGCCGGCGTCGGCGGTCTCCGCGAGCTGCGAAAGCCGGCTGGAGACCTGTTCGCTGAAGTCCTGCATCAAGGCTTTTTCTTCCGTGCGCCCAATGAGATCAGACAATGTTCTTCCTCTTTCGATCGACTGAATGCGGGGTCAGCCGAGCCATGTGCTCGGCTGCGGAAATCGCCCGGCCGGGCCGGCGATGCGGGGCCACCGCCATAGCCGAAGATGCCAGTTGCGCGGTCGCCCGGGGGAAATTCTCCTGCGCCACCAGCAAGTAGAGGAGGTCCATGGCCAGGAGTTGCACGTGTTTTGCCGAGAGGTCATCGGGCTGCAGGAACTGCTCGTGCACACTGGTGGTGATTTGGAAGTCCGCCGATTCGGCCAGCGGAGAGTTCGGATTGTTGGTCAACGCCACGGTACTGGCACCGGCCAGGCCGGCCTGGCGCAGCATCTGGATGGTCTCCTCGGTGCGCCCGGTATTCGAGATGCCGATCGCGATGCACTCCGGATTCTGCAGCGAAGCGCTGGTCAGGCCGGCGTGCACTTCGGTCCAATGATGCGTGGGGATGCCGATCCGATAGAGCCGGTTCTGCAGTTCCTTGGCCATCACCGCACTGCCCCCGATGCCGTAGATGTCCACGTGTTCGGCCAGGGCCAACCGCCGGGCGAGGTTTTTCATCAACCGCAGGTCGAGTACCGCGGCGGTCTCCTGCAAGGACCGGGTATGCGCATTCATCAGGGTGCTCAGCACGTCGCGCGGCGAATCATCCGGGCCGAAGGCCCGCCCGATGTCCGTTTTCCAAGACTCCCGGGCGTCGGAGCGGCCGACGTCGGAGGCGACACCGACTCGGAACGGCGCATAACCGGTGTAGCCGATCAAACGGCAGAATCTGGTCACGGTGGCTGCCGAGGTGCCGGTTTCATCGGCGAGTTCTTTGATCGAAAGCTCCAAGGGGGCCTGTGGCTTCTCGATCAAGAACCTGGCAATCTTGGACATCGCACCACTCATCTCGGGCAGACGCGCCTTGATCCGATTGACCACGCCCACCGCGGAATCCACGGCGAAATGCGTCGCGGCGTTCCCCATAGTTTCCACGATGAAAATCCATTTCTTGCAAATGAGTGATGATGGAAAACTATTCTCATACACTCTTGTGTGTCAAGTCACAGAAGGTAAAAGGTAGGTTACAGTGGCACTTTTCCTGGCCGTGGATGCCGGCGGCACCTCGACCCGCGCAGCGGTCCTCGATCAGTTCGGCAATTGCCTCGGATTCGGCAAGGCCGGCCCTGGAAACCCCATTTCTTCAGGGGTAGAGCGGGCAACCGAGTCGGTAAGCGAAGCCTCCCGACAAGCTTTGGGTGAGCTTTCCGAGCCCCGGCCCGAGCTCCAGGGGGCCGCTTTGGCGATGGCCGGCGGCTCCGTCGAGGTACCGCTCGACGGCATCCAGTCAACGCTTCGGGCACACGGCCTCCAGAATAAAGCGATGATCGAATCTGATCTTTTGGCTATGTATTTATCCGGAACTCATCATTCCGATGGTTTTGCATTGGTCTCCGGCACCGGAGCCATCTGCGCCCGGGTCGAGCAATTCGAAACCAGTCACGTGGCCGATGGCCTCGGTTGGCTGCTGGGCGACCACGGTTCGGGGTATTGGATCGGCCATGAAGCAGTCCTCGCGGTCGCCGCCGCGCTGGACGGGCGGGCGCCGCGGACCATGCTGACCGGGGCACTGCTGGAACAGCTGGCCGTGCCGCGCTCGGCTTTGCGCATCGAAGGCCGGCCAGCCGAGCTGCAGTCGTTCCTGTTGAAAATCTATGCGCTCCGGCCGATCCAACTCGCCGGCTTCGCCACCCTGGCGTTCGACGCCGCCGAACAAGGCGACCAGGTGGCCGCGGAAATCCTGCACCGGGCCGGCCGGGCGCTGCTGCACAGCCTCGCCGCGGTCCGTCCGGAGGGAACCGCATTGCCCCTGGTGATCGGCGGCAGCATCCTGCGCGCCGGATCCCCGGTGCTGCAGACCGTGCAGGAAGCGCTCCCCGGCGTCGCGGTCACCCGGGTGGAGGACGGCTTGGCCGGGGCCGCCTCGATTGTGCTGCGACGCGCCGGCATCACCGTGGACGAAGCGGTGTTCACCCGGATCCGGGACAGTCTCGGTGCGCTCCGGAACCGCTGAGTGGACAGCTCGATTCTGCATCGCTCCTCCGGCGCGTACGGGAATTGCATCGCGCCTCCGGCGCGTACGCGAAAAATTGCGGTCCGGTTAGCTGTACTCGGGCCGCGGCTTATCCTCCGGGCTAGGTGCCTGCGCAGCGGACTCCGACGGCTCTGCCGGCTCGGTCAGATCAGGCTCCGCCGGTGAACTGGCCGGGGTGGCCGGGGCCGGTTTTGCCGGCTTCTTCAACCGGTCTTCGGAGCGCAGACTCACACCCGAGCCTTTGCCGAGATGGTCGGCGTTTTCCTTGTAGCTCATCGCGAGCATCGCGCACATCACCAGCGCCACCACGAAAGTGATGCCGAACGCGATCAGCCCGAGATCGAAGCGGACCACCCGGAGTTGGCCGTTGCTGGCGTCCCTTCCGGTACCGCCGGTAGCGACCACGGTAGTGATCACCGCGGCGATCAGGCCGAGCACTGCGGAGAAAACAAGCGGTCCCTTGACCGAGGTCCGCAGCTTCTTGCCGCTGCCTTCTTGGTCGGTCACGAGCGCTCCTTCAGAAATGTTGCTATTTGGGTACCGAACTTATTCTACGCCCGGTAGAGATTGTTTTCCGCCTCGACCGGCCGTACCGGACTGCATCGCCCGGGCGCCGTCGTGCCGGTAGCTGAGTGCGGCAAGGATCAGCACCACGCCGATGATCACGGCGGAGCCGCCAGTCACGCCGAGCGGCGCGCGCGGTGAACCGTTGGCCAGGACGAACAACAGGATTCCGGCCAGTGCGGCGACGCCGCCGGTGATCAGCCAATCCCGGCCCAACACCGTCTGCAGCCGGAACTTCAGCCCGAGCAGGATTTCCAGCACGCCGGAAAGCAACAGTCCGGCACCGAGCGCGAGTGCGATGGCCCCCGGGGCGACCAGCGCGAGGATTCCGCATGCCGCCAAGACAATGCTCTCGGTGCGCAGCAGCAAGGCAGATCCCTTGAGTCCGTGCTGTACCGCCAGATTGAGTGAAACCACCGCGATGCCGCTGAAAATCAGATAGATTCCGGCGACGAACGACGGCACATCCGGCCAAAAAACCGTCAACAATCCGAACCCCAAAGCGATCAGCGCCCGTAACAGCACGGGTTTCCACAAACCGGGTTCCGGCGTTGGCCGCCCGGCATCGGTGCGGTTCAAAGTCACTTCGTCTCCATCCGATGAGCTGCTTGCCGCTCCAGTCTATTCGGTTCCGGCACCTGGCCGCCGCCGCGGCCGGTCGGGCCGGCCCGCCGGTTCAGGCGCCGGTCCGCTGCCAAGCGTCGGTACGGGCCCGCAGGCCCAGGCTCACCGCCCTGGCCAGCAGATAGCCGCCGGCGAAGGCGGCCCAGAGCCAGGCCAAGGCGGTTGGGCCTTCGACGCCTGAGCTTTCGACCCAGAACAGCAGCGGCAGGTATCCGGCCAGGCAGAGCACGCCGACCAGCGCCAGATAACGGGCATCTCCGGCGCCGATCAGCACCCCGTCCAGGACGAACACGAATCCGGCGATCGGCTGGCCGAGCGCGAGCGCCAGCAAGGCGGCGGACAGCGCGGCATGCACGCCCCGGTCCGCGGTGAAGATCCAACCGACCCAGGGCGCCGCGAGGAATACCAGTGCACCGGTCAGCACGCCGAAGCCCAGGCCCCACAGCACCATCTTCCGGGTCAGCGTACGCACCGCCGCGAGGTTCCCCGCGCCCAGCTCCTTGCCGATCAGGGCCTGAGCGGCAATCGCCAAGGCATCGAGCGCGAAGGCCAGGAGGTTGAACACCGTCATCGCGATCTGGTGCGCGGCCAAATTCGCCGGCCCCTGCGAGGTCGCCAGCAGCACGGTGGCCAGAATCGCGATCCGCAGGCTGAGCGTGCGCAGCAGCAGCCAGCCGCCGACCGAAGTCAGGCTGAGCACGGCCTTCCACTGCGGCGCCAGACTCAGCTTCTCCCGCCGCGCCGCGCGGACCACGATCACCAGGTACACCGCAGCCATCAGCCACTGGACGATCGAGGTGCCGATCGCCGAACCGGCCACCCCCCATCCGACCGGGTAGACCAGGAGCCAGTTCAGTCCCGCGTTGAGCGCGAAGCCGGCCGCGGCGACGTACAACGGCGTCCGGGTATCCTGCAGCCCGCGCAGCACCCCGGTGGCCGCGAGCACCAAGAGCATCGCGGGGATCCCGGGCAGCGAAAAGCGCAGATAGTTGCCCGCTTCCGCCAAGACCTGGCCCTGCGCGCCCATCGCCGTGAGCAATGGCTCGATGCTGAAAATACCCACGACTGCCAATGCGAGGCCCAAGACCAGGGCCAGCCACATGCCGTCCCGGCCGACCGCGATCGCATCCCGGTGCCGGCCCGCGCCGATCAGCCGCGCAACGGCCGGGGTCGTCGAATACGCCAGGAAGACCAGCAAACCGACCGCGGTCTGCAGCAGTGTGGCGGCCAGGCCGACGCCGGCCAGTTGGTTGACCCCCAGGTGGCCCACGATCGCCGAATCGGCGATCAGGAAAAGCGGCTCGGCGATCAAGGCGCCGAAAGCCGGGACGGCCAATCTCAGGATCTGCGCATTGCTGCCGCGGCGGGGCGCGGCCAATCCGGTCGGTTCGGCGGGCACAGCTGAAGTTTACCCGCCGATTCGAGCCCGGGAGGTGCAAGACTGAGTGCCATGGAAAGCCCAGCTGGAATCCCGTCGCGCGGACCAGCGCGCCCGACGCCGGCGCAGCACCCGTCCATGAACCAGTTCAGCGCGGCCGCAATCAGCTGGGCAAGCGCCGGCGGAGCGGCTGGACCCGCGCAGCACGTGGCCCGGCAGTTGAGCTCCGACTCCGGGGTGCACTCCGTGGTGCTGGTCGAGGGTGCCAGCGACCAGGCCGCCGTCGAAGCCCTGGCACTGCGGCACGGCCGGGATTTCGAGACGGAGCGGATCGCCGTGATTCCGATGGGCGGGGTGACCAATATTGCGAAGTTCAGCGCCGTGCTCGGTCCGGAAGGCTTGGGACTGACCCTGGCCGGTCTCTGCGATCTGGGCGAAGCCCGGTATTTCCGCCGCGCCTTGGCGCGGGCCTATCCCGCTGCGGCCGAGCGCGGGCCGGACTGGATGCAGCGGCTGGGCTTCTTCGTCTGCGATACCGATCTGGAAGTGGAGTTGATCCGCGCGCTGGGCGTCGACCGGGTACAGCAGGTGATCGCGGAACAGGGCGATCTGCGCCCATGGCAGACCCTGCAGCAACAACCGGCGCAACAAGGCCGCAGCATCGAACAGCAATTGCACCGTTTCATGGGCACTACGAGCGGGCGCAAGATCCATTACGGGGCGGTCTTGGTCGAAGCGCTCGATCCCGCCCAGGTGCCGGCACCGTTGGCCGGCTTGCTCGATTTCCTCTGAACCGCGGGTCCCTCAGCAGCAGATCTCGTGCCGCCAGGCCCGGATGCCTTCATACGCTGCTACTGCCGCGATCACCAAGGCCGCCAGAGCATCCGCCCAGGACCAGCCGAACCACGAGTTGAGCGCCAAACCGACGAGCAGCGCCGCGGAGAGATAGCTGCAAAGCAGAGTTTGTTTGCTGTCTGCCACCGCACTCGCCGAACCGAGCTCGCGCCCGGTCCGACGCTCGAACCAACTCAGGAACGGCATCACCAGCAGACTCACCGCCGCCAAGATCAGACCAAGGGTCGAATGCTGGGCCTCACGAACTCCGAAAATCGACAATCCGGCATCGACCGCGACGTAACCGGCCAGCAGGAAGAAGGAAACCGAGATGAGCCGCATCGCGGCCTTTTCCCGGCGTTCCGGGTCCGCAGCGGAAAATTGCCAGGCGATCGCCGCCGCGGAAAGGACCTCCACGATCGAATCCAGACCGAAGCCGATCAACGCAGCAGACGATGCCGCGGTGCCAGCACCGATCGCGAGTCCGGCTTCGACCACGTTGTAGCCAATGGTCGCCACCACGATCCACCGGACCCGGCGCTGCAGGATCCGACGGCGTCCGGCCGACGGCGCGGGGCGGACGACGTTTGCCGGGACCAGGCTCACGGCCGGCCGGCCGGATCTGCGCAACAAGCCGGAATGCGGCAGGCACCGTCTTGGCAGGGCGCGCCGTCGTCAACCGCAAGCACCACCCCGATCAGGCTGGTTATCGCCTGGCCGATGTGCGGGTCCGCGAGTTCGTAACGGGTTTTCCGGCCCTCCGGGGCAGCGACGACGATGCCGCAACCTCGCAGGCAAGACAAGTGGTTGGAAACATTGGTCCGGGTCAGCCCGAGCTCTTCGGACAGCCGCACCGGATATCCGGGTTTCTCCAGCAACGACAACAGGATCCGGGATCTGGTCGGATCGGCGAGCGCCCTGCCCAACCGGTTGAGCACGTCAAGGTTGCGCGAAGTCTGTATGGTCAGCATTCGATGACTATACAGTCATCAGTGACGTATTGGGAAGGGCGTGACGTTCTGTTCAGTAAGCCCCGCCGGCATTGTCCGGCGCCATGTTGGAGAACCTCGAATAGTGCCCTTGGAAGCCGACCACGATGGTCTTGGTGGGGCCGTTACGGTGTTTCGCGATGATCACGTCCGCCTCACCGGCCCGGGAAGACTCTTTGTCGTAGATGTCCTCACGGTGCAGCAGGATCACCATGTCCGCGTCCTGCTCGATGGATCCGGATTCACGCAGATCGGAGACCATCGGCTTCTTGTCCGTGCGCTGCTCGGAACCGCGGTTCAGCTGGGACAGCGCGATCACCGGTACGCCGAGCTCTTTCGCCAGCAGTTTGAGCGCGCGGGAGAACTCGGAGACTTCCTGCTGCCGCGACTCGACCCTTTTGCCCGAAGACATCAGCTGCAGATAGTCCAAGACCACGAGTTTGAGATCGTGCTGCTGCTTGAGCCGACGGCACTTGGCCCGGATTTCCATCAGCGACATGTTCGGGCTGTCGTCGATGAACAGCGGGGCTTCGTTGAGCGGACCCATCACTTTGGCGATTTTGGCCCACTGCTCGTCTTTCACCGTGCCCTTGCGCAGGTCCTGCAACTGGATCGTGGCTTCCGCGCTCATCAGACGCATCGCGATTTCGGTCCGGCTCATTTCCAGGGAGAAGAACACCGTGGCCATTTTGTGCTTGATCGCCGCCGATCGGGCGATGTCCAGCGCGAAGGTGGATTTGCCGACTGCCGGACGGGCCGCGATCACGATCATCTGGCCCGGATGCAAGCCGTGCGTGAGTTCATCGAGGTCGTAGAACCCGGTCGGCACGCCGATCATGCCTTCGCCGCGATGCCCGGCCGCTTCGATCTCGTCCATCGCGGATTCCATCACTTCGCCCAGCGCCACATAGTCTTCCGCAGACCGGCGTTCTGCCACTGCGAAGATCTCGGCCTGGGCGGCGTTGACGATGTCCTCGACCTCGCCGTCGTTGCCGTATCCGAGCTGCACGATTTTGGTGCCGGCGTTGACCAAGCGGCGCAAAACCGCCCGCTCGGCGACGATCTGGGCGTAAAAACCGGCATTCGCCGCGGTCGGCACGGATTGGATCAGTTGATGCAGATAGGCCGGACCGCCCACCTTCGAGATCTCGCCGCGCTTGGTCAATTCATCCGAGACGGTGACCGCGTCGGCCGGCTCGCCACGGCCATAGAGATCCAGCACCGCTTCGTAGATGCTCTCATGCGCGGGCCGGTAGAAATCCTGCCCCCGGAGGACTTCGACCACATCCGCAATCGCGTCCTTGGACAACAGCATGCCGCCCAACACGCTTTGTTCGGCAACCAGGTCCTGCGGTGGCGTCCGCGCGAATTCCGGCTCCCGCAACGACGCGACGTCCGCTTGCTGATCCGCTACCGACATCGACGCTCTCTCTCCACAAAAATCTCGTGACCGCCGGCCCGGTTGCGATCGGCATCGCGGCCGGCGGATCTTTACTCAATTGTGCCGCTGCACTCCGACAATATTGGGTAACCCCCAGGCGTACCGCGCGCAGCGGAGCACCTGGCGCACGCTGCGCGGATCGAATCTTCCGAACCGCAGAGCCTGTCCGTAGCGGGGCTTCACCGGGGGGTACCTCGCAACGTTAGACGCTGTGCCGGTCAACGCCAAGCCGCCTTGTGGCTCTACTTGTGGATAACTTGTGGATACTGCGGCGTGTTGTGTGCACAGGCTGGGGACAAGGTTGTGGATAGAAAGATTTTTTTCCACAAATAGTTGCTCTGACCTGCTGTTTTGCTAATCACACGCTGTGGAGGAAAAGAAGTTTTTCGGAAACCTTCATCCACAGCTTGCATGTTGACAACCTCACGGAATTGCGCATGCAGCGCGATCCTGGCCCGCCCGGCGTCGAGGATGATGTGATGGATGTCACTGCGACCGGAGGTCTCCCGCGCGATCGCTAGGCACCGGCGATTCTGCCCACTAAGCTCGGTTCATGGATTGGTTGATCGTAGTCATCATTGGCATTGCCGGGCTCGCGATCTTGATCTGGGCATTGCGGGTCGGCCGAGGCAAAGGGGCCCAGCTCTCCGACGCGGACGTGTATCTGCGCGGACTCACCGCGAAATCGCACAGCTCCAAAGTCTCGGCACCGCAGAATCTGACCTCGGCGCAGTCCACCGCCGCGTACACCCAAGCCCCTGCGGCTCAGCTTCCACCGCATATCCACGCCCAGGCGCAAGCCATGGTCCGCGCCGGTCAGAAGATCCAGGCGATCAAATTGATCCGGCAGTCGACCGGCTGGGACCTGGCCACCTCGAAACGATTCGCCGACAATCTCTGAACCGGCCGAAGGGGTCTGCCCACGATGAATGCCGCAAACCTGACCATGCCCACGAACGCCTCGGCCACCGAGTTCATCAACGGGGTGGAAAACCCGAAGCGGCGGGCCGACGCGATCGAACTGCTCCGGCTCTTCGAGGCGGCCACCGGCGCTCCGGCCGTGATGTGGGGGAATTCGATGGTCGGCTTCGGTTGGAACCACTACCGCTACCCGAGCGGACGCGAGGGCGATCAGATGGCGGTGGGATTCTCGCCGCGCAAAGCCAACCTTGCGCTGTACGGGCTGATCAACACGGACGCCGCCCGGCTCCGGCTGACCGAATTGGGCAAGCACAAAACCGGCGTCGGCTGCCTCTACTTGACCGCCCTGGCCGACGTCGACCCGGCGGTTCTGGGTGATCTGGTGCGCGAAGGCTTCGAACTGATGAACACCGGACCCGAAGGCACCATGGTCACTGCGCAGCTGTGAGCCCGGGCTCCGTCAGCACGGTCCCGCTGACGCAACAGGTTGCGGCTCCGCCGATCCAAACCCCACCGTCCAGCAGTTCCACGTGGATCCGCCCGGCGCGGCCCAGAACCGTGCCCTGCCGCGCAATATAGGACTCCGGAGCCAATCCGGCGCCGATCAGCCATTGCGCCGCACCGGCGTTGAAGCTCCCGGTGACCGGATCTTCCCGGACCGCGTCTTTGGCCATGAAGGTCCGGACTTCGAACTGCTCCGCCGAGCCTTCCGGGCACGCGCCGATGACGCCGACTTTGAGCTCGCCCAAGGCCTCGAAATCGGGAACCAGGGCGAGCACTTCCGCTGCACTTTGCAACCGGACACCGATCCACTCCGGACCATTGACCAGCCAGCTGGCTTCGAGGAGCCGCTCCGGGGCGAGGCCCAACCCCCGGGCAAGCTGAGCACGTTCCGCCTCGCTCACCGGACCGAAGCGGCTCATCGGCGGAGCTTTGAAGGCGAGCCGTCCGCCGTCGTGCCGGATCTCCACCAACCCGGCGCCGCATTCCTGGACCAATCGGCCAGTCTGCTTGGGCGTCCCTCCAGCGTCCAGCCAGGCCCGTGCCGAACCCAAGGTAGGGTGCCCGGCAAACGGATACTCGGCGCTGGTGGAGAAGATCCGCAGCCGGTAGTCGGCTTCGGGGTGTTGCGGGGCGAGCACGAAGGTGGTCTCTGAAAGGTTCGTCCAGTTGGCCAGCTGCTGCATCTGAGCACTGTCCATGCCGTCGGCGTCGAGCACGACGGCGACCGGGTTGCCTTTGAAAGGTTCGCTCGAAAACACGTCGACCTGGCTGAATCTGCGGCTGATCATCGGCCCAGCGTAACAGCGGTTAAAACGCAACGCGGCCTCGCGATTCCACTGGAAAATCCAGCGAACCCCGAGGCCGCGTTGGCGCGTCCGGAAACCTGCGCAAATAGACCTGCTCCACCCTCGCACGCTCGGGCGGAGCCTCTGGCCTATTTGCTGGCGACGACGTTCAGGTCGATGACTGCGGAAACGTCCTCGTGCAGACGAACGTTTGCCTGGTACTTCCCGATGCTCTTGATGTGCGCCGGAATCTCGACCTTGCGCTTGTCGATGCTGCCCAAACCGGCAGCTTCAACAGCTTTCGCAACGTCTTCGGCCTTGACCGTGCCGAAGAGCCGACCGGATTCGCCGGCCTTCACTTCGAGCAGCACCGGCGAAGCGGAGAGCTTCGCAGCCTGGGCCTGAGCAGCTTCAACCGAAGCGTGCTCGCGGGCGGTGCGGGCAGCCTTGATCGACTCGACCTGCTTCTCGCCGCCTTTGGTCCAGGTCAGCGCGAAACCGCGGGGCAGAAGGTAGTTACGTGCGTAACCGTTCTTCACCTCGACGATGTCGCCCGCGGCACCGAGACCGGTTACTTCGTGGGTCAGAATGAGCTTTGCCATAGTAGTTTTCTCCTAACTTTCTGCGGTCGCTTAGCCGCGGCCAGCGCCGGAGTACGGCAGCAGAGCGACTTCCCGAGCGTTTTTGATCGCCTGGGCGATCTTGCGCTGCTCCTGCACGGTCACGCCGGTGACGCGACGAGCACGGATCTTTCCGCGGTCGGAGATGAACTTGCGCAGCAAAGCTACGTCCTTGTAGTCGATGACGGTGATGTCAGCGGCCTTCAAGGGGTTGGACTTTGGTTTGGGCTTACGGATTTCAGCCTTAGCCATCGTGGAGCTCCTTTTCTCGTGGAGCCCGTGGTTTTTCACGCCACGGGATGGGGATTGGGGCAGGCCCTTTCGTGTCGCTCGCGCGCCACGTAGGGACCCTGGCTGCCCCACTCAAATGATTTGTTTCGTGCTCTACCCGAAGGTTAGAACGGCGGCTCGGAAGAATCCGGACCGGCGCCCCAGCCACCCGAGTTGGCCGAGGGGGTCGCCCACGGGTCTTCGGCTGGTGCAGCCTGCGCGCCGCCCCAGGAGGAGTTTCCGCCACCCTGGTTATTGGCTTGTCCGCCACCGAAGTTCCCGCCACCGCCGAAGTTCCCGCCACCCTGGCCGCCGGAGCGCTGGGTACGGTTCACTTTGGCATTGGCGTAACGGAGTGAGGGGCCGATCTCGTCGACCTCGAGCTCCATCACAGTGCGCTTTTCGCCCTCTTTGGTTTCGTAGGAGCGCGACTTCAGCCGCCCGGAAACAATCACCCGGGTGCCCTTGGTCAGCGACTCGGCCACGTTCTCCGCCGCTTCGCGCCACACCGAAGCGCGCAAGAACAGCGTTTCGCCGTCCTTCCACTCATTCGAATTGCGGTCGAAAGTACGCGGCGTGGACGCGATGGTGAAGTTGGCGACTGCCGAACCGGACGGCGTGAACCGCAACTCCGGGTCGTTGGTCAGGTTGCCAATCACGGTAATGGTGGTTTCGCCGGCCATATCTCCTGCTTCCTACGATGTTCTTTAAGACAACAGTCTTCAGATCAGCGGTGCACCGAAATTACTCGGCGACAACCTTCTGGTCTTCCGGGCGGATGATCTTGGTGCGCAGAATGGTCTCGTTGAGGCCAAGCTGACGGTCGACTTCCTGAGCGGTAGCCGGCTCAGCGGTGAAATTCACCACGGCGTAGATACCCTCGGACTTCTTCTTGATGTCGTAAGCCAAACGCCGACGGCCCCAGATGTCCACCTTGTCGACGGTTCCACCGTCTGTGGTGATCACGTTGAGGAACTTCTGCAGCGATGGCTCGACGGAACGCTCTTCGACCTCTGGGTCGATGATTACCATCAATTCGTAAGGACGCATATGTGAACCCACCTCCTTTGGGCTAAGCGGTTGCGGGATTTCCGTAACAGGAGGTTCATTTGCGTCGACCTGCCGCGCATTCGGCGTGCACTTGGCACACCTGCAGACGCAACACATCGAATCTGTGCGAACACAGACCTGTCAATGATACCGGAAACCCGGCCCGCCAAGCGACCAGCCCACGAAGCGCCCACTCGACCGCCCGCTCAGCCACGCGCTGAGCGTTGACTTGTGGCGGCTTTGGCCTCGTGAAACCAGCCGCAAGTCAACGCTCGACGGAACCGAAATCAGTCGGGGAGCGGCTTGAACGCAGTTTCGCGCAAGGCGAAGACGTAGACCGCCAAGGAGATCAGGCAGAGCGCCACCACGTACCAACCGAACAACCCGGGCACGCCCCAGCTTTTGAACAGGGTGCCGACGAACGGCGCCGTGCCGCCGAAGACCGCCACGGTGAGCGAATACGGGAAGCCGATCCCGGCGCTGCGCACATGGGTCGGGATGGTCTCGGCATTCACCGCGGCGGAAATTGCGGTGAACCCGCTCAACACCAGCATGCCCAGCAGGGTGACCACGAGCGCCCCCGCGAAGGTCGATTGCGAAACCAGCGAGAGCCCAGGCACGATGCCGACGGCGAAGATCCCCGCGGAGCCGATCAGCAACGGCCGGCGGCCGATCCGGTCCGAAAGCATGCCCACCAGAGGCTGGACCAGCATGAAGAAGAACAGTCCGATCGTGGAAATGATCAGGAAGTCCTTGGCTTCGAACGGCCCGTTGCCGGTCGCATAGGTCGGCAGATAGGTGGTCCAGGTGTAGTAGAGGATCGTGCCGGAAATCGTGATCCCGACAATCAGCAGCGACTGCTTCGGATATTTGGCCAAGGCGTCGAAGAGCCCTGGCCGGGCGGTTTCCGCTTTGACCACGAGAGTCTCTTCGGTGCCGCGGCGGATCCACAATCCCACCAGGCTCAGGAGTGCGCCGACCAGGAACGGCACGCGCCAACCCCAAGCTTCCATATCGGCCTTGCTCAGCGTGTTCAGCAACCAGGCGGCCAGCCCGGAGGCCAGCAATTGCCCCGCGGTGGTCGAGACGTATTGGAAGGACGAATAGAAGCCCCGCCGGTGCGCCGGCGCCGACTCGACCAGGAACACGGTGTTCGCGGCGAATTCGCCGCCCACCGACAAACCGGAGATCAGACGCCCGAGCACCAGGATGACCGGTGCCCAGATTCCGGCCGCGGCGAAGCTGGGCGTGAGCCCGACGATCAACGAACCCAGCCCCATCGCGGCGATCGTCAACACCAGGGTGCGCTTCCGGCCGATCCGGTCCGCAAGGTTGCCCACCAGCAATCCGCCGATCGGCCGCAGCAGGAAGCTCGCCGCGAACACCGCGAAGGCGGAAAGCAGCGCCGCGGTCGGGTCTCCGGCGTCGAAGATCTGCGGTGCGAAGACCACGGCCAGGAAGCTGTAGATGTACCAGTCGTACCACTCCACCGCATTGCCCACGCCGGAGGCGATGATCTGACGTGCATGCCTGCTGACCGGCTGGACTTGTGCGGCGGAGGTTTCGCTCATGGCCACATGCTACGTCCGGGATCCGGTTGATTCGGGCAACCACGTCATCATCAGTCATCCGGGCGTCGGCTCCTGGCGGCTTGCCGTCCGCCAGGTCCGCCTCGGGTCAACGCCCGGCACCCGGGACTAGGATCGGTTCGTGGAGAATCACTCACGACGGGCCCGGATCGCCCGACGGCGCTTCCTGGTCATGGCCGGCGCCGCATTGGCCGCGCTGCTGCTCACCGGCTTCGGCGACTCCTGGCTGCACGCACCGGCAGTCGCCTGGGCAGTCGCCGCGGGAATCTACGACCTCTGGGTCTGGCTGGCGATCGCCAGAATGGATGCAAGTGCGACGGCGGCGCATGCCACCGAAGAGGATCCGCGCCGGGACACGTCGAACCTGCTGATCACCTTCGCCGCGGTGGCCAGTCTGGCCGCCGTCGTGGTCGTGATGATCGACGGCAAAGGCGCAGACGGACCGGCCAAACTGGTCCTGGCCGCATTGGCCCTGGGCACCACGGCGCTGTCCTGGCTCATGGTCCACACGCTCTACACCTTGCGGTACGCGGAAATCTACTACACCAACCGCGGCCCGGACGGGCGGATCCAGCCCGGCGGCATCGACTTCAACCAGAGCGAACCGCCGCAATACACGGACTTCGCCTACATGTCCTTCAGCTTGGGCATGACCTACCAGGTCTCGGACACCAATATCCAAACCCGGGCCATGCGCTCGGCGGCGCTGCGGCACAGCCTGCTCGCTTTCGTCTTCGGCACCGGAATCCTGGCCACCACGATCAACTTGGTGGTGAGCCTGGCCGCTTGAGCCGCCGACCGCCGATCAGAGTGCGGTACCGAAGAACCCTTCGGTGACCCGGGCCAGGTGGCGCGGATCCTGGACCCCGCACATCTCCCGGGCCGAATGCATCGACAGCAACGGGATGCCGACGTCCACGGTACGGATTCCCAGTCGGGTCGCGGTCAGCGGTCCGATCGTCGAACCGCAGGGAATATCGTTGTTCGAAACAAATTCCTGATACGGAATATTTGCTTCGGCGCACAGCCTGGAGAACGCTGCGGCACCGGTCGCGTCCGTGGCGTAGCGCTGGTTCGCATTGATCTTCAACAACGGCCCGGCATTGAGCTGCGGCCGGTTCGCCGGATCATGCCGTTCGGAATAGTTCGGGTGCACGGCGTGCCCGGCGTCGGCGGAAAGGCAGAACGAAGCGGCCAGGGCCCGCCGCCACTGGTCGTCGCTCGCCGCCAGGCCATTGGAAATCCGGCGCAGCACATCGGCCAAGAACGGTCCGGAAGCTCCGGAGGCCGAACCGCTGCCGACCTCTTCATGGTCGAAGGCCGCGAACACCGCGATCGGGCCGTCTGCCTGCGGCTCGAAAGCCAGCAGCGCGCTCAGCCCGGCATGCACCGAACTCAGGTTGTCCAGGCGCCCCGAGGCGAAGAACTCGCCGTTCCCGCCGAAGACACCCGGTTCCTGGCAATCCGCAGCCACGATGTCATAGCCGCCGACCTGGTCGGCGGGCACCCCGGCGGCGTCCGCGAGCACGGCCAGCAAATCCGACTCGGAAGCCTCGCCCAATCCCCACACCGGATTCATTTGCTGCTGTTTGCCCAGCTGCAGGCCTTCGCTGTTCACCGCGCGGTCCAAGTGCACCGCCAATTGCGGGAACCGCAGCAGCGGGCCGGTCTGGGTCAGTACCGTCCGGCCGTCCCGCAACACCAGGCGGCCGGCCAGGCGCAGTTCCCGATCCAGCCAGGAGTTGAGCAGCGGGCCGCCGTAAACCTCGACGCCGGCCTGCAACCAGCCGGCCCGGCCGGTGCTGGGCTTGGGTTTGAGCTTGAAGGACGGCGAATCGGTGTGCGCGCCCAGAACGTTGAAACCGGTGGTTGCTGCTGCCGCCTCCGGCACCACCCAGGCGATGATCGCGCCGTCCCGGATGGTGAAGAACTTGCCCGGCCCGCCGGGCCACTGGTCCCGCTCGAACAAGGGCGAGAATCCGCCGTCCAGCAGTCTGCGCCCGGCTTCGGCAGCAGCGTGGAAGCTCGACGGCGAGGCGCCGACGAAGCGGCCCAGGTCTTGGATGTGTTCGATGGCGGAAGGCATAGTCCGATTCAACCAGAAAACCCTGACAGGTTCTTGCAGCCGACCAGCCCGGGGATATTGCCAGGCAGCACGGATGGATATATCTTTCAGATATATATGTTGAGGAGTCCGATGTCCGAGCCGAGCACCGAATCCCAGCCGGGTAACGAACCGCCGGCTTTGACCCCGACGGCTTGGGCGATCCTGGGCTATCTCTCACTGAAATCGCAGAGCGGATACGAAATCCTGCGCGCCGCCCGGGAATCGATCGCCGAGTTCTGGGGCGTCAGCCCCGGCCAGCTCTACCCGCAGCTGCAGAACTTGGCCGAACTCGGATTCATCCAAGCCCAAGGCGCGGCCGAAGGCCCCCGGGCCAAGCAGCAATGGTCATTGACCGGGGCGGGCCGGCAGGCGCTGCAGCAATGGTTCGCCGCACCGTCGGAGCCGTTGAAGATCCGGGACGAGGCCTTGGCCAAACTCTTCTTCGCCGCGAAGGGCGGGCCGGCCGGCCGCGATTCCGGACTGCTCGCCCGACTGCAGGCCGAGCGCCGTCGAATCCAGGCCCAGCTGGACCGGACCCTCGCCGCGGCGCTGCCGGACGGCCCGCTCCCCGACCCGCAAGAAGCCGCAAAGCTCGGCGCCCCGGAACTCGCGGTGCGCTACGGCGCGCATGCCGCACGGACTGCCCGGCACTGGGCCAAAGACCTGCTCGGCAAAGACCCTCGCAACCGGGCGGAACCATGAGCGTGGAGACATCCTTGAATGAAGCCCTGCTGAGCATTCCGGCCTGGATCGTCACGATTGGCCTTTTCGCCTTCAGCGCCGGATTTCTGGCTCGGCGGCTGCTCGGCGTGCCTATCGGCTGGCCGCGTTCGATCGTCGTCGGATTGATCGTCTACGCCGCCGGGGCCCCGGTGGCGACTCTGTTCGCCTCGACCTCGGGGTTGAGCGCCGGTGCTGAACTGTCTCCGTCCGCCCTGGGCGCAGCCGCGCTGATCGTGGTGCTGTCCTTCGCCTGGGCTTTTGCCTTCGGCATCGGGCTTCTGGTCCTGGTCGAAGTGCTCTGGCCCACCGGATCCATTCCCACGCCCTTGGCTTACTTCCGGGCGCGGCGCGCGTCCAAGGCCCGCCGCCGGCGTTACTTCCGGGTGGCCGCCCTGGCGATCCGGAATGGACTGCTGCGCCCGGTCGGCGCCCGCGCCGTCCAGTCGGGGACCCCGGAGGCCGCACGCACCGCCCGGGCGCTGGCCAAAACCTTGAACCAAGCGGGCGTGAGCTTCATCAAACTCGGCCAGACAATGTCCACCCGGGCAGACATGCTCCCTGCGGAATATATTTCCGAACTGTCCGTGCTGCAGACCCGGGCGGAGCCGGAGAACTGGACGGATCTGGAACCGGCCCTGGCCGCCGCCCTCGGCGCTCCTGTGGACCAGGTATTCGCCTCGGTCAGCACTGAACCGCTCGCCTCGGCATCGGTGGCGCAAGTGCATGCTGCGGTACTGCCGAACGGGGATGCCGTCGTGGTCAAAGTGCAGCGTCCGCAGGCGTTGGCCCAAGTCACTGTGGACCTGGACATCATCGAACGGTTCGCGGGGACCCTGGAAAACCGCACCGGCTGGGGCAAAGCCCTCGGCGTCAAGGCGCTGGCGAGCGGATTCGCCGATTCGCTGCGTGAAGAACTCGACTACACCGCAGAGCTGGAGAGCATGCGGACGATTGCCTCCGGCGCTTCCACGATCCGGATTCCGACGGTCTACCCCGAGCTCTCCTCGAAGCGGGTCCTGGTGATGGAAAGGCTCGACGGCGTGCCACTGGGCGAAGCCGATTTCAGTGCGGTTCCGGCGCCGGAGCGGCAACGCCTGGCGGAGTCCTTGCTGCACGGCGTGCTGGCCCAGGTAGTGGTCTCCGGAGTGTTCCATGCAGACCTGCACCCGGGGAACATCTTGCTGCTGGCCTCCGGCGAACTGGCGCTGCTGGACTTCGGATCGGTAGGCCGGCTCGGCAAGGACACCCGGACTTCGTTGGCCGGCTTCCTAGTTGCGGTCAAGGCCGAGGACAATGTGGCGGCGGCCGAGCGATTGCTGGAAATGCTGGATCCACCCCCGGAGCTGGACCGGAGGCAGTTCGAACGGGATCTGGGCGTGCTGCTCACCTACCTGGGCGGATCGACGTCGTCCTTGGTGACCCGGCTGTTCCGGCTGGTCCAGCAGCACGCGCTGGGTGTACCGGCGCAGCTTGCCGCCGCACTGCGGGCAATCGGGGCGCTGGAAGGTTCGATCAAGCTGATCGAGCCGGGCTTCGACGTGATCGCCGAGGCGCAGAAGCAGTCCTCGTCCTTGTTGGCCTCGATGTACTCAGCCGAGTCGTTGAAGCACCTGCTGGCCTCGAACGCGATCGGCCTGGTTTCCGCGATGCAGCGGCTGCCGGGGAATCTGAGCAGCTTGGGCGAGAAGATCGAACAGGGAACCCTGCAGGTGCGTGTCCGGCAGTTCTCCGATGCCGCCGACCGGAGCTTCCTGACCTCCTTGGCGCACGAAGGGATCGTGGCGCTGATCGCAATCGCCGCGGTGATCGGCAGCATCGTACTGGTGGGCCTCGACACCGGGCCGATGCTGGCGCCGAATCTGCGGCTGTACACGTTCTTCGGCTATACCCTGGCGCTTGGCGGCTTCGTGTTCGGACTGCGCACGCTGGTGCGCGCGTTCCGCGGGAAGCGGTGACCCTTCCGGGCCCGGATCGAGCCGGGAAGGGCCACCGAAGAGCTGACCCTAGTTGGCCGCCAAGGAGTTCATCGAGTTGACCTCGTCGACGTCGCTTCCGGTGACCCAGGACCACGGTGCGGTGAAGAACCCGCCGTCGCCCCAGTTGGTGCCCCAGCTGTTCTCCACGGTCACCCCATCGGCGTCGTATCCGATGATGGTCACTTCATGCCCGGCATTGGGAATCAGATTTCCCTGCGCCGGATCGTAGTAGGAGTTGTTCGAGTCCAGATCATTGAAGTTGTCCCGGACCGAGAACCCGACGGCTACCGGGTGACCTTGCGAAATCGCCGACTTCACCGCAGTTTGGCGATCACTGTTGGTCAGATCGGTGAAGCTGCCCAGTTTGTAGTTCAGCGCGTTCTTCTTCTGCGCGGCACTGGGCAATGTCTTGTAGTTGGTGGTGCCCTGCGAGTAATCGGACTGGGTGTCGATGCCGCGGGACTTCTCCATCGGGAGCGCCACCGAAGCGAACGTCCCGCTGTCCTGGCCGTTGTTGTTCTCCTTCACGATCTGCGAGTAGATGAACATCGGCGCCATCGGCGCGCCACTGCGGCCGGCCTCGTTCATCAGGATCCCGTAGCCGCTGTAACCAGTGGCCCAGGTGACGCAGGAGCCCACTTGGCCCTGGTTCCCCGGGGACAGCGCATAATCTTTGAGCGAATAGGAATCCGGGGCGGCAATCGCCGGGCTGGACTCGAAGCTGGCCCGCTCATTGCCGGTCTTGGCGTGGTGCGCCCGGGCCGCCGCGATGTCGAAACCCATGCCGTGCACTTCGCCCGAGGAATCGGTCACCGTGCCGGGGACCACCGGTGCGGCCTGTGCCAACCCGGCACCGGAAGCGAGCGTGAAAGCGGCCGTCGCTACGGCCAGAGCTGAGAAAAACCCACGTTTGTTCATGCTGGTATTAACTCCCTTGTCAATAACGTCGCGGTCCCGATTGGAACCCAGAAAGGAGCCTGATCTCGCGGACTGGAAGCTAACTGAGAATCACCCGCAAAAAGCCTCGAATCGGCGAACTCCCAGCCAAGCCGCCGCCAACGCATAGAAAGCTATTCGGCGCCCGGCACCACCACGCCGGTTTCATACGCCCAAACCACCACTTGCACCCGGTCCCGCAAATCCAATTTGGTCAGGATCCGCCGCACATGGGTTTTCACCGTGGCTTCGGAGAGGAAGAAGTGTCCGGCGATCTCGGCGTTCGAAAGGCCTTCTGCCAAGGCCCGGACCACTTCGACCTCCCGCGACGTCAGGCCTTCCGCGGAACCGTCCGAGGCCGCGACCGGTTGCTTGGAGCGCACGAAATTCTCCAACAGCCGCTGCGTCACCCGCGGTGCCACCACGGCTTCGCCGCTGGCCACCACCCGGACCGCCTGGACCAACTCACCCGGAGCCACGTTCTTGAGCAGGAAGGCACTCGCTCCGGCCTGCAAGCCGGCAAAGGCGTATTCGTCCAGATCAAAGGTGGTCAGGATGATCACCCGCGCGGACGAACCCGAACCCACGATGTTCCGGGTTGCTTCGATTCCGTCCATCACCGGCATCCGCACGTCCATGAGCACCACGTCCGGCTCCAGTTCGCGGACCATCCGCACGGCTTGCTCGCCGTCCTGCGCTTCGCCCACGATGCTGAAATCGGGCTCGCCTTCCAGGATCAACCGGAAGCCCATCAGCAAGAGCGGCTGATCATCGACCAACAAGATCTTCACGGGGTCTCCTCACCGTCTTTGGAATCCGGGCACTGCAGTCTTGCATCCACCAGCCATCCGCCGCTCGCCGCGGGGCCGGCACTGACTTCACCCTGATAGGCCGCGACCCGCTCGCGCATTCCGATCAGGCCATTCCCACCGCCGACCTTCGGCGGCCGCAGCAAGGTGCTTCCCCGGCCGTCGTCGGCAATCCGCAACCGGACGTGGGGGTGTTCGTGTTCCATCTTCAATTCCACCCGGGAAACCGACTGCGCGTAGCGCAGCACATTGGTCAACGACTCCTGCACAATCCGGTAAACCGTCAGCCGGAAAGCCGGGTCCGAGGGCAGCGCGGGGCCGGAAATCGAAACCGAAAGCGGCATCCCTGCCGTGCGGAATCCGGCAATCAGCGACTCCACCTCGAAATCCGCCGGCAGCGGCTTGCGCTCACCTTGTTCTTTGGAGCCCTCCAGACGCAAGACGCCGAGCACCCGCTGCATATCGGAGAGCGCGCTGCGGCCGGTCTGCGAAAGCTTCACCAAGGCTTCCTCGGCCCGGTCCGGAGCCCGCTTCAAGGCCACTTGTGCACCGTCCGCGAGCGCGATCATCACGGACAACGAGTGTGCCACGACGTCGTGCATCTCCCGGGCGATCCGATTTCGCTCATTGGCCGAAGCCAGCTCGG
Source organism: Renibacterium sp. (assembly GCA_017419405.1). Classification (GTDB taxonomy): domain Bacteria; phylum Actinomycetota; class Actinomycetes; order Actinomycetales; family Micrococcaceae; genus Renibacterium; species Renibacterium russicum. The sequence continues at coordinate 107,212 of JAFOLH010000005.1, read as the reverse complement.
CGTTCCGGCTCGCCCAGGCACGCAACTCCAGTTCATGCCGGCGATCGCGCCACACCGAAACCCCGATCCCGGTGGCGATCACATTCGCCAGGACCATGAAGCCGGCCGGCAGCAAGAGCATGCTCACGGTTTGGCCCAGCCCCACCGGATCCCGGCTGAGCGAGAGCAGCACCAGCAAAACCGAGGTCGGAACGCTGACCGCCGCAGTCGCGATAAATCCGAATCGGCCGCCGCGGGCCGCGGCCACCGCATACAGCGCGAAAATCGAACTGACGCCCAACCCGTCCGGGGCATTCGCCATCGACAGCGCCGAGAAGACTTCGAGGACACTGGTTGCCAGCAGAACCCGGACCGGGAACCGGCGGCGGAAGAACAACACCAGCGCAATCAGGAGACAGAACAGTATTGGCGCCGGGTTCTCGCGGAACGTCTCGGAAAGGAACCCGAGGCTGGACAGCAGCAGGTAGATGAGCACCACGACGGCGTCCATCCAGACCGGACGCTCATAGAAAAAACGCCGCAGCGGGCCGCGGCGTTTGGTGGTGAATTCGGTGAGGGCGACGCCGGCCGTTCGTTCCGGCACCGCCCCCACCTGGCTTGTTCTGCTCATGAGTAGAGCTTAGGCATCCCGTCGCTTGAGCACGATCATCGCCGGAATCGTGAAGAGCGCGATCCAGGCCAGGAAGATCAGCCCGCCGACACCGGGATCGATCAGTCCGTTGATCTGGGTGACCTCCAACATCCGGCCGCCGGCGAAACTCGGCAGGTATTCCTGCACGTGCTTCCAGAATTCTCCGGGAATCAGTTGCGCTGCCTGGGCGGCGAAGGGGAGCACGAACATCAACGCCATCACCACGATGATCGCGCCGGCCGAGCTGCGCAGCAGCACGCCGAGCGACAAGCCGATGACCGCGACTCCAGCGACGTAGAGCCCGCCCAACAGGATTCCCTGCAGCACGCCGTTCTGGCTGAGGCTGATCTCGATGTTGTAGCCGTTCAGGATCGGTACCGCCAACGCGAAGGTGACAAAAGCGGCGACCAGCGTCAAAACATAGGAGACCACCACGAGTACCACGGCCTTGGCCAGGAAAGCCTGGATCCGGCCGGGAACTGCGGCGAAGGTAGAGCGGATCATCCCGGTGCCGTACTCGGAAGCGATGAACAGCACCGCGAGGGCGCCGAGGATCAGCACGCCGATCTGCAAGCCGGCGACCGGAATCCCGGAAATCTCGAGTCCGCGCGGGGGATTGTCCAGAACTTGTTGCAGGGTCAGCCCGGACGGCACGACCTCGCCGTTGGGCCCGGTGACGTTCCGGGTCATTTCAGTGAATGCCGTGGCGCGCAGCCAAGCCGCCAAACTGCCGATGCCGACCATCGCCACGAAGGTCACCGCGAGCAGTAGTTTGGTCGAAAGCAGAGTCCAGAATTTGATCGACTCGCTGCGCAGCACGCCGATGAAGCTCAGCCCGTGGGTACCGGCACTCGAGGTGCGGGCGGGCGCAGTCGCAATTGCATGTGACATGTCGGTTACTTCCCTTCCTGAGAGAGCGCGGCGAGCAACTGGGCGTCGCCGGACGCGCCGCCGTCGATCGTGGAGTGGTACTCCACCTCGTCCTTGGTGAGATTGAAGTACGCCTCTTCCAGCGAAGCGTTCAGGGGCGAAAGCTCGTAGACCAGAACCCGGTTGTCCAGGGCGATCTGCGCGATCTGCCGCGCATCCAAGCCGGTGACCTCTAGCGTCTCCGCCTCGCTGGCGCTGATCGTGACGCCGTCCGAGGCCAGGAACCGGGTCAGCTCGGTAGCCTGCGGGGTCCGGACCCGGACCCGGGCGGCACGGCTTCCGGAGATCAATTCGGCGATCGGCGCATCCGCAATGATCCGGCCGCGCCCGATCACGATCAGGTGGTCCGCGGTCTGCGCCATCTCGCTCATCAAGTGCGAGGACAGAAAGACGGTCTTGCCTTCGGAGGCCAGGTACTTGACCAGGTTGCGCACCCAGAGCACGCCTTCCGGATCCAAGCCGTTGACCGGCTCGTCCAGGATCAGGGTCTGCGGATCCCCCAAAAGCGCCGTCGCGATGCCCAGGCGCTGCCCCATGCCGAGCGAAAAGCCACCGGCCTTTTTCTTGGCTACTTGGCCCAGGCCGGTCATTTCGATCACCTGGTTGACCCGGCTCACCGGAATGCTGTGGGTCGCGGCCATCGCCCGCAGGTGGTTGTACGCACTGCGGCTGGTGTGCACTGCTTTCGCATCGAGCAAGGCACCCACCTGGTGCAGCGGGTCTTTGTGCTGTGCGTAGTGCTTGCCGTTGACCGTGACGTCGCCGCCGCTGGGCCGGTCCAGGCCCACGATCATCCGCATCGTGGTCGATTTGCCGGCCCCGTTCGGGCCCAGGAAGCCGGTGACTTTGCCCGGCTGCACGGTGAACGTCACCCCGGCCACAGCGGTCTTCTCCCCATAGTGCTTGGAGAGCTGCCTTGCTTCAATCATGAGCTTGCTCCTTCAAAGGTCGATTCCAAGCTCTACGCTACGGAACCGGCGCCGTGAATGCAGCCCGCTCAAGGATGAATCAACCGTCCTCCGCAAGGATGACGGCGGCCGCCCGGATCAGCGGGCTTCGTAGGTCAGGCAATCCGCCATTTCCGCGCCGGGTCCGATCCGGACGTCGTGCGCCTCGCACATCAGGTTGGCATTGTGCGAACATTCGCTGCGCTGGCAGGCACCCACCGTGGCCAGCACTTTGGGCAGCCCGCCGGTCGCCGAAGTGTCGATGAAGGTAGCGCAGGAAGCGTGCTCCGGAGAGCCGGAGACGGTGATCGCGTAAGCCGTGCAGCCATCGTGGTTGAACGAACAATTGTGCACGGAACAATCGGAAACATTGGCAACTGGCGTCGACATGGCATTCTCCTCGATATTTTAGGTAAGCATTACCTAAATAAATATTTACTGGAATGATTCCCGTTTCGAAGATAACACCGGGGATAATTAAAAGAACCGCTGAATTAGCGCATTTTACCTGCGCGTATTTCCGGCCGCGGAATACACCGTGAGCGCCCCGGGGCGCACCGTGAAGACCGCGGAGACCACGCCGGCGACGACTTCGCCGTCGATGGCCAGATCGAACGGCAGATCTGCCGCCTGCAGCCGGACCGACGTCGGCGTCTGCAGCCCGATGGCCTTCGAGACCTCGGTGCGGCCGGTGAGGATCGCAGCCAACAGCCGGAACCTGGAGAACGCCGAGTGCGCCGAGATGGTGCGCAGATCGAGCACTCCGTCATCGAGCACCGGGCGCTCCAACGGCGCAAAGCCCCGCGGGTAGTAGCGCCCGCGGCCCAGGTAGACCAGCCAGATCTTTTTGCGCTGCCCGTCGACGATCAACGTGGTGGGCCGGACCACGGCAAAAGTCCGCAGCCCGGCGACGATGCCGGCCAGCGGTTTGCCCAGGCTTTTCTGCAGCAGATCCCGGCGCTGCACCAGTTCCGGGTAAATTCCGACGCTGGCGGTATTGAGCATGATCCGGCTCGATGCGCCGTCCGAACGCTCGATCAGCACTTCGGCGACGTCCGTGCGGATCGCCGAGCCCCGCGTGAGCGCCTCCTGGACCCCGGCTGGATCCGCCGCGTGCACATCCCGGGCGAAATGGTTGAAGGTGCCACCAGGGAAGACCGCCAGCGGCAACGCTTCCCGGAGTGCCCGCTGCGCCACCGCGCCGACCGTGCCGTCGCCACCCCAAACCCCCAGTGCTTCGGCCCCGGGCCTTCGCAATGCGGCGTCGATGGATTCGGACAACGGCGCCGAGCCGTCGTATTCGGTCAACGCCAGCTCCGGCAGATTCTGCCGCAACCCGGCCATGGCGGCCGGTGAATAAGACCCGCTGGCGCGGTTCGCCAGCAATCGCAGTCCGGCCCCTGCGGCCAGCGGCACCGCCGGCGCTTCGGTCACCCGGGTTTGCGGAGTCGGCGTAGCGGGCGGGAACCAATTGCGCACCAGCAACCCCGAGGCCACCCCGATCGCAGAGCCGAGCACCACATCCGAGGGCCAATGCGCCCCGGTGTGCACCCTGGAGTATGCCACGCCAAGCGCCAGCGGCGCCAAGGCCAAACCCAACGCCGGACTGGTGGTCGCGACTCCGGTGGCAAAGGCCATCGCCGAGGCCGAATGCCCGGACGGAAGCGATGAACTCACCGGTTGCGGATTGACGAAGCGAAATCCGGGCAGCAGCTCGGCGCCCGGCCGACGCCGCGGCAACAACGTCTTGAACACCAGATTCGTGGTCCCCGACGCCAACCCGAGGGCCAGCAATCCGCTCAGCGCAGCCCGCCTCGGGGTGCCCGGAAACAGTGCCGTGACCCCGGCGATGCCGAACCAGAGTTTGCCCTTCGTGGCGGCGGCGGACAGCTCGCGCATCGCGGTGTCCAGCGGCCCGTGGGGCAGCCGGCTGATCCGCCGGACAATGCGCCGGTCCAGCTTGGCGAACGGACGGAGAGCTTTGCGCATGCGCCCCAGCCTAGCCGTTCCGGCTTCGCCGACCGGTCAGCCGGCGGCTTTCTGCAGCTCGACCGGCTGCAACGGACGGGCTGCCGGAACCACCAGGATCGAGAGCACCATGACCGCCCCGATGGCCAGCAGGGCCGGGCGCAGCGTGAAGTGATCGCCGAGGAAGCCGATGATCGGCGGGCCGGCCAGGAACGCGATGTATCCGATCGTGGACACCACCGAAACCCGCTTGGCGGCCCGGAGCGGATCATCTGCTGCCGCGGACATCCCGGTGGGGAAGCCCAACGCTGCGCCGGCACCCCAGAGCACCGCGCCGACGCCGCTGATCCAGACGTTCGTGCCGAAGACGAAGATCACCAAGCCGGCCAGGGCGGCCAGCAGGCTGGCATACAGCGTCGGCACCCGGCCCCAGCGGTCGATCAACCGGCCACCGAGGAAGCGGCACATGGTCATCGAGGCGATGAACACCGCGAACATCAGGGCACCGGCCCATTCCGGCGCGCCCAGGCCGTCCACGGTGGCCTTCGCGATCCAATCGTTCGCCGCACCCTCGGTCAGCGCTGCCCCGAGCACCACCAGGCCCACCAGCAATGTGCGCAACTCACCCCAAGCACTGCGCGACGTCGTCTTGCCGGCAGATCCGTCACGCTCCGTCCGGTGTTCGGCCTCGGGCAGGAAGTTCCGGGTTGCCAGGAACAGCACGGCCAGCACCAGGATCGAAATGACGATCAAGTGCGGCGGCAACGGCACATCCAAGGCGGACAAACCGGCCCCGGCCAGAGCACCCAGGAAGGCGCCGCCAGAAAACGCGGCGTGGAATTGCGACATCACGGTCCGTTTGAGCTTCTGCTCCACCGCGGCGCCCTCGACATTCTGCGCGACGTCCCACAGCCCGATGCCGGCGCCGAACAGGAACAGTCCGACCACGGTCAGCGGCACCGAAGCCAGGCTCAACGCGAGCGCAACGAACAAAACCCCGATGGCGGCGATCACCGCAGCCACCCGCACGGTATTGGCCGTGCCGATTCTCGAGACGACGTTGCCGGCCATCGGCAATGCGATCACCGAACCGGCTGCCAGACTGAGCAATACCGCACCCATTTCACCACTGCTGAGTTCGAGTACCCGGGTCACCGTGGGGATCCGGGCCGCCCAGGAGGCGAAAGCCAAACCGTTCACCGCGAAGATCAACATCGTCGCAACGTAGGCGGGGCGGGCATTGAATTCGTTCGCGCCAATCACAGCGACGTCACCTCCACATGGGCAGCGCGGGCCGCCGCGATTTCGGGTTGGGAAAATTCGTGGTCGGTGACCACCTGGTCGACCTGGTCCGGTCCGGCCACCACGGCCGGCGCATGCCGCTCCCATTTGCTCTGGTCGCAGACCACGATCACCCGCTTGGCAGAAGCGATCGCGGCTCTTTTGATCGCCGCATCAGCCAGGTCGTAGGCCATGATTCCGGTGCTCAGATCGAAGGCGCAGGGCGTGATGATCGCGGTGTCGAAACGCAAGGCAGCGATATTGCGCTCCGCCATCGGCCCCTGGAACGCCATTTCGCCTTCACTCAGGTCGCCGCCGGGCACAATGATCCGGCTCCGGCCGCCGATGAGTTCATTGACGGCATGCAGACTGGCCGGGAAGACGGTCAGCAGGCGCTGCTGGAGCACCGAGGCGATCTGGGTCGCAGTGCTTCCGCTGTCCAAGAACACGAACTCGCGATCCTGGACCAGTCCGTCGACTTTCTGCGCCAACGCGGCCTTGGACCAGCGATTCTCCAGTACCCGCTGGGCATACCCCGGTTCGTAGCCGCCCAGCACCAAGGAGACCGCAGCACCATGGACCCGGCGCAGCACCCCGCGCTGTTCCAACAGGTCCAGGTCACGCCGGATGGTGGCGGCCGAAGTCGCGCAGCGCGCCGCGAATTCGTCCACTTCGATGCGCTCTTGGTGCTGCAGCATTTCGGTCATCAACCGGTGCCGCTCGTCAGCAGTCATGTCCAAACGATAGCAGTTGTTGATCAAATGAATACAACCTGTGTTCACTTTATGATCGTCTAATTTGGTTCGGCGATGCCCCTGGACCACCACGCCCATCAAGATGCATCTTCAGCACAGGGGTACCGTTTCGACGGCAGAACATGCATCACGGAGCTGAAAATGCATCCCAACAAGACACCCGGCTACCGCCATGGCCACTAACCGCGGTTCAGCGCTTGCGGACCACCCGGGATTCGTCCCAGACCGGCGCATCCGATTCGTAGACTTTGCCCTCGGAGCCGAACACGAAGAACCGGTCGAAGGACCGGGCGAACCAGCGGTCGTGGGTCACCGCCAAAACCGTGCCCTCGAATGCGTCGATGCCCTGTTCCAAGGCTTCCGCCGAATGCAAGTCCAAGTTGTCCGTGGGCTCGTCCAGCAGCAGCAACGTGGCTCCGGAAAGTTCCAAAAGCAGAATCTGCAACCGGGCTTGCTGCCCGCCGGAGAGCGAATCGAACGTCTGCTCGGCCTGTTTGGCCAATCCGTAACGGTCCAGGGCGCGGGCCGCCGGCTCCTGCGAGAGCCCATCCCGGTGCTCGTCGCCGCGGTGCAGGATTTCCAGCAGGGTACGCGCCTGCAAATCCGGGCGGACGTGCGTCTGCGCGAAGAATCCGGGCCGGATCCGGGCGCCGAGCTTCACCGTTCCGGTATGCGGAACCTCGGCGATCACCACTTCGGAGACTGGAAGGTGTTCCCGCTCCGGATCGGTTCCGCCAGCCGCCAGCAGCCGCAGGAAGTGCGATTTGCCGGAGCCGTTCGAGCCCAGAATCGCCACCCGGTCACCGAACCAGATTTCGGCGTCGAACGGCTTCATCAATCCGGTCAGCTCGAGCTTCGTGGCCACCACTGCGCGTTTGCCGGTCCGGCCGCCGCGCAGCCGCATCTTCACGTTCTGCTCGATCGGAATCGCCTGCGGCGGACCGGCCTCCTCGAATTTCTGCAACCTGGTCTGCGCCGCCCGGTAACGGGAAGTGAACCCGTCGTTGACCGAAGCCTTGACCTTCAAGCGTTGCACCAACTCGCGCAGCTGGGCGTGCTGCTCGTCCCAACGCCGCAAAAGCTCTTCGAAACGGGCATTGCGATCGTCCCGGGCCTGCTTGTAGCTGCCGAAGCCGCCGCCGTGCGTCCAAGAATTCGCGCCGGAGGCGCCCGGTTCCAAGGTAATGATCCGATCGGCGCCATTCGCGAGCAGCTCCCGGTCGTGGCTGACGAACAGCACCGACTTGGCTGAAGCGTTCAAGGTGGCCTCCAGCCACCGCTTGCCGGGCACGTCGAGGTAGTTGTCCGGTTCGTCCAGGAGCAGGATCTGGTCCGGACCGCGGAATAGGGCTTCCAAAACCAATCGCTTCTGCTCACCGCCGCTGAGCGTAGCCGCCGCCCGGTATTGGGCGCGTTCGAAGGGCACGCCCATCGCCGCCATGGTCACTTCGTCCCAAGTGGTCTCGATCTCGTAACCACCGGCATCTCCCCAGTCCGCGAGCGCTTGTGCATACTTCATCTGCACCGCTTCGGAGTCGTCCTCCAGCATCGCCAACTCGGCGGCGTCGACCGCCAAGCCGGCGGCATTGACCGCCTTCGGCGCCACGGCGAGCAGCAAGTCGCGCACCGTCGACTGATCCCGGACTTGGCCGATGAACTGGCGCATCACGCCGATGCTGCCGCTGTAGGTGATCGCACCGTCGTCGGCCTTGAGATCGCCGGCGATGATCCGCAGCAGCGTGGTCTTCCCGGTGCCGTTGGGCCCGATCAGGGCGCTCTTGATGCCGTCTCCGACCCGGAAGGAGACGGAGTTGAGCAGCTGCCTGCCGTCCGGAAGGAAGAAGTCGATGTTCGCGACGTCGATGTGTGCCACTGCACTAGTCTGCCACTAGTGCAGCAGCAACATCGTGTCGCCGCTGCCGTGCGGTTTCCGGCCGGGCTAACTCCGGCGGCGGCGCACCCCCAGCAGGAGTGCGGCTCCGGCGAACAGCGCGCCGAATCCGGCCAATGCCAACGGCATGCCGTCGAAGCCGGTTCCGCTCAATTGCCCGTCCGGTTGCGCACCGGCACCGGAGCCCGGCAGCGGAACCGAACCGCCCGGATCGCCGGGGTTCGGACCCACCGTTTGTTCCGCCACCGTGAAGCCGATCGCCACCGGCTTGTTCGATACGGCGCCGGTCAGCACCACCTGGTGCGCACCCAAGGCCGCAGCGTCCGGAACCGTGAATTCACCGGTCAGAATGCCGTGCGCATCGGCTTGGGCGGTGCCCAGCAGCAAGGGCTCGGAGTGCAGGCTGATGCTGACCAATTCGCCGGGCGCGAAACTGTCCCCGCTGAATCGGACGGTCTCGCCCCGGGCCGCCGAGCTCTGCTCCAGCCGTGCGTTCGGCGAGTAGCTCACCGGTGGCGTGGCCGCCTCCACCAGCACCGTGCCGCTGACCGGGATCTGGCTGGATGCCCCGCGCAGGCGCACCGGGTAGACGCCCGGCTTGGCGTCCTGCGGCACCGTGAGCCGGAAGGCCACCGAACCGGTGGCATCGGCGTCGGCCGAGAGCTGCTGCACCGACCCGGACTCCACGCTGCCGAAGTCGAGCGACACCTTTTCTCCGGCGTCGAACTTGCTGCCGGTGACGGCCACCGGAGCTCCGGGGCGCACTGCCCCGGCCGGATCGATCTTCAGCTCCGGCTGCGGTTTCGCGGCCGGCTTGACCGTGACCGGGATCTGCACCGTGCGCGAACCGTTGGCGTCCGAGACGGTCAGCGCAGCGGTGAACGAACCCGTTGCGGAATAGCGGTGTTGCGCGGTGATCGTGGCGACCAGATCGGGCCCCGGCAGGGCGAACCCCGCATCCTCGGTCGGGCTGCCGTCGCCCCAGTAGATCCGGGCGCTGTATTCGCCCGGCACCGCTTGCCCGGCGCTCAGGCCCGGCGAACCGCCGGATGCCGTACCGAGCGTTGCTTCGACGGCGACGCCCAGCTCGGCGGAAATCCCACTGGCCGGCTCGGCCCGCAGCACCGGCGGCGGAACGATGGCGCCGTCGGTGGCCACGGCGAAGACATGGATCCGCCCGTCGCGCTCCGCTCCGGCCTGCTGCGGCAAAGTCACCGAAGCCACCGTTTTGCCGTCCGGAATCCGGTAGGGCTTGGTGGCGAAGAGGAACGGGATGGCGCCGTCCTTGGCAGTCCCGGCGAGCCGGTACGGCGCTTTCGCCACTACGGTGTTGCCGAAGGCCGGCACCGCATCCGGCGTGGCACCGAGCGTCCAATCCGAGAATTGCATCGGCAGCGGCGCGCTGGATCCGTCGGTGAAGCCCACGGTCCCCGAAACGTCTTGGTTTCCCTGCGTTCCGGTGCCGATGAAGGACAACACCGTCGCTTCTTTGCTCAGCGTCAGCTTCACTTTCTGACCGGAGCCCATGGCATTGTCCGGTGCTCCCGGGGGGACCGCCGGCAGCGTGAACGCCAACGTCTTCCCGTCGACCTGCACCGAGTTCGGCACCCCCTGGACCACACCGGCTGCGGCCAGCGCCTGCCGCGAGAAGGCGTATCCCACCGAATCGCAGTTGGCTGCCGCCGGGTCAGGCACGCCCGGGTCATCACCCAGGCAAACCTTGTCGAAGGCGCTGGCGATGCCGGAAGCATCGGCGAGTTCCACAGTGGCCAGAAGGGCCGCACTCTGCTTGGCCAGGCCGTCGCTCGCGGTCACCGTCACCTGGTACACGCCGGGTTTGGCGTAATTGTGGCTGGCGCTGACCGGACGGACGACGCCGGTCCCCGCCACGGTTGCCGGTGTCACCGCAGTGCCATCACCCCAGTCGACCGTCGCGGTGTAACCGTTGGCCGCAGCTCCGCCGCCGACCGTGCCGAGCAGCTGCTTGCTGTCCACGCCGGGGACCGCGGTGATTCCCTTCGCCGCAGTGACCGCCAGGTCCCCGGGCACGGCGTCACTGGCCTTGGCCAGCAACTCCAACTCGGCGAGCACTGGCAGGTCCCCGGATCTGCTCGCGGCAATGCTCAGCCGGTAGTGCGCAAACGGCGTCGGCGTGCTGATTTGGAACGGCTTGGTCTGCAATCTCCAGTCGAAGCGCACGTCCTGGCGGCGGTCCAGCTCGGTCCAGGCGCTGCCGTCGTTGGAACCCTCCAGCGTCCAGGCCGCCGGATCCGCCCCGGAGGCCGCCGAGCCGGAGGTCAGGGTGTAGAAGCTCGCCTTTTGTTTCCCCGCCGGGTAATCCAGTGAGATCACCGGAGCCGGCACCGAGAAGGAAACCTGGCTCGCCGAATTGTCGTCGCTGAGGTTTTTCAGGTCCTCGCCGCCGCTGCTGCGCAGCACCGCATCCTTGGTGGTGTCCATGATCGGCTCCGGAACCGGACCCGGTTCTGCCGCAGCGCCCCAGTTCGAAGGGTTGGGCCCCATCACGAAATCGATGCTGCCGCCGTCCGCGATGTCGCTTTGGTCCAGGGTCGTGGAATCATGCGCTTTGCCGTTGATCGACATCGACTGCACATAGACGTTGCTGGTGGAGTTGTTTCGGGCATTGATCACCAGGGTCTTGCCGTTGCCCCAACGCACCGTGGCTTTGCTGAACTGCGGCGAGCCGATCGAAAAATGCGCTGAGCCGACTTGCAGCGGATAGAAGCCCAGGGTGGAGAAGATGTTCCACGAGCTCATTTCGCCATTGTCCTCATCGCCCGGGTAGCCCTGGCCGATCTCCGAGCCGACGAAGAGCCGGCGCTGGATCTCGCGCACCACGGCCTGGGTCTTGGCCGGCGCGCCGGCATAGTTGTAGATGTACGGAATATGGTGCGAAGGCTGGTTGGACATGCCCAATTGGCCCATCCGGACCGCTCTGGCCTCGACCATTTCGTGGATCACTCCGCCGTAGCCGCCGGGCTTGTCCGCGTTTTCCGGCGTCGCGAAAAAGGCATCGAGCTTGTTCTCCAAGCCTTTCGGACCGCCGTAGAGCGCGGCCAGCCCCCGGCCGTCCTGTGGAGCGTGGAAGGCGAAGTTCCAACCGTCGGTCTCAGTGAACAGACCGCCCCAGGATTCCGGATCCAAGCCGGCTTGGAACTCGCCGCCCGGGCTGCGCCCGTTGAAGAAGCCCTGCTCGGCATCGAACATGTTCACGTAGTACTGGGCCCGGTTGAGGTAGTAAGCCGAGTCTTCCTTGAGCTGCGCCCGTCTGGCGTCCGGGGTCGCCGGGTCCGCGGCCAGTTTCGCCGCCATATTGCCCAAGCCGAAATCGTTGATGAAGCCTTCGAGCCCCCAGGAGACGCTTTCCCCGGTACTGCTGCTGGTATAGCCGGTGAACACCGAAGTGGTCAGGCCTTTGCGGCCGACCGCGGAATTTCCTATCGAGGGCACGGTCGCGTTGCGCACCGCGGCATCGTAGGCGCCGAGCGGGTCCGGCAGCGGCACTCCCTTGAGATACGCGTCGGCGAAGGAGACGTCCGAGCTGGTCCCGGTCATCAGATCGGCGTAACCGGGCGAAGACCAGCGCGCGATCCAACCGCCGTCCCGGTATTGCTGCACGAAGCCGTCGGCCAATTCTGCGGCCTTTTCCGGATACAGCAAGGAATAGGCCGGCCACGCAGTGCGGTAGGTGTCCCAGAATCCGTTGTTGACATAGATCTTGCCGTCCACGATCCGGCCTTGTCCGGTGGCCGGATCCTGGGAAACCGGGCTGCGGTACTGGTATTTCGGCGCGGCTGCGGTTCCGGTGTTTTCGAAACCGGAATTCGGGTACAGATTCAGCCGGTACAGATTGGAGTACAAGGTGGTCTGCTGGGAGTCGTTGGCGCCCTCGACGTCGATCACCCCGAGCCGGGCGTTCCACAGCTCCCGCGCGGCGGCGCGGACTTCCTCGAAGCTGCGGCCGCCGACTTCCAGATCGAAGTTCCGCCGCGCCTGGGCCTGGTCGATGAACGACGTCGCGAACCGCAAAGTGACCGTGCCGCCGGCCGGTGCCGACCCGGCGAAGACCGCGGCCGCCGGGGCACTCAGCGTGCTGCTCGGCACCGTGTCGAAGCTGCCGTACAGGTACATGTCGCCTTGTCCGGAGCCACCTTGCGCCGGAACCGTCCCGGTGACCGTGCTGCCGTCGAAACTGAACCGGGCACCGCCCTTGGGCGAATCGAAGACCAGGCTGCGCTGCGCGCCCTCGAAACCGAAACGCATCAGCGCACCGTGGTCGCTCGCGGTCATCTCGGCTTTGACGCCGCCGGCCAGCTGCACCCGGTAATAATCCGGCTGCGCAGTTTCCTGATCGTGCGAAAAGGCGAGCGCCCGTGCCGATTTGCTGGCACTCGGCGTCGCGGTGGCCGCCGGCATCACGGAGAACTGGTTCCGGTCACCCATCCACGGGCTGGGTATGTGCGAGACCGCCAAGCCCTGCAGGGTGGGCTGATTCGAGGCATTGTTGGCGGACTGGTAGTCGTACTCCCAGTTGGAAACACTGGCGTTGGTCACCGGGGCCAGGAAGTTGAAGCCATTGGGCACTGCGGTGATCGGCAAGTTGTTGCCGCGGGAGAACGATCCGGAGGAATTGCTGCCCCGGCGGGTGTCCACGAAGTTCGTTTTGGACGAGCCGTCGATCCGGTTCGGAGTGCCCTCGATCTTCAGGTCGTCGATCCACCCGCTGAAGACACTCTGCGCCGGAGCCGCCGTGTTGTCGAAGCGCAGCAGGATCCGGTCAATGGTCTTCCCTGCCGCGACGGCCCCGATCTCGCTGAGCACATAATTCCACTGTGCGGCGAAGAGGATCTTGCCCCCGCCTTGGCCCGCTGCGGTGAGCGGCACGCCGTTCTGATCCACCGGAGAGAGCTCCGAAAGGTAACTGCCGTCGGTGAAGTGCAGGTCCACGGCGGCGTACGTGGCGAGGTAGTCCGTGTAGTCGGCGCCCGGGATGATCTTGTAGCTCAAGCGGCTTCCCGGCAACACCGGCAGGTTGACGTCGAACAGCTTGTTCAGTGCAAAGGCCCGTCCGGCCTGGGTTTTGGTGCCGCCGTACTTCAGCGCCCGGACTCCGGTGAAACCGGCATTGGACTTGACGTTGTAGCCGCTGCCCGGCCCATTGCCCACCGCGGTGTCCATGGTCTTGCTGGTTCCGGGCTCCGGAACCGGCAAATCCGCACTGGCAAGGTCCCAATCCGCCAACTGCAGGATTCCGGAGTTTCCGGTCTTGGTCACCGAAAGCCGGTAGTACTGGTAACTGCCCGGTACCGCGACCGGGTAGAGCTTTTTCAAGCCGCGGTCGGCAAAGGACTGGCCGCGTTGGCTGTCCACCGTGGTCCAGGCTTGGCCGTCGGCGGAACCCTGGAGATCCCAGTCCACCGGATCCCGCAACGGCGCATCTCCGCCGCTGGTCAAGGAGTAGCTCTTCACGGTATGCGCCGCATCCAGCTGGTACTGCGCCCATCCGGTGTCGCTGAAGACCAGCCACTTGGTGCCCGCGGAACCGTCCTTGAGATTGCCGGCCACTTCATTGGGCGGATTCTCCCCGCTCGCACTGACGTTGCGCACCGAATCCAAGATGCTGTCCTTGAGCGCCAGATCGGTGTTGCCGGCGCCGGATACCCCGGAGCCGACCGGTTTGCCGTCTGCTCCGGTCTCCGGGGTGCTCTTCGCCGGCTTGACCGGTTCGGAGTCTTCGAAGGAACTGGTGAAGTCGGTGGAACCCGGAGCAGCCCGGGCCGGGATCACGTTCATACCGGAGAACAATAGTGCGCAGACCGTGCCCAGCGCGATCATCGCGGGAAATCTCAATCCAGTGTGCGGCCGGGGGATGCGGATCACGGACGTCCTCCTTGACGTAACAGGGTTCAAATCGACCGGCTAGATCGATGAAAACGTTTCCAATTTGACGAGGCTACGTTTTCCCTGTGCGTCCGTCAAGAGTCCGGAAGCCGATTGGACCAGGTCCGGAGCGCGGCCGCCGAGCATTCTTGGTAACGTTTCCAAGAAGAATCGCACCGGACAGGAGCCAGCATGAACCAGGCCGCCGCTTCCAGAGCCACGATGAAAGACGTCGCAGCGCGTGCCGGCGTCGGCTTGGCCACCGTCTCCCGCGTAGTCAACGGGGATGCCAAAGTCAGTGAAAAAACCCGGATCCTGGTCGACCAGGCCATCGCCGATCTCTCCTTCCGCCGCAACGACAGTGCCAGGTTGCTGCGTCAAGGCATCGCGGCAAGCATCGGCGTGGTCTTGGACGACGTCGCCGACCCGTTCTTCTCCACCCTCAACCGGGCAGTGGAAACCCAGGCGATCGCCCGCAAAACACTGTCCATGACCGCCTCCACCGGCAACGACGCCGCACACGCCAAAGAGCTGATCATGGCGCTGTGCGCCCGGCGCGTGGACGGGTTGATCGTCGCAGCTCCGCACGGCACCGAGGAGAGCTACCTCGCGGACGAAATCCGCGCCGGCACCCCGGTGGTCTTCGTCGATCGCCCGCCCGTGGCCCTGAAAGCTGATGCCGTCTTGAGCGACAATGCCGGCGGGGCCCGGCTCGGCGTGCAGCACTTGATCGCGCACGGGCACCGCAAAATCGCCTGTTTGAGCGACGGGAGCAATCTCTACAGCGTCCGGCAGCGAATCGAGGCCTACCGCCGGGCTTTGGCGGAGGCCGGCATCCAGGCCGAGCCGGTCCTGGAGCACAGCGATGGCCACGATGGCCTGGACCTCGGGCAGTGGCTCGAAGCCGCCGACGCTTTACCGGAATCGGATCGGCCCACCGCGTTGTTCTGCACCAACAGCCGGGCTTCGGTCGCGGTACTGCGCGCCTTGCGCAACCGCAGCGGCGCCGAACCGGGGGCGCCGTGGCCGGCTTTGCTCTGCTTCGACGACTTCGAATTGGCCGACGTCGTGCAGCCGGGCATCACCGTGGTGGCGCAGGATCCGGCTGCGATCGGCGCGGCAGCGGCGGATTTGCTGTTCCGCCGGCTCGATGGCGACACCGGCCCGGCGAGCACCATCACGGTGCCGACCCGGCTGATCGTGCGGGGCTCCGCTGAAACGCCTCCGGTCAGTGGGCGGCGCTGAGCACGGCGTCCTCGATGGCCGCGTCGTATTCGTCCTGCGCGGCCGCCATTCTGCCGACATTCTGTTCCGCCCAGGTGCGCAGGATTTTCAGCGCGGGCAGCAGGCTCGCGCCCAATTCCGTCAGCTGGTAGTCCACCCGCGGCGGCACCTGGGCAAATACCGTCCGGGTCAACAAACCGTCGCGTTCCAGCGTGCGCAACGTCTGGGTGAGCACCTTGGGGGTGACCACCGCGACCTTGGCCCGCAAATCGCTGAACCGCATCGGCCCGGGCTCGAGCACTTGGATCACCAGGGTGGCCCATTTGTCTCCGATCCGTTGGAACACCAGCCGGGACGGACAGTTCGGATCCATGATGTTGGTTTCCATGAGTATCTTCCAGGTTACTGAGTATCTTTGAAGCCATCAGTGTCAAATGGATACTTTTAGATTATCCGAAAACCAACCCAGGAGGAAACATGAAAATCGCCATCATCGGAGCCACCGGCATGGTCGGCCGCGAAATCACCGCCGAAGCTCTCCGCCGTGGGCATCAGGTCACCGCGGCGAGCCGCAGCGGGGCCGCCGTGGAGGGTGCCCCCGCGGCCACCCCGCAAGCCCTCGAACTAGGCGACTCCGCGGCGCTCCGCAGCCTGGCCCAAAGCAACGACGTCATCATTTCGGCGACCGGACCGAGCCGCACCGGAGGTGATCACGACGCTTGGTTGGCGCAGAACCAGCAGGCCTTCGACGCGGTCGGCGATACCCGGATCCTGGTGGTCGGCGGGGCGGGCTCGTTGCGGTTGCCGGATGGCAACCGGTTAGTCGACGCCCCGGACTTCCCCGACGCCTATCGGTCCGAGGCGCTCAGTGCCGCCCGGCTGTTGGACGTCCTGCGCAGCCAACCGGACCGGCTGGACTGGACGATGCTCTGCCCGTCCCCGGTCATCGCTCCGGGCGAGCGCACCGGAAACTACACCACGGCCCAGGACGAGGTGGCCGGTCCGAAAATCTCCAGCCAAGACTTCGCCGTCGCCATGCTCGATGAAGTGGAGCACCCGGCGCATCGCCGGGCCCGGTTCACCGCAGCCAACTGAATCCACCCCAGCCGGGCAGCGCGCAGCGGGTCAGGGGTGCCGGAATACCCTGGCCTGCCGCCGGGTCGCGGACCAGCCGGGCAGCGCTCACGGCAAGCGACGAGCGGTGAATCCATCCAGCAGCGGATCGTCGACCCCGCCGCGGCGGAGCAGATCACGCCGCGGATCGAGCACCTCCCGCACCACCAAAGCCAACATCACCAAAGTGACGATGTTCGAGGTCAGCACCGCCAGTGCGTAATAGGGCAAATCGATCCCGTGCTGGGCGTTGTTGTCGCCCAACACCACGCCCAAGTGGAGCAGTTGCGCCAGATAGAACAGGATTCCGAAGAGCTGCCAGATCAGCAAGGCGCGCCAACGCGGCCGGGCCAGCGCGAACAATGGCAGCAGCCACACCAGGTGTTCCGGAACCGCATATTTGTCCACCACCAGGAACCAGCCCACAAGCAGCACCGCCAGCTGCGCAAGCCTGGGCGTCTGCCCGGTTTTGAAGCACAGCACCGCCACGCCCAGCACGCCGAGCAGCAGCAACGCCGCCGAAACCAGCGAAGCCGCCACCGGGTCGATCCCGCCGACCCCGATGCGCTCGGCCAGCGCATTGCCCAGGTAGTAGAACGACCCGGTTGCCGGCTTGCCGTTCCAGGCATCGGTCCAGAAATTGAACCATGCCGGTCGGCTGAGCAGCATCACCGGAAGATTGACCACCAGCCAGCTCAACAAACCGCCGACCAGCAGATGGAAAAGCACGGAGCGGAACCCGCGACGCCACAACACCAACGCGGCCGCCAAGAGGATCAACCCGGCGTAAGGCTGCACCGAGACGGCCAGGCCCAACACCACGCCGGAGGCCATCGCGCGCCGTCGGGACAGCAAGAACAGCGCCACTGCGGACAATGCCGCAGCCCACAGGTCCCAACTGGAAAATGCCGTGAAAAGCAGCAGCGGCGAAGCCGCGAACACCGCAGCATCCCAGGGACGACGCCGGTTGCTGCGGGCCAGGGCCAGCACTCCGATCAGCCAAACCAGTACCAGTAGGAAGGCATTGAGATCGAAAAACCCGAGCACCCGGGCATCGCCGGTCCCGGCGAACCCGCTCAACCAAGCGGTGACTCCGGCGATCAGTCCGGTCAGCGGCGGGTAGTCGAATCCGGTGTTCGCTGCGGAGAACGGGAAAACTTCGCCGATGCGGTAGGTTCCGAAAGCATTGGGGAACTCCGAGTAACAGGTAGTCGAGTATTGGTCCGGCGTCACCCAGCCGGCCCGCCGGCAATGGTCTTTGAACAGCAGCGCAAGCAGGCCCGATGCCAGCACCATCAAGACCAGGACCCGCTCTACGCTGAAGAATCCGGTCCGAGTCTGCCCCGGCGCCGTGTGCTTCCCGAGCGGGCCGCCAACCACCTCGGTCGACTTGGCCAAAAAGGAATCACTGCGGCTGGGCACCACAATGCGGCGGGCCGGCCGGCGTCGGAATTCCTGCATGAAATCGAGCATACCGGGGCCAATCGCCGGCACCCGCACCCAGCAGGCCCGTCCCATTGCCGGATTCAGTGGGCAGAGACGTCTGAACCCGCCGAACCGCTCGATTGGACGGGCGGGGAAGCAGGATTGCCGCGGTTAAACGAAGCAGCCCACGCTGGGCGGCGTGGGCTGCTTGCTGTGCATTCGGCGTCGATGGGGTCATCTTCAGCCTCCTCAGGTAGCAAGACTCAGCGGATGTTGAAGATGTTCATCGAGTTCAAGTCGTTCTGCACTCGCTCGCGGGTGCGGGCGATCTGCTTCTCGTCGATCGGAGCGAAGAAGATGCGCTTGATCGTGGACTTCGAGGGGAAGGGATTCATCGTGGGTCACCTCCTTGCGCGGTGTTGCCGGGAAACAGAGTGAGGAAAGGCATAGGTTCTCCAGTGGAATGGCAAAGCCAGAGGAAGTTGCTGAATGAATACGTTATTTTTGGCGCGACAATTTAGCACTAATCGAATAATCGAATAATCGACCGAGTAATTGGACGCATAAAAGCGCGAACAGTTTATGCGTCTGATTGATTCAAAGCAGCCACGAATCCCAAGGATCGTCGTGGGAGGCGCCTTCGCGCCGAAGCTCAGTTAACGGGAACCGAGAATGCCACGAGTTGGGGCCTGGTACGCTGCGATCTTGTGACCGATCTTGCCGGCATCTACTGCGTTCATGTTGTAAAACATTTTGAGGCCTCCCTTCATCTCGTGACTGACAGCCCAGGCGGATGCGCTGAACTCGTTAATAACGTACACCATGAATTCGGCGCTCCGCCACAAAAATCCGAAGATTCTTGAAAATATTGTGAGAATTACGTCTCACTCGTGATCTCGGCATTGTGGCCCGCCCCGGGCTAGAGCCCCCACTGCTCGACGGCGGGCGTCCGCTTGTCCCAGCCGAGCGTGCAGACTTTGGCCGTGCCGAGCACGAAATGCCGGCCTTCGGTGGCCGGCAGATCCAACCAACGCGCGGTCAGCACCCGGAGGAAGTGGCCGTGCGCCACGAGCAGCGCCTGGTTCACCACCCGGCCCGCTGCTGGACCCGCCGGCTCCGCCGGCTGCGGCGAAAGCACCCGGGCGATCACCGCGTCGGCCCGGGCTGCGACCTGTTCGATGGTTTCACCGCCAGGCACGCCGTCTTGCCAGATCAGATAACCGGGGCGGCTGCGACGCACCTCGGCGCTGTCCACGCCTTCGTAATCGCCGTAGTCCCACTCGTGCGCCAACGGTTCCACGATCGCCGTCGGGAACCCGGCCAGCTCCGCGGTCCTCCGGGCCCGTTGCGAGGGCGAACTCAAGACCAGGTCGAAGTCGACACCGGCCAAGGCCGGCCGTGCCGACAACGCCTGTTCTTCGCCGTGCTCGGTCAACGGAAGGTCGGTCAGACCGGTGTACCGCCCGCTGCGCGACCATTCGGTCTCGCCGTGCCGCAGCAACCACAATTTGGGCAGCGTCACATGGTCCCAGGGCACCGCGTCGGCAACCGGTCCGGTTTCCTCCGAAGGGCCTTTGCTGCTTGGCTCAGTGCTCATCGTCCACGCTTCCTGTCGGTTCCTCGGCCGCCGGAGATCCGGGTCCGTGCTCCTGCCACCAGCCGTGCAGGCGGCGCTGTGCTTCCTCGGCGCCCAAGGGGCCATGCTCCATCCGCTCCTCGAGCAGGAACTTGTAGGCCTTGCCTACCAGCGGTCCCGGAGCCAGCCCCAGCAGGGCCATGATCTGCGCGCCGTCGAGATCGGGCCGGATCGCGCCGAGCTCTTCCTGTTCCGCCAATGCCGCGATCCGCTGTTCCAAGTCGTCATAGGCGAACGCCAAGCGATCGGCTTTGCGCTGGTTGCGGGTGGTCACATCGGAACGGGTCAACCGGTGCAACCGCTCCAACACCGGGCCGGCGTCGGTGACGTACCGGCGCACTGCCGAATCCGTCCAGCCGGCTTCCCCATAACCGTAGAAACGCATATGCAACTCCACCAGGCGGGCCACCGCCTTGATCGTGTCGTTGTCGAACCGCAAAGCCTTCATCCGCTTCGCGGTGAGCTTGGCGCCGACCATATCGTGGTGCCGGAAGCTCACCGCCCCGGAAGGTTCGAAGCGGCGGGTGGCCGGTTTCCCGACATCGTGCATCAAGGCCGCGAACCGGAGCACGAAGTCCGGACCGGGCACCGGCCCATCCGGACCGGTTTCCAAACCGGCCGCCTGCTCGAGGACCTGCAGCGAATGCTGATAGACGTCCTTGTGCCGGTGATGTTCATCGACTTCGAGTTGCAAAGCCGAAACTTCGGGCAACATCTGATCGGCCAAGCCCGTGCTGACCAGAACATCCACGCCGAGCCGGGCTTGCGGCGCGCAGATCAGCTTGGTCAGCTCGTCGCGGACCCGCTCCGCGGAAATCATGTTGATCCGTTCGGCCATTTCGATCATCGCGCCTTCGACCTCGGGATGCAGCGCCACCCCGAGCTGGGCCACGAATCGCGCCGCGCGCATCATCCGGAGCGGATCGTCGGAAAACGAATCCTCAGCCCGGCCCGGCGTGCGCAGCACTCCGGCGTAAAGGTCCTTGATCCCACCGTGCGGATCGACCAGTTCCATCCCAGGCAAGCGCAAAGCCATGGCGTTCATGGTGAAATCCCGGCGTTGCAGATCAGCCTCGAGCGAATCCCCGAAAGCCACCTCGGGCTTGCGTGAATCCGGATCGTAGGCTTCCGCCCGATACGTGGTCACCTCGATGGTGAATTCGCGTTTGCGCAATCCGATCGTGCCGAAAGCCCGGCCGATCTCCCAAAAGGCATCCGCCCAGCCCTTGATCACGGCGAGCGTCTGGTCCGGTGTGGCGTCCGTGGTGAAATCCAAGTCCGGTGACTGCCGGCCCAGAAAAAGATCCCGCACCGGCCCGCCCACCAGGGAGAGTTCAAAACCGGCGTCGACAAAGCGTTGTCCCAGCTCAAGGACGATCGGATCGAGGGTGGAGCTGTCCAGAACGTGCATCATAGTTCCTTAAGCCTGCCAGACTTTCGTTAGAGTGGGGTGCATGGCCCATCCAGTCCCGAGTGCACCCAAGCGCACGCCGTTGCCTTCGGCGATCAATGCGCAGATGCCGCCCGGGCAACCGCTGAGCAGCTTGTCTTCGCTGCCCACGGTGGAGGAAGTCTCGGCCGGCGGCGTCGTGGTGGACAAGCACGACGGCGGCCTGCGGGTGGCAATCATCGCCCGGCTCAACCGCGGCGGCCGGGTGGAATGGTGCTTGCCCAAAGGACATCCGGAAGGCGAGGAGACGCACGCGCAGGCAGCGGTCCGGGAAATCGCCGAGGAGACCGGCATCGAAGGCACGGTGCTCGCCCCGTTGGGCAGCATCGACTACTGGTTCACGGTCACCGGCCACCGGGTGCACAAAACCGTGCACCATTTCCTGCTGCGTGCCACCGGCGGCGAGCTGACCATCGAAAACGATCCGGACCACGAGGCGATCGACGTGGCCTGGGTGGAATTGCCGGATCTGGCCAAGCGGCTGTCCTTCCCGAATGAGCGCCGGATCGCCGATCTGGCCGGCGCGAGCTTGCCGCAGGACTTCTGAAACGCGGTTCGCCGGACCCTGCCGCAAGGCACTCGCATGGGATGATGGTGGCAAATGGCAGATCAAATCAACAACCCGGCAACCGAGCTGATCGCGACGGTCGGAACTGAACGAACCCCGGTCAATACCGCCAGGTCCAGCGCCATCATGGCCGCTGGGACCTTGTTCTCCAGGGTCTTGGGATTCGCCAAAGGCGTGCTGATCGCGGTTGCCCTGGGGACTACCGGCGGCGGGCTTTCGGACATCTTCGACATCTCGAACACGTTGCCGAACCTGATTTACATCATGCTCGCCGGCGGCGTGTTCAACGTGATCCTGGTCCCGCAGATCATCAAGGCCAGCAGACTTCCGGACCGCGGCGCCGACTTCATCAGCCGGATCTTCACCCTGGGCGGCCTGGTGCTGCTCGGCATCGCGATCCTGTTCACCTTGTTGGCCCCGATCCTCGTGCAAGTGCTGACCAAGGACTTCAACCCGCAGCAATTGGCGCTGGCCACCAATCTGGCCTATTTGCTGTTGCCGCAGATCTTCTTCTACGGGATCTACGCCCTGCTCGGCCAATTGCTCAATGCGAACAACCGGTTCGGCGCCTATATGTGGGCGCCGGTGCTCAACAACATCGTCGCGATCGCCGGAATCGGCGTCTTCATCGCGATCTGGGGCCAGGCCGAAGCCAATCCGCACACGGTGGAAAACTGGTCGGCGGCGCAAACCTGGATCTTGGCCGGCAGCACTACGCTCGGCGTCGTGCTGCAGTCGATCATCCTGATCGTGCCGGTCAAGCGCTTGGGACTGGGCCTGCGGCCGAAATGGGGTTGGCGCGGGATCGGCCTGGGCGGCACTGGAAAAGTTGCCGGCTGGGCGCTGTCCACCATGATCATCGGCCAGCTTTCCTTCATGGTGATCAACTGGGTCGGCAGTGCGGCTACCGCAGCGAAGGAAAACCCGGAGACCTCGGATGTCGCCGGGATGTTCGTCTTCAACCGCGCCACGGACATCTACATGCTGCCGCACTCGGTCATCGTGCTGTCCATCGCCACGATCTATTTCAACCAGCTCAGCCGCTCGGCCGGCCAAGGCAATCTCCGTTCCCTCCGGAACACCACCTCCAGGCTGCTGCGCACCGTGGGTGTGGCCACGGTGTTCTTCGCCGTGGTGCTGCTGGTCCTCGCCGCTCCGATCGGAATGCTGCTCAGCGGTGGCCGGGCGCAGGACGGCCTCACGGTGGGGATCGCAGTGGCGATCCTGGCCCTCGGCGCACCGTTCTTCAGCTTCAACTTCATGCTCAACCGGGTGTTCTATGCCACCGAAGACGCCCGGACACCGTTTTTCCTGCAGGCCTTCATCGTGATCCTCACCGTGCTTTCGGCGCTCATCGTCGCCGCGGTACCGGTGTCCGTCCTGGCGTTCTCGTTGCTGGCCACGCTCACCCTGGTGAATTTCATCGCCCCGGTGGTGACCGCCCTGGTCCTGCGCAGCAAAATCGGGGATTTCGGCATCCGCCGGATTGTCCGTTCACATGTGCAGTACGCGGTCGGCGCGCTGTTCTCCGCGGTCATCGGCGGCCTCCTGATGATCGGTTTCGGCGGATTGGACTTCGGCGACGGGAGGTTCCCCGGCTTCGTCTGGCAGAGCTTCGGGCACGCCGTGCTGGTGATCGCGGTGGTCGGCTCGGTGATGGCACTGAGCTACGTTCTGGCACTGCGCCTGATGAACGTCAAAGAACTCAATGACGTGATCGGGCCGCTCACCCGGCGTTTTTCCCGCACTAGATCCTGATCCGGCGGGCGCGCATCGGATAGGATCGGAACTCAGAGTTGCAACCGGAGCTGGCTGGCGTACCAACCGACCAGCTGAGGAGGAAACGTTGTCGCAGTCCATGGAAATCGGTACCGTCCTCGGCGGACGGTACAAAGTCACCGCGCACGTTTTGGATTCTGCGGAAGGCGATCAGGTCCTCGACGGCCTGGATCAAGTCCTCTCCCGCCCGGTGAGCATCGTGGTGGCCGGACCCGGCAATGGCGACGGTCTGGCCCAGGGGGCCCGCGAAGTCGCGACCGGGGACCGGACGGCGGCCTTCCAGATCCTCGATTTGGGCTTGGGCGAAGGCACCGCGTATCTGATCGCCAGCAAGAGCAACGCCGCCGACCTGCTGGATCTCCTGGTGCCGACCGAACCCTACGTGGAACCGCAGTTCACGGACACCCTGGGCGAAGAACTCTTCGGCACGCTCCGTGCGGAACAACCGGAGCAAGCCGCATATGTCTATGACGACGACGGCAGCCCGGTGATCCTGCCGGCGGCCCCCGCTGCCGTCCCGCCGCCACCGGCCGTCGCGCCCCGGTCCACCGAATTGCCGCCGACCACCGGGCAGCCCAGCGTCCCGGCGGCCCCGGTCGAGGAGGAGAAGCCGAAAGTTTCGCTGTGGTCCGATGAAGACTACGGTTTCATCAACGAAAAACCGGCGGCAGCAGCGGGGAGCCAAATCCCGGCGGCAGCGGCCCCGGGTTCGGCTGCCGGACAACGCAAGCCCAGCACCTTCCCCTCTTCGGCGATCGCCTCGGTTCCGCTGCCGGATGAGGCCGAGTACGACGACGACGCCGACAATGCGCCGCGGAGCGGCCGCTGGCTGATCGGCGGCGTGCTGGTGGTGATCCTCGTGGTCGCAGTCGTCTTCGCCGGAACGCAGCTGATGGGTCAGTGGTTCGGCAACAACGCTCCGGCCGCCAACAGCTCGAACACTGGCCAAACGTCGTCCAGCGGCAACTCGGACAGCAGCCAATCGCCCACCGAAGCGCCGGTGGCCCCGGTGATCGCCGGGGTG
The DNA here is from genome assembly GCA_017419405.1 of Renibacterium sp. Lineage (GTDB taxonomy): Bacteria > Actinomycetota > Actinomycetes > Actinomycetales > Micrococcaceae > Renibacterium > Renibacterium russicum. The sequence goes on along the minus strand of JAFOLH010000005.1, from coordinate 82,689 downwards.
ACCCAATCGGTGCCCGGCGTGGTGAATGCGGCGAACTTCCCGGAAGGCCGGCTGAACTTCCTCACCGACGGCAACCCGGCTACGCTGTGGCAGACCTTGGAATTCTCCGACGACACCTTCGCGGCCCAAGCGACCAGTCTGGCGCTGGTCATCCAGTTGCAGGCAAAATCCGACATCTCCTCGGTTGCGATTGCGCAAAGCGGCACCACTGGCGGCAGTTTCGAACTGCTGGTCAATAACAAGGCCGGGCTGGACGGCGCCAAGTCGATCGGCACCGGGAGCTTCAACGGGCCGGATACCACCATCGCAGCGCCGCCCGGCACCAAGGCCAGCTATGTGATCATCAACTTCACCAAGTTGCCCCGGGTCCAAGCCCCCAAGTTCTACCCCTTCGGGTTGAAAATCGGCGAGATCACGATCAAGTAACCTGATAGGTGTCCGTCACCCGTCCGGAATAAGCTGCACCGCCAAACCGTTGTGCAGATGCATTCCGTTTCCGACCCGCGACCCCCGCGGGCGATCACACCAAGGAGCTCTCAGTCCGTGAGCACTGAAACCAGTCAAAACGACGTCCGCGATGTCATCATCATCGGCTCCGGCCCTGCCGGCTACACCGCAGCGATCTATACCGCGCGCGCCGATCTGAAACCCTTGATGATCGCCGGTTCGGTCACTGCCGGCGGTGAGTTGATGAACACCACCGAAGTGGAGAACTTCCCCGGCTTCCCGGAAGGCGTCATGGGCCCGGATCTGATGGAGAATCTGCAACAGCAGGCCGAACGTTTCGGCACTCAGATCGAGTTCGACGACGTCACCGAAGTCTCGCTCGACGGCGAGATCAAAACCGTGGTGACCGGGTCCGGACAGAGTTACTCGGCCCGGACCGTGATCGTCTCGACCGGATCCGCTTACCGGGAGCTCGGCTTGGACGACGAGAAGCGGCTTTCCGGGCGCGGCGTGAGCTGGTGCGCAACTTGTGATGGTTTCTTTTTCAAGGACCAGGACATCGTCGTGGTCGGCGGTGGCGATTCCGCGATGGAGGAGGCCACCTTCTTGACCAAGTTCGCCAAGTCCGTGACCGTGGTGCACCGCCGGGATTCGCTCCGCGCTTCGAAGATCATGCAGGATCGGGCGTTCAAGAACGAAAAGATCACTTTCGTCTGGAACACCGAGGTCTACGGGATCGATGGCGAAAGCAAAGTCACCGGAATCAAGTTGAACAACTTGGTGACCGGCGAAAAGAGCGAACTCCCGGTGACCGGAGTATTCGTTGCCATAGGCAACGATCCTCGGGTTGACTTGATTCGTGGAGTTTTGGATCTGACCTCCGAGGGTACCATCGCGGTTTCCGGCCGGAGTTCGAAAACCTCGCTTCCGGGAGTTTTTGCCGCCGGCGATGTGGTTGACCCAACCTACCGTCAAGCGGTGACTGCCGCAGGCTCGGGATGCGTGGCCGCTCTGGACGTCGAACACTACCTGGCCAGCCTGACCAGCTGACTTACCCGCCAAGAAAGGATCTAACCCTATGAGCAATGCAAAGGCTGTCACCGATAGTACTTTCCAAACTGAGGTTTTGGGCTCGGATAAACCGGTAATCGTAGATTTCTGGGCAGAATGGTGCGGGCCGTGCCGAAAACTGGGACCGATTCTCGACGAGATCTCGGTTGAATATGCCGATAAGATCGAGGTGGTCAAAGTCGACGTAGACGAAAATCCGCGGATCGCCGCTGAGCTCGGAATTACCTCGATTCCCGCGGTGTATTTGTTTTCCGGTGGGGAAGTTAAGAACACCGTCATCGGCGCCAAACCGAAGCAGTTCTTTGAAAAAGAGTTTGCTGACTACCTCAAATAGTCGAGGAGCATCGGAAAGGCCCTGTTTCACGTGAAACAGGGCCTTTCGTTTTGTCTAAGCCCGAACAAGCACAGACTCAGGGTGAGGCACCGTGGCCGATGCTCGGCAATCCAAGCTTCGCAGCAGTCAAACCTCCCAACAGTCGGTGCCGCAGACGCCTTGGCGCACTCGCGGACATTGCGGACCTTCAAATCGCGGACATCAATGAATTCCGGCGCAATCTGAACGCCGCTATCGATACTGGATTCCAGCTTCCTTTCCGCTTGCCGCACCATTTCGAAACCAGTACTGACCAGTCATATCAAAAGCTGGTCGCAGCCCGCGGCGACACCAGCCAGCTGGGCGTCGGCAGTGGCACTTCTCGAGGCATCCCGCGTCTGTAGCAAGGAAAGGCGGCAACAAGGAATCGGAGGTTCGGAGCAACAAAAAGGGTGGTGTTTCACGTGAAACACCACCCTTTTCCGTCGGATCAGCATCAACCGCGGTTGTCAGGGTCCAATACCGTCATGATTCGATTCAAGTCTTCGACCGAGGCGAACTCAATACTGACCTTGCCCTTTTTCGCACCAAGCGTGATCTTGACGCTGGTATCGAGTCGATCCGCCAGCGAACTGGCCAAGAAATCCAGCCGTTCATGCCGGGCACTGTTCCGTTCAGCAGCTGCCCGACGAGCGCTCGATGGCTCCTGGTATAACGCCACCGCCTCCTCCGTCGCACGAACCGAAAGCCCCTCAGTGACAATCCGTTGCGCCAGCCGCTCAATGGCTTCGGAATCCGGAAGCGACAGCAGGGCCCGAGCATGACCGGCCGACAATACCCCGGCAGCAACCCGTCGTTGCACCAAAGGCGGAAGCTTCAATAGCCGCAGGGTATTGGAGACCTGCGGGCGCGAGCGCCCGATTCGATCCGCAAGCTCTTCATGGGTAGTGCCGAAGTCCTCCAACAACTGTTGGTAGGCGGCTGCTTCTTCCAACGGATTCAATTGGCTTCGGTGCAGGTTCTCCAAAAGTGCATCACGAAGCAAATCGTCATCGGCGGTATCCCGGATAATCGCCGGGACGGTACCAGTTTCCGCCAGCTGGCTGGCCCGCCAGCGGCGCTCGCCCATGACTAGCTCGTAGCTCGGACCACCCTTTTCAGATGACTTTCGCACCACAATGGGTTGCAGCACACCGATTTCCCGGACCGAGTGCACCAGTTCCGCCATATCGTCTTCATCGAAGACGGACCGCGGTTGCTTGCGATTTGGATGGATGTCATCTAGTTTGATCTGTGCAAACCGAGCTCCTGGCACATCAACCAGATCTTGGGCGGCGGATGTTTCACGTGAAACCGGCCGGGAACGGCTCTTCTTTTCCTTCGACTCAGGAAAAAACAGATCGACTGGCCGGCTGGCCGGCGCCGCCTGTTCAGTCTCGGAACTCTCGTCCGCCTCTGGAGCCGACGGAATCAAAGCGCCCAAGCCGCGGCCTAAGCCTCTGCGTTGTTTGTCAGTCACTGTGCAATGCCAATCTGGATAACCCTAAGGTGCTACCGAACGTATTGCATCAATCCTACCGACTCTAACCGCGATTCACACCACGCTCAGCCAGTTCCGCCGCCGCCTCAAGATAGCTCAACGCACCAGACGATGACGGATCGTAGGTCAAAACGGTCTGCTGGTAACTAGGCGCTTCCGAAATACGAACCGATCGCGGGATGACCGCGGTCAAGACCTTTTCCGGGAAGTGCGATCGGACATCCGCCGCGACTTGCGAAGCAAGATTCGTTCGTCCGTCATACATGGTGAGCAAGATCGTGGAAACTTCCAACTCCGCGTTCAGATGCTTCTGAATCATGCCAATATTCTTCAGCAACTGACTCAGGCCTTCCAATGCGTAGTACTCACACTGAATCGGAATCAGAACCTCGAATGCAGCACAGAACGCATTCACGGTCAACAGTCCCAAGCTCGGCGGGCAGTCGATCAACACGTAGTCCAGTCGGGGCAGCCCGGCTTGCTTCCGATGCTCGGCATACGCTTCCAGGGCACGCCGCAGCCGCTGCTCCCGGGCGACCAAAGAGACCAGTTCGATCTCCGCGCCGGCCAAATGGATGGTGGCCGGCGCGCAAATCAAATTGTCCAAGTCCGGACACGGTGCCACCACTTCATCCAGCGGAACATCGTCAATCAAGACATCATAGATACTGGCGACCTCAGCCCGATGGTCAATGCCCAAAGCGGTCGACGCATTACCCTGCGGGTCGATGTCAATGACCAATACCTGCAGACCCGCGGCCGCCAATCCAGCCGCGATGTTCACCGTCGTCGTGGTCTTGCCGACGCCACCCTTCTGGTTGGCGACAGTAAGCACCCTGGTCTTGTCCGGCTTGGGCAGCTTCCGACCGACCAACTTCTCACGCCGACGGGTCTCATTTGCCAACTCGCGCCCGATCGGACTCTCGTCATCTACTTCGTCGATCACACTGCGTGCGGACTTGGTTTCACGTGAATCAGTCGAATTTTGCTTCTTTGAAACTGATTTTGGTTGACTATTCGACAATTGGGCAGAACCAAGTGCTCCAAATGGGGGAATCCTTTGATTGGATCCATCCAGATTGCTCACCGGCTACCTACTTTCCATTCGCGGCCCTATGACCACGGTTGTCTTGGGACTAGCCTATCGTCCAGCAGCGCCAACCCGAATCCGCACCACGGTCGTGGGTTCTTCCAGAACCTCGGCGCCGACCACCAGAACGCTGGTATCCACACCACCCAATTTTCGGATCGCTTTGGCTGCCTTGTCGATCTCCGCCTCGGCGCTGCGGCCCTTGATCGCCAAAACCTCGCCGCTGCCATGCAGCAACGGAATAGTCAATCCAGCCAGCTTGTCCAGCGCGGAAACCGCCCGCGCGGTCACCACATCGCATTCGACGCTGTCCACAGCCTGTTCCGCACGCATCCGAAGAATCGTCACCTGATCGGAAAGGCCGAGGTCCGCAACGATCTCGGCAAGCCAAATGACCCGGCGTTCCAGGGGTTCGATCAAAGTCAGCCGCAAATCCGGCCGGGCCAATGCCAAGCAGAGTCCGGGCAGGCCGGCACCACTTCCGACGTCGGCCACCGCGGCGCCTTCAGCCATCAACTCGGCAACCACTGCACAATTGAGCACGTGACGATCCCACAACCGGGGAACCTCCCGTGGGCCGATCAGACCCCGTTCGATTCCGGAACCGGCGAGATGCGCAACATAGCGCTCGGCCAACGGCAGTCGATCTCCGAAGACCTGCTTCGCCGCCGTAGCGATCGTCCCACTCAGCTCCGGCACGCTCAGCTCAGGAATTGGCGTATCAGGCACAGCGAATCAGCTCCTTCCAAGTCATCAGCGACCGATTCGGATCAATCCGCGGCGGTGACCACGATATGCCGGGCCGTGCCTTCGCCTTCGGATTCGCTCACAAAACCCAGATCCGCCACCGCATCGTGGACGATCTTGCGCTCATAGGCACCCATCGGCTTCAAGGCCACAGCCTCACCGGTGTCCTTCACCTTCTGCACCGCGTCCTGGGCGATCTGCTGCAAGACGCCCGCCCGGTCCTCCCGGTACCCGGTGATGTCCAGAACCAAACGGGACCGGTGGCCGGTGGCCGAAAGCACGTTCAACCTGGTCAGCTCCTGGAGTGCCTCCAGGACTTGGCCTTCCCGGCCAACCAGATTGGACAGCGCTTCGCTCTGGTCATCGGTGACGATCGAAATGTACGTCCGTCCGTTGCGCACCTCGATGTCGATGTCGCCGTCGATGTCCGCGATGTCCAGGAGTTCTTCCAGGTAATCTGCGGCTACATCGCCTTCTTCTTCGAGCCGGCTCGGCGTCGACGCTTCCGCATCGGCCGGCTCGGCATTCTCATCGACGACCTCGGAGTTGCGCTCGTCATCCAACTCTTCAACAGCGGGGGATTCGGCAGTCATTTACTTTTTCCTTCGGTTCTTACGTTGTGGCTGGCTTCGCTGGCCCTTGGGCTCAATGACTTCTTCGACCTCGGGTTCGGCCTTCTTCGAGCCGATCAGCGGCAATCCTTTGGCGACGCGGCGCTGCATGTATTCCTTGTACGCAGGCGATCCGGGCGTCGGCATCCTGCGGATCACGAAGAACTGCTGGCCCATGGTCCACAAGTTGGTCGTGGTCCAGTAGATCAAGACGCCGATCGGGAAGTTGATGCCGCCGATGCCGAAGACCAACGGCAAAATGTAGAGCATCATCTTCTGCTGCCGCATGAACGGCGAAGCCATGGCGTCCTCGGACATGTTCTTCGCCATGATCTGCTTCTGCGTGATGAACTGGGAGGCGATCATGGCCAGAATCATGATGATCGAAAGGACGATCACCGAAACGTTCGGATCGCCACCCTGAACCTGCGGCAGGAAGGCCTTCGACAGCGGAGCACCGAAAATATCCGACTCGTCGAACTGCTTGACCTGCGCCGCGCTCAGCAGTCCGATTCCCTTGCCGTCCTGATTCGCCTGAGCCACTCCGGAGAGCACCTGGAACAGCGAGAAGAAGAACGGCATCTGGATCAGGATCGGCAAACACGCACTGAACGGATTGGTGCCGTGCGATTTGTACAGCGCCATCTGCTCCTGCGCCATCGCCTGGCGGGAAAGCTGATCGGTTTTGCCTTTGTACTTGGTTTGCAGCTTCTTCATTTCCGGCTGCAAAGCCTGCATGCCGCGCTGCGCCTTGATCTGCTTCACGAACACCGGGATCAGCGCGGCCCGGATCACCAGCACCAAGCCGATGATGGACAGCGTCCAGGTCCAGCCGCTTTCCCCGGGCAGGCCCAAAAACGTCAGCCCCTCATGGAAGCCGACCATAATGGCCGAAACCAGCCACTTGAATGGGAACAGAATTGTTCCGAAGATATCAGGCACTTACTTTTTCCCCTCGTGAAGCATCAGGCAGCCCGGTTCGATGAACCAAGGGACTCGGTGCGGTCAAGCTCATTGTTCAGGTAGCGTTCCGGGTGATTCAACATCACGATCCGAGGAGTGGATTCCCTCGGCAACCGGGCAAAATCTCGGTGGTCGTGCGCCGGCACATGATCGATTCCGCCAGCTGCCCAGGGGTGGCAGCGAATCAGCCGCCGGGCGGCCAGATAGCTTCCCTTGACGGCCCCGTGCACGGTGATCGCTTCCAGCGCGTAACCGGAGCAACTCGGAAAATAGCGGCAAACTTGGCCGTAGAGCGGTGATATCACCGCGCGGTATCCAGTCAGGACAGCAATGAGCACGGTGCGCGGCAAGCGCCAAACGAAGCGGAAAACGCTCCTGACCACCTTCACTCATTCGCTCCTTGTTCGACTGCGGACCGTGCCGGGCTTGGAATCTTGGCAAAGGACGCCCGGAATGCCGAGGCGTAATCGTCGTGCAGCTCCTGCCAGCTGGAGCCGGCAGCCGGCGGCAACGCCCGGACGACAATGCTCAAGCCTTTTGGGTACTGCAAAACAGTAGGAGCGGCCATGGCCCGCAATCTGCGTCTGACGCGATTGCGGGTAACAGCAGTTCCCACTGTTTTGGCGACGATGAATCCGACCTTGCTGGGCACTATTGTCCCAGAAGTCGGCTCCACAGGCTCAACGAGTGTATATAACACCAAGTTCCGGCGCCCAGATCGGGCACCGGAACGGACGGTGTTGGAAAACTCGCTCGCCGTGCGAAGTCGGTTAGCGATCGGCAACATGGCTGGCTCTGAATTCCCGCCGAAGCGAAATCACTACCGACACCTTGCGCGATCCCTACCGAAACTCAGCAGGTCTAAGCGGAAAGCTCGGTACGGCCCTTGGTACGGCGGGCGGCCAGGATTGCACGGCCTGCGCGAGTACGCATGCGCAGTCGGAAGCCGTGCTTTTTGGCACGACGGCGGTTATTCGGCTGAAAAGTCCGCTTGCTCACGGTGGTCAACTCCAAGAAAATCTTGTGGCGCGCCGAGGCTGTTGCGACTGGGGAAGTAACAGGCCGACGCTGAAATATCGCGTGCCTGAAAACAGACACAAAGGACTTCACAACGTTAGGCCATCCCGGACCCGACAGTCAAACTGACCCCTGCTCCGCTGCTGGACGAAAGCCGCTCCGCAGCCCGCCCCTGAGAGGTTTTCCACAGCCGCGGGATACCGGCCAATCCAGCTACCGTCTGCTCAACTTCATCACCTACTCTTGTTCAGTGACCTCTTATCCACTGGTTGTGAATAACTCTGTGGATGACAATGCCGGAATCGGCCCGGGGCATCGATGACGTCAAGTAGGGGATTTGAGTGAACGCTGAAAGCAACAACGACATTGCCGGTTCGTGGCGCAAGGTCGTCAAAATCCTCGAGCAAGACGAGCATGTTTCGCCGCGGCAACGCGGTTTCATCACCCTGGCCCAGGCGCAGGGGCTGATCGGGTCCACCTTGTTGCTGGCGGTGCCCAATGAGCTGACCCGGGAGGTGCTGCAGAACCAGATCAAGGGATCCCTGGACCTGGCCCTGCGTGAAGTCTTCGGCGAAGACGTGCTCTGCGCGATCAGCATCGACACCGATTTGACCCCGGTGGCCGAAGAAGAACGCGAGCTGGACGAGCCGGTGGAACCTTCCGAGGAGTCCCGGCCCCAGCCCACTCCGCCGAGCACTTCGAATGAGTTCGGCCGCTTGAATCCGAAATACATCTTCGACACGTTCGTGATCGGCCAATCGAACCGATTTGCCCATGCCGCCGCGGTCGCCGTCGCGGAGGCGCCGGCGAAGGCGTACAACCCGCTGTTCATTTACGGCGATTCGGGACTGGGCAAAACCCACTTGCTGCACGCGATCGGGCATTACGCCCGCCGGCTCTACAACGGCATCCGGGTGCGGTACGTGAATTCCGAGGAATTCACGAACGAGTTCATCAACTCGATCCGGTACGACGAAGGCACCAGCTTCAAGACCACCTACCGGAACGTCGACATCCTGCTGATCGACGACATCCAGTTCCTCTCCGGCAAGGAAGCGACCCAAGAAGAGTTCTTCCACACCTTCAATGCGCTGCACAACCACAACAAACAAGTGGTGATCACCTCCGATCTGCCGCCCAAGCAGCTTTCCGGTTTCGAGGAACGGATGCGTTCGCGCTTCGAGTGGGGACTGCTCACCGATGTGCAGCCGCCCGAACTGGAAACCAGAATCGCGATCCTGCGCAAAAAGGCCATCGGCGAAGGCCTGCACGCACCGGATGACGTGTTGGAATACATCGCCTCGAAAATCTCCACCAATATCCGTGAGCTCGAGGGCGCGCTCATCCGGGTCACCGCGTTCGCCTCGCTCAACCGACAGCCGGTCGACGTCGGGCTGGCCGAAACCGTTTTGAAGGACCTGATCACCGACGACGGCGACCAACAGATCACCGCGGCCACGATCCTGGGCCAGACCGCTTCATACTTCAAGCTCAGTCTGGAAGAACTGCGGTCCAAATCCCGGACCCGGACTCTGGTCAACGCCCGGCAGATCGCGATGTACCTCTGCCGCGAATTGACCGATCTGTCGTTGCCGAAAATCGGGCAGGAACTCGGCGGACGCGACCACACCACGGTGATCCACGCGGACCGCAAAATCCGGGAACTGATGGCCGAGCGCCGGACCATCTTCAATCAAGTCACCGAACTGACCAACTTGATCCGGCAGCAACAACGCGAAAACTGAGTGCTGTCGGCCAAGCCTTGCCGCAGGCACTTTTTAACACCTGTGGAAAAACCTGTGGACTACGAGGTGGACAACCGGGCGGATTCTGGTGACAACTCGGAGGGAGCTTGTGGATCCGCTAAAAGCCGCAGAAGTTGTCCACTGGGCAAAGCTGAGCAATGCGTGCTGAACCAACATCTTGTACACAAGGCAGTTCGCCTGGATTGCAAGCCCCAGCAGAGTTATCCACAGTATCCACAGCAGTTATTAACACTACGAATCACAAAAAATTGATTCCATCAGATAACAAATACCCCGAACCACGAACCGCCCCGAGCTCCGGATTCCGGACGCCGTGCGGCCAGAAGCTCGGTAAACCCCATGGATCCGGTGCACATGGACGAATGCCGTGCAGAAGCGGCTAAGCTGTTGAGCAATATGTAATTCCCGGCGTCTTCGCTGGGTACCGATGGATGCGAAGAAAAGGGGCGCCCTTCTGTGAAATTCCGAGTCGAACGGGATGTTCTCAACGATGCTGTGGGCTGGGCAGCCCGAGCACTTTCGCCCCGGCCACCGGTTCCGGTGCTTTCCGGACTCCTGCTCAAGGCCGAAGGGGGGACGCTGAGCCTGTCGAGCTTCGATTACGAAATTTCCGCCCGCTTGGAAATCGCCGCAGACGTCGCCGAACCCGGAACGATTTTGGTCTCCGGCCGCTTGCTCGCCGATATTTGCCGGAGCTTGCCGGCCGCGCCGGTCGAAGTCAGCACCGAGGGCTCGAAGGTCATCCTGAGCTGCCGAAATTCGCGCTTCAATCTGGCCACCATGCCGGAAGCCGACTACCCCGAATTGCCGGCGCTGCCGGAAATCAGCGGGACGGTGCCCGGCGAGGCGTTTGCCCGGGCGGTTTCCCAGGTCACGGTGGCGGCCAGCAAAGACGACACTTTGCCGATCCTGGCCGGCGTCAAAATCGAGATCGAAGATGATTTGATCACCATGTTGGCTACCGACCGCTACCGGTTGGCGATGCGCGAGGTGAACTGGAAGCCGACGACGCCGGGCATCTCGACCTCGGCATTGGTCAAGGCGAAAACGCTGAGTGAAGTTGCGAAGACCCTGGGCGGCGCCGGCGACATCAACATCGCGCTGTCCTCCGATTCCGAACTGATCGGTTTCGAAAGCGGCGGCCGGCGGACCACGTCCTTGCTGGTCGACGGGGACTATCCGAAGATCCGGTCGCTGTTCCCGGAAAACACGCCGATCCATGCCACGGTGGAAACCGCGGCGCTGGTCGAGGCGGTACGCCGGGTCGCGTTGGTCGCTGAACGGAATACCCCGGTGCGGTTGGCGTTCAGCGACGGCCAGGTCGGGCTCGACGCCGGTACCGGTGAAGACGCGCAGGCTTCGGAAGCCTTGGAAGCGGCCCTGAGCGGAGAAGAAATCACGGTCGCGTTCAATCCGCACTACCTCAGCGAAGGTCTGGGCGCGTTCGAGAGCAAATACGTGCGTTTTTCCTTTACCTCCGCACCCAAACCGGCCATGATGACAGCACAGCAGGACATCGACGGCGACGACCAGGACAGCTACCGGTACCTGGTGATGCCGGTCAGGTTGCCCAACCAGTAATCGGCCTCGGCGGCTCAGCAACAGTTCTAAAGAAAAGGGTCATGATGCACATCGGTCTCATTGGTCTTGGAAAAATGGGTTTCAACATGCGTGCCCGGTTGCGCCAGGCCGGCATCGAGGTGACCGGATTCGACCGCAACCCGGAAGTGACCGACGTCGAAACCGTCGATGCCCTGGTTGCCGAGCTGCAGGCTCCGCGGATCATCTGGGTGATGGTTCCTTCCGGAGCGATCACCGAATCGGTGATCGCGGAACTCGGCGAAAAACTCAGCCCCGGCGATCTGGTGATCGACGGTGGCAACTCCCGGTTCACCGAAGACCAGAAGCATGCCGCCGAATTGGCGGAAAAATCGATCAAATTCCTCGATTGCGGGGTTTCCGGCGGAATCTGGGGACTGGAGAACGGCTACGGCCTGATGGCCGGCGGTTCGGATGAGGACATCGAAACGGCAATGCCGATTTTCGATGCTTTGCGCCCCGAGGGCGACCGCGCCGACAGCTTCGTGCACGTGGGCGGGGTCGGTGCCGGGCACTACGCCAAGATGGTGCACAACGGGATCGAATACGGATTGATGCAGTCGTATGCCGAGGGCTATGAGCTGTTGGCGGCCAAGGACATCGTCAAGGACCTTCCCGGAACTTTCCGGGCTTGGCAAAAAGGCACGGTGGTGCGCTCCTGGTTGCTTGATCTGATGGTCAAGGCCCTCGATGAAGATCCCGGTTTGGCGGCAATCGACGACTACGTCGAAGATTCCGGCGAGGGCCGCTGGACGGTTGAAGAAGCAATCGCCAGCGCGGTCCCGGTGCCCGCGATCACCGCCGCGCTCTATGCCCGGTTCGCTTCGCGTGAAGACAACTCACCCGCTATGCGAATGGTTTCCGCGCTGCGCAACCAATTCGGCGGCCACGCGACCAAACCGGCCAAATAGTGTGTATCTAGAGCGGCTTTCGCTGACTGATTTCCGGAGCTACAGCCAAGCGGATCTGTCTTTGCAGCCCGGGGTCACGGTTTTCCTGGGCTCCAATGGCTTGGGCAAGACCAACCTGATCGAGGCACTGGGCTATTTGAGCTCCTTGGGATCGCACCGGGTCTCCAACGACGCGCCGCTGATTCGTTTCGGCGCCGAACGGGCGCTGATCCGGGGCCAACTGGTCCGCGGAGCGCAGCAGCTGAGCCTGGAAGTCGAAATCAATGCCGGCCGGGCGAACCGGGCCCGGATCAACCGGGCGAACCCGGTGCGCGCCCGGGACATCCTGGGCTTGTGCCGGAGCGTGCTTTTCGCCCCCGAAGACTTGGCCCTGGTGAAAGGGGATCCGGGCAACCGGCGCCGATTCCTGGATGATCTGCTGCAGTCGCTGCACCCCAAATACGCCGGGCTCCGTGCCGACTACGAACGGGTGCTCAAACAGCGCAATGCTTTGCTCAAATCCGCTCGCGGGCAGCGTGGTCTGCGCCGGGATGCGCCGCCGGAATTCCTGGCCACGCTGGAAGTCTGGGACCATCATCTGGCCACTCAGGGTGCGCAGCTGTTGGCAGCGCGATTGGCATTGTTGGAGCAGCTCAAACCGGAAATGGCGCGTTCCTATGCCGAGCTGACCGACGGTTCGAAAGTCCTGCGGGCGCACTACCGTTCGTCGCTCAGCGGTTATCAGGAGGACAGCGGCTTCCCGGAGGATTCCGGCAGCGCGGCCGGGCCGGGTGACGACGATTCCCTGGTGCACAGCACTGCGGAACAACTGACCGAACAGTTTTTGGCCGCATTGGCCACCGCCCGGCCGCGGGAATTGGAACGCGGGTTGACCCTGGTGGGTCCGCACCGGGACGAGGTGGAACTGGTCCTGGGCAACGCCCCGGCAAAAGGGTACGCATCGCACGGTGAAACCTGGTCGGTCGCGCTGTCCTTGCGGCTGGCCTCCTACTACGTGCTCAAAGCGGACCAGGAGCTCGAAGCAGCGGACCCGATTTTGATCCTCGACGATGTATTCGCCGAGTTGGACGCCGCACGGCGCAGCCGGCTGGCCGGCATCGTGGCTGCTGCCGAACAGGTGCTGGTCACGGCTGCGGTGGCGGAAGACGTCCCCGAGGAATTGTCCGGAGCCCGGATCAGGGTTTCCGCGATCGGGGTCGTCGATGGCTGAGCCGGAAGATCCGAAACCCGGGGCTCCGGAGCATCGCGATCCGGCGTCCGATCCGGAGCTCGATGCCGCCCAAGCGGCATTGAACCGGATGCGGGAAGCCGCGCAGTCCCGAGGCGAACGGCGGGTGCGCAGTGCCGCAGCCCTGAACAGCAGCCAGGCCAAACAACGGCAGAGCGCAGCCCAGCGCGCGGCCCGGAAGAACAGTCCGTCCGGGCGCGATCCGCAAGGGTTGGGCGGGATCGTGTCGCGAATGGTCGCCGAACGCGGTTGGTCCGCTCCAGTGGCCGTGGGTTCGGTGATGGCGCAGTGGGATTCCTTGGTCGGGGCTGACATCGCGGCGCACTGCCGGCCGGAGTCATTCAGCGGGACGGTGTTGCATGTGCGCTGCGATTCCACCAGTTGGGCGACTCAGCTGAGGTTGCTGTCGAGCAGTTTGCTGGCCCGGTTCAGCGCGGATTTGGGCGCCGGCGTGGTGACCAAAATCCACGTTCTGGGACCGACCGCGCCGAACTGGCGCAAAGGCGGGCGCACCGTGCAGGGCCGGGGACCGCGGGACACTTACGGGTAAATGTCCGAACGGCCCTTAGCGGGCTGAGAACTCCTGCAGGTGTATCCGTCCCCATCCAGAGGAGCGGAAATTCGTCCTGAGCCGGATATTTGGCCGCTCAGGGGTATTCAAAGCCGGATTCACCCCCGAAATCCTTCCGACCCTGTAGAATGTCAAGAAGGAAGAATCGGACGCTCCTGCGACCGGTGCAGTGAGTCGTGTGCTCTGAGCGCATCGGTACGAGCTGATCAACCAAGAATAGAGGGGTCGAGCACGCCTGTGTCCACCAGCAACTCAGATAACCCGCAAGCGCCGGAACCGTTGAATCCGGAACCGTCGGATTCCGATCCGCAGGCGAAGAAGTCATCCGGGCCGAACACCGCTCCCGAGGGCGACCAGCATTACGATGCCAGCGACATTACGGTTTTGGAGGGCCTGGAAGCGGTTCGCAAGCGGCCCGGCATGTACATCGGCTCCACCGGTCCGCGCGGCCTGCACCACCTGATCACCGAGGTCGTCGACAATTCCGTCGATGAAGCCTTGGCGGGTTACTGCACGCACATCGAGATCACGCTCCAGGCGGACGGCGGTGTCCGGGTCGACGACAACGGCCGTGGCATTCCGGTGGACATCCATCCCACCGAGGGCAAGCCCACGGTCGAGGTCGTGATGACGATCCTGCACGCCGGCGGAAAGTTCGGCGGTGGCGGGTACGCGGTCTCCGGTGGTCTGCACGGCGTCGGCATCTCGGTGGTGAACGCACTTTCCACCCGGGTCGAGACTACGGTCAAGCGCCAGGGCTTCGCTTGGCGCCAGTCCTTCGCCGACGGCGGCAAGCCGGTTGGCGAGCTCCGCAAGGGCGAGGCGACGGAAGAGACGGGAACCACCCAGATCTTCTACGCCGACGGAAGCATTTTCGAGTCGACCGAGTACGATTTCGAGACCTTGCGGGCCCGATTCCAGCAGTACGCCTTCCTGAACAAGGGCCTGCGGATCACGCTCACCGATGAGCGGGTTCCGGAAGAGACCGGGGAAGAGTTGGCTTCGGATGAAGAGTCCGCCGACGCTGAGCCCAAGCACCGCCAAGTCGTTTACCAATACGACGATGGCCTGATCGACTACGTGAAGTACCTCAACTCGTCCAAAAAGGCCGAGGTGATCAACCCCGAGGTGATCGCGTTCGAGAGCGAGAACAAAGACCTCAATGGCCGGTCGATCGCCTTGGAACTGGCGATGCAATGGACCACCGCTTATTCGGAGAGCGTGCACACCTACGCGAACACGATCAATACGCACGAAGGCGGAACCCACGAAGAGGGCTTCCGTGCCGCGATGACCTCGTTGATCAACCGCTATGCGCGGGAGAAGAACATCATCAAGGAAAAAGATGAGAATCTCACCGGCGACGACATCCGCGAAGGTCTGACCGCGGTCATTTCGGTCAAGCTCTCCGAGCCGCAATTCGAAGGCCAGACCAAGACGAAGCTGGGCAACTCCGAAGCCAAGGGCTTCGTGCAGCGGGTGGTCACGGACGAACTCGGCGACTGGTTGGAGCGCAATCCGACCGCGGCCCGCGATGTGATCCGCAAGTCGATCCAGGCGGCTCAGGCCCGCTTGGCCGCTCGGAAAGCCCGGGAATCCACCCGCCGCAAAGGGTTGCTGGAATCCGGCGGTATGCCTGGCAAGCTCAAAGACTGCCAGTCGAAAGACCCGTCGAAGAGCGAGATCTACATTGTGGAGGGCGACTCCGCCGGCGGTTCCGCGGTGCGCGGCCGCAATCCGGAGACCCAGGCGATCCTGCCGTTGCGCGGCAAGATCCTCAATGTGGAACGGGCGCGGCTCGACCGGGCCCTCGGCAACGCCGAAGTGCAGGCCATGATCACCGCGTTCGGGGCCGGCATCGGCGAGGACTTCGACGTCGAAAAGGCCCGCTACCACAAGATCGTGCTGATGGCCGATGCCGACGTCGACGGCCAGCACATCACGACTTTGCTGCTCACTTTGCTGTTCCGTTACATGCGTCCTTTGGTGGAACACGGCTACGTCTACTTGGCGCAACCGCCGCTGTACCGGATCAAGTGGTCGAATGCCAAGCACGACTACGTCTTCACCGACAAACAACGTGATGACGCTCTGCTCAAGGGACAGGCCGCCGGGCACCGGTTGCCGAAAGAAGGCATCCAGCGTTACAAGGGCCTGGGCGAGATGGACTACACCGAACTGTGGGACACCACGATGGATCCGGACCACCGGACCCTGCTGCAGGTGACCATGGACGATGCGGCCTCGGCGGACCAGACCTTCTCCATCCTGATGGGCGAAGACGTCGAGTCGCGCCGGAACTTCATCCAGCAGAATGCCAAGGATGTGCGCTTCCTTGACATCTAAAGCTGTTTCGACAACACCTTCCGACCAGGGTTTTGAACCCGAGATTTTGAACGGGGCCGCACGATGAGCGACGAGAACGACGAAATCGCTGAGATCGGCGAAGTATTGGAAGCCGAGATCCTCACCGATCGGGTCGAGCAGGTAGACCTGCAGGCCGAAATGCAGCGGTCCTACTTGGATTACGCGATGGCCGTGATCGTGGGCCGCGCCTTGCCCGACGTCCGGGACGGGCTCAAACCGGTGCACCGCCGGGTGCTGTACGCGATGTACGACGGCGGTTACCGGCCGGACCGGTCGTTCAACAAATGCGCCCGCGTAGTCGGCGAAGTCATGGGCCAATACCACCCGCACGGCGACATGGCGATCTATGATGCGCTGGTGCGCCTGATCCAGGACTGGGTCATGCGGTACCCGCTGGCCCTGGGCCAGGGCAACTTCGGCTCCCCGGGCAACGACGGTGCGGCAGCGCCGCGGTACACGGAAACCAAGATGGCTCCGCTCGCCATGGAGATGGTGCGCGACATCGACAAGGAAACCGTCGATTTCCAGGACAACTACGACGGCAAGAACCAGGAGCCGGCCATCCTCCCGGCCCGTTTCCCGAACCTGCTGGTCAACGGATCCTCGGGCATCGCCGTCGGCATGGCCACCAACATTCCGCCGCACAACCTGCGTGAAGTGATCGACGGCGCGCAGTGGTACTTGGCGAATCCGACGGCGAGCAAAGAAGAACTGCTCGAGGCCCTGATCCAGCGGATCAAGGGACCGGACTTCCCCACCGGGGCGCAGATCCTGGGCCACCGCGGCATTGAAGACGCGTACCGGACCGGCCGTGGCTCGATCACCATGCGCGCCGTGGTCAACGTCGAAGAAATCCAGGGCCGAACCTGCCTGGTGGTCACCGAATTGCCCTACCAGGCGAATCCGGACAATCTCGCGATCAAGATCGCCGAATTGGTCAAAGACGGCAAGATCGCCGGCATCGCGGATCTGCGCGACGAGACGTCCGGCCGCACCGGGCAGCGGCTCGTCATCGTGCTCAAGCGCGATGCGGTGGCCAAGGTGGTGCTGAACAACCTCTACAAGCACACCTCGCTGCAGGAGAACTTCAGCGCGAACATGCTCGCGATCGTGGACGGCGTGCCGCGCACGCTGAGCGTGGATTCGTTCATCCGTTACTGGGTGACGCATCAGTTGGACGTGATCGTCCGGCGCACCCAGTACTTGCTCCGGCAAGACGAAGCCCGGGCCCACATCCTGCGCGGACTGCTCAAGGCCTTGGACGCGTTGGACGAGGTCATCGCCTTGATCCGTCGCTCGCCGTCGGCCGAAGAAGCCCGTTCCGGCTTGAAGAAGCTCCTGGACATCGACGATCTGCAGGCCAATGCGATTCTGGACATGCAGTTGCGCAAGCTCGCAGCCTTGGAACGCCAGAAGACCTTGGACGAACACGCCGAGATCGAAGCGCGGATTGTCGAGTACAACCGGATCCTCGGCTCCGAGGACGTCCAACGCGGCATCATCAGCGAGGAGCTGCGCGAGATCGGGGAGAAGTTCGGCGACGACCGCCGGACCCAGATCATGCTCGGCTACGACGGCGACATGAGCATCGAAGACCTGATTCCGGAAGAGGAAATGGTCGTCACGATCACCCGCGGCGGTTACGTCAAGCGGACCCGGAGCGACAACTACCGCTCCCAGCACCGCGGCGGCAAAGGCATCAAGGGTGCTCAGCTGCGCGGGGACGACGTCGTCGAGCACTTCTTCGTCACGACAACCCATCATTGGCTGCTGTTCTTCACCAACTTGGGCCGGGTGTACCGGGCCAAGGCGTATGAACTGATCGAAGCCGGACGTGATGCCAAGGGCCAGCACGTGGCCAATCTGCTGGCTTTCCAGCCGGACGAAAAAATCGCCCAGGTCTTGGATCTGAAGGACTACCAGCAATCGCCCTACCTGGTGCTCGCGACCAAGAACGGCTTGGTGAAGAAGACCCGTCTGGAAGACTACGACACCAACCGTTCGGCCGGTGTGATCGCGATCAACCTGCGCGAAGAAGACGAACTGGTCTCCGCTCAGCTGGTTTCCGAAACCGACGACCTGTTGCTGGTTTCCCGGAAGGGGCAATCGATCCGGTTCACCGCGACCGATGAGGCCTTGCGGCCGATGGGCCGGGCCACCTCGGGGGTCACCGGAATGAAGTTCCGCAGCGACGACGAATTGCTCGCCGCCGATGTGGTCACCGAGGATTCCTACGTCTTCATCGTCACCGAAGGCGGGTACGCCAAGCGGACTGCGGTGGAGGAATATCGTACCCAGGGACGAGGCGGGTTGGGCATCAAGGTTGCCAAACTGGTGGAGGACCGGGGCGACTTGGTCGGTGCCTTGATCGTGCAGGACGACGACGAGGTCCTGGTGGTCATGGAGGGCGGCAAAGTAGTCCGTTCCAACGTCTCCGAAGTGCCCGCCAAGGGTCGTGACACGATGGGCGTGATCTTCGCGAAACCGGACAAGAACGACCGGATCATCGAGGTCGCTCGGAACAGCGAACGGGGCTTGGAGAGCGAAGAGTCCGAGGATGAAGTACCGTTGACTGAAGACCAGACGGCCGAAGGCCAGACTGAGACTGGTACCGAGGAGGCACCGATTGAGCACGAATAACTCGAATTCCAAGCCCGCTGCGGGCGCCCGGGTGAGCGCCCCGGCACGTCCACCGCAGCGGCCGACGTCGAGCTCTTCTTCGGTTTCGCAAAGCCGCCCCGCCCTGGTCAAGCCCGCTCCGAAGGCCAAGGTCCGCCGGGCCCGGCTGCAGGTTTCCCGGGTCGATCCCTGGTCGGTGCTGAAGATGGCGTTCTTGCTGTCGGTGGCGCTCGGGATCATCACCGTGGTGGCTGCGATCGTGCTCTGGACGGTACTCGATCTGACCGGATTGTTCGGCCAGATCAACGCCTTGATGAATGACATCCAGGGGTCCGAGGGTGGCGCATTCGACGTCAAGAAGTTCGCTTCGCTGGGCCAGGTGGCCTCCTTCGCGACGATCATCGCGGTGGTCAATGTGGTTTTGTTGACCGCTTTGTCGATGCTTTCCGCGGTCTTGTACAACATCTCCGCGACCTTGGTCGGCGGCATCGGGGTCACCCTGACCGACGACTGAGCCTGGCTGGATTCGGCCGGCACCGGTTTCGGGCCTGCAGATTTTGGCAGCACGGGATGATGCTGTAGAGTTTTATCTCGGCCCGAGAGGGTCGTGGGGGCGTATAGCTCAGGCGGTTAGAGCGCTTCGCTGATAACGAAGAGGTCCCAGGTTCAAGTCCTGGTACGCCCACGGATCCTACTAAGCAGGAGGAACGATGAAGAAATTGATCGTGCTTGCGGCAGCGGTTGCTGGCGTGGTCTTCCTGCGGAAGAAATTCCAGGAATCCAACGCACAAAAGAATGTGTGGAACCAGGCGACCGACAAAGTCGACTGAAGCCACTTCGGGGGCATGGCGCAATTGGTAGCGCACCTGCTTTGCAAGCAGGGGGTTCGGGGTTCGAGTCCCCGTGCCTCCACCGGATGAAGAACCCGGACTCGCGCGGCGAGTCCGGGTTCTTCTGCGTCTGGCACTCGTCGAGTGGCCAGATCCGCAGGTCAAAATCTGCCTTTGACCTGCAGACGTGGCCGCTCGATGAGGGCTGGGGAATGCGGGACAAGGTGTTGGTCCAGACTGTGGCCTAGGCTGATCCTGTGAACTTCATCCTGGCCGCGGTTGCGGTGCTCGGCGTCTCGGCCTCTGGCCCGATCATGGCGGCGACTGCGGCGCCGGCTTTGGCGATCGCCTTCTGGCGCAACGCCTTGGGCGCGGTTTTGATGGGCGCGCCGACCGTGATCCGGCAACGCAGCCAGTTCCGCCAGCTGAGCCGGCGCGACGTGTTCTGGGCGGCCGCTTCGGCTACGGCCCTGGCGCTGCACTTCGCTGGCTTCATCACCGCCTTGAAGCTGACCTCGGTGGCCACCGCGACGGCTTTGGTCTGCCTGCAATCGGCGTGGATCGTGCTGTTCCAGCTGTTCCGGAAAGTCAGCCAGGTTCCGGCGATCTTCATCGGCTTGGGCATGGCACTGCTGGGCGTGGTGGTGATCACCGGATTCGATCTGGGCAATTCGTCGGAAGCGCTCCTGGGCGACCTGTTGGCGTTGTTCGGCGGCATCATGGCCGCGGCCTACACGCTGATCGGCGCAAAGGCCCGGCAGACCATGGGAACCGGGGTGTACACCACGCTTTGCTACGGGTTCTGCGCGGCGATCCTGTTGATCCTGCTCTGGGCCTTCCAGGTGCCGCTGCTGGACTTCCCCCCGGTCGCCTGGCTCGGCATCCTCGGCGTCACCTTGGTGGCGCAGATCCTCGGTCACAGCGTGTTCAACTACCTGCTGGCGAGCATGAGCGCACTTTTGGTCTCCATGCTCATCCTGTTGGAGATCCCGGGCGCAGCGCTGCTTGCCGCGGTGTTCCTGGACGAGCGGCTGCCGGCCGGAACTTATGCCGGGCTGGCCTTGATCCTGGTCGGATTGGCCGTGGTCATTTTCGGCCAAGGCCGGTCCCTGCCGCGGCGCGGCAAACAGCCGGCGCCAGGAGTTTAGGACCGCAACGCCCGTCGGGCCATCTGGTTCACACTGGCCGTGTGCACGGCGCGCAGGACCTTCGCCGGGAAGTAGACCGAGAAGAAGACCACCATGGGTGCCTTCAGGGCCAGCCCCTTCACATTGTGGGCCTTGTAGGTGCGTTCGAAGCGGGTGACGTAGTAGCGGTAGTCGCGTGGTGAATCTTCCAAGCGGCGCGCAGACATCCCGGAGACCATCGAAGGCACGTATTGCACCTTGAGCCCGTGATCTGCCAGATGCAACGACAAATCGATGTCTTCGTGCATTTCGTCTTTTTCGTCCCGGCAGGTTTCGGCCCGGATTTCTTCCCAGGCGCTGCGGCGCAGGGCCATGTTCGATCCGAAGAGGAAATGGTACTGGTGCTTGGCCAGCTTGAGCATCAGCTGACGCATTTTGTCGTCGGCTTTGAGCCCGAAGCGCCGCATCGGCATGTCGTAGTAGACCACGGGTCCGGTCGCGGCGGAAATCGCGGGATCCAGGAAGGCGAGCTGGACTTGCTCCACCCAATCCGGTTCGATCACCGAGTCGGCGTCGATCCGGCCCAGCACGTCGCCGGTGGCACGGTCGAGACCGAAATTCCGGGTCGGGATGAGTCCTTGTTCTTCGCTCTGATGCAGCAACCGGATGGGACTTTCCGGATACTCCAACTGCATTTGCACCACGATGGAACAGGTGGCGTCATTGGAGCGGTTGTCCACCACGATGATTTCGTCGGCCGGGACAGATTGGTAGATTGCGGCGATCAGGCATTGCCGGATCACGCTTTCTTCGTTGTAGGCCGGTATCACGATGGATACACTGGGCCGGCCCTGGTCGAATCCAGAACCCAGATTGTCATCGCCTGGCGCGGCTAAGTCACTTGGCATCGGATCAAATCTAGCATCCAGCAGCTCGGACCGGCGGGTTGACCGCCGGTCCGAGCATCGGAATCACTTGTCCTTGAGTTCTTCGGCCTTGTCCTTGACGGCTTCTTTGGCTTCGGCAGCTTTGTCCGCAACCTTCTCGGCTGCGCCTTTGGCGGCGTCTTTCACCTCGGTTGCTTTGTCGGCAACCTTGTCCTTGAGCTCTTCCGCCTTCTCGGCAGTTTCGGTTTTGACGGCTTCGGCCTTGTCTTTGGCTTCGGTTGCTTTGTCGGCAACCTTGTCCTTGAGTTCTTCGGCCTTGTCGGCAGCCTTTTCCGTGGCTGCTTCGGCTTGGTCTTTGACGTCGTCTTTGGCCGAGACGGCCGCGGCTTTGACGTCTTTGGCGAAATCATTGACCGGCACCGGGGTCTTCCAAGGGTCTTCCACCGGGCGGGAAGCCCGCCACACCGCTACACCGGCGGCGATCGCGGCAGCGAACACGCCGAAGACCAGCCAGCCCCTGCCGCCTTTGCCGGAGCTCTTCTGTTCCCGCTTGAGCTGGGCGGCGGCTTCTTTGGCAGCTTGTTCGGCTGCCTTCCGGGCCTTCGAAGCGGCCCGGCGGCCTTGCTTGAGCGTGGGGGCCACTGCGCTGGACGCCTGGCTCGCCGCTTTTTCCGCGGCCGGGGCAACGGTTTCGCTGACGTACTCGGTGACGTTCTGGTTTGCGCTGTCCAACGCCTTGCCGACTGCGGTTGCGGCGTCGCCGAGCTTGTCCGAGATCAGTGGGAAGTATTCCCCGACGACCTTGTCCTTCGCGTTCTGCAGTGCCGGGGTGGCCTTTTCCAGAGCTTCGGCGATCTTGGGTGCGGCATCGTCTACGGCATCGGAAATCCGCGGGCCGAGTTTTTCCAGGCCCTCTTGGATTTTCGGCGTGACGTTGGCTACTCCGTCGGCGGTGAATTGGGCGGCTTTGCGAAGGCCTTCTTGGACTTTCGGCGAAGCATTGTCAATGCTTTTCTCGGCCCAGTTCTTGGCCGACTCGACGTGGGGCCCGGCCCATTCCCTGGCGCTTTCGACTCCGTTGGCCAAGGTTTCCTCAAGGTCACGGGTGACGCGGTCTGCTTTTTTCACAACTACCTCCCGAGTATTTGAATCTTTGCCTAGCCTACGTGCAATGGGCCGTGCGGGCGAGTCTGCGCTCTCAGGGGAACGACAGCGCGCAATGCAGCCGGGCATGGAAGAATTGCAGGCATGACTGCGATTCCTACAGCAAAAGCGACTCTGCACACCAACCACGGCGACATCCGGTTGAACCTGTTCGGCAACCATGCGCCCAAAACGGTGGACAACTTCATCGGGCTCGCCACCGGCGAAAAGACCTGGACCCACCCGGCGACCGGCGAGGAGAGCAACGAACCGTTCTACAACGGCGTGATCTTCCACCGGATCATCCGTCAGTTCATGCTCCAGGGCGGCGATCCGCTCGGTCAGGGCATCGGCGGGCCGGGGTACCAGTTCGACGACGAAATCCACCCGGAACTCATCTTCAACGAGCCTTACAAACTGGCGATGGCCAACGCCGGCATCCAAATGGGCCGCGGCACCAACGGTTCACAGTTCTTCATCACCACGGTGCCGACCCCGCACCTGCAGGGCAAACACTCGATCTTCGGCGAAGTCGCCGATGACGAGTCCAAAGCCGTGGTCGACGCGATCGAAGCCGTGCCCACCGGTCGTGCCGACAAGCCGCTCGAAGACGTCGTCATCAACTCGGTCACCATCGAGAAGCTCTAAGGCCAGTCGAGCGTGAGTTACGGGATTCCGACGGCGGCTTCCGGCCAGGGGGCCGAAGTACCGGTCTGTCCGAGGCACCCGGACCGGGTGGCCTACGTCCGATGCCAGCGGTGCGGACGTCCGGCGTGCACCGAGTGCCAGCGGCCGGCCGCCGTCGGAATCCAATGCGTCGATTGCGTGCGGGAAACCGCGAAGAACGCTCCGGTGAAACGCACCATGTTCGGCGGGGTGGCCCGGGGCGGCCGCCCGGTGGTGACGTTCAGTCTGATCGCGATCTGCGTCCTGGTGTTCGCGGCGGAATTGATTCCCGGCGCCGGAGTGATCAATTACCTGGCTTACGCCCCCTTCGTCACCGAGCAGGAACCGTGGCGGATGCTGACCTCGGTGTTCACCCATTCGACCAGTTTCCTGCCGCATATCCTGCTCAATATGTACTCGCTCTACATTCTGGGCACGGTGTTGGAACCGATCTTCGGGCGCTTGCGGTTTTTTTGGCTGTTCTTGGTTTCCGGCCTGGCCGGCTCGGTGGGCGTGCTGTTGCTTTCCCCGATTTCTTCGGTGGTGGTCGGCGCCTCGGGAGCGATTTTCGGCCTTTTCGGCGCCTTGTTCGTTTTGCAACTCAAACGCCGCGGTGACTTGCGGCAAATCATTGTGCTTCTGGTGATCAACGGCGCGATCGGATTCCTGCCCGGCGTGAACATCGCCTGGCAGGCGCACTTGGGCGGATTGATCGGCGGCGCTTTGCTGGCCGCAGTGTTCATTTACGCCCCGGCGGGGAAGAGCCAGAAGATCCTGCAGTGGGGTGGAATGACCGCGATCATCCTGCTGCTGGTGGTTTTGACGGTCTGGCGGACTTCGGCGATCCAGACGCTGTTCGCGCCGACCGTCGGGCTCTAGTTATCCACAGGTCTATGCACAGTTGGGCATAACTTACACACCTGTAGTTCAGCAATTTCAACCGCTGTTCATGTGCTGGTAGCGGTTGTCCGGGCGGGAATATCCGCGACGCAGAGCGGCTTATCCGGATGGTTCCCGGTGAAAGAGGTTCTGGTGGAAATCTGGCAATGTGCGACCTGCGGCGTCGAGCGGTCGGGGCAACCCGGTGCGCAGGAGGTCTGTCCGATCTGCGCGGATGAGCGGCAATACGTACCGCTCGACGGGCAGCGCTGGACCACCTTGGCAGCGCAGGCGGCCAACGGGGCGGTGATCGACTTCTTCGAGGTCGAACCGGGGCTCTTCGGTCTGACCTCGAGCGGCGCCGGCATCGGGCAGCAGGCGATGTTGCTGATCACGCCGGCGGGGAATGTGCTGTGGGACCCGATCAGCATGATCAGCGATGCCGTGGTCGAGCAGGTGAAAGCGCACGGCGAGGTGGTCGCGATAGCCGCCAGCCATCCGCACATGTTCGGCGTCCAGGTGGAGTGGGCCAGGGCCTTGGGCGCCCGGGTGCTGGTGAACCAGGACGACGCGCAGTGGCTGCAGCGGCCGGACGGATCGATCGACTTTTGGTCGGGCAGCCGGGAGGTGGTACCCGGAGTGACCTTGCACCAGGTGGGCGGGCATTTCAAGGGCAGCGCCGTGCTGCATTGGCCGGCCGGGAACGCCGGCAAGGGAATTCTGCTCGCCGGGGACAGCATCTTCGTCAATCAAGACCGGACTGCCGCCTTCATGCGCAGCTACCCGAACAAGATCCCGTTGTCGGCCGCAGTGGTGGACCGGATCGCCACGACGGTCCAGGAATTCGCCTTCGACCGGCTGTACAACAACTTCGGCAGCGTGCTCCCGCACGATGCGCCTGCGGTGGTCCGCCGGTCTGCCGACCGGCACATCGCCTGGGTCCGCGGCGATTTCGACCACCTCACCTGAGCTCGAGCGCGGGGACCGGTTGCAGCTCGAGTGCGATGCCGAGCCGGTCCAGGGTCTGGGCGAAGTCCCGAACGGTCAACGCTGGACTCTCCGTCACCAAGCTGAGCAGCTTCCCGGTGCCGGGTACCGCATAAGGGGCTGCGGACCGCGCGACGTCGTCGGCCGGGTTGAAGAGCTGCCACCCGGGGGCAGCGCGTTGGAAGGCGAAACTGAGCCACGGCAGGTGGGTGCTGGAGAGCAGGACGCCGCCGAGCTCCGGCCACGAGGCAAGCTGCCGGCCGAGGAAGTCGGCGACGTGGTCCACGGCAGTTTCCGGGTCGGTCAGGAACTTTCCCGATTCGACGAGCTCGATGAGTGCGGTCGCGGCTACGGCGTGGACCCGCGCCGCGGCATGGCCGGCCTCCCGCTCGATGAACTCGTGCAGCCGGGGACTGCCGGTCATCGAGGCGGCGCCGGCCAGCAGCAGGCCCTGTTCCGGCGCGATGGCGGCCAGAGCCTGCCGCACCGGAGGCAGCACGCCGAGCACCGGGAAGTCGCAGTCGGCCGCGACCGCCGCCAAGACGGTCACCGAAGGGGCATTTGAGCCGATGACCACGCACCCGGCACCGAGCGATCTCAGATACCGGGAGCTGCCAACCGCGATTTTCTGCAACTGCGCCTCGGACTTCGCGCCATAGGGGAAGCTCGCCCGGTCTGCGAAGTAGATCAGATCGCTCTCCGGATAGTGCCGCCGCAAGGTCCGGACGATGTCATAACTGCCCAACCCGGCGTCGAAGACGGCGATGGGCGAATTCAGGGCATGGGGATCGACGGGGTTCCTCGGCGGCACCGGGCCAGGCTAACAGCAATCGACGTGTCCGCAGCCGGGGCCTTGACGGTCCGTTGTGGTCCAGCTCATACTGATGTAAATGTCTGAGTCACTTGACCCAGATTGTTGATCCGGTCGGACCCATCGTCTCGAGGTGAACCACCATGCCGAACATTCCGGCCGTTGAACGCCGCCGCTCGCTGATCGACGCGGCGTTCTCGATCATCGCCCGGGACGGCATCGCCGCGGCGAGCACTCGCGCCGTGGCCAACGAAGCCGGTGCTTCACTGGCCAGTTACCACTATGCCTTCCGCTCCCAGGCCGAACTCATGGAGGCATTGATCGAAGACACGTTGTCCTTCGAGCGGCTGGGCCTGGAATCGGCGATGATCGATGCCACCGATCTGCGTTCCACGATCGAGTTGTGCCTGCGGAACTATTTCGAAGGGCTCAAAGCCAACCCGCATCGGGAAATGGCGATGTTGGAGTTGACCCAGTACGCGCTGCGGACTCCGGGCCTGGAACACTATGCGAGTGCCCAATATCAGCGGTACTACGCCCTGGCCGAAGGGCTGGTGGATGCTTTGGCGCAAGGTTTCGGGGTGCGGTTCGCGCTGGATTCGGCTGCCCTGGGCCGCCTGATCGTGGTGTTCACCGATGGTTTGACCACGACCTGGCTCGCCGAGCGCGACGATGCCCAGGCGTTGCAGAATATCGACACCGTCGCCGGTGTCCTGATGGGGTTCGTCCAAGGAGAGCCAGCATGACGAATGAAGCCGTGGACCTGAGCCGGTTGGATCTCGGTTCGGAAGAAATCCGCTCCGCCGCAACGCGGGCGCCTTGGCGCAGCCCGGGAAAGTTCTGGCCGCGGATCGAGGCGGTGACTGCCGAGCTCGACCCGCCGTTCGGCGTCGTGCACGTTCCGGCACTCGCGCACAACGCCTTCGACCTGCTCCGCCGGGCACAAGGCACGCCGATCCGGCTCGCCTCGAAGTCCATCCGGGTGCGTGAGGTCCTGGCCGCGGCCTTGAAACTGGAAGGCTTCCACGGTGTGCTCGCCTACACCGTGGCCGAGGCGAATTGGCTCGCCACCGATGCCCCCGGCTGGACCGGGATCGACGACGTGGTGGTTGCCTACCCGAGCGTCGACCGGGCTGCCCTCCGGGCACTGGCCGGTTCCGAAACCCTCGCCCGGCGGGTGACTCTGATGGTGGACTCGACTGCGCAATTGGACCTCATCGACTCGGTCCTCCCGCCGGCGCAGCGCAACCCGGTCCGGGTCTGCATCGAGCTGGACTGTTCTTGGGATGCGCCGGTGCTCGGCCGGATCGGAGTCTGGCGCTCCCCCGTGCACAGCCCGGAAGCAGCCCTGGCCCTGGCCCAGGCGATCCACCGGCGGCCAGGGTTCTCGCTGGTCGGCATGATGGGTTATGAGGCCCAAATCGCCGGATTGGGGAATGCTCCGATCGGCAATGCCGCCCGCGGCATGATGATCCGCGGCCTGCAAAAGCGTTCCGGTGCCGAATTGCTGGAACGGCGGCAGCAGGCGGTGGCCCTGGTCCGCCAGGTGGCGGATCTGGAGTTCGTCAACGGCGGCGGCACCGGTTCGCTGGAATACACCCATCGGGATCCTTCGGTGACCGAGATCGCCAGCGGCAGCGGGCTCTTCGGACCCCGGCTGTTCGACAACTACGCGCATTTCCGGCCTGCCCCGGCGGCCTCTTTCGCGCTCGACGTGGTGCGCAAGGCGGTGCCCGACATCGCCACCGTGCTCGGCGGCGGCTGGATCGCCTCCGGACCGCCGGCTTGGGACCGGGCGCCCTTCCCGGTCTGGCCGGAAGGGCTCGAATACCTCCCGCGGGAAGGGGCAGGCGAAGTGCAGTCGCCGCTGAAGGGCGATGCGGCGCGCTCGCTCGCCGTCGGCTCGCGGGTCTGGTTCCGGCACACCAAGGCCGGGGAGATTTCCGAGCACCTCAACCAGGTGTACTTCATCGACGACGACGGTGTGCTCGGCGCGGTGCCGACCTACCGCGGCGAAGGGAAGGCCTTCTTATGACCGGCCGGCAGTCGGTGCGCATGACGGAAGCCCGCTCCGTCCAGCGGGCAGTCAAGCCCTGGTCGAATTGGGGGCGCAGCGAGTCCGGACACCCGGTAGCCAGGGTTTCGCCGACGACGGTCGAGGCAGTCCAGGACGCGGTCGTCCGGGCCCGGACGACCGGGCAGACGGTCAAAGCGATCGGTGCCGGGCACAGCTTCAGTGCGATAGCGGTGACCGACGGCGTGCAGCTCAGCCTGGACGGGCTCAGCGGTTTGCTCAGTGTGGACGCGGGCAAGCAGCAAGCGACCTTCGCCGCGGGCACCCGGCTCTTCGACGTGCCCGGACTCTTGGCGCCCTACGGATTGGCGATGCCGAACTTGGGCGACATCGACCGGCAAAGCCTGGCCGGTGCGATATCCACCGGCACGCATGGCACCGGGGCAGCTTTCGGCGGGATAGCCACCCAGGTGACCGGCATGGTCGTGGTGACCGCCGACGGCGGCCTGCTGTGCGCCGATCGCGAGCAGAACTCGGAGCTGCTGCCGGCGCTGCGGGTGGGCCTGGGCGCCTTGGGCATCATCGTCGAAGTCACCTTGCAATGCGTTCCGGCGTTCAGCCTGCAGGCAGTGGAAAAGCCGATTCCCTTGGACGAAGTGCTGGCGACCCTGGACGAGCGCTTCGAGACCGAAGACCACTTCGAATTCCACTGGTTTCCGCACAGCGAAGTCGCTTCCACGAAAACCAACACCCGTCGGATGGGGCATGAATCGTTGCGCCCGCGCGGCGCACTGGACCGGTTTCTGGGCGACACCGTGGTGGCGAACGGTCTGTTCCGGGCGCTGTGCAATGTGGAGCGTCTGGTTCCTGCGCTGACCCCCGGGGTGAACCGAATCGCCGCACGGCAATTCGCCAATGCCGAGTTCACCGATGCCTCGCACCGGGTGTTCGCGACGAGCCGCGGCGTGCGTTTCCGGGAGATGGAATATGCGTTGCCGCGTGCGGAGTTGATCCCGGTCTTCCAGCAGGTCCGCGAGCTCATCGGCAAACGGGGTTGGCGGATCGAATTCCCGATCGAGGTCAGGGCTGCGGCGGCAGATGAGAACTGGCTCTCGACCGCTTATGGCCGGGAAACCGGGTACCTTGCGGTACACCGCTTCTTCAGGCATACCGAAGCCGAATTCTTCCCGGCCGTCGAGGAGATCTTCACCGCGCACGGCGGCCGCCCGCACTGGGGAAAAATGCACACCCGGGAGCTGGCGTATTTGCAGGGCGTCTACCCGAAAATGCCGGATTTCCTGGAACTCCGGCGAGAACTCGATCCGACCGGACTTTTCGGCAATGCCTACCTCCGCCGGGTGCTCGGCGGCTGAATCGGGCAGCAGGATAACCTAAGGCTCATAACTCTGCGAGAGGTTGCAAACCATGGATGCCGACGCCATTGTCATCGGAGCCGGATTGGCCGGTCTGGTCGCCGCGCACGAGCTCACTGCGAAGGGCAAGAAGGTCGCGGTCGTGGAGCAGGAGAACCGGGCCAATCTGGGTGGCCAGGCATTCTGGTCGTTCGGCGGGATCTTCCTGGTCGACTCGCCGGAGCAGCGGCGGCTCGGGGTGAAGGATTCCTTCGATTTGGCCTGGAACGATTGGCAGGGCAGCGCGCAGTTCGATCGGCTGCCGGACGAGGACGCCTGGGCGGTGCGCTGGGCCCGGGCATATGTCGAGTTCGCGGCCGGCGAGAAGCGATCCTGGCTCAACGGCCACGGGATCAGTTTCCTGCCTTCGGTGGGTTGGGCGGAGCGTGGCGACCTGCGGGCCGATGGGCATGGCAACTCGGTGCCGCGTTTCCACGTCAGCTGGGGCACCGGCACCGGAGTGGTCGGTCCTTTCGTGGACTACGCGCTCGCCGCAGAACAAGCCGGATTGCTGACCTTCCACCACCGGCACCAAGTGGACGAGTTGCTGATTTCCGACGGCGTGGCGACCGGGGTGCGCGGAACCGTACTGGCCGCGGACGATTCCGCGCGCGGAGTCAGCTCGAATCGGGACCAGATCGGCGAGTTCGAGCTTTCCGCGCCGGTGGTGATCATCGCCTCCGGCGGAATCGGCGGCAACCACGAGATTGTCCGGCGCAGCTGGCCGGAGCGGATGGGCACGCCGCCGGCCTCGATGATCACCGGCGTGCCGGCCTACGTCGATGGCCGGATGCTGGAGATCAGCGCTGCTTCCGGAGTGCGCTTGGTCAACCGGGACCGGATGTGGCACTACACCGAGGGGGTGCAGAACTGGGATCCGGTCTGGCCGCAGCATGCCATCCGGATCCTGCCCGGCCCGTCCTCGATGTGGTTCGACGCCTTGGGCCGGCGATTGCCTGATCCCTGCCTGCCCGGGTACGACACCTTGGGCACCTTGCGGCATCTGCGGACCACCGAAGACATCGCCCGGTTCGACCACTCGTGGTTCATTTTGACCCAGAAGATGATCGAAAAAGAGTTCGCGCTCTCCGGCTCGGAACAGAATCCGGACATCACCAGCAAGGACCGCAAGGCGGTCTTGCGGGAACGCTTGTTCACCAAGGGCGCTCCAGCGCCGGTGGAAGCTTTCAAAGAACACGGCGCGGATTTCGTGGTGGCGGATGACCTGGCCGACTTGGTGGCCAAGATGAACCGTCTCACCGATGAACCGACATTGGATCCGGCCTTGATCAAACGGCAGATCGAAGCCCGGGACCTGCAGATGGACAATCCCTTCAGCAAGGATTCGCAGGTCCAAGGCATCCGGAATGCCCGCCGGTTCATCGGCGACCGCTTGGGCCGGGCAGCTGCACCGCACAAAATCCTGGACCCGGCGGCCGGGCCGTTGATCGGGGTCAAATTGCATGTGCTGACCCGCAAAACGCTCGGCGGCATCCAAACCGACCTGCAGTCCCGGGCGCTCGACGCCGCAGGCCAGCCGATTCCCGGCCTCTATGCCGCCGGTGAAGTGGCGGGATTCGGCGGTGGTGGAGTGCATGGCTACAACGCTCTGGAGGGCACCTTCCTGGGTGGCTGCCTGTTCTCCGGCCGGGCGGCCGGGCGGCACGCCGCCGGCCAGGTGTGAGGCTATCGAAAGTATGAGTAAATTGCCGGTATGAGCGATGCGCGTACGGTCGGGCTCGCCCGGAAATTGAGCACTTTCGACGCAGTGCTCATCGGGGTCGGTTCGATGGTCGGGGCCGGCATTTTCGCCGCGTTCACGCCCGCGGCGGCAGTGGCCGGTTCCGGTTTGCTGATCGGTTTGCTGATCGCGGCCGGTGTCGCGTTCTGCAATGCGACCTCCTCGGCCCAGTTGGCCGCGCAATACCCGAGTTCCGGCGGCACTTATCTCTATGGCCGGGAACAGCTCGGTGCCTGGCCCGGTTTTTTGGCCGGCTGGGGCTTCCTGATCGGGAAGACGGCAAGCAGTGCGGCGATGGCGCTGACCTTCGCGGCCTATGCGGTTCCTCCCGCCTGGCAGCGTCCTGCTGCCGTCGTAGCGGTGCTCGGCTTGGCGCTCGCCAACTGCTTCGGCGTCACCCGGACCGCGCAACTGACCAAGCTGATCGTGATTTCCGTGCTGGCGATTCTGGTGTTGGCGATCGGATTGGTCTGGACGTCGGGAGCGGCACAGCCGGTTCAGTTGCCGGGAAACGGATTTTTCGCGTCCGGCTGGTATGGGATTCTGCAATCGGCAGGATTGCTGTTTTTCGCCTTTGCCGGCTATGCCCGGATCGCCACCCTGGGTGAAGAGGTCCGTCGGCCGAGGCGGAGCATTCCGCGGGCGATCGTGATCGCGCTAGCCGGCACCGCCGCGTTGTACGGCGTGGTTGCCGTGACGCTCTTGGCGGTGTTGACGCCGTCGGGAGTCGCCGGGACGCCGGCGCCATTGCTGCGTGCGGTGGAGATTTCCGGTGCCGACTGGGCGTCGCCCTTGCTCCGGCTCGGCGCTGCTTTGGCTGCCCTGGGCGCCTTGCTCGCTTTGCTGGCGGGGCTGGGCCGGACCACGCTCGCCATGGCCAGGGAACGTGATCTGCCGCAATGGCTTTCCGCTGTGCACCCGAGATACCAGGTGCCGCGGCGTGCCGAACTGGTTTTGGCCGCGGCGATCTGCCTGATCGTGGTGTTTGCGGACGTGCGCAATGCGATCGGGTTTTCGTCGTTCGGCGTACTGGTCTACTACTTGGTGGCCAATGCCGCTGCGTTCCGTCAGGATTCGGTGCATCGCCGATATCCCAAGGCCATCCAGGTTCTGGGCGGCTTGGCGTGCCTGATCCTGGTCGGCACCCTGCCGTGGTCCGCCGTCGTGGTCGGTCTGGGCGTTTTCGCGGTGGGCGGCGGTTACCGGCTCATCCGATTGCGGCTCAGCCGGCCGGCTCGTTGAGCAGGCGCTCCAGCAAACCGATGGTTTCGTCGATCGCGTGCTGCGCTGCGGGAACGAATGGCCCGAGGTTGACGAAGCCGTGGGTCAAGCCCGGGAATTCCTTGAAGACGACCCGAGTTCCGGCCGCCTCGAGCGCTTCCGCATAAGCCGCACCCTGGTCTTTGAGCGGGTCGAACTCCGCGGTGACGATGACGGCCGGGGCCAATCCGCGCAGGTCTCCGAGCAAGGGCGAGACCCGGGAGTCGTTGCGCAACGCCGGATCGCTGAAATAGGAATTTTGGAAGAGCTTCATGGACGTCGAATCCAAGAAATAGCCATCGCCGTATTGCTTTGCCGAAGCATAGGTTTTGCTGCTGTCCGTGGCGGGGTAGATCAGCAGTTGGGCGGCGATGTCCGATCCGCGCAGCGTCTGTGCGATCACCGCGGCGAAATTCGCACCGGCGCTGTCGCCGCCGATCACCACGGGGCGATCACCGCCGCCGAGCTGGTCCGCGTTCGCCAAGGCCCACCGGGTGGCCGCCGTCGAATCTGCCAGGCCCGCCGGGAAGGGATGTTCGGGTGCCAAGCGGTAGTCGACCGCGAGCACGGTCAGGTTCAACCCGTTGCTCAGGGCACGGCAGGGCAGATCATGCGAGTCCAAGTCGCCCAAGACCCAGCCGCCGCCATGGTAGAAAACGAAGGTTCCGGCGGGCGCATCGCCGGCAGGCCGGTAGATCCGGACCGGGATTTCCCGGCCATCGGCCGAAATCGTCCGGTCGGCCACGTCGGCCACCGGGGCGGCGAAGGCGGCCATCGCCGCCGGGTCTGAACGTGTCCGGTACGCTTCGCGGGCCGCCGCCGCGTCATGTGCGACCTCGGGAGCCACCAATGGCGGAGCTTTTTCCAGGACCATGGCGAGTATCGGATCCAAGGGCATGGGCATCTCCTGTTCGGGTGCGGGCTTCGTCATCCCGAGCCTACGCTGCGCCACGGTCCGGTGGAACCGTTCATTGCACGATGACCACGGCACCGCTCAGCGCGGCCGCACCGTTGCTCGCCAGCGGGTTCTTGTCACCGGTGCAACTGAGTACCAAGGTGTGCGGGACTGCGGGATCCAGGCCACCGAAAGCGGCAATGACCTTGACGCCGTTGCGGACCAGGGCGAAAAGATCCACGGTACCCCGGTCCTGGCCGTCCAGACTCAGCCGGACGATGCCTTGGCTGGGTCCGGGAGCGGCCTGCAGGTACACCCGGCCGCCGAGGAATCGCAGCGTCGCGGTGGCTCCGGCCGTGGTGCTGTAACTGTCCAGGCTGCCGATCGTCCAGCCGCTCGAGTAGCTCCATTGGTTGACCGCCGGCCCGGTGTTGTTGTGCTTGACGGTGAGCCCCGGCGCGCCGAACCGGACCAACTGTTCGTGGCCTCGGGTGCCATTGGTCGGCACGGTGAAGCCGGTGCCGCCAGGAACCGTGCTGAAGCTGATCCGCTCCGGGTACTCCAATGCGGTGCCGCTGGTGCGGTTGACCGACACCGCGATCGCTTGGTTGTGCCGGGACGGGTCGGCAACCGTGACCACCAGGTCGGTGCCGCCGAGCTGATCAGGCGCCTCTCCGACGACCACCGCGGCCGCCCGGTCGACGGTGACGCCGCCGGCGGCTCCGGCGGTGAAGAAATTCGCCAGGACCAGATTGGCTTCGACCACGGAAATCGCCTGCACCGAGGTGCTGTTCGCGAGCACCGAAAAGCCGCGCTCCCCGGAACGCGCTTGGGTCTGCGCTGCGCTGGCGCCGGGGAGCAGCGCATACCCGTAATCGGCGCCGGACGGGTTGCTGCCATGGTCGAAAAACAGGCTTTGGTAGTCGTCGCTGACCTGGTCGGTGGGTCCGTTGACATTGACCGTGCGCCAAGCACCGCTGCGGGATTCGCGCAGGGCGGTCACCGGTTGCGACTGCAGGAACAGGTAGCCGCCCACGGCGGGCAAATGCGCCCATGCCGGATTGGCGAACGTTTCCGCCGGTCCGACGGCGTCGGACCGTTGCACGCCGTCGACGGTCAGCGGCTGGGCATTCCCGGGTTGCAGTTTCCGGGATTCGACGGTGGTGTGCACGGTCTGGCCTTTGCTGGCGGAAATTCCGCTGCCGAGCGCGATGACCGCGTCGGCCAAACAGAACCAGGACTTCTTGGCGACCAGGTCGCCGTCGTACGCTTTGTGGTCCATGCCGACGGTGCCGACGCGATCCAGCCAGCCGACGCCGCCGGCCCAGCTCTGGCTGGCGCCCGGGATCCCGGTGCCGGAGACGGCGCCGTTCTCCCGCGGCTGCAGGCCGTTGGTCACCCCGGGCAGATGGAACGGGTCACTGGTCGCCCAATAGTCCCCGTCGAAGCTGAGCCGATCTCCGGCGGTGTAGACCTGCAGCATGCCGTCGCCTTGGTACCAGCCCGCGTTGTTTTCACCATTGCCCCATTCGTAACGACCCATCCGGTTGGAGGAGATCGAAAATGCGGCGGTCCAGCTGCCTTGATGGTGGATCACCCGGTCCTGGTCCGGGGTCTGCACGTGGCGTTGCAGAGCGGCCCCGGCCTCGATCGCCGGATTGCCCAGGAGCGCTTGGATCTGCCGGGAACGGTTCAAGGTGTTGCCCAGCAACGGGCTCACCGCGGTGTTCCGGCTCAGCCAGCCTTTGACCATGCCGTTGATCCGCGCTGCATATTCCGGTGAACTGGCGGCGAGCTGGACCAGTGCGCCGGCCAGGGTGTGGCCGGCGGTCTGCCCCGGGTTTTCCTGCCGGGACACCGCGCGGCCGCGGACCGCGTCGACGAGTTGGCCGTCGAAGACGAACCAGCCGTAATTGCGCAACGCGGCATCGTAGATGATCCGGACTTTGTCGTCGGTCACCGTCCAGGCGGTTCCGGCGAGCAGGGTCAGGATGTCTGCCAGCCCGTCGATCGTGACCAGGCCGTAGGAGCCGACGTAGGCCAGTTTGCTGTGTTGCACGAAGGATCCGTCAGCGTAGAAACCGTCACCGGAAATGACATAACCGAAGACCGAGTTCCGCCCGTTGCCTTCGACGTCGCTGAGTGCGTCCCGCCCGGCAGCTATCCGGGCCGGGCTTTCGATGATCAGGCCGTGCCGGATCGCGATATGCGCTTTGTCCGTCCGGTTGGCGCCGGTCTCCTTGAGCGTGGGGCTGTTGGTTCTGACGTTGGGGTTCGCGACGAATTTGGCGATGAAGCCGTCGATGGAATTCTTCTGTTCCGGGCTGAGCTGCGGGAAAAGCACGATGCCGAGGTCGGCCAGCAAATTCGGCATGCCGATTTCCCAGAACCACCAGTTTCCGGTAGCCCGGCTGTTCGCCGAGTATTTGCTGGCCCAGAAACTCAATGCCGAAAGCACATCGGCCAAGAGGCCGGGGTTCTGGTACAGCGAGCTGCTGGGCGCGGACCAGGCGACCGCCATGCTCCGGAGCCGGATCAGGCTGTTGTTGGCCAGTTCCGGAGAGCTGAACGGCGAATAGTCGCTCCAGAGGTAGGTCCGGTTCGCTGAAGTATCCAGACTGGACCAGAAGGATTGGGCTTGCGCGTCCGAGGCATCGATCGCGGCGGAAATCTTCGGGTCGGAGCGGCTCAGCGTGCCGCCGTTGAGGATTTCGGTGCGCCGTGCCCGAGCGGTTTCGAAGTCGGTGGCGGCCCAGGCCGGCGTCGCCCCGGCCAGGCCGAGCAGGGCCGAAGCGGAAACCGCCCCGGCGGAGACTTGCAGAAAGCGGCGTCGGTTCAGATCCATCGTGTTCCCCCATCACGTAGTTCCGGCGGCACCGGGGCGACTTTGCCCTGGTGTTCCGATTGCCCAGGTATAGCAGTATCGACTGCCCTGGGGATAGGCCAGGCAGGTTCTCACAGCTTGCGGTGCATTCCGACACGGAAACCCGGCAGTCGACCCCTGGAAATCCGGGGCCCCGCACCGCGAGGATGCAATGCCCGCGGTACCCCGAAGAAATGTGACGGAGCCAGGCAGTGAACCGTCCCCTCGGGCTAGGTTTTCCACAAGGGTTATCCACACTGGGCATAAGTTACACACATGTAATTCCACAGATGTGGACAACACAGGGCAACGATCCGGAGTTGTGAAAGTTTTTTACCCACAGAGTTCTCAACACTGTGGATAACTTTCACCACAGGGTGTGCACGGCGGATCTCCGGCCGGCTGCGGTGCCCGCTGCGCCGGCCCTGATACGGCCTTCATCGGGTTCGGTGGACGCTCCGGGCCGGAATTGCTCGGTCAGTGCCGCACCGGTTGTGGCGGGCCGGGTGTTTTCTTCGCTCGGTAGCAGCTCGGAGATCGATTAGGCTTCATGAATGTGCCCCAAAAAACTGTTCAAAACCGTGGGAAGCTCAAGCAGCAGCTGATCTTGGACTGCGCCTTGGAACTGCTCTACACCGAGGGTCCCGCCGGCATCACCCTCCGGGCGGTCGCCGCGAAGGCCGGGGTCCCGGCGTCCAGCGTCTCCTATTACTTCCCGACTTTGGTCGAATTGGTCCAGGGCGCCTTCGCGCACTATTTCGACCAGTTGATCCCGAGGATGACCGGGAACATCCAGCGGGAACTGGGCGGCAGCCGGGATTTGAAGATCTTGGCCAAGGCGCTCGCGACCGAGGTCAGCTCGCGGGACTCCCGGACCTTGTTGCCGTTGTACGAAACCTATTTGGCCGTTGCCCGGCATACCGAGCTCTACCCCGAGGCGGACAAAGCAATCGCGCAGATCCCGATCGTGGTCAAAGCCTTCCTGGATGATTTGGCGGTGCCGGAAAGTGCCACGCTCTCGGCTGCCATCGTCGGGCTGATCGAGGGATTCGGCCTGCGCAGGTCGAACGGACGGGTCGAGGCATTGTGGGGGCAGGAGTCGTTGCAGTGCAGTTTCGAAATGCTCTTCGAGAGCGTTTCGAAAAAAAGCTGATCGATCGCTCAACTTTTGCTATGGTTGCCAGCAGATATCAACGCGCTGTCTGAAGGGGCAATCTGATGGAAGCTGCAACGCCGAATGCGACGCCGGAAAATTCGAGCCGGCTCGAGGCCGCCAAGCGGCATCGGAAACAGGGGCTGAAGTGGTTGGTCACCGGGGTGCTGTTCTTTGCCGCGGCAGTGGTTTACTACTTCCTGGTGGCCGAGACCAACCGGGCCAATGCGATCGTGCTCTTGGCCGCCTACGCGATCGTCTACGTTGCTCCGGTGGTGGCGGGCATTGGATTGATCAGGATGGTCTTCGGCATGGTCAGGATCGCCAAGCTCAAGCCGCAGCCCGTGCGGTGAGCCTGCCGTCGCGCATTTCGGCCGTCGAGTCGGCCAGTGCCGCGAACTCGGTGTCGTGGGTCACCATCACTGCGGCCACCTGGAACTCGTCGGTGACTTTCCGCAGCAAGCGCATGATGGCGGCGCCGCGTTCATGGTCCAGAGCGGCCGTGGGTTCGTCGACCAGCAAGACTTCCGGTGCGCCGATCAAAGCGCGGGCGATGTTCACCCGTTGACGCTGTCCACCCGAGAGTTGGTGCGGCCGTTTGCCGGCGCAGTCCGCCAACCCTACGAGATCCAAGAGTCCGATCGCCCGCTGGCGGGCAGTCTTTGCGGACTCGCCGCGCAGCTGGGCGCTGATCAGAAGCTGTTCGACGGCGTTCAGCGAGGCGAGCAGGTTCGGCTGCTGGAACACGATGCCGAGCTTCTCGCGGCGCAGCGCGGCACGGGCCCGTTCGCTGAGTCGGGTGACGTCGACGCCGCCGATGCCGACGGACCCCGAGTCGGGGCGGATCAGCGTGGCGGCCACGGCCAGGAGGCTCGATTTGCCGGAGCCGGAGGGTCCGACGATGGCAGCCAGTTGGCCTGGCCGTACGCTGAGATCCACCGAATCCAGGGCATTGATGGTTCCGGTCCCGTCCGGGTATTCGAGGTGGATTCCGTTGAGGGCAAGGCTTGGTGCGTTGGACATAGCTTTCCTTTCAATTCCCGCCGAGCGCGACCAGGGCGTTGATCTTGGTGACGCGGCGCACCGCCACTGCGGCGCCGGCCAGGCCGAGCACGATGATCCCGAGGACCGGGAGCAAGACGGTTGCCGGAGTGAGCAGAAAAGGCGCCGCTTGGGCGGCCAAAATACCGCCCGCGACGCCGACCGCACCGCCGATTCCGGCACCTGAGACCAACACGATCGCGGCTTGGCCGATGGCATCCCGCAGGACGAACCCGTTGCCGGCGCCCAGGGCTTTGAGCACGGCGATGTCCCGGGTCCGTTGGATGGTCCATACGGTCAGGAAGGCCACGATCACCAGGGCGGTGATTCCGTAGAGGAAGGCCTGCATCAGCAGCAGCGAACCGTTTTCGCTTCGATACGAGGCCAGGGCTTGGAAGGAGCCGGTCAGCGAGCTGCTCACGGTGCGGGCTCCGGCGTCGGCTGCGGCTTGATCGACGGTGGCACCGGGTTGGTAGCTGATTGCGGCCACGGTGGCCAACTGTCCGGGGTCGTTGAGATGGGCGAGTTCCCGCCAGGCCGGCAAGGCAAGCCAGAGCACGCTGGTATGCGAGTACCACTGATCGGGAACGACGGCGCCGACGCTCAGCTCGGTCCCGTTCAGGCTCAGCTGGTCGCCAGTCTGCACGGCGAGGGCTTTGGCGACCGAGCTGCCGATCAGCACGCTGCCCGGCGTGAGCCCGGCCGGGGCGAGCCCGCCGTCGGGATCGACGCCGAACAGGGTGACATTGCTGGTGCCCGGGCTTGTGCTGCTGACGGCCTGAACCCGGGCCTGGCTGATGCCCAACGCGCGGGCATCGCGAACTCCGGGGGTGTCCTGCCAACGTTGCAGTTGCCCTGGGCTGATGGCACTTTCGGTGAACGATGCTTTGGGTTCAGCGGAGCCTGGGGCGCCGAAAGCGATGGCGTCCACGGCCGGTGCGGTCGTGGAACCGCTTCGGTCCGCGCCCAGGGCGCTGATCGCCGACGTCGACTGGTCGGCGAGCCCGGCGGTCAATCCGGAGAGCATCACGAGGAGCAGGGAGATGAGGGCGACGACGGCGCCCATCAGGGTGAATCTGCCTTTGGCAAAGCGGATGTCTCGGACCGCGAGGAACACGTTGGACTTCTTTCGGTGGCTGAATCGTCTTCTTTCCCACTCTCCCGCCGATCCGGGAATCCGGCATCGTGGGTGCGGTTGATCCCGGACGGCCGATGGGTTGGCCGGCAGGTCAACCATTTGGTTGATCCGCCCGGCGACCGTGCTGCATAGACTGGTCCAGTGCCGGTCATGAAAGGTCTTCGCCCTCGGGGGCAGGCGGCGGACCCGCCGAGCGGGACAGCATCCGCATCCACGATGGCGATTCTGCGTGCGCTCCGGGTCGCCTTGCACGTGGGGTTCGCCGGTCTGTTGACTGTTGCGTTGCTGCGGTTGCTGTTCGCCGACAGCCGCCCATCGGCCAAGTACCTCCTGGTCGGCCTGGCGGTTCTGCTGGCCGTGGTCTATTTGGCCGGAACCGTGTTGGAGAAGCGGTTTGCTTCCGGAGCGCTCGGTGTCGATCCGCGGCGTTACAGCTTGTTGTGGCTCGGCGCGGTGACCGTGCTCTGGGCGCTTCTGCTGGTCGGCAGCGCCGATTTTTCCTGGTTGGCTTTTCCCTTGTTCTTCATTTACCTGCATTTGCTGCCGCGCTTGGTGGCGCTGCCCGCCATCGCGGTGTTGACGGCAGCCGTGATTGCCGCCCAATGGGCCGCCGGCGGGTTTCTCGTTCCGCAGCTGCCTGCGGTCTTGGGTCCGCTTTTCGGCGCGGGGTTCTCGGTGGTGACCGGTTTGGCCTATCAGGCCCTTTACCGGGAAGCGGAAGTGCAGCGCCGGGACGCCGAGGAGCTCCGGCGGACCCGTGCCGAATTGGCTGCGGCGCAGCATCGAGCCGGAGTCCTGGCAGAGCGGGGACGGATCGCCCAGGAAATCCATGACACCCTTGCCCAGGGCCTTTCCAGCATCGTGCTGGTCGCCCGGGCTGCGGAAAAGTCATTGGCCGCGGGCGACCCGGACACCACTGCGTCCCGGCTGGCCCTGGTCCAGCAGACCGCCTCGGAGAACCTCGCCGAGGCGCGGAATTTCGTCCGCGGCCTCAGTTCGCCGACGTTGCAGGAAAGTTCGTTGGTGGACAGCCTGCGGCGGCTTTGCGAACGCACGGAAGCCGATGCGGTAGCGCGGGGTGCGGCTCTGCGCTGCATTTTCGAACTGCAAGGGGATCCGGTCGAACTGCCGCAACCATACCGGGTTGCGCTGCTTCGCACCGCCCAGGCGAGCCTTGGCAATACCCGGGAGCATGCCCGGGCCGACCATGCCGTTGTCACCCTGGCGTTCCAGGGCAACGACGTCACCTTGGACATCTACGATGATGGCGTGGGGTTCGACCCCGCTGCGGTGCAACTCACGGAACGGCCGGATGGCCGGGGCTTCGGGTTGCAGGCGCTGCGCCACCGGATCGGCGAGCTCAATGGATCGCTCGGGCTGGAATCGGCACCCGGCGAAGGAACCGTGGTCGCGGTCCGCTTGAGCATTGACGGCGGGCTGGAAACCGGGGAGGGTGCGGCGCAATGAAGGAAATCGGAATTCTCCTGGTCGACGACCACCCTGTGGTGCGCGCCGGATTGCGGGCCATGCTGGCTGACTTCGAAGGCATGTCGGTGATCGCCGAGGCGGCGGATGGCGGGGCGGCGCTTCAGGAGCTGGCGCGGCTGGCGGCACTGGGCGAGTCGGTGGACGTGGTGTTGATGGACCTCCAAATGGGGGCCGGGCTGGACGGCGTCCGGGCAACTGAGCAGATCAAGCTGCTGCCGGATCCGCCGCCGGTGCTCATCCTGACCACTTATGACTCCGATGCGGACATTTTGGCTGCGATCGAAGCGGGCGCGACCGGTTACATGCTCAAAGACGCCCCGTCGGAGCAAATCCGCCAAGCGGTGCTGGCCGCCGCAGCGGGTGAGACGGCGCTCGCCCCGCGGGTTGCCGCGCGGCTCATGGGCCGGATCAGCAACCCGGCGCCGAATCTCACGCCGCGGGAAGTCCAGTTGTTGGAGTTGTTGGCCACCGGGCTCTCCAACCGGGCCATGGCAAAACAGTTCTTCATCTCCGAGGCGACGGTCAAAACCCATTTGGTGCACATCTACGGAAAGCTCGGCGTGGATAACCGCACTGCGGCGATTTCGGTGGCGGTCCAGCGGCGAATCATCCGGACCGGATAGCCCGGCGGTACGGCACGTCGCGGCCCCGAGGATGCGGACGGTGGGCTGGAAGCCTATTCGCCGAGCAGGGTTCGCAGCGTTTGCCGGAGCTGCTCGCCGTCCGCCGCATCGACCGGCGCGAGGAATTCCCGCTCCGCAGCCTGGTAAGCCTGATCGGCCCGCCGGAAGAGCTTTCGGCCGGAATCGGTCAGTTCGACGACGTTCCGGCGCCGGTCCTGCGGGTCCGGCCGCCGGGTCACGATCTGCTGCGCTTCGAGTGCGTCGAACAAGGCGACCATCGTGGTGCGGTCGACGCCCAAGGTCTGGGCCACCTGTTGCTGCGACATCGGTTTCTGCCAGACCAGGATCCGCAGGACGCCATAGGCCTTGCTGTCGATGCCCAGGGGCTGCAATGCGGCATCGGTGATTTCGACGAGCCGCCAGTTCGCATGCTTGAGCAGGTACCCGAGAATATCGTGCGGGCTGCCGCCGGCGGGATTTTCACTTGACATGGTTCTATGTTATCAGTGATGATGATCATCAGTAATCCTGATGATCAGATTAATAAACGAAAGGATTTGAGATGATTCTCGTTACCGGAGGCGCCGGATTCATCGGCTCGCACACCGTCCGCGCACTGCATGAGGCGGGTGAGGAATGCGTCCTGATCCAGCGGCGCAGCCCCGAGGTGCCCAGGCAATTGGCCGATCTTCCGGTCCACGTCGTGCAAGGCGACGTCACGGACAGCTCCGCTTTGCTCCGGGTGGGCCAGCAATACCCGATCACTGGAATCGTGCATCTTGCGATTGCCCTGCCCTGGCCGGTCACCGAGGAGGATCCGGTCGATGCCACCGGTCGTGCGCTCGAAGGCTTTCTCAATATCGTCCGTGCGGCGCGGGCCTGGGGAGTACGCCGCATCGTCACGGCGAGCACCATCGGGGTCTACAGCGGGGTGGCGGAGTCCGGTGCCCTGCGGGAAGACGCCCGGCTGCCCATGGAGTACCTGCACGTCATCCCGACGTTCAAGAAGATCGCCGAACTGCTCGGCAGCCACCTCAGCACCGTGACCGACGTCGAAATCGTGAATGCGCGGATATCGGGCACCTGGGGGCCGGGCGGGCATCTGCCCGACCCATTTTTCGCCGCGCCCTCGCTCGCTTATGCTGCGGCGCACCGCACCGTGCCGGAACTGTCCGGTCTGGTGGCAACGCCGTACCTCGAGGACGCACTCGACCTCTGCTACGTGAAAGACACTGGTCGGGCGCTCGCGCTGCTGCAATTGGCGGACCGCCTGCAATACCCGACTTACAACGTCGGCTCCGGGCATGCGACCAGCAATGCCGAGGTGATCGCAGCGCTCGCGGCCGCCGAGCCCGGTTTCACCGCCGAGCTGCCTTCGAGGTCCGGCCGGCCGGTGAGCTGGTTGGATACCGCCCGGCTCCGCGAAGACACCGGCTTCGAGCCTCGATTCCAGATCGCGGCCGCTGCGGCGGACTACATCGCCTGGTTCCGTGCGGAAAGCCAGCGGTAGTTCCTCGAGGTCGGACGGCGTTGCCGGTTCGCGAATCGAAATCAGTTCGGGCCGCGGCCGGACCGCAGCCAAATCCGGGCTTCGGACAACAATCTGGCGAGCGGCATCCGGTTGAGCCGGGGGCCGATGACCCGGCTCAGATCCGGAGCGATTCCGCCGCGAAGATCGAAAATCTCGCTTTCCACGTGTTTTGCGTCTTGACGGCGGGCCAGCCGCCTCAGCCAACGGGTCATTTTCACCGGCCCGCACAGCACCACGTGGGCGCCTCGCAGGCCCGACGGGCCGAGTTCCTGCAGCAAGGACTGTTCGGTGAGCGGTCTGCCTGCGTCGGAGTCGAAGTAGTGGAGTTCAATCCTGCCTTGGGCTGCAGCGGCCTCGACCTCGGAGCGGGCATGCGCGGAGTCTTCGTTGCGGACTGCGTGGATCAGGATTGGCGGCTCTTGCCCGGAGGCCCCGGGCAGTTGCTGGAGTGCAGCGAGGAATGGTGTGATGCCGACCCCGCCGGCGATCCAGACGGTGCGGCGCGGAGATCCGGCCGGGAAGATCCGGAGCTGTCCGTACGGCCCCTCGACGAAGGCGCGATCCCCGACCGCGACCGCATCCTCCAACTGATCAGTCCAATCGCCCAGCCGACGCACCATGAATCGCAGCCCAGGCCGTTGCGGGTCGGTCGCAATCGAAAACGGATGCGGTTCGCTGAGCCCGGGGACTTGGAGTTTCAGAAAGGCGAACTGGCCCGGTTTCCAGCTCAGCGGCCGGCCCTGCGGGGTGAGTAAGATCTCCACCGCGCCCGGGTGCGGAATCAACTCCGCGATCCGGTACGGCGAACCCCGCCAGATGGCGTCCCGGCCGACGACCCGGATCAGGTAGCCCAGGATGCCGGCGGCAATCACGATGCTGAACCACAACCCCCACGCGGAGAAGTTCCCGAAGGGTTTTTCCGCGGTGACCATATGGTAGGCGGCGAAGCCGAAGGGAATGATCAAGAGCTTGTGGGTCAAGCGCCAGAGCCGCCACGGAAGCCAACGCAGGACGCTTACCAGTACCAAGAGGTAAAGCGTCGGTTCGGCGATCCCGGCCAGAGTCGTGCCGAATTCGGCGGCCGCCGGGTTTGCTCCGGGCACTCCGGTGACTTGGTTCGACGATTGGATATGCCACCACATCAACACCACGGCGACAACCCCGAGCCAGCGATGTGCCACGTAAACGCGGTCGAGCCCGCCGAAGAGCCATTCGCTCCAGCGGGTGCGGATCGCCAAAACGAAGGTCCAGGACATCGCCAGGATC
This sequence comes from Renibacterium sp., assembly GCA_017419405.1. Lineage (GTDB taxonomy): Bacteria > Actinomycetota > Actinomycetes > Actinomycetales > Micrococcaceae > Renibacterium > Renibacterium russicum. Next base: position 38,074 of record JAFOLH010000005.1, on the reverse strand, counting down.
GATTCGGTGCCCACCAACAGCCCCAGTGCGTCATCGCCTGGTTGCTCGAGCATGCCCAGGAACGGCAGCGCGCTCAGGGCGAAAGTGGCGATGATCAGCAGCGGTCCCAGAAGATTGCGCACCCCTGGAAACGGTGCGAATCCTGGAGTCCAGTCCGACTTCCGACCCAACAGGGTCTTGGTTGCCCCGGAAAGCGCCGGCTCGGCCGGCCGCTGGTCATTGGACATGGTGCATTGCCCTGACTCGGTGAATCACGATGGTCCCCAGACTCATTGATTCCATTCGGCGGATGCCGTGTTCACCAGCTTATCGGCCGGCGGCAAGCCGAACCCGCCTATTCTGGAATCATGAGCCAAGCCGCAGCATCGCCGACGGACCCCGCCCAGGAACCCAATCCCCAGTGGTCCCGGGTGCAACTCAATCTGGCCGCTTTGGCTATGGGCGTGGCGGCCGGCATCATCGGTCTGCTCCCGTGGTTGCTCAGCGGCCGGCGGTTGTCGCTGCAGAACTTCTGGATGCTCGAAGCAGCCCCGGAAACCATGCCGTTCTCGGCGCTGCCATTGAGCCAGTATTCGCTGTTCTCCCTGTTGGTGCTCCTGGTCGCCGGCGGCGTCATCGGCGGCCTTGCGGCGCGTTACTTCCCGGCCGGCAACCGGCGGAGCATGATCTGGTGCACGGTGGGCGGACTGCTGCTGGTGCATTCACTGGCTGCGCTGCAGAGCTTCGTAGTGCTCGGTTCCGGGCTGGGCATCGGGTCGCAAGTGCGTCAGCTGGCGCAGGTCTATTTCTTCGGGCTGTTGTGCGGCGTGCTGCTTTTGATCATTGCCACTGCGCTGTTGCTCGGCCTCATTGCTGCGCGCAGCCGGGCTGCGGCTGCGGTCGGATTCGGCTTGGCCGCCGTGCCGGCGTCGTCGTGGTTCATCGCCTGGTTCAGCTATTTGCTGCCCCAAGGCCAGCTGCCCAACTGGATTTCGGTATTGGACCGCTGGTTGCCGGCGGTGATCGTCGGCATAGTTTTGGTCTGGTGCGGCCTTCGGCCAGTCAGCCGGCTGCTCGTGTGGGCGGCGAATCTGCTGCTGCTCTGGAGTGTCCCGGCAGCGGTGACCGCGCAGCAGTATGCCTTCGGTTCGCGGGTTCTCGCCGGAAACCTGGCCGACACGGCAGATGCCTTCGGCCAGGTTTTCCGCCAGGCCCTGGGTCCGGCCGGAGACGGTGGCTTCAGGCTCGTGGTGGCGCTCGCGATCGCCGTGCTCGGCACCGCGGTGCGCGAAGTCGTCGTGCGGCGGAGCGCTCAGGCGGATGCTGCTTCTTCGGCTTGAGCCTGGGCGATCCAGCGGCTGCTCCAGGACTCGAGTGCTTGGATGGCCGGAGCCAGTTCTTCGCCCCAATGGGTCAGGCTGTACTCGACCTTGGGCGGGACCTGGGCGAAAACCTCCCGGCTGATCAGGCCATCCGCTTCCAGTTCGCGCAGCTGCCGGGCCAGGGAGCGTTCATTGACATCACCGACCGCGCGGCGGAGTTCACCGAAGCGCATCGTGCCCTTTTCCAGCAGGATGCTCAAGGCGGTGAGTTTCCAGGCGCCGCCGATCATGCCGATGGCGACTTCGACCGGGCAGATTTCGATTGCTTTGGCTATAGAATCTCTCATGACTCAATACTGACATATTTGACGGTATGTGTAAATAAGATCGGTACTTATATTAACTTGCGCTACGCGATATTGTCATAGGTATGACAACAAGGAAGCAAAAAGCGCTCTGGGTGTACGCGAACCCGTCCAACCCCTCCTTCAACCAGCAGATCTTCGAGGCCGGGGTCAAAGCCCTGGGCGATGGCTACGACGTCGAGACGTCCGACCTGTATGCCATGGACTTCGACGCACGCCTGTCCAGCCGGGACCTGGGCACCGTGGGCGAACAGGCCGAACCGGGCAGCTCGTTCGTGGAATTGACCGGGGATGCTTTTGCGGCTGGCCAGTTGCCCGAAGAGGTGCAGCGGGAGCAGGCCAAGCTGGCCGAGGCAGATCTGCTGGTGCTGCAGTTCCCGCTGTGGTGGTACGGCGCACCGGCAATGGTCAAGGGCTGGTTCGACCGGGTGCTGACCAACGGCTTCGCCTTCGGCGATGACATCGATGGCGACGCCGGAGTTCCGCGCCGCTATGGCGATGGAAAATTCGTCGGACGCAGAGCGCTGATCGTGGTGACCGCCGGTGAGGACGCGGCTTCGATTGGCCCGCGTGGCATCAGCGGCGACATCGACTCGCTGCTCTTCCCGATCACGCACGGCACTTTCTGGTACATGGGCATGTCCTCCTTGCCATTGCACGTGATCACCGACGCGGACGGACTCGGTGCCGAGGACGTGGAACATGAGATCAACCGGTTGGTGGAGCGGCTCAAGGACATCGACTCGGAATCTCCGGTCCCGTTCCGGAAGCTCAATGAGGGCCAGTACCGCCCCGGCCGCGCGCTCAATCCGGAAATCCTGCCCGGGCGCACCGATCTCGGCATCCACCTGCATGGTTGAGGCGAACCTGAGCTCGTTGGGGGAGAACAGGGAGCCGAAAAGGTACCGGGTTGGCATACTGGGTCTGGGAGCGATTGGTGCCGCGCTGGCGGAATACTTCAGCAAACAAGGCGTCAGCGTCCGGGTCTGGAACCGCACGCCCGGAAAGGCTGCCGGACTGGTCGGGGACAACATCAGCGAAGCCGCCAGTGCGCAAGAACTCGTGGCGGAGTCGCAGCTGGTGATCAGCGCGTTGACCAGCTACGGGAACTTGATACAGATCCTTTCCGAGCGGGACTCCGATGCACCGTTGGACCTGATCAATTTTTCCACCGGGACCGCGTTCGAGGCGAAGACCTTGGCGGCCGGGCTGAGCCCGGGATCCCGCTACCTGGATTGCGCCAATCTGAGCGCACCGCTGGACTTTGGCAACGACCGGGGCTTCTTGGCCTTCGCCGGCTCGGAAGAGTTGTGGCAGGACAATGAGCGGTTGTTGGCTCCGTTGGGCTGGAGATCTTTCTATGTTTCCGAAGACCTCAAGGTGACCAGCCAGATCGATGCTGGAATCATCGGGGTTTTCCAGATGCCGGCCATGATGGCCTTCGCTGAAGCCATTGAGTATTTCAAGCAGGTCAACCTGCCCTCCGAGGTGTTTTTCGACTTGATCGCGTACTTTGCCCGAGACGCGCAAGGAATCTACGGAGACGTCTTGGAAGAAGCCCAAAACGGCTACGTTTCCAAAACCGCCTCGTTGGAGATCTACCATTCGTCCTCGGCATCCTTCCTGGAGGCGATTGCAGAGGAAGGAGCGTCGGCTCGGATGCTGGCGCTGGCAACCGAATTGTATGCTGCCGGCGTGGCTGCCGGGCGAGGCGCTTCCAGCGTCGCGGCGGCCGCGATCGAAAACCAAAATCAGAACCAGTAAGGATCAACTGCACAGGAGTGCCGATGACAAACCAGGTGAATGACCCAGTCAACGCCCCGAGTGTCCCAACCGAGATGAACGCCGTCGTGCTCGACCGGTTTGGCGACCTTGACGAACTCAGCTTTCGGCGGATCCCGGTCCCGCAGCTTGGCGACGACGATGTGCTGATCAGGGTGGAATACGCGGGGCTCGGTTCTTGGGATACCCATGAACGGGCAGACGGCTTCGTCATTGCCGGCCGCGAACCGCGATTCCCCTATGTTCTGGGCTGGGACGGTGCTGGAACGATCGCAGCAATGGGCCGGAATGTGACCCGGTTCGAGCTGGGCGACCGGGTCTATGCCGCAACCATCCCGGCACTGCGTCCGGGTTTCTACGCGCAGTATGCGGCGGTTGAAGCGGAACACGTCGCACACATACCTGCCCGGTTGTCGACTCAGCAGGCGGCCGCCATGCCTTGGGATGCGCTCACTGCGCTGATTGGCCTGGACGTACTCGGACTGCAGCCGGGGCAAAGGCTCATGGTTTTCGGCGCCAGCGGTGGAATCGGGCATATGACGGTTCAGCTCGCGCGACACGCCGGGGTGAAAGTGCTTGCTGTGGTCTCCGGCGAGGACGGCGTGGCGTGGGCTGAAAGCGTCGGTGCTGAGGCCGTTGTTGACGGCCGCCGGGACGATGTACTGGCTGCCGTCACTCAGTTCGCCCCCGACGGACTCGATGCGGCTCTGGTCACGGTCGGCGGCGAGACCGCTGAGCGTTCCCTCCAAGCCGTCAAAGCGTCCGGGCAGATTGCGTGGCCCAATGACGTTCTTCCGGCGTTAGGCGTATCGCCGGCTGCGAGGGTGACCTACTACGACGGGGATCGAAGCCGGGTCTCGACCGAGCGGCTCAACGCGATAGTCGAAGCAAGCGCTTTCGAGGTACATGTCCCCGCTGAGTTCCCGCTGGACCGCGCCCAAGACGCGCATCGTGCGTTGCGCGAGCACTATGTCGGGAAAATGGTGCTCAAAATCAGCTGAGCGGCAAAAAGCTGCCAACACGTCAAGGACGAACTTCGGGCTCATGATCAATCGCAACAAACTCAGGGAGAGACGGGAAAAGATGAAGCAGAAGGAATACCTGGTGACCGGAGCGACCGGGAAGACCGGGCGCCGGGTGGTGAGCCAGTTGCGCGAACGCGGTGCGTCCGTCCGGGCGGCTTCGCGTTCCAGCGCGACGCGATTCGATTGGCAGGATCCGAGCAGCTGGCAGGCTGCCTTGGCCGGAACCGAGGGCGTCTATTTGGTCGTTCCGGATGATCCGGAATTGATCAAGAGCTTCGTCTGGGCGATGGAAAACGCCGATGTTGCGAAGGTGGTGCTGCTTTCCGCCCGTGCCGTGGGCAAAGAACACGTCTTTGCCCAGGCGATGCTGGCAGCCGAGCAAGCGGTGAAGCAAAGCAGCCTCGATTGGACGATCCTGCGGCCGAATAACTTCATGCAGAACTTCGACGAAGACCTGTGGCAGCCCGCGATCAAAGCCGGACGGCTCGGATTGCCGACCGCTGGGCTTCCGGAACCCTTCATCGACACCGAAGACATAGCGGCTGTCGCGGCTACGGCGCTGCTCGAGGACGGGCACGGTTCGCGGACCTATGAATTGTCCGGCCGCGAGGCGATCACCTGGGCCGAGGCGACCGAGGCGATGGCCGAAGCTGCCGGACACCCGGTGGACTTCGAAGAGTTGTCCCCGGAGGCCTATCTGCAAGAGGTCGCGGAGGAAGGGTATGACTCGGATTCGATTGCGGTAGTGGATTCGCTTTTCGCGGCCCTGCGCACCGGCAAAAGTGCCCCGGTGAGCACCGCGGTCCAGGACATCCTGGGTCGTGAGCCGATCAGCTTCCGCGACTTCGCCCGCAAGGCCGCTGCCGCCGGGGCGTGGAGCTGAGCAACTTCTCACCTGCGGCTCCGGCCCAGACCGTCAACCAACGGTCTGGGCCGGAGCCTTGCCATGACAGTGGCTGAAGACGAAACTCGGAAGTGATCGACCAGGATGAACCGTGAACAATCAAGCAGAAGGAAACCCGTGACTGGAAAAGAATATTTGGTGCTCGGTGCCAGCGGTAAGACCGGCAGCCGTGCGGTTGGCCTATTGCGCGATCGGGGCGTGCCGGTGCGGGCTGCCTCGCGCTCCAGCGCCACCCGTTTCGATTGGCAGGACCCGGGCACCTGGGCGCCCGCGCTCGAGGGGGTGACCGGGGTCTACCTGGTGGTCCCGCATGACCCCGCGTGGCTGGACGGCTTCGTCGAGGCGATGGAAAACGCCGGAGTCCAGCGCGCGGTGCTCCTGTCGTCGCGCAATCTGGAAGGCAATTACCTGTTCGAGGCCTCGATGGAAGTCGCCGAAGCCGCGTTGCAGCAAAGCAGCCTGGAGTGGACGATCGTCCGGGCGAACTTCTTCATGCAGAACTTCAGCGAAGAATTCCTGCTCCCGCCGGTGGAAGCCGGCCGGGTGGCATTGCCGACCGGGGGAACTCCGGAGGCCTTCATCCATGCCGAGGACATCGCCGCGGTGGTGGTGGCCGCATTGCTCGAAGACGGGCATGCGTCCAAGGTCTACGAAATTTCCGGGCCGGAGGCGATCACCTACGCCGATGCCGTGGCGCAGATCGCCGAAGCCTCGGGGCGCCCCGTGGTCTACCAGGAGCTGACTCCGGAGGCCTACGAGCAGGAGCTGGTCGCTGCGGGTTACGACCGGGAAACCATCGTGGAATTCAACGATCTGTGGAAGTCGGTACGGGACGGGCTCTACTCGGAAGTGACCAATACCGTGCGTCAGGTGACCGGTCGCGAGCCGATCAGCTTCCGCGACTACCTGGCCGAGGTCGTGGCCGAAAAGCGCGTCTGGCGCTGAACGGTCACGGTGCCTGCTGGGCCTTGAGCGCGCTCAGTTTCCGGTTCAAATAGCGCTGTTCCGCCTGGCTCCGGGTGAGTTGGGCGGCCAGCGCGAAATGTTCGACGGCGGCCGGCCGGTTGCCGGCCGCGTCGAACAAGTGCGCCAAGACCGCATGGGTCCGGTGGTGTTTGCGCAGCACCGGGTCCGCCAGCAGCTTTTCGACGATCGCGATGCCGGCGTCGGGGCCCAACACCATCGCGGTGGCGACCGCGCGGTTCAGCGTGACCGCTGGACTGGGCGCGATTGAATCCAGCATTCCGTAGAGCAGATTGATCTGGAGCCAGTCGGTCTCCTGCCAGGAGGCAGCCTCTGCGTGGACTGCGGCAATCGAAGCCTGCAATTGGTAACGGCCGACATGTCCGCGGGGCAGCACGGCCTCCAGCAGCGCCACGCCTTCGGCGATCAGCTTCCGATCCCATTGCGAACGGTCCTGGTGTTCCAACGGAACCAGATCGCCGGCGGAATCGATGCGGGCCGCCGAACGCGCGTGCGTCAGCAGCAGCAACGCCAGCAGCCCGGCCGCTTCGTCGTGGTCGGGCAGCGCAGCGCGCAGCATCCGGACCAGGCGGATCGCCTCCTGCGCCAATTCGGGGCTGTGCAGCTCCGCTCCGGAGCTGCGGGTGTACCCCTCATTGAAAATCAAATGGCAGACGTCCAGGACTGCGGCCACGCCGTGCGGCAGCTGCTCCGGTGCCGGAAAGCTGAACTTCGCCCCGGCCTCGCGCAATGCCGTGCGGGCTCGGGAAAGCCGTTGCGCCATGGTCGACGCCGGTACCAAATAGGCGGCCGCGATCTGCTCGGTGTCCAGGCCGGCTACGCAGCGCAGGCTCAAGGCGACTTGCGAAGCCCGGCTCAACGCCGGGTGGCAGCACAGCAGCAGCAATTGCAGTGAATCGTCACGGTCCGGGACCGGTTCGGATTCCACCGGGGAATCGAGCCGTTGTGCACCGGCGTCGAGCATTTCGCGTCGTCGCCGGCTGGCATCGCTGCGGAACTGGTCGGTCAACCGCCGTCCGGCGACTCTGATCAACCAGGCCCTGGGATTGTCCGGCCGGCCTTCGTCCGGCCACTGCTGGGCCGCGGCAAGCAGCGCCTCCTGGGCCGCATCCTCGCAATCGGCGAGATTGCCGTGCTGCCGCAGCAACGCGCCGAGGACGTGCGGCGACTCGCGTCGCCACACGTCCTCCAGCGCGTCAGGAGTCACGAGTCGTCGCCACCGGGCCACATCGCGGGCCGCAGCTCCACGGTGTCGCCGGGTCCGCTGAACTGGGCTGCGATTTCTTCAGCCCTTTGCTGCGATGCGACGTCGATCATGAAGAAGCCCGCGAAGTGTTCTTTGGCCTCGGAGTAAGGGCCGTCGGTGACCACCGGCTGCCCGGCGGACCATCGGTACAGTTTCGCGCTCGCCGGATCGGCCAGAGCCTCGCCGGTGACGAGTTCGCCCTGTGCTTGCAGCTCGCCGAGCAACTTCTCGAAGTCCGCGTTCATCTGTTCGCGTTGGGCTTGCGGCAGGGCCTGGAATTCGGCGACGAAGTCCGAGGTCGGGTGCCCCCAGGGCTGAGGGTTGGAATGGATCAGGATCACGTATTTCATGGTGTGGATTTCCTTGTCTCGTGGAAAGGTTTGCCGGCTGACAACGATGCTACGTCGGAGCCGGTCTGCAGGACTCGACATCGCGGCCGGGATTTTTTCTCGGAGATCTGTTCAGAGTCCGGCAAGGAGCAACCGCATTTCGTCGATTTCGCCCTGCTGGGCGCCGATGATGTCCTTGGCCAATTGCACGGCTTCGGGGTTCGAGCCGGTGCGCAGCTCGGTTTTGGCGGATTCGACCGCGCCTTGGTGGTGCGCGATCATCTGGCTGAGGAAGAGCTTGGCGGCTTCGACTCCGTTCGCGCCGGCCAGCTCGGCGAGTTGGCTTTCGTCCAGCATCCCCGGCATGGACATCGATCCAGACATGGTTTCAGGCTCGCCCCAGGTGCCGAGCATGGTTTTCATCTTCTCGATTTCCGGGTCCTGGGCGGCCTTGATCCGCTGGGCCAGTCCGGTGACCCGCGAATCGATGCCGGGCGCGGCGAGCACGGTGTCGCTCATCGACACCGCCTGCCGATGGTGCACGATCATCATTTGGGCGAACATCGTATCGGCGGCATTGTGGTTCGAGGACGCCGTCGCGGATCCGGTCGGCATGGCGCCATGATCCATTCCGCTCATCGAAGATCCGGTCGGATTTCCGGCACAGCCGGCAAGCAGCAAGATCAAGGCCGAGGCGGCAAGGGCATGGTTGATGGTCTTTTTCATGGTTCAACTTTCAGTAAGCGAAGCGGAAGGAATCGGCCGACGCCGGAAACGGGCGGGCCGCAACAAAGTCTCCGGACGGCGTGCTGCCGGCGGAGTCCGCTGGTGCTATCTGCGATCGATGGAAAGTTGCTCGAGCGATGGTGGCTGTGGATCGACGTCGGCCGGGAGCGCCAGTGCCGCCGGGACCGGCATCGAGGGTGCGGACGGTTGCAGCCGGGACTCCGCGTGGATCGCCGCGCTGAAGACGTCGCTTTGCAAGGGCACGCACGGGGTGGCCATCCCGGTTCCCGGTTCCGTCGGGTTGCCACAGGGCATTGCCGGCGCCGGGTCGGCACTGCGGTTGCCGGAGTCCGGCTCGCCGGCAGCCCGCAGTGAATGTATTCCAGATGCGGAATATTCCGCCGATGCCATGTTTCCCGACATGGAGGTCTGCGGCATGCCCATCGGTGCACTGCCCATCGCGACTGCGTGCATGCCGACGAATCCGAGCAGCAATACCGCGACCGCGAGCACCAGGAACACCGGGTGGAGCCCGGTTCCGGTGCTGATTCGCTTCCTGCTGGTCATCGGATCGCTGCCGTCCATCGGTTGCCTGCCAGTCGCCGTGGGAGTTCGCCGCCGAGTTCGGATCCAGGCGGTCCCCAGGCTGAGCATACCCCGGTTTTCCCGGACTTCGTGGAAGTTCCGGCGCGGTTGACATATACCCCCCGGGGGTATAAATTCACTGGCATGAAAGACATGGCGCAAACGCACGGGCATGCCGGCCATCCAGTTGCCGCAACGCAGACGGACCACCCCGAGGCCGCCCAGGCAATGGACCACGGGCACGGCGGTCACGGTGATCATGTGGCCAGATTCCGGCGGCTGTTCTGGATCATGTTGCTGATCGCTGCCCCCGTGGTGCTGCTGAGTCCGATGTTCGCGATGATTGCCGGCTATTCGTTGCCCGACCTGCCGGGCCTGCCCTGGGTTTCGCCGGTGCTGGGCAGCGTGGTGTACTTCTGGGGCGGCGCGCCGTTTCTGACCGGCGCGGTCAGTGAAATCAGGAGCCGCAAGCCCGGGATGATGCTTTTGATCGGATTGGCCATCACGGTGGCCTTCCTCGCTTCTTGGGGATCGAGTCTGGGTCTGCTGGACCATGAATTGAACTTCTGGTGGGAGCTCGCGCTGCTGGTGGTGATCATGCTCCTGGGGCATTGGATCGAGATGCGTTCGCTGGCCCAGACTTCTTCGGCGCTGGACTCGCTGGCCGCCCTGCTGCCGGACGAGGCCGAACGTCTGGTGGACGGGCAGATCGTCAAGGTGGCACCGGCCGGGTTGGCGCTCGGAGACGTGGTCATCGTGCGGCCGGGCGGATCGATTCCTGCCGACGGGCGGATCCTGGAGGGCTCGGCGAGCATTGACGAATCCATGGTCACCGGCGAGTCGCTGGCGGTGCGCCGGGGCGTCGGTGATGCGGTGGTGGCCGGCACCGTCGCGGTGGACTCCGGTCTGCGTCTGGAGATCACCGCGGTCGGCGAGGATACCGCCTTGGCCGGGATCCAGCGTTTGGTGGCCGATGCGCAGAACTCCTCCTCCCGGGCGCAGCGGTTGGCGGATACCGCGGCCGCTTGGCTTTTCTGGTTCGCGCTCGGCGCAGCAGCGGTCACCGCGGTGGTCTGGACGCTGCTCGGGGTACCCGACATCGCCGTCGTCCGCACGATCACGGTGTTGGTGATCGCCTGCCCGCACGCGCTCGGCCTGGCGATACCGTTGGTGGTCTCGATCGCGACTGAGCGCGCGGCGCGCGGCGGCGTCCTGGTGAAGGACCGGATGGCGCTGGAGAGCATGCGCACCGTGGATACCGTACTGTTCGACAAAACCGGTACCTTGACCAAAGGCGAACCGGCGGTGCTCGGCATCGCGCCCGCCGCGGGATACACCGAAGACCAGGTCCTGGCTTTCGCTGCGGCTGCGGAGCTGCCCAGTGAACACCCTTTGGCCCGGGCGGTCGTGACCGCGGCGGAGGCCCGTGGGCTCCGGATTCCGGAGGCTGCCGATTTTTCCTCGGTGCCGGCGGTCGGTGTCACGGTCACCGTCGGGGCCCGGTCGGTCAGCGTGGGCGGGCCGGCGTTGCTGGAAGCGCAACAGCGGGCCGAGCTGCCGATCAGCCGGCGGTGGAGCGCCGAGGGTGCCATCATCCTGCACGTGCTGGTCGACGGAGAAGTCGCCGGGGCGCTGAAGTTGGCCGATGAGATCCGCACCGAATCCCGCCAGGCCGTGGCCGCACTGCGGCGGCTGGGCGTGCAGGTCGTGATGATCACCGGCGATGCTGAAGCGGTGGCGCAATCGGTGGCCGGGGAACTGGGCATCGACCGGGTGTTCGCCAGGGTCCGCCCGGAGGACAAGTCCGCCAAGGTGGCGCAGTTGCAGCAGGAAGGCCGGAAGGTGGCCATGGTCGGCGACGGGGTCAATGATGCTCCGGCCTTGGCCCGGGCCGACGTCGGCATCGCGATCGGCGCCGGTACCGATGTGGCGATCGCTTCCGCCGGGGTGATCTTGGCCAGCGACGATCCGCGTTCGGTGCTTTCGGTGATCGAGCTTTCCAAAGCCAGCTACCGGAAGATGAAGCAGAACCTCTGGTGGGCCGCCGGCTACAACCTCCTGTCGGTGCCGTTGGCTGCCGGAATACTGGCGCCACTCGGGTTCGTCTTGCCGATGTCGGTGGGTGCGATCTTGATGTCGCTGTCCACGGTAGTGGTCGCCGCGAATGCCCAGCTGCTGCGCCGCCTGGACCTGTCACCGGAAGCCAGCACCGCCGCGGTGCTGCGCAAGGCCGGGCTGCCGTCGGGTACTTCCCGTTGACTCCGGGCGCCGGTCGACCCGGCTGAATCTGGGTGCTGCCTGGGAATTCGTCCCGCGTGGAACAAACTCCGGCCGGCCGGAGTTTCCGATGGATGCAAACGCATTTATTGGCAGACGAGGCAAGGAAGCAGCAGATGACCACGGTATGGGATTCATTCGTTTTGGGGCAGGTTGAGTTGAAGAACCGCCTGGCGATGGCACCGATGACACGGAACCGGGCGACCGTCGGCGGAGTGCCGACCGACCTCATGGTGGATTATTACCGGCAGCGTTCCGGTTTGGGCCTGTTGATCACCGAAGGCACTCAGCCCTCCGCGGAAGGCCAGGGCTACATGCTCACCCCCGGCATTTACAACGATGCGCAGATCGCCGGTTGGTCCAAGGTCGCGGACGCGGTGCACGCCGAAGGCAGTGCGCTGTTCATCCAGGTGATGCATGCTGGTCGGATCAGCCATCCGGACAATACCCAGGACGGCACTCTGCCAGTGGCTCCTTCTGCGGTGAACCCCGAAGTCCACGAGATGAACACCGCCAATGGACCGCAGGAAATCCCGACTCCGCGCGAGTTGGCGACCGATGAAATCCCCCGCATCGTGGAAGAATTCCGGACCGCAGCGCGATCGGCGGTCGCTGCCGGGGCGGATGGCATCGAACTGCACTCCGCCAACGGCTACTTGCTGCACCAGTTCCTGTCGCCGAACACCAATCTGCGCAGCGATTCCTATGGCGGCAGCGTCGAAAACCGCGCCCGGCTGATCGTCGAGATCGCCAAAGCCGCAGCCGAGGAAATCGGCGGGGACCGGGTCGGCATCAGGCTTTCGCCGAACAACGGCGCCGGCGGCACGGTGGAGGGCCCGGATTACGCGGACACCTACCGGCATCTGGTCGGCGAACTGGCTCCGCTCGGTTTGGCTTATCTGCACCTGATGCATATCGGTGACCAGGAATTGTTGTCCTGGGTCCGGGCGAACTGGCCGCAGGCTTTGATCGTCAACCGGCCCGGACGCGACGCGGCCGAGGTGGGCGCCGATGTCTCGGCGGGGTTGGCCGACCTGGAATCAGTGGGCCAGCTGGCCTTGTCGAACCCCGATCTGGCCGATCGGCTGAAAGTCGGCGGCCCGCTCAATGCAGCCGATCCGGCGACCTTCTTCGCCGGTGCGGAGCGCGGCTACATCGATTACCCGGCTTTGGTTTCCTAGGCCGCGACTCGCCCGCAGCTGACCGCAGTGTCCCGCCGAGCAACTGGGCTCGGCGGGACACTGCTGTTTTTGCCCGCCTCGGTGGCGGTCCGGGTGGGCAGAAAACAAGGTGCCGTTGGCAACTAGATTAATCCAGGGTGAAATCAGCGTGAATCTCTACAAGTGGTGTGCCGAGAAAACCGCGTGAATAAGCGGAATGTAGATGAACATGTCCAATTGGCTCGCAGCAACCCTGCGTATATTCAACTCGGATGATCACACTTGTATAGACATATTCAGGTGATCTGAACACTTTTTCGCCGCGACGGTTGCTTCAGCTTTGAGTTAATGTGATTGTTTTGTCTGTACTTGATTCAAATCTGTTCACCGTCGAATGATTTGGGAGTTGCTGATGCGTCGCCTCGTCGCCGTCTTGGTCGCGGTTTTCGTCACGATGCTGGCTGTGCTGCAGCCAGTGCATGCCGAGCCGGCCGGGAGCTTTTCATTGCAGAACCAGGCGGCTGTCGTCGGCGACACGCTGACCTTCAACTACCGCACCGGGCTGCCGGATGCACTGAATTGGATCGCGCTCTACGACGATCCGGGCAAGGGCCCAAGCGACCAGAAGTACCACGCGCCGTCGAGCACCTGGGACCGTGCGCCGAAGGCTTCCGGAAGCCTGAGCCTGAGCAGTGCGAAACTCACCGCCGGGCACGACATCGCCGCGTACTTCCTGGCCAAGGACGGTTACACCTGGCTTGCCCCGCCGATCACTTTCCGGCTGACCTACGCCGGTGCCAACGGAAGCCTGGTGCTGACCAATCCGGCGCCCAGCCAAGGCGACGGGCTCAGCTTCAGCTACCGCACGGACCGGCCGAACCCGATGAACTGGATCGGCCTGTACGACCCGCCCAGCGGCGGGCCGAGCGACCAGAAATACCATTCCGGGTCCACCACCTGGCTACGTGCCCCGGAGGCGTCCGGCACGATCACGATTCCTTCCGGCGCTTTGCGGGACAGCCGCGACATCGCCGCCTACTTCCTGTTCGACGACGGATATTCCTGGCTTGCCCCGCCGGTCACCTTCCAGCTCAAACCCCAACCCCCGTACGACGGCGGTCCGCGTGGTCCGCACTGGGTGACCGATGCCTTCACCACGGCGACTTCGGTACCCGGTTCCAAGGTATCCGTTCCAGTGAGCGGACTGTGGTTCGGTACCGACGACCGGCCGCCCGCCGCTCCCGTGCTGAGCAAGACCGGGGGTGACGATTGGTTGTCCCTGGGCCCGGACGGGGTGATCACTGGCACCGCCCCCGAGGCCCGCGACGAGCCCTACCGGATCGAGGTCGCCGCAACGGATCCCGCCGGGGCCAAGGCGAGATTGCTGGTCGATGTTCCAGTGGGCCGAGGTGCCGTGACGCTCAAAACCGCGAGCCTGAATGCTTGGAACGGCGGAGGCCACGTCAACAACCCGGTGGAAAAGTTGGCCAAAACGGTGCTGCTCAACCGATTCGACGTGGTGGGCCTGCAAGACTCGTCGGGCCTGGCCGCCAAGCTGGCTGCCCGGCTCGCCGGGAACACCGCAGCGGCTTCCTGGCAGTCCAGTGAGGACCGGGCCGGGAATGCGCTGCTCAGCCGGTACCCGATGCAGACCAGTGCCGATCAGCAGCCCGCGGCCTCGGCGGCGAGCAGCGCCGCGGCCGCTGACCTGCCCGCGATCCACGCCAGCGTGCAGGTCGGTGACCGCACGGTTTCGCTGTGGTCTGCGGCGCTGGACTCGGCGGATTACGGCCCGGCAGCTGCTTGCGCGCCGGACGCGCCCGGCCCGGACGTTCTGCTGCAGCGGGAGAAGAGCACCAAGCGCTTTGCCCAAGCCCAAGCGCTGGCCAAGGTTCTGGCCTCGGACATTTCGGCCAAGACGCCGACGATAGTGTTCGGCTCGTTGGCCTCGCCCAGCGGCGCCGATTGGACTGCAGCCGCCAACCGGTGTTCGGCCGGCGCAGTTGCCTGGCCGGTTCCGGAGCAGCTTTCCGGAGCCGGACTGCACGACGCCTTCCGGGCGCTGAACCCGGATCCGCAGGCCCAGCCGGGCAACACCAACAATGCAACCGGCCCCACGGCGATTCCGGACCGCACCGATTACGTGTTCGCTGCGGGAGCGCTCAAGCCGCTCGAGGCGCATGTGCTCGTCGACGGGTTCCCGAAACCGCAACCGGACGTGTTGGCCAATTCCTGGATTTCCGACCACGCTGCGGTCGTGGCCAGTTTCGAGTTGTCGGCCGTGCCGGAAACCGGGAATCCCGGTACTGGGAATCCCGGTACCGGGGACCCCAGCACCGGAGACCCTGGCAGTGGTTCCGCAGGTGCTGTACCGGGCAGCCGGCCGGATGGCTCTACGACCGCCGACCGCCTCGCCCAGCCGGATGCCGACGCCCTCGCTTTCACCGGTGCGGAGGCCTGGCTGTGGCTGGTCGCCGCAGTCGTCCTGATCACCCTGGGCGGCACGGTATTGATCGCCAAAGGAAATTTCCCCGCCAGATTCCGCCGCTCCGCCGGCCGCAAGTAGAAAGCACCCAATCATGAGCACCAAAAAGCCCGAACACGGCAGCCCCGAGATCAGCTGGCCGGAAAACCGATTGCCAACCGCCGAACAACTCGCGGCCCCGCCCCTGGCACCGCAGTTGAAGCATGCTTCGACGGTACCGGCCGGACTGAGCCGCCGGGCCGCCTTGGCGCTCGGCGCAGCCGCCATCGCCGCCGGTGTGACCGGGGTGCAGGCACTGCGCCAGGCCGCACCGGCAAGCGCTGCGAATCCGAGTGCAGCGCCGCTCACCGGAACCATCAAGGACGTCAAGCACATCGTGGTGCTGATGCAGGAAAACCGGTCGTTCGACCACTATTACGGCAGCATGGCGGGAATCCGCGGGTTCAGCGACAAGCAGGCCCTGGAGTTGCCGCCGTCGGGCTCGTATCCGGGCGGAACCGTTTTCCAGCAGCCTTCCAGCTCGCGCAGCGACGGCGGCGCGGTTTTGCCTTTCCACATGGATTCGGCCAAGTTCAATGCGCAGAACGCCGACGGACTGGACCACTCCTGGTCCGGTGGCCATTCGGCTTCGAACAAGGGTGCCTGGAACCGCTGGATCGACGCCAAGTCCCCGCAGACCATGGGCTATTTCACCCGGGATGACCTGCCCTACCACTACGCGGTCGCCGATGCTTTCACGATCTGCGACCACTACCACTGTTCGGTCACCGGCCCCACCACGCCGAACCGGCTCTACCAGTGGTCCGGCACGATCAATGCCGAAGGCGGCAAAGGCGGCCCGGCGAACAGCAATCCCGCCGACTACAATCCGGTGTACTCCTGGGGCACGTACGGCGAGGAGCTGGAAAAGGCGGGCAAGACCTGGAAGACCTACGCCAATGACGAGGTCGGCGACTCCGGTTCGCACCCCTATGTTGGCGACTACGGCGACAACCCGCTCTGGCTCTTCCAGGCCTATCACGATGCGCTGGCCTCGAAGGATCCGAAGCAGCGCCAGCTCGCCGAGCACGGCGGCCTGCACGACGGTTGGAAGCCGGATTCCGGCAAAGGCCTGGACGTGAATTACCTGCTGCGCGATTTCGGCGCCGACTGCGCTGCGGGCACGCTCCCGGAGGTCAGCTACGTGGTGGCGCCGTACGGCTGGAGCGAACACCCGGCGGCCAGCCCGGACTACGGCGCGCATTTCACGAATGCGGTGGTGCAGGCGATTTTGAGCAACGAACAGACCTGGCGGAACACCGTGCTGTTGCTCAACTTCGACGAAAACGACGGCTACTTCGATCACGTGGTGCCGGCTACACCGGAGCCGGGAACGGTCAATGAATTCGTCGAGGGGCTGCCGATCGGCCTCGGCGTGCGGGTGCCGATGACCGTGGTTTCGCCGTGGAGCCGCGGCGGCTGGGTCAATTCGCAGGTCTTCGACCACACTTCGGTGATCCGTTTCATGGAGGCCTGGAGCGGCGTCAAGGACAAGAACATTTCGGCCTGGCGCCGGTCCATCTGCGGTGATCTGACCAGTTGCTTCGACTTCGCGAATCCGGACTTCAGCCTTCCGAAGCTGCCGGATACCGCGCCATTGCTGGCTGCCGCCGATGCGGACAACGGCAAACCCCGGGTCAAGGCGCCGGCGGCCGGAGAACAGAAACTGCCGGCCCAGGAACCCGGCAGTAAGCGCCGTCGGCCGATTCCGTACGCGCAGAACGCGAATGTCCGGGTGGACCGGAGCACCGGCGTGGTCGAGGCGACGCTGTCCAATGACGGTTCGACGGCGGTCTCCATGGGCGTCTACCCGAATGCCTATCTGCCGTTCCAGATCACGCCGTTCGACGTGGCCAAGGGCAAAGCGCGCAGTTACCAATGGCAGGCGGCGAGCCATGATGGCCGCTACGATTTCAGCATCTACGGGCCGGACCGGTTCCTCCGGCGGTTCGCCGGAACCGTGATTTCGGGCAGCCACACGGATCTCGGGCTGCCCGCCGTGAGCGCGGAATTGCTGCCCGGCGGCGGGCTGCGTTTGACGCTCGGCAACACCGGCTCGGCAGGGGTGCGGTTCAGCTTGGCCGCGAATGATTTCGTCGACCGCAAGGAAGACTCCTGGGTGCCGGCGAATTCCAGCAAAACCGTGGACTGGACGCTGGCCGGCGGCTATTACGACGTCGTGGTCACGGCGAATACCGGTACCGGATTCCGCTACCGCTTCGCCGGTTACGCCGGCTGAGCTCGACGGAGGCCAAAGCTCTCCACTTTCCCTCCCCTCGCTAGCCCCTCCCCTCGCCGTTCCCTTCCCTCCCCAGCGCGAGTGCACACGTGTGCACTCGCGCTGGCGTTTAAGCCGACGAGGGACGCCGAGGCTTCCGCGGTTGCGGTTGACTCCAAATACGGACAATTATGTCTGTATCACTCTCGAAAGACTGTACTTATATTTAGAAACACTATGACGTATAGTTGTTTGTACGACGAAAATCGTACGAAAGCATTTCTGGACGGAACTATGGTCCGGAAACCGGCAGCAAGGGGAAATCATGGCAAAGTTCAGGCGCTACGGCTTCATTTTCATCGGACCTGGTTTGACCGGCCAGGAGACCGTTATCGAGCACGGGGACTTCAAGCAATTCACGGTGGGCGTCAGTGACACCGCAGACGCGCCGAAGGTCGCGCTCAAAATGGTCGAGGACGGCGTCCAGTTGCTCGACCTCTGCGGTGCTTTCGGACCGGTGGAAGCCGCAAAGGTCATTGAAGCCATCGACGGTCGCATTCCAGTGGGCCACGCGAGCTACGGGATCGGCTCAAGTGCTGCAGTGCTCGCACTCGACGAGTAGCCGGCATCGACTGGGGATGGCCCCAGCTGCGATTTAGCGCCCGGTCGGCCAGTGCAGGAGCAAAGGTCGGCGAGGCGCATTGATTCGAGTCTGCCGCAGGGCAGGCCAGGAAAGGCAATACAGATGGAAAAGAAAGAGTATTTGGTCCTCGGCGCTACCGGGAAGACCGGCCGCCGCGTGGTGGAGCAGCTGCGGGCGCGTGGCGAAGTGGTCCGCGCGGCCCGTTCTGCCGAGCTGCCGTTCGAGTGGAATGATCCGCAGACCTGGCAGTCGGCGCTCGACGGCGCTTACGGCGTGTACATCGTTGCGCCGGACGAGCCCGGACCCGCAAAGGACTTCATCGCCGCCGCGGAAAAGGCCGGGGTGAAGCGGGCGGTCTTGTTGTCCGCTCGTGGAACTGGCAAGGGGTACCTGTGGGAGGCGCCGATGTTGGCCATGGAGGAAGCGCTCAAGAAGAGCTCGCTGTCTTGGACGATTCTGCACCCGACCAACTTCTACCAGAACTTCGATGAGGACTACTGGCAGTCGGCGGTTCCGACTGGTCGATTGGCTTTGCCGATCGGTGACGCCCGGGAAGCCCTCGTCGACGTCAACGACATCGCCGCGGTAGCGGTTGCCGCGTTGCTGGAAGACGGTCATGCTGCCAAGACCTACCCGCTCACCGGTCCGGAGGCATTGACCTATTCGGAAGTGGCCGCAAAGCTCGCCAAGGCTTCCGGAAAGCCCGTGGTCTTCGAGAACTTGACCATGGAAGCCTACCGGCAGGAACTGCTGGGCATCGGCTACCCGGATTTCGTCGCGGACATTTTCGGCGATCTCCTCAAACTCATGCAGAGCGGTGAGAATGCGGTGGTCAGCGATTCGATTCCTGAGGTCTTGGGCCGCGAGGCGATCAGCTTCGACGAGTATGCGCGCCAAGTCGCCGCGACTGGGGTTTGGAAGTAGTCGGGTTTGGCCCGACAAACCTCTGCCGATGTCGAATGCGGCGGCAGTGCCGAAGCTCAATGAGCAGGCAAAAACAAAAACATCCGATCAGCGCCGGTGCGGCGTTGACTGAAAAAGGGGGAACAACATGGCTTCTATGACTTACGGATTCATTTTCGTAGCACCCGGGCTGAACGGCGAAGAGACGATCATCGAGCGCGATGACTTCCGTTCGATCCTGGTCGGGGTCAGCAGCCCGGCGGACGGACCGGCGGCGGCAGTCAAACTGGTCAAGGACGGCGTCCAATTGCTCGATCTCTGTGGCGCTTTCGGCCCGGTTGCGACGGCCAAGGTGATCGAAGCCATCGATGGCCGCATTCCGGTGGGCCACTCGAACTACGGTTTCGAGTCGATCGGCGCCGTATCGAAGATGTTCAACCTCCAGGGCTGATCGATCGGGCCACCCGTCGTCCCGTGCGGGTTCCGGAGCCTGGGCCCGGGAGGCGCCTGCTGATGGGTGCTGCGATGTCGTGGTCACGGCGAACACCGATCAGTAGACTCCGGTAGCGTTACGCTGCCAGGCCCGCTCATGCTTCGCGCGAGTACCCACCGGGTACTCGCGCGAAGGTGTTTTAAGGCTTGTTGGCTGAGCGGCTGCGGCCGGATACCCGGATCAGCGCCAGCGGGTGGTCATCAAGAAGCCGACAATGACGATGCCGAAGCCCACCGCGATGTTCCAGGCGCCGATGCCGGGAATGGGCAGCGGGGTCGCCGTGTTGGAGGTGATGTAGAACGCGATGATCCACAGGAGCCCGATGATCATCAAGCCGAACATGACCGGTTTGTACCAGACCGGATTCGGCTTGATGGCTTTGCTCGCGCCGGAATCCGGCTGCGGGCGGTTGGAACGGCGGCGCGACTTCGATTCGGGCACAGGTTCTCCTTGACGGGCGGGCGGCACCGGCCGACCACCGAACTGGGGCGCTGACCAAAGCTGTTGATATCCTGCTAAAGGACATCGACTGCCGGTCCACACGGTTTCTCGCAGCAATTCTAGCGGCAAAACCAAAGTACGGCCTTAGCCGAAGCGGCAGAGTGGACATCAGGAGCGGTATTGGGCACCTCCAGGAGCAGCCAATCGGCTGACGTGGGCATGGACGAACTGATTTCGTCTGCCCAGAAACGGGATCGCTCGAATCGTTCCGGCACCCGGAAGGCCCGACCCAAAAAAGGCGTGTTCCGCACCATCGTGCAGGTTTTCGGCGAGCTCCTGATCACGGTCGGCGTGGTGCTGATGCTGTTCGTGGGCTGGGAGCTGTGGTGGACCAATATCCAGGCCGATCAAACCCAGCAGGCCGCGGTGCAGGAATTCGCCAAGGGCTTCCAAGGGCCAGTCACCCCGCAGGATCCAGGGAAAACCGACTACGGCGAGCCGGTAGTGGCGCAATCACCGAGCACCGCCGGCGAAACGCTCGGCTTGGTTTACATTCCACGGTTCGGTGCCGACTACAAGCCGCGTCCGGTGGTGCAGGGCACGGCGCTGCGCGAACTGAACACTTTGGGCTTGGGGCATTACACCTCTACCGCGATGCCGGGCGCCGTGGGCAACTTCGCCGTGGCCGGGCACCGGCAGACCAACGGCGCCACCCTGGACGCGATCCACACCCTGGTGCCGGGCGACCGGATTTATGTGCAGACCGCGGACGGTTACTACACCTACGTGTACCGGAACAATGAGATCGTGCTGCCGAATCAGACCAATGTGCTCGCCGCGGTGCCGACCCAAGCCGGGGCGCCGCCGAACGGAAGGTACATGACCCTGACCAGTTGCAACCCGCGCTTCGGTTCGGCCGAACGCTTCATCGCCTACGCGGTGATGGAGTCCTGGCAGCCGATCAGCGCCGGCCCGCCGCAGGAGATCGCGCAACAGGTCCAAGCAACCGTCGGGAAGGGCTGAGCTCATGTACGGCTGGATTTTTCGGATGCTGCCCGGTCCGCTGTGGCTGCGGATCATCTTCGCGTTGCTCCTGATTGCCGCGGTCCTCGCGGCTCTGGTCACCTGGGTGTTCCCTTGGCTGTCGCAGTTCAACCCCTTTACCGACTCCACGATTGGACAAGCTTCGATGATCGGACAGGCACTCGACGGGCCGGGGATGCTGCGATGAGCGCGCGAATCCTGGTCATCGACAACTACGACTCCTTCGTCTACACGTTGGTGGGTTATCTGCAGCAGCTCGGCGCGGAGACCACCGTGGTCCGCAATGACGACGTCACGCTCGAGGAAGCGGTCGCACTGGCCGAGGCCCGGGACGGCGTGCTGCTTTCACCGGGACCGGGCAACCCGGCCGAGGCCGGAGTCTGCATCGAACTGATCCGCTGGTGCGCCGAGAGCCGGAAACCGATGTTCGGCGTCTGCCTGGGCCACCAAGCGCTCGCGGAGGCCTTCGGCGGCACCGTGGGGCACGCTCCGGAGTTGATGCACGGGAAGACTTCGTTGGTCGAGCACGACGGCGCGGCGATGTTCCGGGGCGTGCCGTCGCCGTTCACGGCCACCCGCTACCACTCGCTGACCGCGGAGCGCGACAGCATCCCCGCGGAACTCGAAATCACCGCGCAGACCGCCAGCGGGATCGTGATGGGGTTGGCGCACCGCGAAGCCCCGCTGGTGGGCGTGCAGTTCCACCCCGAATCGGTGCTCACCGAGGGCGGCTACCGGATGCTGGGCAATTGGTTGGAATCCCTCGGCCAGACCGGGGCCGCGGAACTCTCATCCGGGATGAGTCCGCTGATCCACCGCTGACCCGCCGGGCCGGCCGACCGCTTCCCAGGCCCGTCTAATCGGCGGCTTCAGTGGGCTGGGCTGTCTGTGCCCACTGAACCTGGGAAGGGGACGGGCCTGGTGCTCGCGTGCGGCCAGCGCCCGGTCAGGGTTTGCTGGTCGGACAGCCAGGCGGGGCCCCGGGAGCCGGCACTGCCGGGCAGCTCGGCGTGCCCGACGTGGAAGGGCTCGTCGGCGGGCTTGGCGGCGGCGACGGCGGCGCCTTGGCGATCGTGATGTTCACCGTGGAACCCAGCGCGACTTCGGTGTCGGACTGCGGCGTCTGGCTGGTCACATTGCCCGGGGCCACCTGACTGTTCTCTTCCTCGGTGAAATTCGGCACCAGGGTCGGTGAAGCCGCTTTGAGCGCTTGGGTCGCCTCGTCCTTGGTCTTGCCGTACAGCGCGGGCAACTTGACCTTGCCGGTGGCGATGTTCAAGGTGACTCTGCTGTTCGGCGCGACGCTCTGCCCGATTGCGGGCGATGTCGAGACCAGTTGCCCTTGCGGGATCAACGGGTCGTCGATCTGGTTGGTGTCTCCGGGTTGCAGACCGAGCTGG
The DNA here is from genome assembly GCA_017419405.1 of Renibacterium sp. Lineage (GTDB taxonomy): Bacteria > Actinomycetota > Actinomycetes > Actinomycetales > Micrococcaceae > Renibacterium > Renibacterium russicum. The sequence goes on along the minus strand of JAFOLH010000005.1, from coordinate 15,724 downwards.
CGGAGCGCATCCCGGGCCTGGGCTTCGGTCATTTTCAACAGGCTGTCCGGGATCAGCACGCTGGAGGGCCCGCTGGAGACCCGCAAGGCGACCGTGGAGCCCAGTGTCACGGAACTTCCTTCGGCCGGATTGGTGTCGATGACCAAGCCGGTGCGAACGTTGCTCGAGGTGACTCGTTCGACGTTCACTTTCAAGCCGAGGTTGTAAATCGCCGAGAGCGCGTCGGTCTCGGACTTTCCAGCGACCGATGGAATCGACACTGTCTCCGGCGCCGGTGGTTTGGCGTTGAGCTGGTTGACCAGCAGAAAACCGCCGCCACCGAGGATCAGGATCAAGACCACGAAGAGCGTGATGATCCAGGCTCGGCGTTTCCGCTTGGCGCCTTTGCTCAGTTCCCTTTCGTCGAGCAGCCCGAGCGGCATCTGTTCCGGCTCGTCTTCGTGCGGCTCGCCGGTGGTCAGAGGTCCTCCGCTGATCACTTTGGCCATCGCCCGGGTTGCCGGGCCGTTGTCCGGATTCTGATCGTCCGGGGTTTGGTTGTCCGGGGTGGCAACCAGGACCGTGGCGGGAAGCTTGGTGGGGATTTCCGAGGCCAACTGATCGGTGGTGGGCTCCGGTGGTTTGACCGGGCTCAGTTCGACGCCTGCTTTTGCCGCACGTAGCGCGCGGCGGAATGAGGCGGCGTCCTGGAAGCGGTCTTGCCGGTCCTTTTGCAGGGCCCGCAGGAGCACGCTGTCCAGGGCCGGGCTGACCTCCGAATTGAAGTGGCTGGGCGCTTCCGCGGCTTCACGGACGTGCTGGTAAGCCACGGACACCGGGCTGTCGCCGATGAACGGCGGCCGTCCGGTCAGCATTTCATAGAACAGGCAGGCCGCGGAGTACAGATCGCTGCGCGCATCCACGGTCTCGCCGCGGGCCTGCTCCGGGGAGAGGTACTGCGCGGTGCCGATCACGGCCTGGGTTTGGGTCATGGTGGCGGAAGAGTCGGCGATCGCCCGTGCGATGCCGAAGTCCATGACTTTGACCGCGCGTCCCTCTTTGGTCACCATCACGTTCGCCGGCTTGATGTCCCGGTGCACGATCCCGGCCCGATGGCTGTACTCGAGCGCGGAAAGCACGCCCAAGGTGTATTCGATGGCGTGATCGATGCTCAGATCACCGGCGCGGATCAAAGTCCGCAAGGTATCGCCTTCGACGTACTCCATGACGATGTACGGCAGATGGGTGTTCTCGGTCGAATCGATGTCCGGCAGGGAATCCCCGGTGTCGTAGACGGCCACGATCGAGGGGTGGTTCAACCCGGCGACAGCTTGTGCTTCGCGCCGGAATCTGGCCTGGAATTGCGGATCCCGGGCCAGATCCGAACGCAACAGCTTGATCGCGACGGTGCGGCCGAGCCGGATGTCTTTGCCCAAGTAGACATCGGCCATACCTCCGCGGCCCAGCAACTTGCCGAGTTCGTAGCGACCATTGAGCACGCGCGGTTCACTCATGTGGTTGCTCCTTTCCGGTCAAGTCGATGGTTTTGCGGTGTTGCGGCCGGGGGCTTCACCCGCCCGAGTTGCCTGAAGGCGGCGTCGCCGGAGTGGTCTGCGCGGCCACGATGGTCACGGTGCTGCCCTTGGCGACTTGGCTGCCGACTCCGGGGCTGACGTCGGAAACCAGTCCGGTAGTGGCGCCGGCGGCGGTCAAGCCCAGACCGCGCAGAGTGGATCGGTACTGTTCCACCGTGGTCTGCGATGTGAAGCTCGGCACTGCAATGGTTTCCGGGCCCTTCGAGTAGGTCACGGTGACCTCGGAACCCTTTTTCACCACGCCGGTCGGATCCACCGAAGTGACGATTCCAGCCGGAGTGCTGGCGTCGAAGACTTCGTTTGCCTTGACCGTCAGCCCGAGGTTGATCAACTGGGCCTGCACCGTGGAGAACTGTTGGCCGCGGTAACGGTCCGGGTAGATCGTCACGGTATCGTCCGGGCTCGGCGATGGTGTGGTCGGCGTGCTGCTCGGGGTGGTCGGCGTGCTGCTGGTTGTCGTCGGAGACGCCGAGGTGCTGGTCGAACTGGACGTCGTGGCCGAGTCGGAGGTGGTCGGCCTGGGGCTGAACACGCCGAGCGAGTTCAGCAGCAATGCGCCGAGCACGAAGACCACGAGCACGATCAAGGCGATGAGCGGCCAGGTCCACGGGCTGCGCCCGCGGCGGACCGGCTCTTCGGCCTCATCCTCCAAATCTTCGGGACTCCAATCGCGTTCCGCTGCGAGCTGCGCTTCGCTGCCCACGGCTGGCATCGCCGAGGTCGCCGGCGCAGAACTGCCGACCGGAAGCGGAGAGCTCACCACCGAGGTGGGTGCGGTGCCACCGAGATCGACCGGCGCAGTGATCGGGCCGGTCATCGATTCGAAGAGCAGCATTCCCGGCACTGCGGCGTGAGCGGCGTCGATGTCCCCATTGCGGATCGCATCCGCCGCGTCCGCGAGTTTGTCCGCATTGGCCGGCCGGTTGGCCGGGTCCTTGGCGAGCATCGACATCAGCAGCGCCCGGACCGGCGTCGGCAGGGATTCGGGGAGCGGCGGCGGTGCATCGTTCACCTGGGCCAATGCGATCGCGATCTGCGACTCGCCGGAGAACGGACGATGGCCGGTGAGGCACTCGTAGCCGATCACGCCGAGCGAATAGATGTCGCTCGAACCGGTGGCCAATTGCCCGGTGGCTTGCTCCGGCGCCAGGTACTGGGCAGTGCCCATCACCTGGCCGGTTTGCGTCAACGGCACCTGATCGGCCAGCCGGGCGATGCCGAAATCGGTGATCTTCACCCGGTTGTCCGGGGTGATCAGCAGGTTTCCCGGCTTGACATCGCGGTGCACCAGGCCCTGGGCATGCGCGGCGGAGAGCGCCCGGGCGGTCTGCGAGATGATGCTCAAGGTCCGGTCCGGGGAAAGCACGTGCTCTTTTTCGATGATCGAAGAGAGCGGCTCGCCGGGCACCAACTCCATCACCAGGTACGCGGAACCGTCTTCTTCGCCGTAGTCGAAGACATTGGCGATGCCCACGTGGTTCAACAGCGCGGTATGCCGTGCCTCGGCGCGGAAACGCTCCAGGAAGCCGGGGTCGCCGGTGTATTCCTCTTTGAGGATCTTGATCGCCACGGTTCGGCCCAGGAGCTGGTCCTGGGCCCGCCAGACCTCTCCCATACCGCCGATGGCGATACGAGATGTGAGCTGGAATCTGCCGCCTAAGGTGATTCCCGACGTCGGTCTCACTTTTTCAACACCGCCTCAAAGAGTTTGCTTGCGTTAGGACTGGTCAATTTGTTGCTGTCCAGGATGTTCGCACCCTGGACCATGATCGAAACCACTACTTGGGGATCATTGGCCGGAGCGAATCCGGTGAACCAGGAGTTCTTCACCGAATCCGGGATGGTCGGATCGGATTCCGCAGTGCCGGTCTTTCCGGCTACCGGGATGCCGGGCACCGCAGCGGCCTTGCCGATTCCGTTGTCCACCACGCCCTGCATCCACTGCGTGATCTGCTGGGCGATTTCCGGAGTGGTGGACTGGCGCAGCACCTCGGGCTTGAAGTCGTATTTCGTGATCGGCTTCAAATCCGGCGTGCGCACGGCCTGGATCAGATTCGGTTTCATCTGGGTTCCGCCATTCGCGATCGCCGCGGTCATCATTGCGACCTCGAGCGGGGTCGCCCGGACGTCCTGTTGGCCGATCGCGCTGCGGGCCAGCGAGGCCGGGTCCAGGGTGCTGTTTTCCTGATTCGGGAACACGCTGCGGACCACCGGCGAGGGCAGCCTCAGGCTGGAGTCGTTGAAGCCGAACTTGGTGGCCTGGTCGGTGATCGCCTGCTGCCCCAGGTCCGCGGCGATGCTGGCGAACGGGGTGTTGCAGGACTGGGCCAGGGCGAAGGCGAAATCCGCCTGGCTGCGTGCCGCGCAACCGCCGGAGGTGTAGTTCGGCAGGCCCACCGTGGTGCCCGGGAAGTTGAGCACCGCGGGGTTCGGCAGCACGGAGTCCTTGTTGTACTTCCCGGAGGCCAGAGCCGCCGCGGTATCGACCAGTTTGAAGATCGAGCCCGGGTAATAGGTGTCCCGGTAGGCCCGGGAGCCGTACATGTTGATTTGCGGGACGTTGACCAACTGCTGGTAATTGCTGTTGACCGCCGCGAAGTCGTGGCCGGCCAGCAGATTCGTGTCGTAGCTGGGTTTGGAAACCATCGCGATGATCGCCCCGGTCTTCGGATTCAGCACCACGATCGAGCCCTGGACCCCGTCGGGGAGCATGTCGTACGCCATTTTCTGGATCGCCGGATCGATAGTCAGCTCGACCGAGGAGCCTTTGGGTTGGGCCCCGGAAAGGATCTGGCCGACCCGGTCGAAGAACTGGTCCGGCGAATCGCCCACCAAGACGTTGTTCATTTCGTTCTCCAGCCCGGAGGACCCGTGGTCGCGGGAGAAGAACCCGGTCAGGCCGGCGTACAGCGCGCCGTCGGTGTACTGCCGGACGAATTTGCAGGAGTCGCCGGAAGGCACGGACTGGGCGATGGCCTGCCCGCCGACTAGGATCGGCCCGCGTTCATTGCAGTAGTTCTGCGAAATCACCCGGTTGTTCAACGGATTGTTCTTCAGGCTGTCCACGGCGAAGAACTGCACGTAGGTCACCGAGCCCAATATGAGCGCGAAGAGGGCGACCGCGACCACCCATGAGGATCGAATTGCCTGGTTCACTGTGTCTGCACCGCCTCAGTCGGTTGGTCTCGGGATTCAGGTTTGCCGCCAGGGGTCCCGGCGTCCCGGCTGGCGCTGATCGTGCCGGGATCGGCATCCAACGGCGCCGGAGTGGTGGAGATCGGCCGACGCGCGGAATCCGAGATCAGGAGCAGCAGCGCGACGATGATCCAGTTCGCCAGCAACGAGGAGCCGCCGGCGGCCAGGAACGGCGTGGTCAGGCCGGTGAGCGGGATCAACCTGGTTACTCCGCCGATGACGACGAAGCACTGCAGCGCGATCGCGAAGGAGAGTCCGCAGGCCAGCAGTTTCCCGAAGGCGTCGCGGGTGCCCAGGGCGGCCCGGAAGCCGCGGGTGATCAACAGCATGTAGAGCATGATCACCGCGAACAGGCCGATCATGCCCAGCTCTTCGCCGACCGAGGCCACGATCATGTCCGAGTTGGCGAACGGGACCAGATCCGGTTGGCCTTGGCCCAAGCCGGTACCGATGGCTCCGCCGTTCGCCATGCCGAAGAGTGCCTGCACCACCTGGCCGCTGCCACCGGGGAAGCGGTTGTAAACCGTCGGGTCGAAAGCATTCCACCAGGAATCGATGCGCAGCCCCACGTGGCTGAAGATCTTCGAGGCGGCGAATCCGCCGACCGCGGCCAGCACCAGACCGATCACGATCCAGGAAACCCGGCTGGTGGCAACGTAGATCATGGTCATGAAGAGGCCGAAGAACAGCACCGAAGAGCCGATGTCCCGTTGGAAGACCAGGACGCCCACGCTGGCCAGCCAGGCGACGATCATCGGGCCGAGGTCGCGGGCCCGCGGCAGCTGCAGCGGGCCGACTTTCTTGCCGGCCAGCAAGATCAGGTCGCGGTTGGAGGAGAGGTACCCGGCGAAGAAGATCGCCAACGTGATTTTCGCGATCTCGCCCGGCTGGAAGGAAGCCCCGCCGATGTTGATCCAGACGCTGGCGCCGTTGATCTCGCCGCCTGAGACGCCGGGTACCAAGGGCAGGATCAGCAGCATCACGCTGACCGCGAGCGAGATGTAGGTGAACCGGCGCAGGATCTTGTGGTCCCGCAGGTACCAGATCACGGCGACCGCGGCGATCACCGCCACCGTGGTCCACATCCACTGCCGCTGCCCGGCGGTGCCGTTGGTCGCCACGTCGATCCGGTGGATCATGGCCAAGCCGATGCCGTTGAGCGCCACCACGATCGGAAGTATTACCGGGTCGGCATATTTTGCCCGGAAGCGCAGCGTGATGTGCATCGCGAGAGACAGCACGGTGAGCACCGAGGACTGGAAATAGAAGTCGGGGTCAAGGGTGGCCTGAAGATTTATGTCGACCAGGGCATATGCGCCGATGCCGATGATCAGGGCGAAGATCAGCAAGATCAATTCGGTGTTGCGCCGAGGTTTGGGAATGGTCAGGACTTGGCTCATGGCGCCCCTCCCGGACACGGAGTGGCTGCGGGGCCGGACGTAGCGCCGGCCGGCGGTGGTGGGCAGCTCGGGGAATTGCTTGCGGCGGTGCTCGGGCTTCCACTCGGGCTGCTGCTCGGTGTGCTCGGGCTGGGGGTGGGGGTGGGGCTGGGGGTCCGGGACGGCCCGGTGTCCGGCGGGCTGACTACGCCGAGCTGCAGGTCGCTGACCATCTGATTGGCATCCAGGAGTGTCGCGGCGGGCAAGGTCTGCTGGAGCCTTTGCTGGGAGAAGGCAGGCAGCGAGTCCACAGTCACCGGCGTCTCGGTGTAGACGTGGGACAGCCGGATCGGGCCGAGGGACTGCGAGATGCCGTTGTAGATCGCGACTTTGCCATTCGATTCGCCGACGTAATAGCGGGTCTGGGTCCAGGCGTAACCCCACCAGGTTCCGGCACCGAGCACCAGGATCACCAGCACGCCGGCCACCAGGGCGAACCATCTGGGCCGCCGGGGCGGCTCGGAGATGATCAGCAGCTCTTCGTCGTCGTCCGGCTGTTCCGGTTTGTGGGTGAGCACCGCAGCGGCGCGCTTCGCCGTGGAGCGCCCGGCGATCATCGGGATCCGGCCGTCTTCCGCTGCGGTCACCGCAGCGCCGACCAGTTCGTGGGGGCGGGATGAGAGGTCTTCCCGGACTACCTCGGCGGTGATGTGCACGCCGAGCTGTTCGCCGCGGCCGCCGGCCGGCTCGGGTTCCTCGGCTTCGTCCGGTTGCTCCGGATCCGCTTCGGGATCGTCGGGGTCCGCCAGGTCCGGGTCTTCCGGCAGCTCCAGGGTTTCGTGGACCGTTCCGGCCGCTGCGCCGGGAGGCACGATTTGGATCCGGTCGGTGTTGACGTCGTCGATGCCCGATTCGGCGACTTCGACCATGACCACCGTGACGTTGTCCGGAGAGCCCGCCTCCAGGGTCAATTCGATGAGCCGCTCGGCAGTGACGGCAAGCGAAGGGGTTTCCCGGACCACCTGTTCCACGGTCTGCAGATCGACGAAATTGAGTCCGTCGGAACAGAGCAGCCAACGTTCGCCCGGGCTGGCTTCGAAGCTGGTCAGATCCAATTCGGGCGAGGCGTCGACGTCACCCAGTACCCGCATCAAGACGTTCTTGTGCGGATGCGTTTCCGCTTCTTCCGGGCTGAGCCGGCCTTCGTCGATCAGCCGCTGGACGAAGGTGTGGTCCACGCTCATCTGTTCGAAGACTCCAGCCTTGAGCCGGTAGGCCCGGGAGTCGCCGATGTGCGCGAAGGCCAGCTTGTCGTCGGAAAGCAGCAGCGCGGTCACCGTGGTGCCCATGCCGGTCAGCTTCGGATTGACGTGCACCATTTCGGAAAGCAACGAGTTCGCGGTCTGGATTTCGTCCGCGAGCTGGGTTCCGGCGTCGCCCCGGTAGTCGTCGCGGTCCAGGTGGATCAAGTCCAAAACCGTCGACGCGCTCGCGACATCGCCGCCGGCGTGACCGCCCATGCCATCGGCGACTACTGCCAGATACCGCCCGGCATAGGCGGAATCGTCGTTTTTGGCGCGTACTTTGCCCACGTCCGAGCGGGCTGCGTAGCGCAGGATGAGCGAAGTGGATCCGGCCACGGCTACGGCCTCAATTCGATGACCGTCTTACCGATCCGGACCGGGACACCGAGTTCCACCGGCAGTGCGCGGGTGAGTTGCTGGTCAGCGAGATACGTCCCGTTGGTCGAGCCGAGGTCTTCGATGAACCAGCGGCTGCCCTGCGGGAAGAGCCGGGCATGCCGTCCGGAGGCGTAGTCGTCCTCCAGCACCAGGGTGGATTCCTGGGCCCGGCCGAGCAGGATCGGCGTACCGTCGAGGTCGATGACGCGACCGCTCAACGGACCCTCGACCACGATGAGTTGCCGGGCGTGCTGCCGCGCGGGGGACTCGTCGACCAACTCCGGGTGCTTGCGCGCCTGCCGGGCGGTGGGCGTTCCGGTGCGGACCTTGCGGCCGATCACCAGATCCCGCCGCATCGCGGTGACGATGCTGAAAATCAGCACCCACAGGAGCAGCAGGAAGCCGAATCGGAGCACGGTCAGGGTCAGCCCGTTCAGGTCCAGCATCAGCGGCCGCTTCCCGGGCGCGAGCCGGTTTTCGCGGGCAACAGCCGGAAGGTCATCTTGGTGCGCCCGATGGTGAGCACATCGCCGTCGCGCAGGGCGAGGCTGCCGTTGATCCGGGAGCCGTTCAGGAAACTTCCATTGGTCGAGCCGAGGTCGACTGCAGTGCCCTGGCCGTCGTCGAGCCGGATTTCCAGGTGCTTCCGGGATACCCCGGTGTCGTCGACCAGGATGTCGGCTTCCGAGGAGCGGCCCAGGGTGATCGATGAGGCATTGAGCGAGTAGCGCTGGCCGTCGATGTCCAGCACCGGTTGCAGGGCCACCGTCGGCCGCACCGGGCCGGCGGATTCGGGTGCCGCGCTCCTGGGCGCCGGCTGGGCCGGTCGGGGGGCGCGGGGTGGTTGCATCGCCGGATAGGCCGGTTGCGCTTGTTGCGCCTGGCCGTTGCTCTTCTCGGTATTCGAGAGCACCTGGAATTCGCCGGACTTGTTTTCCACGGTCTGGGTGAAGGAGACCTTGACCGGCCCCTGCAAGGTGTATCCCTGGGAGCGGGCGTGCCGGATCGCGACATCGCAGAGCTCTTCGGCCAGCGCGGTTCCCCAGCTCCGGGCACGCTCGAAATCAGGACCGCTGAGCCGGACGTCGTAGACGTTCGGGGCGAGCGTCCGCCCCGCGGCCATGGTCATTGCTTTGTCGTCCATTTCGCGACGCAGCCGGCTGGCGATCTCCACCGGCTGGACTTGCGATTTGGACCCGCGGGCGAAAGCGCCGCGGACGGCCTTCTCCAAGCCTCGCTCAACATTGTCGAGTAGTCCCACGGACACCTCCTCAGGTTCTCGGTTTCCGGTGCACAGGGCACCGTTTGTCGGCTGGTCCGACGAAGCGGCCAGGTATTGCTTCTGGGCTAGATACTACTTGGTGAGCCCGGCAAAGACCTTAAAGCACAACGTCCGAGGGTTGCCGAAAGTTCTCCGCGCGGCTGCTCCGCGCCCGCCCGGCCCGCTGAATTCCAGGGCTCCGCGGACTGTGGGGCACCGGGTTTAGGAATATCGGCCAGTTGTCCGCTATGCTTGTTTTCGCTGTGATTCCGGGATCCGGGCAGAGAAAGTTTCTGTCGGTCCGGAATGAGCACTCTGCGCGAGTGGCGGAACGGCAGACGCGCTGGCTTCAGGTGCCAGTATCCGAAAGGGTGTGGGGGTTCAAATCCCCCCTCGCGCACAAAAGTGAAGGCCCCGATCTCCGGATCGGGGCCTTCTTTGTGTTTGCTTCCGCACGAGTGGCCAGTTCTGCAGGCCAAAACTGGCTTTTAGCCTGCAGAACTGGCCACTCGATGAGGGCAGGGCCGAAGTACGAAGAGCTCAGGGGGCCAGGCTGGGCGGCTGCAGCCCGAAAACTTCGCTGAGCGCCAAATGGGCCGCGTGCATGCCGCCCATGCCGTGTACGCCCGGTCCAGGGGTGGTCGAGGCGGAACCCAGGTACAGCCCGCGGACCGGGGTCTTCCACGGCCTGCCGCCGAACACCGGACGGGCCAGCAGCTGGCGAAGATCAGTGGTCCCCGCGCCGAAGTCGCCGCCGATGTAATTGGCGTTGTATTCGGAGAGCTGCTGTGCGGTCGTCGCTTTCGACTGGACGATGGTGTCCCGGAAGCCGGGTGCGAACCGTTCGATCTGGCGTACTACGGCTTCCGTCATGTCCGTGGTGGAGCCGGCCGGCACGTGGCAATAGGTCCAAAGCACGTGCCGGCCCGACGGCGCCCGGCCGGCGTCGAACTGGCTGGGCTGGGAAAGCAGCACATAGGGCTTCGCGGGATGCACGCCCCGGGCCACCTCGGCTTCGGCCCGGGCCATTTCCGCGCGGGTTCCGGCGACATGGGCGGTTCCGGTCGCGGCGATCTCCGGATTCTGCCAGGGGACCGGCTCGGAAAGGATGAAATCGACCTTGCAGGCCGCATTGTTGTACCGGAAGCGTCGCAGCGCATCCGCATACCGGTCGGGGAGCCGGTCTCCGGCGATCTGGAGCAATGCTTTGGGCGTGGTGTCCAGGAGCACCGCGGAAGCTTCGGAAAGCTCGGCCAGGTCATCGATCCGGCGACCGGTGTGCAGCCGGCCGCCATGGGCCAGGAAATCGTCCAGCATGGCCTTGGCGATGCTCGCCGAGCCGCCGCGTGGAATCGGCCAGCCGACGGTGTGCGCCAAATGGCCCAGCACCAGCCCGGCCGCACTGCTGGCCAGCGAAGGCATCGGGCCGACCGGGTGCGCGGCGACGCCGGTGATCAGTGCGGGCGCCGTCGCCCCACGGAAGCCGGTGTTCCACCACGGCCCGCCTTGCCACAGCGTGCCCAGGCCCAAGGCCAGCGGGCCGGCGATCCCGGAAGGGACCCGCCACACCGGATTCAGCGCCAGGTCCAGCACCGCCTCGGTGTTCCGGACCAGCGGTGCCATCAACCGCCGGTACGCCGCGCCGTCCACGCCGAGCGAGGCGACCGTGCGCGCCAAATCCCGATAGGCCAAACCGGCCTGCCCGCCGTCGAGCGGGTGCGCGTAGGAGATTTCCGGGACGAACCATTCGATCCGTTCGGCGAGGCCGAACTGCCGGAAAAACGGCGAGGCCAAGGCCATCGGGTGCACTGCGGAACAGACATCGTGCCAGCTGCCGGGCTCGATCAGTTCTTCGGTCCGGGTGCCGCCGCCGATTGTGTCTTTGGCTTCGTAGAGGTCCACCGGCACGCCGGCGCGGGCCAGCACGACGGCGGCTGCCAAGCCGTTCGGCCCGGAGCCGACGACGGCGGCGCCGCTCACTGGATCGCTACTGGTTGTTTGCCCATGGATTCACGGTACTTCGTCCGGATCCGGTTGCCCAGGTTCTTCCAGGTCCGGTCGCGGATGAAGATCGAATCGATGGCGATCATGGTCAACGAGAACCAGGGCAGGCCCATCAGGACCGCGATGCCGATGTGGAAGGACAGGATGCCGAACAGCGCCAGGATCCGGGTCGGCCGGGTCAGCAGCATCAGGGGGAAGGACATCTGGATGATGATCGAACTCCAGCTGATGATCGCGACCATCGGCGCCCAGTAGGTGAACAGCTGGCTCAGCTCGGGCCAGGTGCCGAAGCGGTCCGTCATCAACGGGTTGTAGATCGCATAGCCGGTGGACCAGGGCGTGCCGCCGGCCTTGTACAGGGCGCCGGAGACGTAGACGAAACAGACCTGGGCGGTGAGCACGACCAAGGTCAGATTGTGGAACAAGTTGCTGATCTGCGGGTCGAAGAGGCCTTCGCCGCGCCATTTGCGCACGATCCAGGGGGTAGCTTCGGTGAACGTGCCGGCGAACTTCCGACGCCGCCGGGCATCGAGTGAGAGCCGGGCGGCGGGGTCGGCGAAGAACAGGAAGAGCAACGCGATGCGGTACATGTTGTCGCCCTGGTCACCGAGCATGTCGTTGGCTTCGATGAAGGAGACCCAGAGGATGAAATAGACCGGCAGCACGAACTTGAAGCGCCAACCGATGGTGAAGAGCACCGCCACGAACATTAGGACCAGGTAGAGGAAGGTGTAAACCGCCCCGTTGGTGATCGCATCATGGAAGACCGAGAAGATCCAGATCTTCGGGAAATCGCTTTTCGCCGCGGCGGCTTCGCCGTTCCAGACGGATCCGGGGCCGAAGCTGTACAACCGGGTGGAGAAGTTGAAGAACAACAGCCCGAAGCCGGTGACGCCGAACACGATCCGGGTCACGGCCAGGCCGTAGAGCGACTTCTTGCTGTCCAAGAGCCAGGCCTCGGTCCAGAAGTACCCGCGCTTGCCCACGTCGGTGATCACGTCGATCAAATCCTGGAACAAGCCGGTCAAGAACGCCCAGAAGCCGAAGACGAAGCGCAGGAACGGGTTCGCCGAGGTGCGCGCGGGCTTGGCCGGGGCGGGCCCCTGCGGAGCGTTCTCCGGTGCGGGTTCGGGCGCGGGCTGGGTTTCTTCGGCCTTGGTGCTGGTCATCGCGGAAGCCTTTCGTACGCGGCCTTGAAGACATCGGCGAAATCTTTGTCCGACTGGCCGGGGGCGACCTCCAGGCCGCGCCAGCCGGTGTCCGCAATCTGCATCGGTTGCGGCTGCACACCCGGGGTGTTGCGATCCGCGAACGGGATCACGTTTTGCCGGTAGACCTGGAACTGGACCCTGGTCACCGAACTGCCCCAGACCGCTCGGGCGACCTGGGTGGCGTACTTGATCACGGTGTTCTCCGAGTCCAAGTAGGGCGCGATCACATCCGGGGTGCCGTACGATTGCAGCTTTTCGTTCAACCGGATCGGCCAGTCGTTCCCGTTGAAATAGTTCAGTGCGGTGACGACTTTGTGGTCGGCGGTCAAGGCGTCCCACTTCCCTTTGTACTCCGAGGCCAACTCGCCGGCGCCGATGCCGGCCCGGGGCGGGAAGAGGTTGTGCCGGATCATCGAGGTCTCGACTTCGGTGGCGTCGACCCAGTCGGTAATTTCTTCCGCACCGTCCTTGGGCAGCGCGGCCCGGACTTTCAAGACGTAATTGCCGTTGATCGGCTCCGGAGCGAAGACGCTCCAGGACTGGCCGAACATCGGGATCATGTAGGACGAGAGCACTTGCTGCCCGCCCGGAAACAGTGCCCGGGCTCCGGCTGAATACGGTGCTATCCACAAAAAAGACGCGGCGATGTGCCATACCGCCGCCAGGACCGCGACGACCATCACCGCCCGAACGATTTTCTTCCGTGCCGGTCTTGCCGGCGGCACCGCTTCAGCCATCGATCATTACCCTTCAACACGACTGTGTGCTGGCCAGAAATCGCATTCCCGGCCAGCACACAGTCTATTCATTTGTGAGAATGATTCCGCTCTCGAAACACCAGAGCCGGATCATCCGTGCACGGTTCGGCGCTAGCTGCCGATCTCGGTTCCCCGGCGCTTGCGGCTGACCGCAATGCTGACCAGGGCTGCACCGAGCAGGAGCGCGATTCCAGCCCCGACGAAGATCGAGGTCGGATCGTTGGAGCCGGTGTTGGCGAGGCCGTCACCGGATCCGTTGCTGCTGCCCGAAGCATTGACATTGCCTGCGCCAGCCGGAACCACCTTGAACGAGACCGAACCGGTCTTGGCGGCATCGACCGTGGAGGTCAAGGTCACCGTGTGGTCGCCCAGTTCGAGGTTCTGGCTGTTGAAGGTGAACACGACCTGACCATTGGCGTCTGCCACCTGGCTGCCCAGCGGGCTCTGCTCGGAGAACAGGACCCCGGCCACCTTTTCGGTTGCCTTGAATCCGGTACCGGTCACCTTGAGCACGACATTCGCACCCTTGTTGACCAGGTTCCGGTCGATGGTCACCTTGATGCCCGAGGCATTGCCGTCCGCATTGCTGCTCGCGTTCGCTGCCGCCGCGGAGGAGGCATTGTTCGACGAGTTCGCATTGGATGCCGCCGAGGCCGCTGCACTGGCGTTGGCGTTGGCCGCTGCCGATGCTTTGGCATTCGAATCGGACTGCGCTGCGGAGTTCGCGGCTGCCGTAGCCGCAGCTTGAGCCGAGGCATTAGCTGCGCTGGTTGCGTCAGCTGATGCGTTGGCCGTGGCATTGGCGGTTGCTGCGGACTTAGCTGCGGCGTTGGCTGCGGTGTTGGCTGCGGCCGATGCCGTGCTGGTCGCGTCGGCGTTGGCGGCTGCCTGAGCTGCTGCCTGGGCCGCGGCGTTCGCCTTGGAATCGGCGTTGGCCGAAGCCGCTGCCGAGGCCGAAGCGTTCGCATTCGCGTTCGCCGTGGCATTCGCGTTCGCTGCTGCGGCTGCCGAAGCGTTCGTCGACGAGTTCGCAGTCGCCGCGGCCTTGGAGGCCGCGTTGGCGTTCGCGGTTGCCGCAGCCGAGGCCGTGGCGTTCGTGTCGGACTGTGCTGCGGAGTTCGCGGCTGCGGTTGCGGCGGCTTGTGCCTGTGCATTCGCTGCGCTGGTTGCGTCAGCTGATGCGTTGGCGGTCGCGTTGGCGTTTGCTGCGGACTTCGCGGCGGCGTTGGCTGCGGTGTTGGCTGCGGCCGATGCCGTGCTGGTCGCGTCGGCGTTGGCGGCTGCCTGAGCTGCTGCCTGGGCCGCGGCGTTCGCTTTGGAGTCGGCATTCGCGGATGCGGACGCGGATGCCGAAGCATTCGTGTTCGAGCTCGCGGTGCCGTCCGCCGGGGTCACGGTCAGCGGGGTGCTGGTCGTGGTGGCGCCTTGGGTCCCGACGACGGTGTCGTTGCCGGGTTTGGCGTCGGCCGGTACCGGCAGGTCGGTTGCCGGCAATGCGCCGTCAGCCGCCGGGGTGATCGAAACCGGGGCTCCGACGTTCGCACCGCTGGGGTCCTTGAGCTGGACCGAGACCGGGGTTCCGGGGGTCCAACCGGTGCCGGTGACGCTGGTCTTCTTGCCAGCGGGGACCGACGTCGGGTTGACCGTCAGAGCCGGGGTCGTAGCGGCCGTCACGGTCAGCGGGGTGCTGGTCGTGTCGGTGCCCTGGGTGCCGACCACGGTGTAGTCGCCCGGGGTGGCAGTTGCCGGTACCGGGAGGTCGGTCGCCGGCAGTGAACCATCGGCGGCCGGAGTGACGTTGACCGGATCGCCGACGGGCTTGCCGTCCTTGTCGGTCAGCTGGACCTTGACCGGCTGTGCCGGGTCCCATCCGGTTCCGGTGACGCTGGTCTTGCCGCCCGCGGGGACCGAGGTCGGGTCGACCTTCAGTGCCGGATTCACGGCGGCCGTCACGGTCAGCGGGGTGCTGGTCGTGTCGGTGCCCTGGGTGCCGACCACGGTGTCCTTGCCGGGCACGGCGGTTGCCGGTACCGGGAGGTCGGTTGCCGGCAGTGCGCCGTCAGCCGTCGGGGTGACCGTGACCGGGTTGCCGACGGGCTGGCCCGCGGGGTCGGTCAGTTGGAGCTTGACCGGCTGTGCCGGGTCCCATCCGGTTCCGGTGATGCTGGTTTTCTTGCCCGCGGGGACCGACGTCGGGTCGGCCTTCAGCGCCGGGTTCACCGCAGCGGTCACAGTCAGCGGCGCCGACTGCGTGTTGCTGCCTTGGGTTCCGACGACGGTGTAGGCGCCCGGGGTGGCGGTTGCCGGTACCGGGAGGTCGGTTGCCGGCAGTGAACCGTCAGCGGCGGGGGTGACCGGAACCGGGGCTCCGACGTTCGCTCCGCTGGGGTCCTTGAGCTGCACGGAGACCGGTGAGGCCGGGTCCCATCCGGTGCCGGTGACGCTGGTCTTCTTGCCAGCGGGCACCGAGGTGGGGTCGGTCTTGATCGTCGGGGTTCCGGCCGGCGTCACGGTCAGCGGGGTGCTTTCCGTGTTGCTGCCTTGGGTTCCGACGACGGTGTAGGCGCCCGGGGTGGCGGTTGCCGGTACCGGGAGGTCGGTTGCCGGCAGTGAACCGTCAGCGGCGGGGGTGACCGGAACCGGGGCTCCGACGTTCGCTC